>JBNKUI010000064.1:0-6247 GCA_050298535.1 Saprospiraceae bacterium
GGTTTGTATCGGCGGCCGAACCCATCGTCCTCCGTATTTCACGCTTGTCCAGGTCGGGACATTAATTGATGCCGGCCGATCCCGTCGCCCTTTGGAGTGAAGAGTAGTCCTCCTCTTCGATTGGTTGGTCCGGGTCAGCTGTGTACGGGGCATAGGAGTGTCTCTTCATAACAAGAGCTATCAAATCATATCGCCAGCTCGACCAAGTGATATCATTCTGGAGAAAAATTGTTAAGTTTAGATTAGTGTGTAAAACCTCGAAGTCTAGGGCGATTACGATTGATAGCCTGGGCGTTATATGGCATTCAAAGATTTGACCAACTGAATTAAAATGAAAAAATATCAATTCCTCTCCGACAAATTAATTTCCTATGCTAGTGAATTACCTCAGGTTTGTTAATTTCACTTATTTCTAAAATATCGAATCTCAATTCTACGATGAAGCGTCGGTCTGAATTAAATAAATAGACATGAAAATGGATAGTTCGAGAAAATGGTCTAAATGGCCAAACGAACCGTTTGGTTCAAAATTCCAATTTGAGGATGAAATCCTTAATGAAATCGCGGAATGGACTCATCACATCGATGAAAGATGGGTAAGTGATGGATCAGAACCTGATCCCACTTGGTTTGGAGATAGTGATCAGGCCTATCATTCGTACAGAAGTGGAAGTTACCACACTAGTGAATATTATTCATTGAAATTTAAAATCAAGGAGGATAAATTGGATGAAATACAATCTGCGTTATTAAAAACTATCATTAAATATCGAGAAGAATCAAATATTTACAATGCATGCGCTAGGAGTTTAGCTGATATTTTATTGTTGGATACAACTTGTTTAGGATCAATTCTAATTTCATCACTGTCAAAAAGTTCTAATTATGATTTGAATAATAGTTTTATAGCTGCTCAAATATTAGAATTTTCAGATGTAGAAGAGAGTGCTCTTTCACTAATTGAGGTTCTAAAAAATCCTGATCTGAATGTTAGACTTGCAGCAATAATATCTTTGGGCTCAATAGGAGACAAAACCAGAAGAAGCACACCAGCATTAATTGAGGTTCTAAAAGATTCTGATTCGGATGCAAGACTTGCAGCTATAAGATCCTTGGGCCTAATTGGCGACAAAGGAGGTACAACAGCATTAATTGAGATTCTAAAAGATTCTGATTGGAATGCAAGACTTGCAGCTATAAGATCCCTGGGCACAATAGGTGACATAAGATCTGTCCCACCCTTATTACATAATTACTCTTCCTCAATGAAGGAGTATAGATCAAAATATTGGTCGGTACGGAAGCCATATATTGAAAGCTACGAAAATAAATATACGTTTGGGATCAAGGAAGAGATTTTTAATGCCTTAATTAATACATGTAATAAAGAGGGAACCTCTACATTTGAAAAGGCTCTAAAGGATGATGACTTTGATGTTAAAGATATAGCACTTGATGTTTTAATTCACTTAGATGATAATCGGTCTATTCCTGTTTTAACTAGACTTTTAAAAGAATCTAAAATAGATGTTGAAATAAGAAGAAAGGTTTACAATCGTTTGATTAAAAAAGGTAGATTTATCCCTGCTTTATTTGAGGTTGACCTTGATGAAATTTATGGTTTTCATCGCAGTAGTTATTTTTCTGACTCGGATTTAGAAAGCTTTATGAACAAACAAACTGTCGACATCTTAATCAAGGCAATAAAATCTTCTGATTTTTGGATTAGCCGGGCTGCTAAGCATGCAATAGTTGAAGAAGGCGATAAACAAGCTGTTCCTGAACTAATTAGGGCCCTAAAGGATGCTAACGCAGATGTCAGATCAACAGCCGTAACAGCTTTGGGTAGAACGGGTACTGAACAAGCTATCCCGATGTTGATTGAAACCCTATTGGACCCTGACAAGACAGTTAGACATCAAAGTACCATAGCTCTTTCACAGTTAGGTGCAAAGAAAACAAGATTGTCTTTCTTTGAAAGTATTTTTTTCATTCATCGTATCAAAGCATTATTATGTATAATATTTGTAATTATTCTTTTAAGCATAATTTTTCTGTAATAGTTAATTGTAGATGTACTTTGCCTTAATCAAAGTCAGTTTCATTTAATAATTTAAATTTGAGAATGCAAAAATCAATATTTATACATAGTGATGCTAAGTGGCTAAGAAGGGGCCATCATATAAGGGTTATGAGTAAAATTGATATCTATACACAAAAGGAGGATCAGAATCTTTATCTCATTCGAATACTAATTTGAACAAAACGCCATATAACAAGCTGTCACCACATCATAGGCTAACGCCGACGCTGGGTACAGTTGATCCGTTGTGTAGCATAAGAAAATGACATTTACATCGAAGATATTATTGCTTGTCCTTACTTGTCTGTTCCAAAATTGTCAGAGGAATAGTGAACCATTGAAATATGGAATTTTCTATGACGATATGGAGAGTGGATTTATTGATTTGGATTCAATTGTAAATCTTGATATGATGAAACTCTATAACGAAATATATAGAATTCGATGTGATGGTAAACTTGCAGTGCTTAGGTTTAAGGGTGAGCTGGGTAACAAACAACTCTCTGTCTACAATGATTGTGGAGAATTGGGTTGTTCGAGAGTCAATAATGTCTTCTTCATTATTGATGAGGAAATATTGAAGAATAAGACAATTTATAATCTCAATGAATTGGAAAGACAATTAACAAAGGACTATTTGAACGAAGGAAAAGAAGAAGGATATAGTACAGGTCCCTCCTATCTTTTCTTAAGAGTTAAATGTACTTCTAAGAATCCTCATAAATTGATTGAACTACTTGATCGAATTACATCAGTACACGGCGAACTAGGTATGACTGAGGACTTAATGGTTAAAATCGTTTCACCTGACGATAACGAGGACCAATATTGGCGGAACTAGGTTACGCTACACAACAAGGTGTAGCACGCAAGAGCGGTTTTGAGCAGACATGAATAAGATTCGAATATGAAAAATTGGAAGGAATGCTAATACCAGTGGAGAAACCGCTCCTACGGCTACACTTGGACGTTACTAAGCATTAATAAATCAGTAGATGATAATAAACTGTAAAGTTTGTAATAAAGGAACTTATAAGGGTAAAAATTGTCCAGTTTGCAAGGGAAGAACAGAAATCAAATTAGATCCTTCTGAAACTCAGAAGTGTCCTAGGTGTGATGGACAGGGTCAAGAAAGATGGGTGAATCGTATTAAGAATCGCTATGGAAGAGTTCTAAGACAAAATTATTATTGGATTATTTGTCCACTATGCAATGGAAGACAATTTGTGGTACCACTTGAGGAACCAGAAGAAGAACTGGAAAAACCAACACAAAGAATACAAGCACTATTTCTTACGGCAAATCCTGTTGGAACTTCTTTTATTGATGTAGATAAGGAGATCAGAGAAATAACTGAAAATATTAGAATGGCCGAAGACAGGGAATTGATAGATGCTATTCCAATATTGGCCGTTAGAGTGAAAGACTTAGTGCATGCCCTAAATACTTATTCACCAAACATCATTCAAATTAGTTCTCATGGCACTTATACAGGTGAATTAGTATTTTTGAATAAAGATGATTCACCTACAACAATAAAAGCTAAGTATTTGAGAGACTTAATCGAATCAACTGGTAAACCTGTTAAGATTATGATTCTAAATGCTTGCTATAGCTCAAGACAGGCAAAACCGATTTCTGAGATAGTAGACTTTGTGATTGCAAATAGAACTGCGGTTTCAGATGAGGCAGCGATCATATTTTCTAGCACTTTTTATGGAGCACTATGTCATGGATTAACCTTGAAGAAAAGTTTTGATCAGGCGATTTCGGTCTTAAAACTCCAAGGTTACAGTGGAGCTGATTTACCTAAATTTATTGTGAAAGAAGGGGTAGATTCAAACAGGACAATGAAAGAGATAATTGAAGAATAAATGTCAAAAGTAGCGCTTAGTAACAAGCTGCGACCACGATCATGCCTCCTTTCGTCGGCACGACGGGTGCAGCCGATCCGTTATCGGCAAGTGGGTACAGTACACCTAACTAAGTTTTGTTGAAATCCAAATTGGACCCCAAATGAGTAAAAATAAATCGCTAGAATATGGAAAGTCGACTCTAAAAGGACTATTTGGAGCAATTCCCATCTTTGGAACATTTATCAATGAAATACTTTTTGAAGCAAGATCGCGAATAAAACAGGATCGCATCAATGAGTTTGTTAGAGAACTTTCAGAATATCTACAAAGTAGATCCCAAATCCAAATAGATTTTAGTGATGTTGATCAGGGAAATATTGGCGACGTCTTCGAAGAAGTTCTGCTTTCGGTATCCAGAACTTCAGCACGACATAAAATAGAAGCCTTCAAGAAAATACTTTATGATCAAATCGTACCGAATACAACCAAGGTGCAGGATGCTCAAAGGGCTATTAGTATTACAAATCAAATATCTGAAATTCAATTTAGGATTCTATCTGCGTTTTACCATACAAGTGATCTTCTTTTAAGATACCGAAGTCAAATCTCTGAAATGCAACACGAAAAATCTGATATAATTGGAGAAAAGATACTACTAGCTAAAGAAATTGGCTTCATGTCTGAATCAAGTGAAAAAGAAGAGGTAAAGCTCAATTACTACAAGAAGAGATTGATAAAGCTAGAAGAAAAGACCCAAAACATCGAGGAACTTATTAAGAGAAACACGGGTGCACTGACAGATGAAGCAAATCCAAACGATCATAAGTATTTTAATCTGGATTGGCAGATTTATCTTCTTGAAGTTCAGGATCTAATTTCAAAAGGTCTCTTATATGATCACGTATTCGATTCAAAATTAATTCAAGCGAACCAATACTTTGGAATTACTAAATTAGGGAGGTGGTACATTGGAACAGTAATAGAGAATTGAAAGTGACCAGCCGATAACAGGGTGCGATGACACCACCCCGCCCTCGACCTAAAAGACTGAAGGAACTATGGAAAGAAGTACGAAACCAGGAAACGATTCTAAAACCAAAGAATAGAGCTCGGCGGGCCGGTGCATGCACCCGACCCGTTGTAGTCCATAATCTACTACCAGAATGAAGAAACTCATAATAATCATATTGCTGCCCCTTACTTTTCTGGTGAACGGACAGGAGTTAAGTTTTATTCCAGATGTCAACTTTCTAAAATTGCCGGAAGGTTGGTATTTGCGAGAGGTGGCTGGAATTGCGGTTAATTCGGCTGATCATATTTTCGTTTTTCATCGAGGTGTTCATCCATTACTAGAATTTGACAATGAAGGTAATTTTATAAGATCCATTGCCGAGGATCTTTTCGTAACTCCTCACGCAATCCGAATTGATAAGTATGACAACTTATGGACAGTTGACATGGGTTCACATGTTATTTTAAAATTTGATTCGAGTTTGAACTTAAAAATGGTTTTTGGCAAATGGAACTATGCTGGAACAGAATTCACCCTTTTTAACCTGTATGCCCATCTTTTTAATATGCCAACTGACATAGCATTTGATAACTCTGACAACATTTACATAACTGATGGATATGGCAATTCACGCGTCATGAAGTTTGATAAAAGCGGTGAATTCATTAAATCTTGGGGAACTAAGGGAGAATCAGAAGGACAATTTGACGTACCACATACAATTCAAATAGTGGACGATCAAGTATTTGTGGGTGATCGTCAGAACCAAAGAATTCAAATCTTTAACACAGCAGGCGAGTTAACGAATATTTGGGAGAACGTTGGCTACCCGTATGGTCTCGTGAACTACAATGGTAGCTTTTTCATGACTGATGGAACAACTGGCAAGATACATCAACTATCTATGGACGGTCAACTTCTTGGAATGTTTGGTGAGATAGGAAAAGGAGTTGGTCAATTTGATACGCCACATATGATTGATGTAGATTCAAAGGGCAACCTATATGTAGCGGAAGTACAAAACTGGAGAGTACAAAAACTAACGCCAAAGACCGAGTAAAACGGACCACAACAGACACTATCGGTTATGTGCCAAAATACCACTTTGCCAGCCTCATCGGGACTCGCCCGCTCTAGTGCACCTTCTGATACTTCATCGCTTTTAGATACTTCAGTGGTTCTGGATTTTACTTGTGGAACGCAGTGCCTTGTAGTTACCGTTGTGCTTGTGGTGCACTTCCGCTATTTTAGCTGTACTTGCCAACTGTGGGCACACAAACCGATAGTTAGGCGTTG
>JBNKUI010000065.1:0-2045 GCA_050298535.1 Saprospiraceae bacterium
ATGACCGTCCATGCCCACCCTGATGATGAAGCCATCAGCACCGGCGGCATCCTGGCCAAGTACAGTGCCGAGGGAATTCGCACAGTACTGGTCACTTGCACCAAAGGCGAGTTGGGCAAAGCCGAGGACCCCTTGTACAGACCACCGCGGCCTGGCATGGGGATTGCGGAAATCCGGGAGAAGGAGCTGGCTGCGGCTATCCGCATATTGAACATCTGCGCTTACCACAATCTGAGCTATAAGGATTCCGGTATGGCTGGCACTCAGGGCAACAGCGACCCCAAGGCGTTTACCCGGGCAGACATCACGGAAGCGGCCCATCGTTTGGCCGGCATTATTCGCCGCGAGCGCCCCCATGTGATCGTCACCTACGATGAAAACGGTATTTACGGCCACCCGGACCACATCATGGCCAACCGGGTCACGCAAAAGGCATTTGCCGTCGCAAGTGATTCGAACTTGCCCCTGGACGAGGACGAGCCGCCATGGCAACCGTGCAAACTTTACTTTTTCGCTTTACCCAAAGCCCTACTGAAAAAATTCAGGCAGGCGGCTGAAAACGCAGGAAGACCGGAGACGGCGTCTACGGACTTGATAGGCACCCTGGATGATGAAATAACTACCCGGATCGACGTCACCCGGTTCCTGGATCAAAAATTCGAAGCCGTCTTCAGCCATGCGAGCCAGTTCGGTCCGAGCCATCCTTTCCACCATCTGCCCAATGCATTGAAAGTAGAGATGTTCGGCGTGGAGCACTTTGTCTGTATCCTGGGGTGCGGTCAGCCCGTGGACGGAAAGGAGACGGATCTGTTCCACGGGCTGCGATAACTCCGGATCTATGGGCTCTGAAGCTATCGATAAGGAATATCGACTGTACAAAAAACCAGGGTACTTGACGAGGAGATTGTAGTCTAAATGATGGACAATGCCTTGAATGCTCTGCCAAAAGCAATTAAATGATGCGACTATAGCAAGAAATCAGGCACACCTGAAATTTGCACATTCTTGCCAATACCTTCGAAGACACATGAAATTATATTTTCATTACTGATAGATAGCAGATGCCACAGGTTTTCATTTCGCCAAAATCTGTATGGTATCCTATCCATTCCCACAGTTGATAATTAAAACCAAAATTATTCGGATTTTCCGAATAAGTATCATAATTTAGAGCTAATTAAGCAGTTTAAGTGAATGCTAATGCAGTGAATAAATATTGTTATTCCTTAACACACAGAAATATTAAGGAATTTAATTTCATTGATCATTTGTGGTTTTTTGGATTAAGCATAAGACACCTTTGAAATTACCTTTTCTGAAATGTATTTAAGCGCGCCAAATAATAAACTAGTTGGGTTTCAAAAGAAATAGAACAATCAGATCATGACTCAAAAAAGACGAAAAAAAACGAAAACAATTCCCACAAATTTGATAGCACCTTGCGGAATCAACTGCCGTCTTTGCATGGGATACATTAGAGAAAAAAATACATGTCCAGGTTGCCGAATGATCGATAAGCAAAACAGTAAAAAATCAGAATACCGTAATAAATGCAGAATTAGAAATTGCAAAAAAATTGCAAGTAGCGAAATCAAGTATTGTTCCGATAATTGTAGTAGATTTCCTTGTGCCAGACTGAAACAGTTGGATAAGCGCTACAGAACAAGGTATGGAATGAGCATGATAGACAATCTCAAAATGATAAATGAATTAGGGATTAGACAGTTTATCCAGAATGAAAAAGAGAAATGGCTATGTCCAGAGTGTGGTGAAATGATATGTGTTCATAGACCAGAATGCCTTTCTTGTGGGCATAAATGGCATTAAGGCAAAACAGCCCAACCATTCACTGGTGCTGACCCGGCCAAAAAGCGGCCGGGCCGCACAGTTCAAACGTTAGCCTCCAGCACACATCTTGACACACAATACATTGTGTAATATGGTGTGTGAAAAAGGAGGCGCACAATGGCTACCAATTTAGCAATCGATGATAATTTATTACATGAGGCGTTAGAGATTAGCGGATTGAAAACCAAAAAGGACAC
>JBNKUI010000066.1:0-38322 GCA_050298535.1 Saprospiraceae bacterium
CCTAATAAAACTATACCTAAAATTATTTTTTTCATGGAATTTTATTTTGTTTTTTATGCCACACAACGGTAAATTGTATGAGTAGTGGCAGATTGCGAGGTAGTTTCCTATCAACCCGCTACGCAGTTTGAGCGGGCTGCAAGCTTTGATATTTAGCACTTTCCCTGCCATTACTTATACAAAATGTTGGCAACTGTTTTTTATTTCTATTATAACTCAAATGAATACAATCAATTCGTTTCTCCATAAGCTCTAGCTAATCCACTTGGTCCTGTGGGGGCAATGTCCTTGAATATCCATCTTAATCCACGCGTATATCCTTCAGCTCCATTTCCTGCATGTCGTTCTCCTTCAATTAAATAATTAAGTAACGACATGCCTTCATAATTATCATTTTCAATTTGTTTTTGAAATTTAATAATTGGATTACGAAAAGCCGGGTATTCATCCCCTGCGACTGAAAGGTAAAGCCTGACGGGTAATTTTTTGGATGTTTTTGAGTAGATACTGTCTCGTCGAAATAAATAGCCATTGTCACTGGAAACAAAAGGACTAATCGCTATATATCTATCAAAAAGATTAGGTTTTTCATACATAGCATACAGCGTAAAAAGCCCTCCAGCTGATGCTCCTCCGAGTCCACGAATGGACATATCAGCTCTGTAATTTAATTCAATATATGGAATAACCGACTCCTCAATAAATTGAAGAAATTTGGGTCCATCTCCTGTATTTGGATTAAATTGGAGTTTAGTTGGGGTCAGGTCACGCATTCTCAAATCATCATAATCCACATTTTCACCAGCATAGGATAAACCCACCATGATCATTTCAGGAATGACATTATCATACCTTAAATGTCTATAAATTGAAGAAAGCAATGGTGTATGCCAATATGCATCCAAGAAATAAAATACAGGATATTTTTTTGTTATAGAATCATTATAGCTATAAGGTAAACAAATGATTAACTCATGTTCTCGACCTGTCAACTTGTTTTTAATGGTTACTATTTCTGTATTTTCAAGAACAAACTGTTTTGATTGGGCAGCAATATTAAAAGAGTAGCCAATCAACATTGTTATTAAGAGTGTGATCAAAAAAGAGCGGTTTCTTGTCATTTTCATATTTTGCTTTTGTTAATGGTTGCCAACGTCCCGGGTACATGCACCGTCCCGCCGAGTTCTATTCTTTGGTTCCAAAATCTATTCCTATCTCCGAGGTTCTTTCCATATTCGTGTCGTCTTTTCGGTCGAGGGCGGGATGGTGTCATCGTACCCTGTTATGAGCTGGCTAACTTGCTTTTCTTAAGTGTAATTCTAAATTTCGTACAATCTGATTCCCATTCATATCCGTTCCTGATTTCGCCTTCAATTTTCATGTAGTAGACTTCTTGAAACCCCTTAACAATTCCAAACTTCAGATTTAAAGGAATTTCATTCTCAAAATATTCAAAACGTGGTTCTACGCAATCTTCCTCCAGTAATTCAGTAGGATTCATGAGGTTCATTGATGAGTGTAATTTCAGTTCTGCTCTAAACGAAGGTTTCAATGCTTCATTGGTATATTCAGTTCTACTGAGCAGTTTCCCATTTGATTCTATATCCACTTTAGCTTGATTTTCTCTAATAGTAAAATTGGCTCTTTCAATATCCCAGACTTCGATTCCATCTTTTTTGAAGAGATCAATCGACCCGATCATTGATTTCTCATTTATGTCATACTGAGAATAAATTTTGTTCATGAAAAAATCTTCGAAAGATTGCGCAATCCTCACTGGTTCAAAGTCTTCATAATCTAGATCATATTCATATATTCTTCCTGTGTTTTTATCACCTATTCCTATGAGGAATAGAAAATTTGGTGAATGTGTTCCAAATATGGGAAGGTAGGTACTGGCTTCAAGGTTCGGATTGCTTTTCTCTACTTCAGCCCAATAGTTCTTCCAAATCATGTGTTGATCTTCAATTGAAAATGAATCGCTCACAACATGGTCAGATCCATCACTTGATTCATAATACAAAAACCATGTTTTCACAAATCTGAGTTTACCATAATCCATTAGTAATCTAAAATATTCCTTGGGGATACTAAGATTCCTATCGCGCTCGAATTTGAGAATATCATTTTTCGAATGATTTGGATAGGAGATATCCCAAAATCTTACCCTTTCTTCAAATGCATTCCTCATTTCTATTTTTCATGCTTGCTCATAACGTTTTGGCGACATGCGGCGTGCCGACGAAGGAGGCATGATCGTCATAGTCGCGTGTTAGCACCAGTATACTTTTGTTTCGTATTGAAAAACGATTCTGTTGTCTTCCTCATACTTCTCAAACAATTTTTCTATCTGGTTCATTATGCTTTCATATTCCTTTCCTTGGTTTGGACAATATGAAGATGATTTCAACCGTCCCTTCAGCCCATCCAGATCAAATGTTTGCTCATTATCAAGAGATCCACTATGCATCTGATTAGGACTAAAGAATTTCTGGATTTCAAGATCATCTATATTTCTATGATGGGAATTTCTGTAATTCTCCAAATTATTTACGAGTATCTGTTCGTAGTCTTGGAGGAACCTTGTCTTCGAGCGTCTAAAATTCCATGCGAGAACTATATTGCCACCATATTTTAAGATCCGGAAGAACTCCTTCTTACAATGTTCCCTATCAAACCAATGAAAAGCTTGTCCACAAAATATTAGATCAGCTATCTCAGATTTCAAATTTGTGGATTCAGCTGTTCCATTCACACTGACAAAATTACCATATCCCGCGAGTAGGATCTCCTGGGCTTGTCTCATCTCATCGTTCGGTTCAACTCCGTAGACCATATTGCCATTCTGTAGAAAGGGTACGGATGAAATTCCTGTTCCTGAACCAATGTCAGCCACTATTTTTGTACGGTCTAAGCCTATATATTGATTCAATAGACCTATCAGTTGTTCCGGATAGGGAGGCCTATATTTTACATAGTCTTGGACGCGATCTGAGAATTTCCTAGTGTTGTCCATCTTTATTGGTGCTAACGTCCCGGGTACATGCACCGTCCCGCCGAGTTCTATTCTTTGGTTCAAAAATCTATTCCTAACTTCGATATTCCTTCCATATTTCTTTTGTATTTCCGGTCGAGGGCGGGATGGTGTCATCGTACCCTGTTAGGGTCAGTTTGCCATTTTGAACCACTGCCATTATTTTAAGCTAGAGGCTAAGGCTGCTTCCCAATCAGTGATTTCAAATTTATCAAGTATTCTTTTATTTTCCCCAATAACATATGATATTCGAGAGCAATAGTCACCCCGGTATTTATTGTATATATCCCTATTGTATTGTTCTTGCACATCAATCTGAATGCCTTGAAGACCATTTTCGATTTTTGAATCAAGCCTAATCGTATGGTATCCATTTTCTAAGGCAGTCCTCATATCAAAATATGCTTGTGTTGAAAGTTCATCGCCTCCACATCCACATGAATTGGAAATTACAATTGGTTTATCATGAAGATTTGTGCTCCTTATGGTATCTCCATCAACAGAGACGCAAGTAAACTCAGGAGCAATCATTCCAATTTGTGTTCCTACCTTTCTATTAAAATCACTTCCTTTGACAAATGTCATATGACTACCATTTACAGTAATACTATCAAATATATAATACGTACCATTAAGATTTAGGTATTCTCCCTTTTTGATCTGATTCCTAATTAGTGATGTCTCAATAATGTCTGAATCTTTAGAGATTAGGACTAATTCAGGTTGGTAATCGTAGGTAAATGCCATAGCATTAACAGGATCAGCAATTCCAATTTTATATCGTATTCCATCTAACTGGAAATTGGCGGTCAATTGTTCACATCTCCCGAATAGCAATCTTTCATTTTGCAAAATGATATGTATCCACGATGAATCTTTCTTCAATTTACGGCCATCTGACATCAAATATTGACACTTAATCAATTCCATTCCACCATGGTATGGTTTGAAATCCTTTGGAATTCGGATTGAGTCATCAGTGAAATCGTGATTGTTATTTTGATCAACAACAAAGACATCCTCTAATCCTCTTCGACCCTTGATAATATCAATGTAACTAGGTTCCATTGTTGAATGATCAACCGCAACCTGTGTCCGTTCTATATCCCTAAGATTTTCCGGATAAGTGACAGGGTACGGAAATTCACCAGTATTCCTTGTGAAGTGAAGTGTGCCAAACCCACCTAAAGGTATACCATGACCTTTCTGCTTCTCAGTTCGAATGACAAGAGTATCATTTGAAGACTCGAATGCATTAATCACCAAACTAGAGTTCTCAGAGTACTGGCATCCCAGATTAGTCAATAGAACTAAGATGATTACTTTAAAGGGTGCTTTCATTACGTTCCTTTATTTACTTACAATTGACCCTAACTCGTTTATAATCCAACTTTTTCTACATTTAGTCTGCAACCGTAGTTTGTAAATCATACTTTGGGGTGAAAGATGTGTGCGTACGCTGGATCCATCTGAGGACCAACAAGGTAGGAGACTATCATTGAGGAAGGAGAAAAAGTATAGACCCATAAATTAGATGCTTTTGGTGTTCAAAAAGTAACACTTTTCTTACTCACTGGAAAGGATTGTGGGTGATAATCTGAGCTGATTCTGCCACCCACTGTTGGTAGGTCGACGATAACTCTTTGACTCTCAATAAGACCAAGTCGTAGACTAAGCAATGCCTGAAAGCGTATACTGGACTAATTCCCTTTCAAATAATCGGAGAGACGCAGCGACAAGGCGACCAGCGTCAGTGTAGGATTAGCCGCGCCGCTGGTCGTGTAGCAACCCGAGCCGGCCACAAAGAGATTGGATATACCATGTATCTGGCAATTGGAATCTACCACGCCCTCTTGGGGGCTATCACTCATCCTCGTGGTTCCCATATGGTGCCATC
This sequence comes from Saprospiraceae bacterium, assembly GCA_050298535.1. GTDB lineage: Bacteria > Bacteroidota > Bacteroidia > Chitinophagales > Saprospiraceae > JABDMH01. The sequence continues at coordinate 4,932 of JBNKUI010000066.1, forward strand.
CCGCATTTAGATCTTCTGGCCAGGTATCATCATTTTCATCGCGGAGGAATTCATTGAGTCGTACCCTGCCCAAACCGGCTAGCCCCATTTGATGTCCCAATAGTTGATATATCGTTCGAATGCTTCTTTTATCTAATTCAGTGAGATTCCAATGTAAATTGACTTTAGGTACGCCCAGCGCATCTTTTTCGGGAAGGAGCGTGACTCGCGAATTCGGATTGGGGGCTTGCTCTATACGGGTATGTAGGGTAAAGGCACGCGATATACTGTCTTCCGTAATCTTTTCCGCCTCGGCTCTGGCATGGGCAATATCATTCCAAAAATTCTCAGCCGATTTTCGGGGATCTTCATTGTTCCATAAATCCATCTCTGAATTCAGGTTCCTTCCCAAAGAGAGGGGAAAAAGAGAAACCGTGCCATTTAATATTTGCATTTCCTCCTGTAAAGCTTCCGTGATAGCTAATTCCGCTCTTACTACGGTGTCAGCGCCCCAGGTATAGAGTTTCGTCGGATTGTGTTTGAAAAGCCATAATTCAGCAGAGGCATGTTCGAGATGTTCCATGAAGTAGCGGCCTACCAAATCGTGGTCGTTTCCCAGGCCGTTAGAGGCTTGAGTCCGGGAAGCCAGCAGCAAGCGCGCATTTTGCACGGCTCCACAGGCCAGTACAAATTGCCTGGCCCTGACCTTGTGTGTTTTTCCGGCGTGATTGCTCACTACCACCTCCTGGATTTGCGTGAGATCCTCGTTCCCCACCACATCAATGACATTGGTGTACGTATATAGATGCACGTTGCCGGATTGCCTGATGTCATCGGCATATAAGGCATTGAAGCGAGCCTCACTAAATTGCCACACCTTATTCCAAACTACCTTTTCATCCAGCGGAAAAGGGACCAGGTCAGGTATCTCATCCTGCCACTCTTTAAGATTATATTGGTAGGGGCCGAGCTGTAAAATCTCATGCGCTTTCGCATAGTAGGGATCAAGTTGTGTCCGGGTGATAGGCCATCCACTGCCATCCACCCAGTCTCTTTTTTGGAAATCGATCGGGTCATAGGGCGCGCACATGCCTGCCCAATGTCCGGTAGTACCTCCGAAGTAGTGCAAGCGCGTGGATTTTAAAGGGTAGTATTTTTGACCTGTCGTTGTACCTGCATATAAATCCTGCACGTCGTCATCATACTCAAAACCACCGCCTTCCAGTAATATTACTTTCTTGTCTGTACCCAGCCAATCCAGAGCAATACTAATGCCGGCAGTACCGGCACCCACAATGCAGAGGTCCCCCTCAATGACACGATTATTCTCCAATTTTCTGGCGTCGTAATGCATGGTGGCTATTTCTGATCTTCTAACGAAAAAAGGGCACATTGGCGGGCTTCTGTCCTCGCCAGGACCCAACCATCAATCGTGACCATCCTGTCCTCCTGAAAGTCTTTCGCTATTAACTCTGACAGTGCTGTAGAGGCATCATTATTTCCGGATGTCAGATTTTCTCCCAGCAATCGCACCAATTTCCGCTTATTATTCTCCTCCGGAAACTGGCTCAGATACTTCCTTCCAATATCACTCGCCGTATCTTGATCCCATATAGTCAAGAGTGTCTGCGGTACCGCCAAGGCAGGATCGTAATCCACTTCTCCCAAATAATCACAACCGGGCCATGCAATCGCAGCACCACCCACAGAAAAAATCCATATGAACGTTTTCCGGTCCATCTCTTAAATGTAACCATTTGTTATGGAGTACGGAAAAGGAAGATACAGGGACACCATGTACAATATGTTACACAACATGATATTTGATAAAACCCAATATTTTGGGACTAAGATTTTTTCTAAGAATTAGACTGATTTTTATGGGTTTGGAGACCAGCCTTCAGGATTGGGCGAGTGTCGCACAAAGGCTTTGTAGCGACCATGGCCTATACTGTATGAGCTTAAGTTAATAAGGAGCGAAGAACAGACACTAACTAACCTAGAAACATTAGTGTAAAGGTACAAAGGAGAAAGCGAGTTTATAGGGCATAGCGGAAAAGCCTTTAGTGTGACCGACCAAGGCTGACAGCTGGCATCCCGATAGATATCATCGGGACTGCAAAAAGTTGGCCGCCGGAGGCACCTGAACCATAATCATCAAGCAGGACCAATAGATAGATATTATCCTTATTGCTTTCTCGCTACCCCGGCCTCCCCAGGGACCGTAGCTTAGCATAGGTCACTGTCCCTAGTCTAAAGCCTTGGCGTAAGACCGTTTTCCCTGGCAACCGAAGCCGGGCGAAGGTTACTTGCAGGCTACGAAAAACAATAGATAGGACATCGGATTCAAGGTGGCGCAGAAAGAAAGGTGATAAGGGTGCAGGAATTTGTCTAGAAGCCACTTTTTTGTATACTTTTAGAACAACCATTGACCAAATGAAATTGCAAAGATTAGACTTTAAAACCACCGTGTGTTTGTACCTATGCTTTAGCGTGTGTGTGATCCTCGCGCATGCCCAATCTACCGCAATTGCAAAAACATCCAGTTCCTTTGATGCATTGGTAGGTACAGAAAACAGTGGACTGTACGTCGGTCCCCAATTTAAAGACGATCAGCGGGACGCATGGGATGGCAGCCACATCTATCTTGAGTCTCCCAATTATGCGGTGGGCAACTTGATCTATAAGGATCAACCCTACTTCGATGTGTATTTGAAGTACGACCTGGTCGACGATCAAGTGAGTATCGAATCACCTGACTATCTCCCTATATTCCGAATAAAGCTTATAGCGGAGGATATTTCGAGCTTTACAGTACACGATCGTCAATTCATCCATCTAAGAGATCAGACGATACACCCGAGTGCTGGATTTTTTGAAAAGGCGTATATGGGTACTAATCTTTCCCTCTATATAAAACACCGAAAAAGAAGGAAAAGAGAAACAGTGGACAGAGTGCTGCAGTATCGATTCATAAATGACAACTATTATCTTTTACAAGTTGGGGACACGTCTTATACTATTTTATCCTTTCGAGATTTGAAAAATGTCTTTCCTGACGAGTATCCGGATCTTCGTAATTTAAAACGTAAGAACAAGCGCATGGCAAAAAATCAGCCAGATGCATTTATGATCAAGCTCGCAACCTATTTAGATGAAGCATTAAATCATGAGCAGTAAAATGTACTTTGGAAGATTTAGATAAATTCGATAAGACCTTTGATAAAGACCGACCTGCGCTCCGCATGAGACTTTGGGAGGCAGGGGTCCCAAGCCACAAATGTAGTTTGTACTCGGGGTTGGATTTGCATCCAAGAGATGCGAAAAAATTCTTTCCCACAACAAGCCCGCAAAAGATCAATCGAACTCAGAGTTCACTTATTATAAAAAAGATCGGATGCTTGATACTAGGCCTGCTTCTCAGCATCGCTTCACTATACAGTCAGACCGACCCGCCTATCACCATCCGCTATGACAGTCTGCCGCTGAGGGATGCACTCATTGAGCTTGAAGAAAGGACGCAAAAGAAATTCTATTTCGACGAGGCATGGCTGGAAAATATCTATATAAATAAAAGATATAATGATCAGGACCTGGAAATAATACTTGATGACCTCCTGGAAGAGACCGACATCAATTATTTCATCCAGGATAATCGGATCATTTTGCTCAACAATAATGTGATCCAGCCGAATTTGCCCGCCGCATTTTTTGAAGCCCCGGAGACGGGTACTGATGCACCTTCAGGACAAGCTCCGATCTTTCAGGAAGAATATCTATCATTGGAGACCGGAGAGCGAAATCTGATCACCGTCGGTAAGACAGATCCCAGTAGCACGGCACAAGTATTCCAGGTCTCAGGCCAGGTCACGAATGCTTCCACTGGTGATCCCATAGAAGATCTTGTCATTTTTAACGCAGATCGCACCCTGTATGCGGTGACTGATTCCACTGGATTTTTTCAGATCGATTTACCAGCGGGGCATCATATTTTGGAGACCGAATTACTGGGTTATGAAAAAATAGAACAACCGATCTTGGTCTATGGCGATGGTGCTTTTGATCTGAGCATCCCCGAAGAAATTGAATTACTGGATGAAATCGTGGTGCGCTCTAACCGGGACGCCAATGTACGAGATGCCGTGGTGGGTGTATCGACGATCGACGTAGAGGGCATCAAAAATATTCCGCTGGTACTGGGTGAGCGAGATATTCTGCGGGTAGCCACGACCCTGCCCGGCATCACCAAGGCCGGAGAAGGAGCTGACGGGTTGAATGTGAGAGGTGGACGAACCGATCAGAATTTGGTACTCTTGGACGATGCCGTATTGTACAATCCCTCGCATTTCTTTGGTCTTTTTTCAGCAGTCAATCCCTTCACAACTCAATCCCTCGAAATATATAAAGCCAGTATCCCGGCGAAATTTGGGGGCCGACTTTCGTCGGTATTCGATATTGAGACCAAAGCGGGCGATAAAAATGAGTTTGCCGGTGAAGGATCGATCGGTCCGGTCACCGGAAATTTGGTGATAGAGACACCTATTGTAAAAGGTAAATCGTCCCTCATTGCAGGAGTCCGGGCCACGTATGCCGATTATATTTTAAGGATGCTGGATGAGAGTTCCTTAAAAAACAGCCAGGCCAATTTTTATGATGGTATTCTTAAGTATTCACATGATATCAATGAAGACAATTTAGTCGAGGCCACGCTCTATTATAGCAAAGATAATTTCAGCCTATCTACTGACTCCCTTTTTGGATTTAGTAATCGATTGGTTTCACTCAAATGGAACCGATCACTCAAGCAGGGAAAGTGGTTTTCCATCATTGGTACCAATAGCCAATATCAATATGACCTTCGATTCGATGCCAATGCAAATAATGACTTTCTGTTTAATTATACGCTAAATGAAAGTCTCGCCAAAATGTCGGTCGAACATAATGTATTGGGTGGTCATAAATTAAATTATGGCTTAAGTACCAAACTGTATGTGACCGATCCGGGAACGATTCAGCCATTAGGCCCCGAATCGGATGTGGACTTCAATGCGGTGGATCGGGAAAAAGGCCTGGAATCTGCCCTTTACTTTTCTGATCTCTACGAAATCAATGAGCGTTGGCTGGTAGATTTGGGTCTCCGATATTCTTTTTATGCGTCGCTAGGTGAAGCCTCACAAAATATCTATAGACCGGGGGTTCCCAGAAATGAAAGTGCGATACTTGAGGTGCGAAACTATGACAACAACCAAGTCATTAAAACATATGGAGGTCTCGAATATCGCATCTCGGCTCGCTACCTTTTGGGGTCGGATTGGTCTCTGAAAGCGGGCATTAATCGGACGATGCAATACATCCACCTATTGACCACCAATACCACCCAAAGCCCCACCGATATTTGGAAATTATCCGATCTAAATATTAAACCACAACGAGCCCAACAATTTTCATTGGGGATATTTAAAAATGTAGTCTCCAAAAACCTGGAGTTAAGCCTTGAAGGCTACTACAAGAAAATGAAAGATCTGCTGGACTATAAGATCGGTGCTCAACTCATCCTGAATGATGCACTGGAGACCGAATTGCTCCAGGGATCCGGTAAGGCCTATGGTGGTGAGTTGTTGATTAAGAAGACCTCGGGAAGACTGAATGGCCACCTGGGTTACAGCTATTCAAGAGCCTTTATAAAGCTTGCGAGCACCCTGCGAGAAGAGCAGGTGAATAATGGTAATTTTTTTCCAGCAAATTTTGATAGGCCTCACGACTTCTCCCTAATTGCGAATTACAGTTTTACCAAACGCTTCAGCGCCTCTCTCAATTTCGTGTACCAAACAGGAAGACCAGTCACCTATCCGGTAGGAAAGTTTTTCTTCGCGGATCAAGAGCATGTATTGTATAGCGATCGCAATCAATTTAGAATACCCGATTATTATCGATTGGATTTTGGTGTCAACATCGAAGGTTCGCATAAAAAGCAAAAACTAGCGCACAGTTTTGTGAATATTTCCGTCTACAACCTATTAGGTAGGAATAATCCCTATTCCGTATTTTTTGTAAACGATGGAGGGCGTATCAAGGCCTACAAGACTTCCATTTTCGCGATTCCCATTCCTACCATCACCTACAATTTTAAATTTTAGTGGGGATGAGGGTACTACTAAACATATCGCTCTCCATGGTTGCCCTACTTTTATTCTCCTGTACCGAACCCTTCACTATTGAAACCATTGACTTCAACACGGTGCTAATAGTCGAAGGTCGCATCACCGATGAATTGAAGCACCACTCAATTAAATTATCCCGGTCGACTCAGCTTGAGGATGCTAAGGTACAACTGGAGCATCAGGCACAGGTACACATTGAAGCCAGCAATGGCCAGATGTATCCATTTACCCAGGATGATGCAACGGGACATTATATCTCCACAGTAGCTTTCCAGGCTGAACCCCACATTGACTATACACTCACCATAAATACCCAGGATGGAGGAAACTATCAATCTACAGCGGTCCATTTACCTCCCACAGCTGAGATTGACAGCGTGTATGCCGAGCCTATGGTGTTAGACGGCTTAGAAGGCGTCATGGTATTCGTCGACAGCCAGGAAGGGGCCGAGGAAACTCCCTATCTGCGCTACGAATACGAGGCCACCTACAAAATCAAGGTACCCAAGCCGTCGGATTGGGAATGGGAAGTAATAGACTATGACTTTATATCCGGCTACTACGAGATAAATCTCACACATAGAGAACCGGAGACGATCTGCTATTCCAATTATAAATCATTTGGGATTCTTCAGGCCTTAACCGCTGAATTCACGCAGGGTCATGTGATGCGATATCCCTTACACTATTTGTACAAAGGAGCACCTGCCCTACGCGAAAGATATAGCATCCTGGTAAAGCAATATGTACAAAGTATCGAGGCCCACACTTTTTATCGCACCTTACATGATCTGGGAATGTCAGAAAGTTTACTCTCCCAGGGACAACCCGGATTTGTGCCGGGGAACATACAATCTACTACCCATCCAAATGAAAAAGTTCTGGGATTTTTCGAAGCATCAACTGTCTCGTCAAAGCGTATCTACTTTAATTATAAAGATTTTGGCTTTGCATTTCCGCCCTATTTTGAAGACTGTACTCGCCTCGAAGTATTTCCGACTGCTGCACTTATAACCAAACTGGAAAGACAAGATTATCAAATTCAAGATTTTGAGGAAGATGGCCCTGTTAAGTTATATCACCTTTACAAGGAAGCCTGCACCGACTGCACTACTTTTTCTTCAAATGTTAAACCTGATTTTTGGGTAGATTAAAGCTACATATTAAAAATGCGAGCCTCCTTGGGCTATTATATCCTGTGTTGTTCACCTGGGGATGCACCGATCCTTTTGTGATTGAGACCCTCGACCTGGAACAAATTCTGGTAGTGGAAGCCACCCTGACGGATGCATTAAAACATCACCAAATTAAACTATCCAAAACCATCGCCCTGGAGGATTTTGGACAAGCCATAGTGGACGATGCTTCGGTGAAGGTGGAAGACAGTCATGGTAACCATTATGATTTTTATTTCGACGATCAGCTCAGTTACTATGTTTCGAACGAAAAATTCGCGGCCGAGGCAAATACCACCTACACGTTGCATATTCTCACCCAAGATGGGCGTAGCTACTCCTCCGACGATGTGGCACTGCCACCCCCCGCCGAAATGGAAAAGGTATATCCTACCTTACATCCAGAGATGAGCGGCGGGGGAATACAGGTGCTTGTGGATTTAGCCAAAACGGACAAAGTCCAATATTTCCGATATGAATATGAGGAGACCTATAAAGTGGTTCTCCCCCATCCATCGCCTTTCCGGTGGCAAAATCTCAACTCCGATCCATCCACCCGAAATTTCATCATTGAGCTGTTGCCGCGTCGATTGGATTTGGCCTGTTATGTGACGAATCACTCGTCAGGCATCACTCAGACCTCATCCGCAAATTTAGCCGAACCACAGATCACTCGATTTCCCGTACATACCCTTGACATCAAAGACCCTGTCATCAAAGAACGTTATAGCATTTTAGTGAAGCAATATGTACAGAGTCTGGAGGCATATACTTTCTACCAAACTCTAGCCGATCTGGGTAGCTCAGAAAGTCTTCTATCCCAGGCGCAACCTGGTTTTGTGCCGGGCAATATCACTTCGGATAGTGATCCCCAGGAAAAAATACTGGGATTTTTTGAGGTTGCTTCCTACTCAGAACTAAGAACATATTTTAGCTACGAGGATTTCGGATTAGAATTACCTCCCTATTTTGTAGAGTGTGACCACCTTCTTTCGATTGACATAGGACCCCAGGAGTTAAGAAGAAAATTGGAATTCGAAAATTATCAGGTCTTCTTCTTCGAAGAGAAATCAGTGAATGGTTCTGCCCCCCAAATGATATATCACATTTCGCAATCTGATTGTACCGATTGTCCGGAAAATTCATCACATATAAAACCTGATTTTTGGAAAGAATAACTGCCACCGGTATAAAAGTATGCTTAATTCCATTTCTGATGGTCAGCTTCGCGCTGCATGGCCAGGTACCGCTAAAGGAGGTTTCTTCCGTCATTGCGAACTTTGAGCAAGAGCATACAGAAATCGTTATTAACACGAATTTATCCCTGGCAGGAGAGCGACTCTATTACCAAATATTCAACCTCACAGATTCGCTCCAGGTCAGTCATTTGAGTAAGGTCGCCTATCTATCTCTACGCGATGAACGGGACTCCACGATTTTAAATCACAAAGTGAGCTTGACCGATGGTTTGGCACATGGATTTTTCTATATCCCTACAAGCTTGACGACGGGTGTTTATAATCTTCTTTGCCACACAAACTTTTCGCTCAACCATCCAAAGAGGGCCGTCTCTGCCCGGGATGTTTTTATTCTTAACCCATTTAAGAAAGTGGAGCCGCCAACAGCCGAATCTCAGATCATTGAGATTGCTCCTGCTAACATTTCGGATTTACGGCCCACAGAAAATTCCCTTACCAATGGCTTCCAAATAAAGACCGACCAACCATCATATCAGCCACGGGACAAAATTGAGCTTAGCATTTCACTGCCCAAAAATGAACAAGGGTCCGGCCATTTTGCGCTTTCGGTCAGGCGGATTCCACCCATTCAAGTTTTGAATCCTGATGCGAACAGTAGGACCTATGAGGCAAAACTTAAAGACTTATTTTTTCTACCCGAATATAGAGGGGACCTGATCAGCGGACAGTTGGCGGGCCACAGTGACACTACGAAGGTCGCCAATCGCATGGTAGCTTTGTCCCTGCCGGGCAATCCGTATATCTTCAAAATGGCGAGAACAGATCAAAAGGGTCGATTCTTCGTCTCTATCGACCAACCCAACACCACCATGAAGGGGGTGGCGCAGATCGTCGACCCTGATCGTCAACAATTTCTCATTGATTTCTATAAAAAAGAAATAGCTCCTAAGCATGAGGATAAAGCTCGATCACTCCGACTAAATCCAGAAATACGCACATGGTTGGAGAAACGAAGTGTTCAGCAACAAATTCAGAACGCCTACTTCAAGCCGGAAAACATTAGATCTCATGTGGCACCACTCACCAAAGCATTTTACGGCAAGTACGGTCGTGAATTTCTATTGGATGACTATACCCGATTTCCCACAGTAAGAGAAACTTTTGTTGAAGTAATAAAGCTGGCCCGGATCCGAAAAAAGGATGGTAAGGAGGTCTTTGAAGTATTTGATCCCGATAATCCCTACAAGACGGGGCCCTTTGGCAATCTCGATCCCCTGGTCTTACTGGATGGGATTTTTATTCAGGATGCAGCGGAGGTCACTAGGATAAGCGCCTTTGAAATCGATCGCATACATGTTATTCCAAAGCCATATCGCTATGGTCCCGGACTTTTTGGAGGTATCATCGATATCAGGACCCAAGATGGAGAGGCGCGTATCCTTCAGGATTTTCAAGAATTTAAGTGGGAACCTCCCCTCTCCGACCGGACCTATACATTCCCTCACTACGAAAACCAGGACCTCGATCGCATCCCCGACCAGCGGGTTCAGTTGTATTGGAAACCCAATCTGTATTTAATGGGCACCTCGCTCACGGAGGTCTTCTATGCCTCCGATTTGACAGGTACTTTCGAAATTGTATTGGAGGGATATACCACGGCAGGAGTCTACACAAAGGCTACCCATTTCTTTCGCGTCGAGTAAAAGCAAGATATGACATGCTCATGCGCTGCTTGGTTTTTGGTTCAGATGCTTTTAGTCATCAATTTTATCCTACTCTTGGCCTTGTCGTTTAAAGCTTGCTCTACAATATCATTGAATCTTTTTTCCTTTAGCATTGATCTAAACATCGGATCCCTTCGGATGTGAAACGGATATCCATAATGCAACCCAAACTCGGTCAATTTGTCAAGCCATTCATATGCCCGGTCGTGATCACCTCGAAAGGCAGCATTGTATAAAATTGTTGGTTATGAAGTGACCCCTGACGATCGTGCACAAAAGGCGTTACCATATTCTGCCAATGATCGAGTCATGCATTGCTATTGGCAGATTTCCTTTTTCCAATTACCACTAAAGAAACACCCAGTGATGCAAGTAAAATTTTCCCCACAATATATCCATTGCCATATCTTGAAATATTTTCGTATTCAGAAGTATAGAGAAAAATTGATAGTATGGAAGTAATAGTAATTAATATGCCAATAACAAATATTATTTTTTTCATTTCTTCAAGTTTAATCCGGGGAGTACATCTAGATGATTCTCCCCGGATATAATTTCTATTTTTTGACGGTAGTAGTGGTCGGAGTGTAGATACCAAAAGTTAAGGCATTAAGAAGCCCATCTACAAAAGTATGCTCAATCTTAACTTCGTAATTCTCAGCATCACCTGCCATTTGAATTGGATCGGATTGTTTTCCTTGTGCAAGGCCATAGATGAAATAATGATTACTTTCCGTGACCTCCACATTTGTTTGGGGACCATCCCCTACCGTATACGTGTACGTGTAACACGAAGACATCGTCAACACGACAATAAAAAACCCCAAAATGATTCGCATTGCTTTTTTCATATTTAAATATTTTAATTCCTACTCGTTTGGCTTTTCGGTGTCGCCCCGTTTTTATTTGTGGTTTCTGGACTCCACATTATTTGTTCCTGGTCTTAGAAATTCGTCTTTAATTATCCTGTCCTATCTCAGGTCTCCAAAAATCATGCGTTCCGTATGCCGTTTTTTCGCTAGGTAATGTCACCTGATATTCCTCTGCATATTGATGCCATGCTGCTTTCAATTCTTCTAGTTTTTGGGAGTTTGACTCAGACAGGTTTTTGAGTTCACCTGGGTCTGACTTCAGATTATACAGTTCCCAATCTTGTGTTCCATACGGTGCATCGTACTTTACGGCTTTCCAATTTCCTTTGCGGACACCCATTCGTCCGTAGAGTTCCCAACAGAAGGCTTTCTCGTTTGGCCTCACTGATTCCATATCTCCTTTAAGCCAATCTAGCAAAGAAGTTCCATCAAGAGGATAAATCTTTTTGCCTTCATATTCACTTGTCGGATGTTCTATCCCTGCCATTTCCAAAAATGTTGGGGCCAAATCCATTACTGAAATAACGCTATTATTGATTTTTCCAAAATTTTGTTCCCACTTGGGATAGCTTATGATGCATGGAGATCTGACACCACCTTCGGTCGAAAAAGTCTTGTACCATTTAAAGGGTAAGGAGCTTACCTGAGCCCATGATGGACCGGTAAAGATGAATGAATTCTTCCGCCCAATATTATCCGCACTATTATCGAAATTTTCAGCAACCCAGTCCCTGGTATTCCTTATTCCCCAGAGTGAGTTGCCTTCCGCGCCATTGTCAGACATAAAAACTATTAAGGTGTTATCATACAGTCCATTTCCTTTCAGGTGGTCAATCAACTTTCCAATATTGCTGTCCAGAAGCTCTACCATGGCAGCATAAGCTTCCATGATGCTGGCCGATTCTGTTTGTTCGTCCAAACTCAATGATTCCCAGGGTAGGACATTAGGGGTCAAAGGTGAATAGGAAACTGCCTCCTCAACGATCCCTAGTTGTTTAGCCCTTTCCATTCTTTTCTGCGCTAGCACTTCATATCCCGCTTTGTATTGATCCTTGTACAAGTGAATATATGCATCCGGCACCTGAATAGGCCAGTGGGGAGCTGTATACGCTACATACGAGAAGAACGGTTTATTTTCACTTGCACTCTCATCGATATATTCAATCACCTTTTCCGTGTAAAAATCTGTCGAATAAAAATAATCAGGAAGCGAATCGACAATAACTCCGTCTTCTGCATACGTCACTTCCCAACCCGGTAGTAATGGTTGATTGTCCGAAAAATGACCAGCGCCTGCCTCAATCAAACTAAATGAGCGGTCAAATCCTCTTTTGTCAGGCCATTGATTTGTATCTTCTATGGATCGGGCCAGGTGCCATTTACCTGCCATGGAGGTGTGGTATCCATTTGCCTGTAAGAGCCTGGGAATGGTAACCACATTAAAATTGAGATAACTCTCGTATCCGGGAAGATCCTGTTGGTTGCTTGCAATGCGCCCCATGGTACCCAAACCATTGCGATGATTATCTACGCCCGACAGCAACATGGCTCTTGTTGGGGCACATGCTGAAGAAGTGTAGAAAGATGTGTTCAAAATACCCACCCTGGCCAAAGCATCCAGGTGAGGTGTCCTGATTTCACCCCCATAGCATCCGAGGTCCGTATATCCCAGGTCATCGGCTACTATTAGTAAGATGTTGGGCCGTTGATTATCTATCTGAAACTTTCCTTTCCCACAAGACCCCAGAAAAAAGGAGACTATTAAAAAGCAACCTGTAAGATATCTATGCATCATTCGTATGATTAGGCTTATTAGAAAAGGGGTTACACGAATACGATTACTTCGTTTACTTTATTTATGGTTAGGATGTACTCCATACACCTTATCTACAGTCTTCCGGTCGATTAATGCAAACTCTTTTTTTTAGGTGTTTTGATATTTCTTTAGATGATCAAAGAATTCTGGGAAAGCACGATACATTTCGGTCCACTAATTTTATTTCACTTTCTAATCTTTAGCATCATTGGAGACAAGCCTTAGCAAGCTAAAATGATAGTAATTCTGAGGGATGCCTCGTGGTACACTTAGCTTTATCAAATCATTACTTCACTAATTTGGATAACAGGCGCTATGTTAGTGTAATTAGGCACATCCCCCATTATTTTTTCAGCATTTGGACCGAATGTATTCTGAAACGTTTCAACCGATTCAAAGTATAAATTTCCCATAGCCTGATATATTGCTGTTGAACCTGGTTCTCCACCTGCAAGTCCCTTTTCAACAGATGCCCCTATGACAGCATCACCTAAAAGCTCAGCAACCATGGGAACATGTTTGTTGCAGTAATAGTCCATGTCAAATGTTTTCCCTTCTCCGTCCGGGTATAAAACACTTACTTTAATTGTTCCTTTCTTCATATTTAATCCTTTTAATTATCATAATTTGTTTTTCTCTTCACTTTCGTCATTTTCGGGCTCCGTTTTTTATTCTTGATTCTGGACTCCACTTTCTCATTATAGTATCATCAGTCCTATTATATAGTTGACTATAAAGTTTGTGTGTAGCCGACCGGCCGAAGAAATAATGGGGCTTGCGTGGCTGCCTCTATCCTCTTCCGTTCTTATTCTACATAGGTTCTTCTCATGATCGATTTCTGATACTGACTTACTTCCATTCCTCAAAACGTTCGTCTTCAAATACATCATCTATCAACAAGATATCATCACCTCTCTGATGCATTTTAGCAAATTGATCCTCCCAACCTTCGCGTGGATTTGTTATCGCATCTATTATAAGATGGTCTTCTTCAGTAACAATTCAACTTTATCTTTGAGATCATATTTGTCTAGAATTGTCTTACTGAGCTGTAATCCCTTTGAATTCCCAATCCTAATGATCTTTGCTTCCTCAACTGACAATTTATGCGCTATTACAAAGTAAGTACTTTTTGGGTGGTTTCGTAATTAAATAAAGGGAGAGAACGATTGTGTGCATCCGACCGGCACAGCATGGGAAAGACCAGAGATGATGCATGGAAGCTTCTTGAAACTTTGATTCATCATCATCACCCGATATGAATAATCTTGCTATCTTTTATTCAATGTATACAAGTAATCCCATCGGACTAGGTACGGCAGCACTGGGTCGCCCACAGTACATCAACCTACCTAAGCAATCCAAACCCACTTTTGATTTGGCGTCCTTTCAACAGAAGGGACTTCAGATTCTAGAGACTGCCTACCAGGAGGGGATACGATATTTTGATACAGCGCCGGGATATGGCCTGGCGGAGAAGTTAGTGTGCGATTGGGCTTTCGAAAAAAATGATCCCACGGTCGAAATTGCGACCAAATGGGGATACACCTATGTGGCTAATTTTGATCCGAATGCCAAGCAACATGAGGTAAAAGAACATTCCCTGGCTAAACTCGATGCCCAATGGTCGTCATCAAAAAATCTCCTACCCTGGCTCACCACCTACCAGATTCACTCAGCCACCTTTGAATCCGGCGTCTTACAAAACAAATCTATCCTGGCTCGCCTCCTGGAGTTAAAAGAACAGTTTAACTTACGCATTGGCATCACCACCACCGGCTCCAACCAGATAGAGATCTTCAAAAAAAGTTTAGATATTGAGTTGCAAGGAAAAGGACTGTTTGATGTATTTCAAATAACCTATAATATTTTTGACCAAAGCATCGCCGAAATGGCCCAAATTATTAAAGATCAAAATAAGCGGTTGATCATTAAAGAAGCCCTGGCGAATGGGCGTGTCTTCCCAAATACTGATTACACCCATTATAAAGAAGCCTATAGACAATTAAATTATTTAGCACAAAAGTATCAAGCGGGGGTGGACGCCATAGCAATACGGTTTTGCCTGGATAGTATTCCGGTATACAAAGTCCTCAGTGGAGCCGCCTATCCAGCCCACGTCCATGCCAATTTGCAGGCTCTAAATTTTAAATTGGAAAAAGAAGACGAAGAATCGCTTAGGGCATTGGCCACAGACACTAACCATTACTGGAACGAGAGAAAGGCATTAAGTTGGAATTGAAGAAAATACGCAAAAAATATATCTAAAACCTGGATGCTCTTAAAAAATATCCAGGTATCAAAAACAGCGAACATGAGTAACATCTGGAAAATCTTATATTTAATGGGCACAATGTCCCTCGGCACATTGCATGCGCAAAATCAAACGACCATGACTTATGAGGCATATATTCGCTCCGGAGCACCCAGTGAACGAGAAATTGATGTATTTCTCAATGAACGATCCTGGGCCCAATTTGATGCGGAACTAGGATATGTGCTGGGCAATTACACCCCAAATGATGGCATTGAGGGGAGTTCCACCATTTCAACGAGCCAGGACAATGGTACCCGAACTTCATTTATTTACCGTGATAAACCGGCCAGAATAAATACCTATGGAAATAGTTTTACCCAATGTCATCAAGTAAGCGATGCAGAAACATGGCAAGAGTATTTGGCGGGACACCTTGGGGAACCCATTCGCAATTATGGCATGGGAGGCTATGGTGTGTATCAATCCTACCGTAGAATGCTACGAGAAGAAGCCTCGGAAAACTCAGCAGAGTATTTGATTTTTTATATCTGGGGTGGTGATCATATTCGTAGCCTGTTCAGATGCCGATATTTGGCATTTCGTGAATGGACCGCGCAAAATGCCCAGACAGAAGGTGAAGGCATCATGTTTCATGGAAACTTTTGGCCTAATCTGGAAATGGATTTAGAGACCGGTGAGTTTCTAGAAAACGACAGCCGGATTCAATCTGAAGAAGCACTCATAAATATGACAGACCCAGATTGGCTCTGGGAGAACGTTAAGGATGACTACGCGCTACAGATGTTTCTTTACCAGGAGGGGAAAATAAATAATGTTGACCTGAACGCACTCAAAAAAATCAGTCAACACCTGGGAGTGACCACGGACTGGAATCATAATCCATCAAAAGAAGCGGTCTCTGCTCTACTGGACCAATACTCCTTGGCAGCAAGCAAATATATTGTACAAAAAGCAAGGTCATTCGCCGAGACGAATGGCAAGAAATTATTAGTGGCGTTATTCGATCCGTACCGGGTTCTGCGTGCGCTGCTACAAGGCCAGGAAAGATACGAGTCAGATTTCGTGGAATTTCTAGAAGAGGATGGTTACAACTACTTCGACATGAATCTGGTACATGTGGCGGATTTTGAGCAATTCAATTTAGATGTCGACGGGTATTTCGACCGATATTTTATTGGCCACTACAACCCTACCGGCAATCATTTCTTTGCATATAAAATCAAAGATGCCGTCATCCAAATGTTAGATCCCAAACCTTTTACGTATGGCGCTAAAAATACTCGAGCGATCAACTTTGAAGGCTATCTAAATAAATACTGATTATTAAAGTTGCCAGATAGTAGTTTTAGATTTCTTTTCTTTGTGTCAGAAATGAAAAAAAATCCTTCGAGTGACCAGTATATTGATTGTCAGCATCATCGTTTTATTGGTTCTGGCAATCACCCTGTTTATCAGCTTGAGTCCTCAGTTTGGAGGCAAACTCACCCGGGACTTGAAACAAACCTACAGCGAGTCCAAACAATGGAATGGAGAAAAGTTTGAAAACACCTCTCCCACTTCTCTGGATATGCCGCTGAATACCATGCTAAGTGTCATCGCCAAACAATTTGAACATATACCCAATCGCAGACCGGATAAAAATATCGCCGTCCAGAAAACAGCATTGACACAAAAGTCCTCACCCAGAATGGTTTGGTTTGGACATTCCACTTTTCTCCTCGAACTTGGGAATAAGAATATCCTACTCGATCCCATGTTTGGGGATGTGCCGGCACCATTACCGTGGTTGGGACAAAGGAGGTATAGCCAGACGTTACCCATAGCGGTCGATGATTTACCTTCCATTGATGCCGTGTTGCTAAGCCACGATCATTACGATCATCTGGACTACGGCAGCATACTCAAACTAAAATCAAAAGTGGACCATTTCTTTGTGCCCGTAGGAGTAGGTCGTCATTTAATTCGTTGGGGCATTAAGCCGAGGAATATCACTGAACTAGATTGGTGGGAAGAATCTACTTTGGACGACATTCAACTTGCGCTAGCTCCTGCACGACATTTCAGTGGCCGGTCATTTGGGGATCGGACCACCACGCTTTGGGGTTCCTGGGTAATCATCTCTGACAGCACGCAAATATTTTTTAGTGGGGATAGCGGCTATGATGATCACTTTAAGGAAATCGGAACCAAGTATGGTCCTTTTGATTTTGCCATGTTGGAGTGTGGCCAATACTACAAGGAATGGAAACCCCTTCATATGACCCCGGAGCAGACCATTCAAGCCGCCATAGATGTAAGAGCGCAAGTAGCGATGCCGATACATTGGGGAGCTTTCACTTTGGCTTTTCATGCATGGACAGATCCGGTGGAACGGGCATACAAGCGAGCACAGGAATTGGAGGTCACGCTATGTACACCCCAAATTGGAGAACCCATTCTCATCGGCCAGCATTATCCCCAGAGCACTTGGTGGAGAGCGTATGGTGGCACCGATGAACATTAAGGAGATTTCCCGCCTTCAAACACTTTATGTGTGCTTCTCCTAAAGATCCTCTGTTGGAGCAACAATTGACATCATTATTGGCAAACATCAATGCGAATTTTCTAAATGGACTCAGGTACTAATTAAAACCTATACTGTCGAGCCAGGTATTGATCTGAGGTTCCAAAATTTTATAGAATATCTAATCCACAATGAGCAGCAATTTATAAGTATCGAACAAGCTATCAAAATGCTCCTGAGTAAATAATTTCTCCACTCTACATTACTCGGACTGAACCGTTAAATGCTTTTTGACTATAAAAAATCCGCATCAGTGAATGCTTATATCTTTTCAACCGCTTTCCTCGGTTGTAGCCGCAGTCCGTGGGATGACTTCCTAATGAAGATCTTGTTACTTTTATAAATATTTTTTATTTCATATTCACTTTTACACACGAGCACTCGCAATAATCACACAGATAGCCACTCCAGTAAGCTAAAATTATAGATCCTGCAAAACGTCTGGGTAATTTCAAGTTTTCGCTGTATTGGGCAATCACGTTAGCAGCTCTTAGATTCATACACCTGACTAACCCTTTGATGCATTATAATATGATTTTTCCAACTTATCATCAATTAGGGATATTATAATTTCAGCTTCTTTAATTTTGGTAGTCATTATATCTATGTACGCCTTGTGATAACCAAAAGATCTTTGTAAGGTATTTCTAACCTCTCTTCTGTTATAAATCTCTTTGAAATCAAAATCAACCTTATTGGCTGCAGGATCTATATAGTTGTAGTCTACATGAGGATGAATCCGTAGTATTTCAAGTTGCTGTAGTGTTTCGCCTAGTTTCGTTATAGCTGCATTAATTGCCTGAGTTTCATGTAGATACTGGACGAACTTACTGTTCAATTCTTTGTCAATTCTGTCGATTGTGCCCCGAGCAATTAATAGGTCATTTCGGTTGATGTTTTTATCGATCGGGGAAAACATTTGAAACTGACTCAATGCCAAATGGATTGCCTGATGCTCGGCCTCCGAAAGCGTCCCAATGCCTCTATTAAAGAGAGTAATAGTTTGCTTTATGTTGTCATTTATATTTTCATAGTGAGATTTCCTATCGGCAAGTGCCGCAATATCTACACTTAGTTCCACCTTCAAGCTATTAAGGAGCTCAATATCTTGAATACGAGTTTTTCTATGTTCGTTCCAATTATTTATGGCAAAGGCTACTAGAATTCCAATGACGATCAGGATAATTTCACCACTTGCATAAAGTAAGTATTTACCTATTTTATTCTCGGCCATTAGGCGTTGCCTTATTTTTCTGAAGAATTTTACCATTAGTTATTGATTAATCATATTGAGGCATAACCTACAGGTAAATGAGGTCCTCGTGGTTCAAAATTTATGTCTTCGTGTTCTTCTATTAAGATCATTATTTTGATTGTTAAAATTTGAAACGATGATACCCTGTGATTACAGAGTAAAACCTTTGGATTTTTCCTAATAGCAATTCAAGTGAGCTACCATTATCGATCCTGCAGTACGCCAGTTACATTGCAAACTTTCAATATTATGGGTAATGTAATGCTTTATGAAGTCTGTTAGTCCTAAAATGCTCAAAAAGATCCCTTCCAGAGCGTAATTAACCGCGTTCTTAGCGGTTCGATCCCGAATAGCAAAGCCCATCTTGTCAAAGCTCAAATGCATTAGCTATGGCAAGTGCATTAACTAAAAATCGTTGCAATTGATTGTCCCTCTGATACAGAGTGCTGTCCTTTAGCCGAAGTGACCACTATATATTTTGTTGGTTATAATTTTACTTATCCCTTCTATAACTCTTGCAGGTCCTTTTCTAAATTGGTTACTAATTCTTCTACCCCACTCCGAAGACCCACTAGCTGACTTTCTCTTAACCAGTTTAGAAAAGAATAACGGTGCTCCAAATCCTATTTACTTCATGCTTTTGATTCTATTTCACCGCCGACGTTCTAGAAGATGCTTCGTCTCCATCCCACATTCACCAAGATCGTTTTCTTTCAACATTAAGACAAGCAGATTCGCCGAGAGTGTAAACCCAAGAATATAATATTGTGCAGTCTGACGGTCTTGCATCGATATCGTGAGACCAGTTATCATCCATACATATTTCATACTTTATTGTGTCCAGTCTATTTCTCTTTAAGCAAGTAAAATGTTTCCATTTTTCCCTTTCCCTTAATTTATATTAATCCTTTGTATTGAAACTCAAATTCATTTTTTAGTAGCTCATATGAATCCTTGCTTACCTGAATAATTCCAGGTTTTCCATTAGATTCCATTCTACTTGCAACATTTACGGTATCTCCCCATAAATCATATGCAAACTTAGTTGTACCAATTACTCCTGCGACTACAGGTCCGCTATGAATTCCAATCCTTAAAGAAAACTGATTCAATCCTTTTGAAGAGATTCTTTTTAAAGCCGACATCATATCAAGAGCAAACAGGGCAATGGATTTAGCATGGTCTTTTTTAGGTTCCGGCACTCCTGAAGCAACCATGTAAGCATCACCAATGGTTTTAATTTTTTCCAAACCATATTTGCGACTTAATTCATCAAAAGACTTAAATATTACATCTAGTGAGGAGACCACTTCATTAGCTGGGTTTTTACTTGAATACTCAGTAAAACCTACAAGATCTGCAAATAAAACACTCACCTCTTCGTGCCTGTTTGCAATAACTCCCTTTTCATTCTTTAATTTACGAGCAATGCTATTAGGAAGTATATTTAACAATAATTGATTGGATTTTTGCTTTTCAATTAAAGCACTATTCACAAAGTAGTAGGCAAATACAAAAACTACTAAAGAGGAAACACAAAGATTCATTACAAAGAAAAGCACCTTTGTTGCTTCATTAACATATTCGCCATGCTCAGAAAAGTAATCATTAAAAATAACAGTAATTGCAATATTGACAATGTATATCAAAAGCCAGAAAATAGACTGCCTTAGAGTCAAAAACATAAGTGCTGTTATTGGACCGCAAAACGCCCAAGCCATAACAAAACCAGAATCAAATACTCCACCAATACTCCATTGGATAAATGAGGTAATATAGATTATACATACAATCTGAGAATAAACAGCCCATAAATGATTCTTTCGCAAATGTGCAATTACAATACAAGTCCCAACAATAACAACAAACAAAAAAGGAAGAAATGTTGTTAATC
This sequence comes from Saprospiraceae bacterium, assembly GCA_050298535.1. GTDB lineage: Bacteria > Bacteroidota > Bacteroidia > Chitinophagales > Saprospiraceae > JABDMH01. The sequence continues at coordinate 25,848 of JBNKUI010000066.1, forward strand.
CCATTCCAAAAATGAAATAATACATCAAAGTCCAAATGCAGCCAGCAATACAGCACGAACCAGCTATTAGTAGGGCAGCTATTTTCTCTTGCCGAAGATCAGAATCATCGGCTATATCATATGCGAACTTCTCTAATAGTTTCATTATTACATTCATTGTATACAAGGGGAGCACCCACAATAGCTGCTATCATTTGCCCCTGAGAGCGAACTTATTGTCAGAGAGCAGCTTTTGCCTGATTCTTCTAAAAAATTTGATCATTGGTTACTGGTAGCTTATAGTGACGCTCAAAGTGAGACAGATGCAGTGTCTCCCGACCACTTTCGCAATACTAAAGTCCTTGTACCAGAAAGATATACAGATTCGCTGAGAGTTGTGCCTAACCTTTGCAACAGATACTAACATTTGACAATTCTCCGGATGCTTGACTTACTGGTTTCTTACCCGGATATCCAAGTCGCGGCTAATTTCTTTGATTCTGACAAATTCGTCGAGTCTACTTCTTCTCTTCGCTTAGTCAGTTATATTACCTCTTCAGATTCCCACCTATACTTCTTTCCGGCATCTCCTACACCGATATTTACCTCGGTCTGAATTCTTATAGATACTGCCACTCTTCGTCATAATGTTTCCATTCATTAGGAACATCTTCACCATTTATTCCTTCTATTTTCCAACTTGGGCCTTGAAGGATCTGATGTTGTCCCTACTCCTCCCGGACGGGTACAAAGGGTTGTGTCCAGGCGGATTGATACAGGTCATACTCTGAGGGCTCTGATTCCAATTCGGAAGAAGTGACTTTACACCGTACGAATAAGAGATCCTCCTGAACTGCAAAACTTGATTGTATGCCTTCCTCCAATGATAAGACTTCAGCTTCTGATGCGCCTTTTCTACAACCAATGAAAGCAATAGAATACGTGGTACTCTCCTTAGGATTCACCTCAACAGAAAGTGTATTATTTTGAAAATCTACGGATACCAGTTCCACACCGGTACTGGCATAAAAGTCTCCTTTTTCCATCGCATCAATGATCGCTGCAGGATGAAGAGAATCCGATTTTACATAGATCCATCCCCTGCCGGCATTACTCCAGGATCTTCCCTTTTTATGGTAATGATGAGCATCATCCGTAGCGAGGCCATACATAATTGGCTTATCGTTGGCCAAATAGGAAATATTGATCTGGTCCCACATTTCCTCAGTCGACATATGGAGTGTATCACCCATGATATGCACCTGCGGATGTCCGTTATACACTTCGAAAAAACGCTCGCCACGCAAGGCAATCATATCTTCCACCGAAATTGCGTAGTGAAAATTTGGATGATTAATATGCGGAATGATGGGGGTTCCGGTAGTTTCCTGTTGGTCAATGACCGCATCGATATTATTTTGCATCACTTCCACCACACTATTCCCTCCTTGTGGCGATATATATTCCTGGATGTTGGCTGCATTGAGGTGAATGGGCTTACCCGCATAATCATCAGAAATTTCTTCTGACCGAATGATCAAAAACTCACTCGCTTCCTCTACCAGGCTTTTATACTCATCAAAAGTTTTCAATCGGACTTCCACTTTTCCCGAGTCTTCCCTATACGTTACCCAATCCTCTCCATAGGTGTCCAGGTAATGATCAAAACCAGCCTGGTAGATCGAATCTTCTTTGATGGTTACCCATTTTTCTCCTTCGGCTATGGTATTATGATCCGATAAGGCGACAAAGTCATAATCGTTTGACTTATACCAATCAAGGATTACTTCTGGAAAATCATCCCCATCGCTCCAGTAGGAATGGGTGTGCAAATTACCTTTATACCATTGTGCGGAAGTGACCTCCTGATCAGCACAACCTAATAGAGCTAAAAGCCATATAAAGATGCAAGATTCTAATAAACGCATGTCGGAGATGTAATATCAAGAAGTAAAGGAGACTCCGGCCAATATCAATAAATTAATCTTATTCAGCAACTGAATCTTTGCAACAAGATCTTATGGAGATAAAATGCATTTAAGTGTGATTTCGTAGTAAATGCGAGCTAATTCCTGTCATTGACCTACTACAACAAAGAAGTCCACTTCATCATGCAATTAATAGATTACGGAAGTCAAGCCATGGTTAAAGTCATCCAGAGGATAGCCTACAAAAATTCAATTTCATGCGATCATGGCTGCACGGCCACTGCCAATGACTTTCCGGGTTCAACTGGTACGAGTACGTGAGACATTTTTCCTCGATAACTATCGGTGACCACGGCATCTACTTTTTCTCCATCTATATATAAGAAGTCATGCTCACCCTGGAACTGGGGCTGCCACGCTATAGCGGCAATTCCCTTATTGGTGAGCACGGTTCTATGCTGCCCCTCATGTCTTAGATCCAACTGCCCTCCGAGTACACACAAGTCTGTCATTGCAGCCCAATCCGTATCCTGGGGCAATCTAGAGATGGTTGACAGCAGCGTATCAGCGGCATCCGCTGCTAAGCCCATCAAGCCCCGGGTGATATGCTCAACCACAGTGAACGAATTTTCAGGATAATCTCTTCTATGGTTATCCTCGCTACATAATTCAACAATCATTTTATTGGCCAATTGTTGATCACCAAATTCATAGGAAATGATGGGTAAATACGATTTCAGCTCTACAATTAATTCTTGATAATTGTCTTCGTAAGCTTGCACCAAAGGCCGAATGTACTGAGCATCTTGCAACACTTCAAAATAAAAAAGGTAGTGAAGAAATGCCTGGTCATTGCCTATAAAGAAATAATCAAACGTGCTGTCCTGATACCAAATAGACTTAAATTCATTTCTATTTGCATCCCACCAAAAATCATAAAGAAAAGAATCTTCATCAGCGGCTCGATCAGTATAAGCTTTTGCCAGCACACTATCACCCTGCCATTCTAACATCTGGGCATAAGATCGATAGGCTGCCACGAGAGAAGCGGACATGTCTATACCTAACCTGGCCATCCCCCTGCCACCCTCATTATAAGTGGGAATACCACGATGACTTCCAAACTTTAAAGAGTCGTCCGTTGCCATATGTAAAAGTCGATTTCTGCCCAGCACTTTATCATGTCCTAAATCCCAATGGTCTACATATTCGTTTAGACTTAGCTCGCAAAATTTCTTAAAGTCTTCACCTTGAAGATACTGTCTATTCCCCGACCAATTATAAAGGCGGTTTAGACTAAAAATAACATCAAAATTAGCGGGTAAATTATACCAAAAATCCTGATCCGATCGGTAATCCACGGGCGCTGGCAAATCATATCGATTAATTTCCCAAAAGGAACAGTAGTCACGAGAAGCACTTATATTTTGAGCAAATTTCTGCATCATATTATAGTTGTGCTCACTAAGGCCCAGAATTTCTGCTCCAATACATTGATGCGAAACATCCCGCATGCAAAAGGCTTCCCGATTGGGTAAGGCTGCCTCGTACCAGAACCCAACAGGATCAGACCCATCGTGGGCAAACGAAAGGGCTTTGTCCCTCGCCCAGGTGAAAGCATGCTCCACTTCCGTAAGTGAAGAAGAAAATTGCACTAATCGTTTTTTCTGATGATCGACTCCATGCTCACTTGCGGTTGAGCAAGCAAGAAATACTGCCGCTGCCAGAAGGAAATGAAAATATTTCATAGAGACTTAAAGATACTAGAATCTCTTAAAGGTGCTACCGTAATAATTGACAATATATATTACTCAACATCCATCTTTATCGAGGCAGATAAAACGAAACTCTTAGTCCAATAAGGTGGTTTTTTAAGATGCTTGAAATTCAGGGTGTATTACAACCTTGGTGCGATTGCTAATTTCGTCAAATATTGGTTAGCGAAACAACTAGATTGTATTACTACAAGGTGCCTCGGCGGACAACTTTTAGAGTCCCGATATTGATCGGGATGCCTGCTGTCAGTATTGGGCGGTCACACTAGATGTTCTTCCGCTATGCTCGCTCTTTCTCGGCAGACCGTTTAAGTCAATTCTCATCATGATTGGTTGCTCCCATTTCAAATTCGTAGTCTCATGGTCTTAGATTCTCCTTTTTCATTCCTAATTACAATCTGGTATCGTCCATTTGGCAAGACCAAGCCAACTGATTTCCGGGGATTCTCAACTTCGAAGACATCTACCGCAATATTTGGAAAATAGGACTGATTCATCTTGTATGCCGAGATAATGAGTGGATAAGACATTGCCACATCACTGAGTTCAAATTCGTGAATCTTGCTTCCTCCTATTGAAAGCCATTTTGGCCTTTCATACTCTTTGTCGCTTCTGGGATGGAAGATATACAGATCATTCCCCTCCAAGGTCCCGGGGATTTGATATGACTCAGAACTATCATATCGAAAAATGGTGGCTTCACTGACAGGTACTTTAGTATATAGATGCTCTTCATAGTCTTCAGACGATCGTTCCATAAATGCAACTTGATCAATCGTCAGCGGATCCGTATCCAACCGCGATCTAACCAGTGAAGCAATAGTCCCTTTAAATGGTCCCAAATTGTATTCACTAGCGTTGATAGGACTAGAATAAATCAGCACTTTCGCATCGTTAAGATGCTCACATATCGCTGTCACACTAGTATCCAGTCCGCTATTTTCCTTCCTCATGTTTGGGTGATCAATAGGAAACACTCTGTAGCCAACCTCTAGAGCTCTTCGGATTAGATTGATAAATTGGGGATCCAACGTTTCAAAACAATCTTGAATTTGGCTGCAACTATTAAGGGATACCTCTGCGCTGATACCTTCGACACCTAAGCTTCGATATCCCTTGTCATATAGCCCTTCCAGAATGCTGGAGGCAAACACATGGTTTTGAGTCAGGTGATTGTGATGATTTAAAATAATGACTGCAACAGAATCAGCTTTCTTGAGTATTACCTCAACTGCATTGTGCGGGTTGTAATTCTCTCTAAAGAATCCAAGAATTTCATCATCCTTAGGTGGAGGGCAACCTGGGGGAAAAGCCTCAATCGCCTTATCACTTCTACCGATACGCGCAAAGTATGGAGCTCTGTTTTGGACATTTTCAATAGATGTAATTTGTTCTGAAAAATCGAAGTGCTTATCAGTTTCTTGTTGTCCAAGAGAATATTTTCTGGTACAACCCAGGCATATGAGTACAGCACTTATTGAAAGGACATAAGTTAACTTTAGATGGTTTTTCATAGTGCACTACTTAGTAAGTTAAAATCCGACTGTCATTGCAAGATTATAGGCCGCATGAATGCTTCAAATTAGTGATCTTTTTCTTGATACGTATCCGTGTCCCAGTATTAACCTCTTCTAATTTTTACGGCAAATAAAGATTTGGATATGGCTTGAGGCCTTCATGAAGTACTATCTATCCTCCAAAACTAAACTTGGCTACCAAGCCAAAACTGTTGCTGGGTCATTCACCTGCCATAAGCAATGGGCTTTGTTAGCGCTTCGGTATTCATTTTCAGATATAAATTTTTACCATAGTTTATCTTCAAAACACCATCAGAACATCATGGATTGAGGACTGTCCGGAGTAAAATCAGGCTGCATACCCGCTGTTCATCTTAAGTTTCAGATTCACCAGACCCTTTCCTTGAGAAGTCAGTGCTTATACAATGAATGTAAGGCCAGGGCAGCATCATGCGGTTGAACAAATAAAGAGAGAAATGCTGCCAAAGGGATATAGGTTTGCAAGGAATAGGGACTAGAAGCCATTAAAAATTGATCAAAATACCGTTCGATCAACCACTGGATCAATGCCCATTCCACTGGATAAATATGCCTTGTGCAGTAAAGTTTTCTCATGTATCATTGAACCATTGTTAAATAAATAAAAAATTTAGTGATGATAAAGCAAGTATTACTTTTCGCCTTTTTAGTTGTGATCACCAGTTGCAGTAAAGACGACTCTTCCATGATGGAGCCCGAACCACCCGAACCACTTACGATAATACGTATAAATGGTTTCGTGTCCACTGGTCCCAGCACTTTCCAGGTAACCAATTTACTGAGTGGTACGGTCACTCGAGATATACAAGTTACTTCACCTTTCTTCGTGGAATTTTCAAAACCGGTGTTGAGCAGTAATTTAATGAATGAGACATTACCAAAGCTTTTAAAAATGGAAAATGGTGAGGCGGTTGCTGGCGTCACGCTTAATATTACCATCCCCTCAGATAGAGAGTTAACACTGGAACCAGCAGAGGAGCTTGAGCCAGGAACCACTTATCAATTGGTCATCAACCCAGGATACAAAGCAGAAGATGGCGGCGTTTTTGATGAACATGCTATTGCCAATTTTGAGACCGTCAATTGAACCTTGTTAGTTTGAAGCTTTGACACAGTCATAGGGCATTGCCATGACTGGCAATGCCGGATTTCTTACTGCGAATTTCGTCAATAATATCTTTTTATCTGAGAAAGTGATTTACCTTTACCGAATAAACAAATGAGCAAGCCCATCGCAAATATTATTGACTTAAGTAATCTTCGAGAAATTTGTAATGGAGATATTTCAAGAGAGATTCACTATCTGAAACAATTTAATTTATTGATTCCAAGGAGGATTGATTTGTTGAAAAATGCATTGGATGATAAAAATTTTATTGCGATAAGGCAGGAGGTGCATAAAATGAGCCCTCAGGCAGAGTTCTTCGGTATACATCAGGTCGTAAAGTTGAAAAGGGTAATGGAGATGGACGAGCAAATCTATCCAGATGCTCAATTAGTAAATATGATCTTACATATAATTTGTATTTTACAGCAAGCCACCGAGGAAATTAGAGTTATACTAATAGATGATTTTAGCAAAGAGTCTGAGTAACCCTATTAAATGCATCATCGTCGATGATGATCCGTTTATGCAGGACCTCTTGAAAGACAAATTGCGTCATTGCTGCAAAGTGCAAATTTTGGCAGTTTCATCTTCGGCCACAGAAGCGATTGAAAAGATTCAAAAACTCAGACCCGAATTAGTGTTTCTGGATGTGGAGATGCCAGATATGACCGGGTTTGAGATGCTTGAACAATTTGATAGGATAGACTTTAAGGTTATCTTCGTCACCTCGTATAGTCATTACGCTATCAAAGCGATTCGTTTTAGTGCTCTGGACTACATTCTCAAACCCATCGACCTTCAAGATCTAAGGAATGCTGTAAGGAGATTTCTAGACACCAGGAATGACGATGATGCAAGATCTATCCGGACAGCAATAAGGAATCACAAGACCTCTTCTCCAGCTGATAGAATTCTTACCTTAAAATCACAAGATGGTGAATTACAATTTCCAGTAAAGGAAATCCTGTATGTTGAAGGATATAGAAATTATAGCTTTATTCACAATCCAAAGGAACAAAGGACGCTTGTCTCCAAGACGTTAATTGCTCTGGAAGAAATATTGGATGGATCAGGGTTCTTTAGGTGCCACAAGTCTTATCTTGTAAATCGGCTACATCTTGCAAGCCAGTTGAAAAGAGATTCTATCGAATTGAAGGGAGGTATTAAACTTCCTGTTTCCAGAAGAAGGTATCAGGCATTCAAAGATTGGATAGAGTCGTCAGAAGGTGAGGTATGATCTTAGGTAACGTGATGCGAGTAGTTGTATTTCTGTATTTTTTAGCAGTCGCCACGGGATGCAAAAATGAGATTTCCACTGCTGAGGCAGATGAAAATCATCAAGCACCGATAGCGGTTCCTCTAAAAGTCACGGATAAGTATTACCTCAATCCCATCAATGGAGATAGTATTAAACCGCTAAGAAATAGCAAGGGTGAAATCGTTCGCACGGGAGAAGCCTTAGATATAGCAGCGGAAAATTGGAAAAATATACCTGTGGTCATTCAAGAGACCCCGGCTGGTAATCCCTATTATCATACTCCCCTGGAGGCGACTCCTGAAGTTCATCCTCAATTTAGGCGCGTACCGGTCAAAGAGGAACGGCTGGATCCAGGGAGCATTTATGCTGACACCCTGCCTTTACGTATCAATAAATTGCAGGTGCTTACACCTAACCCGGTGGACATACCTCAGCCGAAGAAGCCGGAATCTGCTTCCGAAAACATCCAACTTTATGATATCGACCACGGGCTGAAGAGTCTGGTGTTGTGGGATGGACTAGAAGATCACTTAGGTAACATTTGGTGTGTAGCAGAAGGAGGAGGAATATCTACCTTGAATGGAGCGCAGATGCAGACCTTCACCAAAAAGGAAGGAATCACTACTGAGGTGCTACTATGTATTCATCAAGACTCTGAGAAAAATATTTGGTTTGGGGGTTGGGGAGGAAATGTGATGAAATATGATGGTCGCGAATTCTATGAAATCAACTTATTGGGAAATGATGCCCCTCCGGAGGTAAACCAGATTACGGAAGATTCTACAGGTGCCATCTGGTTATCTACTGCCGAGCAAGGTGTGTTCATGATCAGGGATAGTATGATTTACCATTTTAAAGAATTAGAACATATTGGTCCGTTAAAGGGGGTTGCTTGCGGACCTGATAGTTCGCTATACCTCGGCGGTGAAAAGGGATTTATTCATGTTGATGGTAGTGAATACACTGCTTATATATTTCCGGAAAGGATTCATGAATTTGGCGTTCGTCCTGTACTGAACAGAGGTGGGTATGATGACTGGTTTATCCTATGGGGTTATGGAATTGTGAGGCGTGATGAGTCTGGATTCTATGCATGTACGACTCGTGATGGCCTGATAAGTAATCGGGTAATGGATATTGTTCTTGACCAAAACGAAAATATTTGGATAGGTACTCAAGGAGGGCTGCAGAAATTTAGCGAGGGTCGGTTTAAAAACTTTACTGAAAGTGCAGGCCTGGCAGTAAATGATGTCTATGGTATACATGTGGATAAACAAAATAATTTGTGGCTTGCCTTGAGTGGAGGAGGTCTGGCAAAATTTAATCAGAATGGCCTGAGTCATTGGTCTACCGAAAATTGGTTGCCTAGTGATCAACTTTCATTCATTACCGAATGGAAAGACGGAAGAAAAGTCGTTGGATTTTGGGGCAATGGTCTAATGCTGGAGAATGAGGAAGTCCATATGATCTTTAAGGAAGACCAGGGACTTAGGACTAATTACGTACTAAACATGTACAGCAGCGGCGACCTCGTGTATTACCAGGATTTTTATGGAATGGGGTCGTTCGATGGCAGTCAATTTACATATTACGATATCCCGGACGAGACGTATGTTGCTTATAATTATTGGCAGGATGACGACACCACTTTGTGGATTGGTACCAAGCAGTATGGTTTGATCAAGATGGTCGCAGACTCCTTCCATCAACTGATCTTTCCTGACTTGGATATTGCTGGAACTTATCCCATGTACAGAGATAAACAAGGAGATCTTTGGGTGGGTGTCAATGAGATTCTAGCCAGAATTAGAAATGATAAGGTTACCTACTTTTCAGGATCCGAAGGATTCCTAAACAATAATCCAATTCAACGAATCACGCAGGATGCAGCGGGTAATATCTGGTTAGCTACCAGGCTCGGCGGCTTGTTTAAGTTCGATGGGTCCTCTTTTACTCAGGTCCTGCAAGGAGATTTGTCTCAAGATGGGGATGTGTATCTTACCGTTGACCGAAGCGAACGGGTTTGGCTCATGGCACCTTTCCAATTATCCGTGATTTCGCCAAAAGTTAATGGTTACCAGGTCACAAACTATTCAAAGAAAAAAGGATTGATCAATCATGAGCTCTCCTCCCTCTTGAATTCTTCGGATGGTAATATTTATGTTGGTGGCAGAGATGGCGGAGTTGATATTTTTGATCTGGATGACTACAAAATTGAAGGAGATCCCCCGAGAATAGCCATCAAAAGTATTGCGGTAAACGGAAATTTTCTTGATCCAAATAATCTAGCAGAAAATCAAACTGATATTGCCTTTTCAGGTATCGATCCATTTACCAGCCTTCCCCAAAACCTCGAATTAAACTTTCAGGATAACCACATTACCCTATCATACGCTGGCATAGATTGGTCGGGAAGTGATGATATCCTTTATCGCTATCAGTTATCTCCACTGGAAGAGAGTTGGAGTACTTTGACGTCAGAATCTTCGGTGGATTATAGAAACTTGCCTTATGGTAATTTGGATTTTAGAGTACGCGCAATGGGCCAGGGTCAGGAGTGGAGCGATATTGCTTCTTTTAAGTTTAGAGTCAATCCCCCTTATTGGTATACCTGGCAAGCGTATGTACTATATGGATTGTTGCTTATACTGGTTACGTACCTGATTACACAACTCAGAATTAGCAATTTAAGAAGGAGGCAAGCACTTATGGAAGCTGAGATTAAAGCAGCTACGATCGAAATTTCGAAGCAAAAGGAAAAAGCGGAGCAATCAGAAAAATATAAGGAACAGTTTCTTGCAAACATGAGCCATGAGATTAGAACGCCTTTAAATGCAATCATTGGCATGGTAAAGATCATAAAAAGAAGGAACCATCCTGATTTTCAGGATCTATATCTGGATGCCATGGCACAAAGCTCAACCCACCTGTCTCTGTTATTAAATGACATTCTGGATCTTTCAAAAATAGAAGCGGGTAAGCTCGAGATTGATAATATTCCGCTCGAATTAAAAAAGACTGTAGATCAGGTAACACTACTGATGCGATTTAAGGCTGAGCAGAAAGGACTTCGCATTCACTCAGATATTGATCGACAGTTACCATCTTACATTATGGGAGACCCCCACCGTCTTACACAAATTCTAATTAATCTCGTCAGTAATGCAATTAAGTATTCAGAAAGTGGAGTGATTAAGTTATTGGTCCAAAAGACTGAGAATAAAGTCCAGTTTTCAGTCAGTGATCAGGGAGTTGGCATATCCGAAGATGACTTACCCCTTATTTTTGATTCCTTCACACAGTCTCAAAATGCAAACGCGGTCATACAAGAGGGTGCCGGCCTGGGTTTAAGTATTGCCAAGCATCTTGTAGAGATACAAGGAGGACACATATGGGTAAAAAGCATCATAGGAAAGGGATCAACCTTTTACTTTGATCTACCACTTGTACTCGCACCCTCTTTAACGGAGGAGGCACCTCCAGACAAATCAGCGCTTAGAAACATAGCTCAGCAATTAGGGAATATGGACGTTCTACTGGTAGATGACGATGAATTTAATCTTATGATTGCCAGGGATGAATTCGAATGGTTCTTCCCGGAAGTGAAACTCACTACCGCCACTGACGGGAAAACGGCTTTCGAATTATGGGAAAAGGATGGTTTTGATCTTGTTGTCACCGATATCCAGATGCCCGTGTTGGATGGACATGCATTGACGCATAAAATCAGAATGGCAGAGGAGGAGGGCCACGGTAAAGGGAAGCAAACCGTCATACTCGCTCTGACAGCGAGTGTACTTAATAGAGATATTGACCAGTGTCTAAGTGTAGGGATGAATGGCTATATTCCCAAGCCCTTCAATTCGCATGAATTTGTGGTGTCTATTTACAATGCGATGCGAAGTGAAGTTTAGGTCGTATACAATCCTTCGGAGGGATTCGTTCTTCCCCCACCCTGAGCCCGGTTCTCTCACTTACAGGTCCTCCAGACCTACCTCTCAATTCGTCGAGTCTACTTCTTCTCTTCGCTTAGTCAGTTCTATTACCTCTTCGGATTCCCACACATACTACTTTCCGTCATCTCATAAACCGATATTACCTCTGTCTGAATTCTTACAGATACTGTTACTCTTCCTCATCATGTTTACATTCATTGGGTACATCTTCACCATCTATTTCTTCTATTTTCCAACTTGGGCCATCAAGGATCTGAAGGTGTCCCTACTCCTCCCGGACATGTATAAAGGGTTGTGTCCAGGCGGATTGATACAGGTCACACTCTGAGGGCTCCGATTCCAATTCAGAAGAAGTGACTTTGCAGCGTACAAATAGGAGGTCCTCCTGCACTGCAAAACTTGATTGTATGCCTTCCTCCACGGATAAGACTTCAGCTTCTGATGCGCCTTTTCTACAACCAATAAAAGCAATAGAATACGTGGTACTCTCCTTAGGATTCACCTCAACGGAAAGCGTATTATTTTGAAAATCTACCGATACCAGTTCCACACCGGTATTTCACTTCAACCATGCTTGTCAAGAACAAGTAGATACCCAAGGGCATTCTTGACAATCATGTTTCCTCGACCATAATGTGGCATATCGAATATTAAACTGAAATAATAATCTTCTATGAGTTCCGAAATAATAAACATGGGACCACAAAACAATGTGGGTGATCATTATAATGAATCACATTTCATAGACAGTGGCCTTATTAATTTCTATACTATATAAGTACTTGTGAATGTATATGACACATATCACACATAGGATGCAGAACTGTAGAAATAAAACACTAATTTTATGAAATAATAACAACTACATATCATATACCACTCATCGGCTCTATGGTTGCGGTGCTTTTACATAGG
>JBNKUI010000067.1:0-1966 GCA_050298535.1 Saprospiraceae bacterium
TCCTTGATTGTTGAACAATGGAAAACGGATGAATTGAACACCTTACCACCTATTCAGAATTCATATCTCTTTACTGCTGTCTTGGAAATATTCATATCTATCAATATATATGATTATATGTCAGTATATGACTATATGGGTATATATATAACCTGGTCGGTCAGAAGGCGACCAGACCGGACGACCAGGGTGGCGATTAGTCATCCTAGTCGTCATCCTAATCGTGATTAGTCGCCTGGTCGCCCTCTGTGGTCGACCGGACGACTGGACGATTTGAAATCTTTGATACTCAGACCTAGAACCATCATATGATCAATGTAAGTGTTAGTCACATCAAAACCATCAAAAACATATTGAAGCAATCATACCAGATGGGCGTAGACAAATGCAATTAAAATACCAAATAGATTTAGCAGTAAAAGCTATGGATTTAGATGGAAATTGCTATCTTGCTATTGCTGGTGATGTTATCCCATGGAATGCCTAATGACTCTCAGCGTAATGGCATGAGCTCCAGACAGCACCTCCCAGATCCCGAGTTCGATTCCCCATGAGAGCGAATTTTTGGGGCATGGGTTAAAAAAAATCCCCTCGCTATACCTCGCCTGCTCACGGGTTACGTCTCCTGTTCGCCACCCTCCAGCTAGGCCGTTGCAAAGTGGGCAGTCGTAGTCGGCCCGTTAGTGATGGGAGGCCAAGGTTCGGGGATTTTCTCAGCCTACATGTCTTCCACTAGTAACGCAACACCGCAGGAGGTGGTCTTTCCCCTGGCAGGCCGAGTTTTTATCCCATGGAATGATGTGAAACAAATTATTCCAAGAATGAAAGAATTGGGACAAAATAATTAATGCACCAGGTATTTGTAAAAACTTACTCCCATGGTGGTGTAGTATCGTTGCTCCATATTCCTTGCAGATTGGAAATCTGTGTTCCAGGCCTTGAGCATGAAATGAGTAGATAACGACCAAACTGGATGAGAAGTTCTATAAGAGAAGGATCTTCATTGTCTTTAAATGATAAAATTCTGTCTACTGTAGGCTTCAAAGAATCAGATACAGTAGTATCCTGGGAGCTATTCCCTGATGAATCAGCTAGACTCCCTTGAAGCACATCTTTAGAGCCTTGTGAAAGTTGTAAGCTAACACGCTCAAAAAGACTCTGGTAATCATCTATGTGGTGTGTTTTGAGCTGTGAATAGGACATGCCTCTGGCAATAGTTGATGCATTAAAGGCAGATGCACTGGGATCCAATTTAGACTCAGAAGGCTTGATAAGTGGCCCTTCAAATGAGGTAGCGGACGCAAGGAGTAAAACAGCAGAATCGGCACTATGAAGTTTCAGCATCTTATCATTTAATACTTCTATTGTGCCATTGGCCCCAATCATCTGCACATAAAGAATAGCACAAAATTTAATTCCAGTGGGTCGATCAGAGGGATTGTCTTCTTGAGGCCTTTCTCCTGGACATGAACCCTCCATGATTATCTCATTTGCATCTGTCACACGGATCCGATGGCCTAGTGGAGTGACTAAAGACACTGTGAAAGAGATATTTCCAGGTTTGTCTGCAGATATTTTAGTCGCAATGACCTGATGCGGATTTGAGGAGAAATGTTCCCTTGTGTAGACTACTTCTCCAACAGTATATGTGACATTTACTGTTGCTGTATGAAGATCTAGCTCCCTTTTGTAATTAGTGTACTTGATATGCTCACAAAAGGCCAGATTAATATCACCAAGAGGTTGGTAGACCTTCAGTGAAAATACAAGTGTTACCTCACGTCAGATTTTTTGAAAAGAGAAGTTTTGTTTCTACCAACATAACAAAGATACCTGCGTTTGTTCACCAGAAAGACCATAGGCAGCAACTGTGGCTTCAGCATACTGTCCATTGTCAACAAAGTTCCTTACTTTAGAAAGAACAGCGGGTGCTTTAGGATTTGTATAATTACCAGGTCCACCTGTC
>JBNKUI010000068.1:0-5269 GCA_050298535.1 Saprospiraceae bacterium
CCAGAGAATATCCCTTATAATATATATCTCTTGAAGTGGAGTAGATAATGTAGACCCAATGCACGGTATTGTAAATAACAAAGCCCCCATTTCTCAATGGAGGCTCTTCTTTTTCAGCGGTCCGGACGGGACTCGAACCCGCGACCCCCTGCGTGACAGGCAGGTATTCTAACCAACTGAACTACCGGACCACGACTTTATAATCATCAACCGAAGACTTGGCGAAGGTTGATTGTCATGTCCTTCACCACCATTAGCGCTGAAGGCCTGCAAATGTAATAAGCCTTTCCTATGTGCGCAAGAATTACGTGGAAAAAGTTTCGATGACTTGCTGGACGCCGAATTGCTAAAGTCTACCAGATACTCTTTTTGTTCCTTGTGCGGTGCTACCAAAGTTTTTCGAAGAACTTCGAAGAAGGCTCGCATGAACCCTTGCACAGCATTGCTGCAAATGGCATCACCCTCAGATTGTCCAATCCATCCTAGGGCATAGCTACTTCAAAAACAACTGAGGTTTAAACCCATGTGGGTGGTCAGCCTCGAAGAAACCACAGTCGAGGGAAATAAGTTATATTGTTAACAAATGAGCGGACATGGAAGTCAAACAGGAAATCTCGAAGATCATTGAATCACTACCAAAGTCAATACTTACTGAGGTACTCACATATCTTCAAGATATCGAAAGGGCCTTTAAGAGTGGAGATGTTACCGCACTTCACCTGCGAACAATCTTAAAGGAAGATCATAAGCTCCTCCAGGAACTTGCAAAATGATATCTAAACAAGAGGCCGTTAAGATTCACCAGCTTCTAATCAGAAGATACGGCGGAATACAGGGAATCAGAGATTTGGGAATGTCGGAATCAGCGTTAGAAAGACCTCTCTCACGTATCGAAAATGAAGAATTCTACCCGAGTCCCGAAGAAAAGGCTGCAGCTATCATTATAAAGCATAGCATGCTGCCAAAACGTTGTGCTTCATTATATACCAACCAATGACCAATGATAAAATTCTTTAGAAAAATCCGTCAAAACTTACTTGCTGAAGGCAAAACCGGCAAGTATATCAAATATGCTATTGGAGAAATTGTTCTTGTGGTTATAGGAATTCTCATTGCTTTGGGAATTAACAATTGGAATAGTAATAGAGTAAATAACGTAAAAGAGAAGTATTATTTGCTTGCCATCAAGAGTGATTTGGAAAAACAAATTCCCATAATTAATTCATTAATTAAAAGGTGTGATTCTATTTCAAATGTGGGAAGCAATATCCTTAATGACTATAATGTCAGTCAAAATTTTTCATTAATTGATAGCTTAAATAGAAAATTAACTTTATTTTTTTATGCAGAAAAGTTTCCAGGCGTCTCTACCACCTTTGATGAATTAATAAGTACTGGACAGATAAACTTAATCAAGAATAAGTCTGTCCGTTCTAGAATCATTTCATATTATCAAAACGCAAGAGATAGTCAAGAGGCGATAAGTTTCGTAACCTCGGATATTGTATATAATCATATATATCCAACCTTGAAGTCTTCTATCGTAATTGTACCGGAGGATTTGGGTATTGTATTAGATATAAAAGAAGTTCCGAGTAAATTACAATCGGTAATTAAAGAAAAACTTACAGATTCATATAGTGAGGTCGAATTGTTTAATACAATAAATTTGCGAATAAAAGCTTCTTTAGCTAATCGGAGCATACTATTGAAAAGTAGTGATGAAGCAGAACAATTATTAAATGCAATAAGTAAGGAATTGAAACTTGATTAAAATAACGAAAGTACAATAGCTGATAGTGGGGTGGAATTACAGCCAAATCAAATGATGAACGTTCAGCCTCCATTTATGATACGATCAGAAGGAAGAAGAAGTTTCAGTCCTATTACGGCAACTGAGCAAATTGACTTTTTGAAATGCATCTATCTACAAACAAGGCACTTAAAGGATGGCGAGCAGATCAAGATAAAAACTCACGAATGACTACGCCCTACAATATTGTATGCCATGCCTCTTTCGTCGGCACGGGTGGGTGTGCCAGTCCGACGGCAGCGCTCCAGCGAAGCATTAGCGAAGTGGACACAGCAGAAAAATAGTGTCTCCAATTGATAATGCGGGCATTATTACTTATACCCTTATGTGTTGGGTCTATATTATTGATGATCTACAGGCATCTATATGAAGGCTAATCTCTCGACCCAATTCAATGATTGCAAGCGCATATTAGCGATGAGATAGATACACGTCTGCATATTAAGGGGTTTGCTACCGTAAATTCTTCTATATCATCATCACTACCACTCATCACTCGTGAAAGGAGTGGTTTACAATAGGTGCCGTCATGCGATCTGCCATCTGCGAGTAGCATCAAATCATCAAAGAAAAGGACCGTATGCACTAGATGAGGAGGATGACACACTTGATTTTCACCCAATACTACTCGATCTTTAGTAAGAATTGTGTTATTTTCCCGGTGCCAAATACATCTATCTATGATCTATCCGTTCTCTCGTGATTCGTATTATCTATGGTCACACATCAGCCTTTGCAAATGTCAGAGGTATTCAGACGTCAAGTGTCGCTCAACATACCAGAATCCGTATTGATAGGACAGAAAGAGTCGGATATAATACGTTATGCTTAATGAAAGATTAAAAATTACGTGAATATAGAAGTTGAAATATCGAAGTTTTGGAAATGGGCAAAAATGACTCCTATTGAATATTCCCAAAACAGAGGTAATGGAGAATGGGAAACTGAATATCCAAATTGGAAGGATCTAACAAAAGCTATTGATCAAACTATACAAAATCTTAATGATAATTATGATGTTGAAGAAGCTGAATTACTTATTCAAGTCTTGGCGATCGATAACGAATCTGAAATTACTCTCGATAAAATAAGTATTAGCTTAATAGAAAAAGTAAAATTTGTTGAACAGGTAATATGTTCGAATCAACCACAAGCCAAATGGCAAATTGTAGAACTTTTAGGGGACGGAAAATTAGCAAATGCAACACAAAATCTGGTGAAACTAATCGAAGATAAAGATAAATATGTCATAAGAAGAGCCCTACTAAGTCTTAATAGAATTGACTCTTCGATGGCGAAGCTTTTTGCAAAAAATTCGATTCAGACAAAGATGAATATTTAAGAATGGATTCAAATAAAATACGTAATAGCGAAATTGAACACTAAGTATAACAAGTGATATGAAATCAGACTTGCTATAGCTGCGTCCGCTTCATATCACCGAAACGTTACTTGCCACTAAAACCAAAAGAGGCAGTTAACGAAACCGAAACCAAAAGAAGATTAAACATGATATTTAAAGCATTTCAAAATTTACTCGATATGAAAAACAGACTAATACTTTCGGCACTGCTCATAGCTGTATTTACAACTGGCTATAGTCAGGAAAAGCTGGAGGTTAATGGTGCCATTGTTTTAAAAAACTCAGAAGATCCGACTCCGGCAGACGGTACAGTGCGTTTTAATTCTACCACCAATGATTTTGAAGGGTGGAATGGACAATGGGTATCACTGACCGGATCGTCAGGCCCAACGGGCAGTGGCATGGTCACTGATATTGATGGCAATCAATATTTAACTGTAACTATCGGAAGCCAGACCTGGATGCGAGAAAACTTACGCACTACAAGGTATCGGAATGGTGACCCAATACCAGAAGTTTTATTAAATAGTGATTGGGCTGCCTTAGCCTCAGGAGCCTGGAGCTGGTACGCTAATGATCCGGAAAAAGACATGCCTTATGGTAAACTTTATAATTGGTATGCGGTCAAAGATGGAAATGGCCTCTGTCCGACTGGCTGGCATGAGCCAACCGATGCTGAGTGGACAATACTCACAACATATTTAGGAGATTTGAGTGTGGCAGGGGGCAAGATGAAAATAACAGGGACAATAGAAGCAGGTACGGGATATTGGAGTGAACCGAACACCGGAGCCACCAACGAAAGTGGTTTTACAGGTCTTCCGGGCGGCAACCGTAGCGGTGCTTTCGACAATCGTGGTAACGGCGGCCTATGGTGGAGTTCTACTGAGTCCGGAGCCAATGCCTGGTACAGGGCCCTGATCTACGACGGTGGCCATGTAATCCGCAGCCACGTTGATAAGACGTATGGTTTTTCGGTTCGTTGCTTGAGGGATTGATCCTGACGAATAGTCGGGACAATTTGCCTATTTGACTATTTTATCATACCGCGAAGCGGTCGATTATCATTTTTTTTAGATGAGTCTTCATAGCGATTTACCAGTATATAAAGCCAGTTATGATTTACTGCTAAACATTTTTGAGTTTACCAGAAATTTTAAGATAGAGTATAAATATTCCGTAGGAGAAAGCATCAAGAAAGAAACGATTATTTTGCTTACACTGCTATACCAGGCCAAAATCTGACCAGTCAGATCTTCGCTATTTTTTATTTGGATACCTTTGATCACTATATCAAGCATGAGCTGGGCATCAAGTATTATGGCAGATATGTTGATGATTTTGTGATTGTACATGAGGATAAGGAATATCCAAAAAGGCTTATAGGGATCATCCGAACCTTTCTAAAAGTCGACCTTCGACTGGATATACATCCTAAGAAAATTTATCTACAGCATCATACCAAAGGAGTTCCATTTCTTGGGACTTTAATCAAGCCTAATCGGATATACATTGGTAAGCGAACGAAGGGATACTTTTACAGAGCTATACTTAATGAAAATGAGATCACTAAAAAAGCTTAGCCAACTGCAAAAGAACAGGAAAAGTTTCAGAGCAGTATGAATTCCTATTTAGGTATTATGAAGCACTACAACACCTATCGACTAAGAAAGAAAATGCTCTGGAAATACCTAAGTCCCTCCACTATCTGAAGTTTACAACTTCAGATAAATATTTTTCATCTAAAATCTAAATTCGATAGTTCGGGATGATTCTCTCCATAGCCATTCTCACCCGATCTCCGGCCCCCAACCGCAAACTGATATTGGGGTTGGCCCACTTCAGTGGCGGGACCTTTTTGCATTCTCACAAACTTTCGATCCTTCTGGAATCCCAATGTAAGCGTTCGGGGAGCTACCTCTCTAGAAATTGGTAGTTTCTATTAGGAATTAATAGATTAATTTGATTGATGGGATGCTCATTGATCCTGTTGTAAACATCCTGCAACCATTCAAAGGGGTTTAATCCATTCATTTTACAAGTTGCAAAGAAGGAGTAGAATATGGCGGCATGGTGTGCCCCTCTGTCCGATC
>JBNKUI010000069.1:0-12177 GCA_050298535.1 Saprospiraceae bacterium
TACATAACGGATCGGGCGCATGCGTCGTCCCGCCAGCCTGTTCAAATTTGTTTCTTATGATCATGACTTAAAATTGCCACTACCTTTCTTTAGTGTTCTCATGCTGGCGGGATGATCGTCATCTGCGCCTTGTTAGCTGTCGCCAAGATTATTTGTAAATCTTTTCCTCCTAATTACTCAAGGGTAAATAATTGTCCTTTTGGAAAGTTTATTTTAAACGCATACCACCGCATGTACATTTGGAAAGGTCTATTTTTTGATGAATCAAGAGCATAAGGAATTTTCTTTTTGTAGATGCTAATCACTTCTCCATCAATTTCATCCATCATTCCAGTTTGTATCATATTTGTTTCGTAAAATTTCGTATTGTCATTGATTTTGACGACCAGGCCTTTCGTCATTCTAGGTAAAGATCTGTCTTCATGTACAATTGTTTTAATAAAGAAGTCCGGTAAGAAATTCTTACGGAATATACTTATTCTATCTAGGATGGTCATTGCCGTTGCGAAAAGTGTTTTTATCACCTTATGCTGTCCAGAGACATACAACTGTAGATTGGGATAATCAGATTTAGCATCTTCCAAATTTGTTTCCTTTAAATAGGAGGTTTCTAACTTTTCACCCACATAGTCACCATGAAGACATTCTCCTAGTAAATGATTCCAAAGGGAATTGGTTTTCAAATCTTGATTCAAAAGTTGCCCGTTATATACCCCTACTGCCTCAAAAAGATGATATTCATCGTTAATAATAGGCTTCATCACTACACCAGCATTGCACATTACACAATATGATATCATAAATGGTTCGTTGTTAAAGTGTCCTTGAACCACATGATGATAGATAATCTCATTTTTTAAGAAACCTATAGCTTCTCCATTTTGCTCAATAATAAGAAGTACGGCATCATTTTTTAATTTGACATCAGTCAATTTTTTGCCCTTATGATGCTCTGATATATGCCATGGCTTAAATCTTCCACGTTCCCAAAAAACTTTATCGATTTGAAATTGTGACTCACTCATGATTTTGATTCATATTTTAATTTTCGGTGACAGCTAACGTCCTAGTGATACCCGGCGGCCATCCCGAAAGGGTGGCTGATGTGGTATCGCTTGTTGTGTAGCGTATATTTTACTCAATAGCAAATTTCACTAATACTTCACCTTCTACTTTTATGGGTCTAAATTCAATAGAGGGTGGTTCATAGTTCTGCTTTTTGCTAGAACCACCGTATCCCGTGACTACTACTTCCTCGAGTAGTAAATTCTGGTTCATAAACTCATAGTGTTTATCCGTAATATGAATGGCTTTACCTAATTTTTGACCGATCGGAATGACTAAAAATTCTGCTTGGATTTTGGCCTTCTCAATTGCTCTAGATTTCAAGTCTAATTTCAATTGATCCATCCCAGAGTATTCAACCTTAGCTAATTCAATATTCGATATTCCAATTTCTTCTAATTCTACCATGACCCTCCCTGCTGTTTTAGAGTCAAAGACTTTTAATTCATATGCCTTGTCCTTCAAAATGTCTTTCTGCTGCAAAAAGTACTTCTTGAAATTACTTGCCAAATCAGATAGAGTCAATTGTTTCTTAGTGTCAATACCAATGGATTGCAATTTCGCAATCATTCGTTCCTCAAGTTCCTCAACCGAAGTTTTATTGCGTTCATCCCTTTCCCTAATTAAGATATCTAAGTATATTAAGTCTGGTGCTACCATAGTATCAACTTTGGCAGTTGTCTCAAGGTAGGGTTGATCAATGAAGTTCTTCGTTTGTGCCTTCAAAAAATGAACGGTTAGTAAAATACTTAATATCAATATTAGTCTATTCATACTATTTAGGATTTTATGCTACACAACGGTCAAGTAGATGCAGCGTCTCCCGCCAACATTCGCCCAACACATTTCCTTTTACCAGTAAGATATACAGATTCGCCGAGAGTTGTAACCGAACCTTTACAGGAGATGCTGTCATCTGCATTGTTATGGAACGTAGGGGCCGGACGACGGGATCCAGGCAGGTGGCGCGATGGGAAAGCGTTCGCCGAGGGTTTGGCAGCCAGCCAATCGAAGCCCAGGCGGAGATTGGATGGCAAAGCGTTGGCCGAGTGGGTGCGTTTTGGGAAAGCGTTCGCTGTGGCTGATAATGTCCTTGCGCCAGGAGTTGGCGATTCTCCGGATGGTCCAGCGAAGTAAAATTCGGTGCCCTGTACGAATTCGCCAAGCGTATGCAGAAATTCAGCCGGGAGCAAAGTCCGTGTGGAGCCCAGGGGTTCGCTGGGTCGCGTTTTGGCAAACACCTGCCCATTCCCAGGATCAGAACGGTCAGAGCGTACCCCGGAACTCAAAGCATTCACTTTTCGTGGTGCATATTTCTTCATGGTATTTGGTTTGTAGGTTGATTTTTAGAACGTCACTGTCTTTTCATTTTTAAGAGTGCCCCTATGTGGCATAACTCGTTTATATCTTCACTTTTTCTCTTTATTTACTTCCTACGTGGTTTGTAAGTTTGACTTTTAGCAGTTTCATATATCCATTTCATCTAAAGGACTCTTTATGTTTCTAAGATCTTTTCCGCTTAAGTGCGTATACAACATAGTCGTCTTAGGACTTTGATGTCCCAGGATTTCTTGAAGATACTGAATATTCACACCACGGTTGGTCACATGAGTTGCATAACTATGTCGCAGAGTGTGCAGGGTAATACGTCGTTCAATACCTGCTTTCTTCAAAGCCTCCTTTAGAACCTTATTGGCACTACTATGGCTATAAGGTCTTCCTCCCCAACCTTCGAAAAGGTAGTTCCTGGGTTGGTAAGCTTGGTGATACCTCCTCAAGACCTTCAGCATCTTTGCTGATAAAGGTACTCTACGATCCTTAGCACCCTTACTGTTCCTAATATATATCAGCCCTTCATCACTTCTTATGTCAGAAAGATGAATTTTCAGAGCTTCACCTATTCGTAGACCAGAACTGTACAACAGCATGAGAAGAGCCTTATGCTTTAAATTTACAACGGCTTTAAATATAGACATGACCTCTTCCTCAGATAGGACTTCAGGCAAATAACGTCCTCTCCTTGGTCGCTCAATATCCTCCAAATCGCCAACATCCAGATGGTGTACCTTGAGGTAAAGCTTTATAGCATTTATCCACTGGTTTTGTGTGCTGTAGGATCTTCCTTCCTTGATGAACTGCTTGTGATTATAGTTGAGTATGATTTCTTCTGTGATGCCATCCCACTTGATATGTGGATGATCAGCAAAAAATCCATGTATAAATGATATATAGGTTTTGATGGTGTTGGCACTGTACCGCTTTTGTTGCATCCATTGCTTTACCACCTGGATTTGTGTCTTTACCTCATGGCTCAGCGGGACATGTTTCAGCTCTTTACTAGATTTTACTTTCCCCACTAAGGGTCTTGTTACCACCTTTTGCTTCCTGTTTCCGGTTGGCCGAGATGCTGTGTCAGCGGTTTTCAGCTCAACCACTCCTTCGCAATGTGACTTAAACTGCTCCAAATAGTCCGGTCGATCGCTAATGTAGAAACATCGATGGGTCTGACTCCACCGCATGAAAGGCAGCCTCATGAGATGTGACTTGATTTCCTGATTAAAAGTAAATTGTAACCTGATCTGAGGAGCTCCGCGATGCTGAAACCGCGACAGATAAATGGTCTTGTCTAGTGATGTACTTGACATAGATGATGGTTGGGATGAAACAATACCTTAAATAACAAAGATTGGTCGTAAAAAGCAACCTGACTCAGTGTTAATTTGAAATCCTTTTACCTGTACATATCCGCCATGTCCGTGCGACCTGGGATCCTTTCAAAATGGCACATGAACATCCTAATATCCTAAAGCTGGAACAGCAATCAGCAGAGTTTGAGAAAGAAATTATTAGACACACGGGCGAGAATTCCTGGGTACAATCATCGGTGGTATATATGAGAGCATACACAACGGAGTCTATGACCTGCCCTCGGATTTTGAAAAAATTGTAGGCCGACCACATCAATCCATCATAGATCTTGTTAGAAACTACATGAAAAAACATACTTAGTGATCTCACTATGGAAGCAACAATGGATTTGAAAGTACAGTACCAGGACGTTCGCAGGTGCTCTGAAATCATCTGCAGCCCACTGAATACCGAAGACTATGTAGTGCAGGTTACTACCTTTGCCAGTCCAGCTAAATGGCATCTCACCCATACATCCTGGTTCTTGAGCAATTTATTTTGGTGCCACATGTGAAAGGATATAGAGTGTTCATTGAGAATTTTTCCTTCTTTTTCAATAGTTATTACAATAACGCAGGAGAGCGTGTGCTCCGCGAGCAACGCGGCAATATGTCACGTCCCTCAGTGGAAAAAGTCTGTGCCTATCGGAAGTATGTAGATCATGCGCTACTGAAAATGTTGGACCAACAACCATCTTCCGAGGTATTATTTCTGGTGACCCTCGGCCTAAACCATGAGCAGCAACACCAGGAACTCGGCACTGATATCAAGTATATGCTGAGTCAAAATCCTCTATTTCCTTCATATGACACAACGACCTCTCTCCTGGATCACGAAAAAAATAAATCATCGGGATCAATAACGACAGACGAAGGGGTATATGAAATTGGATATAAAGGAAGTGGATTTTGCTATGACAATGAACTGGGGCTACACAAGGTCTATATTCATGACTGTGAGATCGAAAACCGATTGGTGACCAATGGTGAATATCTCGAATTTTTAGATGCTGGAGCGTATTCGGATTTTAATCTATGGCTGGATGAAGGTTGGACATGGAAATTTTATGCGGGGGAAAGAATAAATACTGAAATTTCGCGAAAATATAATGATAGTATTTTGAATAAGATTTGCGGAGGTACGGGATTACAAGTCATTAAAAAATTCACGGATAGCAACGAGTACATTGCCGATTACATCCTAGAAAAATCATAAAGTATTGTCGAGGACAATAGTACTATTAGGATTTTTCGCACGCGCAGGTGCTCAGTAGTGCAAAAGACTTTAACGCGATAGATAATTTACTCCTGACACTCTTCTGATGCGTTTCAAAATCTCTGAAGCAATGTGATCAGCGCTCCAATGCAACGCCCAGAGAAAAAACAGGGCCATCATAGATGTTTCGACGGTCTGCAACAAGATCAGAGAACTGTGCATAGGATGCTACGATTCTCCAGTGGTCATTTAATTTATAGAGCGAGGTGAGACCCAATGAAGTAAATGTGGTGCCCTCTCCATAAAGAAAACTTGCACTCACATTTGTCTTTTCTGAAAATCTATCCTGAATTTTCACTTTGGCGATCAGGTACAATTTATTTAAAAATAAATGACCTAGCTCAAGGCCCGATTGCCATTGATGACTGAAAGACTGGGTTCTGAAATTAATACTACTGAATATGCTACCAAATGTCTTGCCATCGGAGGTAGCGTATGAGGTAGCTATTGTGGTCCAAAAATTAATTTCTCCATCCGAAGTAGGCAGATTAATTCGTTCCACAATGCCTATGCTATTTGGCTCCTTTACCCGAGAATACTTAATACCATCATCTGTCGGAATATCAACATCAAGCCTAATCGCAATAGGTACGGAGGTAAGTAAACTGTATTTCATACCAAGACGTAAATTACCTAATCCCCCCACTGTTTCAGTAGTGTTGAAACTATTGGCAATAATGGGAAGATCCAGGACACCTGTGAAACGGTCTGTAATTCCATATTCACCATATAGTGACAGCACTTGACTTCTGAAGGTACTTCCCTCATCAAAAAGCACCCCTTCGGTACTGTAATAGTTACTGGAGCTAAAGGTAGAAACTGCGACTTGTGAATAAAGCCCTCCCGGCTCTCTTACCCAGCCATTTTGACCATGAGAGAAAAAGGTCATCCCCAGTAAAATATGGATACACACAATGAGATTAAAGTACCGCACAGTATCTAAGATTTTTAATGGTAAATAAAGAAGTGCCCAAATGGAAAGCTTCAGACCCATATTATCAAAATCATAGGCCTGAAGACATTCCACCTATTCAATTCTATTGTATTTGAGCATTCCCAAAGGGTATGCTGGCAGTATTACACCATAAAATGACATGTGTGAAATCACTGGGTACTTCAAAATTAAGTCGAAAAAACTGCTCTCCATTTTTTTGTACGGCTCCCACCAGCAGCAAGTCTGGATTTCCATTACCAGGATCTGCAGTAAAAACGGATGAGGTCGAAAAATATACACTCACAGTCCCTGTGGCCAATTCGGTCATAAAATCGTTGGCAAATCTCAGAAATCCCGTGTTTTGTTCATCAAAGCCTAGCTCCACAGTACCTGCCGTTGGAGTACCATTTTCTGCAGTCAGACTTCCTGATCTATCAATAGTTAATGTACCGTTGGGAAGAGAAGAATCGATAGTCACGGTATCATCGTCCTTAGAACAACTCACCGTACTGATCACTAAAAAGAGGCCAAGAAAAAAAGAAAATGCATCTCGTTTCATTGTACTTAGATTTTTAAAATGAAAACCATTTTAGAGAATTGTCTACTGCCGTAAAATGGTCCTATAATTTTGATTACGACATCGAAACTATTGGATAAGTATCACGAAGAAATCACAGAACCTTAACAAAAGTATGGATCCATGCAGAACGTAGTCCAGCAGACAAATGGCAGTAATATTTCATATCACAAGCAGCGTAATCTCTTACGCATAGATCTCCGCAGGGTTTCACTTGACTATGTACTCAATGAAACTGCGTATCTTGCATAAATGCATATTCAAAATAATAATGGACTCCGTGGACATTAATCTTTTAATGTACATTACCCAAAAATCAACTAATAATCCTGAAAATTGATACCGGTGCCAGTAACTGGCTGACCCTGCATAATAAGACAGTAGAAACTTTTGAGCTACTGAGTGCCGGGAAAAATCATAAACAGGGGTTTGGAGCCGATTCCACCATTACAAACAACATCAGAAGTAAAACACGCTCCATTGCTTTTGGAGAAAAGCAGTGGCGAAACATAACCACCACCTGGGAAGTCGATCAAGTACATCGCCAATCTAATAACGTGGCTGATGGACTACTGGGGCAGAGACTGCTACT
Organism: Saprospiraceae bacterium; assembly: GCA_050298535.1. Classification (GTDB taxonomy): domain Bacteria; phylum Bacteroidota; class Bacteroidia; order Chitinophagales; family Saprospiraceae; genus JABDMH01. Next base: position 7,132 of record JBNKUI010000069.1, read on the forward strand.
GGACTTTAATATCACCTATGACATCCCCAAAGGTGTAGCATATTTCGAGAAAAGGTGAAGAGATGATTTTTTTTTAGAAAGGCCTGTCAAGTGCTTATGAGTGCAAACAAGTTTGGCAAATACTTGTTTGGTTGCTTTCCTGGGGAAATCATTCCGAAAATCATTGGCGCTCTGATCGGAATACAACTTAAGTCTTAGAATAAACTAAGAAAGCAGTTTGAGATTAGAGCATTCAAAGACTTCATGACTGTTTCGCTTCTGGTATCGATGAATAAGTGTACTTTGCTTTCCGCTTTTACAACCAGTCATCTATTTCGTTTATCCTATGTATAGACAGTCAATAAAATTGTTTGAAGAAACACGTGAGGATATAAGTATTTCGATATATGCCAAGATCTCCAAAGATGATGATCTAGTCATTGAGGGTTTTGACTCGGGCCCACTTGTCATGAAACTCATGGGGGACATGGATTATGAATACTATCTGACCGTGAGATCTGTAGATAAACAGGTACTTCTAAGCAGGCTAAAAGAAACCAATCCTCAAGTGACAAATGACAAGGAATTGCTACAATGGATCAGTGAAAACTATTGCGAAAACAATGCATTTAGCTCATTTCAAAGTCTCCTGGATAGTCAAGAGATTAAATATGAAATCTACACCTGGCGGTAACCTCCATAGCATATAGAATATATCAAGCTGAACATTTTATATCTTAGTAAAGATGAGCAACCTCAGAAAACTAAGCACTATTGCCTTCATGGATATTGTAGGGTATTCTGCAATGATGGAATCCAACGAAGTGAAGGCAATGAAATCCGTGGGGATCTTTCGGCAAGAAACAGAAAAGATGGTCCCGACCTACGGAGGTATGATAGTTCAATTCTATGGTGATGGCTGTCTACTATCTTTTGACAGTACCAGTCAGGCAGTAAATTGCATGATCAGCCTTCAGCGTAATTTTATCGAAAACGGGGTTCCTGTTCGCATAGGTTTACATCTGGGAGAAGTAGTCTTTAGTGAAAAAAATATTTATGGTGATGGTGTGAATGTTGCTTCTCGCATAGAATCAGCAGGACAAGCAGGAAGCATATTATTTTCTAAGAGCGTAAGAGACCAGATCAAAAATAAGGATCACTACGACATCATTTCCATGGGTTTGTTTTCCTTCAAAAATATTGCGGAACCCATGGAAGTCTACGCCTTGGCTAATAAGGGATTTACAATTCCACAAAAAGAAACTCAAAAGAGTAATACGTCAGAGATACTCACACGAAAAAAAATATGGATACTCATTGTCCTGATCCTTATACTGGCAGGGTTTTCATTTTTCAATCTCCACGACAAGAAAGTAAGGATTGATGAAGAAAATCTGACGATTGCCGTGCTTCCTTTTACTCATGAAAGCATCGATCAACAAGATGAATTTTTTACCTCCGGAGTTCATACTGATGTACTGACACGGCTCGCTTCCGTTCAGGATTTTCGAATTATTTCCAAGTCCACAGTAATGGATTATAAAGGTTATACCGGTGATATGCGGGACCTAGGAAGCCGATTGAATGCAAAGTATATTCTGGAAGGAGGTGTCAGACGGTGGCAAGATCAGGTAAGAATCACGACCCAACTGATTGAAAGTAAGACCAATCAGGTGATTTGGTCTGATGAGTTTAATGCGTCCCTAAATAATGTTTTTGAACTTCAATCCAGAATAGCAACTGAAATTTCCCAAAAACTTCAAGCCAATCTCAGTGAGCAAGAAATATTGGAGTTAGAGAAAGCACCGACCACGATAATGGCTGCTTATGACTCTTATCTGAAAGCGATCCATATACTGGAGCAACCCAGACCGAGCTATGAACAAATTTTGCAGGTGATCAAATTGTTGGAAAGTGCTGTAGAGGCAGACCCTGAGTTTGGTAAGGCATGGGCAAGACTTGTGCAGGCCTATAGTGAGCAACTCGCACAACTCTCCAGAGTGGAAGGAAACGACGAAGAAAAATCCAATGTAAGAGAGCTTGCACGGATTGCACTTGATATGGCCAAAAAAGTGGCACCCGAAGGTTGGGAGGTACTGCAAGAGCAAGCGATCTATGAAATGCAAGTCAACGGGGACCGACTCCTGGCACTTAAATTATTTGAGAAAGCCATAGAACGAAATCCGAGTGATGTGTATTCACTTTTTCAGCTCTCCATCCTATACTCAACCTTGGGAGATCCTGAGAGGGCCATCGAAATGCTGGAAAGGGGATTTGAACTTACACAAAGTAATGGAAGGGTGAGCTACTCGCTGACCTATGCTTACGAAGTCACTGGCCGCTATGAAGATATGGTACCATTACTGCATCGTTTGTACGAATTATATCCCTCTGAAAAAAGATATCTGGTCGAAGCAAAATACTATCAGTTTTTACATGATGGAAAATTAGAATCATACCATGCGTTTGAAAACACACTAAAAACCGTTGAAGCCGCAAATCCGTGGGATGAAAGATCAATCCAGAATAAAGAAATGGTCGTGGCCATGTTTAATGACGAATTCAATAAATATCATGAATATTGGATTGGTAAAAGCGAAAGCCACATTCAGGGACACGGAAACTGGACATGTCCTTTGGTCGCTAATGAACATGCAAATCACGTTCGACTACTGTATCAAAATGGTTACGATCAGGAAGGCGATGAATTATTGTCAGAGTTAAAAAATATTGTCCTCCGACCGGTCAATTATAATTCAGTATGCATTTTTGATGCAAATGTCTATCTACCCAAATTGGATTTCCTGGCAGGAGATACTTTAGATGCCCGCACAAAACTGGAAGATATCGCCATCGACGTGATGAAAAACAACCATTTTCCCATTGGTGCAGTGGAGCGATCAGTACTTGTGCAAGCAGCAGATCTTATCATTCCTGAAAAGGTCTACAGCTATTATGAAAAGGCTATCAAGAATGCCCAGTCCATTACCAGTTTCGAATCTATATGTTCGGACCCCTGGACATATCCGAATCTCATTCGGGACCCAAAGTTTGTGCAAGAGATCAGAAAAGATGGTCGGTTTGTAGAATTCTTACAGGAATATGGATTTCTAGAACCGGCATAAACTTGCCGCCATTACCAGTTATTATTCAAGATCTATGGGACCTGAATAAATTTGTACCTTCTTACATCGGGTAATAAAAACAATTACATTCATGGTTAAATCGATATGGGCCTTCCTATTTCTCAGCATATATGATCTGGCAATGGCACAGGATGTCCACCCAGTAAATCTGTCTTCAGACGATGGTGCTATTACCGTCACTCTTGATAGTGAGGGGCACTTGAAGGTAAATGTTCCACCTCATGAGGTCGCACGACTTAAGGCACAAGGTTGGGTTGGGTACCACGATCTGGGCGTGGTCGGTGATGGCGAAACCGATGATATGCATGTCATTGCCGGAACGCACGCTTTTGCCAATGCACATGGTCTAAAGGTAAAAGCCATAGGTGCACCTTCATTCTATGTCGGGGGCGCTGCTCTAACTGCGATTATTGAGACGGACACTGATTTTGGTGAGGCCAAATTTGTCATCGATGATACAGATGTAGAAGATCGAAATACCAATGTCTTCCTTGTACACTCCAGTCAAAAGGCCTTCAAACCCGAAGGAATTACCTCCCTGCAAAGGAATCAGGAAAAGATCGAAGCTGATTTACCAGGTCCATGTCTCATCACCGTTACCGATGATGGTGTGAAACGCTTTATCCGATACGGACCAAATCAAAATGATGGATCGTCTCAAACCGATATTTTCCTGGTGGACGGGGAAGGCCATGTAGATATGAAGGCTCCGATCGTCTGGGACTTTGCGGATATTACGGATATTTCCGCCCTTCCATTAGATCAGGAATTACTGACCATCAAAGGCGGACACTTCACCACGATTGCGAATCAGGCGCCGTCAAAATATACCTACTATCAAAGGGGCATTGCCATCCAACGATCGAATGTCGTAGTCGATGGACTGGAACATCATGTGATGGGCGAGGGAGATCAGGGTGCTCCTTATGGGGGATTCATTCGAGTGAGAGATTGCTCAAATATCACCGTTCAAAATACGCTACTCACGGGCCATAAGACGTACGAGACGATTGGCTCAGCCGGGGTGCCCGTATCTATGGGTTCCTATGATATTCTGGTAAATCGGGCCGTCAACGTTTCTTTTGTCAATTGCAGGCAGACCAATGATATCGATGATCGGACCTATTGGGGTATTATGGGATCAAATTTCAGCAAAAATCTGATGTACGACCAATGTACCTTATCCCGCTTTGATGCACATATGGGCGTAGCTAATGCGACTATCCGAAATTCAACCATGGGACACATGGGTATCAACGCTATAGGTACAGGTACCTTACTAATTGAAAATTCAACCATTCGAGGTCGTACCATGGTCAATCTTCGGTCAGACTACGGAAGTACCTGGGAGGGTGAGCTGATCATCCGAGATTGCGAGTTTATTCCTTATGGGGGGAAGACCGCAAGTGCCAGTCTCATTGGAGGGCGCAATACCGGACAACACAACTTTGGCTACACCTGCTACATGCCCGAAAAAATCACGATCGAGAATCTGCATATTGATGATTCTAACCATCCGGAAGTCTATAAAGGTCCTGCCATCTTTGCCAACTTTAATCCTGAATTAGTCGACTACTCCTACGTCGAAGCATATCCCTACGTGGTCACAAAAGAAGTAATCCTAAAAGGGTCTGTTCCACATTTAGTGGAAATTGAAGGTTAGTTTTCCAGCAATGATTGGAAATACTGAATTACACCATACCAATGAACGTACATCGTATGGACAAACTGATCTAAGTAGGAAATCTGTAATTTTGATGCTTCATGGGTCCAGTCGTTGAGAAATTCCTCGGCTTGTTCTACTGTCTTGCATTGCCACAGATCATCAAAGGAAAGCTTTAATCTATAGGCTTTACCAATAGTAGGGTAGTTAATGGATAGGTAATTCAATTTGCTTTGTTGTTTACTTGTCAAAGTGGAC
>JBNKUI010000070.1:0-3182 GCA_050298535.1 Saprospiraceae bacterium
TCGGCTATGGAAGCTTATCATCAAGCCAAGAATATGGGTCTTCGGCTTCTTCATTGAACGTGTACAAGAAGGTTTTAAAGTTTCTTGTTACTGTAATTGTTCTATTTCAAATCTACTCGACAAACTGCTCAAGGTATTGACAGACATTTTTTATAAAGTAATCAGAATGATTACCTGAATTATAGTAGGTCTTAGGTTTCTGTAATCCGGCTTCTAAATCCCAATGCTCTAGAAAAATATGGATGCAGTGACAATGGGTGGAAACTGCCCTGTCATGTGCATTTGATCAGGATGAAGGTGTAACACCTGAAGTTGATTTCTTCAGATGTTTATATCTCACTAAGGATCAAAAGGTAATCCTGAGGTGCACCACACCCCTTGCTTATGATTCGTTGGGAAATATGTGGTATTCATTAAGGAAATTAATAGATGTTACGGATCTGGCACCGTTTCAGCATTTCAGTTACAGTTTTCTATGGCCACCTTAATACTGCATCCATTATTGATGACATTATTACTGCTATCCATTGTTCCCCAATGAACAACTCCATATGTTTGAAGCCAAAATCCTCTAAAGGCATGCAGTCCCTCCCACTATCCTGGTTCACTTGCTTGGAGGTCCCCTAGACCTCCATCCCTCTTGATAGAGGGAATCGCGCGCTCGCAAATAAATCAACAATTCTAGCTTCCTGTATCGCTGAGCTTAAGCAGGACAGGCAGCTTTCGCAGCTACCATCTCCTCCATCGAGGTCACAGAATCTGGTGGCGCCTATCCCATCCGCTGTGCAATACAGCCATCAATAAAAGTACTTACCTTTCTTCGACTCCCCCACGCACCCGCTGTGGCGGTGCACTTTCTTGAAGGTCCCCCAGACCTTCATTCCAAATCTGCGATTTGAAAATCGATCGCTCATATGATTGGATGGTTTATGATGCTAGAAGAGACGAATCTAGGGGATCATATTATAGTTTTCAACATATATGTTATTGTGCAGTCTGACGGTTTGTGCAAACGGCAGGTGAGGCGCATAACCCCACTGGCCGGTTAGCACTTTGTTGGCTGCTGGCTTCTTTTGTTTATGATTTTTTTACATCGCTACTTGATTATTTAGCTATCTTGACATAGTCAGTAAAAAACGACTCTTCTCCAAGTCCAGATGACATTGATGCAAGTTTTTCCCATATTTTATCATCTCCCCAATCCACTGGAGATTCTTTACCATCAGGAAAAATTCTATTGCGGTCTTCAATAGTATCGAATGTGAGAATAATTGCATATTTGTTTATTCTACGTCCTCTATCTCCTTTTACTAAAGCAAAATATTGCCCTTTGACTCTGTTGTAAATTGGAGCAATTTCTGTGAGGACAAATTTTTCAAATTCATTCGGGTCAACATTTTCCTTAAGTTCAATTTGATGAATGGACATAACCTGGCTGGAAGTTTTTGGTTGGTAAGGTTCGCTGTCTTGACTAGAACAGGACAAAGCTGTTATAATTATCAATATTAAAGTGGCGAAATGTTTCATTTTAAAATGTTTGTATAGTTATCGAAATGTTTGTTTCTTTTTTTGCTTGCTGCGGCTCAGCTACAAGCAGCCGGATCCTAAATCCCAATGCTCTGCAGCTCATATTGTGACTTCGTGCTGCTTTTAAATATGAGATGGATGGTGATCAGGAACCACATGTAGATATATCTTTCTCCTGGATGCGTTCATTTTGCTGTATGATGCATCCTTGGTCATTCTATATTCTTTAAGTAGGTCGCAAAGTAACTTGGCAGCAATTTCTTTAAATCTTGAGGAGCCAGGTTCGGGGACTTCCAATTCAAAGATTGATTTCTTGATCGATGGGACGCTTTGTGTATTTAGCTGATTCATATCTGGAGGTGTTGGTATCGGATGTTTCAACTTATCATAAAAGTAATCGAGGTTGCTCTACTAAGTTTGTTTAAACGTATCAGAATTTTGCCTATTTGATTCCTATTAGCTGCGATTTGAAGACATTAATGTTAATGTTTTGCTGATGTTGTCGGCAAGATATGAGAGGGTAGCTTTAGAATCAATACCCATCAATGTGTATATTTAAGAGAATCAATTATCATTTCATGTATGATAAGGTCATTGAAGCCGACACCTTAAAACGATATGGATCACCTCATATGGCTTTTCTAATAGATAATGACTTGCTTGAAGGGAGGAACGAAGGTCGGTACATCCTGAGTAAGCGAGGAAAGGATATCCTGAGTTTAATTGGTTGTGGGTACAGGAGTCAGGATATCGCAAGTTGATTATTACCTACGGTGAATGAACCTCATAGAAATATCACTGCAAAAATGGATACAGATTCAGCAGTCGAGGTCTACCTAAGGTACAATAATATGGATTTGATTTAATTGATCTAAGATATGAGATTATATGATACGATACTTCAGTCGCACCGTGAACAAGACTATGGCCACCTTAATACTGCATCCATCATTGATGACATTATTACTGCCTATCCATTATTTCCCAATGAAACACTTTATGTCATTGATTGCCAGAATGTTCAAGTCGAACCTCTATCAAAAAATTTCAGGAATGTAATAGGCATTGATAGTAATCACGGGAACGATCTGAACATTCTCTATGATCATATTGATCCCCTAAATTTGCGAGCTGCAATCAAATGGGTTGAGATTGCAGTTAATACAGGCTTCAATCAAGATCTGTCCATTGAAGTATGCAGGGATATTTTCCAATGTATGTATCTCAATGTGAAAAAGCGTGTGATCTTGAAAAGTACCGCTCTATATGTCAGAGATTCACAAGGAGCCGTCAGGTACACTGTTGGTAAACTATCAGATATGACAGATTTAGTGCATTTTCAACATTTCACATATGGCTTTTACGGACCAAATCAATCATTGGTCTACGATAAATATCATAGAGAAATGGGCAGCAATCTGCACCTCCTTACTAAAAGAGAAAGGGAAATTTTGAATCACATTGGAAGCAAATATACTAGTAGGCAGATTGCTAACATTTTATGTATTAGTAAACAGACAGTAGATAAGCACAGAAGAAACATTATCAGAAAAATGGAAACCTCTTCGGCTATGGAAGCTTATCATCAAGCCAAGAATATGGGTCTTCGGCTTCTTCATTGAACGTGTACAAGAAGGTTTTAAAGTTTCTTGTTA
>JBNKUI010000071.1:0-11326 GCA_050298535.1 Saprospiraceae bacterium
AGAAATTCCTCGGCTTGTTCTACTGTCTTGCATTGCCACAGATCATCAAAGGAAAGCTTTAATCTATAGGCTTTACCAATAGTAGGGTAGTTAATGGATAGGTAATTCAATTTGCTTTGTTGTTTACTTGTCAAAGTGGACTCATTGCGTAGCCATAGATATCGGGTCCTTTTTAACTCTCTGTTCTCACGCTGTTCCGCTCTACGTATCTTATCCATGGCAACATTCAATAATCGCTTAATGTGATATTTATCAAAGGTGATGCTACTTGACTCAAAATGCTCTAGTACACCACCAATGTAAGCCGGATAGGGATCAATACATATATCTGTAATCTGATCTGAAGGGACTTGTCTGGACCCAATGAAGTCTTTGATTCTCTTGATGTTATCCTTACTTCTGCCCGGACTCACATGAATTACTCTGTGCTCTTTTAAATCGCTGCAGACGGTCAAATACTTGTGCCCTTTTCGATAGCTTTTCTCATCAATACCTAGTTGAGTTACCTCACTATAATCCTGCTCACAACGACTATTATGCACATAAAAATCTAATATCCTCCATATGCGATTGGGGTATACATTTAAGATTTTGGCCACTCTGTTGACTGGCATTTCACACCCTACTAAGGTTAAGGCATACGATTCAAACTGGAGCGTAAACTGACTACCCTTACGAGCCCAGGGGACCTTCACAGTTTGTACGCTACCAGAACTAGTTTTAATCCTCGGAATCCGACAATGTAAAAAACACTCGTGTTGGAAAAAATCGATGTGTCTGTATGTCTTAGCTACTGTATCATGTACTCCACACATCTCACCCTCATCATCAGGAAATCGACTTCCCTTCTTCCAGTCAATATAGATGTTCATCACTCCTCGATCAAAGACTCCTCCATCCGACTTAAAGTCGATCTTGGTGATCTCCCAGGATTTAGTCAATCCCAATGCCTGTGCAAATAATTCTTTCTCCATCACAACAAGATAAACTTATCTTGATAATCCACTATTTATGGAATAGAGCCGTAAAGTTAGCCGATCTGAATCTCATTTTGTTCTGATTTGCGAGGGATGTTGTCATCGTATCCTGTTGTCAGGTGTTACCATTCTACCTATTTATATTCTTCCAACTTAGTCTTCCGCCCATCTACAATAGAATACAGCCTCTTAATTTTACCTTTCTTGACCTATCCACATCACACCTGTTTTCTTTAAGATAATAAGTCGTTAAAGATAGTACTATCCCGCAGACTGTCAACTATTGCCCTACTATGTAGGTAAGGGATGGTTTTAGATATTTAAAATCAAAACCCTCTTGCTAGTTTTTCATAATAAGCTTTGCAATAATAACTTCCTTCCTGTCTCTGACATGCTTACCTTTTTCAAGTTCAAGTTTTGACTTCTCACGCATACATTTTTCATTCGTCATGAAATCAGCTACTTGTTGCAGATCATTGTAGAAGGTAAAGGCTACATGGGTTGAATGAGTCTTGCTACCTGATGGTAATATACCTCGCATTAATCCCCAGTGACCGATTTTTTCCTCATTTACCATTTTTTGATAAAATGGTTTGAATTGCTCTGATTCGGTTACCTCATAATTATCATCTATTTGTTTGTTGAAGTCTAAGACGGCTATGGAACCGATTGACATTTTAAAATGAAGCTTCTTTGTCCTATCAATTTGCTCGTATAGACACTGTTGATTAATTTTCCTCACCGTTCTGTATCTTTCAATCATAGCGTTTAATTCTTCTTCCGATTTATTTGGATATGCTTTTCTGGCAGACTCCATCACATCCGGAGAATACATGTATGTAAGCGCTTTACTCAGATCAAAAAATATACTTACCCTTAAATACTGTGCTCCTTGTTTGCTCCCCGACGGGATTAGTTGCCACGATTCCCAATGAACCAGAGATTTTTCCGCCACCTGTTTCCTGTAAATATTGGACCAAAATTTTTCTAAGGATAAGTATTCTTCTTGATCGGCATCTGAAACGGATATAAATTCATATAATATGTATTCTGCTGCAAGGCTTTTTTGAGAACTGAAACAAAGGGTCACTATAGTAAATAATAACAGTGGAATGTTTTTCATTTTTTACGGATTTTAATGGGAGAGTTCAATCTGGAACTAAACATGACGGATGGGCTAGATGCACCGTCCTGTCGAGGGCTATATGCATCTGGAATAGATCGTATCTTTCTAGAACCTAATTCTAGTTGTCAATGGAGTCTATCGAAGGATCTGGATTATAGATATCAATCGTATTTTTCCAGGATCCGTCCTTTTGTTTCTCCCAGATGCCAACTTCGATAAAATAGTAGGTATTGAGATTGCCTGACGCATCAGGAACCCTGACCGATTTATGGGCGAGCACATATCCCAGGTCTCCGGACTCAGCAACATGGGCCTTTTGTGGCTCCCAGTCTATTTCAAATCCAGGGATCTCAAAGCCACCTTTTACCATGGCACTCAACTGCTCATGTCCCATTATTTTGCCTTGATCCGGGGTCATCAGGACTGCTTCGGGTGACCAGTAACTGACTGTTTTCAGGACATCCCGGGTTTTTACGGTCTTCGCCCATTCACGTGACAGATCCATCAGTTTTTTCTCTTCTTTCTTTTGATTGCCTGTTTGAGCTATACAAGGCAGTGTAAGTACAATCGCGGACAATATCAAAATGGCTTTTTTGACTTTCATTTGTAATTCATTTAAAGTTTGAAATATATTGATATGGTAAAGCTAGGACTCTGATTGCCCCCCGTTCTGGACAGAATTTTCAAATGTCTGGACTAGCATTACATTCCTTCACTGTATAGCTATGGATGTGGGTATTAGTGGACTGTAACGTTTAATCCTTCATGATAGTCCGTCCTCTGGGTCTTGCTTTCTCTACATTTGCTTTGGATGCTTTTGGTTCGTATCTTAGATCTTAGAGGTTTGTCTTGGATTTTTTCGAAAGGTCCACTGCGTGGGGCCTTCTTTGGCATTGCCCCAAAGAAGCAAAACTCTAGTCGAATTCAATAGGTGGCGGTTTCTCATTTATTCCAGAGCTAATGGGTCAGTCTGCCTCGTTATCTCGTCCCGAGCTGGAAAGCTGGCATAATCGCTGTATTTTCTTGCTTAAACTGTTATCCCAACATAAATATGTCTGCTACAAAATTATTCTAATTCTCGCTAAATTAATTTAGTAAGAAAATAAGGCTAACTGTATATGTCTCTACAGAATCTCTAGGTAAAAGAACATCTTAGCTTTTAATTAAAGGGCTAGTCATGCCATCCTTCTTTCAGCGCCACTTTGAATCCGACATCCTGCTTTATGAATATGCTCGATCTTCGCGCCTCGACAGCGACCAAAACAACCTCGAAATTTCTGGCAAATCCCTTTAAGATAAAGCAGTATAATCTTAAGGATCTTTTTGCCTCAACCTTTGCGAAACTCAGTAGGAGTCTGGGAGAATTCTTTTGAAAATATTCTGGAAAAATAATTGGGATCACTAAAGCCCACTTCGAAGGCAACTTCTGCAACCGTTTTATCGGAGGTCGTCAACAGGTCCTTGCCTTTCTGTAGGCGGTAATCGCGAATAAATTGTGTGGGGCTTTGGTTCTTGAGTGCTCTCAACTTGCGATATACCTGAATATGGCTCATTGCCACCGCATCGCACATTTGAACAACCCCGAAACTGCAATCGGATAGATTTTCTTCAATCGCATTTTCTAGTTTCTGTAAGAAGGCACGCTCCTGAGGCTTGAGTTGCGCCTTGTTTTCTACCAATTCCAAAATGTCTTTAACGGAAAGATTTTTTCCATCCTTCTCAGCCTGTTCAATCTCTGCTGGGGACAGTTGCTGTTTGGCATTTTCCAAATAGGCTTTTCCATGGTCGTTCACTCCCAGTTCTATGGCGACCCCTTTTTGATCTGCGAAATGCCTGGCTGCCGCCGCTATTTCCAGTGCCTTTTTGGGGTGACCCTTTACGGCTTCAATGGCCGCAAAGGCATTCAGGGATAACCCGATACCTCGATTGCTCCCAATTTCCCGGTGAGCATTGATTGATTTTAAGGCGTATTCCAGGGCCAGATGGGTATCACCGTTGGCTAAATGTGTCCAGGACATTTCGCTAAGGGTTCGTGCTTCTTCGGGTCGATCTCCAATTGCCCTAAAAGCTTCCAGGGTGTCCGTGTATAGCTCCAAGGCCAGATCATAGTTGCCGGCCATAAACTCAAGCATACACAAGCCACTTTGTGCAATGCCTATACCTTCATTCTCCTCCAACTTCTTAAATAGCTCCAATGCCTCCGAGTAACTTGCTTCAGCATTTTCAAGATTTCCGGAGATTAAATTGAAAATCCCGCCTTGCCAGAGTGAAAGCCCTAACCAATAAGTGGTCTCTAGCTTCCTGCTTAGCCGGATCGCTTGCCGGTTGAGATCCAAAGACTTTTCCAGGTTTGAAAACATGTTGCCAAATGCCAGGGCGAATAAACCCTTCACCATTTCATATTCATTGTCCAAAGCCTGTGCTTCCTTGTACAAACGAGCTCCCACCTCTCTACTTAATTCAATCTCGCCCAGTGTGTAGCATGCCACATGTAGACTAAAGAGAGCCCCACATTTTCCCAGGCTGGGTGTATCGTCTTCACAGGCGGCAAAGAAGGCGTTAATCGTTTCTTTGGTGGTCACATGCTTTCCGTGGATGTGCCAGAAGGTCCAGAGGTTGCCACAGATCTGCAACCCTAATTCTCGTGCTTCTTTATTTTTTCTTTTAGCTTGTTCCAACAGATAATCAAGGGCGAGTAGAATATTGGGTTCTTCCCGGATGCCTAACTGCATACGGTCCTGTTGTTCTTTGCCCTGGGTACCTTCATAGATCAGTTCGGATATGCCATGATAAAATTCTGCATGTTTCATGGATGTCGAATCTATTTCGTCACCCTCCATCCATTTATCCTTGGCAAAGTCTTTAATAGTTTGCAATAGGATAAATCGGTGGTTATCATACTGCTTTTGGACGAGTGCCTTATCCACCAGGAATTCGATTTGGTGGATCGGTACTAATGACTCCATTTCGCTATCGTAGCACACCTTTTCGATGGCCTCCAGGCTGAATCCTTTGGCAAAAACGGCAAGTCGCCTAAAAAGTTTTTTCTCCGATTCGCTCAAAAGCTCGTAGCTCCATTCGATCGTATTTCTGAGTGTCTGGTGACGCACCGGTAAATCCTTTGCACCATCGGATAGGATGTTGATTGACTTTTTCAAGCGCGTTAGTAGCTGACTGGGGCTGAGGATACGCAAGCGAGATGCTGCCAGTTCCAACGCCAAGGGCAATCCATCCAGATATCGACATATTTCAACCACTGCCTGTGAGTTTTCCGTAGTGATGGCAAAATCTTTGTTCACCATCCGGGCACGGCTAATGAAGAGTTCGATAGCAGGAAATTTCATGACGTTGTCCCACTCACCTTGATCAGGGACGGGTAACGTCTTTAGAGGATACACTTGCTCAGATCTAATCCTGAGTGGTACACGACTGGTGCAGAGAACTTTCACACCCGGACATGTGGCGACCAGCTGGGCAATTTCATGCGCCGCTTCAGTCACGTGTTCCAAATTGTCCAGCACCAAAACCACCGCTTTGTCGGCGAGAACCTCGGATACAGCGTTCGCTAATGTTCGATTGGAGGTCTCCGTAATGCCCAGGCTATCTGCGAGAGGGGGTAAGATTTCCCTGGCTTCCGTGAGCGTGGCCAGGGACAAATAGAAGATCTCGTACCAATAGTTCTCTTTTAGGTTATGGCAGATTTCGATCGCTATCCTCGTCTTACCGATTCCCCCCGTGCCGGTGATGGTTACCACCGAATGCTGCTCCAGTAACTGCACCAATTCCTCCACCTCTTTCTCTCTGCCCAGTAGAGGAGTGGTCGGTAGTGGAATGACATTTTTTGATATAGCTTCCCGTAATTCCATCGATTATTAGGTGATGCAGTCTTAGGAAGCTGTTGAAAAACCCAGCCTGCGCTGATGAGATGTGTTATCAGGTTTTATTATTAAGAACTTAGCCGTTCTCATTGCGCCTGACTTCGTTGATCCTCAGTCAGTTACCTATGGGTAGCTTCCTTCGATCTCGCCTCGTCAGACACAATGATTTACGGCTTCAGCATCAACCTCGATTTTTCAACAGTTTCCTAGGATAAATGTAAACTTCTTTTTTCAACCCTACATCGGGTACCCTTACCACGGAGCCATGGGATAAACTGTTTGGCAAGGCTCACAATAAGATTATGAAAACATCGACCCTATCGACAACATAGAAGGTACTATGATCAAACTGAAAAGTCGTGAAGAGGTACGGAGCAATAATAAGCGTGACGAATTCCTTAAATTGATTTATTAGGAGAGTTGGCTTATGCATGGAGTAGAACACAAATGGGCCCTGGACAGTGACTTTCGTAGGAGCTACGGTTCCCAGGGAGAAAGGGTTAGCGGGAAGTCAAGAAAGTTCAACTTCAACGATGAGAAATTAATTTAATTTTTTTCTGTCCCTTCGGAAATATGTCCCGGAATCTTTCTAGTAATCCGGAATATTCATACCTAAAATGATATCCCTTTGTACGACAAGTATACCACCTTCCTTTGCGGGGGAGGTAATACCAGAGCCACCCCGACTTCTAAGTCTGGATCGCTGATCTTCTGTCAATAGGGGATCATCATCAAATTGAACAGATTCTATATAAAAGGGTACTGTGGTGGGTTCCTTCACAGTGAAATGAATGTGTTCCGGCTCTTGCCCGTTGGGGTAGGCTCCGGGTCTGAACGTGTAGAAAGTGTATTGACCTTGAGCATCCGTTTTGACCCATCCACGAAGTCGGCCATGTCTTTGGCCCCAACCGTTGCTGATTTCTTCCGCCTGATAGAGACCCTCGCGATTCGTATGATAGATATAGAGGATTACCTCCGGTGCGGGCGTTCGTCCATCTTCTTTAAACACCGTTCCTGTAATTTTTAATTTGGGTTCATTTTCCTCAAATAAGGGTAGGGTGTCAACGGCATCCAGGCCAGGATCCTCATATTCCAACAGTGCTTCACAACCCTCACAGGGTCCTCCCACTTTTCGTTCGGGGCTGTTTTCATTTTGTGCTGCGCAGGAAGTGAGTGATGAAAATAGCCATAGGATACCCACGGCAATTCTAAGGCCTGGAAATGTGATTGAGATGGATTCTTCCATAGTGTAGGTTGAGGAAATTTGAAAGTTCACCAGATTTGGTGGCCCATTTCTGATTGCAAGTCCTTTCTAAAACGCTGTACCCAAATTTCAGATTGTTCATTCGCAGTGGGCTGATAGTAGTTCTCCCCAAAGACTGGATCACCTGAAATGTTCAGATAATCCAGTACCTGAAGGACGGTGTCTTTCATATCAGTGACCATGTCTTCATAGACCAGTGTCAGCGGATTGATTCTAAATTTTGAAAAATAATCCTGCATAGCACATTCTCGCAAACTAGCTTCCTGGAATAGGTGTTTGATGGCTTCATAATCATATTTATTTTCATAAAAACCAGGTGCAGCAGCATAAGTATCCTCAGGCTTCATGTGCCAGTTATTATCCTGGATGGCCTTCCACCAGGATACTGCTTGCCGTATTTTATTTCTCCGAGTCAGGAAAATATGTTTGCAATTGGGAAAAAAGGGACCCAATAGCTCTTCCTCACTTATCACTTGATCCGATGGGATATTTCGTAGTCGCTTTAATTCGACATATATTTTTTCATACCGAGTGCGGTGCATGGAGTGCTTCATCCCAAATACCCCATTTTCACGGGTGCCTGCTGACCAGATAGCGTGCTTCAATCCTTCGTAAGTGGATACCTGATATTTTTCGCAGAGTGACTCATTTTCCATTACATTGAAAAATTCACCAGGGGCTCCGGCGATCCCGGTGAGTTCCAGCATCTTACATAATAGCGTGCTGCCATTGCGCTGACTAAACCAAATTCGGTAAGACTGTGTCGGTATTTTCATTCACTTAATGGCTAATGTAGATTCCAATTCATGGAAAGTATGAATGGCATAGTCGGCATATTCGGAAGCAATCTGATCCGGCTTTATTCTTTGAATGGTTTTTAGTCCCAGCTCTCGACCTGCTTTTATTTCCGCATTCCCATTGTCACCTATGATCCAGAATTGATGACGCTTATATTTTGACTCCTGCACGATCTTGTTAAATATTCCTTTCTTATAGATTCTATGGTCATCGGTCACTTTGTCGAAATAGATATCCGTAAAATCTCCCTCTATACCCAATTCTGAGATTTTGGCCCTTTGCAGGGATTCAATACCGGTCGTAACCAGGATCTTTTCTGCATTAATTTCTTTGAGTCTCTTATAGTCATCAAAAGGGCTGATTTCCAGCTTATAGTTTTCAGATTCCAGATTGCGGAGAAAATCCTCAATAATTTGGTCTGGTATATGATGTTTTTTGGACACTTCATCGATAGGGTATGTCCAGATATCACGTATGGCACGATCTGCTAATTCCTGCGAGGCGAAATGCTTTCGCATCTGCTCAATAGCGGGCAGGAAAATGGATCGGTCCATGGAGGAGGTGTCAAATATGGTATTGTCCAGATCTATGATAAGAGTGCAATTCAAGGTTGATTTATTTAGAATGAAGTGGCAAGGTAAGAGTTTTTGTTTCACCACTAAGGTCACTGAGGGCACTTAAGTGTAGCGTGTTCGAAGGGCACTTAGAAAATTTGTTTTTGGGGAGCTCTGCGAGCAACTTCATTTTCTTGCATTGACTTTTTTTGTTTCACCACTAAGGTCACTGAGGGCACTTGAGTGTAGCGTGTTCGAAGGGCACTGAGAAAATTTGTTTTGGGGAGCTCTTCGAGCTTGATTGATATATCGGTGTCCGGTGGCCGGTATCGGGTATCCGGAGCTTTTTATTTGAAAATAGCATTCGTTTATTTTTTTACCACTAAGGTCACTGAGGGCACTAAGGCTATTTGAGTGTAGCGTGTTCGATGGGTACTGAGAAAATTTGTTTTGGATGAGCTCTGCGAGCAACTTCATTTTCTTGCATTGAGTTTATGTTTGTTTCACCACTAAGGTCACTGAGGGCACTTAGGGTACTTGAGTGTATGGTGTTTGAGGGCACTTAAAAAATTTGTTTTGGATGAGCTCTGCGAGCTTGGTTGATATATCGGTGTCCGGTAGCCGGTATCGGGTATCCGGAGCATTCTATGGGAGAAATAGCCTCCGTTGATTTTTTCACCACTAAGGGCACTCAGGTCACTAAGGTCACTTGAGTGTAGCGTGATTGAGGGCACTTAGAAAATTTGTTTGGAGGAGCTCTGCGAACTTGGCGGCCTTTGCGAGAAAATCAGATTTTGGTAAATTAAGTTTTTTTGTTTTACCACTACGGGCACTTGAGCGTAGCGTGTTCGAAGGGCACTGAGAAATACTGTCTCAAGGTCTTTCTTATATATCACAGATTAAAAGCCTTTTTATATCGTGCGTGTGATGCTTCAAAAACCTCCCTGCCACCGGTAAAAATATTTTGAAATGCAAAGGCGCCAAAGATTGCATCAAAAGAATAGGATGATACGGTGTCAAATACATGTAATGTCTCCTGGTTGGAAAGCGGGATCACATTGGGAAAGCTATGCATAGCACTTAGATGTTTTCGGTCTTTCGATAGATAAAGCGAGTCGCCAATAAAAATTGAATCTCCCAATGAAGGTATCTGTGTATGTAATATGGTACTGCCAGGAAAATGACCCGGTGTATGTATGAGTTTGAAGGAATTGGAGATATCCAGCTCAGGCCCTGACCAGAATTTAACGTGTGCTTTACTATCTGCTACAAAGGATTCATCTGCCTGATGAATGTAGATAGGGCACTGAAACGTATCAGCCCATAGGTGCATATTGCTATAATAATGCGGATGAGAAATGGCAATCGCCTCTAGTCCTCCGGCAGCATGTATATAATCAATGATCTGTGGGGTGAGTAGAGGGATGCAATCCCACAATACATTGCCCGTGGGTGACTGGATGAATAATGCGCGCTGACCTATGGCAAAGTTTGGCACCAGGGTGAAGCTGGAAACTTCTGGAGTAATTTCTACCTGTCGTACTGCATGACTTGCTTGCAGGGCATGGAGACTGGTCCAGTGCTGGGTGTCATCTATGAGATATTGTCGGTCGTCTGTGCATATTTTGCAAGATGTACCCTCATTGTGCTCTTTTTCATATTTAACGCCACAGGTGGTGCAAACATCGAGTTGTTTGCTGAATAATATATTGGATTGCATTATTAATTGATTTTTATTACGATTTAGATCTTTATAAGATGGCCTGACTTAGTTCATTTATCATGTTGTTAAGGGGTGTTTCCTGGAAGAATCATCAATTCTGGTTGCTTTTGGCTTGTTCATTTTCTTTTGCGCTGCCAAAAGAAAACGAACCAAAAGAAAAGGCAGGCCTGCATCTTAAAGCTAGAAAATTCTACGGTCAGCCCCTCCCGCGCGAAATCCAAGACGCGACATTTTTCAGAAATGTATCTTCTACTTATCGAGAAGTGTAGAAATAGTTTAATCTCTTTAGTCAGATTAGTGTGTCGCTCGCGCATTTCTTCTCTTGCTCTCCGCACGACCTTGATTTTCAACCTTTAATCTGCTAAGGCAATTCTTTATTGAAATCACATTATATATTTTCATATTTACATCTCAAATTATTCTTATCAGATCGCCTGTTTCCAGGCATCCTTAATAACAGGAAGAGTAATCCTTTATTTTTAGTATTTCTAGACTAGGTAAATGACAGAACATTTGCATTTTATTCCGTATTCCTGAGTTGAAACGGCGCCTTTCCTCCTTTCAAAAGAAGCCAGATGGTGAGGGATAACTCACCCAGTACTCCGGGTATCACTACGATCAATAAAAATAGGTTTGCATATTGCTGATAATCGGACATAAAAAACTGAGCAAAGCTATCCACCAGATATCCACAGCCTGCTATTATTAATAGTATGGGGATGAAGCTAGGTATGGGTCGTACGGATACCATGAGTCTACCCAATAAAATCAGATGTACTCCAAAAAAGATGAGTGCCAGGAGCCAGGTATCATTAAAGGATGTAAAGGCCATGTCTAACGCTTGATGGATCGTGGGTGTATCCATGCCCTCCTGCACGGTCGGATCGATCACCAGATGCTTAGCTTTTAATAGGTAGGGTAGGGCTACCGCAAACAGTGTCACATTTACCAGCCGGAAGTATGCGGCGAGAAGGGAGAGACTCTTGCGCGATGCCTCAAAAAGTAC
>JBNKUI010000072.1:0-4910 GCA_050298535.1 Saprospiraceae bacterium
ATCCGGTTTCCGGTTTCCGGTGTCCGGTTTTTTTTAATAATTATTTACGTCTACGTTTAATTCTGGTGTCAGGTACCAGGTGCCTGGTGCCCGGCTGTGCATTCCTAAATAGGTTCCTTTTCATTTTTGGAAAACGTTAGAGGAGAGTATACATCAACTTAAAGACAGTACCTTTTCCATTAAGAATTTGTAACGTCGAATTCATTCGACGACCGCCAGGGCCCGTGCTAGAAGTTGCATGATGAAGAATAATCCAGTCAGAAAATTACACCGGTAAAAGATGTAACCAGTCCTTGCTCTGTTGGTTCTGTTTCTGGCTATTCGTTTTCAATAAAAATTTTTGCCTACAAAAAAATTCCTACCCCAAATCAACGTCCTCCGCAGGCGCCGAATGAATTCGGCGTTACTGTGGTTCGGGCATTGTTTTTGGAATTGTAAAAAAAAATCCGATGATGCTGTAATTCAATAGGAAAAAACTATTTGGAATTCTTAAGAACGAGTAAAATTGCCCTGCACATCTTCATTTCACTCTTTGTAACGTCGAATTCATTCGACGACCGCCAGGGCCCGGAATAGTAACTAAAGATGAAGAATAATCCAGCAGAAAGCTAACATAGGTAAAAGAGGCAACGAGTCTTTGCTTTGATGTTTCTGTTTCTTGCAGATCGTTTTCAAGAAGAAGATTGACTATAAATTAAAGTCCTATTCTAAATCAACATCCTCCGCAGCGCCGAATGAATTCGGCGTTACTGTGGTTCGGGCATTGTTTTTAGTGCGTAAATAAGTGCCAGAGGCACGGAAAATATTACACACGGATTTTAATCCGCAGTATGTATAATTCAAAAAATATTAGGTGCCGCAGGTACGACCTATATCTCCCGCCTCGATGATTCAATAATATCTACGACTTATTTTTTGCTTTTATAAACTCCTTATCCCACTTCACACGGAAATCCATCAGTCACCCAGGACATTTAAAGTGGTCGAAGCAGGAATTTCCAAATCCACATGTAGGCCTACTTCCAGTAAATAAATATTTATTTCAACACCTGACGGCACTGTCACAATGGTAGAACTCATCTGGTCCGGAATCATCACATGACTGCAAGCATCAGGCACTTTATTCTCTGACCAGTTAGTTGGATTGTCCCAATTCCCATCTGCACCGATCCAGGTATTCGTATTTGCAACACAACCCACTGATCCTCTTGACCAAAAGGCAGCATTCCTTAAGAACTGCGCATACGGATGTGGAAACTGGTAACTGGCTATGGACTCGCCCGGACTACCATAAACAATTCGCCCCATTTTTCCGTCGCCATCTCTGTCCACTATTTTGGTAAATCCATGTACATGACTTTGGGCAGCAGGACTTTGATCATTAGAAAACAATGGATTGATTTCATTGACTTCATCACCAAAACTGGCACTGGCCACAAATTGCATGTTATTATAAATCTCGTCAAAAATGGAAAATCGTGGATAAAGGGAAAGGGTTTGATTACTCCCTCCCAGCAGAGGTGTTCCAGCCCAAACTCCCGGTGCACTGGATACCCCCTCATTGACAATACCAGAAGTCGACACAAAATGACCGTAGTTCACCTGAAAAATATTGTAAGTGGTTCGATTAGCTGACCAGGTGGCGGATGGGGAGTGTACTTCAAATAGACTATCCACTAAAATATTCTTGTCGATTACGCCATTGTCCTGATTATATAAACCGTGGTGAATGGTAACCACCCCTCCCCCATCATCTGCGTACTGCACGATTGCATTTTGTAAAGGATCCGTCACCATACTGGACCAGTGTTTATAGAAAAAGACTACATCGAAGTCATTTAAATAATTATAGATTTCGCTTTCATTATTGATATCAAAAGGGAGGGTTGAAAATAAATTCATGTCCGACACATCAAAGGTAAATCCATCAGAAAAATCATTGGAATTATATAGTGATACTAAATCGGTAAAGTCTGCCGGCAGGTTTGCTGGATCATTTCCGTAATTGCAAGGTACATCATTGGCCATATTACCCGCTCCGCAATTATCCACGTCCACTGCCCCTCCGTGAATAATTAATAAAGAAACCGTAGAATCCAAACTGGCTGGAGCAGGATACGTTTCAATAATATTGGTAAGTGTCTTAGCGGCATGTGCCACGGTTTGAGGAAACCAATCACGGGTTGTCAATATTCTAAAATATCCGGCACCACCATCATTTAGTGACGTGTGTGGAGTCCCGACCACCACCTTATCATCAGCTCGGAAATTTATATTTAAATCGAAAAGGTTGGTAGCTGTTGAAGGTTCAGGAAAACCCGTGGCGATACTTCCTTCTAACAGGCTATGCCCCAAATTATCAAATCCATTGGGTATCGTACCGGGCACTCTCCAGTATGCAGGTATGCTGGCACCATGACATTGTCCCATCACGGGTTTACCTGCCAGGAGTGCTTCCACTGCCAAAGCATTTAATTGTTCGGCCGCCGCTTGTATAGCAGCTGCATCAAGGTCTCTTTGTCCTGCATAGCTTCCATCGATTCGATAATCTACTGCTCCCGTACCACCCACGGCAACCAGCGCGGCATATGAATCCATCGAACTCACATCCTGAATGGGTCCGGCTACCGGAATGTTTGCAGGAACGGTATTCAGCGAAGCATTCCAGGCACTGCCAAACATGTCCTGAAACTGAGTCTGAAATGCAGTGTAGCTACTGCCGCCCAGCATGTTTGCCTGTCCGGTAATATCCCCACCGATCGTGTAGGTTGTAGCCACCCCTTCACCAGCACTTCGCACATCAACAAAATAACCGGATGCCACCAGGGCCTCGTACATGACAATATATTCGCTGTAGTAAGTACTGTCGTAGGAGACAAACAGGAGGATAGAATCTTGCTGACTGTAACATCGGGAAAGGAACGTGAGGCCCATTAGCGTTGAGACTACCACACGTATGTAAAATCCGGTATTTGGCATTTCCTGGAAAGTTTTGGTTTTGCAATAAAATTATTGCAGCATCGAAAGGGACCTACCACCAGGTTATCATTGAAATTACATTTGTTAGAATTCAAATATCGTACCTAAGCAGCAGCGTCCAATTATTGTTTCATACAGAAAATAAGAGAAGTGATGTCCCAATTTTCCATAAAAAATCAAGTGTGGAGTTGTAGGTTGGGTATGAGTGTGTGTATTGGGTTCTATGTTGTCGGGTTTCGGGCTATCGGGTTCTGGGTATCCGGAATTTTTATTTTTTAAATAAGGTCTGACCCGTACTTAAAACAGACCCCCAACCTCACCGGTGAACGAAGCACGTGCGTAGGTGACCTGTTTTTCTTTCGCTATGCTTCAGAAGAAACCGGGGAGCGATATGAATACCGACTCCCGACTTCAAACTTGGTGCTCCAGGCACACACTCACACTCACACTCACACCAAAACTCACACTTTCCTCAAAACCGCATGTCCTTCAACGAAGCATATGATCGACGGATTGATTCCATGGGATCATCAGAGGTGTCACGCTCTACAAAGAAATATTTAGCACCCTGGGATTGAGCTTTTTCCAAGAAAGACGGAAAATCAATTTCACCATGCCCTACGTCTTCGAAATCACCTTCGCCATCAATATCCTTTAGATGGCAGGTAATAAACCTACCTGAGTAAGTACTCATTATATCTGTCAAGTCCCATCCAGCTTTTCTTACCCAGTAAGTATCCAATTGAAAGTTAAATAATTCGGGATCCAATTCTTCCAGCATGATGGTATAGGGAATTTTTCCATCCAATTCATCAAACTCCCAGTTGTGATTGTGGTACCCCAGCATAACACCCTGATCGCTGCATTTTTTGGCAGATTCCTGCAATGTCGCGATCATATTTTTCACCTGCGTCATATCGGAAAACACATGAGACATGATGGCGGGAATAATCAAGTATCTCTGACCCAGTAATTTGCATTCTTCTAATGAAGTATTGATGCGTTCTACTAAGCTTTCCATACTAGTCTGATTTCCAAAAACCTTCATTTGCTGGTCTCTGGGCATGGTCATAAAATCTGCTGGCACATTAAATGCTACCCGACCGACCGGAGCTTCCAGTTCATTTTTATCCAATAGATCCTTAGCTTCAGCCGCTTCACGCCCCAAAAAACCCAACGCTGAAAACTCCACCTGCTTATAACCTATCGAAGCTACTTCTGCCAATGTACCTGCAAAATCAGCGGCCATCATAGGCGTAATAGTGGATAATTGAAGTCCAAATTGCTTTAGTTTTCGAAAATCACTTCGTGCATAGGAAGGAATAGCCAATGATCCAACCGCTGTTTAGGGTCAGACTCTTTAGCATCATTCGTCTGTTCATATCTTCACCTGTTAGTCAGAGAAAGATAGTGAAGATTGGTGATCTGCGCTTGTGTTCGCTCACGATGAGGTTTGGATCCCAGTTGTGAAAGGAGATAACCCCCGGCTCCTGTTTGTCCTTCGCTTCGCTACGGAAAAAACCGGGAAGCGTAAAGAAAAGCTATTTAGAATTCTTAAGAACCGCTAAATCAGACCTTGATCTGATGCTTCTCTTTCTGGCTAATCGTTTTCAATAAATAAGGTTATATAAAAAAGACACTATGTTCCAAATCAACGGCCTACGCAGCGCCGAATGAATTTGGCGTTACTTCTTTTCAAATCGGTCTCCGGTGTCCGGTGTCCGGAATTTGTACCTATCAATTAACCACCATATAATGAATCATCAGAAAACTAGTGAGGGGCTGATTCCCCGTTTTCTATGGGTTATGCAAATACATATTGATAATTCTTGTCATACATAGTATCATTTTGAATGATAGCGAATATTCGGTGAATTATTTTATTTCGGATAGCATTTATAACTGACATTTTGTTCTTACCTAATGAAACC
>JBNKUI010000073.1:0-4220 GCA_050298535.1 Saprospiraceae bacterium
CCAACCCACGTACCCAGTCCTTCTATCGTTGCCTTCACCGCTTTAACACCACTCCAATCGTAGACACATAGGGGCGGTAAATAGGTATGTGCACCACAATCATGTGTTGTGGTCGGGACCACAACAACCGGCGCCAGACCACTATTCCCTGATGGTGTATAATAATCATGGTAATCAGAAGAAATCAAATTCTGGTCAGCAACTTTGTCATATTTCACATAGGCTTCAGGAACAACCGTATCACGGTTCGTCACCCAAAACTCACACTTCCAGTAGGTGTAATCGGGAGTTTGCGGCACCCATACATTGGGAGGGATAGGAGGACCTCCCACGACATTAGTGGCTGGGGGATCTAATGCAATACCATTTAATCCCCCTGGGCAGGATTGCTTCAATTCAATATTGATTTTATATTGTTGTTCACAGCTATTACCCGCAAATTTCCAGCTATCAACATGAACCGTTAAGCCACACTTCGGATCGAGCTCAATCGGCTTAAAAAGCAGGTCTCCATTTTCATCATAAGTCAGGTCTATCAATTCCAGACTGATGGAGGGTAAAATGCCGGGCTTTGCAAAAAGGGCAATGGGTGAGTTAAAGGAGGATGTATCGCCACAATAGATAGTGGTTTTTTCGGTACAAAATAGTGAAGCATTAGTAAGTTGAGGTAATCTATATACAACAATAGTGTCGATAGTAGATCCACGAATACCGCTCTTATCAAATGCCTCATACTCTCTGTAGATCACTTTAGCAGTGTCTTGTACCCCGGGTAGACAATCGTAAGCCACTACCCAATCTGCTACAAATTGACTTTCGACCGCTCCTACACAGGGAATATAAGCCAGTGGTGGAACACTATCGACATGACCTCCCTGTACGAGAGGATCAGTACACCAAACATTCATCGATCTTCCTTGCAGGATAGGGCCGTTACTTTGTTTGAGTGTCAGATATCCCCAGCAGCTTTCCCCGGCTTCATTGGTAACTGTCGCTTTCAGTTGTTGACTGATAACATCGCAGACGGGAAACGTTATGACACTATTACGCAGTAACCCTCCTGCCGAGTAAACGATTCCACCAAACTCATTCTCAATTTTAATAGTGTGCTCTTCCGTACAGTTTGCACCTGGGACCATTTCATCCAATCTAAACTGAACGGAATTAAGCGAATTAACACTTAGGTTGAGGCTAACGCAATTTAACAGTGCATCTGCCACTGCGTCTATCAAAGTAACATCAATCTCCAACGTATCAGCATTTCCTGAATCATCTTCTGCAATAACTAACGCCGTTACCATTGATCCAACTCCACTAAGAATTGTTCCTGGAACAGGATCTTGATAGACAAAAAGGTTCATATCACAATTATCCGTCACCATGACAGAATCCGTATAGTCTGGTAAAATCCCTTCACAATCGAGATTAGTAGTCAAAGTGTCGGGACCAAAAGGTGAAATTACAGGATCGATAGTGTCACGACTGGTGACAAAAAAGTCGCAAGAGGCAAAATCACCATTTGCATCTGTCACCGTAATGGTTACCATGGTGAACCCGGTACCTGAAATCACGGTACCAGGAGCTGGAACCTGCATTGTGTCAACCACGCAATCACCGGCCAATACAATCTGATCTCTATAGTCAGGCAGTATTAATTCACAGTTATCATCCAGATACTGGATATCCCCTGCTGGACAGCTGGAAAATATACTGAGATAATTTCTTCCGTTTTCAGCTGTGTATGCAATCTTAGCGATCTGTGAAGCTGTAAAACTATTAGTACAGGGATAGGGTGCATAGGACATAATATTTGTTGGATCTGGCATGTACATCGCACCATTAGCATCTGTAGCCATGCCGATATAATTACAACCTGCGTCCACCTGGCCACTAAGGTTAGGATCAGCCGGTGTATCGCAAAGCATATCTCCCGCAATCATGCAGTTCGTGCCATCTACCAGCTCTGCTCCCATATAATCTTCATGCGTATGAAACAAATCAAAATAATGACCAAATTCATGTGCAATCAATCCATTTTCTGTGACACAACTGTGAGCAATCACAACATAGTCCAAGGGCAGGTCGGCAGTAAATCGTGCCCATCCACAAAGTCCTTCCGGATCTTCAACAGAATACAGGTTTAGAACATTAGGCACATTGTAGGTAGCAGACATCATATCTCCTTCCATCTTATCCTCGAGAATATACAATGCTGTGTTGTCGATTAGATTTGCCTGTGCACAGGGAAGAAATGCAATTCCTGCACTGGCATAGAGCGGATTAACTACATTTATAATTTCATTTACAATTGCAGCCTCAGTTGTACCTCCCGTACCATCATCCATTCTTACAATATGGATTTGGACAGGTATTATCCTTAGATTTACCAGTGATCTACTGGTGTTCTTACCAATTGGACCTCCTGAAAGCCCTTCTAAGAACCGCTCATGTCTCCTTATTAATGAGTCTAAAGCGTCCCCTTGTGGTAGCACGGTACTACATTCCAAAAATCTTAACTCCCCCTCTTGCGCAATTGACCTCGTCCCGGGCAATAGTAAAATTGCCAGTAATAATCCAAGAGCATAAAATCGCTTGAATATTTGAATTGGTGCGAATGCAACACAGGAAGTTTCAAACATGTAAATGCAGCTCATAGTAATTACCTTAAATTGATTATACAATCAAGTCAAAATAACACGAGCGAGGTAGTACAATTTTCGGGACTATACGCCATTATATGGCCTGCTGAGACCATATTACGAAAAATATCTGGCCTAAAGTTATTCTCTATTTAGAACTTCCTAATTTTTGATTACCAGCATTTTCTTCACCTCAATATAATTTTGAGTTCGCAGCTGATAGTACATTAATCCTGTTGCCCTTAATTCATCCTGTTTCAGATGTACCTGATTGTATCCTCCGGCAAAGTCCCCTTCCACAATTCTAAGCTCCCTTCCAGTCACATCGTACACGGTCAGTGTTGCAGACATGGCGCTTGGCAGTTCAAATCCAATCACGGTTTCCTCACGGAAAGGATTGGGTCGGTTCTGCTCCAGAAGGTATCCCTCAGAAAGCTGTCCTGATACTGGTTGTGCTGCATCTCCCGTCACTTCCACATCGTTGCCTCCCACTGAGTTCCTGGAGGGCTGACCTTGCTGATCGCCACCTTCCACAATCTCAATCCCTGCCGTAGGTCCTGTGCTACTCACATCACATCCCTCTCCATCAGACTGAACCATGAGGATCACGTCACAGTAATCTGACGTACCACTGGGGTAGCTCAGTACCCATAGTCTTACTAGCTTGGTGCCGATATTGGCACACGTCAGATCCAGGCTGGCACTGTCTTCCACATAGGTGTCATCATCGATACCATCTATAAACTCAATGCGATACGCCAGACTATCATCTTCACACGCCAGGGCACTGCTGCTATTGAACTCACTGGCCCAGATTACCGCATGGGCTGAATCAATCACTCCATCGCTATCGGTATCCCAGGGTGTCAGTGTGGCGGTCAACAAGGTGATACATACCGGTGTGGGTTGCTTCGCAGAAAGTAGGGTGAAGTCATATTCACAGACGCCCTCATTCTGACATTCATCTACGGTGGTGACCACTAACTTATATACGCCAGGCAATAGATCGGGCGAACTGATGTCAAACGCATCCATCGTATCTGCCGATAAGGCGCCCTGATCGCTGTCCACCTCAATAGCTGCTCCTTCTTCGATTTGTTTGAGCACCCAGCTATAGCTGATCACTCCGCAAGCATCGGTAGTCGATACTGATGCACTAAAATTATACGCACAGGCACCCACTTCAATGGTATCTCCGCTACTGACCGGACCCGTGATCGTACATACCGGTCCCACCGTATCCTGTACGATGATCTTCTGCACACAGGAGTCGATGATCAATCCACGGTCATACCACCAGTAGCTGTCTACGGGTTTGCCTCCACACCAGTCAGCAAAGTACCAGGTTCGTATCACTTTATAGCAAGCTTCATCACCACCTACTACTTTGAATACCTTATCCTGATGCCCGATGCCCACAATGTGGCAATCATCATCAATCTTATACACGGGATATCCGGTGATCTCTGGATCTAAATCGCCTACCAGCTGTCCACTACCGGCGGGATCATACTCCAGCGCACAACTCGTGACGGTCATATCACCCGGCACATCAAACATGTACTTAGATAGTTCACATTC
>JBNKUI010000074.1:0-1865 GCA_050298535.1 Saprospiraceae bacterium
TATGAAGTGGAGATCAAAAGCCTCAAAGCGGACAAAGCCTACAAGTCAACGCAGATCAAAGAGATCAAGTACCGTTTCTATGTCCCCGAAGTGATCAATGGGCACCAGCTGCCGCCAGAGCCTGATCCGGTAGTTAATGACTTGACGCTGCTTGGGATTGATGTTAATGAAAATGGGATTCGGGATGATGTGGAGAGATGGATATATATGAATTACAAAGATAAGCACCCGGTGCATATCGATATTGCGATGCAGGCAGCGAGGGGTTATAAAAAAGTTTTACAGACACCAGAAAAAGCTAAAGAAATTCATGCCGAAGTGAATGCGCCTATTTATTGCGAAGGTTATTATTCAAAAACTTGTGCATCACAACTGAATAAACCAATTATTATTACTGAACATGTTTGGCAAAAAGTTTCAGATCAGATTTTTAACACCAAGGAACGAAGTAATACTTATTGGAAATACGACAAACTTCTTAGCGGAGATAGTTATACAATTCCTTGGTGTAGTGAAGTTAGACAATACTGTGATTTTAACACTGATAAATACGAGTACTAAATCATGAAACCGCTGAGTCTTCTATTTTTAGTACTTTTTTTTTCAGTTGTTTCATATGCTTCAATCGATGAAAGAAAAACTGATATGTATTTTGCTAATGGAATTCTCACAAGTGAACAGAATGCAACCAGTGCTACATTTAATATATTAAAGCCCGCTATTCAAACAGAGCATTATCATAATAATGAAATAGAAATGCGAAAACATATTGGTAAAATTGACTACGCCTACAATAGCACTTATGGAACTGTCGATGACTTGTTTGAATCAATAATGCAAAAACTCTCCTTGCAGGAGACTGTCGATACTCTCGTTTCATGGCTCTCTATCGGAATGGTTGAGACATCACATGACGCGGATCTTTCTCTCCAAGTTGAAAAGTATGAAAAAAGTATCATAGAGGGGCACAAGGTACTTGTAGTAGCACATTCGCAGGGAAATCTTTTTACATATGAAGCTTATCAAGACATCGATAGCTGGATGCAGGAGTATTTCGAGGCTATTAGCATCGCATCTCCAATGACAGCAGATATAAAACCCGATACGCCAAGGATAGACTGGGATAACGACCTGGTGCCTAGAATAGCTACATTCGGATTAAGTGATATTGATGATTATGAAAGTAATGTACGAAAGGTTTCATGGCAAGAGCTGTCTGGTCATGGTGGCAGTCCAGCAATGGTTTATGATTATGTTCATAAATCACAGTTAGGTAGCATTTTCCAAGGTAGATTTAAAGCGATAGAAGGCGGATTAGATACAAATGTACACGCGTTCACATTTTATATGGGTCAAGCAATCCAAGACGGGGATACGGGGGAACTGTTTTACAATCCTTTTGGTGTAGGAACTTTGTCTGATCCGTCAGCAAGAACAGCGATTATGGCTGCCATTGAAAATAAGTTGAACATACTTGAGGCCAAGCCTTCTCAATGGAAGATTGTAAGCAACAATGAGTCGACAAACGTCTGCGAAGAACGAAGAGCAGAACTGAAGCATTTTCAAGATGCAATTGCTCCTATGGATTCAGTCTATCCATTTAACATTGCAACCAATGCTGATGGTCGTCAAATCGGTAAAGTCTACCAACCCGACGCCAGCAGTTCAGACGAATATGTACTCGCTTCGGCGGAAGGAACGCAGATCGTCGATGTGGAAGGCCAGGGAGTAATACTCGACAACAGCGGTAATGACGTCGGCTGCTACCAGCTTGACGGTACAGGTGATGAGATCAAAAAAAGCTGCGGCGATGTCAATACGACCGACGGTGTCATCACTGTCGATTTGAGCTGGAAAAACCCGCA
>JBNKUI010000075.1:0-69114 GCA_050298535.1 Saprospiraceae bacterium
TGGGGCAAGGTCCATTTTTGTTGCTGGCCATTACGCCTACGTCGCTTCTCTTACAGATAGTGGTGTAGAGATCCTGGATATATCCGATCCCGCTAATCCTACGCATGTCGGGGCCATCTTTGATGATGGCACCACCGCGCTTGCTGGGGCAAGGTCCATTTTTGTTTCTGGCC
This sequence comes from Saprospiraceae bacterium, assembly GCA_050298535.1. GTDB lineage: Bacteria > Bacteroidota > Bacteroidia > Chitinophagales > Saprospiraceae > JABDMH01. The sequence continues at coordinate 174 of JBNKUI010000075.1, forward strand.
ATTACGCCTACATCGCTTCTGAGGTTGATGATGGTGTAGAGATCCTGGATATATCCGATCCGACCGATCCTACGCATGTAGGGGCCATCTTTGATGATAGTACCACCGCACTTGATGGGGCATTTTCCATTTTTGTTGCTGGCCATTACGCCTACGTCGCTTCTCTTACAGATAGTGGTGTAGAGATCCTGGATATATCCGATCCCGCTAATCCTACGCATGTAGGGGCCATCTTTGATGATGGTACCACCGCACTTGATGGGGCACTATCCATTTTTGTTTCTGGCGATTACGTCTATGTCGCTTCTGCGATTGATAATGGTGTAGAGATTCTGGATATATCCGGTGTTACATCTCCCGTACTCTCCACCGATAGCGTATTCACGAGTTCGCTAGAAATAAATGTATCCGGTGAGGTGGCGCAAGAAATGACGACGACAGAGGATATCAACATTAGTAATGAGGGCCTGTCGACCGCTGGAGCTATCCATGTGCAACAATATACACGGCTCGGCGAGCAGTCTGCTGCCCTGAAAATTAAAACCCTCGAAAGTACATCAGCAGCAACCCAGGGAGGAAGTAACACCGTCGCCCATGGTTTGGATGCCAGAAAGATCGTCAGCGTCGAGGGATTGGTTCGCTATGACACTAATAACCTGGGCTATGGAGTGCCTGATAGCTATAATGCCTTCTCCGGATTTGAGCTAACCTTGTCATGGAATGCCACCCAAGTTAGTATCTTAAATGAACCCGGCAATAGTAGTCAGATATTGAGCAAACCGGTGGTCATCACCATTATGTATATTGAGTAATAGGTGGGGAGAATGGATAGAGTATCGCCTCATACTTTTTAGATGTGATGTCAAGCTACAACATCACCGACAAGCCAGTGATCATCAACATCATCTATCAAGAATGAAAATTATTAAAATAGTAAGTCTTCTAGCGACAATTTTTTACGGCGTTGTGGGTATCCAAGCTCAAGATCTCATGAGTGAGGGAAATGCAATGATACGTCCCGTCAATCCTACATATGCAGGGGCCATCTTTGATGATAATACCACCGCACTTGGAGGGGCAAATTCCATTTTTGTTTCTGGCAATTACGCCTACATTGCTTCCTGGTCAGATGGTGTAGAAATCCTGGATATATCCGATCCAACCCATCCAACGCATGTCGGGGCCATCTTCCAAAGAAGACTTTTTTCGTATATTTTTGTATAGCATGCCTCACGAAGCGTTACTTTACCTATTATATTGAAAATTTGGAATTGAAGGGGCATTGCGGGACCGATAATTAGAACTCACAGGAGTTGTTATAGGAACTGAAAATTTATTAATAATGGAACGATATAAATTGGTTTAGCTATTGGATGTCGTCAGGCAACTGACAAAAGTGCAAATATTCAAGAGACCGCAAATTCTGATATTTCAAGATCAAGTTTGGAAGATGTTGGACTCGATGGACAAATCATAACGGAACTTGTAGATAGTATCAAAACAGGTTTTTATCCTAATCGTCATTCTCTATTAATTTATAAAGATGACAAGCTAGTTTTGGAGAAGTATTTTTCAGGTCACGATGAAAATTGGGGTACTGATATTGGAGTTATTCAGTTCAATGACACAATGCTTCACGACATGCGAAGTGTTTCAAAAAGCGTTGTCTCTGCTTGTATTGGGATAGCCTTATCTCAAGGGAAAATAAATAACATTGACCAACCAATATTTGATTTCTTCCAGGACTACACACAATATAGCAATGCAGGGCGTGAAAAAATCACAATCAGACATCTTCTGACAATGACCTCAGGTATAGAGTGGAATGAGGACGTTCCATATGACAGTCAGGAAAACAGTGAAATACAAATGAGCAGTAGTGAAGATGGTATTGGATTTGTGTTGAGCAGATCTTTTATTGCTGAACCGGGAACAGTATGGAAGTATAACGGAGGAACCACCGAACTACTGGCGGAACTTATACGCAGGGTATCTGGAAAGAACATCCATGAATTTGCAAAGGAGTACCTTTTTAAACCGATTCAAAGATCTATGTTGATCAATCGTTAATTAAGTTTGGAGTATCATTGGTTGGGGTCCAAAAAATGTTAGAAAAGGGGATTTGAGCCTTTGGAATTATTAGAAGCAGGTATTTTAAAAGATAGTCTATATGGGAAGACCTTCCAGGGTGGATTGATATTTTATCTGGATGACCATGATTCTATCCCTGGAGTGAAAGGCTACGTGTCTTTGCCATATGATCAAAGCATGGGAATAGAATGGGGATGCTATCTGGAACTTGTTCCTGGAGCGGATGGTACAGTAATCGGAACAGGCTATCAAAATACTATTGATATTGGTTCCGCTAATAATTTGCAATGCGCTGGTGATATAAAAGCTGTGGATGTTTGTTTTGGAAATATAAATGGCTTTGATGATTGGTTTTTGCCTTCAAGGGATCAACTAACTGCAATGTACTTGAAAATAGGACCAGGAGCAACAGGTGCTAATACAAATATTGGTGGATTTGAGGGGTTGATTTATTGGAGTTCTTCAGAGATCAATGTTGAGGATTCATGGGTAGTATTCTTCAACAGCGGTATACAGAATAACTTCAGTAAAGATAATTACGCAAGAGTTCGACCTATTCGAGCTTTTTAACTATTTATCAATATATTCATTCCACTGCGTTGTGGTTAGTTTATTTAGATATGATACATATGATATGCCAGTATTTCTGGAAGTATATCAACTTATGATTAAGATGTTTGAATACACCAAAGATTTCTCCATCATCACTCTGGGCACACTGTTATGGTAAGATTTGATTAAAGTAAAGGCAAATCGTTGGTACTTCCACCTTAGTCAGAGGAGATACTATAAAGGCACGTCGTAGATTACATGACCTGGCTCCCACCAGGGAGGTTTTAATCTCAAAATTTGGCCTAGAAAGCGAACAAAATTGCTATCAGGAAATGTATTGGAACAGATATTGGACTTTATTCGGGGTCGGACTGAAGTATACCCCGTCCGTGGATTATCTGAGTACTGGCTATCAGACTCCTAGACCCTTATTAAAAATGGTGGAATAGGCAATTTGAGCTGAAACCTGATTCTACCACGGGAGAATTTCACTGGCTAATAGCCGAACAGTATACTCAGACTTCAATCTTCAACCAATTTTGCGGATTATGGCCATGGCTGTGTCATGCAACATTTTTGAAACATTCGATAGGGTTTGGAAGGTTTGTTGCTGCTTTTGTAAAGCATTTTGCAAGTCAATATTTGCCAGTTGAGCATCATCTCCCACTGTAGCCAACTTTTCTTCTAAATCATCTAGATAATTTTCCCACGCTGGCTCGGAATTTAATGCATTATTTTGTCCTTTTAACGTGACTAGCTTGGCACTAGGATATGGAGCCAACTTTTTCTTCTGGTACCGAGTAGACTTGGAATCCCTTTGAAATTTTGATCGGGCATTTCGTGCACTGGTAATTTCGTCTCGTATCGCTTCCTTGCGCTCATTAAATAGTTTTACTTTTTCAGCATAAAATTTCAGATCTTCCATGTTTTCAAGATAGGCTTCTCTCATGGTATATTGAATGAGTGCATTTATGTCGGTATCTGGAGATTTAGAATACATATCTTTGACAAACAACTCCCATTGGGCCTGCGTGGATTTGGTGAATTTTCCAACAGCCAAATTACCCGACACCTGCGTTAATTTATTTCGTTGTGGTTGTGATAGACTCAGGGAAGAGGCTGTTTTATTCTGTGTGTTTACCAATTGGGATTGGTGTTTTTTCACTTCTGACGTGACGTCCGTGGCGGTCTTTGATTTGACAATCGGAAATTGACTTTGCTGGACAATAGCAGTACTACTTCTCGCTGTTTTTTTCTGGGCAAAAAGGGAATTACTTCCTGAGAGGAAGGCTACTACAAAGACCATAATTAATTGAATCGAGGTTTTCATCGGAACTTATTTTAGTGATTTTTCACTTTATAAGTTACGTGTTTTTTTGGGGCAATCAATAGTCGCTCATTAGAGTAGCATTTGATCACTCATGATCAGAGCATGGTACAGGGAGGAGAATGAACACGTGGGACCAATTCAACCAGTTTCTGGATTCATCACGCTGTAGAGAATCCAGGAATCGAGGTATTTGTGTATTGGCATAAAGTTATCAATCGAATCCGTGCGTGATCATTTTAGAACCAGCTCATTAATAATAAATTAGATGGAGCCGGTTCAAGAACTAGACAAATACTTAGAGTAGACTGGAGATAAATAAATAGAACCCAGGTAAGGCACTGATCAAATCTTCAGAGCGGTCTCCGGTAAACTACTCCGTATGGGTCTTAAACAGGTTTGGTCTTCTACTATTGAAGTAGGAGACCAGACCCAGTTGAAATCAACTATGAATTGAATGGTTTTTCTAAACTCAATGCAAGCATGTTGATCACGAGCTTTTCTCACAATCTAGTTCGCGTCTATAATGCTTCCCGCACGATTGGTGTGATCCATTATAGTGGGACTTCCCTGGTAATAAACGATGCCCGATCCACTGATCCTAACTTCCAATGTATCCCTTACGGCAACCTGGCATGTACCCGATCCAGACATATTGATCTTACAAATGTCAGACATTATAGGGAATCCATGATATTCCCCTGATCCAGTTATTTTAATGTCTACTTCTCTGAGTGATGGTAAATGATCATGACCGGTGATTATACCTGAACCACTGATGTCAACCTCCAGATTTTCAGTGCCAGTGAAATTATTTAAATCAATGTGTCCCGAGCCGGATAGATCCAAAATCAAATCACTCTGATCGGTAAAATCATTTACATTTACCTCACCACTACCACTTAAATACACAGCATTTAGATTGGGAATGGTGACATAAATGGTTAACTCATAGTTCTGATAATTCCCCTTTTCTAATTCAATATTCCAGATATCACCTGACACGCTCGTGGTCAATCGATCTATAATATTGGCATGGCCGGTTGCTCTTACTTCTTGTATGTCTCCCTGTGTAATTACCACCTTCCCAGCCACAGCCAGGTCTAAGCCGGAGAAATCGGAGAGGGTCAATGTTTTGGTCACAATATCTCCTTCACCCTCCATATGGATTTGATCCTTTTGGCAGGAGATAATCATCAATGAGGTGCAGAAGAGCAAGACTTTCATTAAGCGGGTAGTATTCATGATAATTGCTTTTTAACGTTTTTTTGAAAATTTTCTTACCGGAATCATTGGGGGGTGAAATTGATCGCGGCTTCTATTATATAGATGGTATGGTGCCCCATATACCCCTATGCCGGTATGGAAATATTTTTAAGAGAGGACTTGGACATAGTACATGACAATCCTAACCTTAGATGAAAGCTTAGTATATATATCGGCAGATCGGTCTTGCGTAATTGTATCCATCCGAGCGCATTTGTTGTGCTCGAAATCCTCAGAACCAGCGACTTTAACAAAAAGTCCTGGATAACTTCGTGATAGAAGGGGCACCGCCAGGATCCTATTTAGAAGAATACGAATTCAAGAACTCGGAAACATTGATGACTTCGAGTACGGTCCCTGTAGATTCAAAGAATTGCTAACACCATTGCCACAGAATACAGCTACTACATTAAAAGTCAAATCACAATCCCATTTACTCGATGAATAAAAATGCTCTAACTTACGATTTCAATAAAAGCGGTAGGGCCGGCCTCATACAAACGATAGTTGCGGTCTAAAACATGAGATTATCGCAACTTTTCTGATCAAAAGCAAGCACGATGATAAAATTCTTTCGACGGATACGATATCAATTCATGAAGGAGACAAAACTGAACAAATACCTGCTGTATGCAATGGGGGAGATCCTCCTCGTAGTCCTCGGTATTCTGATCGCCTTGCAGATCAACAATTGGAACGAATGGAGGAAAGACAGAGATCTGGAGATTAAAATTCTAAATGAGATCAAAGACAATATTGAAGTTGATTTTGAAGACCACAACCAGAATATTGAGTATATGGGAAATACCATTCAGGCCTCTGCTATTATATTAGACCATTTGGAGAATGGTTTGTCCTGGCATGATTCACTGGCTCCACATTTCAGTTGGCTACCGGTGGTTCCGGATTTTTATTCTGTGAAAAGCGGCTACCAGTTGTTATCATCAAAAGGCGTTAATCTGATTACCAATGATTCTTTGCGTAAGGATATCTCTTTTTTATATGACAATACACAGGTTTGGGTCAAGGAATTTTTCTCATTCATTAAGGTTAATTCATTCAGATTGTTGCTTGAGGATTTGGTGCCCAAGTTTAGCAATCTGCATTTGCTTGAGGCCTACTACCCAATAGATTATGATCAACTATTGGATGATGCAGAATTCCAGTCCCATGTCCAATTCAATATGGAATATCTGCGATCTTTTAAAGTGGTTTATGAAGACCGGATAAAACTGGAGAGGGACTTGATCGACCGGATCGAGAGAGAAGTCGGCAGGTTGGAAGAGTAATCATCAAAGCGAATTTTTCTTTCGATTTTCTCTACCATTAGGAAATGCTCGCCTTATCAAACCCAAGGCATACAATTTAATCGTCATCCTATGTTGAATAAACCATAAGGGCTAATCTACCTTGTAAAGCGCATTTCCTGCCGGTTCGAATTTATCCCCTTTAATCCAGTATGGCTTATGATCCCAGTTGCCAGTGAGTTCAGCCGTTCGGATATAAGCTTTCCAGTATTTATGTATATAGTCAAGGTCCACCGTATGAAATTCATCGGATGGTTGGTGGTAGTATTTGGAAATCCGTTCATCAAAAGCAGTCATTGCCATCTTGAAATTTACAGCAGGTACTCCCTTTTTGGCAAAACTGACCTGATCCGATCGTTCGTAATAATTTTGATTGGGTAACCTATCTCCAATCACACCCAAGCCCACTTCCGAGGCGGCCTGATAGACCAGCTCATCTATATTAGTCCGATGGGTATCCAACAAGGTCAATACTTCTGTATCAGTATAACCCGAGTTATCAATATTTAAAGCGAAAACAGTCTCCTTCAATGGTATTTTGGGATTATCTACATAATAAGAGCTTCCAAGTAACCCTTTTTCTTCCCCGGTCAATGCAATAATAATTATGGATCTTTTAGGAGGGTATTTACCAAAGTATTTGGCAGCATTGATCAATCCCGTAGTACCGATTCCGTTATCTCTTGTTCCATTGTAAATAGAGTCCTGCCCGTCTTCTACAGGTTGAATTCCTACATGGTCATAGTGGGCGCACATGACTATTTGTTCATTTTTCAAAACCGAATCAGTCCCTTCTACCAGGCCAATAATATTAAAAGCATTTACCTTTTCCTTTTCCATCCCCGAAATACTGATGGCGGCGGATAGATCGGTCTTTTCTTTTAATTGTTGGAGGTACAAAGAAGCCGAATCGCGCACCAAAAGATGTGGAAATGTCGAAGCACTTTCATCTGCAGCTGCCAGGCTCATTCTTTCTCTGGAATAATAGTTGAGCACAATGGACCATGGATAACGCATGCCTGAACCGAACAGATGAACTAAACCAACCGCACCATCTTGCCGGATCATTTTTGCCAATTCTTGATCGCGTGCTGAGCCCCTGAGAGTCCTAAGTGGCGTCACGACCACTTTACCATGGACACCCACCGAATCGTGATCTTCCAGATCAGTCAAATAGACTAGTGGCCCATTGAATGTAAAATTGGAGCCAGAAAGTATTGCCATATCAACACCTCCCTTAAACTCCTGCCCAAGCATGTCGATGGTGGCTGAGGTAGGTGGCTTATTAAGCTGAATAGGTACACGCTGCAGGTAATCTCCTTCTATATCCCCTAAAGGAAGGAGGCCTGAACTTCGGAATTGTTCGGCAATGTACCGGCCGGCGATCAAGAGTTCGTTGCTTCCTGTTTCGCGACCTTTCAACTCATCAGCCGTTAGAAATCTAAGATGCGCTTCTGCTTCAAGCCGATTAATTGTGCTGTCTATTCGCATCATCTGAGCATGGGAAGGCTTGATGATGATCAGCAAAAGAGCAATGATTAGGGTAGGATAGTAACTATTATTCATAGAAGAAAGATTATAAGTTTCAAGCGCCAAGCTTTTTAAAAAGCCTGGAACTACTTCTTGGGTGTCCAAAAATATGAATTAAAAACTGGCGAGCACAATGGTGATGATGCTACTGTTCAATGCCTTTGATTCATCATATGGCTGTGTTAGCTCATACCGACTTCATCTATTACCCGCAGTCTGAACTCATAGCTTACTACTCACCCCACTTCATTATCGGTTAGAAAAGGCACCGTGGATGTTAACGAGACTTTTAGCACTCTTTAGACACGATATCCTGAATCCAATCCCGTTTCATTTGAACTGGACAATCCAGACTAGGATAATGTAAGACTGCAGCGCTCAGGAAGGGAAATTAAATGGGAACTGATGCCGCACAAAGTGTCTGCTATTAGTGTATCACTAGCTGAGAACTTCTGGCATTCGCGTCTTCTTGCGGGTGCTGATGGGGAGTGTCGCCTGATAAGACATAATGAATTCCTCTATTGTGTAAATACCTTGATGACCTGTTCCCCAACCTGATAGCCTACCTCCAATCCCACTTCATTATCGGTACGGAAGTGTACTCCTCCTTCAAAACGGGATTCTGAACACTCTTTGGCGAGTTCATAAAATAACGTTTCATCTTCAGGAAAGAGGAAAGCGAGCACCCGGGCGAGGGACCCCGCCACGGTGGTATGACCAGCAGGATAGCCGGGAAAGTTAGGAGTGTCGATTAATATGGGCTGGAAAGAGGGATCATATTGAAAAGGCCGAATGCCCCAATAGTGATATTTTCCATCCCAGGCGGCAATGATTCCATCGAAGCGTGCCGTGTGAAACACTGCATTGGCAAAGGCTGCGTCCAGGGGATTCAGGTTGTATTCCAGAATCTTCCGTTCGATTAGTCGGTCCCAGATGGGTTCGCTTTTCCACTTCCAGGCGATATCGCTACTTTGATGTTCAGCATTAAATTGCCTGAGCTCTTCCATATCAGCAGACCAGTCTGTGGGAGGGGGGTCGGGCCTGAATTGGTCGGGCCGCTCGAGTGTCAGGGGCTTCCATTGCCGTTTCATAGGATCCCAGGGGCCGGGATTCCCTGACCAGAGACTATCGGCTTTGGGAACAGTCCCTTCCCAGCGAAGATCTGTTCGATCGCTTTTAGCATAATCAATGTACTGATCGGCTATTTTTCGTCCGATTTCCAATCCCTTTTCGATGTCAGAAGGAAATTGCAGCCCGGTGGCCAAACGGGCAGCAGTAAAGGCAGTGAGCTGGCTGTCCAGTAGTTCTTTCTGATCTGGAAAGTAATACCCAATGACTCGATGTGCGGCTCCTGCTGCTGCACTCCATTCGCATAGGAAAGTGGAAAAGTCGGGTTCCTGACCCAGCTTTTCTATACCGCGTTCATAGTGGTACGCTGCTTTGCGGGAATGCGCTTTTTTGTGCTTCCATACTTCCACTATAGCGTCATAAATCGCGAGATGCATGATGGCTACGCGACCTCCGTTCTTATGGCCCTTGTGGTTTTGACCGACTTGCATGAGCAGTTGATGCCAACGGTAAGAAGGATAAGCTCCATTCCAATACTGGACAGACCATGGATCCTCCTTCATTTCCTGTTGAATAGCTATTATTTCTGAAATTTGATTCAGAAGAAGTCCTTCATCGGTGGGAGAGAACTCTTCCCGAAGTGCAAACTTGAAGGGCTCGTACAGAGAGGATTTTATTTGTCCATACCCTGCCTGGGGATTGAGCAACATAGTCGTAAAGGAGAATGTAGACACAAATAATATGGTGGAAATTTGAGATGATAAACGCATTTTAAGTCCTGATTCTGTACGAAAATTAATGCAAAAAGGGCAAATAAGACAGATAAGTAATCTTTCTTTTCATGATTTTGGCTGGAAATGGATTATTTAATGTCACATATGTTGACATTAAATAAAATAATGGCTGAAAAGGGAGGGACATTTTAATCGATTAGAGGCAAAAGTTGAGTTTTCATAGAGCTTCGTCTGGTTGGCTAAAACGCAAGGTAGGTTGGCAGGCATTTGGTCCCTGATACTGTGGTTCGGATTCAAAAAGAGAAAGACCCTATTTGGAATGTAAATCAAGGTAATGTACTTTTAGGATACTTCCACCCAAAAGAAGTTTATGTAAGAAGGAAGGATGTCAAACACGCCTCGTCGTCGGACAGGAATCACCTGGAATGTAACAAAGAACGCGAAGAAGTGTAAAACACCTGCCTTAATACACTGATTCAAATTCAGAAATCCATGGTGCAAAAAAGTATAATTTTCGTTTCCTCTGTCATTTGTATCCTGTTGTTTTCCTGTAATCCGGTCAAGCTAGCTGAGAAACCGATACCCAACGAGGAAATGGAGCAAATCAAGATCGAAGTAATTGCAAGTATTACAAATCACATTGAGGTATTAAAGACACTGGATTATAAGAAAGCCATGAAGTTTTACCATGATGAGAATTACATTGTCTTCGGAGATGGAAAATACTGGGGAGACTATTCAACAATAGATGATATTTGGAAATCTTATTTACCAAAGTGGAGAGCCATCAAGAAATGGGATTTGAAAACGCAAAAAGTACATGTTTTTTCAAGAAGTTCCGCCATCGCTTATGTTGAATGGGATCATGCGAGGATCGAGGAAAACGGGAATGAAACTAGGGCATACGGATTTTGGGTTTTTGGCATGCAGAAGTTTCAGGATGGATGGAAGTCAGTAAACTTCGCTATAGATCATCGTTACATTGAAGACCAGGATGACTAATGTACGCTGACATGTAGCAGCGTAATAACTTCTTTCTTGTTAAAATGCACTTTTTGTAACTTATATATCAGTACCGTCGACCAGGAATTCAAAGAATAGACAGTAGCAAATAAGATAAATTGTGGTAGGGTAAGACTTAATTTAAAAAGCCAAAGCGTTGGCCCAAATAATAATGATCATGAAAATAATCACAATTGGCTTTCTTCTCATTTTTATTTTTAGTTGTGGAACAGGGGTTGACAGTGATCATTCCAGTGTTGAAGAATTTATTCCCGCTCCAGATTTTACCGTTCGTGCAGATGAAAGTCATGATAAATTCAGCAATTCCATACCCTATGCCATTAAAGTCCCGAATGGAAGTGTAGTTGAAGCCTATACCCAGGAAGCGACAGGTGGACAATTGAATATAAATTCAACATTAGAAGACTTTGAGAATGTGGATATGGACAGGGTCCATACGCTTACCGGACCAATTTACATAGAAGGCGCAGAAATAGGTGATGTCCTTGCCGTTGAGCTACTGGATCTGGAGCCCGGGGATTGGGGCTGGACAGGTATGGGACCTGAATTTGGTTTTCTTGCTGGAGAAACTGAAGCAAGAGGATTTAAAACTTATAGACTCGATAAAGACAATAATCTTGTTCATTTCTCCGACAAAATAAGTATACCTATGAAGCCTTTTGCAGGAGTAATGGGTGTCGCGCCAAATACCGAGGAAATGCTCACTACTTTTCCGCCACGATCAAATGGAGGGAATATGGATGATCCTAATATAGTTAAAGGCGTCACTGTATACTTTCCGATTTTTGTCCAGGGCGCCTTGTTCTCGATTGGGGATGCACATGCAGTGCAAGGTCTGGGAGAAGTCGTGGGTACTGCGGTAGAATGCGATATGAGAATAAGATTTAGATTGAGTGTGGTTAAAGATAAAAATATCAAGGAGCCACAATACGAATCTGAAGATTTCTATGCAACAACGGGGTTTGGAACAACAATAGATGAAGCTGCCAAAAAGGCTACTCGGTACATGGTTGAACATATATCAACCAGCTATAATATGTCCTGGGAAGATGCTTATATGCTTTGTTCCTTGGTTGGAGATTTACAGATTGCTGAGGTTGTGGATTTACCTCACATGCTAGTGACAATGCATATTCCAAAAAGTGTTTTTTAAAAGATAAAGGGACTGCCTAAAATGAATTCAGGAGCATGAAAACTATTATTTCACTACTAGGGATTATATTAATCCTCATATCATGTAGCACTGAAGACGAGACAGAAGATGTTGTTGTGATAGGCGGTGGATTAATGGGAAGTTCAACAGCGTGGGAATTGTCAGAGTATGGACAGGATGTCTTATTGATTGAACAGCAAGATTCTATATATACCTTTGGTTCCAGTTTTGGAGAAGCTCGAATATCAAGAAGTCTGGGACCGACAGGTGATATTTTTTCATATCTACAACAAACCTCTGTTAGCGAAACTAAAAATCTAATAGACTACCTAAATGAAGGGGAAGCGGAAATACTTCATTCTATGGAAGACATTTATACGACATCACCTGTCACCTATATGTATTACAGGTCACAGTTGGAGGAAGTGGAGGAATTGTTGGATGGACAGACTGTGGAGCATCAATATGCCGCAAATATCAAGGAAGCGAAGGAGAAATTTGGAATGATAATTCCTGATACGATGATGGTTGTCAGAGAATATCAAGCATATTCTGGTACATTGAATCCATCTATTTTGATTAAGAAACTACATCAGGGCATTAGAAAGCATGGTAATAGAATACACTATAATCAAAAAGTGATTAATTTAAAAAGGGAAGGTAGGCTTTTTAGAGTAGATATTACCGATACAAAATCCGGAGTAGTTAATTCCATTTTAAGTAGGAAAGTGATAGCTGCAGCCGGACCTTACAATGGAACTTTGGTAAGTGACATAGCTCCTTATTTTGAAAGACTAATTAGGCCAAAACGACTATTTCTATCCTTCTTAAGAATCAATCCTGATAAGTATGACTCGTTGACAAGCGAACAGAAAAGTAAACTTAGCAAGTCTTATCCGGTTGCAAATCTAAATGCTGAGATATTCTATTCTATGATTGAAAAGTATGATGAAAACGAAAGACCAGTATTCAAAGTGGGCGGACATTTTTTACGGACTGATATCAAGGATTTAGATGCAGTATGGAAAATGGATGTAACTGAGCAAGAAATTCTTTGGAGTATGGAAAATACAGTGGATTATCTGTCGAAACTGGACTTACCGATAACGGTGTCTGATTTAGAATTTGTCAGAGGTTATTCATGCGTGTATTCCCTCACCGAATCTGAAGTACCTTACGTAAGCCAGGTGATAGAAAATGCTACAGAAATTGATTCCAGTTTTGTAATTGTAGGAGGTATGTCCGGTATTGGTGCAAAAGGTTCACTTGCTTACGGCCTTATTGCAGCTGACCTTATTCTGGGAATTCAAAAGGAGTCCGTTATGTATCAGAAGGCCAGAAGAGCTTTGGGTTCAGAACGACTGGTGATGGATATACGGAATCTTAATAGATGATTGATATGCCGGAAAGGCTTCTCAAAATTTTGAATTTTGAGGATGAAGTGTACGCACAAGGTTGTTCCTCAGTCATAGATAATAGTCATACCTCGGTCTTTTTATGCATGATATTTCATTTTTGTCATTCTCACGTGTTGGATGATACTGAAATGGGTTGCACTTCTTTTGATTGAATCCTAAGCACTAAGATAAGGAGCACTAAACCGATCAGGAACCACAGACCCAGGGCGATGATGGAATTGCGCATGCTCCCTGTTAGATTGTCAAGGTACCCCCAGATGAGTAGTCCGCTCATAATGGCCAACTTTTCACAGACATCAAAAAAGCTGAAATAACCGGCGTTATTCTCAGTCTTGGGAATGAATTTAGAATAGGTAGATCTCGACAGAGATTGGATGCCACCCATGACCATCCCTATAAAAAAACCGGCAATATAAAAATGAAAGGGCGTGCGAATAAAATAGCTGAACAGACAGATCAAGATCCAGACAAAAACCGCCACTATTAAAGCTTTTATATTGTCATATTTACCAGAAATCCAGGCGAATAGAAAAGCTCCAACAATGCCAATGTATTCCAGCAGTAAAACCAAAATAATGAGTTGCATCATGGATAGGTGAATTTCTTTTTCGCCAAAGGATGCAGCCATGAACATGACGGTCTGAACTCCCATGATGTAAAAGAAAAAACTGAGTAAGAAAGTACGAAGTTTACTTTCTTTCTTTAATCTATGCCAGATTTTAAGCAGTTCACGATAGCCATTGAACATGTAGTTTTTTCTCGCTACTTTCTTAGAGTAGATTCCCGTGGGTAGTTTTCGAAAAGTTATCTGAGCAAATCCGATCCACCAAAGTCCGGTGAGTAAAAATGACAACCGTGGGAGGAAAGTATCGTCTTCAATCCCTAGATTCTCTTGATTAAGGATAGCGACTAGATTAATAATCAATAAGGTCGTCGCGCCCAGGTAACCAAAAGCATATCCACGTGCACTGATCTTGTCTTGCCTGTCTTCTGTGGCAATGGCCGGGAGATAGGAATTGTAGAAGACAATGCTGCCGGAATATCCTATAGTGGCTAACATCATAAATCCCAGTGCGAAATATACATGTTCAATAGAAGTGAATAGAAATAGGAGCATACAACCTAATCCACCCATGTAGCAGAAAAACTGCATAAATCTTTTTTGATTACTCGAATAATCGGAAATGGAAGAAAGGAGAGGTGAAATCAGGGCGATAATGCCAAATGCAATCCCCAGATTGATGGAGTAGGCCGCTGTGTTTTCTATGTCAAAACCCAATATTTCAATACGGCTATTTCCGTTCACTCGGGTCATTGAATTATAGTAAGCGGGGAAGATGGCGGTAGTGATAACAAGCGCATATACAGAATTGGCCCAATCATACATGGCCCAGGCGTTGATCGTCTTGCGGTCGTTTTTGACGAGGTTAGATATCGGTTTGTCGTCTTTCATGAAGTCAAATGCATTAAAAGGCTTCTCCAAGATAAAAATACAAACCATGCTGCCTTTTACCTGGACCATCTGAATTGGCTGTCAGTCCAACCGCATAATCGATTCGAATATTTACCCGCGTCTTGGGATTGAATAGTATGCGTAGTCCGCCTCCAGCCGCCAGATTGAATGCATTAAGTTGAAAATCGCAGAAACGATGGTAGACCTGAGCACCACTTAGAAAGGTCACAACGCCTAATCTTTTCCATACCTGCCATAATTTGCTAGAAGTATCCTCTTTCCAAAATGGCCAGCGATATTCCATTTCAAACGCCGTCATGTTATAGTCCTGGTAGGTTCCTTGAAAATAACCCCTCACCAGTTTGTGCCCCCCTACACGGGACAACGCCCGCATAGGTACTTGATCATTAGTGAAATTCGCGGATCCATAGATTCTTAATGCAAGTGTATGATTCTTGACTATATTTTCATAGTAGCGCATATCGAGGGACATACTTGAGAATTGAAAATCACTCCCCAAGTATGAATCGTAATGGAGCGCATTCCATTCAAGCATGGCCCCGCTTAGGGGATTTAAGAGAGGTGACCGATTGTCAAATAAGAGTTGAAATCCCAGGCCAGATCGAAAACCATCAACAGGCATATCATTTATTTCTTCTGCCTTTTCATTGATAAGGTGATATTGATCAGGCGTTATTTTCAATCGGTAGAGATATTCCATGTCATACTGCAAACCAAAGTAAAAGTACCTGCCGAACCTCTTTAATACTACTGGAGAGAATTTGATACGGTCGGAATCGAAATTTAGAAAATTGAGCGTGTCAGAAGTGCCCTCCGAACCCATTTCCACCACCAGAGCTCCTGCATGGTTTCCTATCCCATAGTTCCGATCAGGATAGCGATTGAAAAATGCTTCACCTCGTATTCGCCATCGATTTTGATTACTGAAGATTTCCCCTCGTGCTTCGGTAATAATCTGTCGGTTTAGCGTATAAACACCCACAAATTCGAGATTGGAAAGATTAGTCATCTCATCACCCTTCCCCAGATTAAAATATAGTATACCAATCGCACCCAGCGTCAATTTGGTTTCAGGGGAGTAGCTAATTGCAGGGAAAATGTCGAGACGCTTAAAGTCTTGCCTGGTTGAATCAGTTTGACTGAATCCCAGTGAAAGCATGGAGACTAAGGTGTAGACAATACCTGCTACACTGATCATGCTCTTTTTCATAGCAGTCTATTTCATCTTTCAAAGTAGCTTTTCACCTGCTCGTTGGAAATGACTCAGATCATGTTGCCAGGTGATATGCAGTTAGGTCGAGATGTAGGCAAAGGTTGTTATTATTAAACTCCTCCGAGTTTTATCCCGCAATATTATGGGCGTGTCACCCAGTGGACCTTTCGAAAAGTGACAAAACTAAACTCTAGGTAAAAATAGAGAACTTTAGATATCAAAAGAGGACCGATGAAAAGGGATTTTTTGTTGAATCGTTGAAATGTTGATTTATTATCTTTCCCGCAACCCCGGCCTCACCGGTGACTTGTCCTGAAATAGGTTGACACGAAATGTCAACTAGAAACAGGACTAAGATGAAACAAGTAAACCACTATACGATCGATTTCGAGATCAGGATCAGTAAGTGCCTCCTTCGAAGGTGAAGTTTGGTCAGAATCTACGATTCTGCCGCCAAATTGGGGGATGAGCAGTTATTTTTGCTGCCTTGTTTTTTGATTCTGCAGTATTTTTAGATAGTGTGGAAATTTTTGCTTTCGCGCGACCCCGGCCCTGTTTTCTTGCAAGCAGTGAAAACGGGAGTCCACCCGCATTATTAAAATATTTGTCCAAATTAAACTGAGGGTATTTTTAATAGGTAGGCAGGACGTCGGATTCAAAGTGGCCCAAGGAGAAAGCTGGCATGTCTTACAATGGGAATTTAATGCTTCTCTGCTTTTGATTATGCAGATGTCTCAAGGGACACGTGGAGAGAGCCTTATTTTCTTACTGAATAAGTTAGCGAATATTATGATTTATTCATTGGTATCCATATGTACGGTATCTAAGAGTTTCAATAAGAAAATACAGCGATTATGGCAGCTTTCAATCTCGAGACGAAGCAATGAGCCAAAGAGCCCCATGACCCGGAACCAAGGCAAGAGGTCGCCACCTTGAATCTGACTAGACTTTTGCTTCTTTTTGGCAATGAAAAAGAAGGCCCCACGCAGTGGACCTTTCGATAAGATCCAAGACTAAACTTTAAATAAAATGACAGGAACACTCGATGCTAAAGACAGGACAAAAAAATGCTTTTTTGTTTGAAAATTGCACTCGTGATCATCCCCCAAAGTTCTTCGCTTCGCTTCAAAACTTTGACCCCTTCAAAGGGGTCGTAAAAAACTCTGACTTGTCCTGAAATAGGTTGATACGAAATGTCAATTAAAAACAGGACTAAGATGAATCAAGTAAACCACTATCCGTACGATTTCAAGATCAGGATCAGTAAATGCCCCCTTCGAAGGGGGAAGTTTGGTCAGAATCTACGATTCTGCCACCAAACTGGGGGATGATCAGCCGTTAATGCTATAAAATATTAATGTCGGAATAAAGAAGCACTTTGTACGTTTCTGTGTTTTGTTTGAAAATTGCACTCGTGATCATCCCCCAAGTTCTTCGCTTCGCTTCAAAACTTTGATCCCTTCAAAGGGGTCATATTATACTGCCTAACTATTGATAGATTTTGGGTCTGGATAGAAATTAATTTCATTACATCATCGAATGGTTATTATCCGATAATAAGAATTCAGATTCAATATTGTCTTGAAGGAAAGACCTCCACTACTTTTTAAATAAAGTCATAGGAAGACACATAGGTGGGCATGTTCCTGATTACTTCAATCTGGTCTTCCGACATATTTTCAAAGGAAGCCATAATGAGGGAGTCCGAATCCTTTACAAATTTGTTGAGAAGTCCCATTTTACGTGAATTTTTGAATGAGGCATAATGTGGACTTGTTTGATCATACCACCATAAAGCAGAATAGACGCCAAATTCACTAATGACGTGTTCGACTAACCTGAAAAATCGATCCATTTTTCCTGGCTGAAAATACAGACCTTCTAGTGCGATGAATTCAAATCGTCTGGGGTTGATGATTCGGCGTATCAGCGGAATCTTTGGAGCCCAATTCACAATAAATTTACCCATTCTCCCCGGCAAATGGCTGATGACCCAGAGGGCTTTATGGGCCTGGATGCCGGCAACGATCTCTCCATTTTCGCGGTAGATAAAATAATTATCCTCAATGAATAGTGTGTCAAAATTCAGGAACCCATGTCCTGCATAGAAGGCCTCAAGTTTACTCAGGATTTCTTTTCGAGTATGAGGATCGACGGCTCGTTCGACTTGATCATTTTTTCGTGGGAATAACCGATTAAATCCAAGAGTGCATATTAGGCTTATCTTTTCATAATGTACACTTTCTACGACGCCTAAGGAGCGAAGATTCCTGGCCTCCACAACCGCATAGAATATGGCCGGGTCTTTCTCATCTTTGCGGATGAGGTTCATGGTAAGGGCAGATCCGCGGGTCACCAGGCCAGTACCCCGAATTGCCGGATTAGCAGCCAGGTATCGAGCAAAATATGACTTGAAAAAGACATCCTCGAATTTGGCCTGACGCTCTATAAACAGCACCATGGCCATGAGCTCCCCTTTTTTTCGGAGGGTAATAAGAATGGGATTCTTAATGTTCTTAACTCGTTTGGATGTCTCTAAATGTTCATAAAGGGTTTCTTCTGTACCCCATACAATATGGTCCAGAAAATCGATAATCTCTGGAGAGAATCCCACTTGTTTGTGTAGGGTTAGAGATCCCTTTTCATAGATTTTTATGGGAGATACTGCGGGATTCATTATTTCTTGTCTCGATTGGTCATACTATCGATTATTTATAGGATCATATGAAATATGAGCCGCGGTATCCTATCGTAGGTATGAGTATGTAAATGCATGATCTTAAAAGGGTAAAGTTGAACCTACCCCTTACTTTTTGAAAAGTCAATGATCCTTATCAGTCTCTGGTAAGAATATAAAAAAGTATTTACGATGAATACGGGCCATTTACCTTTTCTTGCAGCACCGAAGTATCTTACCAAGATTTTATATGATATCGAATAAAATATCTTATTGCCTTTGTTTTATCACGTTCTCACAGGTTTTGACCAGATAAAAGGAAAGCATCCAAAAGTTTTTAAAGGCCTTATTTTTGGTGTATCCTTTTGAATATCGATAGTAAATCTGCTGAATGATTCCAGCCAATCGAAACAAGCCATAAACCCTGTAAAATCTGAAATCATCAATGGTCTTACCCGTTTTTTGGCTATAATAAGTAATGACCTCTTTTCGAGTGAGCATACCCTGGACATTGCTGGGTTGCCGACGCATAGATTTTATAAAGAAATCATCGTTTGCTTCCACCCAATATGCCATACTACAGCCCAGATCCATCAGGGGATCACCAATAGTTGACAGTTCCCAATCGAGCACCCCGATGATTTCGGAACGATCGTTCGGGTTTAGCACCACATTATCCAATCGAAAATCATTATGTATTAAACAAAGCCGTTCTTCCCGGGGCATATTTTGTGCAAGCCATCGCATGACTTTTTTTCCTGAGGGAACATTCCAGGTTTTTGCATCTGCATAGCGCTTATTCCAACCGCCGATCTGTCTTTCAATGTATCCGGCACCTTTGCCGAGTTCCTTCAATCCTGCTTCAGTAGGATCCACCTGATGCAGCTCAATGAATGTATCCCAAAATGAGTAGCATAGTTTTCGGATTAATTCAGGATCCCATTCATAGGGTCCGGGAAAATTTTTTCGTGGTATGATGCCTATCAGCCTTTCCATCAAATAGAATGATGAGCCAAGTACAGATGCATCATCACATACGGCTATCATCTTGGGAACGTAGGGAAAAAAGGGTTTGAGCCTCTTTTGAATTTGATATTCCCGGGGCATGTTATGAGCACCGGCCGCCTTTTTTCCCGTGGGAGCTCTCCTTAGTATTAAATCTTTATCAGAGAATTGTAATCGATAGGTCCAGTTGGATGCACCACCAGAAAACTGGGTGATAGTCGGCGTTCCATTAATACCAGGTACGTGTTGATTCAGCCAGGGCATGAGTCGTTCGAGATCGAGTTCTTCACCGGATCGTTGGGGCCTTTCCAGATCCTGGACCTTAGCCATTAGTGGAGATACTTTTTAAACTCCAGTCGGGAAATCATACGCATGTGTACTTCATCCGGACCGTCCGCCAATCTCAGTACGCGCGCCTGAAGGTAGAAACTAGACAGAGGAAAGTCATCCGACAGCCCGGCTCCTCCGTGTATCTGCATAGCCATATCTGTGACTTCCTGAAGTACATTAGGGGCTACCACTTTGATGGCAGATATCTCCGTCATGCTTTCTTTCACTCCGACGGCATCAATCTTCCATGCAGCATAGTACGTGAGTAACCTTGCCTGATCGATGGCTAGTCTGGCCTTTGCAAATCGCTCTGCATTTCCACCTAGCTTAGCCAATGGTTTTCCAAAGGCCTGGCGAGTACCACTGCGGATGATGGCCAGTTGCAAAGCACGCTCGGCAGCACCCATACAGCGCATGCAGTGATGAATTCTCCCCGGGCCCAATCTGCCCTGGGCAATGGCAAATCCAGCGCCATAATCCATGAGCAAGTTTTCCTTTGGTATTCGAACGTTATTGAAATGTACTTCTCCATGCCCGCCAGGTGGATCGTAGGTTCCAAATGTGGTGAGCATGCGTTTGATTTCGACGCCAGGTGTGTCCAACGGGACCAGCACCATGCTATGCTGTCGGTATTTGTCATCGGAGCCTTTGGTCTTGCCCATCACGATAGCTATCCTGGCGTCTGGATGCCCCAGACCGGTGGTCCACCATTTTTTTCCATGTACGATAATCTCATCCCCATCGGGTTCGATAGATGTTTCTATGTTAGTTGCGTCGGAACTTGCCACATCGGGCTCGGTCATACAAAAGACGGACTTGATCTTTCCATCCAGCAGTGGTTTCAACCATTGCTGCTTCTGAGTTTCGCTACCGAAATGGTGCAGTACTTCCATATTTCCGGTATCGGGTGCATGACAATTGAAAATTTCTGCAGCGTTATGAATGCGCCCCATTTCTTCCGCCAATGGTGCATAGTCCAACACACTCAATCCCTGACCTTCCTCCTCATCCGGTAGAAACAAATTCCATAGACCCGCTTCCTTAGCTTTTGATTGTAAGACTTCCAGGCCGGGATGCTCGGTCCAAGTTTCCCACTGGCCGTCAGGGTTATTAATCTTATGATAATTCATGTATTCACGCTCGAAAGGATATACATGATCCTGCATAAAAGATTTGAGGCGATCGAGAAAATCCTGTGATTTTTGGGAACGTTGGAAGTCCATCTGTATTGACTATGAAATTTTCTTTACTGGATAGTAGTAATATAGTGAGCTGAAGGGACTTCTCCTAACGCTAGATAGCCCTACGGTGAGGCGTTAGCTACTGAAATAGCAGGATAAACCCCATCTCATAAAGAACCAGGACTTATGACTTTCCATAAGAAGAGATCTTTTTATAAACCCTGAAATGTGAGTCATGTGCCTCCATTTTTTGCGTATCTTCTTAGGCAGTAGCAAGATTTGTGCTAATGACCTATGAACGAGAGTATATCCAATTTTGAAACCATTGTTCAGTGATATGACAGATTACTCTTTTCATCCTGCCTATTTAACCTTTAACAACCCTGAGCTTGAGCAGCAGTATATCCATGAAAATGATGGAAATCATATTCAATTCTATCGGGCTGGACTTATTCTTTCTATCCTCGTTTGGTTAGGGGGACTTATATGGTCATATATCATCATTCCTCAGTATATCGTCCAGTGCGCAGTTATCATCGTGGGAGTCCTTGTTCCCATATTTGTGCTCGTATTTAGGGTGACCTATTTATCACCCATACCTCACTATTTTCAAGGTCTTATAGCACTTGCCAACCTTGTAGCGGGATTAGCCATCCTTTATATCAGCATTTTTCTGCTTGAGGATTATGGTATCGCATCCGTATCCATTGCCATTTTGATAGGCTTTGCACACTTTATCCTTAAGCTGCGATTTAAAATAGCCGTTGTTATTACGATTGCTTATACACTCGTGGCTCAAATACTGGTATTAGCTGAGGGAAATTATACCCTGATTGACTTGCTCGGCATGAGCCTGGGGTTTTGGGTAGCCATGATAGCATTTGGGTTGGCTGGATACTATCATGAGAAAATACTTAGAAACTCCTTTTTACAAGATCTTCAAATTGCGGCACAAAGAGAGCAAATAATTGAAGAACAGGCAAAGTCAAAGAAATTATTGCTAAACATACTGCCCGAGGAGGTTGCAAAGGAATTAATGGAAACCGGAAATGCTAAACCAGCAAAGTTTGAAGAAGTATCCATTTTATTTTCAGATTTTATTGGTTTTACCAATATCGTGGCCACGATCCCCACAAAAAAATTAATTCATGAATTGAATGAATTATTTAGTGCTTTTGATGACATTATGGAATCTGAGGGGATCGAGAAGATCCAAACTGTTGGTGATGCGTACCTGGCAGCTTGTGGAGTTCCCAAAGAAGTGCCTGACCATGCCGTACGCTGTGTACGTGCTGGAAAAAAGATCATCCACTTTTTAGAACAACGCAATAGGAAAAATGCCATCAAATGGAATATTAGAATCGGAGTACACTCAGGACCCATTTCAGCTGGTGTAGTTGGCAAAAGGAAATTTGCCTACGATATATTCGGTGATACAATAAATACGGCAAGTCGAATTGAAACTGCGGGTGGAGAAAATAGAATCAATGTCTCTGCATATACTTATGACCTGATTAAGGAAACTTTTCCCTGCAAATATCGTGGTAAAATTAATGCCAAAGGTAAGGGTGAATTGGATATGTACTTTGTCAATTGAAAGGTCAATTCAGGCCTATAACAGGTTGCATTGACATCACTTAGAGAATGTACCTGGAGTTATTAAGATATTTTATCTTAAGATAGATAGTGAAGAATGGCAAAATAATAGATCAATGATAAAGTTCTTTCGAATAATACGGCAGAAGTTAATTGCAGAAGGAAATCTAAGGAAGTACGCATTTTATGCTATTGGTGAAATATTATTAGTAGTAATTGGCATCCTCATGGCTTTACAGGTAAATGGGTGGAACGAAGCAAGAAAAGATAATATAGAGCAGAAGGCACTGCTGGTCAATTTTGTTGAAGACCTGCAAGCAGATTCAACCAGAATGAGTAGTACCCAAAATAGAATAACTCGAATCATGAATCTGCATAAAGAACTGTACCTTATCGGAGTGAAAGGTGAGAATGGCGGGGACTTGGATGACATCCAAATGATACGGGCATCTGTACTACTGGATTTGGTATCAATGGAAAATGATCCCTTAATAGCTTCCAAGATATCTGGTGAAAAGTTGAGAAATGAAATGGGGGATTATTTCAGAATTATGAACAATACGATTCGTATTGAACAGAAGTTTCGTTCGTTTGTGGAAGACAGAGTGCGACCTTACCTTGGTAGTAAAGAGCTTTTTGACTTGAATGTCCTCTTTGAAGATGGAAAAATAGGAATCGATAAAGGTGGTCTGATAGCCATAAGTAAAGTATCAGAATTCCAACAGATTTTATATGAGGCGTATGTGAAATGCAAAAACATACAAGACTTTTTAGGGATCCTCATGACTCAGAATAGCAAACTAAAAGATCAGATTTATAATGAAATAAGGTCTTTGTAATATTTGGGAGAATTAAACTAATCACAAACTACCAAGTGGTAATATTTTTATGTTGCGATTACCAATTGTTGGGCAATGAGTGAGGGAACAAGGTGGAAAGGAGTCACTACTAATTAGGTGTTGGCTAATTATGCATTCCATCGAATAAGGGGTTAAAATTAGTAAACAGAGTTATGTTAGACAATTAATCGACACGTTACTGATAAAATGGAAAATCATGCTGAGGTTATTTCGGAAAATAAGGCAAAAATTTCTTAATGAAAGTAGGATGAGAAAGTATCTGATCTATGCGGTTGGAGAAATACTGCTCATTATTGTTGGAATCTTAATTGCCCTGCAGATTAATAATCTGAACGATGATTCTAAGGAAGAGAGGATCTTGATCTCCGACCTAAAGAATGCCCAGGAATACATTCGAGGTGAAATCGAAAGTGAGGACACCGAGAGACAAAATCTACATGCCTGGATCGACACGATTCAGCAGTCATTAAGAATAATTGAAGAAGTAGATGAACTGTCAGCCGAGGATAGTATCTATATCTTCGGCGCACTCAGACATTTGCGTAAAGTCGGACTAAAGACTGGTGAAGTAAATAGTTTGCATCATTTATCAACCAGTGTCTCAAAATCGGATCGGGAATCCAGACATGAACTCGTCTCAGTAATTAGTCAGTTAATCAATGAGATCCAAAAAGGGGATTATTTGGATAATAGCTTTTATGAAGATTTACTTGCCAGGGATAGGTTAACTGATCCAGCAATATGGAGGAGCAACTCAAAAGGAGAGATGATTTATAATTTCCAGTTAATGAAGACAAATTATGAATGGCAACATTATTTTAGAAGATCAATTAACTATAAGAAATTAGCCGTTAGTTTCTCTACGACAATAATTGATAAGTATACAGAGCTGAACAGGCAAATAGAAGATATGTTAGATGACCTAGAATAAGAAAATGAAGAACCGTCATGGGTCTACCTTGAATCACCTAAGGGAAATCAATAAATATTGTAATTTTGCTATCGATCTTCCGGGAACCAATATATGTAGTTCTGATCAACAGAAAGTAGCGGTTATTGCGAGTATTCCTGTGTCATAGAACCACCTAGCAGAGAAAGATGAAAACGCCTAAATTTAAGACAGCTCACCTATGGCTTCTGATACCCCTCGTGATTTTTCTCAGTGGTTTTTATTATACGTACTGGAGAGTTTTTCCCGAGGTACTGTTCAGACGGCATGTCCATGCAATTACGGCTACATTATGGATTTTAATTCTGGTACTTCAACCCTGGATTTACAATAATAAGTCCACCCGATATCATAGAAAACTTGGATTTGTGGGTTTATTTCTTGCAGGTGGAGTGGTTTTTACGGCATTGGCACTACTTCCGTTCAATGGCCCAGCATATGGTATCACATTCAGCAACTTAGTGCAACTTGCGGGATTTTCATTTTCTGTCATCCTGGCCATGTTTAACTCAAGAGATTATAAGAAACATGCGCGTTGGATGATTTCTTCTATTTTCTGGATTTTTCCTCCGGCTACCAGCCGGTTAATTGGCTTTATCATGTGGTCCCTGAACGATTATGAAGGATCCATGTGGAGAATTGAAGCATGGTACGCTAGCTTGTTCACAGTGATTATTCCTCTTTCTATCATGATGTATATTGACTACCGTAAGGAGAAGGTCATCTATCGTGCATACCTAATCCCGGCCATTGCCGCTTTTCCGATCATTCTGCTTAACCCCATTTTGCAGGAATCTGAATGGTGGGTCAACTTCTGTAAAACAGTGATAGGGCAAGGGGTTTAGTAAGATCTCAATGACAGGACCAGGCGCTGCGTGCCAAATTTCCATTTGATCGAGAGAAACTCTTCTTTCCCTCCGGCGCATTCTGTAATTCTGCATTCTTGTCCGGAGAATGCTGTGTAGTTGCTAACCTGCCTGTGGCAAAAAGGTAACTTCTGTTGAAGCTCTGATATTCCAGTCACCGGATAAATTGTAATTTAAGGAAGATCTTACCAGGACTACGATATTGATGACCACTCCGGATTTTGGCATTTAGATACAAACCGGGTGGGAGAGTTTTAGATAATGAATGAGATTAAACTTGCGGAATTATGAGAAATTACATTCTAATTGCACTTTGTTGTTCGTTGGGATTCGGTGCTCAGGGACAAAATACCAATTTGGACTTAGAGGATTTTCTGCCTATACCTTATGCTGGGGAACCTCAACCTGTGCTTGCTCAGGCCTTGCGACTCAGTGAAGCGCTTTCTGCCCTTGGAAGTCCACTGCCTCAGCCGGTCCAACAGCAATTAGCTTCTCTGAAAGATCGGGGGTACTCAAACCAAACCACGAAAGAAATACAAAAGCTATTAGATCCCTTTTGTTTGTTTGGCATCGATATTAACCCTGAAGCCAGAGTCGCGGTATTCGAAGGCTTGGCTACACCAGAACTTATACAGGGAGGCTGGAGAAGTTACCTGGTTAAGATCCATAATCAGGCAGCGGTTACTACTCCTCTCGAAATAGTGAGTCCTAATTCAGCTCCGGTTTTGTTCAGATCAAGTTTTCAGCCCAGAGTTCAGGAAGACAATGTGCTTAGTCCCGGTCAGGTGGGGGATAGGTTCTTGGAGACATTAATGTATACCCAACGGCCGATGAAAAGTAAGCTCTCAGGTCTAGGACTTGAATATGCTATCATACAGTTATATACCAAGTCTACAGGGCAAAAAGAGGCAAGGATTGGCTTTAACATAGGTGAGGGAACACAGGATGTTGGCTTTCGGAATACGGTCGATGTACTTTTCCAGATCAAACCATCGGTGAAAACCATCCTCAGAGTGCATGATGAAGAGGGGCCGACCATTGGCTCTTTTGTGATCATGGACGGAATCGAGCACCTGCGCACTGATGAGGAAGGAGATCCATTTCCTGATGATTACAGGTTAACCATTTCCCGAATGCAAAGCTGGGAGGAACCTGGTTTTAATGTTAGCGGTGAATGGGCCTCTGTGATGTTCGGGAAACCTGCATTTCCCTATGACTCGGTACTATCGAATGAAAGTAAGCTGATCGGAATTTATCCCCTTCCATCGCGAAGGGTAGCTCATACTGATGAATATCCGGATTTCTTCTTTCAACCCCAGATCTACCGTGCTGATGGCGAGCATGTCTATTTGCCACCCGGGGAGTATACGGTCTATTATGGAAGAGGTCCGGAGTATGTGAAAAAAGTAAAAAAAATAGTAATTCCGGAGACGGTAGATTCGGTTGAACTTGACTTTAAGCTGGACAGGTGGATCAATATGGCATCCTTAGGATGGTATAGTGGAGATCACCACATCCATGCAGCGGGTTGTTCCCATTATGAAAGCCCGGCGGAAGGTGTTAAGCCCGAAGATATGTGGAGGCAGGTTCAGGGTGAGGATCTGAATATTGGTCTGAGTCTGGCCTGGGGCCCCTGCTGGTATTATCAAAAGCAATTTTTCACCGGGGAGGTCTATCCACTTTCCAACCAGAAAAATGTATTGCGCAATGATGTGGAAATATCGGGTTTCCCCTCTTCGCATGCGGGACATATTGTTTTACTGAATTTGAAAGAGGACGATTATCCCAATACCTCCGAAATCGAAGATTGGCCGAGCTGGACACTTCCCATTTTGCAATGGGCCAGGGAGCAGGGGGGTGTAGTTGGCTATGCACATTCTGGTCTCGGACTCAAGCCCATGGAGGAAACCAGCGATCTACCCAATTACCAGATACCCAAAATGGATGGAATTGGAGCCAATGAATATATAATGACAGTGGCCCATGATGCCGTTGATATCTTTTCCCTGGGCAATACGCCCTCTGTTTGGGAATTGAATATGTGGTATCATAGCTTAAATGCAGGATTTAGAACGAAAATTAGTGGCGAAACAGACTTTCCCTGTGTGACCGATGAGCGGGTGGGTCGCTCAAGAGTCTATGCTGAGATGAAGGATGGATTAAACTTCGAGGATTTTATCGAAGCCATCAAAACTGGAAAAAGTTATGTCTCAGATGGCTTTTCGCATTTAATTGATTTTGCCGTGAATGGTACCCGACCTGGCCAGGATAATAGTGAAATCCATGTCTCTCCTGGGGAAAAGCTTGCGATTTCCGTGCGGGCTGCCGGTATGTTAGATACAGAACAGACTGAAATAGGAAAAATCATTCAAAGCCGAAAATTCCATGAGGGTCCGTTCTGGCATATCGAAAAGGCAAGAATTGGTAGTTCCAGAAAGATCCCGGTTGAATTGATTGTTAATGGCATCGCAGTGTCGAGGACGGAAATTGATGCCGATGGCAACTGGAACGATCTGGAATTCGACTATACCATAAACGAATCAAGTTGGATAGCCATCAGAGTATTGCCAAGTTCTCATACCAACCCAATATTTGTGTACATGGATGATCAACCCATTGTTAAAAAGGAAAGTGTAGAGTGGTGCCTTGATGCATTAGAGCAATGCTGGAGTGAAAAAAGCAAAGCTATACGAGACTCTGAAATTGAGGAGGCAAAACAGGCATATGATCAGGCAGCAAGTATTTATCGTGCACTTTTGCAGCAGTAGTGTATTGAAGGTCGGATTTAAGTGCACCATCTGAATTTTCAGTTTATCTTGAGGTAGTATGCTTTATTTTAAAACTGAACCATGTACAACAAGGTGCCAATAAATATATACATCAATAGATTAGTACCCCTGTTTTTCTCTCTCTTAACTTTTTTGAACCTATCATGTAGGTCCCGTGAGGCAGGAAATACTCAACCGAATATTATCCTAGTAATGTCAGATGATCAGGGATGGGGACAAGTTGGTTATTATGACCACCCAATATTGAAAACACCAAATCTAGATGACATGGCTCAAAATGGTCTGAGACTGGATAGATTTTATGCCGGCGCACCCGTCTGTTCCCCTGCGAGGGCATCTGTGCTGACAGGCAGATCAAATGACAGGACTGCTGTATATTCTCATGGTTACCCATTACGGATTCAGGAAAAAACAATCGCTCAGGCACTCCAGGACTATGGATATCATACAGCACATTTTGGCAAGTGGCATTTGAATGGTCTAAGAGGTCCCGGAGTCCCAGTGCTCAGGGAAGATGAAAGAAATCCTTCTGGCTTTGGTTTTCAAGAGTGGATTTCAGTGACTAATTTTTTTGACATTAATCCTTTAATGGGCCAACAGGGGGAAGTGAAAGAATATGAAGGTAGCTCATCTGAGATCATAGTAGATCAGGCTCTTGACTACATTTCTGAGAATAAGGAAGATCCATTTTTTGTGGTGATTTGGTATGGAAGCCCGCATGACCCATGGAGCGCATTGGATAGTGATAAGGAGGCATTGCCGTCTGACCTGGACACCATTACAAAGGATTATCTGGGAGAGATTGTTGAGATAGATAGAAGTATCGGGAAGTTGAGAAGTAGTCTAAAGAATATGGGCCTGGCACAGAATACGCTACTTTGGTTTAATAGCGATAATGGTGGATTGCCCCAGGGGGGTAGTGAGGGAGTCGGAGGACTGAGAGGTTTTAAAGGCAGTGTGTATGAAGGAGGATTAAGGGTGCCATGTGTAATTGAATGGCCTGATCACATTCCGGCAGGACATGTGAGTAGTTATCCAGCCTCTACGATGGATATATTTCCGACTATTGCAAATATTCTAAATTTGCCGGATGATGCAATGACCTATCCCATTGATGGAGCAAGTATAGTGGATGTATTTAACAGTAATGTACTAACCCGAGAAAAGCCAATTCCGTTTAAGTATCACAACAATGGGGCATTGATCGATAATGATTATAAACTAGTAGTAGAAGACATTGAACAAAGACAGTATGTTCTATACAATATTAACCAGGACAAAGATGAGTCTGAAGATATTTTATCGGTCGAGCGTGAAGTAGCTAAGGAATTGATAGATTATTATGAAAATTGGCTGGAATCCGTAAAGGGGAGTGTTGAGGGTAATGACTATCCAGCGGGACTGCTGGTTCCTGATCCTGAAGCTGTTTTTTGGTGGGATGCACCCATGTATATTCCATATATCGAGCAATGGAAAGATAGACCGGAATACACTAATAGACTGAAGCGCGCCAATAAAATATAAAGTCAACCAGCATCATGTACACTCAAATCGATGAAAAATGAGATTTCCAGAAAATTTCTATGAATATCATAGAAACCACACTTTAATCGAAATCAAAGGAGGAACCAACCGGGAAAAATTTCTGGAAATATGGATGGTAAGTGTTGATGGAAGAGTATTTGCCAGAAGTTGGAATAAAAGCGAAAGGAGCTGGTTTACCGAAATTGAAAAGACGGGCGTAGGACAGATTAGATATGGGGATACCATCATAAATATAAAGGGACAAAAATTGCCCAAAAATGCAGAATTAACCAGGCTAATCAATGAAAGGTATCTGGAAAAATATAATCAGGAAGAGAATTTATTCTATGCAAAAGGCATAACGCAACCTGAGTACGAAGACTTTACGATGGAATTCTTCTATGCCAATGATTGAAAGGAAAGAATCCTTCAGAAAGAAAATTCTTCAGAAGGAAAATCAACAACTCAACGAATCAACAATTCAACAAAAATAGGCAGGTTCCCCACACGAGATCCCATGGAGCATTGACTAATTTTAGAAGTACATGAGCCGCCGGATACCGGACATCTGAAACCGGATATACCGACTAATTAAAACTCCCAACCTTCACGTATTGGTTCCTTAATGAATGGATCTGCCTCGGAATTTCCGACGACCTTCATCTCAGCGGCATCCCAGCGTAATCTTTCTCCACCAAGCCTAAGGGAAAGTACGCCGAGGAGTGTGATCTCCGTCAATTTTGTGGCATAGTCAAAATTTGAACTGGCCTGAGGTCCACCTTTTATGGCGTCGATCCAATCGCGGTGATGTCCATTGGAGGGTGTCAGCGTGGGTTCAGGAGGTGTAAAATCCTTGGCTAACGACTCTGGAAATAATTGGGGTGAATTTCGACCTCCAGATATCATGATACCGTCTTCACCCACATACATCGCTCCGCGCCGAGGCATCTGAAAGTCTTGAGGTGCTAATGTCGGATGAGCCGGTTGTAGCCCTCCCGAGTACCAGGTTATTCTTAAGGGACCCTCGGCGGTGTCAAAGTCATAATAACCAATTTCGCCATAGGGGGCGATCTCTGAATTGCTAAAACCGGCCGGCTTCACTTCAACGGAAGTAGGTAGAGAAAGGTCAAGACCCCAAACCGGTGCATCCAAATCGTGACACCCAAAATCCCCTAGCGCTCCACATCCGAAATCCCAAAAATCCCGCCAGTTGACCGGTGCATAGTAATCGTGGTAGGGTCTCATCGCGCGAGGTCCCAGCCACAAATCCCAATTCAACCCATGAGGTATCGTCATTTCTTCAGTGGGTACTTCTTTTAAGTCGACGATCCACCGGGTAGCGGGAACCCAGGCATGCACTTCCTTAATTTTCCCAATCGCACCCGCTCTTATATATTCCACCACATCTCTGACAGAAGGCGAGCTATGTCTTTGATTTCCCATTTGGGTAGCCAATCCTGTCTCTTCTTGGAGTGACTTCAGTAGTCGAGCCTCCCAGATGTTATGCGTCAATGGTTTTTCACAGTAGACGTGCTTGCCTGCTCGCATCGAGAGAGCACTCACATAGGCATGTGTATGATCCGGGGTGGCGCAAAGGATCGCATCTAAATCTGACTCCTCCTCAAGCATGACCCGAAAGTCTTCGTATTCGCTCACCTTGCCGGCCATATCCTTCTCTGAGTAGTGTTGATCGATCAGGTCAGAGACAGGCCCCCGGCCGGCAGAACTTCGGTAGTAAAATTCAGACAAGTCCCAATATTCTGATGGATCTGCGATACATGTGACCTTAACGTCTTCGAGGCTGAGTAAACTATTGACGTTTCTCCTTCCTCTGCCACCCACACCGACTACTCCGACATGTACCAGGTCACTGGGCGCGGTAAACCCTCTTCCCCCCAGTACATATCTGGGTACGATGATGAATCCGGCAGCAGCCGATGTCGCATTATTGATGAATTTGCGGCGGGATGAGTTCGTTTTACTGGATTTCATTTTCAGATGTTTACACCATTATCAATGTACGGAAAATATTAAAAAAGGGAATCCCAATTGTTTTGCTTCTTTTTATATGAATTCATCATCCGAAGAATCGGTTTTCTGAGGCCCTTATTTGGTTTGAAAAAGCAAAATAGAAGGGTGGCCGCTGTAGAACGACAAAGGATGACTGCTTCATGAACTTTAGGAGATTATGATAGTCATTGAGGTAAGGGCTCTCAAAGTCTTTAATCGTTAGGAATAAAAAGCTATATCTTAGAAGGAATTCTTCTTGCCAATTGGCAACCTGATATTTTTGAATCAGGCAGCGGGAATCAATGTAATCTTGGGACCACAACTTTGCATCTTCATTAAAAAATCGACCTTTAATATACTTGCCATGAAACGGATCTCTTTTCCCCTAATTCTCTCCCTACTTGTCGCATTTGGCGTGGATACCTTTGCCCAGGTAACTGATCCTGAAAGAAAACAAAGATTTGAGAGAATGTCTTCTCAGTCGGAGGATCGAGGTTTGGCTGAACCCTTTAAGGGAATTACTACGGATGGAAATGTTCAACCTGGACTCTTTAAGCTTGAATCGACGGGCGTATCTACAGAATCTGTCCGAAGCGCAGCCATTGCGTTTTTAGAGTCTCTGGATGAGATGCAGAAAGATGAAGCAACCTTTCCGGTGGATGATGATGAGTGGAGGAAATGGATGAATCAGCACTTCTACATTCGGCAGGGAGTCGGTTTTGTTGATATGTCCGAAGCACAACGGAAAGCCGCATTTGAGCTGATGGGTGCATCGCTTAGCGTTGATGGTTTGAAGTTAAGTAAGGACATCATGAAGCTAAATCATACACTGGGAGAGATAAATGACAATTTTGAGGAGTACGGTGAATGGCTTTATTATATGACGATCATGGGAGAACCCTCCGAAACCGAGCCCTGGGGTTGGCAAATTGACGGGCATCATCTCATCATAAATTATTTTGTCTTGGGTGATCAGGTGGTAATGACACCATTATTTGTTGGTTCTGAGCCGGTAATTGCTGAGATGGGAAAATATAAAGGCATAGAGATATTGCAGGATGAGCAAAATGCTGGTTTGAAAATGTTGCAGTCTTTAAATGACAGTCAAAAAAGTGAGGCTATTATTGAGGTTTCTAAAGAAGGTAATAATAACTTAACCGAAGCTTTTAAAGACAATGTAGTGATCGACTACAGTGGAGTTAAAGCATCTTCATTTACAACAGCTCAAAGAGACCAGCTACTTTCACTGATACAGCTTTATGTAGATAATATGGACGCAGGTCATGCAAAAGTGAAAATGAGCGAAGTAGAGCAATACCTGGATGACACATGGTTTAGCTGGATTGGAGGAAGTGATGAAGGGGCAGTCTACTATTACAGAATTCAGAGTCCC
Organism: Saprospiraceae bacterium; assembly: GCA_050298535.1. Lineage (GTDB taxonomy): Bacteria > Bacteroidota > Bacteroidia > Chitinophagales > Saprospiraceae > JABDMH01. Next base: position 33,510 of record JBNKUI010000075.1, read on the forward strand.
GTGATCTTAATAGAATTTGATCATCAGAAACCCGTGGGTACCCGACAGCTATACGGAACTGACGTGCATCGGCAACATATCCATGCGGTAGTGCGAACCCCTAATGGCAATGATTATGGCAAGGATTTGCTGAGACAACATTACAAACAACACCAGCATGACTAATGTATGGATACTGCATTATGCTGGAATTAGTGAGTTGAATGCCATAATTGTAGGTTGCAAAATCGCCGTCAGATATACAGCCGTTATGCCTCAATAAAAAAATGACCATGAGAAACTACTTTTTTATTTATCTAATATTATGTCTTTCAACTTGGAGTTGTCAAACACAGCAACCCAAGACAAACATTGTCATTTTCATTGTTGATGATTTGGGGTGGGGAGACGTAGGCTATTACGGAAGTGAGATAAATACTCCGACTATAGACAGTCTTGCAAAAACCGGGATGATACTGAACAGATTCTATGTTGGACCAAATTGTTCTCCAACTCGGGGGGCACTTATGACAGGAAGATCACCAATTAACACGGGCGTGTTAATACCATTTGAACCTTGGCATGAGGAGGGACCACCACTGGATGAAAAGTTCTTGCCACAATATTTAAAAGAAGCAGGGTATCAAACCTCAGCTGTTGGTAAATGGCACTTAGGTCCAAACCATCTCAAGTATCATCCGAATAGTAGAGGGTTCGATCATTTCTTTGGCCATTTGGGGGGATTTATTAATCACTATCAACATACAGTATGGCGCGCCATTGACTGGCAAAGAGATGGAGAAACCGTCTATGATAGCACTTATGCTACTACCATGATTGCCACCGAAGCCTCTCAGATAATAAGAGCAAGGAAGAGTGAAAATCCCTTTTTTTTATATGTTTCTTTCAATGCGCCTCACACTCCCTTACAAGCACCTGAAAGAACTATTTCAGAATATTCCCATTTACAAGACAGTTCTCGACAGATATATGCCGCGATGGTTACTGAAGTAGATCGGGGCATTGCACGCGTCATCAAAACACTTAAGGAAGAAGGGCTGACTGAAAATACTCTGATACTTTTTATGAGCGATAATGGAGGCGCTGAAACTCTCGCAAGAGGTGCAGATAATGGTTTACTTCGTGGAGGTAAAGGCACAACTTTTGAAGGAGGAATTCGAGTACCTGCATTTTTTCACTGGCAAGGAAGAATCAAACCGAATTCAACTTTCGATGAAATGTTTACTGTTGAAGATATATTGCCTACCATCCTGGCAGCTGCGCAAATCCCTTTGAATTCCACCAAAAAAATTGATGGCCGTAATATGTGGCAAACCATAACCGAAGGATATCGATCGGAGAGAAAGGAATTTTTATTAGTTAACCACAATAGGAAGAACTACAATTATGCATTATTCAAAGACCAATGGAAATTGGTGCATATGACAGACAGGGTAAGTGGTACCGTTCAACATTATTTATTTGATATTTTAAATGATCCCTATGAAAAGAATAATCTCATTGAACAGAACACTGAGATTGCGGAGAATATGATTGATACATTTGATTCCTTGCCAAAAGCAAAAATAATAAATATCAACGCTGCGCCGCCGCCTAAAGGACCAGGTGGACCAGGAGATGCTATACCAGATAATCGACCTCCGATAAACAAACCTTATACTGAGACCGTAATTAAATAGCTAAGCATATCGAGGCATAACATTCGCTATAGTTTATATGCCAAAATGCTTTACTGCCAGAGCCGCTTTGAACTCCATTGCTTCTGGCTATTGTTTTTCTAAACGCATTTCTTCGTAGATACTGTTATAGTGGTTGGGCAGTTCGCTATTTTTATCTGAATCTGCCGAGGTCCCGGCATGCAAACCGATAGCTTGGCGATCGGTAACCTATTTATCGTACAGGTAATTCCTGATAAGTCTTCTCCAAATCATCCATCAAGTTGATGACGGAGGTGACACCCCATTGCAAGATTTGTTCACCTTTTTCTGCGTTCGCTTTTGTTGCATCGCCCCAGGTGCCACTTTCCGTCATGGCATAGACGCTGCCGGGTGCTGAAAAAAAATAGGCTGTATGAAGTGCCGGGGAGTTCGTCTTGGTGTCGGGGAAATTGGGAAATTCAGCATTGAGAAACTCCTCGTCAATAAGATCAGGGCGGATTGCCATGATCATGGATACTTCCCCTTCTCCGGCATGCAATCCTTTTCCCTGTTCGGTCATCTCTGCCCATTCTTCCGCTTTCATACCATCCCAGTAGTTGAAAGGAAACGCTTTAGCATCGTCAGGGAGTTGCTCAGCAGCCTGGGCGCATGCATATGCCAGTGCATAGGTATTGTCATAATGTCCATTGAGAAATACGATTCGTTTGAAACCAGCCCGGGCAAAGGAAATAGCCAGTTCCTTGATCGTTGCCATGAAGGTCTCAATACTCAGGCTAAACTCGCAAGCGAAGCCACGGTGAGGGTAGGATAGGGTGTAGGGCAGTGCCGGAGCCACCAATGCATTGCCCTGCTGCTCAGCTACTCGTCGTGCAATTTCCTGAGGAATCAGTACATCCGTACTCACCGGTGAGTGTGGCCCATGCTGTTCTGTTGCACCTACCGGTATATATATAGTATGATGTTGCTGAAGAAATTCTTCCAGTTCTTTATTAGTTATCTCTGCTAGAAATACAGATTTCAGACGCATATATGATCAGTTTTTATTGCTGGTAAAAGTTACAGAAATCCGATGTCTCTACAATATTTGGTTACACATTGCTTCTTAGAAGACCCAAATGATTATTTTAAAGGAACAATATTGATGCTGAATGTCATCCGAGCCTGCCAAAGTATCTACCCGTTTGCTCTCCATCGATGCACTTCGTGGCTTTGATATGTTTTTTATTTCTGGTGGTGGCACGTTTATCTATAGACTGGCAGATGCCAGTGATGCCGGTTGGATCGATGTCTTAGCCGATCAGCTGGAGCACCCAGCCTGGCATGGATTCACCTTCTATGATTTTATATTTCCGCTTTTCCTTTTCATATCGGGTGTTTCACTGAGTTTTTCAGTAGGTAGGAGATGGGAAAGAGGTGCCGGTAAGTCGGGTTTGTACCGGAAGGCATTCAAGCGCATGGTGATTCTTATCCTTCTTGGTATCTTGTATAAGAATGCTCCCGTTCCTCTCTTTGATCCCTCTGAGATCCGATTGGGGAGTGTGTTGGGCCGGATCGGATTTGCCACTTTCATCACTACGCTGCTCTATCTGAATTTTGACAAAATGCAGCGTTTGATTTGGGTTGCGGGTATTTTGATGGTCTACTATGGGCTGCTTTTCCTGGTTCCGGTCCCTGGCTACGGAGCGGGCGATTTATCATTTGAAGGCAACCTGGTTGGCTGGTTTGACCGCGCGGTATTGCCAGGACGATTGCTGCAAGGTACGTATGATGAGTTAGGCTTACTAACCCAGTTTCCGGCCTTGTGTCTCACTGTCCTGGGGGCATGGTCGGGCGATATATTGCGAGCGTCGGATACTTCAGAAAATCAGAAGCTGAGCCGAATCACGGTGATCGGTGTTTTTCTGATCATTCTAGGTCTGATGTGGAATCTTCATTTTCCTATAAATAAGCATTTGTGGTCCAGCTCTTTTATCTGTCTGACCGCTGGCATGGGATTCCTGGTTCTAGCCTTGTTTTATGGCATTATTGATGTGCTTAGATACCGACGCTGGACATTCTTTTTTAAGGTGATTGGTATGAACTCACTCACCATTTATTTTGCATATAGTTTTATTGATTTTAATTATACGTCCAGAAAACTATGGGGTGGCCTGATGGAGTCCCTTGATCCTGCCTGGCAATCGGTCTTTATATCTCTAGGTGCGGTGATCCTGGTTTGGACGATGCTATACATCTTGTATCGAAATAAATTATTCATAAAAATCTGACTTCGTGTTTAAAACGCTTGTCTGATGCAATCTGAATCGAATAAATTGATCCCAAAGATCAACAAGAAGCTTTATCATTTGTCTGATGGACAGATCTTAAGTAGGAAAAAATACCATTATGTCATGCTACTTCTCTATGTCGTGGCGCCGATGACGGTGTCTATTTTCCCTTTCCTAATCTAATATTTGAGATTCTTTGTTCAAAAAAAATTAAAGTATCGATTCAATCTATTTCAATCAACGTCTTATCACACATATGCACCGAGATCGAGACCTAGACAAAAAGTGTGCAACAAATTGATAGAGTACAATTCACCCAAGAGCTTTGTCATTGAAATAATCCTTCGATAAGGAAGATTGGGCCATTTAAGTTGAAATCATACATCTTTCTAGCATCGATTCCTTTGCATCCCAGAATACTCAAAGCTTAACTAAAAATCATTCTAAAGGATGATTGCTGCCATGTTTTTCCTGGCTAATTTGCGATAAAAATATCTGAATATGAAGAAGTTTATGCTAGGCATTTTAGCTTTGATTTTTAGTATTTCAATTGGCTCAGCCCAAAATGTGATTGCCCTCAAAGCTATCGGTACCTTTAAGGGGGAACTGGGAGACTGGGGTGTAAGAAAAGGGAAATTTGTACAACCTGCAAAGGGTTACAAGTTTTATGCTGTTGCAGATGCAGTCATCGTAGTGCTTCCACAGGAAAAATCTACACCAAAAGAATTGAAAGCATTTATTCAAAAAAATGTCGAACTACAAGTTGAGCTCTTTGGTGAGAGTTATGAAACCTTTGCCAAAAAAGGAAAGAAGAAGGGGGGGAAACCAAAGCCTACATTAGTAAGAAAATGTGAATCAGTGCCTAATTGCAATTACACATGTTATGCACTCTTTTCTTCAGACGGAAGGTTTCTTCGCTGTGGTGGAAATTGTTGCGCTGAGAAAGGTTTTCAAAATGATTTTCCAGGGACTGCTGTTGAAACCATAGCCTTCTAGTGAGGAAGGAATTTTTTTGCTAAAAATTTCATGGTGATCCATCTCTAGACAGAATGGATAAGGTCGTCGGTCGTCAGACATATTGCTTACTAGTGGACTGTAACATTTAAATCGAGTGCATCAATTGGTTTCTTTTGCACCAGTTCTTCATCCCCGCACAAAATGCGGGACAAGCATCAATAGCCTTGCGTCCCGCAATAGTGCGGGATGTGCGGTATTGCTTCTTCGACCTGATACAAAATAACTCCAATTTATACTACTCATATAAGTGTTACAGTCCACTGGCAAAAGCGGCTTTTTCACCAAACATATGATGGGGGTTCGAAACAAGAATAAAGAAGCCAAGACTGTTTGCCTTTAGTTCAGGATTATACCGCAATGGTGAATTTAGAGCCCTATGGTTGGGGAAACGATGCTGGATGATATAAAGAAATGTTGTTGTGGGTCGGAAAAATCGAAAATGGTTATGGATCAGCTTGATCCTATTTCCTATACTAGTAGTTGTGGGATTTCTTCATCTTTTTATCGGGAAATTACCTCAGGTCCCGGAAAAAATGGACCTCAGTGCAGTTCCATGTGACCAATTAAATGGTCTAATCTTCAGAGAAATTGATGATTTCCTAATGGATGATCAATCTAGTTGCTTCTTTTCGGATGAAGTTCCGGGTTACGACCACGTTGCCTTAGTACATCATGGATTTGTAATTGAGACGCATCCTGGATATGGACAAGGTATCTATAGCAGTCGTGACAGAGTAGAATGGCATTTTATTGAGAATAGAAGTGGGATACAGAGTCAGCATACGTTAGAAACTTTCATCGCCTATCAACAAGATGGTCAGCAAAGCCCCGTCATTGATTGGGATTTCTTTCCCTTGAGTGAGTGTCATACAAAAAAAATGGCCAAACTTATCCTTACAATGAAGGACAAAAGATTTTCCTTTATTAATTACACAATGTCAGATTTCCAGCAATTGCTATCTCCTGCTGGTCAAAAGGGATCAGCTGGCTCATTTACCTGTTCCGGACTCATCGAATGGGCTGCTGAAAACTCAGGAATGTTTAATGGTGAAGGATTCGTACCAGATCGTCTCGAATGCATCTCAATACCCAATTTTATCAATTCCAAATCTTCTTTCATTCTCCCTTTATTGTCACCCCAATTGATCTACTTGCACGTAAAAAAATCTTTCAATAAGGAAAAGAGGACCAAACTGATTATTGGGCGCCGAGGGTAACAATTTCCCCAGAAATGTATACTTACTATAGACATTGGCTTTCTTTTTACTTAATTTCTAGTCTATGGCCTTCGCTTTTGATAAAATACTAATTGCTCGACACAGGAGTAAATCCATTGAAGAGATTCTCGACTTGAGTCCCTCCGCACTAAAAGGAGTCTCTGCTGATGATGCACAAAAGTTGCAGGAGGCATTTGGTATTGAGACCATCAGAGATCTTGGTACAAACAAATTTTTTCTTGCGGCGCGTAATCTCTCAAGGCAGAGTTTCGATAATGAATATGATGAGGGGCCCAATGAATTTTGGATGAATCAATTGAGTAGCTTACCCGATGATTATTACGTCAATCATCCATCAGGAAGGTTTCGGGTGCATTTTGGAGGTGTGCCCTATCGAGGAAATCTCAGGGACACGGCCCGAGTGATTGTAGTTGGGCAAGATCCTTCCACCGACGAATCCATTGCGAGAAGGGCTTTCGTCGGAAATGCAGGTCAACGACTACAGAAATTATTGCATAAAATCGGAATCACCCGTTCATACATCATCATAAATACTTTCGCTTATAGTATCAATGGCCAGGCAGATACACAAATGCGGTCGATTGCGCAAGAGCCCCTGATAAAGAATTTCCGTGAAAACCTGCTCAAAACTTTAATTGAGCGAAATCCCATTGAAATTATTATCACATTGGGTCAGGGAGCCAGACTTGCGCTAGCTTCATGGGCTAATCCCGAACAGGTGCCCATCTTCAATTTGCATCATCCTTCGGCGCGTCAAGATCTGGAAGCTAATTGGAATGCCCATCTGCCTAATTTAATTGCTGCAGTAACCCCAGATGATCCTGGTGTTGTGGATCCTACTCCGTATACTGGGGATTGGAACGAGGATACACACCGCATGGATATACCACGATATGACTTACCTTACAATTTACCGGCCTGGCATGGCACTGAGGGAACCAATAGCGAACGTGGCCCTAATAATATCACAGAAATTACCTGGACCTCTATTTTATAATACTTCTCTATGTCTTTACATCCCCATTTTAATCTAAAGTATGCTCTGGAGGGAAGAATTGTACCCATGGATGGCACTCCTGTGCTACCACGTGCCCGGATTTTTGTAAAGGATGGAATCATTATGGATATCCGTAAAACAAACGAAGGTTATCCCATTGGTTTCTCCAGCAACGATGTTATCAAATCGGGAGGTACAATTTACCCCGGCATGATGGAACTCCATAACCATCTGCCTTACAATATTCTTCCCTATTGGATATCCGAGAGAAGGTTCGATAATCACACACAGTGGAAAAGGATCAAGGGTTACAAGATCAATGTGCAGGGTCCTATGCAGACATTGGGGAAAACACCGCAGTTTCCTCAAGCGATTGTTAAGTATGTGGAATGCAAATGCCTGGTGGGGGGAGTGACAACATCTCAGGGTGTGACACTTGCAAATTCCAACTTGAGGAAGCGCTTTTTTCATGGAGCCACAAGAAATGTCGAAGAAACGAATGAAGCGATACTGCCGGAGGTAAAGACGCGAATAGCAGATTTGGGAGCTGGTGATGCACGGACCTTTAAGAGCAGACTTAGCGAGGTAAAGACGACACTGCTGCATTTGTCAGAAGGAGTGGATGATAGGGCCAGATCTTTTTTTACAAATCTGAAAGTGAGGGCCGACAATTGGGCGATATCAAACAAATTGTGCGGTATTCACTGTACGGGATTAAAACGCGAGGACTTCAGAGTACTGAGTGAAAAAATGGGATCGATGACCTGGTCGCCTTTCAGTAATCTACTTCTATATGGTGATACCGCAGATATACAGGCAGCGAAGGACTTTGGCATTTTGATGGCTCTGGGATCCGATTGGTCCCCTAGTGGCAGCAAAAATCTACTGGAAGAGCTTAAGGTTGCCAAGCTTGTAAGCGACCATTTGGGAGGTGTTTTTACCGATGAGGAGCTAGTGGAGATGGTTACGATTAACCCTGCTAGGATTTTGGGTTGGGAGGACTCTCTGGGATCAATAAGTGTTGGTAAGAAAGCCGATTTTATTGTTGTGAATGGATACACTGGAGATCCGTTCCTTAAACTGATAGAAGCTACCGAAAAAAATATTTATGGTGTATTTATAAATGGTGTCCTTCGGTATGGATTGTCCAGAATTATGGATCTGTTTTTATCTAGTCACGAATTTCATCTACCTGATATTGAGGAAGTTGTTTTCGATGGTACGACGCGCAAATTTTATTTCAAAGAGGCTGATCCGGATAATTTTCTACAAAACATTACCTACCGAGATGCCGCAGAGTTGCTGAAAGGTGGACTATTAAATATTGGACAGCATGCACTGGATTTGGAAAACTCCTCGGCTAATGGATTTGTAAATGCAACTGATAATCCTTTGGATATTAACTGGTTTTTAATGCCAGATTTTCATGATGATCAATTGGACGCCAGTCAGGGAGACTTTGAATGGGGTGCTAGCGTCAAATACAGTGAAATTGCGGTACCACTACCATTGGATGGATTGACTGTTGTGGATGATGATGAACATTTCAGTCGACTGTAGGCTCAACCCAATCTACCAGATTATATCAGAGAGCATCTGCCACGATACTATGATCGCCCCCCACTGGGCAATTTGAGTCATTCGTTTTTACCTTCTGATCATATCCATCATTCACTCAATCTTGCCGTCACTTTAGAAACTTTTAAAAAAAGGTCCAGTAATCTTTCTACCAGTGAAAAATTATTGATTTTACGACAGGCCCGACTACTAATCAATAACTTTTATGTGCATAGAATATTAAAACGTTCTATGTATGCAGTAAATCCAGAAGACAGGCTTGAAAGGATGATAAATAGCATCCAGTATCACCTGAGTAATCAATACAATGGTGATGATCGATTCCATCAGGAACTACTAAGCATTTTTAGCTCGTTGCGCGACTTGCATACCCGGTATTATTTACCAGCACCCTACAGAAATCGATTTGCCTTTCTCCCATTTTTAATTGAGGAATGCTATGAATCACAAGAAGATGAAGTGGCAAAATTTATTGTGACCAAAACTTTCGATACGATACGACACAAAGGGCCCTTCGGTGTCGGTGTTGAAGTTATATCCTGGAATCATATTCCAATGGAAAAAGTGATTGAACTAAATGCCCAAAATCAATCAGGTAGCAATGAAGATGCTCGCCGGGTACGGAGTGTAGATACTTTGACAATAAGGGCGCTAGGCTCAACAATTGCCCCTTATGAGAATGCTGTTACATTAAAATACAGGACCAAAGAGGGTAAGGAATATGATGCTACTTATGAGTGGATGGTGGCGTACTATCCACCACATTTCTCATTGGATCCCGAGGAAGAGCTGACTAATAGTATGGCATATGGATGTGATGTGGATACATTGCATGTAAACAATGTGAAGCTGGGGTTTTATGTGACCGGAGGAGAATCCGGGAAGCCCAGGCCAAAACCCTCCAAGTGGATTTGGCCACCAAAAAATCACAGCATGCGAGGAAGGAAAATAAAAGATGTCGGCTATATTCGAATTTTTAGTTTCACTGCTACGAGTGCCGAGGCATTTGTCGAGGACTTTAACCACATATTAGTCGCTTTAAAAAAGAAGAACATCAAGGGTTTAATTATTGATGTGAGAGGAAATGGAGGTGGTCTGATTACTGCGGCTGAATTATTATTGGCTAAGCTGTCGGGCGCAAAGTTCAATCCCCAACAGTTTCAATTCTTAAGCTCAGGAATGACTTTAGAGCTAACGGGTAGACATACTGATACGGCTGGACTCGTGAATCTCATTCCATGGAATCACTCATTGATAAACTCAAAATCCACTGGAGAAATATATTCACTCGGTGCGCCGATAAGTCAATTCAATCCCAGAAAAAAGCATCGCAGAATCTTTACCAAGAAAATGATTTTAATTACAGATGCACTATGCTATAGCGCTACTGATATGTTTGCCGCTGGATTCCAGGATTTGGGTATTGGTAAGATTTTAGGTATTCATGGTAATACAGGTGCTGGAGGGGCTAATGTATGGAGCTATGCAGTCCTTCAGGCACTTTGGAGGCATGGATTGGATTCAGATCCTCAATTTGAGTCGCTACCCAGTGGTGCAAATATTACGATTGCTATACGACGCACATTGAGAGCTAGCGGATATCCTCTCGAAGATATTGGTGTGGTCCCGGATGTATTGCACAAAATGACTGAACAGGATCTTCTCAATGGTAATATTGATCTAATCCAAAAGGCGATGGAAGTCTTGGGGGTGTAACTTCCCTTTTACCTTTTAAGGTAGAAACACTTCAATAGTCTATCTAAAATTTGTATCACCAGATCATAAGTGTTTTTTTTCTGCAATAATAAGCCTGAGGTGAGAGGTTGTCTGGTTGGATTTGAGATGCCTTTGAATTTAAGTTAATTACATATCCGAAATACCGATTATGTCTTGACCAACGGCCATTGATGCGTAAATACGCAGAGTTGCAGATCGAATCGAAGCCTTCGGAGACATCACTTTATCAAAAAGATCGAATTAAATTACTTAATGCTTGCACCATGATGATGGCAATCTACCACCAATGGTATAAAAGCAAATTTTCGCAGAATTTTCCTCTCCTCACTCGCAGCAGAATGCTGAATCACAGGGGTTGAAATCCACAAAACAGACACAGTTCCTTTTAAACTTTCCGGGAAAAGTCATTTCTTGTGCTCCGAAACCCGGGAAATCAAGAGAAATTTGATCGCATAATTGTAGGAGATGTTCTAGAATGCGGGTTACGTTAACAATACAATGGATGGTCTGTAGAAATCTGCTGGTTTTGTTTGGATTTGCTTTTTGGATCAACCCTTTATCGGTTTCGGGACAATCAGATTTTTCCGGAGAATATACCTGGGGAGGGCTTCAGGGAGATGCAATTTTTTCCTACAAAACAATGAATGGGGACACGATTCTCGATGGTCCTTTTCGAATGGAGCACAGTGACGTCAACGCTTCCGATGAGAAGGATAACTACTTTCTCATAGAAGTACTTTCTATGATGCGAAAGGAAAGATGGTGGCCACTGGTTTATGGCGTGATGATGAATTAGTGAAGGCTGAGAAAGAAAAGTAAGGGTAAGGCGGTTGGACTGCAAAAGGATCACCCCATGAAAATTGAACACATAGCCATTTGGACAGCTGATTTAGAAGGAATGAGAAAGTTCTATCTTCAGTTTTTTGATCTACAGGCCAACGACAAATACTATAATCCAACCAAAAAGTTCAGCTCATATTTCTTATCCTTTACTGATGGAGCAAGAATAGAGTTAATGCATCGGCCAGATGTTTCAGAGTATGTTAAGGAATCAGGTTCTCTGTTAGGATTGACGCATTTTGCTATTTCTGTAGGTTCCAAAGAAAAAGTGGATTTACTAACCGAGTCAATTCGGGAAGCTGGATACACGATCATCGGAGAGCCGCGGACTACCGGTGACGGATATTATGAAAGTGTAATAGCTGATCCGGAGGGCAATTGGATTGAGATTACGGAATAATAAAGATTCTGCAAATACGAGTTAATATTGGGAATTGTGTGCTTGCAAACTTTAGCGACATTTAATAGTCAAATACTGATATCATTAAATCCTTGTCATACGCCTGTTGAATATTCAATCTTATCTAACTGCCCTGCTGTCAATCATCGCAATAAAATCTAAGTATGGACAGAATGATCGCTGATATTCCCGGGTCAGATGATTGGAAAATTATTCAAAAAATAGAGGATGGATGGTCTGATGATATAAAATACTTTGTCGAGGATGATAGTGCTCAGCGATTCCTGCTGCGCATTTCTGATGGGAAAAAATATGAAGAGGAAAAACTGTTTTATGAAGCCTTGCGAGCATTAAGCACATGGGACATCGGTACCGCTAAGTTGCTTGATTCGGGTTTGTGTAATGGTGGAAAGCATACTTTTCGATTATTCAGTTGGGTGGAGGGTGTAGAAATGAGAAAAGTATTGGCTGGTTTTTCGGAGAAGGACCAATTTGAGCATGGATATAATTCTGGGCTGATATTAAGGCGGATTCATGAGATACAATCTCCACCCCACCGGGCTGTCTGGGATACGTACTACAACCAGAAAATAGAGAAGAAGATACAGCTTTACAGAAATTGTGGTATTACATTTCCTTACGCCGATCGAGTCATTGAATATATCAGGGTACAGCAGCACTTGCTTCGGGACAGGCCTCAAAGTCTATTACATGGTGACTTCCATATTGGAAATATGTTACTCACAACCAATCGTGAGGTAGCGGTGATTGATTTCAATCGATTGGACTTTGGCCACCCCTGGGAAGAATTTAATAGGATCATCTGGACGGCTGCCCAAAGTGTTTCATTTGCAAGGGGACAAATTGAAGGCTATTTCGGTGGGAATGTGCCCTCAGATTTTTTTAAGTTAATGGCATTGTATATTGGAGTCAATCTAATTGGATCCATTCCCTGGGCGATTCCTTACGGAGACAAAGAGCTACAGACTATTCTGAATCTTACCAAAGAGGTTATGGAGTGGTATGACAACTTTGATCGAAGTATACCTACCTGGTACTAATGGGTCAAAATTTCGCATTTCACCTCAACACCTCAACACCTCGACACCTCAACACCTCGACACCTCAACCTACATATACAAGTCTGCTTTTTCTTTCTTCCAGTAAAACAGAACAAAAGGAAGAAAGGATAAGGATAATAGTAAGATGGCAATTCGTTGGAATAATGGATGAATTAAATTGCCAGTTAAGACCAGGATCCAATTGATGAGAAGTAAGAACACGAATTTGATGGGTATTTCTTTATTGGAAAAGAGGGTGCAGGTTAATAGAAACAGGCCGAGAAACACCAGGTTAGGTAGTTTGTAGAACAAGGTGTCCACTAATGCGGTTTCATACAACAATCCATGGACTTGTAATGCATCACCTCCGACATCGCTCAGGAGTGGCATCACAAAATCGATCGCATATTGTCCGGTGAGTAAAATATTGGTACAGGCAATGAGGATCAGTAGTAGGGTAGCAAAAGCTCCTGCTGTCTTATTTTGTATTGTGGAGCGTATGGTAAGAGCTGCGGGTAATAAGAAGACAGTACTTAATAATAGGATCACATGTGCACCCAGCCAATCACTTCGATTTGACACCAGTTTATCAAAGAAAGGACCGGTCGCATTTTCGACCGTAAGCAACCAGATCATACCGGTACCCGCTAATAGAAAGGTAAGGGGGATGGATAGTAGCCCAACTCGTCGCAGTGTATTCATTTGCAGGTTATTAGTGGGATATGGAGATAATCCCTAATTTCATAAAATAGATCGTCAAGTTGAGCTGCCTTGGAAAAGCGACTCAAAGAACTCGATTTTTTTTGTAAAAGTTATTTCTGTTGCATTATTTCCTGATTTTTTATCTTTTGTAATAAAGCCTGAATGCAAAAAAGGAAATCTTCCTGGTTCTTCCTCTTATTGTTGATTCTGTCAGGCGAAGCCGTCTTTGTCCTTCCTTTTGTGTTACCTCGTGTATTTAGACCGACGGTGTTGGAGGTGTTTGGTATTAATAATGTAGAGTTAGGACTTTGTTTCTCCCTGTATGGATTCGTGGCGCTCATCTCGTATCTATTCGGAGGGCCGCTTGCCGATAGATTTCCTCCCCGAAAGTTGATTGCATCTGCATTGTGGCTCACGGCTGCGGGAGGTCTTATATTGGCTACTTTTCCTGGGTTTTATCTGCTACAGATTCTGTATGGTTTTTGGGGGTTCACGACTATCTTTTTGTTTTGGGCTCCCATGATAAAGGCGACCCGGGTTTGGGGAGGAACCAGTTCGCAGGGCAAGGCTTTCGGATTTCTGGATGGTGGGAGAGGTCTCGTGGGTGCACTAATGGGTTCATTGGGTGTTGTGATTTTTTCCAGATTCCTGGTTAATGATGTTTCGCAAGCAACAATCGTTGAAAGCCGCGCTGCCTTCAGATCTGTGATTTTGTCATGTACCGGTTTTCTTGTCCTGGTTGGTTTTCTGGTATGGTTCTATTTGAAAACGGAGGATGGTGTGGAAAATGCCATCGTCCGGGATGAAATCACACTGGGCAAGATATGGCAGGTTTTGAATTACAGATCCGTCTGGTTGATGATGATTATTGTGTTATGTGCCTACGTGGGGTACAAGATTACTGATGTCTTTTCTTTGTACGCTCAGGATGTCATGTTGTATGATCAGGTACAATCAGCGCGAGTGGGTACCTTATTGTTATTTATGCGTCCCGTCATTGGAGTGTCGATAGGCCTGCTGGCGGATCGGATGTATGTAACCTTGTCTCTGGCCCTCAGTTTTGTGGTTTCCTTTATTGGAGCATTACTTTTTGCAACGAGTATCATATCGGATGCTACTACCGCTTTGTTTTTCTTTTCCATACTGGTAGTGACGACAGGTGTATATGCGGGGCGGTCACTCTATTTTGCGGTGATGGAAAGTGCACGCATTCCACTGGCTTTGACCGGTACAGCCGTAGGCCTGGTATCAGTGGTGGGCTTTACACCTGATATATTTGCCGGACCCCTTATAGGATACTTCCTGGATAGTGCCCCCGGAGCGGAGGGACATCAAGATGTGTTTTGGATGCTGGCCGTTTTCTCACTGATGGGATGCATAGCGGCTGGATGTTTTCATACGTTGTATAGGGATCAGAATATTGCTGAGTTGAACACAATTGAATAGATGATATGAGACCTAAGAATAAGCTCCTGGTAGTTAAAATTGCTCATACCATAATCTGGCTTTTCTTTGTGGTGGTGATATTCTATGTTTTATGGTCAGGGATTAGCGATAATGTAAATCTGTACACCTGGATCAGTATCGGATTTGTCCTTACCGAGGGTATCATACTACTGATCTTCAAAATGTTCTGTCCATTGACAGTCATAGCCAGGCGTTACTCAGATTCTGAAAAAGACAACTTTGATATTTTTTTACCGAACTGGCTGGCAAAATATAATAAACAGATATTTACTTCGATTTTTGTTTTAGCCTTATTTCTGGTAGTGTATAGAGTAGTTAGCTAAATGACATTTCTAGGCATAATGAAATTTACTTCAATGACCTTGATATCATTCACCATTAAATTGTACAAATGATTCAAGCACTGAAAAATGAAATCTGGAGGCAGTTTGGCGCCAGCATTGATATGTTAGAAAATGCTTTAAATCTATGCCCAGAAAATGTTTGGAGTTCAGAATCAAATTTTGGTACATCGCCTATCAATGTTTGTTCTGGTTGGATTACTATCTAACAAAAAATCCTGCCGATTTTCACCACCGCCACCCTACATCCTCTCTGAATTTAACCCCTCTGGTGAGATGCCAGAGAAACTATACAGTAAGGTGGAGATGCTAGCTTATCTTAGGCATTGTAGGTCGAAATGTTATGCGCTTATTGAAGAATTTACAGATGAAATGGCCACCTCCCGATGGATCAATGAATATAAGGACTACTCAATGTTCGAAATGCTGCTTTATAATATTCGGCATGTAACATCATACGGCACAGCTAAATCTCATTCTTAGGCAAGAAATCGATGACGCTCCTCCATGGGTATCGATCGCACGAAATGATATGGTAAGTGAATCGTGAATCAGTCAGACCTTTTAGAAGCTTTGAATTAGCCGGTAAATTGATAACTTAGTTTTCGATGAGCGACCTGCAATCTGATACGGATGAATCTATGTTACTACTGGAGTCTTTGACAAGTAGTATTCTCATTACTACGCCGGATTTGGATTTTCCAGGACCACATATACTATATGTAAACAAAGCGTTCGAGAAGATGACGGGATGGACTCGTGAAGAAGTGATGGGCAAGAATCCCCGGATTCTTCAGGGACCGAAGACAGACCTTACCATCTTTGACAATTTAAGAAGTACAATCGCTAAAGGAGGCGTTTGGAAGGGACAGACCATTAACTATAAAAAGGACAGAACAGAGTTCTTTATGGAGTGGTCGATATCACCCGTGTTTAGTCCCGATGGACAAATTGATCGATTGCTGGCGGTACAAACTGATGTTACTGAAAATGTCGAGATCCAAGAACGACTGAAAAAAACGAGGATAAGGGAATTAAAGCGAGTAAAAGAAATCGAGAAAGCCAATATTAAACTACAAGCGCTCACGGAGAAGCAGAAAGCAACCTTGAAGCTTTTTACCAAATACGTACCTGCAACGGTGGTAAAGGAAGCGCTATCTAATACCAAGAAAGACATTAAGGAAGGGTTGAAATTAGATGTGGCTTTACTATTTTGTGACATTCGCGGCTTTACCTCGATAGCCCAAAGCCTGGATCCAAAGGCGGTAGTTCAAGTACTTGACGCCTATTATTCTCGTATGGCAGAGGTGGTAAAGATGTATGATGGGGTTATTAATCAATTTACGGGGGATGAGATTTTTGTGACTTTTGGAGCGCCCACACCTATTGAAGATCCGGTGCTCGCCTCTGTCTATTGTGCCATTGAAATGATCAAGAAGCTGAAGATTATCAATGAGGATCTCTCCCACATTTTAAGTGATAAACTGTCGGTCGGTATAGGGTTAAATTATGGTCCCGTAATCGCGGGTAATCTTGGATCGGATGTCCGACTTACCTATGCTATCACCGGAGACGCGGTCAATACGGCCAAGCGTATCGAGACCTTATCCTCTGATCATTCGAATATGATACTGATCAGTGAATCTGTCTATGATAGATCAAGAGACCTGGTGTCAACGGAGCCCTGGGGTGAAGTAAGAGTCAAGGGGAGAGCAGGGAAGATTAGTGTGTATCAAATCATTCAATAGTAATACGCGCAGTCCTAACTTGACTTCTCGATCGTTTCTAATTGTATGGAATCGAAACCCAAAACCCACTTCAAAATCATGAGCCACGTATCGTTAGGCTTGCGTTCTTTCGTTAGTATTGTTAACTTAATGTGAACAGGCAAAGTAGAATCTGAGATTATGAAGTGGGCATATAGTATTCAGCAAAAATTTAAGGCCGCCGCCCTCTTGGGTGTCGTTTGTGTCATTGTGTTGATCACCGCTCTTATGGGTAAACACAATATTGATAGACTGGGCAATTCATTCTCATCGGTATTCAATGATCGGTTGGTGGTGGAAAGTTATATCTACAGGATCTCAGATCACCTATATCAGAAGAAACTGGCATCCGACCACTTCTCGGAGCTAGGCTTGGCACATTATCAGTCAGAAGTTGAGAAGCATAATCAAGCCATTGCTGAGCTATTGGAATACTATGACAAGACCTATTTGACGGAGGAAGAAGAGATGCATTTGAAAAAGTTCAAAGGCAATATAGTCTCGATTCAAGCTTTGGAAGATCGGTATCTGCACTCGGATGAAAACATGCAGGTCATGAAAGCTGAGTTTGATCGAAGCTTTAGTCTGGCTCTGTCCAACCTCCGCAACCTATCCAATATTCAAATCAAGGAAGGTCAGGTCCTTACCGATCAATCGCAGAGAATCGTTTATGGAGCCACACTCCTGACAAACTTTGAAATCGTGATCCTCATATGCATCGCTCTTATGCTTCAGGTCATAGTGGCTGCCAGTAAGCCGCTGGTGTCACGTACCTGGCAAAAGGGAAGGTTGAATTAAATGAACGTTTATCAAAGATTTTCCACCATTTTGTGGCAATAATCAAGGCAGTATACGGATCTCATTATGATTTAAGAAGAAATGTAAATTACTCCAAACTATAATAACCATTGCTCTTACGTCAGCACCAATCCAGGGAACTAAAAATGAAAGATTTTCCACCATTTTTTGGGTATTGACTGTTTAAGGATAAAAAAGGGAACAATCTTCTGAATCATGATACACTTTCACCTATTTTCTACATAAGTGGGAAAAGACTTGAAGCCGTTTTTTGATCAGTATTTGAGAACTGTACAGATTCCTACTCTGGAATATTATTACGATGATTCAAAGATAGTATACCGATGGGTCAATGTAGTTGAGGACTTTAATATGCCAATAAGAATTTTTGTAGAGGGCCATGAAAAATGGATATACCCGAAGACTGGTTGGACGAATCAATACATGGACCTGGAAAAGGGAAAGATAGAGGTAGATCCGAACTTTTATGTGGGGGTATTATATCATTCGGACATTAGCAGATCTGAGAAAAAGGAATAATCATAAATCGATGTCCTAATTCTTGGTGACACGATCGATAGATTAATAAATCTTGGCTGTATCTTTGCACCTTAGGGAAGGGAAATAGAAGTGCAAAGATTTACCACAATTTATGGCATTGACTTCTTGTTTGTTGATTTTTCTAGCAATATTTCTACTCAGGGTCAATTGACAAACAACTTTATGAGATTGGCCCCTGAATTAATGAAATCAATTGACTAGTTTTAAATATTAAAATCAAAAGAGATGAAGCAGGTAGTAATTACTTTGATATTGATCAAGTCTGTGGGTATGTTATGGGGACAGATCAATGCTATCACAAATACGGGCGAAGAAGTGATTCTATATGAAGATGGGACCTGGAGATATCTTATTGATAGTTTAAATGATGCTGAGGAAATACCTGTAAACGATCAACTTTTTGTAAAAGGTGACGAGGCTACTTTTTTAGTAAGAAGTACCCGGACAAATGCGGGAGTTTGGATAAATCCGAAAAATTGGACTTTTAACAGAGGAGAAGAGGGAGAACCTGCTGAATTTCAATTTCAGCGGAATGGCGATGATTTATATGGCATGCTTATTTCTGAAAAGATTTCTATCCCCATTGAAACGCTTCAAGGGATCGCAATAGACAATGCAAGAAGTGTTGCTCCTGATATTCGTGTGATAAAAGAAGAATACAGGACAGTCAACGGCTTGAAACTATTGATGATGCAAATGGCAGGTACCATACAGGGGGCAAGATTTATTTATTATGGCTACTACTATTCCAGTCCTGCCGGAACCACTCAGTTTTTAACCTATACGGGTGAGAACCTTTTTCAAGAGTACGAAGATCGTATTGAAGAATTTTTGAATGGTTTGGTTGAGGTTTCAATTGAAGACTGATCTTAGACTCTTTCTACCTGTAAGTATGAATACCCGTATGTCTATCTCTTACAATCCTTACAATCTTTTATGACATGGCAGTATCGTTCAATACGTCAATCCTTGGAATCAAAGAAAATAGAATAAAATCTATTAGTGCGGAAGTACAGTGAATGGGTATTTGATAGGTTGTCTGACGTGGCATATCTTGAATTCTCTTCTCGAGGGTGGCTGTATTGGAATCGATTCTTGATAATGGTGCACTCAGTATTAATCTATTTAAGCATGATGAGGAAGGATCTCAGATATGTCATAAGGCTTACTCCGTTTCGGTTGCAGGAGCTGGTCCAGTTTACGACCCGTGCGATCTCTATTTCCGGGACAGTCGAGACTGAGGATAAGGCGTGAGTGATTTGTCACGATAAGAGGATATTTGTATCTTGATTTGACTAAGAAAATATTCCAAGAGGGTTTATTAGTTCCACTGATTGATGATTGATTTAGAACCTATTGAAAAGTATCAGGTCATTTGGCTTGTAGGATTGGTGTTTATTAATCACATACTTATCTTTCTGTATAGCCTGTATACCAAGCGAACGAAAGTTATTAAGAAAATCTATGCATTGACACCAAGTGAACGTCAATTGAAAGTTGAATTTCGGAATGGATTGATGACAACACCGATTCATTCTATAATTATTCTGCTATTCCTGGCTACTGGAATGCTCAATGTGACTAGTGAGGACATCTGGACCATTTTGATTACATTCTTTGTTGTGTTCTGGTGGACTGAGTTTTGGCATTATGTATCGCACCGAGCGATGCACCTGAAATTTCTTTTAAGCATCCATCGGGAGCATCATAGGTCGCATATTACAAATCCCTGGTCCGCTGTATCTTTTTCCTTGCTTGAGAAGACAATTTTTTCTTTTGGAATTGTGAGTTTTGCCGCCGTTTACTCTCACTATTTCAGTTTCTCGTTCCATGGATTCTGTGCCTATTATACTTTTTATTTTGCTACCAATATTTTGGGGCATTCCAATATTGAGTTTAGAAGTGTTCGATATCCTTTCAGTTTGATGGGATATATAATTAACTCTCCTTCATATCATGCCATGCATCATGCCAGATATATAAAGAACTACGGTCTCATTACGTCTGTGTTTGATCGGTTGTTCAATACTCGATGGGAGGATTCGGACGAGGTACTGATCCGGGCTGCAGAGGGAAAGCCCCTTAGGAAGTTGTCAGAGAAGCCAAAGTTATCGTGATGTTAGGTGAGTACTTGTTGGGTATTCAGCGCCAGGAGATGGCGAATAGGACCTAAGCGTCTGAACACTGAATTGAAGATTTCTGGCTATTAGCCATATACAGTGGGTTTAAGGAATTAGGGATAGATTTTTTTAAGATTTTGGCCGGTTTTTATGTATTGGATTCCTGCCTTCAGGATTGGGCGAGCGTCACACCTATGTTTTGCAGCGGCCATGCTCTATACTGTATGAGCCGAACTAGGAAGTAGAGCGGAGAACCTGCAATATCTAACCTCGGAGAATTAATTGCAGGGGAGTAAGATGCGCGAGTTTATAGAGCATAGCGGAAAAGCATATAGTGTGACCGACCAAGGCTGACAGCAGGCAGTTTTGCCCAACTTTTTCTGCAAAAAGTTGGCCGCCGGAGGCATCTGGAGTAATACAATCCAATTCTTTAGCTAACCCTATATTAAACCAAGCTACCATTTACACCATGGTTACCATACAACATGATTTCACTCCATGTGCACGAAACCCACTGTATATGACCAAGACCCAGATTTCTTGAATGGTTTAGTGGAGATCAAGAGATGTGATTTATTAAAGGATAGTATAAAGCTGGAGTCATTTTGTAACTCTACGCCAATTGCAGACGGTATGGGCATCAAGTTAGTAGCAAATCTGCATGGTACAGATTGTTTGTGAACGTTGGATTTGGGGAGTTTCGCTGTATTTCGTCATGGTTGTCATCAAAAGACAATAAATAGGTTTCAATCATTCAGGCGGAATTGTAAGTTGAAAAGACTCTTTCTTTATTATCTTTATTAGTGGTAATTAGGAATTGTCTATGTTAAGAATTCTATGTCACATATGATTTGGCGGAGTTCGTTTTGGGCTCTTGTTTTTACAAATTTCTGCATATTATGGGAAGTATTTATCTAGTTAGCAGAGATGCTTGCATTAGCATCTGGTTGATCTTGTTTACCATTAGTTGTGTTGCGCAAGATGGTGATTATCAATGGGAGTATCTTTTTAATGGCGAGGATATATCGGATTGGGACACCTATATTGGTCCGGCATTTCAAGGAGGTGAATGGAGTAAAGGTCCGGTGTTAGGCCTAAATAATGACCCAGAAGAAGTGTTTTCAGTGTCCAATATTGAGGGAGAGGCTGTAATTCATATTTCGGGAAAGCGTTTTGGAGGCTTGTCAACTCAAAGGGAATTTTCAAATTACCACTTGCAAGTACAGTTCAAGTGGGGTGAGAAGAAATATCCGCCAAAGGAGAATGGTCCTCGGGATAGTGGCCTTTTGTATCATGCCGTGGGAGATCATGGGGCGGATGGTGGATTTTGGATGCGTTCCCAGGAGTTTCAAATACAAGAGGGAGACACAGGAGATTATTGGGGATGTGCCGGCGCCACCTTTGATATTCCAGTACGTGTTGAAGAAGATAATTTCATCTATGATCCACAAGGTGATTTATTGCATTTTTCTCCTGCAATTGATCGTGGCAGGCATGCTGTGAAATCTAAGGATGCTGAAAATCCATCGGGTGAATGGAATACCATTGATCTCTACTGTTTTGACGGAACAGCAATTCATGTAATCAATGGGCAAAAAAATATGGCATTATATAATTCATCTCAAATTGAGGAAAATGGTAATGAGATCCCATTGACTAGAGGTAAAATTCAATTACAGTCAGAAGGTGCTGAAGTTTTTTATAAAGAGATCAGAATAAGAACGATATCAGAATTACCTGTTGAATTATTAAATTAGTATGAAAAATACACTGTAGAAACAGTTGATTTTCCTGCCTGTTACTTATACTTTATGGACACAGATTGCACTCATTGAATAGGCCACTAGACATTGAAACGCCCAAGATGAAAGACTCCTCCGAGTATTTTCTCAGACTGATATACACGTCCAAAGGTGTGGGAGAAGATATTTAATGTATGCACGACATTGACTTCGATTTCAAAAAGGTTCAATAAAAAATTAAGCCAACAGATGAAGGGTCTGCGAAGACAAAAGATGATCTATTTGGTTGGTAGATTCTATATGCAAAGATGGCTGGATTGCGAATAGTCTGAAACTGCTGCCCCAGCTTTTTGACATCCAAGTTCCGACATCACTCGCACGACAAAGCAGATCTCTTTCTATTGGTGGTATACATCGATATAGTCATTACCACAATCCACACTCTCACATTCACTCAAGTAATCATAATTGTAAATCATACACGAATCTATTCTCTGGATCGTATATTAGAGATCTTAAGCTAAGTCTATGCTTTGTATGAATTGGCCGGTTTTCTCATCATTCGGACAAATCGTCCTGACCCTATCTCTCGCCACTTCGAGCTTGATGGGGCAATCAAGTAGTATTATGCATACCTGGATGGCAGATAATGGCAATGGGACCTTTTCGAATCCCCTATTCTATGAAGAATTTTCAGATCCGGATCTGATACGGGTAGGAGATGATTACTACATGACAGGCACGACTATGCATACCATGCCGGGCTTACCCATCTTACACTCTGTCGATTTGGTAAATTGGGAGCTCCTAAGCTACGCCGTTGAGCGCCTCGATCTAGGGCCTGAATTAAGGTTGGAGGAAGGGAAGGAATTTTATGGGCGGGGTATCTGGGCACCTTGCATTAGGTATCATGATGACACTTTCTATATTTTTTCCAATGTAAATGGACACGGTACCCAACTTTTCTCAGCCACCGACCCACGGGGTCCCTGGACACATCAACAGATGAAGGTCGGCCTGCATGACCTTTCCGTCTTATTTGATGATGACGGAAAAATCTATGCGGTATGGGGATACGATGAAGTAAAACTAGTGGAGCTAACGAAGGATCTGCTTGATACAATCCCTGGTAGCTCGCGAGTGATTGTTGAGGCAGGTCGTGGAGCAGGAGAGGGATGTCACTTTTATAAGATCGATGGAAAATACTTTATTACGAATACGAATTACGATCCAGCTTGCTACCAGGTTTGTCTTCGTTCCAGTCATCCTGAGGGTCCCTATGAAATCAAAGTCATCAGTGCCGAGGAAAACATGGGAATAGCCCAAAAAGGCAGGATCTGGAACACTCGAAGTGGTCCTCCGTATGCGATAACAGAATATCCTGCAAACTACGTGGGATGCATACCCATGCATCAGGGAGGCATTGTGGAAACGCAGACTGGTGAATGGTGGGGCTGGTCGATGATGGACTTTAATGCTATTGGCAGAGTCACCGCACTCTCTCCTGTCACTTGGGTAGATAACTGGCCCATGCTGGGCCTGGAAGGCAATCTTACACGATCACCCAGAACCTGGATAAAACCTAATACAGGAAATGAATCAGAACCCAGGGCACCTTTCCAAAAAGATGATGAATTTGACGGACCTGTGCTGGCCAATGCGTGGCAATGGAATCATGTGCCAGTCGAAAATAAATGGTCATTGGAGGAACGCCCGGGATATCTGCGGCTGCATGCGTTAGCGGCTCCCTCTTTTTGGATGGCAAGGAACACACTGACACAACGGGGTGTGGGGCCTGAATCCTCTGGTCTTGTTGAATTGGATGTTGCGGGTCTGCGAAATGGAGATGTTGCAGGACTTGCCCTCCTCAACTTACCCTATGCATGGCTGGGGATAGAAATGTCAGGCTTCGGAAAGACCTTAGTATTTCACGACCAGCAGCGACAACAATTTATTCGAAATCCCCTCGAGCAGAACATCGTCTGGCTTAAGGTTGATTGTGATTTTGAGGAGGACAAAGCCATGATGAGTTATAGCTTGGATGGAGAAAAGTTTACTGAAATTGGCGGAGAAATTCTTATGCCCTATCAATTAAAGACCTTTCAGGGAACCCGATATGCCTTATTTAATTTTAATCAACAAGGTGTAGAAGGAGGGTATGCTGATTTTAATTATTTCCATTTGGAAGAGCCACGCTTTAAGGCTTTAACTCGTCCCATTCCTTTTGATAAAAATATTCGTTTAATTAATATTGCCGATAGTCTGGTTTTGGTCAATTATAAAAACCTACTAAGACCCGTACCGGCAGATAGTCCATTGGCTCAAGGTGATGCCTCTTTATTTAAGGTCGTCGATCGTGGTCAGGGGAGAGTTGCGCTCCAGTCTGTATCGACCCATGGATTTGTCACGGTACAAGGACTTGCGGGTATTGCGGAGGTACGGATCGAGACAGATGATCAGGGTGCAGCATCTACTTTTCAATGGCAGGATATGCTGCGGGATGATTTGATGCTTATGTCACTTTATTCGCATCGCTATTTATTTGTACAACCCAATTCAAATAACTTGTGCTCTGCTGACGCACGCGGTGCCCGTCCAGATCGAAAGGGTGGAGCATGTTTTCGTTGGCAGATCGTATCTCAGTAAATAAAATTCAAATAATCAGAAAATGAAAAAAAATAGTTACTTATTCCTTTTTATCCTCGTCTTAGGTATATTATTTAATAGCTGTGACGATGGGGGCAGTGTACCATCCGAATCTGTGGAGGCAGCAACTATTCAAAATCCAATTCTGAGTGGATTTTATCCGGATCCCAGCATCTGTCAGGTGGGAAATGATTACTACCTGATCAATTCCAGTTTTGCCTATTTTCCAGGCCTTCCCATTTTCCATAGCAATGATTTGGTTAACTGGGAACAAATTGGGCATGTGCTGGACCGCAATGAGCAATTGCAACTAGACAGCCAGGGCATTACACGAGGCTTATTTGCTCCCGCTATATCCTACCATGACGGTACATTCTATGTGATTTGCACGAATATTGATCATAAAGGCAATTTTGTGGTTACAGCGACAGATCCCAGGGGACCCTGGTCTGATCCTGTGTGGACTCCCGAAATGCAGGGTATAGATCCCAGTATTTATTTTGAAGAGGATGGCTCTGCATATATAGTGTTCAACAGCGGGCCTCCTAATGGTGAGTCCCTGTATAGCGGGCATCGAACTATTAGAATTGTGGACTTTGACAAAGATGAGTTGAAGGTGACATCAGAACCCGAAATCATTGTGGATGGTGGTAGTGATATCTCACAAGAACCTATTTGGATTGAAGCCCCTCATATCTATAAGATTAATGATTGGTACTATCTAATGTGCGCCGAGGGTGGTACAAGCTGGGGTCACTCGGAAGTTGTCTTTCGTAGTAAGTCAGTCAAGGGCCCTTACGAACCCTACGAAGATAATCCAATTTTGACTCAACGTCATCTGGATCCCAATCGAGCGAATCCAGTGGGTTGTGCGGGGCATGCAGACATGGTGCAAGCTCCTGATGGCAGCTGGTGGGCTGTGTTTCTCGCTACCCGTCCATATGAAGGATTGCATTTCAATATTGGACGTGAAACATTTATTGCCCCGGTAGAGTGGATTAATGATTGGCCGGTTATTAATCCTGATTTTGATGAAATTCAATTTAGCTATCCGGGACCTGCATCTCCCATGGTTACAGAAGCTACAAGACCACACAATGGTCACTACACACTCAGAGATGATTTTAATGATTTGCATATGAGCTGGGTCTTTGTTAGGAATCCCAGAGAGGATTGGTATCGAATATCAGATGGATATTTAGAAATTGATGTAAGGCCAGAGACGATAAAAGGTAGGGGAAATCCCAGCTTTGTGGGGAGACGACAGAAATATCACTATGGGGAGGTGAAAACAAAGATGTCGTTTAATCCCGCCGGTCCATCTGAGCAGGCAGGCTTGCTGCTCGTGCAGAACGAACGTCATCATTACTTCCTCTGCAAAGAATTGAGTGATGGTGAACCGGTAGTCAGCCTGTATCAAATCAATAGGGGAGAAGAATCGTTACTGCAATCTGCGCCATTGCCCAGTGAGGATAGTGACCTGATATTGCAGGCAACCTCCCGCGGGAGTAAATTAGAATTTCTCTATGGCACTGAAGATGATATAAAATCGCTGATCACTGATGTAGATGCTACCATCCTTAGTACTGAATCTGCTGGAGGTTTTGTCGGCATAGTACATGGGCCATATGCAACTTCTAATGGTGTTGAATCAGATAATAAGGCGAGATTCGATTGGTTTGAGGAGAAAGCAGCTGATAAGGTCTATGACTAAGGACTCGGGTCAAGAGTGAGGTAAGCTTCAGCTTTAAGCTATCGTTGCCAGTGAGGACAGGGGTTGTGCTAAGTTTAAAAGGGGAAGACCCTAGCCCCTGTGGTGACTGAAGTTCATGGGGAAGATTTACCTGTTTTGCCTTCGCTTCGCCAAAGAAAAGCGGGAGCCAATGAATTTGCTAGTGCTTCTTTATTGATAATGGGTTGAATTACAGGTGAATTCCTTGGTTTTTGGAGTGAAGATGGTAACCTTCGCTTTAAGCTATGACTCCCAGGAAGTTAAGAATGAAGAGACCACAGCCTTGCTTTTCCTGCCAACCAAAAGTCTAGAGTAAGTCACACCCACACCCATACACACACCCACACCCATGCACACACCCACACCAAACTACAACCCAAATTCTTCCAAAAAAGCATCGGTCAGTTCCAGTATTTCTTCATCAAAATAACGGGCATATTTTTCATTACCTTCTCCGAGATAATGTTTCCGATCGGGATACCAGTGGAGATTATAGCAGTTACCCAATTTATTCATCCTTGCTGCGAAGAAGTGGACGATGTAAGGGAGAACCTGATTGTCATCCCTACCATGAAAAGCAATAGCAGGTGGCATATTCTCTTTAAGATGGTGGTAAGGAGAGATGGACCATATTTCTTTTCTGCGCTCTCCCAGTAGCATTTCAATCCAGGGCTCTAAAGTATTGACATTACTTGAGAAAAGTAAGAGGGCATTAGGTTCGGGGCTGATCGACAAGTCGTCACTCGCTTCATTGATGGAATCAAGTAAGGCAGTAGACAAAGCTAATTGTCCACCTGCTGACTGACCTCCCACTGCGATTTTTTCGGAATCTATATTTAGGGAATCGGCATGTGCTCTTAACCATCTGATGGCAGATCGTGCGTCCTTGACTGCCTCGATCGGTGTAATGTCAGGATTAGGATAGGTGCCATCCGGATTGATGGATAGTCGGTATTCAAATGAGAAGGTCACATATCCTTTTCGGGCGTATCGCCGACATGCTTCGTGAAACTCTGAGGGAGATCCAAAGGCCCAACCTCCACCATGGAATAGTGCAATGGCCGCCTGCTTATTTGCATCATTTTGCACAGCGGGATGAAACATATCTACCATCAACTCCTGGTTGTCGATCACTTTGTATACCAGCGAATCCTGTGTGACATCCGACTCCTGAGCCTCAGAAATATGGATCGATAGAACAAAGGATAACAGAAGGAAAAGTGATAGTCTCATTGCAACTTGTTTGGTTGGCCTATAATATGAACAAATATTACCAATACTCAAGGTTACTCCGGGTTCGCATGCTTATAGAATTAGGATATAGAACATAGCCATAATTTATTTACCAAACCTCACTCCGGTTTGGCTATAGCACCCTAGTTATCGGGAATAGTAGTTTTTAGTTGAGATCAAGGTAGGACGATTAGGTCTGAGCATTTTATCTTGATTTCATTAGTAGGCATAAAAAGAGGTGCGAAGATCATCCGCACCTCTATGATAAAAGTCTTTCTATTTTTCTTAGAAATTGACACCCTTGAAGTATCGGGGTCGAACTGCCATAGGTTCAATGTCTGTCAATTCACTGATTCGAATGGGCCGCCCTAGCTGAATACTTTTTCGAGCAGCAATACCAATCAAAATTGACATAGCTCCATCCCGGCTACCCGCAGCATGCTGGAGTGGGTCATCGGTACCCTGATCTTTGAAGATCTTATCCTGAAGACGTGAGTCACCGCCCCCATGTCCGCCTCTAGGAGTGGGCACTTTGATCTGCTGATAGTCTTCCCAGTTCTTCATCAACATGATTTCACGATATGCTTCGTTTTCCTCGGCTTTTGTCTGATCCATCTCGGCCGCGTGCATAGCCTGTTGGGCCATGCGTTCTTTTTCGCGCCATGGGATATCTTGCCAGGTGTCCATACGACCATTCATTCCATTGAAAGCAATGGTATAGCCTTCGTAGGGAGAATAGGTGGTAAGTGAATAATTCACCAGCACACCATTTGCATATTTTATCTGTGCTGACATCTTATCGTATATGTCGATTTCATGTCGCCAGAGACAGTTGTCACGGATATACCCATCGTATTTTTCATTTTCAGCATAGAGCTTTGTGTCTCTTTCGCTTTTTAGGATGTCCCAATGGAACTTACACTTATCCGTGTGCGCACAATTTCGGCAATTGGCACCTCTAAATTCGTTATTACTACCGTAGTGATTTAGCTCTCCATAGGCACTGACTTCAACAGGGTCAGAATCCAGCCACCAATTCAGTAGATCAAAGTGGTGTGTAGCCTTGTGCACCCACAGGGATCCACCCTGATCCATAATACCATGCCACCGTCTAAAATAAGAGGCGCCGTGGTAGGTATTTAAATACCAATGAAAATCCACGGAAGTTACTTTTCCAATTTCACCATTCGCTAGAATTTCCTTCATGCGGGTATGATGAGGGGACCATCTATAATTGAATCCCACTATGATTTGTTTACCGGACTTTTTCTCAGCATCCAGAATAGCATCGCATTTGATCTCATCCGTGGTCATTGGTTTTTCGGTAATCACCTGGATACCAGCTTCCAGACCTTTAATGATAAATTCGTGATGTGTCGCATCTACTGTAGTTACTATCAAAACTTCTGGCTTGATCTCTTCCATCATTTGATCGAAGTCTACATAGGTAGGGCAATCCACACCCATGTATTCCAACGCATATTTCAGGCGCCCTTCGTTGATGTCTGCCAGTGCTACAAATTCCAGTATATCACTATAGCGTTGCACGAGATTTCGTCCCCAGAAAGATGTGCCCCTAACACCACAGCCTACTAGTACCACCCGCTTCTTGGCGAATAGCTTGTTTACTGACTTTGCTTCCATTTGATTCGGTAATACAGTTGCTGCCCCGGCTGCAATACCAGAGGCTTTAATAAATGATCTTCTCTTCATTATATTATTATTGTATTCCGCTCAAAATACTCAAAATTTTCTATTGGCCCGAAGGCCGCTTTGTTGAATTTCCTTCTGAATAGCTATGTGATCTTGTATAGTAGATGTATATTCTGCCCATTACTTTTTAATCGATTAATTACTTCTAGAATGTCTTCCAAATACATATTGTCCATCGATCAGGGCACTACAAGTTGTAGAGCTTTGATTGTTGATCACAGCGGTGAAATCCTAGGTGTTGCGCAGCAAGAGTTTACTCAGATATTTCCTAAGCCAGGTTGGGTCGAGCATGATGCTGAAGAGATTGTCAGGGTCCAACTTGACATGATTGATCAGGTGGTTCGGGACACTGGTATTTCTGCTGTTGAAATTGCCGGTATTGGGATCACTAATCAGAGGGAAACTACCGTCATTTGGGATAAACGCTCTGGTAGACCCATCTATAATGCAATCGTTTGGCAGGATAAGAGAACTGCTCCCTACTGTGAATCCATAAAAGATGCTGGCTGGGAAGATGAAATTAGAAGACGGACTGGATTGGTCGTAGATTCCTATTTCTCGGGCACGAAAGTACAATGGCTACTCGATCATGTTGAGGGTGCCAGAGAGCTGGCAGAGGCAGGACAGTTGGCTATGGGGACCATCGATACCTGGCTGATCTATAATATGACGGGAGGTCAGCAGCATATCACGGATTATTCCAATGCCAGTCGTACCATGCTGTATAACATCTACGATTTGGAATGGGATGAATGGATACTGGATAAGCTCAACATACCGCGATGGTTGTTGCCAACTGTCAAACCTTCATCATTTGATTTCGGACACTTCGAAATCAATGGAGTAAAAATTCCGATCGCAGGAATCGCAGGAGATCAGCAATCTGCATTGTTTGGACAACAGTGTCTGACCCCCGGTACCGCTAAGAACACATATGGCACGGGATGCTTTATGCTCATGCAGACAGGTACCGAGCCTTCCCGATCTGATTCGGGATTACTGACCACCATCGCCTGGGGATTGGATGATGAAGTTCATTATGCATTGGAAGGAAGTGTATTTATAGCGGGTGCGGCCGTTCAGTGGCTCCGAGATAGTCTGACCTTTTTTAAGGATGCTCGTGAATCCGAAGCACTGGCCATGGCAGCGAATCCCGATCATGACGTCTATGTTGTACCTGCTTTTGCTGGTATGGGTGCTCCCTATTGGGATATGTATGCACGGGGGGCCATCTTTGGATTGACCAGAGATACCGGAAAGGCTGAAATTACGCAAGCTACGCTACAGTCTCTGGCGTTTCAGACGCGTGATATTCTGGAGGCCATGCAGAAAGATAGCGGGATAGAACTGGAACAATTGAATGTGGATGGAGGAGCAACAGCTAATGCATACTTGATGCAATTTCAGGCAGATATCCTGGGGACACCCGTAGAAAGGCCTAGAGTAGTTGAAACAACGGCTATGGGGGCTGCTTTTTTGGCCGGATTGGCCGTAAAGTTTTGGTCAAAAGAAGATATTGCGACCGTAAGAGCTATCGATCATGTATTTCAACCTCAAATGAATGAAGAGGAACGTAAACGTCGATATGATGGCTGGAACAAAGCAGTAAAAAGAACGTTGGGATGGGCAAAAGAATAGGTTTTTCATCAAAAGATCGCTCTTCGATGATCAAGAAAATGGGGAGTACCCACTACGATTTGATTGTAATCGGAGGAGGAATAACGGGTGTAGGAATTGCACTGGATGCAGTGACTCGGGGAATGTCTGTCTGTCTCGTGGAAAAAGGTGATTTTGCTTCAGGTACCAGTGGTAAATCGACAAAACTGATTCACGGCGGCCTTCGATATTTAAAGCAGTTTGAATTTAATCTGGTAAAGGAAGTCGGCCAAGAACGAGCCATCCTCCATGATCTCGCTCCCCATATCGTGGTTCCGGAAAAAATGGTACTGCCTCTCATTAAAGGTGGATCTCTGGGAAGAGTGATGACTTCTATTGGACTCTATATTTATGATTTTTTGGCAGATGTCGAAGGTGAAGACAAGCGAAGAATGCTGGACAAAGAGGAGGTACTTGAAATCGAACCACTCTTGCCTTCGGACAAACTGCTGGGGGGAAGCATTTATGCCGAATATCGGACGGACGATGCCAGACTGACCATTGAAGTAGCGAAAACTGCACATCGCAAGGGGGCAGATTTGATCAATTATACAAGCTGTAATGATTTTGATTATAGTGATGATAAGATCAGCGGAATTACATGCATAGATCATATAAACGATAGAGAGTTTTCTGTACGGGGAAATGTAGTAGTAAATGCTACAGGCCCCTGGGTCGACGATGTTCGTAGTAAGGATGAAAAAGTGACGGGAAAGAGGTTATACCTTACCAAAGGTGTCCATATAGTGGTATCGCGAGATCGATTTCCCGTGCAACATTCCCTTTATTTTGATGTGCCTGGTGACAACCGCATGATCTTTGCTATCCCACGATTGGGTGTGACATATATTGGCACTACCGATACATATTATAACAGTGATAAGGACGATATCGGAGTCGAAAATGAGGATGTTGAATACTTACTCAATGCAGTCAATCTTACCTTTCCGGACCTTCACCTTAAAGCAGAAGAAATCATTTCCAGCTGGGCAGGTGTTCGACCTCTGATTTATGAGGATGGAAAATCAGCCTCCGAGATATCACGTAAAGATGAGATCTTTGAGACTGCGCGCGGCCTGATTAGCATTGCCGGGGGGAAACTTACCGGTTACCGAAAAATGGCAGAACGCGTAGTGGATTTGGTGGCTAAAAAGATGCATGACAAGACATTTGGTCCAGTACAGACGGAGGAAATATATCTGACTGATCCATTCTTCGCTAACGATAGGCAGGTCAGAGATGAGACCTTAACACTCGAGAAATCTGTAAAAGAGGAGGGATTACGTGGATTGTATGCCTCTTACCTCGTGCATAATTATGGTCCCGCTGTATGGGAGATCTGGCAGGCTGCCCTGGATCTCGACCAAGATCGATCTATGGAAGAACGCCTAATTTTGGCTGAGTTGGACCACTGCTTTAAGTATGAGATGATGTTAAAACCATTGGATTTCGTTGTGCGTAGGACGGGAAGAATATATTTCTTACCGGAAAGCGTCACTTTGGTTAAGCAGATTATTTTTCCGTACTTTCAAAATAGAATGAATTGGACAGCCCCTGAGCTGCAGGAGAATCTTGACACATGGGACCAATTGGTGCAATCACTGCATCATTTTGCCTAGTGAGATTCCCAAATAGTCAGGACTGACCAAATGAATAGGAACATTGACGCCCACAGCAATAGATCAACGGGATTTCAGAAAGTTGTTTGACGAGCACTACAATTTGCTCTGCAACTATCTTAATAAACATTCTCGGGACTGGGATTTGAGTCAGGAGATTGCGCAAAAGACGTTTGTCAAACTGTGGGAAAAACGAAACGAAATCTCGATCAATAGCTCTTTGAAGAGTTATCTTTTTCAATCTGCTCGCAATACGCTAATAGATCATTATCGATCTGCCAAAAGTGCCTCACATCATGCTGAAAAGTATTCAGAAGGAATTTCTGATACGGAAGAGCAGGATATGGAAGTCGGCGGTTTGGCCGTTACGGAAAAAATTGCCTGGGCTGTAGAGCAGTTGAAGCCTAAAACCAAAGAAATATTTTTATTGAGTAAGCAAGAGGGACTTACATATGATGAAATAGCATCATATATGGGTATCTCTAAGCGAACTGTGGAATACAATATGCGCAATGCACTAATGCAATTGAAAGAACTTTTAAAGGGAAAGATTTGAAACTGAATTGTAAAAAAATAACACAACATTACGACTTCCGCGTTTGAAAGACGTCTTGGAGGTGTAGTAGAAGTATTATGAGTCAGCTAGAGGATAGGATATTACAGTACATTATCTCCGGTGAGGCATCGGAAGGTAAAGGTATTGAGAAGGAGATCAGGAATGATCCTTCCTTTGACCAGGCTGACTTTGACCTGATGCAAACAATCTGGGATGCATCCGATGCATTAAGTGATCATAAGAGAGCTCTCAAAGATGAGGCCTGGCAAAATATCATGGAGCTTACCGGGCAGAAGGAGGCGAAGGTGCGCCGTCTGCCTCTCTTGAGACATTGGTCTGCTGCCGCTTCTATCGCTATTTTGTTGGCATTTGGAGTCTATATGTTCTTTACACTGGATCGATATGAAACAATTATTGCAGATACTTCTGGTCAGGTGGTACCACTTCCTGACGGGAGCGTGGTCACGTTAGAGGAAGGTACTCAGCTACGATATCTTAAGCCAGAGTATTTTACCGAAGATAGCATACGGGGTATTCACATGCGGGGTCAGGGAGAATTTGATGTCCAGTCTGATCCGGATCGGCCGTTCTATGTATATTCGGATGCTACCAAAATTGAGGTGTTGGGTACCAAATTTATCTATGAGATAGAGGGAGAGGTTTCCACTGCCGAAAATATATTAGGTCTGGTTGAGTTCAGTACCATGGACAACTCCCTTCGTCAGGAACTCAATCCGGGTGATAAGGCATCCTATACCGAGGGAGATACAGTTATGTTCTATGAACCCTATATTCCACCTGAACCTGAGCCTATAATTTATCAGAACATCTTACCGGGAGGTGAAGATTTCTTTTCGATTGTGGGTGCGCGCTATCGTGATGGGATATTCGGTGCCACCAATGCGAGAGCGTCTGGACCCATTGCCGCTCAACTCTATCTGGACGATGTACACGATCTGATTTTGTCATGGGAAGTCGATCCGCTGATAGACATCCAGTACGAGTATCATGGAAATGGATTTTATGAAATTTCGAGTATTATTAGTAACGCCGGATATGAACCGACTGACATAGATATCAGGTTTGGGCAAAATGGAATAAGGGGAACCATCAATGTACCGCCAGATGAGGAATAACTTCTACTAAAGAATTATTACTTCTCCGTGTAAGAATGGTCCCAGGTCCCAGGTGCCGGGATTTATTCAATAAGATTTATCGTCTCCGTCTTAGATCGGTATCCGGTATCCGGTATCCGGTTTCCGGATATATTAATAAATAAGTACGTCTCCATGTAAAAATGGTCACAGGTATCGGGTCCCAGGTTCCGGGTCCCAATATATAGTCTCATGAAAGACGTTGACAGTAAAAGACGGCGTCATTAAATTCTTGCGGGTGGGGCTCCTCGTTTTCTATGGGTTATGCAAATACATATTGATAATTCTTGTCATACATAGTATCATTTTGAATGATAGCGAATATTCGGTGAATTATTTTATTTCGGATAGCATTTATAACTGACATTTTGTTCTTACCTAATGAAACCTTATGCTGGTAATATACCTGGAATTCGTTATTGAAACTAATGGCTGACATTGAGCACATGTGAAGTAGAGTTTTGAGTTTTTTATGTGCCTTCGGGCTTACTTTAGTACGTCCACGAATGCTAGAACCCGAAGTGAATTCAAAGGGAGCAACACCAACATGGCATGCTAGTTTCTTAGCATTTTTAAAATCCTTGAATTCGTTAGTACGTATGATGAGTTCTGTCGCGGTGACGATTCCTACGCCTGGAACAGAAGTGATTTGTTTCACCATCTTCTTTAACCTCGAATCTTCAACTATTATTTGTTTAATTCGAACTTCCACTTGCTCGATTTCACTTTCAATAGCCTTGAGAACTGCCTCAGTAGGCTTGGCCATCAGTTCGAGAGTATCTTCCTCCATAAAGTTGGCAGCTTCCTTTATAGGCACTTCCAATTGTGTTCTCACTTTTATCAATCGGTCCCTTAGTGTAGTTAAACTCTGGAGTTGCTGTATTGCTATGCTCTTTGGCCTCCAAATAGAAAGTTTATCTGTAAATCGATATGCAAATTCAGCAATTCTTCGAGCGTCCAATTGATCAGATTTACCTCTAGTAAGTCCTAGTGACATTTTGATTCT
>JBNKUI010000076.1:0-6115 GCA_050298535.1 Saprospiraceae bacterium
TAAAATAAAGTATTTTGAGGTGGTGCATGAGCTTTTTCGATAATGGGATTATTAACCCATTTCCAGAGGTCAATTTTCACAAATAGGTTCATTCGAAAGAAGGTAATGAGGTTCGATAGGTGCCATTTAAACTTTGCCTTACTTTTTAAATAATTGATCAATAAGATTGCGATCATGGAGCACCACATTTGAATGCGTACTGCATTGGGCGAGGTACCGACAAAAGTCTTTACTCTAAAAAGTTGCTTCAGATGTTTGAAGAAGACCTCTACAGCCCATCTAGCCTTGTATAATTGGGAAATGGTGTTTGCTGTCCAAGATAGATTATTGGTCAACAGAATCAGTTCTTGGCCATTTTCCTCGTCAAATACCTTGACTATGCGTAAGGTCTTTGGGTAGTTTTTAGAGCTATAGAAGCCCGTCAGTTGGATATCCTGATCACTTAGGATGTGTTCATGTTTTTCGTTGGTCAGATAATTTTCGGCTACCTCAATATCCGCATTCGATTTCAGACGTGTAACAAAGAAAACACCGGTGCTGTCCAAATTATGTAGCCATTGGTAATCCACATAGGCACGATCAACCACCAAGACGGACTCTGCGGGGAATACTACATTCTGGGCCTCTTTGAGGTCATGTGTCTTCCCATCCGTTAACACGGCATAACAGGGCAATCCCGTGTCATAGTCCAATACCGTGTGCAATTTGATAGCGCCCTTTTTCTTGCGGAACTTAGCCCAATCAAACAAGGATAAGCTCAACGGTATAACACTGGCATCCATAATAAATATTTTACGCTTTAATTGACGAGCATACTGCCTCTTCCTCTTCAAGGAGGGCTCCAATTGATCCAGTAAACTGAAATACATGTCCCTAAAGACCTCGAACGTACGGTGCTGGTTGATATAACTGATCGATGATTTACTGGGGGCTAAGCCAACACCCAAATGACTAAGATTTCCCGTGGCACTTCTTAAGCCATTACTGATGTCTCGCACCGAAGTAGCCCCAGCCAACTGCATAAACAGCATGGTCACTAGATGTGTCCAACTATTGATGCCCTTATGATGCTTGTCTGTATCATACTTGGCTACTATACTTTTGAATATATTCCTATCAATCAACCCAAGGGCTTGGGCAAATAGACTTATATTTGATTGTGACATGGTATTTAGATTTGTGCAAACCCTAAGGTAGGGTAAATCTTACCATGTCATTTTTATCGTTTTGGACACATGTGGGTTTACATAATAGTTAGCAAGAATGAATGCAGCTTCAAGTCCGAAATAAGATTTGATGTCAAGTTCGTCTATTGTATTATCTAAATAATACTTTATCTCGAACGAATTATCTGATTCAGACATACCTGCGAGTATTAAAAGAGATTCACTTTCAATTCCTGACATTACTTCCTCAAATGCTATTTGAGGTATTTGTGATATACTTAATTCACCTAAATTTAGTTTTGCTATGGCTTCTTGAATAGACATACTTTGCTAAAAATAAATGAAAATTCTCCCATCCCAAGGCATTTCTCTTCCTCTAAATATCGTTAGTTGAAGAATATTGAATATGGCCACAGCAGCAAATAATAAATTCAATATTCGTAGATTCTTTTTCTTTATAAATAGGATTGTTCCTATAACAGAAAAGATTATGGAAATGCCTAAATAACAAGTAAAGT
The DNA here is from genome assembly GCA_050298535.1 of Saprospiraceae bacterium. GTDB lineage: Bacteria > Bacteroidota > Bacteroidia > Chitinophagales > Saprospiraceae > JABDMH01. The sequence goes on from JBNKUI010000076.1 coordinate 1,685, forward strand.
AAAAAACATCACCAAGTCCCCAGCCATAGGTCATTCTTCCATTTAGGCTTAAAATTGCGATTGCTATTTGAATTGATAAAATTAGATATGTTGTTAAAATTTTATTCATCATAATGAACTATAACTCGTTTACAATCTAATTTTTTCTACATCTAGCCTGCTACCGTGGTTTGTAAATCATACTTAGGAATGAAGTAAGTGTGAGTGCGCTGGATCCATCTAAGGACGCACCATTGAAGGAAACCACAAGTGACAAGGGGAAAAGAGTTCAGACTCATACTTAGATGTTTTTGGTCTCCAAAAAGTAATACTTTTCTTACTCATGGAAAAGGATAGTGGAGCTATTCTTGACTGACCAAAGTAGAGCTTACCTATGGTTACCTGCCGCTCTTTTGAGTCGCTACCAAAGAAATCCCACACGCCATCCCACCTAATATCTCACCATGTATTATATTCATGCTCTTTAAAAGTTGAACTCATGAGATTGCTTGTAAGTATTAGCCTTTGTATATGCCTGGTCAGTTGTAGCTTGGCGCAGGAATTGGATCCTAAAGACACCGAGGTATGGGAGCCCGAACCCGCAATTGTTACCCCGGGTATGGGTAATACGGCCCCGTCAGATGCTATAGTGTTGCTGGATGGCACCTCACTAGACGAATGGTCCCATATGGACGGCTCCGATGCCAAGTGGAAACTGGAAGGTGGTGCTATGACTGCCGTAAAAGGAACTGGTGATGTCCGTACCAAAAAGGAATTTGGCAGTGCACAGATCCACATCGAGTGGCGTACTCCCGCCGTCGTAGAAGGGGAAGGCCAAGGCCGAGGCAATAGTGGTGTCTTTCTGCAGGGCATCTATGAGCTTCAAGTACTCGATAGCTATAATAATCGTACTTACTCTAATGGTCAGGCGGGTTCTATCTACAAACAAACCATGCCACTAGTCAATGCATCCCGGGGTCCCGGACAATGGCAAACCTATGATATCATCTATCATGCGCCTACCTTTGAAAATGACACGACCTATGCCACCCCTCCGTACATCACGGTCTTCCACAATGGCGTACTGATACAAGATCATACCGAAATCAAAGGTACTACGCCCTACATCGGTCCTCCACAGGTGAATAAACACGGTAAAGGGCCCCTGCGATTGCAGGATCATAATAATCCGACCAGCTTTAGGAATATTTGGATTCGGGAGTTGTAGGTTCAGTTCTCAGTCTGGCAGTTGAGCAGTTTGGCAGTATTCAGTCTGCAGTCTGCAGTCTGCAGTCGCACAGTCTTCAGTCGCACAGTCTTCAGCCGCACAGTCTTCCGTGTGGCAGTCTTGAGTCGGGCAGTCTTGAGTCGCGCAGTCTTCGGGGAGCCCACGCGCAAAACCAAGTTGAAAACCGGTCAACCTTATTTAGGCATTTACACACATAAGACTTCAAACTCCCCACTTTGCAACTTCTGTTTTTAGACTTCTCTTTAAAATCCAAACTATTAGATACGATATGAGGTTCTAATAAAAACTCCGGTTATGAAACAGTTTCACATATTGATATTCCTAGTAGTACTATTTATTAGTTGTAATCAATCATCCCAGGATGCGGGAGGAGACTCAGTGCCGGTTGCCACGGTTGATGATGCATGGGGCAAGCACTGGTATGATGGCAAAGGCGAGGTAAATACCTACACACTAAGTCAATCTCGATATTCAGATGTACATCCCGGGGATGCTGTGCTCATATTTGTGACCGAGGACTTCATGACCGATGCGCAGGTGAAAGACGAAGGGCAGGGAAGTGGCAAATCCACCTCAGTGCTGAAGACAAATATCTTGCGGAGGTTTACGACGGGATTGTATGACTATTCGATTATGAGCTCGGTATTTACGCCGGTAGATAGGAGGCAATATCCCAATACATTAAAAGTGACAACTTCATCGCAGGATTGGTGTGGCCATAGTTTTATGCAGCTCAACCACAGAGGAGGTAAATACAAAGTGCAGCAATTCTCCTATTTCCAAAAAGAAGGAGATGCTTCCTTTCAGGTGAAGGCTGACTGGACCGAAGATGAAATACTGAATCTAATACGACTGAATCCCGATCTCCTACCTAAAGGAGAAATCTCAATGTTGCCCGGAACGGTTTTCGCACGATTAAAACATATTGATTTTCAGCCTACCAAAGCCATGGCATCAACCTCTAATTATGAAGGCACTGAATTTGAAGGAGATCTAACGACCTTTACGCTGGAATATCCTGATTATGATCGCACCCTAGAGGTATTCTACGAATCGAAATTCCCCCATCAAATTTTAGGATGGAAAGAGTCCTACCCCATAATATCAGGCGAACGCAGCACGACCACCGCTACCCTAAAGCACTCAGAGCGGCTTCCCTACTGGTCATTACATGATCTGGAGGATATGGGAAAGAGGGATGAATTTGGGTTGTAAGACTACCATATTCCATCGACCAGTATTCTTCCGTATTTTTATGCCATGAAAATACTCGATGAAAAGCTGGTGGCCCTACGTACACAAATTGGTGATGCGGTGGAAGACCTGCTACAGCTCACCCAAAAGATCGGACATGATGGCCTGGCGACTACGATTTTAGATCTACAGTCTCGGATTCAAGAGCCCTTTATGTTTGTGATCGTTGGAGAAGTCAAAGCCGGTAAAAGTAGCTTTATCAATGCCCTCCTGGATACGGAGTATGATATCTGTAAGGTAGCTCCCTCCCCTATGACGGATACGATTCAGCAGATTCTCTATGGAGAAACGATCCGGGAAGAAATCATCAATCCCTACCTAAAGCGGATATACCAGCCTGCGGAGATTCTCAAGGAAATTGCGATCGTAGATACCCCAGGTACCAACACCATCATCGAGCACCATCAGGAGATCACTGAGCGCTTCATCCCCGGAGCAGATCTGATCGTTTTTGTATTTGAGGCCAAGAACCCCTACCGCCAATCTGCATGGGAGTTCTTCGATTACATCCATGCTGACTGGCGCAAGAAGATCATCTTCATCCTACAACAGAAAGATTTAATGGAGCCCAATGATCTGAAGATAAATATTGAAGGTGTCCGTAAACAAGCGATCAGCAAGGATATCGAGGACCCGGTTGTTTTTGCGGTCTCGGCTAAGCAGGAGCAGGAAGGAGACACAGAGAATAGTGGTTATCGACCCCTGCATCAATATATTCAGGATCACATCACCGGAGGCAAGGCCCCCTTCCTGAAACTGGAAAGCGGCATCCAGACCGCGCAAAATGTGGCCGCAAAAATTAAAGACGGACTTAGCCTTAGACAGAAGCAATATGAAGTGGATGTGGCCTTCCGCAGTGATATTCAGGACACGCTGGATCAGCAAAAGAAAATATCCTTCGACCAGGTCGATGTGCTGGTGGAAAATTTAATTGCCGGCTATAATCAGACCATGCATGAAAAAACCCAGGACTTAAATGATGCATTATCCTTTGGGTCCGTATTAAAAAGATCCTTCAGTTCCATATTTTCCAAGTCTCAATCTCTGAAAGAATGGCTGACTAATTTCGCTAAAGAAATGGAGGAGGACCTTAATGGAAAATTGCAACAAAAGCTCAATGACCGTGTCCTGGATCTGGCCGAATCCATTCAGCAAATGGGTCAGGTCATTGATTTAAAAATCAGATCCAGCAAGACCATCCTTAAGGATGATGCCGAAATATTCAGTGACATTGCGGAAAAACGATCAAAAGTACTCAGCGAACTGCAAAGTCGTTTTGTAGAATTCCTCCAACAATCGGAAAATTTCAAAAAAGGTGATCTATTCAGCGATCGTGAAAACATGGCTCCTACTCTCGCCACCGGAGGTGGTATCGCCGCCGTCGGTGTCATATTAAGCGTTCTCACCAACGGGATGGTGTTCGATATCACCGGAGGTGTCCTGACCGCGGTGGGATTCGTTTTTGCCGGTGTCTCCCTCGGCCTTCAAAAGCGCAAAATCATGAAAAACTTTAAAGCTGAGGTCGATGCCGGTCGCGATAAATTAAATGCGCAGCTCACTAGTCGTCTTAAAGAATATGTCGACTTCATCCGCGACCAGATTGACAGCAACTTTGAAAGGTTCGATCAAATGCTGCAGTCTGAAAAGCAAGCACTAGAACTTCTCTACGCAGAGCTCAAGACGATTGAAGGTAAGTTAGGGGGGATTGAGAAGGAGTTGTTGGGGGTGTGAGTTTGGGTGTGATGGATGTTGGGTGTGGGTGGCTCAGCGCAACCCCCGGCCCCTGTTTTCTCGTTACACTCCGAAAACCCTTTAGATTAGTAAAGATCAATAAATTGATATATAGTTATTATCATCATATATATCTTTCTTTTTGCTTCTTTTTCTTTGTTAAACTAACATTGTATGTGTTGATAACTGACCGAAAACCAAGTGGGGCATTTTAGGCG
>JBNKUI010000077.1:0-78705 GCA_050298535.1 Saprospiraceae bacterium
ACCACACAGAGCCCTAGGTAAGAAGACGCCAAATGCGTATGAGAGACTAAGGTTATCAACATACTAACAGCGGTAAATATGATGATTATTATTAATATGTTTATTTAACAAAACGGTCAACGCTATATCGGTATCTACAATGGACAATCTACAATCCGGAAACCGGAAACCGGATACCGTTCAAATACAGAGACGTATCTATTTATTAATAAACTGATGGTACCTGGCACCCTTAAAGATTCCCGATCCACTTCCTAAATCTTACGGCATTTTCCTTGCTGATCAATATAGGCGTCTGAGTCACTGGATTTAAATGTAATTCAATCTTATTCTGAACCGTGGATTTAAACTTGGTAATGGCCTCCAGGAGCACTAGATATTGTCGATTAACACGAAATGAAATAGCCGGATCCAACTTCTGTTCTATTTCAGACAGATTGGAGTCCATGATATAGGTTTCACCATCTATAGTACGCACGAAAGTAATCCGGTGCTCTGTAAAAAAATAAGCAATATCCTCAATGGAAAGTGGAATATAAGCGCCACCTTGTCGTACTACAAATCGTTGACTAAACATTTGCTCCAGCCGTGAACCATTCAGCTCCTTAATGGCAGATGGCTGGTAAAAGGCCTGAATATTCCGGACTTTATCCAGCGCTTTCATGAGCTTTTCCTGTGAGATCGGTTTGAGCAAGTAGTGTACCGAATGATATTCGAACGCTTTAAGTAAATAATCATCAAAGGCGGTAATAAAAACTACCGGAAACACTACCTCAATTTCATCAAAGAGTGCAAATGTCGTATCGTCAGCTAATTGAATATCAAACAGTCCCAAGTCAGGTTTTTCGTTTGCTGTAAGATAGGCTCTCGCATCTCTGACACTTTCGAGAACCCCCAATACTTGAATATCAAATCGATTTTGATTCTCAAGAATACTCAGAATACGTTTTGCGGCCTTGGGTTCGTCTTCAAGAATTAAAATGTTCATCCATGTGAAAGCTTCAACAGCGGCATTTGCAATGTAAAGAATTCTTCACTTTGTGTCAGGTTAATCCCCTTTCCTATTATTTTTTGAAATCGGTCGTTTAGATTCTGTAGGCCAATCTTGGTCGAAGGTCGATCCAATCTCCTCTTAATTTTTTTGTTACGTACCACAATGGAATCATCCGAAAATCGGACATCCAGTACCAGGTGGTTTGTACGGGACACTTCATTATGCTTTACGGCATTTTCCACTGCCACCATTAAAGATACTGGAGGTATCAAGTATTTGTTTTCCTGTTCCTTAATATCCACCAGATTTATTTCGAATGCATCTTCATGTCTCAAGGACATCAATCTGGCATATGACTGCATAAAATCTATTTCATCCCGTAGCAGGACGAGATCTTTTTCTTTGCTTCTCAGAATATATCGATAGACATCTGCTAAACTCTCCACAAAAGACTTGGCTTTTACGGGTGCAAAGTCTACGAGATAGGACACACTATTCAGAGCATTAAACATGAAGTGAGGATCTATCTGATTTTTTAGTGCTTCCAATTCTGCCTGGATTTTAGCCCTTTCTAATTCTGCTGTCTTTAATTGCTCCAATTCTGTGTGTTTGGCAAAGAGAACCTTTTCATAAATATTAGTGACAAACAAAACACAAATCACAATAACGGTCGTCGTAATCAAAAGGACCTGATAAGACACGGTACTTGCCGTGAGTATTTTCCAAAGAGTCAGCATTAGAAACGCGACGGGACCTGTATAGAAAATATTGAGGGCTAAAGTCAATGTAAACTTTTGCAGACGCGAAGTACCTTTAAAGATGACGGGATAATACCTTAATACCAGATAGCGATTGCCCTGCCAGACGGTTGCAGCAATGGCAATGAAATAAACGTGACTTAAGACCACTTCCAGAGTCATCCCTGCGTCAAATGATATTAGACCCGTTGCACTGGGTATGACCAATCCAAAAAAGGGGATGCCAATCAGACGAACTACCTGATCATCAATGGTAACACGGTTGGGTATCTCTATGTGTGCCTGCTTAATCATGATTTCTTCCGCTTTAAACCTGGGATTTCCGCTTCGCGCAGATTCATAGAGCTTTCCTTACACAAGACGCATATGGATCGCTAATTTCACTAAAATTCACAGAAAAAGTCAATAAAAATGGAAATGACAATTAATCATTTGGCAGTATGGGTAGCAGCGCTTTCCACCTTCCTACTGGGTGGACTTTGGTTTTCGCCCATTTTATTTGGGAAAGCATGGCAGGCAGAAAATCAACTGAGCGACGATGATCTAAAGTCTGCCAATACCGCTAAAATTATGGGTTTGTCCTTTCTCTTCGCATTGATCATGTCCTATAATCTGGCCTTCTTTCTCAATGATCCATCCATTGACGGTACGATGGGTACGATGTACGGATTCTTCACAGGCTTTGGTTGGATAGCGATGGCCATCTTTATAATCGGACAGTTTGAACATAAATCCACACGGTATATGCTCATCAATGCCGGCTACATGACTCTTGCCCTCACCCTCATGGGGTTGATTATCGGACTTTGGAAATAAGACATTCCATATTTAGATTAGATCTTAGGGAGTTTCCAGGGGGCCCTGTATTTGGGTTCAAGAAATTTATTGGCACTGGATTGATCAAACCGGTGACGACTCTCGTCCCATGTCAAATGGTACGCACCTGATCTCACTGCAATATTGGCCATATGAGCAGCGATTGCTACAGCACGCCCTTCCTCTACGGTACAGGCAGGTTTTTCCTGGCTCTTGATACAGTGCACAAAATTCTCGGGATGCTTTGCATGACCATTATTTCCCTTGATGGGTCCAATCTTTTCTACTTTGCCAGTCTTTGTCTCAGGATCGTATTCAGGAAATACTTCATATTTGGATCGGTCAGCCACTATCGTTCCGTGCTCGCCCATGAAGGCAACCCCATAATTTTGATCATAGGGTCCCGATTGTTTTCCAGCAAAATGTTCCCACTGGATCAGGTAATCATCATACTCAAAAGTCGCTGAGAGTACATCGGGTGTTTCACGCATACGATCCCCTAAAGGTAACTGATGTCCTACTGCAACCACCGATTTGGGAGGTATCGTAATCTCCCTGGCCCATAAGGCCATATCCAGAAGATGCACGCCCCAATCCGTCACTAGACCTCCCCCGTAATCCCAGAAGAACCTCCAACTACCGTGATACCGGGCAATGTTAAACGCTCGCTCAGGTGCGGGACCAAGAAACATATCAAAATTGACACCCGAAGGTACCGCTGAATCTGCTGATGCCTTTGGACCCAAACCATATCGAAAATTGCCCCAGATATCTACCTTACTGATCTTACCCAGCACTCCAGATCGCACATAATCCATCACTTGTTGCCATACTTCGCTACTTCGTTGTTGCTGTCCCACTTCTACTACTCTATTGTATCTTTTAGCAGCTTCCACCATGCGATTACACTCCTCGATACTGTTGGCCATGGGCTTTTCCACATATACATCCTTGCCTGCCTGACAAGCGTGTATCATCTGGAGACAATGCCAATGGTCTGGAGTACCTATGATCACGGCATCGAGATCATTAAGCTCCAGCATCTTTCTGTAATCTTCAAACAACAAGGGATTCTGACCATGCTCCTTTTGCAAGGTATCCGCTCTCTCCCCCATTACATTGGCATCAATGTCACAGATAGCGATGCAATTCACACCCGGGACTTTGAGGTGATTTCGCAATACGTGAAACCCTCGATTTCTACATCCTATGAGACCGATATTGACCTGGTCACTGGGAGCTAAACCCTGGTTTCGGCCTTTTGCAATAAAAGGAAACAGGATACCTCCACTCATAAGGGTACTTGATTTCAAGAAGTCTCTTCTTTCCATGATTTTTTTATACTAGAATTTCTGAAATAACCCGCCCGCCAACGTCAGTCAATCGAATGTCGCGGCCACTAAAACGGTAGGTGAGTCGCTTGTGATCCACACCCATGAGGTGGAGCATCGTGGCATGCAGGTCATGAATCGTGGTTGGATGCTCCAAGACCCGATATCCATACTCATCCGTCGTGCCATGCACGGTGCCTCCCTTCACGCCAGCTCCCGCAAGCCAGATACAAAAAGCCGATGGGTTATGATCCCGACCATCGGTACCCTGGGCAAAGGGCGTTCTACCAAACTCCATTCCAAAGACAACCAGGGTCGTCTCCAATAGTCCACGACTCTTAAGATCCTTCAGTAGACCCGCGATGGGTTGGTCTACCGCGTGTGCATTTCTTGTATGTCCATCAAAAAGTCCATCATGCTGATCCCATCGATCCGCCTCTACCCGAGGACATGTCAATTCAATAAATCGTACCCCGCGTTCCACCATCCGTCGGGCCATCAAACATTGTGCGGCGTAGCCCCGGGTGTGTACATCAGGTGAGTCCAGACCATATAATTTCCTGGTTGCCTTCGTTTCACCACCGAGATCTGTAAGCTCCGGCACAGACGACTGCATCAGATATGCCAATTCATAGTTTTTTATGGCTGACTCAATCTGGTCTGCCGCACCAAGCTGCCCCAGTAGGGACTGATCAAGTTTCCTGGCCAGTGCCATTTTTCGCTGCTGTAATAAGGGATCTGACTCCAGGGTCTTGATATTTGCCAGGGGTATATCTTTTGCCAGGAGGATAGAAGCCTGATGAGTTGCAGGTAGAAATCCACTTTTAAAGTTGTCCAAACCTCCCGGAGGAATCAATCCTCCGTCGAGAACGATATACCCAGGAAGATTTTGATTTTCTGTACCAAGGCCATACGTGGCCCAGGCACCCATACTGGGTCTGCCCTGCAGGCCGTGTCCCGTATGAAGGAAATAGTTTGCATTCGTGTGTTCTGGAAAATCCGACACCATCGATCTAATCAAGGCTATATCATCGACACATGTAGCAATATGTGGAAACAATTCACTCACCCACATTCCACTCTCCCCACACTGCTTAAAGCTCCACGGACTTTTTAGGATTTTCCCAATATTGTTGAATTGAGTGGCATCCACTTTAAATTTACTGTAGGGATCTTGTCCATTTTCTGCGGCTAGTCTTGGTTTAGGATCAAATGAATCGACCTGAGATACTCCCCCATCCATATACAAGAATATCACATTCTTCGCTTTGGGTGCATAGTGGGGACCTCCCACTGCATCCTTCACCAAATCTTTAAGGGCCGTCGCCCTATCAGTCCCACATCCGGATGAAAGGAGGCCCATGGCAGCCAGACTTCCAAATCCTTTTGTGCACAAAGCCAACATCGATCTTCTACTTAGCTTTCTAGACATAAAATGTTGGTTACAATCTTATAACAGATAAATAAATTCTTTCATATTAAAAATAGTGTGGCAATAGTCGGTCCATGATTTCTGTTCAATCATGCTATCGGCAACATGGATTTCCCTTTGCTCATTGATGAACTCCAAACCCTCTTCCAACTCTGTCTCTGTCGGTTCCCGATTGAAGGCCCTCAGATAAATCTGGTTCACTTTCTCCCTGTCACCGGTTGTTTCGACTGATAATTTCTTAGCCCATTTTTCGGCTTGCTCCTGAACAAATGGATCATTTAGCAGTGTGAGGGATTGGGCGGGTACATTGGTTACATTGCGATTTCCAAAGCTGCTGAAAGGTACGGGCATGTCAAATGTGAGCATCATTGGTGGAAGAAAGTTGCGCCATAGCGCCATATAAACACTTCTTCTCCCATACCCATCCAAAGGACCGCTCTCCGGAGGTCTTCCCCGCCCCTGCAGAAAGGAGGTCAGGTGAATCGGAATGGAAGGTCCATACATGGTCCGATCTAATTCTCCGGATACTGCTAATATTCCATCACGGATAGATTCAGCTTCTAGTCTTCGTAGAGGATAATAGGCCAGAAAAATATTTTCAGGGTCATCTTGATCCACTTCTGTATCAAGTATTGTCGATCGCTTAAAAGCATCTGTCAACATGATCTGACGAATAAGACTTTTGATGGACCAATCTCCACCCACAAATTGAATTGCCAGGTAGTCCAACAGTGCCGGATGTGAGGGTAAACTCCCTTGCAAGCCAAAATTGTCAACCGATTTTACGATTCCCCTGCCAAACAAGTGATGCCAAATCCGATTAGCCATTACACGGGCTGTCAGAGGATTTTCTTCGCTTGCCATAGCCTCTGCAAGTTGCATACGGGAATTGAGGTCCGGGTCGAATACAGTGAGATTCGGCATGGCCGATAGAAATCTATGAGGTACCTCGACACTGTCTTTCATTCGATGATCTCCTCTGATAAAAACCGGGCTTAGCACAGGATCTCCATCCACAACCCCGATCACAAAGGTACTGTCACGCAGTCCTCTGCTCAGCCTGGAAATATCTTGCTGGACCTTTTCCACTTCGGTGGTGATTTCAAAGTCAACCTGTCGGTTAAGTAGTTTAACCTCTTCAGGAGAGGCCGTCCCCTCTATCCATGCATTGAGTGCCTGATCCACAGGTCTTGCTACTCCGGCATTGTCCAATTCTACTGGATCTAAATCGCCATTGTGGGTAAGTACATAGGCAGCCTCCATCCAGGATTCGGATGGGATTGCATAAAAATGTCCTTTCCCAGAGATCGATACAAAATCACCCGATAAAAACTCTACATAGGCTTTGGAGCCCTTCAACATTTCGGTATTCATATCGTAGTCGTGAAAGGCCTCATCATTCACTTTCTTCTCTAGATCACCCCAGATAGGATATCGTATTAATTGAAAATTGTCTACTACAATTCGAATGGTAGATCGTTTTCCTCTTGCCCGAACACGTATATAATCGTCTTCAATAATAAATGTGGGTGACCGATAGGTTCCCTGCAATCCCTCACTGATCGTAGAGCTGGACACCGTACCTTCCTCGGTTAGTTTCACTTCCCCACCTTCCATCACAGGATCACCTAACGTGCTTTCTGCGGCGAAGGCAAATCCATCTGCCCGCCAGCCATCGGGCTGTGCATCCATAAAGTTTGTCATGACCTTGTAGTCTCCGTTATTTTCCTTCGCCTCTTTTTGTGACGCGGGCCTGGCGATGGCTACATCGTCAGTATTGATCGTTGCCTCCTGCGCCAAGAGCTTTCGCAGGCTGCTCTTAAGAGTCTTCAGACTATCAGCCGCCACCAGATGACCCGGAGCAGTTTCTGCAGGAATATGATGATACCGCATACTTTCGAAGATGCCATACAAAGCATAATAATCGGCGGTGGGAATAGGATCAAACTTATGGTCATGACAGCGAGCACATGCCACAGTCAATCCCTGGAATGTCTTGGTAGTTACATCTATGGTGTTATCCAGCAAGATCTTCTCTTCTTCCTTGATATCAACGGGACTATGCTTGCCTTCACCCAGGGCAAGAAAGGTGGTCCCCAAGGGCGACTCCACAAAACCTGTTTCGGGATTGACCCTGGGTGGCTCGACTAGATCTCCAGCTATTTGCTCACGGATGAAGTCGTCATAAGGCACATCCTGATTAAGGGCTCGAATAAGGTAGTCCCGATACCTCCAGGCATCCACCACGGGAAAATCATATTCATGCCCTCTGCCTTCGGCAAATCTTGCAAGATCCATCCAGTGTCGGGCCCACCGCTCACCATAGTGTGGTGACTCCAAATAATAATCCACCATCCTGGAATACCAATCAGCCTCCTCATCCGCAACAAACTTCTCCGTCTCTTCTGGTTTGGGTGGCAAACCTGTGACTACATAGGACACTCTCCTGATCAGACGGTACCGATCGGCCTCTGGAGACTTCACCAATCCTTTCCGCTCTATTTCCCGGTCTATCAGATGGTCAATAACATGCGGCACGTCCTGTGGGAAATCTTTGAAATCAGAAGACTCAGGCTTGATAAATGCCCAATAGGGTTTCCATTTTGCACCCTGATCTATCCACTTGGCCAATAGTGCCACTTCCCTCGGTGTCAACTTTTTATTGCTTTCAAGAGGTGGCATACGCATCTCAGGGTCCTCCTCAGTCACCCTATGTATGATTGCACTCTTAGAGCTGTTCCCGGGGACGATGGCCCGTAGTCCAGATTCAAGCATTGCCTCAGCAAAAGCCTGTTCGTCCAGACGCATATCGGTAGTACGGCTGCTGGGATCCGGTCCATGACAAGTAAAGCAATTGTCGGACAGTATGGGCCTGATGTGAAAGTTAAAATCTATTTCATCTGGAAGACCGGCTACTTCTGGTATTTCCGATCGACACGCACCAACCAGTAGTGAAATAAAAATTGCCCAAAACAAGAAAGGATTTACTTTCGACGTCATACGCACAGTTTCCCCAAAATCGTAATCTCTTAAAGATCGTAAAAAACTGTCGAACCTAATTCTGTGATATGCTGATATTATGCATCGTCATCTGACATAATTTGAGCGATCGACTGCACAATAATGCGCTACATAGTCCGGAGGCCCGATAAATGACTTAAAAACAGGATCTGCACTTAGTTTTGTGCCATCAGGTGAACAGGAATGAAATGTACCAAAGTCAGTAAGAAATAATAATGCCACCTTCCTGGAATTTGGTTGTGATGATATTGGACAAAACTCTGTGCGACTGTACGTACTTGATCCGAATGGGGCCTGGGACTATTGCTCAGTGAAAATTCAGGTACAAAATAATATGGGCGGTTGTCCAGAGGTACAGGCTACCAATGACGTTAAAACACAGATCATTGCAGATCAATTGGAGAATCCTGTTAGGGAAACAGTTGTTCCACTGTCAGAGCAAGATATTTCCCATAGGGTGTCACTGGGAAATCAGCTAACAGAGGCAGTACTCGAAAATAATGATCGAACTCAATTAATGCAGAACTATCCTAATCCGTTTAGTGAGGCAACCCATATTCCTTTCTATCTACCCGCCCAACAGACCTATACCATCAGTATTTTCGCGATTAGCGGCCAGCTGATATATGAGGTTGAAAGCATCGGAGAAAAAGGAATAAACATACTGCCTTATGAGAGAGGAACTCTGGGCTATGAGTCAGGAGGTGTATTTTACTATCAGTTAAAAACTGGAGCCTTCGTTATGTCAAAGAAAATGCTTCTCATGCAACAGTAAGAAATATGGCATGTTTCAAGGTTGGAATTTATTGCAATTCGTTAAATAAAATTTGATTGCCAAATTCCAATTTTGAAACATGCCGCACTTCTCCTTTCCAATCTAAAGGAGTCCAGTATTTAGGATACTTTAGCACTACTCTATTTCCGATCAACAATTTTTGCAATTGCTCAATATCAAGTCCGCGATCACTACCATGATTGATGTAGAATAAACGATCGTCTTCCTGCAATTCGAATACAATATCCTGAGTGCCAGCAGAGAAGACATCCCTAACAATACCCGAAATAACCAGCGCTTTTTCTTCAGAAACTATCGGCACCGGACGAAACACGAAGTATGAGAATACAAGAAGGACCCCGGAAATAATCAGAAGCCATTTCGTAAGTTTAGGTGAACTGCCTACCATCATCAATTGTTATTTGTGATCATTTAAGGTATCAAGAAAATCATTGAATTCGATCGTACCCTTTCTTTTTAAACGGTATCTCTGCACTATGCATACCACCATGACCATTACTAAAGCCAGTAGATATAACGCACTGACGGCACCGAGAGAATTTTGAGGTCCAAGATTCAAAAATACGCCTGGAAGCATTAATAATGGCAGCGCAACTATCCAGATGGTAAATGTCTGATTTGGCCTGATTTGATATCTGATTTCACTCTCATCGCCCTGTGAGTGAATAGAGCCAGATACTCGGTAATGTGGTTTCTCAATCATGCTTGCTCCCTTATATGACGCCCGAGATCGTAGCCAAAACCTATTGTCGCTTACTTTTTCAAATAGAATATTGTCGGCAACTGATACGGGATCTTCAAGTCTTCGCATCAGATCCTTTGAGGCTATGTTTAGAATTTTTGATGGCATAAAGTACTCATTAAAAGTGGGGATGCTTTCTGTTTTTTGATGATGGTAAAACTAATAATTCTTAAACACGAAAATTCAATCCATGTAGGAGACTTCACAACCAATACCACGATTGTCTATTTTTAATGCGACGTATACTTTTGAAAAGAGATAAAAGCTATACTGCTGAAACTATGCAAAAAAAGAAACTGAACATCGGTGTATTGGGATGCGGTCCCATTGCGCAATTTGCTCATTTTGAAGCCTGCCAAAAGGGCAAGAATGTAGAATTGTTTGCCATTTGTGATCATGCGGATGATTTGATACAGCAGATGAAAATGATATGGAAGCCGATGAAAACATACCTTGACTATGCCACCATGCTGGAAGATCAGGAAATAGATGCTATCATTATTGCAACTGCAGATGCCTTCCACGTGCCACTGGCCCTTCAGGCAATGCGTGCCGGAAAGCATGTCCTGATCGAGAAGCCCTTAAGCCATAGTCTTGAAGAATGTAACGAGATAAAGGAATGTGCTGAAAAAAATGAGGTGATCGTCCAGGTAGGCCATATGAAGCGATTTGATGAAGGGATCGCCTACGCCAAAAGTTTCGTCAATAACACCTTAGGGGAAATAGTGGCCTTAAAGGCCTGGTATGGAGATAATACCCATCGCTATACAATGACTGACAATGTCCAGCCCAGGCCGGTCCAAAGTAAAAAGGCGGTGCGGCCCAGTAGGGACCCGAAAGCAAATCTTGACCGGTACTATATGATGGCCCACGGAAGTCATTTACTGGATACTGCCCAGTTTTTGGCCGGATCCATCGGAAGCGTCCAGGCACAACTGCGTACCATTCAGGATATCTGGTGCTGGTTTATTGACGTTGAATTCATGTCGGGTGCTGTGGGACATCTAGACCTGACCATCAAGATAAGAGGTGACTGGCATGAAGGATTTCAGATCTATGGAACAGGAGGCAGTGTTTTTGCCAAAACCTACAATCCATGGTTTTATAAAAGTAGCGAAGTACAATGCTATTCCGAAGATGAAAAAGTATCTTATAGTCCTTTAGCGGCAGACGGTTTTTCCTATCGATTGCAGCTGGAGGCTTTTGCGGATGTAATTTTGAATGGAAGCCCATTGCTCGGCACCTCAATCAAAGAAGGCAGTGAAATAGTGCGTGGAATGATCGCCATTCATCAATCCATCATGGACGGCAAAAGAGTATATTTAGATCAGTTAAAAGCTACAGCTATATAATGGATATTGGAATATTTAGCAGGACATTTCAAAGGGAGGACATCAGTAAAGTATTAGGTGCTATTTCAAGATGTGGATATCGAGCCGCACATCTATCCTTTGAAAGTGCCGGACTGGAATCATTGCCTATTAAAATTTCGGATAAGAAGATTGGTGAAATCAAGGGAGCACAGGATTCCTACAAGGTGTATTTGACCAGCGCTTCAGGAACATTTAACATGGCACATCCTGATCCAAAGGTTATTGAAAATGGCTTAAGCCGCTTGAATGTCATTGCTGAAGCTTGCGCTAAACTGAGCATTCCGCTGATCAGTCTTTGTTCTGGCACACTGAACCCAAAAGACAAATGGGCACCTCATCCTGATAATGGAAGTAAAGAAGCATGGAGTATCATGCTAAAGACGATGGAAAAGGCCCTAAAAATCAGTGAAAAACACAAAGTATCGATCGGAATTGAACCGGAACTTACCAATATCGTCAGCTCGCCAAAGAAAGCCTTTAAACTGATTTCAGAACTTCGGTCAGAGCGAGTGAAGGTGATCCTAGATCCCGCTAATTTATTCGAGATCGCCTCTAAAGAGGAGGCAAAGTCGATCATCCATTCAGCACTGGATCTTCTGAATTCAAATATTGCGATGGTACATGCCAAAGATCGAAATTCAGCGGGTGATTTTGTTTTACCAGGTGGAGGTGTTGTGCCATTTGAATGGCTTATCAATGAACTGCACGCCAGGAAATTAAATGTACCGCTGGTGGCTCATGGTTTTGAGGAAAGTAAGGCAAAAAGTGTTCTGCTTTATCTCAAGTCATGTTTATAAAAGACCTGAGGTATCTAACCAGCTTTTCAATTATTTAGCCAAGACGCCATTAAGATGCCTCACATTGATAAAATGCTCCTGGAGATATCTGAAATTGAAAGACAGTTCTTCTCGTAGTACTTCACATTCACCTTCTGATCTAGCGAATTCAGCTATTCACTGTATTGCTTCTAATCGGTCTCCAAATTTCTTTTTCATCGTATTCTGGTTTTAATCTACTTCTCTATAGAGTACGAAACCAGAAGGTCATCATGGCTAGTTAATATTTTTTGCACATGTATGTATTTCAAGCCTGTTGATGCTGGAAGGTTGGTCCGAAGTATATCATTCGTATTACTACGCAAAAAAACACTCAGGTCTCATTCCAAGAGGAAGGTTAGGGCAGAATCTATGATGCTGCTACCAAACCAGGGGATGAGCAACTGCTATCCCCGAACTGGTTCCAAACCAGATGGAAGGATCCTTGTAATGACAACCTGTCTTATATATAGATTAGCCTCCGTGATCATCCCCCAAAGTTTTTCCGCTCCGCTACAAACTTTTATGCCAGTGAGGATTGGAAGATGAAATGTAGGAAGAATTAAAAAGCTTACTTCCAGTTTCCAAGCGTCAGTCCCTTTCCAAGAGAATGGTTTGGCAGGAATCTTTGATTTGGCTACCAAACCAGGGGATGAGTTCAACTAATCTGCACAGCCTTTCCTTCTGCGGAAGATCGATATATCGCCTTAATCAATCCCAAAGCTTTAACCGCTTCTGCCCCATCGACTTTGGGGGTGGTCCCGGTTCGGATATTGTCCAGAATTTCACCGATCTGCTTTCTGTGTAGATGGTAACTTATGGCCATCGGATCAGAAGACCCTGATGGAGTTCCTGATGACGAGTCCGCTGTTTTATTCACCACGCCCTGAATATTCCAGGCCGTGATCTTACCTCCTTCCATGATGACACTTCCTTTTTCTCCAAAGATCTCTAGCCGTTCCGGATATCCAGGCCACATAGAGGTACTGGCTTGAATGGCTCCCAGTGCACCACTTTCGAATTCCAAAAGCGCTATACCTACATCCTCTCCTTCGATATCGTGGGTCATGGTTCGGGTTTTTGCATATACTGAGTCTACTTCACCCATTATATGCAATAGGAGATCAATCGTATGAATGCCCTGATTGATAAAAGCGGCACCACCGTCACCTTTTAAGGTGCCACGCCAGGGGCTGGACGCATAGTATGCATCATCCCGGTACCACTTGATATAGGCATTACCGACCAGCAATTTGCCCAACATACCGGCATCAACGGCAGACTTAAGATCCTGATAGTCCTTACTGTATCGATTTTGGAATATACCCGCCAGCACCACATGATGTTCCCTACAAGCATCGATGATCTGCTGAGCACGTTGGCTAGTGACTTCCAGCGGTTTCTCACAGATGATATGTTTACCCTGTTGTGCTGCCACAAGCGCTGGCTCAAGGTGCTGTCCACTAGCAGTGCAGATGCAGACCACATCAACCTCCTCCCTGGCAAGCAGATTTTCCAGATCATGATACACAGGTACACCATACTTCTCCTGGGCAGCCGCGGCCCTATCTGCTGATGAACTGCACATACCCACCACGGATGCGTTTGGTAGGTCCACAATACTTTTATAGAAATGGCCAGCAATGGAGCCCGTACCCACAATAGCGATGTTGAAATGATCGTTTGACGCCATCTTAAAAATGTTAATATGAAAGATAAGATAGTAATTTCTGATCCTTTGACGTTTTGGTCCTGATAATGTGCGTACTCCTCGAATATTAGTTGCCTTAAATCGAAAAGAATGCCTACCCTGCATCACCCATCCGATTCTGAGCGTCTTTTATTCAGTAGCACATTGTTCATAAAGACCCTTTTGTGAATATGAATTTTATTGAAAATGACACATCCAGATGATCTGAGAAGAGACACACATACTGAACGTAAAAAATCAGTCGTACTCTTTGCAGATATTAAAGGCTACACAGCCATGATCCGGGAAGATGAAGCACTGGCTCTTAAGAAGTTAGGACAGTTTAAGGATCAACTCGAAAGCGATGTCAACCTGTTCGGTGGCCGAATCATTCATTTTTATGGAGATGGTTGCCTTGCAATTTTTGACCAACCGGATGAGAGTATAAAATGTGCACGCATCTTACAACGTGGCTTCGAGCGGGCGCATATACCGGTACGCATAGGCTTACACTACGGCACTGTACTCCTGCAGGATGGTAATGTATATGGTGATGCAGTAAACATTGCCTCCCGCATAGAATCAATGGGTATTCCGGGTAGTATCCTATTTTCGAAAGATCTCATGACTAACCTTCAGGAAAAGCATATTTTTTCCTCCGAAAGCATTGGCCAATATCAGTTTAAATACATTGACGAGCCCCTTGAAATTTTTGCAGTAAACAATGCGGGAATTGCTGTACCGTCCATTGCACATTTTAATACCAAGAGAAACTACTTTAAGAAATACAACCCGGTACGAGATATGAACTGGAAGTGGGTATCTGCGATACTAGTTGGATTGCTCATGACCCTTTCTATATCACTGATCAATAGACCCGAAGCCGACGCAACGGAGCTTGCAGCAGCCACGATCACTTCCAGTTCGCAAAAATCCGTAGCAGTAATGCCATTCATGGCGAGTGTAGATAAAAATCAGGAATTGGGAAATGCGCTCTCAGACGAAATACGATCTGCACTTGACAGCGAAGCCAATATTCAGGTCACTGATAAGAGTACCTCGATTGTGGCGCACAGTGCCATGGGTATCACAGATCATCAGATGCGATCGATCTTGAAGGCAGACTACATACTCTGCGGCCAGGTAAAAATTGAAGACGATAAAATTAGAATCACGACTGAATTGAGATCCTCTGGTGATAATGACATCATCTGGTCCAGAGAATATAAACATGACCTCTTCCGAATTGCAGATATCAGAGAAAATATTTGTGAAAATGTTCTGGAAGTGTTGAAAAGTAATCAAGCGGTGAAGAGCATTTCACAATATCCGGTTGAGACGGTAAGATTGGATCGAGATCAGCGAATTTTTCTTTATAGCTTGAAAGACAAAGATTCCATCACCTACTCGATCATCTGATTCCGATAAAGACCCATGGTACGGGTATCTATAGCCTCAGATCTTTATCTTAGTACTCGGATTTTTATCACTTAATATTCGATGCTGCTGCGGTGGAAAGATTTATTCTCAGATCTACATGTACTCCTATACCGACGAGTGCTTAGGCATCGGTATATTTGGTCATCCATTGCCTTGTGCCTGATCTCCCATCTATGCTACAGCCAAATCGAGTCAAGCAGCATTTCCATCGATGTTGAAAACATGACACTTCAGGAGCTACTTCAGAAGCTCACAGTAGAGCATGAAATCACCTTCTCATACGGCGATATAAATCTGCAGAAAAAAATTTCGCTGCAATTTGAGGGGTCTTTCCAGCAAGGTATCGATCGGATCTTTCGACAAGCCGAATTGGATTACCAAATGCGTCGAAATCGGGTAGTGATTCGCCAGAAATTATTATCTGTAGGTCAGATCAGCGGTAGGGTAATAGATGATGAAAGTAAAGTGCCACTCATCGGCGCAAATATTGTAGTGCAGGGAGTAGATCCCTTAGCCGCAACAAGCTCTGATGCCGAAGGAAGGTTTAAGATCGACAACCTACCGACAGGAAGACATAACGTAGTCATTTCATACCTTGGGTATGAGACCAAAGAAATTGATCAACTGCTCATCAGTGCCGGCAAGCCAATCTCTCTGCTTGCTGAACTGAGGGAATCGCCCATTTCAATCAACACAGTGATCGTAAGTAATCAAATTGATCCAACGGCCCCGCTCAATGAAATGGCCATCAATAGTGCCCGATCCTTTTCCGTAGAAGAAACCAGTCGATTCGCAGCCACCCTTTCAGATCCCGCACGAATGGCACTGGCTTTTGCAGGAGTAGCAGGGAATGGTGATGATCTCACCAACGAAATTGTCATACGGGGGAATAGTTCACGTGGATTATCATGGCGACTTGAGGGTATCGAAATACCCAACCCCAACCACTTCAGTGATCTAGGTAGTGGGGGTGGTAACATCAGTATGCTTAGTTCGAGCACTCTCGGGGCATCCGACTTTTATACTGGAGCATTTCCAGCGGAGTTTGGAAATGCATTTGCAGGAGTATTCGATTTGAAATTGAGAAATGGAAGTCGGGAAAAGCGATCCTATACCTTGCAAGTGGGCACCCTTGGACTAGCTGCCGCCGCCGAAGGGTATTTTAAGAAAGGAAGTGAGAGCAGTTACCTCCTCAATTACAGATACTCTACCATTGATATCATTGATCGCTTCCTTCCCTCCATCACCGAAGACGTTTTCCCTTTTCAGGACTTCTCAATGAAAATCAACCTTCCCACTAAAAAAGCGGGCACCTTTTCACTATTCACACTCGCAGGATCCAACAGCACATTTCAAGAAATGAATGGTGACACTTCAAACTACAACTTCATCTGGGATCTTGATGAGATAAATACCAGCCAAAAACTATATGCCTGGGGAGTGAGTCACCAGATTCTTTTGTCAAATTCAAGCTATATAAAAACCTCTTTGGGTCGAACTGACTGGCGATATGCAGATGAGACTCGAAGATTGAATCCATCTGATAATTTTGCCCCGGTCATCATTGATGAAACTGATTTTTCAGAACAACAATGGACGCTAACCTCCAAATATCACCATAAAATCAATGCTTCCACGAGTTTCCGAACGGGCTTCACCTGGAGAAATCAACGTTATTTTTACGACTTTAAGGGTATTAGCTCGGATGGATTTTTTCTATCATTTCTTGAAAATGAGGGAAACACAAACCTCATGGATGCCTTTGCTCAATTCAAAATTGATCTATCAGAAAAGTGGGAATATAATGCAGGTATAAATATTTCACATTTAACCTTAAATAACACTACCGGTATCGATCCACGCATGGGAATACTTTACCGACCCGACGAAAGCCGAAAAATTGGCCTCTCAACGGGGATCTACACAAAGCCTGACCATCTCTCCACATACTTCATTGAAAGGAGAGATATAAACAGTAGTATTACCACTCCCAACATAGACCTCCCGATGATAAAATCTTTTCACCTGGTAGGTAGCTATGATCAAAAATTGGAAAATAATCTTCGATTAAAAATAGAGGGATATTATCAGCACTCGTATGATATCCCTGTGGGAATCAATGAAAATGCAGTCTTTTCGACACTTAACGCATCGACAACTTTCGACGTCA
This sequence comes from Saprospiraceae bacterium, assembly GCA_050298535.1. GTDB lineage: Bacteria > Bacteroidota > Bacteroidia > Chitinophagales > Saprospiraceae > JABDMH01. The sequence continues at coordinate 17,379 of JBNKUI010000077.1, forward strand.
TCTATTTAAATAATTCGGATGGTGAACCATTAGTACCAGAGGGAAAGGGGAATAATTATGGAATTGAAATAACGCTTGAAAAACCACTCTGGAAAGGACTTTACTATTTATGGACTTTTTCACTGTTTGACTCGCATTTCGAAGCTTTTAGAGACAAGGAATTTGCCACTCGATACGCCAGAAATGTCACAACTAATCTATTGGCTGGTAAAGAATGGGAAGTCGGCAAGGGTAATAAAAATCACTTGGGGATCAATGGAAGACTTATTTTCCTGGGAGGTCTGCGTCGCTCTCCCATCCTACTAGATCAATCCAAATCGGCCAATCAAACTATAATTGACAATGATCGATTTAATACAATAAAACAACCTAATTATTTCCGGACAGACATGAGCCTCTACTATCGTATCAATACTCGGAAAATGACCCACACCTTTTCACTGGATCTGCAGAATGTGACAGATCGGAGAAACTACTCGGAGGCTTTTTATAGTATTTCGGTAGGAAACGTGGTCATTGAACGGCAAAATGGAATAATTCCATTCCTCAACTACAAGATAGAATTTTAGTATACCAATGTGACATTAGTTACAATCAGGGAAGTCCTGACCCTGTATCTTTGTACTCGTGAAACGATAAAGTATGCGATCGATATATGTAGTTTTTGGCACAATGCTTATAGCCGCTCTCATTATTCAATGTAAAGATGGTCCAGACTCGTCTGCAGATAGTTCGACCTCCAGCACAATCGATACTAGTGCTCTGCTAACTCAAGGGGATGAGTTGGCTACATTAGCACAGTCCACTCTCCTGGCTAGTGTATCTAAAGCCATGCAGGAAGGAGGACCTGTGCATAGTATACAATTCTGCAACACGAATGCCATGTCTATCCTGGACAGTATAGGAGCAGACCCCAATATTTCATTGGGTCGCATCAGTGATCGATATCGTAATCCATTAGACGTGCCCATTACGCCAAATGACAAAAAGGCAATGGAGGCGTTGAAAAGTAAAACACCAGCAAATGCCACCCCCCTTATCCTGGGAGATAAGGATGGCTCCATGACCTACTATAAACCCATTTTTATCGGAATGCCCACTTGCCTCAAATGCCATGGAGATCCCGAAAATGATCTGAGCAGCGATGCCCGAGAAATACTGGCCCGGCTATATCCGGAAGACCGTGCAACAGGTTATAAGATGGGTGAATTCAGAGGTGCATGGAAAATCAATTTTCCTAAGCCTGAATGAGTTCAAAGAGCCGAGTCAGGTCTTCTTCATCTTTCAGCTTAAGATCATTTTTGTCTACCAGAGAATTTACTCGTTTATTTCGTAAGACATCCACCAGTTGCTTTTGAATCTTTTTATTGCTGCCAGACAAGGTCGTACATCTTTTATTTCGGAGGACTAAATATGATCGTTCTTTATAACGCTTAATATTATTGTCCCCAATCCCCAGGCGTTCATTGTAGGAGGGTTTCTTCACATCAAGTGTGTGAACCACCATAAGCTGAGTCTCCTCACTCGCATATTTGACCTCCACATATCCCACGTCCCTTGATGAACATAAATCCATTCTATTAGCACTCACAAAATGTGTGCTATCTCCGTTTTCCAGATACCAAAAATTGTTGATCATTCCATTGGGAATCACCTTGATACCTTCCTCTGTTGATATTTCCAATTTCTGCGTCTCCAAATCCAGGTTGACATATAGGTCATTTCTGGATTGACCTCCCGCAAAAACGAGCTCCACTTTTTTCCATGTTTCGAATAAATATTGGTCGCCCCGAACACCAGGTTCAGGAGCCGGAGGAACATAAAGCCAGCGTGTTGGATCTGTATTGTCAAAAATAGTGGGCTTTAAGTGTTCTTCCTGAGCCTCCAGAACAATAAAAGCAAGACTGAAAAATAGTATATAAATGGATCTCCTCATTGCTACTTTTTTTTTTAATTATCAAGAATGAAAAGCTTTTTCGATCTGAATCCTTCTGCACACAAATAATAAATGCCTGCCTCCAGTTCACTGATATTTATCATGTGGTTTTTGGTTTTTTTCAGGCACCGTCCCTGAGTGTCAAAGATCATGATGTTCGTTTCAGCTTCCAGGCCTTCGAGGATTACCTGTTCTTGAGCAGGATTAGGATATACGAGAAAAAAAGGCACGTCCTTCTCTATAGAACTTACGGTGACTTCTCCCTCAATGACACCCTGACCTGCAAGGATCCTATCCTGGAATCCCGGGAAATCAGCTGGTAAAAAAGTGACATTAAATACCGTATTGTTGGCTCCTTCAGTTACACGTTCGCCTTGCCGCAGGATTCTCCCTGATTCGGAGACCGGATTAATGTATTTCCAGACCACATTTCCCACTGAATCAAATTCAACGAAAGAACCATGAGGACCGTTACAGATTAAAAGGTTTTGGGATGCAGGCAGATACTGTACATTGGAAAATAGGGGTGCAAACATTTCTGAAGAGTCCAGAGATATAAAAGTTATTTCTGGATTAGGAGGACTAAAGACCCCATCAGCTATTCTATAGCTGCCACCAATATCAATGGCAGGAACAATTTTCTCCACAGTGGCATACTTATGCTCATCACGAAGCAATCCATTATTGAATGTAAAAATGGATCCTGTATCACTGGATCCGTCATGAAACCAGTGAATTCCATGTTGTCCAAATAGCCTTTGATCCTCCTTTGCTCCACTTTTGTAAGCCGCTGGATTACCCCAACGATACAATAGGTCGCCACCCTTCCCGGCGTTTCCACCTGAGGAGGACCTGGCTTCAGCACTTGTTGTACTGTGATCAATAATCCAAATTTCATTGAATGCACGTGTGCTAAAAGCAATCTGGTCCAGATGCTCATTGTATGCTACCGCATTACCATGGATCCAGTCAGCAGAACTGGAAGCTGCGAAATTTATATCTATGCGACCAGGATGATTAGACACCTCTCCAAAATTGAGTTTTGAAGCATCAAAGTCCTGAATCAGATGATCCCAAACATGCCATTCCCAGACAATTTCTCCTGAGTATAATCCAGTAGGTTTAATTTCTACCAGCTTGTCTGGCCAGAGCTCTCCCCGGTCAATAAAGTTGGGATCTCTTCCATTTGCAATAGCATCTTCTTCCGTTTTCCGATCCCAAGCGATTAAAAGCACATTTCCATTGGGCATAAGCTCAAAGTCATGATGATGCCTTTCATTTTCAGATGAATAACGAAATTGCCATAGCAGCTCACCTTCCCAGCTATACCGCTCAATGATGCCCCCAGAACCACCGGCTGTGATATAGGTAGCCTCAGTATCCCTTCCTGCGCGATATAGAGAGCCATCAGGCGCAAGCACGGCTGACAAGCCTGGCACAAAATCACTCACCCATTGATGGACTAGTTCACCTTCTCGATTGATCAGGTACGTTTTCTTATGACTCATCGGTGCAAAAAGAAAATAACCGGGGTCATCTGACAGGTTGGTAATTAACCCCACTGTATTCTCCTGTGCATGCAGGCAGAGGGGCAGCAATAAAAAAAAGACTTTGATGTATTGTGACATACTAATAAAATAAACGGAGGCACTTTCATGGTGCCTCCGTTGTGCATTCTCATCCCTTTAAAAGCAGGATCCTCATTTTTAGGTATCTGTATATATTGACTAGAACAAGGCCGGCCAATCCTGACCATCTGTCCGTGTCATTTTCAATTGAATTAGTCCAATACAACCACCTGTTAAAGTTACTGTGAGATCAGCACCGGATACTTCATCTACGGCAATAGCCCATCCACAACCATACGCATCATCGGTGATAGCCAGATCATCACATAAGTCAGTAACTCTAAGAGCAGAAGCAGCACCCTGCTCACAGCATCCAAAAGCACTTTGATACACTCCGAAAGTATAATTTGGCCAGGAATAGTTACCATTAGAATTAGCTACCCATGTAAATGTACCTGTACCCAATGGTAAATTAGTTCCATTGCCGTCGACCACTTGTAGTAGCTCATAGTTAACTTCTACGCCAAGGGATGACACACAATTCACAGAGTACTGAATGGTATGCGTCAATCCTGGTTGCCCAAAAAAGCTTGCACTGTAAGCCAAAATTGGCTGACCGGTATTACTGGGTACAAACGCAGGAGCCACGCGACCATCCGCAAAGTGGATACCACCAGCGACTGTCACGATATCCCCTAAAGTAAGAGAATCAGGTGACGAAAGTTCAGGAATCGCATTTACAATATCCATCCCAGTATAAGTAAGCGTTACAGGCCAGGTATCAGTACTACCCACGATACCTGTATAGCTATTACCGGTAGATACATCAGTCCACATGACTTCAATATCCAGGGTCTGTACTTCAGCCCATTCAAGATTGGGACTGACCCGACCGGAACCTTGCGTTTTACCATCCGCACCCGGTTGGAGATTATTAGCAAAGTCAACGTTTACCTCCATAGTAAAATCCGCAGCCTGACCCAGACCAATGAATCCATCATCATTGGCCGTTTGGGTAAAATTAGGAACTGCACCCTCAGGAAAATCGCTGAGTTCGAAAAGCTTGTCATCATCGACACAACTGGTTGCAGCCAACAATCCAAGCATTAAAGAGAAATATATTATTCGTTTCATAATTGTCTTTTAATGTTTCTTTTAAATCCTTTGCTCCTTAATTTGGATCCCAGAATACCCGATCAGCGGTGGGATTTTTCTGTGGTGGTGCATTTGGATTTAAGTTGAGGTCTTCAGCTCTCCATGGAAGTGAAACAAGAAATGGTGTAGCACTGGAAGTTATCTGTGAAAATGGACCCGTGTCGGTATTAGGATCAAACAACACTGGGTAACCTCGTCGTCGGTAATCATTGTAAGCATCTATTGTATTGCCAAAACCAGCAATCCACTTTTGAGTGAGTATAATCTCTAGCTTACGATCATCATTACCTGCATCATACTCCGCAAGGACGCTTGCTATGTAGGCATCGATATCCTCCTGTGGCATTGTAGGAACAGTTTGAGTTGTTCCTGTACCCTGAGATACTGCGTTTACTTTATCAAATGAAGCCTGAATGGCATCACTCAGCAATTGTTTTGCATCTCCATCAATTACACCATCCAATGCCAGCTCAGCCTCGATAAATAAACGTGTATAATAGGTAAGCATGCGTTCAGGCACCACACCGGTTCCGGTACTTGCACTGATCTTTGTGCCGCTTCCATCATCATACCATCCACCACATGGATAGATGCCCAGTACGGTCTGAGAATTTTGCTGGGCTCCAGCTTGAAAGGGTCCTGAACTTCCAAAATGAATGGTGAGAAATCCATCGGCATCCAATCTTTCTGGAGGATTCTGTGGAGCCTCACCAGGCTGCAACTGCTTGTTAAAGTAATAAGGAATTCGTGGATCAGTTACACCAGAAAATATGTCTGGATTATTCCCCTGCATTATATCCCAAAACCAGGGACTGATGTAATATATGGGATTTCCACCCGCATAATCGATAGTGAAGGCATTATGTCGGTTATCTGGAGAAATCGAATTACCATACAAGAGTTCAAAATCATCACCAGATTCAATTAGGTCTCCTTCATTGATCAGAGCCACGATCTGTGACTCAACACCGCTATCCACCATACGCATGTTATTCAGCATGCGCAGTTTTAAAGTCTTACCAAAAGTGATCCAGGCGCTATTCGAACCTCCATAAATTAGGTCATCATTGCCTGGCTTTTTAGTCTCTGCATTTGTTGAATTCGCAATATTATCAATTCCGGCATCAATCATGGCCAACAATTGAGGATATATCTGAGCATCATCATCAAATTTTGGTGCTTGAAAGTCAGCCAGTTGGTGCGCTTCGCTGAAGGGCAAATCACCCCATACATCTACCATAATAGCGTATGCATAGGCTTTAAGGATCTTTCCAATACCTGCATATTCCAGGTTAGGGACTTCACCCTCAGGCACATTCTCAGCCGATTCAATCATGACAGTCAAGTCCTGTAACGCAATGTCATACACCTGCTGCCAAGCTGCATTGATCATAAAATCATTTCCTTGCGTACCATATCGGTCAGGATCGCCTCGACGAACGGTCTGATGCATAAATACACTAAGGTGAGAGCTCAATCCTGTAGTGGATAATCCTGATGCTCCTGCAATTGCAACCTGAGAATTAGTAAGCAGCTGACTTAGTGCAGCCTCAGTAGGATTATTGGGATCTGTGTTTATATCAAAGTAATCATCACTGCAAGAGGTGAACAACAGCATAGCCGTCACCCCAGCAATTAGTGAGATTCTATTTATAATAGTTTTCATGGATAGCATCTTTTAAAAAGTGATATTTAAATTCACACCATATCGCTTGGACTGTGGAGCCGCAGCATACTCAATACCTTGTGTATTGGTATTTCCGAATCCATTTCTTTCCGGATCCAAATTGAGTGAGTGTGGAATATTTGGTGCAAAATGCCATAGGTTTCTTCCTGTGAAAGTCAAAGTAGCGCGCCCAAATGGAGTGCGTTCCAATAGACGATCTGGGAATGTATATCCAAAACTGATTTCCCGTAGTCTGATTACTGTACCATCAAAGACAGATACATCATCCTGACCATTGATAAATAATGATCGGCTGTTACCAGGCTGGAAGAAGATATCATTGGTAGTTATCTGAACCGTATTTGCGATCTTGTTACCTGCTTCATCCAGCAAAGGTTGGCCTGTGATTGGATCTCCCAAAAATCCAGGGATAATACGAGAAGGCTCACGATCTTCCGTGTCTTTCACAACTCCACGTCCTAACAATCTCTCTGTAGAAGTAGAGTAGAATGCTCCACCATCACGATAATCCAGCAAGAACGAAAGTGAAAAGCCCTTGAAAGAGAATGTATTACTCAAACCTAGCGTGAAATTGGGATTTGGATCACCCAGGATTCCGAAACCATTGTTCTCAATGGCAGGGAATAGTGCTCCACTCGTAGGATCGATAAGGTAGTTTCCTTCTTCATCTTTTGCAGACACTGTACCATAGAGTGCACCATAGGGTTGACCTACCTCCAGTACCGGTCGAATACCACCACCGAACAGATTCCTGATGTTGATTCTCTCAATTCCTTCCCTCAACTCGATCACCTTACTGTCATTCTTTGTGAAGTTAGCGTAGATGTCCCAGGTCAGGCTATTCTTCAACTTTATGGGTACCAATCTCAAACCGATTTCTACTCCTTGATTCTGTAGGTCCCCAAAATTTGTAGTCAACTGCTCAAAGCCAGTTGCTGAAGGAATTGAGATATTAGCGATCTGATCTGTTGAATTTCGCTTATACAGCGTGAAGTCAAGATCGATTCGACCATAAAAGAACTCCAATCTTGCTCCTGCTTCTATCTCTGTTGTAAATTCCGGAGTCAAGCGAGGATCTGCTGCGGCATTGCTCTGGGTGATACCTGGTTGACCATTAAATGGAAAATCATTCTCAGCAATTGAACCAATCGCATTGGTGTTTGCTCCAAGGTTCACGTTGAAGGTATTGGAAAGAGAATACACCGGAGCATCGTTACCAACCTTCGCCCAACTGGCTCGAAGTTTTGCATTGGTTAACACGCGGCTGTCAATATTCAGTGCCTCCGTCAAGACTGCAGAAAGCGAAACACTGGGATAGAAGAAACTTCTGTTGTCTGCTGGCAGGGTGGATGACCAGTCATTTCTACCTGTCGTGTTAAGGAATAAGTAATTGTTGTAACCCAATGTCACATCATAAAATGCACCCATCAACCTTCGCTTGGAAAAGATTCCACCATTAGGTACTAGTGTATTAGTATTATCAATATCAAAGATTCCTGGAGAAACGATCTGAGTACCCAGAACTGACTGGCGATCCAGTGTTCGCTGGTTGAGGTTATGACCCACGGTTGCTCTCAGATTAAAGTGATCGTTGATGTCATCATCCCAGGTCAAAAGGAGGTTGGACTCTATCTCTTCAAATTTATAGTCATCATCAATAATCGCTCCTTGTCCACTGAAACCTTTACCTCCAATATCCCATACTAACTGACGATTAGTACTATATTGATTTGTACCAATTTTGTAGGTGATATTTAAGTTCTTGGTGATATCATATCCTAAACTGATACTTCCTCCAATACGATCAGTGCGTTCATCTGTTCCATTATGTTTCCAGGACCATAGGGGGTGATCAATAGTCAAGCCGTTATAAAAGACGTTACCTCCGGTTGCTGGGTTCTCAAAAGGTAGGCTGGTGTCCCAGGTTCTACCCAGCCATAAAGTTCTGGCAAAAGAAGATGCTGCATCTGGAGAAGTAGTATTGTTTTCTCCAAAAAAGGGACCCTCTGTATTACTTCTTGTATATGATAGGTTTGCAGAAATATCCAGACCATTTGCCAGTCTCCCACTTGCGCCCACACTTAAGGCAGTTCTATCGAAACCTGAATAAGGTATATAACCCTCATGATCCAGATGAGAAAAAGTGGCAGCAATCCGACCATTTTCTCCTCCAGAAGCGATAGAAACTGAATTTTCGATCACATGTCCATCTTGAAATAGACTTTCCACATTATCAGGTTGAGCCACATAGGGGAGGAATGCTGGAAGAGTAGGGAATGCATTTGCATAAGGACCCCAAGTTGGGAATGAGTCCAATTGACTAAAAGCAGGGCCCCAGGATCCATTCGAATTCTGGTATAGAAAGTCGGCTCCGTTTCCATATGTATTTTGATAATCGGGAAGTCCGGTGATCTGCTCAATGGAGTAGGAAGATGACAGTGACACCTCGAGTCCTCTTTGATTTGAGGTTGTATTTCCTGTCTTGGTAGTAATTACGATCACTCCATTTGATGCTCTGGAACCATATAGCGCTGCAGCTGCAGCACCCTTCAACACCGAGATGTTGGCAATATTGTTCGGATCTATATTGGCAATTGGAGAACCATAAGCCCCACCACCAGATAGCTGGTTGGTACTGTTGTACTGATCATTGTTAAAAGGAATACCATCTACAATAAAGAGTGGATCATTACTTCCTAAGAATGAAGAAGCACCCCGGATGGTAATTCGGGTGGAACTTCCTGGTGCTCCAGATGAGCCAGAAATCTGGACACCCGGTACTTTACCTTGTAGAGATCTGAGTACATCCGGCTCAGCTTTCTGCTGTACCTTGTCTCCCGTCACTTCTTCGACCGCATATCCTACGGATCGATCGGACTTCTCAATTCCAAGTGCTGTGACAACAGCCTCAGAAAGCGTCAGTCCTTCAGTCAGAATGACATCGACTGTATTGCTAGTCCCTATTTCAATTTCCTGCGAAGAAAATCCGGTATAGCTAATGACCAGAATACCGCCTTCATCAGGTACACTGAGGGAATAGGTACCATCAATATCGGTAGCAGTACCAATACTCGTACCCTTGAGGATAACATTGGCCCCAATCAGCGATTCGCCCGCTGGATCGACGACCGTACCGCTGATCGATCTCTGAGCCATAGAGCTACCCAGAGACAACACCAACGCTACTAATACGTACACGTATCGTTTCATACAAAACAATTTTGGTTCAATTAAAAAAATTGGCGAGCTAATTCACTATGAAACAACCAGACACTTCCCTTGAAAGGATGGTCATTTCACGTAAGGTATACGTCTTCTTAATACACCCTGCTGTTATGATTTTCTTAATATGATGCAAGCATGCTCATTGGTGCTGCGAGTGAATCTTTTTTTGCACTGAAATGCTTTTGCACACCGTCAACACCCAAATAACACTCGTATTCTAGGTTGGCACACAATTAATGCAAAACAAATTGATACCACACCAATTTTAATATGGTAAAATCATTGTTTTGCCATCTTACCTTTTATACACTTGAAAAGTAAATTGTTAATTGAATTGCTGCCCACTGGACGAAGAGCTGTGATTAGATCTATAGAAATAGAGCTGGCTGCCGATGCAATATTTGGTCCAGGAGAAATGAAAGGTATTATACTCCGAATTGCGTTAAATGGTGGTCCAGGTGCTTAAAAAAAAGTGTATTCCACTCATTCTTGGTAAGCTTTCCAAAAGAATGGGACTCCTTATTATCGAAGTGGTTTTCTCCCAGTTCCAGTGTTTTATCCAGATAGGATAGCAATCTTGCCTTTTCCTGATCAAAATCCTTATCCTGTGCTACAAGAAAGACCGGCGCAGTTCGCAGATTCTTCTTGTAGGGCTTTGGGCCCACCACCATATTTTTGGCAAATAACTTTACGAAGAATTTTTGGACGGCCGAAGGAGCAGGATGGATGTTATCATAGACCAACTCGTAGGATACATTGCAGTGAGCCAACATCTGAGCCACATTCATCTTTCCCCATTGAGGCTGACTTTTAGGGTCGAGTTGCTCAATTCGATTACGCAACTGATTAGTGACTTCCGGAGTGAAAATATTGGGGTAATCCATAAAAGTGATAGGATTTATCAGGGATTTGTACGCTTGTACTTTCTCCAAATCTGCTTGAAAGCTTTCGCCATATTTTTGGAAGTCACTTCATCAAATCGAATCACGTCATTTCCATCAACCATGCCAGGTGCTGCACAAGCAATGCAAGAAGTAGATGCATCATATATGGCACATTCTGTAATAAAGGGAACAAATTCAGACTCCGGGAGAAAAAGAAAATTTCGTTTGATCTCCTCATCGGTCAGGCGATACAATTTCTTGTATACTTTGATATTCTTTTCAATTTGTCGCGTAGCTGGTACGATATATCGATACTTAGTCTTTTCTCCCAGGTTGACGCTTACCAATTCTGAAAAATCCTTATTCTCCGTATCCCAATGCAGGCCGGGACTTACCACCCAGACTTCCTTTGATTTGTCTTCCAGTTTGATAAGTTGCTTCAGTGTCATGCTTTTCAAATTTGTGATTGTGTGTACAGCTAAGGTAAATAATAGTTTCTTCAGTTTATGTATTGATCCCAGTCCTAAAAGTCGAGCATTTTGAGGATTTGGCGTACTATCTGATCTGGTGTATATCTGACCAGACAACGTACATCTCCATGTATGCATTCCGGTGACATACAATCACCACAGGCAAGATCTGATGAGGTGAAAGAATACACGTGAGCATAAGGTGGTGCTGTCCAATCTGCACGGGTAGATCCGAACAGGAAGAGTGTTTTGACTCCTTGAATCCAGGCCATATGCCCCAGCCCGGAATCTTCGGTAAGCACCAGATCACATTTGCTCAATATTCTTAGCGCCTCTGACTGGCTGGTTTGATTTACCAAATTAAGCACATGGCTAGCGTATTTCATCTGCATTGCCTGGGCTTTTGACGCTATACGCATATCCCCTAAAAACAGAAAGCGAACTCCATCACCCCATCTATCAATGAGAAGTCTGACAAGTTCCTCATAGTGTGTTTGCGGCCAGTTTCTGGTCTTAAAAAAGCCCGCAGGATTAATTACAATCCATTTCCGCTGGCCTTTCGATTCCCCTATTTGCAAGGGATTATCAGCACGAATTTTCATATGAAAATCAGGCTCAACACTAGGGAAAACCTCATGTACAGTATTCAAATAGCGCTTTCCTGCAAAGAGAGGCGCATACTTATCAAATCGAAAAACGTAAGCACCCGGATATAGGAAGGAGACAATACGACTCACCTTATTATTTTGGAGATCTATGATATAATTATACGATTCCCGTAGAGTCATCACTCGCCTAAGAAGTACATGCAAAGACATCTTTGCCTGACTTCTCCCACCCGGAAGAGTAATGACTCGCCTAAAAACAGACAATGCACGAGGAATACCTGCATTAACCTCGAGAGTGAGAAGATCTAAGTCATAGTCGGGATGACTTTTCTTCAGTCCGTTGACATACGGCAATAAAATCAAAGTATCCCCAAAAGCATGTAAACGTATGATCAGGATGCGTTTCACCGAGATGAAAATACCGATTAAATCATCCAGAAAAGAGGGCAACGCGAGATTAAATCTAGTGGACCGTTATTACCTCAATTAATAGAACAGAAAAATATCACCCACAAGTTGCTGACATGTTCCGTTCTCAAATTCAAGGTTTAGTGTATAAACATACCTAACAGGGATCCCTATATCTTACAGTATAACAGTATATATGCCAGATGATGACACAGACTTTTCATACTGGGTCAGTCCATCGTCCCACTAAGATTTTGAGTACCCTTGATTAACCCCGATAGTCACTTGTCCTCCGGGACATAGTCGTATACTGTCTAACAGACGGATGGCATCCTTTGCAGAAGGATCGAATACATTATCCTTCTCAATGATAGTTATACTACACTGAAGACATGATCCCTCCAGTGGCTCCATATGTGCTTTAAAAGCACGATAAGCCCGGATTAAGTATTGTACCCGGAAGTCCTGGTGATGTGCAGACCCATGCAAGCAGAATAAGCAATAAGTGTCGATAGAACATATATGCACTTTATTACCCAAACATATTATGAGACTGCATTCTTTCAAGCGTGTGTTTCATACTCGTGGGAGTGTAGCTAATATCTATCAGGAGAGCATTAATTATTGATGCCCTTTCTTTTACGATGTAAATTGGATCTAAATCCAAGATTTGCGGACATTTTCATTTTCTTTGCAGACCAATTAATCTCAAACGAAAACAAGATGACCGGAAAAATCAACACCGAAAAAGGTACCATGACAGTCGAGTTCTACGACGAAGACGCGCCCAATACTGTAGCCAATTTTGTAAAACTAGCAAAAGAAGGATTCTATGATGGTCTCGCATTCCATCGAGTCATACCAAACTTCGTAATACAGGGAGGATGTCCAAACTCACGGGAAGGTGCTCCTGGTATTGCCGGTACTGGGGGCCCTGGATACCATATTGATTGCGAGTTAGATGGCGAAAATCAATACCATGAAAAAGGCGTCCTATCTATGGCTCATGCAGGAAGAAACACGGGTGGTTCACAGTTTTTTATCTGCCACAGTAGAGACAACACGGCGCACCTGGATGGAAATCACACATGCTTTGGTAAAGTAACGGAAGGCCTGGATGTGATTGATCAGATCAAGCAGGGCGACCGTATCACCAGTATCGTCATTGACGACTAGAGGTTGCATCCTGATTAAAAATTAGATCCAGCATAGCATAGAGCTCGGGATGTTTCTTTTCCAGTAAATGAGGTGCTTCAAAAAAGTACTCACTTACCACAGCAAAGAACTCGGACTCACTGGTGGCGCCATAGGGATTAATGTCTGAATGGTGGTTTTTGATCGCAGTGATCTCATTGTATACCATCTTGATCCAGGGCATGTATTGCGGTTTCGTAATCAGATAGGATGGGACTCCGTCTGTATATCCATCCATCATATCAATCAAGTGAACGAACTCATGAATCCCGACGTTAGACTGATCCGCATATTTAAACCCCTGATACAAAGCAGGCTTTGACAGGACGACCTTTCCCTGCATGACACCCCATCCAACCATCCCCAGCGTACTACGGTCGGCACCCTCTGTGCGATAATCAAGGTGATCGAAACGATCAGGATACAGTAAAACCTCCTTTAAATTTGGATAACGGGTCCACGAGGGGAAGCCCATCACCGGGATGATTGCGCTGGCAGCAACCAGCATGCGATCCGTCTGCTCCACCTCTACTCCTACCCCGGATATTTCGACCTCAGAGAGGAACTGTGCCACCAGAGTTTCAAATCGAGCTTTCCTCTCACCGTTGAGATTCTTATAAAAAGTGATATTATCCTCTAGAATCTGAATTGCCGCAGGTGGCAAAACATTGACGACCCGAGTTCTTTTTCGAAAAATAGCCCAGAGAGCCACAAATAGAACGAGTAGCCAAAGGGCAATTTGTAATTCAACCGACATGCTGGATCATTTGCAAGGGGATCTTTGTCGAATTTAATGATTTTGACATGTGAGATGATGATATCACCTATGACAAAAAGTTCGGGTGTACTCCTGTAGCCTTCAGGATGATGTGAATGCTTTACCGTAAGAGGATGTCACCAAAAATACAGAAAAAGCATTTATGGATGAAGGAGCAGCTTTTGTCCAACCTTTATCTTGGTAGCATCGGCTATGTCATTGGTCTTACAGATATGTTCGATGGGTAGTTGATAACGCTTGGAAATACTGTACATGGTATCTCCTGGAATTACCACATGGACATATGTGTCAAGTGCAATCGGCTCTTGGTTTATGATGGTCTCTTTCGGCTTAAGTTCTTCTATGACTTCCTCATGGGAAGTGTACACATGAATATCGCTTTGACGCTTCGAGTTATGCAGGAAGGGTTTTGTCCATTCTCTTGTCACCCATACTTCAGAGGATCGGACTGACCCACCCTTTGAAAAATCAAATAAATATTCTGGGTTTATACTGACACCTTTATAACGCACCTCCAAATGTAGATGACTACCTCGTGCGTTGCCTGTGGCTCCGCCAAGACCGAGTAAGTCTCCTGCCTGCACGATATCATTTATTTCTACTTTATATTCTGACAAGTGCGCATAGACCGTTTCGATGCCATTGCTATGCCGTACTACGATTGTCTTTCCAAAACCATAATGGTGTCCTACATGACGAACCTTTCCATCAAAGAGTGCAGATACCTCATCGCCGGTCGACAGATCAATATCAATCCCATGATGTCCTCGCCCCCACCTTTTACCATATCGTGATGTGACAACCATATTATGGTCCATGGGGGCGGTAAAATGTGTCACATCAAATTCAATCTTAAATGGAAATTCGACAGTTATATCCTCATAAGCATTAAACCGAGCCGTGTTCCAATGCTCTTCAAAATAACTTTCATGATGCACGGTATCTGCACCCGGGCTGACTTCCGGCATTAGCAAAAAGGTATTTGGAGATTCCGATTGAAAACTATCTCCTTGCCCAAAAATTGGTACATAAAGAAAAAGGGCAAGAGCCAGGCAGGGCGACTTCAAAGACAGTGATGTAACACGATCTAAGAATACAGATTTGACTGCTGGAGGAAGCAGCCAATTAGGGTGACTTACTAATCTTTCGAACATTACTACTATCTATCTCATGGATTGACCCAAGT
Organism: Saprospiraceae bacterium; assembly: GCA_050298535.1. Classification (GTDB taxonomy): domain Bacteria; phylum Bacteroidota; class Bacteroidia; order Chitinophagales; family Saprospiraceae; genus JABDMH01. Next base: position 32,478 of record JBNKUI010000077.1, read on the forward strand.
GGCCAATATTCTATCAAACGGCAAAATTAAAACTTTCGCCCTTTCTAAATTATAAATATTAGTTAAAGTTAAATATGTGATCTTTAGAAACTCAGATAGATCACTCCGGAATATGGTCACTTTTAGCACAGCAAGTATCATGCTAAATTAAACACAATTAACCCATGCAGGGACAACTATAATGTAATTCGAGACCAGTCAGATCGACAAAACATCAAAACACAATTCCGCCCTACAATTATACAGCCTCAATAAATATTACAACAAACTAATCTTAACAAATTTTTATTTACTTTCAAGTAATTATTCAAAATAAACAAACCAACTACTTATGGAAAGCTTATTACCCTTAATCATTCAATTGGTCAGTGGTGCTGTCGGTGGAAATGTTGCTGGCAAACTACTTAAGAATTTAGATCTTGGAACAATCATTAATTCGATACTTGGTATTGTGGGAGGAGGTCTAGGAGGTCAAATCCTGGGCATGCTCGGCATGTCTACAGGTGCAGACCCTGGAGCTGGTATGGATATAGCCAGTATTCTGGGTAGCATTGCCGGTGGTGGGGTCGGTGGTGGCGCCCTAATGGCCATCGTGGGCGCAGTGAAGAACATGATGGCTAAAAAGTAGAATTTTAAGGGGACTGGTATGCGTTTTTCTTTTCTTCAGCTCCTAAAAAGAAGCTGATAGTTTTCCAAAAGCTGATTTCGACTAAGAAGAACTTCGTATCGGTCCCATCTTTTTATCGTAAAACGGTTACAGATCCTGTTTTTGTAATCTCCTCATTATTAATTAGCAAAAGGGAAACTACATACACATAAGTCCCTGCAGTCAGATCCTCACCCCGTCTATTAACTCCTCTCCATCCTTCAACTAATGCTTCCTTTCGGTTTATCAATACATTACCCCAGCGATCAAAGACCGTAAATCCAAGTACTTCTTGTATAATGGGATTACCCTGATACACAGTAAATATATCATTCACACCATCCCCGTTGGGACTGATGGCATTGGGAAAGAATAATGGCTCCGCTGCTCTTACCTGAACAAAAGAAGAATCGCTGGAAACACATCCCTGATCAGAAATAGCGGTAAGTCCATAGAAACCGTCATTGAGTGGTCGCCAGGTCTGATCCTGACATGAATCCTGGCATGGAATCTGATCCATCGGAAACCATTGAAAATCAATAATCGTATCATTTGCACTCCAGGCAAGAGGCAGAGGACTTCCCAGGTCTATGGTCGTATCATTCCCAACATCCAACATAAAAGGAGGTGGCCGACTGATTTCAACCAGATCTTCATACTTACATCCATACCGATCGCTGATCTCTAAAGCATATATTCCGGCACTAAGGGAATCAATATACTTCAAACTTTCAGGTGTACGAACTCCATCGATTTCTATGATAAAAGGGCCTATACCATTATTGATATTGACGATTTGTATCGATCCGTCTGATCGATTATGACAGCTTGGATCACTGGTTAATAAATCCACCGAAATAAGGGGATCGGGTACCACTTCCAGCGATAATTGTACAATACTGTCACAACCAATGCTGGATATTAAGGTATCTTCATAATAACCAGTTCGGTCGTACCCAATATTGTTTACGACAATTTCCAGTCCCTCACAAATGGTATCAATGATCTGATAAAATTTTGGTGCTACATATACTATCTTTTCATTTGAAATGATGCGACATTTCTCGTTTGCCAGATTAGAGACGGAATTTGCCAATAAGTAACGGTAATAATAGAATCCACTAGACAGTACTTCATGCGTGATAGAGGGCCCCGTATCTCCCGGAATATCCTCCCAGGTTAAACCTTCATCAAAACTCTGCTGCCACTGAAGGGCGGGTGTTTGAAATTGATCTCCATCAATAGTGGCATCCAACTGGATGGGGGTACCATCATCACATATATTGGTAATTTCGGTGGGAAGAATTAAAGCATTGGGACCACAGGGCCGAAAGGAAATATTATCCAGAGCAAGGTCATTTCCTATACCTCCCGGTGCATTGTTGCGCAATGACAGCTGTATGGACTCCTGACCTGGCCCGGTGGTGAAAGTAAATCCATAGGAATGCCATTGCTCATCTTGCGGTATATTTCCTGTAGTAAATTCGACGTCTCCATCCAGTAGAAAACTTACATTAGGGAATATATGATCTCTCACATTTGCCTGGATCAGATTGATCACATCAGCGGAAAACTCGTATAGGGTATTTTCACACAGTCCATCCACGGTCTGATCGTAAAATAACCCAGGTTCATTACTGGCATTTACAATCATCATATAGCCATCCGGATCATCACTATTGTCACTTACTTTCAACCAGGTTCCATATATGCCATTCCACACTGACATGTCATTTGAAATAGTATAAAAGCCATCGACAGGCGGAGTACTTTGCGAATATATATATCCTGGTGCCAAGTCAGGATTCTCGGGAAAGACGTTCAGCACACCCGAGCCAAAGTCGCCATCTTCAAAAATGTTAGCACCAAGATTGCCCATGCATTGAAGCATCTGGCCTTTAGAAAGAAAGGGCAAAACAAGAAAGGAAAGAAAAAAAAATAGTCGCATTGAATTATGCATTTTCTCTAGACTCATGTACCCATTCCCATACGTCTCCATCTTCTGGGTCATTTACCAATCCAATAAAGTGAAATCCATTGCGTTTCAAAATTTTGGTCGAAGCATTTTCTTCCATCAATGTTCGTGCAAAGATTCTTATTTGAGGACTCTCATTTAATGCAACTTCCACTAGTCTCTGACATATCGCGGTACCATAGCCTTTTCGTTCGAATTCAGGCACTACCCCATAGGAAACCTCGACGCCCGCCGCAGTGGGTGGACCTTTGTAACCGCCTGTCCCCACAATAGTCTCTCCTTCCTTAAAAAAGTACCCAATCCATGGATGGTGAAAACCCACCTTGGGGTAATAAATTTGGAATATATCGAGGACCATTTGGCAGAATTCATTTTGGACATAAGGTGCCATTTTGTGCTGGTCCATCTCAATCGGAATAGCCTGAAGATCTTTCATACCTGACCATTTATGAATAGTTTAAGATAGTCGAAATAACATATGTCAAAAGAAAACCGCCAACAGGACTTGACGTCACCATATCCAGTAGTTCTTGCAAAGATGCGGAATATCGCAATAAACAATTTTCTTACAAATGGAATTTTTGCGTAAATTTTACTTCAAATAAAACCACCCCCATATGCAAAATCTCAATCTATCGCACGATTATGCCGGTATCGAAACCTCGAATGCCGGACAGATTTACATTGATAACATTCGCTCGAAGTTTAATGTGAAAGAATTGGTTTCAAAAAGGATCTATGATCATCAAGGGAACTATGCCCTAGGATATATAAGGCCCACACTCATTCGAGCTATTCATTTCCTACGTGTATATTTCGATAGCCCCCTGTATATCAATACCTGGGCTTACCAAAATGCTCCTGGAAATTTTCAACAAAGAGGATTCCGTGAATTGAATAGTATCGGCGCCAAATACAGTAGACACAAGTACGGCATGGCAGTAGACTTTAACATCACGGGTATGACCAGTGACGAAGTGAATGACCATATCTTGGGTCATCAAACCGATTTCCTCAGTGCGGGCTTTACAACCATAGAAAACAAAGCCTTCACTACCACCTGGACGCACCTCGACATTCGACACACAGGCCTGCCGGATACCATGCTTGTGGTAAACCCCTAACCGATTGGGGCACGCACCTTAACAGGGATTTAACAGCTCAAACTGTGTCTATTGATAACTTTGGATCGTCTCATAAGAAAGGGAACTCTATATGACAAAACTGCTAAGTTTCACTCTGCTCATCAGTCTGTCTACCTGGGCCTGGAGTAATGATATTATTTCCGACCTGGAGAAAGCCATCAATACGCTAGACCACAAGGAGCAAGCCACAATTACCTATAACTTTGAAGGTTGCTACGGTCCCTATCAGCATGGCACCATTACTCTCACGCGTAGTGCGGATACCCTATTTTTTCATGAAAAGAACTTTGATGATAAAGGAAAGGAAGGGATCAGTCAATCAGGATACCTGCTCTACAACCAAATAGAAAAATCCCTGGACCAACTTAGAAATGAACGATCAAAAGAAATCCTGGGCAATAGAATCAACTATAGCATAGAATCCCCCAATGAAACTCTAAAAGGCAGCAGTGATATTCAGCAACGGCATTTTGTAAATATATTTCATCCGTTCACGAATGTATTTCCTGAAGAAGAGAAAAAGGAAATATTGCCCGGAGTGAGGACGGGAGGGTTTGTGCATTAGGATATTTGTAATTACTCCTCCTGAAGATCGAAGAGTGATATTTTGGGATTGCTAAAAGCAGTTAAAGATATTTCCATACTTCTGATTAGAGTTGACCTATGACATCTACAAACTTATCCGACACCGGTATTTATCCGATTAGAATTTACCTTGATTTGGTCTAGAGTGGGCAAGAGACGAAATAATGGTTTGCCTCATGGTTGTAGAAGATTTAATGGGTTTTTACTCAAGCCTCCGCTTCATCGAGATATACATATTTTCAATAATGTCGTCACTTAGTGCTGTGCTATAAATAATCATTTCGTCAATTTCAGCTAAGATATTGTGATCATTTTCATAGGGGGTACCTCCTGCACCGACAATGAGATCCCTATTATTCTCACGATACCCACCTTTGGGTGTTAAAAGTACTGGGGCATTATCATTCACATATAGCCGGAACGTATCCTGTCGATAGGTGATGGCAATCAAAGACCACTTTCCTATTTCAATTGGTGCTTGACATATTGAATAAGTTTTCTGAGCGCTTTTGTCATTTGCTTCCAATGTGAGATTGTTACCATTAACATGTAATTGGTACCCTCCTTTATTTGTCTTGTCCAAAAGGCAGCTTTTCTCAGCTGCACCTGGTACTCCATTAATCTTGGTTATCATCACGATACTTTTATTGTCTTTGAAGCCTGCGATTTCATCTGGAATCTCGATTCGTTGGCCATCTTCCACAAAGGAGATGGCATTGCCACAAGGAGATGGCGGGTATTCAGGATTTTGCCAAGGAGTTACGATCACGTTATTATTTCCTTTGCTACTAACATCACCATTGAACAGGAAATGAGAAATAAGAGCACCATCCAGTCCTTCTTGGAAGAAGTAACTTGTACAAGGAGCACAAGCGGGATTTCTGTCAAAAGCAAGGAACTTCACATATATGGAACTGTAAATGGGGCAGGACAATTTAGGATAAATGGCCGTACCGATTAATAAAATAATAAATCCAATGACGAGATTAACAAAGACATTCTTAATGTTTAATTGATAGGACCTGACATTTCTAAATGAGTGATCAATAATTGCGATCACGATTGCTGCTCCGACAAATAACGAGACGCCAATAATTACTTGCCCAGGGTCTGCGTCTTCGAATACTTTATCTAGAGTACCATACGCTGCGACAAGTGCAATTAATATTTGAAACAACCTTAGAAAGTCTGTTCTATTTCTATTTGGTTTCTCTACAGGTTTTGTCATGATGACAATCTTTAAGTAAGTTAACTAGATCTACTTAGGCCTAGCTCTTAATAGGTGATAACAAATGATATATTTCACATCATTAAATCAGTCCTGCTTTGGGCGATCTATTTGATGGATCCCTTCAGTTGTCAATTTAGATCAGTGTCAAATTAGAATATGAGCCCATAAAAGGAAATGAAGCCAAATGCGACCAAAATGATGATTATTACTGTTTTAAGAAATATTCCCAGACTTAGTTTCTTGCTACCTTTTTCACTTTTTGTAGTCAGGTTTGCAGCTTGCCAGATACTATCAAACTCTGGCACCGATTCTTTGATATAGTCCGCCCGTTTCCAATTACGGTCGATATGCTCTAAGTAGTCAGAGATTAACACTAAGCTATAAAAGCAGGCAATCATACCGAAGGCTGCAAGCCCAATGCCGAATAGTGAATCAGAAATTTTTATTTCGGTGAGTTTATTTTCCTGTGTGGGAAATGTAACCATCTTATCAACCCAAAATGTGAGTAATCCTGCTAGGCCTGCTATGATCCAAATCGACATAGACCATAGTTTCTCCTTGTATTGATCTCCCCGATCTGCGAAGTATTTCCAGAGTCCAATATTATTTAAGTCTTGGTCGGAGAATTTTATCGCTGGAATCATGTTCGAAGGATTTGTGCCTCGTTTATGGCTTTGACTTTCTTCCATCGTATGTGATTTATCTGATTTAATTAATAATTGTCTTGAAATCATGCTGTACTAAAATCAAATCCCTAGTTCTCCACCAGGTAATTTCCATGTACCCAACCCTGTAATCCGGCAACCGAATCAATAGGGTCGAGCACATCAACAAATCGCCAAGAAGCTTGACTGGTCAAAATCTCCACCCTGCTATCTTTTGGAAGGGGACTTTCAGGCAGTTTATCATAATTTATGCCTGGCCCAGTTCGGATATGAAGATCTGATACCGTTTTGAGTACTATTGGACTATTTTCATCGCGACCAAGCACTTTCGCTCCAAAGCTAGACATAGGAAATGCTGGTCCCGGGTCAACCTTTCGATGAGGTGAAATGTCATCATGACCTAATACCTCCTTGATATTGTATTTATTCACAATAGCGATTGCGACCTCAATAAGCGCATCAATCTGTGCTTTGGGGAATTTATGCCATGCACTCTGCAACAGCTCGTTTCGGTGTGTTGCAATGAGCACCTCATGGTCATCAATTAGCATGTCAAACCAAGTGGTCCACAGTCCTGGGCCACCCTTGAGACGACCACCATTGTCCAATTCGATCCCAATGCTGTGTTCATTCAGGCCCTGTATCCCATTCCAACTGCTACGACCAGCATGCCAAGCTCTTTGATTAAAGGGAACCATTTGCACAATCTCACCATCTCTTCCAATCACAATATGGGCGGAGGCTTTGGCATTTGGATTCTTAAACCATTGGATCGTACTTTCCAGACTTCCTCCCGCAGTGTAGTGGACCACTAGATATTTCTGACTAAGTAAGTCAGTGCTCCTATTGCTAGTGGTTTCGAAACGGCTGGTATTACCGTTATAGGTTAGACGATGATTTTTAATTTCATACATAAGATGCTATGATTTATGTTTAATTATATTACATGCTACGAAAAATCAATAATCGATCTTCAATCCCCATCTATTTAATTTTCCGACATCTTGACCTACTACATCTTGGATTTGGAGTCTCCATGATCCCTGCAAATTCTCACCTTTCAGATCCTGCAATTGAGGTAAATTATTGGGAGAATACGTCTTTATGATATTGTCTTGGTTTCCCCCACCACGATTATGCAAGATGATCACTGAGTTTTGAGGAGAAATTAAATTGATAATTAAGTCCCCGATGTAAGTATGCGTAATATCTAGATCCACTGTTATTCCCTGTATGGTTCCACTAGTATTCGTTTGCAGTGTGCGCTCAATTCCGCTTGGATTGGCATCCGGGATTGCAATTCCGGGCAGTTCCTCGACCAAAATTTGATTTTGATTCTGGATATCTATAGAAAGTCCCCATTTTACAAGTTTTCCCTGATCAACATTAGCCAAATCCTTTACTTGTAGCAACCATTCACCTTGCACTTCACCACCGGCTAAATTGTTTAGAAGGGGTGTATTTTGTGTGTCATAGGATGTTACCAGGTTATTTGCAGATCCTCCCGATCGATTATGCAAAATCACATCCTGCCCTTGTGGATTTAATAGGGTTATCAATAAGTCACCTATATAGGTATGTTGAATGTCAAGATCAACGGTGATTTGGCTTACTATCCCAGTTTGATTAATATCAATTTTACTGCTTATTCCACTTGCATTGTTGTCTGGGATATCCATATTTGGGTTGGTGGATACGACAATAGGTTGTGCAACACCGCCTGAATTACCCAGCAATCTTATTGCTTCCAGGATAGCCGCTTCGGCATCAACCTTCCCAAATCCAAACCAAGGGCTCCAGGTTCCATCCGGATGACCAATATTTTGGAACTGACCTGAATCATGGGGAGAAACCGGAGAGATATCCCAAGAAGGATTGGAGTCGAATGATGACGGAGGCGTCTTGGGATACGGTGTCAAATCAAGATCCTTCGAAGCAGTTCTTTGCAGAATTGAAATTACCTCCAATGCAGACAACCCGGGATTAGCTGAAATCACCAGGGCAGCAATTCCTGCTACCAGGGGGGGTAGCGCTAGATGTGCCACCAAAACTACTGGTCCAAAGTGGTTGGCTGCCGGTTGTGGTACTCACTCCGAGACCAGGCAATTGCAGACGCCAATATTTATGGACATTGTTGGAAGGTGCACAAATGGAGATCCCCTCACCATAGTTGGAATAATGACTTCGTTGTGCATGGCTTGCAAGTGCAGCTACATGCATCACACCCGGAATATCTACCAGGTTATGATTAAATACTTTTGATGTCTCAACTCCGATCCAATTACCTGATTGATCTCGACCATTTGAATAGGGAATATCCAAGGTTCCTGAATACTTTATTGGGCAATTTTCATTACCAGCAGCCCAAAGGAAAATGATTCCCTTGCTGCGTCTACCTCCAGTTATAGCAAGTTGCGTCACCTTATTCACTACATTGCTGCTGAACATCATCGACGGTGAACTTCCCCAGGAACTTGAGAGAATGTCGACCTTGTCCGCCACTAGCATCAGTACCTTCATTAATTTGCTATCACTGATAAATAGCGATGGACCACTGGATTCCCATTTTATTGGTAATAATCTGCACCCTGGAGCAGCACCCACCGTCAGATTGGAATCAACATCGGCCGCAGCAACTCCACAGCAGGAGGTACCATGATTGGCTCCACTGATATACATATCGCCAGGATTGGCACCCACCGAATTGCTATCGATTAAATTGATACCTTGTAAATAGCCCCAATTGGCAAATTTATTTGGCGAATCGAAGTCAGGATGTGAAAGTTTACAGCCATCGTCTGTTACACCGATGACCACATCAAAATCTCCAAAATTTCCCAGAGCATTCCATGCCCCCTCACATTCAGATGAAGATCGGCTGTCAAATTCAGGATGTGAAAAGTTTCTATGTAAGTGCCATTGTTCTAAATAAGTAGGATCAACAGGCATATTGAGCATCAACTCCATCCGTTGATTTAAGTCATGCTCCACAAATAAAACACCCTCCTCCTGCTCTGTAATCGCAACCACTAATTTCACTGGATTCATATCCGTCTGATCCGTTAATTGCAGCAAATACTCCCGATCCGAATACTTTTCTATAATTATTAAAGAATATTTAGCAATTAAATCATTAATAACCTCTGGTGAGACATCACTCTTCAATGTAAGCATGATGCGATCAGTAATTAGAAATTCAGACTCAGTCTCAGCAACTTGATAAGAATGATGTGTTACAAAGTCCTCTCGCATTTTCGCCATATCCCTATCAAGATCCTCTTTACCGACCTTCACCTTGGTTGAAGCTGATGAGACTTGCTCCACTCCCACTCCATAACCGCGATTATGTATTTCCTCTGGTTTGGTTCGTGTGATAAATGCATCGTCTTCTTTGGTCAGATATACTTTTTGTCCGTTTCGATATGTGTATAATCTGTCGTCGTTGGTTGTTTGTGGCATAGTTCCTAGCAATTTAGAATTGTTAATATTTTACTTATGTAGAAGTTTAAAGTGAAAAATCTGTCTTTAATCTAATGGCATGTAATTAAGAATTACTTTCTCGAATTATTTGGATCAATATTCCAATAAATCACTCCTCCTGAGTCCTCTGTGCGGCGAGTTTATTGGGTATAAATTTCGCTTTCATACTAACTGTGAACTCCATTCTACATGCAGATCTTACTTCTATATCAGATTAGGACATTCAGGGTCGTAGTTGGTAAATTCCACTAGGTTGCTTACTTCCCCGGCCTATACTTATATCACTCTCCTAAAGTGCTTTCCTTCCTTAATCATCTCCCGCTCCACCCCCTCCAAGGCATCTTCAAGTTCTAGTTATGTAGTTTTCCTTACTAAATTTTGGAAGCTGGCATAATGCACTGCATTAATAATATTTCCCCCAGACAACTCATATTTAGCCAAAGTATCCAGTGTTTATATATCCTTGATTTGTATCTGATCTGGAAAGGACTTTGCCCATAGAGCTTTTCGCTCTTGAATAGACGGCATGGGAAACTTTACTAATGAATTAAATCGCCGCCGAAAGGCATCATCGATATTACTCAAAAATTGGTAGCTAAAATAACCAATCCAGGAAAGTCCTCAATACGTTGAAGCAGGTAGGATACTTCCTGGTTGGCATATTTATCGTGTGCATCGCACACATTCGTGCGTTTCCCAAAAATAGCGTCTGCTTCATCAAAAAATAGAATCCAATTTTTGTATTGTGCTTTATCAAATAACTTGGCTAAGTTCTTTTCAGTTTCACCTATGTATTTAGATACGATCATCGAAAGATCGACCTTGAACACGGGTCGATTGGTATACTTTCCTAGCAATGTTGCAGTTAATGTTTTACCGGTTCCAGGAGGGCCATAAAAAAGAACCCGATAACCAGGTTTAATCTTTTTAAACATGTCCCATTCATACATTAACGTGTCATTATGCATAATCCAATTTTCTAAATCTTTAATTTGATTTAAGGTATCTTTTGGCAATACCAAATCGGTCCAATCCAAGGCTGTGGAAATATATTTAGCGGGAAAAGACAAGCTTAATTTAGGGATAGTGAGATGACCAGTGGTGAACATCTCTACATATTCCTGATCCAGGATAAGTTTTCCACTCAAGAAAGGTTCTCCTGATTTCACTTCATCCAGATAAACAATTTTTTCTTTGGTGAAGAAGTGTTCATTGGTAAACAGGGGCAGATACTGCATTCGTTTGGGCACGTCATTTCCTGCAAGTATAAACAACCCAGTTTCACCAGTGGGCATCATGGTGCGACGTTGCTCACCCTTTAGTCCTCCGAATTCAATGAAATCTCCACCCTTAGGTAAATGTTTCGCTACCATTGCTTCAAAAAAATTAGGAATGACATGAGGAACCAGAGCTATTAAAAGGACAATACATTCCTCGGTACTCAGCTTATAATGATCGATGAACCGATACATAGGATCCTCCTCATCAGTAAGCTTCAATGAGGCAAAGGATACATTACTCTCACTTCTTCGTTTACCAAAATGATTCTGCAATCGACTCTCAACCACATTTTGTAGAAATAGTAGAGATTGAGTCAGGTTTATACTTTTATGAGCCATAGCGAAATAATTTTTTGAGAAATGCTAAGAACTTCTGTCACAATGATCTTTTTCCATCCGTGCGATTCAGATTTGTCGTAATTGCATTTGTTACATCTGTGTTGTCTTCGACATCAGGTGAATCTTCTTCCTCGTTTTCTCTTCGTCGGCAGCTGGGATCTCAGGCTGCGTATTTCCTCCTTGGCCCGTTCCTTTTTCATTCTCACCTTCATTTTCATCGTTTCATTCATCCTCATCTTCTTTTACTTCTTCTTCATCGATCATTGTTGAGGGGTCAGCATAGTTATATACATCTGTTTCAATGATGGAGGCTTCCTTCGGTATACCCAACAAGCAATTGACATAGTGTGTCCAGGCCGCATCATACTCGGCAGTACGATATTCAGTGGGTTATTGGTGACAATTGTCCCTGGATTCATTCACTTCCGTCATGGATTCCAAGGCACCAACCTGCAAAAAGGTATTCTTGCTGGCAGGGGCACTTGTACAGACTGGATATATGGATCGACAAGCTGTTGTGCCCAACTAGATACCCCGCAATTGTTTGCGGTCGCGGTCGTCGGAAGGATTGATATTGCTCAGATATTCGTAAGCTCTTTGCAAGCGAAGCAGGTCATGCTGGCGTGTCTGCTGTTTCTTCCTAAAGAAAGAGGTATTTTAAATGTTATTTTTTCTTTTTTTCGGAGGAGGTATGCATGATGATTATTTTTTATGGTGTCCGGGTTCTACGAGTGCTGCTTGGCCCCCTGGGCCGACGTCCAGACCTAACATCTGCCAGGATATGTCCTATGCCAGAGGTGGTGGTAGGCGTAGGAAAATGCTGTTGCAGGGCAGCTTGAGACAAGCCTACATAATTAAAAGCCCTTGCCGGTTGCAGTCCATTTAGTCCTCCTGATCCGAGCGTTAACATGTGAAGCGCAAATACCGTATTGATTCGATCCTGCTCTGATAGTTGGAACCAGGCAGGACAGAGTTCTAACCCCGCTGAAGCAGCCCCTCTGCGCAAAGTAACTGCATTATTTGTTACAGTGCCTCCATGGGCTCTTCCTACAATGCCGCGCCTGCATTTCGGATCACCTGCCCGCAAACAACTAAACTGATGGTTGAAACCTATAAACCCTCCTTGGTAAAATGCTGAAAAGCGATTTTTCAAAGTAATTAATTGCTGGGTGGTTTGAATAAATGGCAGGTGGCGATTGACGATTTGGAGATCATCTGGAAATAGGTTTTGTATCGGTCGACCACGAACATGGTTCTCCAAAGCTTGAAGATACCTCCATCCAACTCTTGCGGCATATTCAGCCCTGGCAATAGCAGCCATCGGAAAAACACGATTTGGGCAGTTGGCAGAAACAGTATCTTGTTGGGCAGGCAATAATGCACCTGTTCTTTGGTTAAACAGAGCATCGGCCAAAAGGCCATAAGATTCTGCATTATCAAGGGCTTCTTCTGGAGAAAGGTGGTGAAAAACTCTTTCATTCGAATAAGCCCTGTCTCTTATGCGAGTCCTTTGAGTATTCAAATTGGTTATACCTACCTGAGGAATGACGGCATGGCCCATTTCGTGGATAAACGTTGCAATAGATGGGTTTTGGGAACAAAGATGAATTTGGTAAGCTGTGTTAACATATGCGCTTATAGTACCAGATCCCCCTCCCGTTCCACAACGATTTCCGCCACAAATAATGGTCACTCTATTTGGATCCCTGAGCATTCGACCAATATGGTAAAACCTCCCGGCAATAACTTGTACATATGCCCAATCGGTCGTGTGAAAAGTTTGTAGCAAGGCCGATTGTATCCGTTGAAAATTACTGGAACGCGTTCCAAAAACAACATCTGCCTCAAAATCAATCAATTGCCGGTACACATCGTCCAGCCATCGCAATGCAGTTTGCACGACTGTCCTGACTTGTTGAGTTTGAGTGGGGGAACAAGCATTGATGGTCGGCCCTGCCGAAACAGCCGCACTGGCCGAAGCACCTCTGGCAGGCGCATTTTGTTTTTGAATTTTCTGCAAAGGCCTATGGCGCTGCTGCGCCACATGTGTCAGCTCATGCCCAAGTAATCTTTTCCCCTCAAGTGAATCAGGATTGAATTGTCCTCGATTGAAATAAATGTCCGAACCATGTGTAAAAGCCCGGGCATTTAAACCCTGGTTCATTTGTTGAGCTTTGCCATCTGTATGTACTCGTACGTGGCTAAAGTTTGTACCAAAGGCATTGCTCATAAAACTGTTCGTTGTTGAGGAAAGTGGACTTCCACCACCTTTGGAGCGAGACAATTGAGTGCTCAACGTTTGTGTTGCCACAGAAAGACCTCCTTCCGCTTTCATCATCAGTGGCTTGCGCTGTATGTGTTCCTCTTCGTGCTCACAAGCCGAACATTTGTTTTGGATCATCGAGCCAGTCCTCGTCAAAATTGGCCTGCCGGCAGTCTCATTTGGCATACGCATGATCCGATCGGCCATCGCATCTGCTTCCCGTTCATATTGATCATTCGGACTGCCAATTGTCAATTTGGTTTGAATCGGAAAACCAGAATAAGAATGACTTTCCAGGGCCAAAGCACCAGGTGGCATAACGGCATTCTTCCTGGTTGACACCATCATCTTTTTGCTTGTACTCTGTTCAACTTTTTGAACTTGTGTTTTCATTTCCTCACATTACGGAGATATATTTAAATATTCACTTTTGCTCTTCTGGTATACATTTTGGTCAATCCTAAAGATTTCATTCCAGTGAGTGCTTCAAAGATAGAAGCTGAAAGTCTGCCATGAGATACTTTATCAAATGCAGAAAACATCGGATTTGAATTTACCTCCAGGAAATAATATTTCTTTGTTTTCAATTCATATTTGAAATCAACTGCTCCCCAGTCAAGTCCCATCTCATCCAATAACTTCCTCATTTTTTTTACAATCGGCGAGTGAAGCTTATTCAGGAATTGAATTTTTCTTGCCTTGGCCTGTCGATAATCAAGAACTTCTGACTCGATCTTAAAACCAAAAAATTGTTTCCCAATGCGATATATACGAATATCGGGGCCGACTATTTTTTGTTGAATGATTGCCGGACAAGCCGCATTGCCTTTCCGAATTTCAGTAGAGCCTAGCAATTCACTCACTTCCTGACAATACCCTCCACCATTCACCGGTTTCGCAATGATTGATTTGCTCTCTCCATTTCCAGCTGCATTCAAGCGATTGCTCATCCAGGTATCGGGAATTCGAAGTCCGACTTTATCGGCCAAATAAAGCGCATGCAATTTATTCGTTAAGCATGTCAGGTATGTCCTGTTGAATGTTAGCACCTCCGGATTACTTGCTAACCATCCATTCAATGAACTATACCAGGTACCAGCCCTGTAAATGCCTTCTTCGCCCGACTCATGAAATACATCTCTTCGAACAAAAGCAGCACGAATATTCGTTGGCTGATCATTGATCATAATTTGATTACTCTGTATATCCCAGGTGATCGCCGGGCTTGATTCCTTTTTAATCAATAGGGATTGCACAGGTATTCCATAACAAGCCGCCTGTTTCAACAACCATAAGAGATTCGGATCTCGATTTCCGCCGGCAATTAATAGCATGTTTCTGTTCTTTTATTAATACGTACCAAAAGGATTGACCAAAGGATCAAGCGGATTCGGAAGGCCTGCGCTCTCCTCTCCTGTCGCCATTGTGGTCGGATCACCACCCTCTTCTCCGGTAGCCATGGTGGTGGGGTCTTCTGATCCTATTAAATGACCAAAATGACGAATTGCACTCTTTTCATTCACCCAAAGTATTACACTTCCATACTGATTGGCAGCGGTTCGTTCATCTTCATAATGTTCAATGTTACCAGATGGGACTTCGACATATCGTCTCAGTTCAGCATCCAGATAAACACGCACATGTTTCGATTTAGATGCTTTGCCCACATACCCTTTTATAATTCTCAATTGAGTGGAACTCGCAGCATTTCGCTCAAGAGCGGTTACAAATTTGTGAGGACGTATGCTATAGCTCCTTTTGGTTTTAGTTTTCTGCTTCATTCTTCATTGATTTTTATTTGTAAGAAAAATATTTGGATCATTTCATTATTTGTTTGCGCCAGGAGTGATTTGAAGACTTAAACCAAAAGTGAATACTGTAGAGTAACTCTCATTGCCAATTGTCGGAAGTCTGGAATTGCGAATTGGATCATAACTGATACCTGCTTCAGCCGAAATGTCTAAAAACTTGTAGCGTACACCTGCAGCCAGCATTGCTTCTGCAGCCAAAGCCACTTGACCGCTACCGAATGTGATAGACGGACCTCCTTTAAAAGTCAGATGAGGTCCGCCGATACCACCCGGATCAAAACGAAGACTTGCCAATGCAGAAACAATCTTACTCTTTTCTATAGGTGCTCCGGTTTTTCCTGGTGGAGGCACACCAATCATCGTAAGGCCAATACCAAATCCCGGATTAAATACCGAAAGTATCGGCGTTCTGCTTTCCAATCCTAAGTAATATCGTGCATACCATCCGCCTGGATCGGCGACGCCGCCTGACAATCCGGTGATCGGCACGAATCCGGTTTCATTTGTGCATTTCGCCGGATCTCCACTACCGTAACCAAAACAACTCGCTTCGCAGGCCTCGGCTAATTTTCCATGTGGAAATAATCCCCACTCGGTCAAGTGCATTATTTCATGTAAAATGGTCGATTCAAGCGGGCCACAACCTGATTTTAAAGCAGGGGGGTAAAGGTTCACTGTTTGGGTAAAATATCTCGATGCCCTTCCACAAGGTCCCTTCTTATTTTGTTCACAGTCGATATTTAATCCGTCAAACTCTTTTAAAACATCATCACGTAATGATTTCGACTTGATACATCCGCTATTCTTTACTTTTTGGTAGGCATTTTTTGCAGCGGCCAATACGACGGTTTTTGAATATGGGGCTTTACTGCAACCAGTGGTGCCTACTTTGTACGGATATGTTTTTTTACTCGCGCCCTTCCCTTTTTTCTGCATCTGCAAAACACCTGATTGCCAATGTCCCTGCTGTACTACATGCGTCAATTCGTGACCGAGCAGTCTTTTTCCCTCAGACGAACCCGGATTGTATTGCCCTAGATTAAAATAAATATCAGAGCCATGGGTAAATGCCCGGGCATTGAGCCCTTCATTCATTTCGACAGCATTATGGTCGGTATGTACGCGCACATTACCGAAATCCTGGCTGAAAGCATCGTTCATGTTCTCAAGCACAATTGAAGGTAGTGGTCTGCCATTGCCTTTCGAATGATTGAGTTGTATATTCAGAGTTGAAGTGCTCACTTGCTGGTCGGTCCCCGATTCTAACACAAGAGCATTGCGGAGATTTTTATTACGCTCTTTCTCACACGTTCCGCACATCCTTTGAATGTGATTTTTTCCAACACCAATGGGCTGGCTGCTGTATCGGTAAGCTATCGTATTTCCAGGATACGAGGTTTGACCGCTTGATTGCGGTATACTCTTTGACTTCGGTGCTTTTACTAGATGCGTCATCATCATCTTCAAACTTTTGAGCGAATCGTTGTGCATTGACTGGTCGTGAGATTTGAATCGGTAGCCGTATTCGAAGGATGCATCAAGTTGTCACTTGGCAAATGATGAAAGTTGCCATCCAGGAGTATATGTCCGAATTCATGCGCTAATGTCCGATCCGCAGCGGTATTCGTCATGTACACATGATTTACAGTCAGTGGCGTACTTCCAGTTGCACGATGTGACGTACCCCTGGCAGGAGGGTTGATCCTTTCAAAATATAATACTCGCAGTCGACTATTCAATGAAAAAGTGCTTGTTACACTGGGTATCAGGCTACTTTCTTCTGCGCTGTTAGTAGCCCGATTCGCCCGTTCAAAAGTCGTATCATTTCCCATCAGAGGTCCCGAATAGGCGGGATCAACGGATATGCCGGTCCCAACCACAAATCTCACCCGACAAGGACTATAAATCCGATTAGCATGAGCCAGATCACTATATGGATCTCGCGTTGATCCATCAAATGAGAGCAGATCGACTGTAGCGGTTTTCCAGGGCAGAGCAGGTGCACTTTGTTTTTGTATCTTCCTGATCGGAGTTTTTGTTTGCTGAACGACATGTGTCAATTCATGACCTAATAAATGTTTTCCTTCTGATGATCCTGGATTGTATTGGCCCCGGTTAAAATAGATATCCGAACCATGTGTGAATGCCTTCGCATTTAAGCCCTGATTCATATGTTGGGCACTCGTCCCAGTGTAAATACGCACATGGCTGAAGTCCGTGCCAAATGCGCTACTCATAAATCTGTTGGTCGCAACCGGAAGTGGTTGTCCACCACCTTTTGATCGAGTCAATTCATTGCCCAAAGCTTTTGTAGCCACCGGCTGGCCGCCATCAGATTTCATCATGAGCGGCTTTCGACGAATTTGCTCTTCTTCGTGCTCGCAAGCTGCGCACTTTGCCTGGATCGAATTCCCGTTTGTTTTCAAAGATGGCAGACTGACTGGTGCGATTGGCATACGCATAATCCTGTCAGCCATCGCATCGGCTTCCTTTTCATATCTGTCGTTCGGACTGCCAATGGTCAATTTGGTTTGTATCGGAAAACCGGAAAACGAATGATGCACTGCAGCGCTACCCGCCTGCAACTTTGTCTGTTGATTCGCCGTGACCTTTCCTGCATGATCAGGTAAAGACCGCTTTTTTTGAGTTATGTTACTTTGCATCGTCATTCATTGAAGATCTCTTAGGTCTAACGAACAAGACCTCCCGACATCTTGATATTGAATACCTCCACTTTTCCTTCTGTCACTTGTACAGTCTTCCTGGAAGTATAGAGTACTTCTCCATTCTTGTCGATGACCATTATTTTGAATGCGGGCCTCTTCTCAAATAACGCCGGATACTTCTCCTTCGCAAAATGCCATTGATATTGACCTTTTTCGTTAGTTACCACAGATTTCAGCTCATCACTAAAAACTTGGTCTTTGTCCAAAAGAGCCACGCGAACACCTCTCACAACTTTTCTACTGTTGTCTTTCACAACACCTTTGAGAATCCACCCTTTCTCGTCAGAAGGATCCGTAACGACATCTTCATCCTTATATTTAATTTTAATGTCAAACACATCCTCGTTGCCTGCGATACATTGTACTGTTTTTTCGGATTGGTATACCCGTGTACCATTCGGATCAAAGACCCATACCTGGAATTTGGGTTGATGCTTAAACATTTCTTCAAATTCTTCTTGTCGGTAGCACAACTCATATTGCGCTTTGGCATCCGTCTTTGCTATGCCAAGTTGGTCTGAAAACTTCCCGTCTTCATCCCACAATTTTATGCTCATATTCTCCAGTGGTTTCCCCGTTTTAGCATCGACGACAATCCCTCGCACTGCCCATGTATCCTTTGTCTCGAGCGGTGGAGTAACACATTTTTCCTCGCCCAAAATGATTAAACGATAATCGATTTTGCCAATTTCCAGGAATAGCGGTTCTTCTTCCTGGTGTAGCACCTGTTGATCCTTATCCGAAGCAGTCAGGATCAATGGTTGGTCTTTAAATTTTTCATTTCCATGGCCCTGTTCGTCTTGGTAAGTAATGGCAAAAAAACCATTCTCATCAGTACAGGCTTGTCCTAGTTCTCGAATCCAATTCCCTTCATTATCGAATAAAGAAACCGTTAGTTTTTCGATACCTTGAAGTTCCTGGTTCACGACACGGCCTTGAATACGCCATGAATCTATGTCTAATGGCGGCGTTTTGATGGAGGCGATTTTGACTTGCTCCTGAATACCAGGTCGGACAGTCTCATGGTATTTGACTTTTGCACGAGCTTTCACGACCTGTGGACTCCGGCTACCGTATTTCGCTTCCAATCGCTCGGCCTCGCGAGCCTTCAAATTGGCTTTCACATCCTGGACCAGCGCCATCGACTCAAGTCCTGCTATTTTCGTATCATCCATACATTCGAATCCTTCATTGAATCGATTTCCAGTCCCTTCTGTTGATATTTTTTGATTAATTCTTTTCATGATCATCGTTTTTTATCAAAATGATTGGCAAGACTTATCCGACTGGCTCGGCAAGTTTTTGAGCTGGAATTACCAATTGCTTGCCTAACAGCCTGTAACTTCTTTCACAATCAGCAGATCTCACGATTTGATTACTACTATCGAAAAGTGATGCCGGCGGCATTTTGAACCCGTATACTAGCAAGCAATGCGTCGATTGATTGCTCAACGCAGTATTCATAAATCCAAGAGACATTAAAGAATAGACTGAGAAAGTAAATCCTTCCTGGAATTGATTGTCATTACAGCGGATTGAATACCCAACCAGGAATACATCTGTGATCACCAGATCCAGCGTGATGGAACCACTTTGAGTTACACCCAGGAAACCTGTCACTTCTGCCTGGTTACTATTATATGCGATATCGTCTAATGAAAAGATGAGCTGGGAACTCAACGCAATCGTTAATTCCTCATTTCGAAGATCCAAGGTCACTTGATTATCTGAAAATAAGACTCGACCACTGGGCAGATATTGCAGTGCTTTTAGAAACTGTAGAATTTGATTATTGGCCAACTTTTTGGTCGTCAGATTATTCGAAAAATTCGAACTACCGATTTGTTTAAATTTCGGAAGAAGCACTTGTGCAATCAGGTCTTTTGAGAAACCAAGATTCAGGATCCAGACAGTTCCGGCCAGGAGATTGTTCATATTCTGCGCGAATACACCTTGCGAACTCATTTGATTGCCGACAACTGAAACGGGCCCGAAAGCCATCAAAAACAATGCGTGCCCCAAAGGTTGGATGACTACATTGCTATGCACTTTGATCGCAAACGTGTTATCAAACAAAACAGGTTGAATGTTCCCGGCATCATCCACCAATTCCTGGAACTGTTTAAAAGTATTCGCAATCACAATTCCACCTCTTCTCCCCTCGCGGATTTGCCGCCCCAGTCCAGCGACAAAAGAACCGTTGTTCAGAATTTGATTATTTGATATATCCACTTTTTCGCCATTTAAAATGAATACACCGCAAATTGGATCGATATGGCTCAGTCCATTGTCTTCAAGTCGGTTCTCGCTAATAATCGCTTCATTTACATCTCCCAGCGATACACCACCAAAAGATATCTGATCCAATACTTGTCTCGGAATCTCTTCTGGAATTTGACGGGCACAATTTCGAATTTTGTTTCTATAAATGGTCAAATCCTCCACACTGATCATCAACCCTGTTCTTTGCAAATTGAAAGAGCTGACCATCCCAATACCTGACAGGCCCATTCTTTGAATGAGATTGTTTTCAATTGAGATCTCATAGAGTGTACTTAAAAAACGCTCTTTTACAAAGGCGGCCAGATCTTCCATGTTCCAGGATTCGATATAGGGATTTTTTATTTGATTGTTGTAGCTAGCCTTTACATCATCAGTGAAATCGGCGCGATCAATTTTTGGAAAATGTCCGAGAGTAATACCATTGTCATACCCTCCTACAATCCTGTTTTCAAGAATGCGCACCCTTTCGGACGAACCACCGATTTGAATTCCCCCTTTCGTCTGATATTGATGTACAATTGGGGCAAGCAGAAATAATCTTCTCGCAAACATGAAGAAATTGAGAAAGAAAATAGCAAATGGAAAATTCAAGTCATATAATTTCTCTGGATCCGCACAAGGATCGAATGGATCATCAGGATCATCGGGATCACGAGGGTCATTCGGATCATCAGGATTCGGAGGATTTTCAACAAACAGATCATTTCGTTCGATCAAGACACCATCGGCAAGTGAAAAGATCGCCACATCTCCTCCTTCTTTATCGAACATTCCAATCTGGTTCCGAATGATCGTAATTTCATTATCGCCTCCGATGTCGGGATTCAAATATATATGAATGCCATTTACACAGGCGAGAATATGGTTGTCGTTGATCATCAGATCCTGGGTAGCAACAACAGTATCCCTTTCATCCCGGACAACAATCCCTGAACCCTGAATAGTCATCAGTGATAAATTGTCGATTTGAATTTGTTGAGAACCGGAAATGTAAAAAACAGGATCCGTCAGTCGATCAAGATGTGGGCGGATAATGCTTCGTTCACCACACCCACTGATTCGCACCTGGCTCCGATCGTTCAATTCCACATTTGCGTCATGAACACCTGCCAGCACACAAATTTTTCCGCCCTCAGCCGGTAGATGAGCAACTGCCTCTTCGATTGAATTAAAATCACCTTTACTGTTTATCCCATCACCAACTGTGTAGGTGCAACACGTCTCCAGATCCGTTAATGGTCGAAATGTGTTTCGGCAATCACGGGTAATTTGGCCAACAACATTCCCTGCATCATCGACCGACCAATGAATGATTGCCAATGGAGCATAAGACCTGCGCACACCATTAGGTGCGATTCCATCTTCCAAACCCCAGGGTGTCACCTGGTCCGGAGTTTCAGGACGGGCAGCAATGATCCAATGATCATTCTCTCGTCGCTCGTTACCCGTAATGGTCACCTCAATACCTGTTGAACCTAAAACAACCGCCGTACCCGGAGTGAAGCTTATTTCGGCATCAGAGGTCAAGTCTTCTCCTCTATTCCAAACACGGAGATAGAAAAACTCTTCGCCCGGTGATGCAATGTCACTGCTATCGCTGCGGTTTTGCCACTCTTCACCAAAATCAGCAGGTATCGGAGTGTTCAAAGTGATCTCCCCGTTGTCCGGATCAAATGATGAAGCAACTTTGCTCAAATGTCCTTTTGCAGAGGCGACTTTTTCACCATTCGGAAGGATCGCAGACCATGGCAAAATTTCTACCACTTGTCCTGCCAACGGCCAGTGATGCTGATCCCGTGGTGAGGTCATAAACTCAATGGTATCCGCTGCTGTTGCTTTGACACGATAAAGGGATGATGCATTGTCAAAACCCCATATCAAATGTGTGTCATCAACCAACTGGACACGAATAGCCTGGTTCTCGGCACCTAAATAACCTCCTGCAATGCTCGGTGCACAGAGGTCATTGGAAGCCGCGCCAACCGTATAACCAACCTGCAACTGCGTATCAGTTACCAGTTCATTTTCATCATTGATACGACCGATATTACTGTTTTCCCAGATTGTTCGCAGGCGACGCCATGCGGCCGGGCAATTATCCCTTTGGATATCTGTTTGAATGTGTACTCTCCGCATGGTACGGATTCTGGTACTGGTATCAGGACCCGCAAGAGCTTTTTCGAACAGCTCATCATCCTCGACTGCGTTAACCGCCTGACGCCAGGCTTCAAGGTAAACGAAATCGAAACGTTCTTCATCGCCAGCGAGTGAAGGCACGTGAGCATCGGCAAAAGCCTGCTGCAGCCAGTCACGCTGTGTGCGGAAACTCTCCCTGCTTGTAGCGTCAGAAGGATCAGGAGGCTCCATTTCAAGACGGAGGCCGCCAAGATGATAGGTCCCGGGATGGATGTCGAATTCGATCAGATTTGTTCCAGCGACAGGGCCGGCAATGACCTGCAGGTTTTCGATACGAAATCCTTGATCAGGACTTCCATGTGCACCGATGATATCCACCCTGGAACGGCGACGTT
Source organism: Saprospiraceae bacterium (assembly GCA_050298535.1). Taxonomy (GTDB): domain Bacteria; phylum Bacteroidota; class Bacteroidia; order Chitinophagales; family Saprospiraceae; genus JABDMH01. The sequence goes on from JBNKUI010000077.1 coordinate 55,438, forward strand.
CTTCATTTTCTATTCGTTCACTTTCATTCCAGTCATCATCAGTCATTATCCTTCCTTGTTGCATGCGAACACTGGCGTAATGCTTACGTGGGTTAAAAACTACCCGGGAGATATCATATGATCCCATATCGCTATAGTTAAGTTTCTTTAATAAAAATGGGGATCAATCCGAAAGGCATGTATTCATCTACTTTGACTTTCAGACCATCCAGTTTAATTGGATTGATCAGGGCGCAAAAAGCACCCATTTCAGATCCGTTTTCTGCTCCGCGTATTAAATCTTCCGGAGCCGTTGCGCTCAACTGGCCATATCCAGGTTGCCCGAACTTTCGGGAGGTAAACCAGTGATTGGTATCTTCTTCAAAAAGGAATGATTCATAAGGTTGAGGTAATCGACTTGCTTTCGGTGCCGCGCTAAATCTGAAACAACCATTTTGTGTATCCCTGATCGTTGCCATGCCGGTCAAAATGGTTTCCGAAGCGTGCAAGCGGTGTAACGCGACATCACCTAAAATGGTCGTTCGATTGATCTTCGACTCACCTGTGGTAAATTGAAGCGCTGGAATTGTTAAATCCGTTGATTGAACGATTGAATCTTCAATGGTCAGTTGCTCTACCATGCCAGCACCCCTGGTAAAAATCGGACCGACAATACTTGATATGACATAGAGTCTTTCAACAGAACCCTCAATGATTAATGGCACGGCTAAAATGGATTGACCGGTAGCGTCTATATCACCTCCCGGATCAAGTGTACAATGAGAAATGACCACACATTCGAAATCCCCACGCAAGATCAACTCTTTCTGCCCCGGATTCGCAACTGTATTCACTCCTCCTAACCATAGTCCGTTCAATGAAAGTTGAGAATCCGTATTACCTGCACCTGTAGAAAGCAACCAATTATTCGTCAGGCGTATATATGGGCGTTTGCGATTCGCGGCCTGTATTGTGAGGTCCATGACGGCATTTTTGTTGCCTATTCCTTCGTAAGTAAGACTATCGCCCAACTGAGTGACACCATTGTTATCAATATCTGCCGACAGGATCGGACCTCCACCAATAATCACCACGACGGTTGGTTCACAATCTTCAACTTCTCGACGGTCATGCGTCCCTGCACCAATTTCTCCTGAAAATCCATAGTGATACATCACCGTGCAGTCTGCTCCTGGTTGAGCGCCAACAAATAACAGGCGACCACGTTCGGGATCAATTACTAAACGCGTTTGTGGCAATGCGTTGGCGAGCCAATTGCTCAATTGACCAGACTGGATGCGATTACTTTGTACGATACCTTCAGGCGCACCTGCATCAACATAGAGAGAGGACTCATCACTAGAATCTTCAGCAAGTAAGTTTTTCTTTCCACAATCTGCCACCAGTGATCCGGAAAGAATCGGTGGAAGGAGAATGGGCAGTTGCCCCACATTTTCAGCCTCCAGGCTTGCGATCATTCTGGCCCTGTTGCGAAAGAGCTGATTGCTCAATCGTCTCAATTTGGCATCTTCTGCGGCGCTCAGAGCAAAAGTGCTTACCAGGAACTGCACGAATTCATCAGTGATCAGATATTCCTCATGGCCGAGCAGGCGACAACGCATTGGCCCGGGGAGTTGCCATTCGAATGCAGAATGCCACTCATCCCAATTTTCCGGCCGGTCGCGCCGGACAAAAAGTGGGATATCACGACCTGAAGGATCAAACGTAAAGCCTCGTCCATTTCCCTGATCAAAGGGTGTCGCAGCAACAACCCGGTATGATTTAAGGCGATAAAGATGAAACGCCAACTTCGGTATTCCAAAGCGGCCTTTCAATCCCCGGTGCTGACGTGTATCGGTCGTATGAAAATATTCGTCAAACGGCGTGTTTACCAATTCGCTGGCAGGTTGTTGTCGCAAATCAGCCCAGCCTCCGGGTTGCGTCCGGGAGAAACGACCCGCCAAAGGAACAGGTTGAGGATCCAGACCATGCCTGTTTCGCGCAAGTCGCTGGAAATTTTCAACCACTTTCCCGTCCCACTCTGTGATATCGCTGATCAACTCTTCTAAAATCCGAACGGTCCCTTTTCGACGACGGTAATAAATTGTTTTCGCTACATCTATGCGGCGCCCACGAAGATTTTGGGCTGAGATTATTCTTGTTCCCAGCAGGTCCCCGATATACGGAACCGCCCAATCGTAACAGAGCTCAATAAACTGATCATCCCAGAGTTGATCCTGGGAACGGCGAAGGATTGCGGCCTGGTTGGCCATTACTTCAACCAGGCTTCGAAGAACATTGGGATTTTCAGCCAGGCCATCTTCATGACGATAGATAGCTGGAATCATTTCCCATAGCTTCTCTGCGAAATAGACTTCAAATCGATCTTCTGCCGGTCTGTTCATTGTTCCTTTTTGTTTCCTTTAATGAGGAGACTACCTTCCTCGAAATCAAAATAATTGCCGGTCCCCGGGGTTTTTGCAAAATCACAGAATACCTTACTGTTCCACGAAATGTTTTGCACATTGGTCACTCCTTCTACGCTGAGCACAGCACCAAATATGAAGGATCGGAAAAGAGGTTTTCCAATGTTCAATTGCTCTGGCAATAGCAAACCATTCTTATCTCCAAGAAATAGCTCAAAAATTTCAGCCAATACATTTTCTTCCTTGTAGCGTTTGTCAATTCCGACATCCATGTCTAAATGAGCTTCCACAGCGATCGCCTGAACAACCTGAATGGGAGTTGATGGATCGGTTACCGAACGCAAGCGTTTGCTGATCGTAGATTTCAATTGAGCATCTCCGATAAACCAAATCTTTGCCACAGGTTGTTGCATCTCACCATCCCATCTCCACTCCGACTGCACCTTGCGCACTCCGGGAACTGCCAGACCAACAGCTTCCATATCCTGCATAGAGACAGCACGACCAAGAGTAAGAATAGACTTTGGAGCATACTCGCGCATTTGATCCGCCGATTCTGCATCACTGCCCCCATATGCCGGAAGTGGATTTTTAACTGATCGTAGTCCTTTGGCTGGTTTAGCAATTTGATTGATAATTTCGGCTGGAGGGCTTGCTTCTCCTGCTCCAAATCGATAAGAAGCAACAATATTGTCTTTACCGGTTGGAACTCTTTGCCCTCTTTCTCCATCACCGAAAGTGATAATGGTTTCGCTTTCATCATCCTGCCGGACGATGTAAACCTGATCTTCTTCTGTTATTCCATAGAAGGAAGGGACTTCTTTCCATAAGATACCGTCCACATACACAGTAAGAGTATTTTCAACTCCCTGGTCGTTGTCAGCAGTCGGTGAGGTAAGATAGGTCAGTGGTTTTTTCTTGAGTTTAAAAGCCTGGTTGGCCAATGATGCATCACCGCTTCCAAGAACTTCATCAATCACACTTTCACCCCTTACGACAGAGATGACATTTCCAAATATTTCTACTGGTAATGTAAGTGTAGCATCCCATTTATCAGCTTCCCCCTGGCCGAGTTTAAGCTTTTTCTTTTTATACTTGACAGCACCTTTGAGGAGTAAGGCTTCTTTGTTTTTATCTTCAAAATAAAAGGTCGACGGCTGATGACCATTCGAAGGTTTTTCAACGATACCCGAAAAATTCAATGGATAGTTGTTGTCCAATGTCGTCTTTGCCTCATCCACTACAATACCGGCACTGATCATTTTATAGTGCAAGGTCAATTGTGAAACAGTGCCCTTTCCCCAATTGCCATTATCCTTTTTTCCATCCCTTCGGCTATCAGTATTAACACCTGTATCTAAAAATGCGAGTGTAGCTGGAATTTTAATTGGAGTGAGATCAAACTCACTGTTATTGATTTTAATCTTGCTGGAGGTACTTGCCGTTTTCATATACTCTTCAACTTTGTTCAGCGTGAACCAGCGGTTTTTTCTCTTCCTGGAAACAAGCACATAATCATTCGCTCGCATCTCGTATTGTTTGTCCAGGTACAAAGCAGAAGAACCAGTTCCAGAAGTGTCATCAATTGCGGCTGTCTGAGTGGCGACCAATAATTTCAAGCGATTGAGTGGTGTACCAACTTTTAGTTTCAGCGACTTATGAAAATCAACTTTGATATAGTTTTGCTCATCATCTCCCAGGTGAGGTCCGATGGCACTGACCATCCCGACCTGATTTTGCGAATTGTCCTTTGTATCTATGATGAGTAATCGACTTCCTTCACTGATTTCGGCCTTTTGCTCTATGAGAAGACTGGATGTACTTCCAGAGAGTACTTTCCCTGGATGTGGTGCCTGGACATTCCATTTATTTGTTAAAGGGTGAATGACAGCTTCCTTAGTGATTTCAAAAATCTGCGGACTTTCATCATCGAAGCTACCTGATCTGAATGCCGTCCCAACTGGTAATTTAACTTCGGTTCTTCCTTCGGCAAAAGCCGCTAATTCAGCAGAAGCAGCAACAGCAGGCACAGGCAGATATCCGAGCAAATCAACCAGGCGCCGTAGTGAAGGTCTGCGCATCGCTGTGCGTACATATGCTTCGTGTGCAATTACTTCATCGTAAAAGCTCAAACTGTCGCAGACATAGGCCCACATTTCGAGTAACATGACACCCAGATCGTCTTTTTCCCTGGCCCTCCAATCTGCCAATGCGACTTGCGTTCTTACATCTGCCAACATCGCCCGGCGAAAGTCTGGGAATGAGGCGATTTGCCTTGTTAGATGCTCCATACCCGCAGGGATTTGCAAAGGTTCTGGGTGGGTGAATGTATCACAAGTACAGGCCTGCGTCTCACTCGGGGATTGATATTTATTGCATAGACATGTCATGCTCCTCCTTTCATGATGAGTTTAACTGTTCCCCGCTCTGGATGAAGCGGATCGTTTTCAATGCGTATGATCGTGTCCTTGCCTGGATCATATTTGAGCTTTTTAAATGGCCTGGGTTTAAACCAGCCTCGTCGCTCATATGTCATTCCTTCAACTGCTTTCACTCCTGTAACTTGTTGTATCGTCGCTTCCAGGGTCGAGCGATCAAGTACAGTACCGAACGTAAAATTGTCAGGATCGAAATAACCGGTTTTCGGACGAGCGCCCCCCTTGCCAAAGAGTGCCTCAAGGACCAACTCCTTCACATCCCCACGATACATATTTGAAGCGACGCAAATGGTGATTACCAGATGCATACTGGCGTAAACGGGATCAAGCACTAGAGCCTCTCGCCCAGCTTGACGGAACCGATCCAAATGTTGAACAAGCGCATGCTTGTTTTCATCAGACAACACTACTGTATCTCTCGGATCCGGAGTAACAAATGCCGATAGCCAGCTACCTGTCCAACGGAAGGTCGCACCCGCGCGTTGTACCCAGGGAAGACGCTCAGCTGCCTCGGCATAATCTTCCGGACGAACAGCGCGATATGTAACAGCCCTGAAAGCTTCAGAAGCCAACTGCCTGATTTCAGTTGGTGATTCAGGATCAAGTCCGACAACCGCTGCCAATGGGTTACTCAAAGAAGAAATAAATCCAAAAGTTGATGTGTCAAAGTGTATCAATGTATCCGGAGCCACATTACTTGTTTTGCCTCCACCTAATCGATACTGTACTTTGAAAACTGTTTGTTCTGAGGGAGTCATACCGAATTCGCCATCCCCGAATCGGATTGTTTTACCCACATCTGATGCATAATCCTTATGGACAATTTCCTGGCCGATGCGCTGAAATCCTTTCACTCTTCGCCAGAAACCATCCTCAAGTGTGAAGTCATTATCTTCACTTTGTGAGGAATTTGTACCCAAAAAAGAAGGACTCCAATCCCATTCCAACACCTCATCCCATTGTGCTGTAACACCATTGAATTCTACTTCCACTAGTCGCAACTCGGGGTTCGCTTTCCGTGGATCTTGTCCCAACCATACCAGATTACGAATGTCCGAATCGGGCAGACTATATAAGTACGTCAGAGTATGATCATGCCCTTCTCTCTCCACGGCTCTTTCTAGCTGTTGTTGTTCTGTAGCAGGAATTGCCAATGAACCGGGTTCATCACCCACGATAAAATATTGCTCACGTAATACACCGGCGGTAGCGGGCAACATATTGGCATGCACTTCCATAAATGTCATATTCATTTCGAAAGTCAGTGCCTGCTCTTCATCCCATATGAGCCGGGTAATTTGTGTATTAAAAACCGGATCGATTTCGTCAATTGCATTGATCAACCTAACCACCAGATTTCTTGCTTCAATCGCTGGATCAGTCGGTATAGTTTTAAGTAAAATCCATTCGACCTGCTCCGCTCCCGGAGGAACCAGGTTTGGGTCGAAGAGGTCCGCCACATGTCCTTGCACGTGCATTTCTGTCTCGCCGACTTTCAGGCAAACGTCATCTTCATCCCAGATATGAGGAAGAAGAATGTTCCGATCTTCATCCACACTAAAGTTGACTTCAGAGACAACCTCATTTAAGCCCCGACCAATTTCAAAAAGGGTTTGTTGACCATTGTCAGCAATCGCAGCAACATCCATTCCTGCGGGTATTAATTGACCACCGGCACCCACATTTAGTTGAACATCGATCCATGCTGATGCACCAAGACCATCATGAATGTGATAATCGATCAGTCGGGCATGACGCCGAATAGAGCGTCTCTGGGTGGCTGTTTCCATATAGGCTTCACGTGCCACCCGATCCTGGTAATAGGCCATCTCATCACCCAATCCACTCATCACTTCCGCGAGCATGACACCACCATCCGCTTCCAGTCGATCGGTCCACTCCGGGTATCGCTGAGCAGCAAAGTCAAGTAGTGCTCGTCGGAAACTCCAGAAATCTCGTGCCTGATAATTAACTGGAAAGTCAATCAGGTCTTCAGGTGGGCATTCATGAGGTTTAGGTTCGCAGTCCAAATCACTTTCACAATTTGCCTTGAAGCTGAATGTGATATGATTGAAATAAGGATCTACCAGTGGATCATCAATAAAAAGTGTATAGAGGGTAAAATCACCAGGGCTTGTGGCTTCCAGATGAAGCAAATCTCGATTATCAATCACCGACCATCCATTAAGGGTAACTGGAATTGATTGTAGTCCTTCACTGCCTTCAGGACTATAAATCTGAATTTGATCATCTGTGAGATTACCAACCAATGGATTTGTATTTCCATCGAGATGTTCAAAGAAATAGACATCGAGATCAACCTGGTTTTCATGAACATAGACAAAATCTATCCCACCTACATTACTCTGCATCACAAGCTCCTGCAATCTGTCTGGTACATTTGTCATAAGGCTGTTTCAAGATTTAAATACCGACGTTCCTGTCGTGCTTTTAGAATATAAATGATGGCGATATTCAATGTCTCTTCATTTGCTTCTACCTTTACTTCTTCGGTGGTGATCAAACTTCCTAACCAGGTTTCCAGTGCTTGAAAAATCGTGACCTGTGCAAGGCTGGCACTTGCTGTATTATTCGGAGCAAATATCATCCTACGAATGCCACAGCCAAAGTCAGGACGATTGATGCGCTCACCCGGGCTTGTGAACAGGAGCTGCTTGATGAGCTGTTCGACATGTTCGGCATACTCATTTTCTTCCGACAAGATTCCCTGTCCACTGTCAATGGCAAAAGGATACTTAATACTTTTAATTGGTTGTGCCATGGTAAGAAATTGAGATTAGTACAGTTTCCCGCTTACTTCTACTTTTTTCAGTGATTTTTCTTCAGTTGTAATTGTCAGGCCACTTCCGCTTACCCTCGGGATGTCCACTTTGATAGCCGAGATGTTGTCGAACAAATGTCTGACCACACCCTGGGCTACAGAGATGAACATCAGTTGCAGATGGCTATTCATTTCAGGTTTGTCAGTTTCCATGATGATCGGCCATTCTTCCATAAATGCCTTTTCCATTGCTTCCGCCATGCTTTTTGCATATGTATTGAGTCCATCATCAATTGTTTCATCACCTACCGTCGGTCGTTGCGGATTTTTTGTTCCTGCTTTCAATCTATTGCCCATATTATCCTGCTTTTACTTTTGTTGAAATCAAACTTGGCGTGGGTGGTGTGAATAACGGTACAGGTGGTGCCGGCGTCACTGGAAATGCACCCAGTGCTAATTCACCTGGATGCATATGTGAATTGTACAATGAGACCAATTGGTTTAAATAGCTCATCAGTTCATCGCCAAATACCACCGGATGTGTCGCGTTTTCTACTAGTTCAATTTGAGGCGCTTCTACGACGACTTTGATATTTCCTTTGACTGTAATTTTTCCCTGCATTACTTCGAACGTCATGATGTTGTCTCCATTTTCATCACTCAATGTCAACACCTGGGACTGGTCATCCATCGTCACCATCAATCCTTGTTCTGACCGGATAATTTTGAGATTGGGACCATTTGTAGGTATACCTTGTCCGTTCTCGGGCAATTCATTATTTCCCCAAAAACCACCAGTCCAGATCGGGTAGGAAGGATCACCACCTTCAAATTCTACCCAGACTGCTGTTCCTATCGCTGGTATCAAATACGTTCCAACACCATCTCCAGTATAAGGCAAACAGGGGAGCGCCCAAACTTCCAACTCACCCAATACCGCAGGTACGGATACTTTCACTCTTCCTCTTAGGGTAGGATCTGTATTATCTTGAACCGTTCCGCGATACTTACCGAAATAGCGGTTTCGGACCCAGTCAAGAAGTTGATTCGTAATATTTTCATTTACTGCTGGCATACTGTTTTCTAACTATTTCATTTATACATTCCATACATTTCTAATGAGGTCAATTTCCATTGTATGTGCCGATTCATCTATCGTATGTTTCACCCCTGAGACCAGGTATTTGCCGCTGTGCCGGCTACCGGCTCCAATTACTTCAACCACATCAAACACATGTAATACCGTCTTGATTTGGCGAAAAGTCGTTTTGCAAGAGGCATTAATAAACCAATCGGATTCTTCCAGAACAGCCTCGCTACTGGACGGATTACTATCATCAGAAGGGACTGCTATATGTGTCGAATGCGTTAATCCATTCTGAATCTGTCGCAGACTTTGTTCTCTAGGATCACTTGGGGTAAGGCTGTTGGAACTCCCACTATCCAGTACGTTTTTAGTCGTGGGGTCGATCTGCTGATTTTCTACTGTCGTGGGCCGCTCCGAATCCCAATTAATTGATAGATCAATCATGTTGCACCCATCCTGATTAATGCTTAATGTTGCCTTGGGTGTCCCACTCAGATCCAGCTTTTTAAAATGTGCTACTTCAAGACCTGCAGCGTTGCAGTCCACCCAAAATTGGAAGCCATTGCGTCTGGCCAAGCGACGGATGAATAACAAATCATTATTACGCTGTACTAATACGTGACCAAGTTCGGTATGCAGCGAAGAAGTAGGTGAAACATCAGGAATGAGTTGATAGTCCGTAGTCACAATTGTAGTGACTGCGAGATGATCTGTTAAATTATCCCAAACCCTGGACTTAAATTCACGTGCCATTTCAATCGTCACATCAGAGCCACCCACTTGCATCCAGGAACCCGCACCTCCATTCTGCAAATGTATCTGTTGGCTCGTAACAGGTCCTTTGACAAGGCAATTCATTAAGCCGGTATCTTCCGGAACCATAACGGCCAATTTGACTCCTGGATTGAGATTTGATTCCTTCAAACGTGAAACGTCGCCATCACAAACATCGATTGAATAGTGAATGCTGAATGTGGTGGTTTGACCCATCCGTTCCGTCACTGCAATTTTGTCCGCGATATCCATTTGTGGATCCGGTATATTATCTATCAATATGATGGTGTTCAATCCCATTTATCCATTTTTATGTGGTATCGCAATTTCTTGTTGCTCACTCAACGACTCGGGCAGCATCACATCATTTGCCTCACACACCCGCCAGAATCCCGCTGGATTATTGATATACTTTGCGGCCAGGTGATCAACTCGTTGACCTTGTTTCAGCAAATGATATCCCTGAATCACCTGTGGCAATGGATTCGGTACGGGCACAACGGAGACCATTCTTCCACGACTATCCTCGACCTGGTAAGTCTCTTCATTTTTATATCTGCTTCTATCGTTAAACATTTTATTCGTTTTTTAAAATGGTAGCATTCCAAGGATGGATTCTACACTGTTTGCAATATTCGAAGCGGCCAATACTTGTTTTTGCTTCCGGGTAAACTGATAAGCCAACACTGCCAACTTTTCACTGAATTTGTCCGTGCTGCAAAAATCTCTTTCGGTCAGTACTTTGAGGCCAATACTCACTTTTGCGCGAATGGGATAAAGAGTCGGTGAATAGGCCTGTTCCTCAACCGAGAAACTGGTTAGACGAACAGGAATTATTCGTCCGGCACCAAAGGCAAACAGAACCACCGGAACAGTGCCCCTCGGAACAGGAGCTGCTCCACTTAATCCGCCTCCCAGACTTCCACCTCCTACACTCAATGAGCCTGTGACTGAGCCAAGCAACCCCCCCAATAAACTTTCTTCCTGCGGATACAGCAGCATCTCCATCGCCGCGATTCGATCTGCAACTCCAAAAGCAGCTGCTATCGGATGACTGTCAGGCAATTCCAATGAGTCCGTCGCATCCAGTTCCAGGTCCAGTGTAAATGTTTCCGGAGGATCTTGAGGCTGTGCTGTTGAAGCCGTATCAGAGGACTGACCTGGTGAGGTAGGTGGCTGCCACACTTCCAGGTTACGCGTCATCGACTCCGGATTGTATTGAAATACAATTACGTTGGGAATTGGACCTAAAAAGCGTTCTGAGAACTCAATCAAGGCTCCTTTAATCAATCTCGGGCTGCGTGAATATCCTGATTGCATAATTAATTTCTGCCTTCATTTGAGGTGATAAAATGGTTTGTCGATCTTGGGATCGTTGATGCACTCTTCATATTGGAGATGCGATTTAATATGGCTCCTGTAATTTTTCGGACCATTTGATCACTACTGATCGAATCAGAAACACGAATACGTACATCCATTTGATTTACATTGAAGTTTGGTAATCGCCCTGGCAGATGATCAGCGAGTTGCTCTACAATTCGTTGGCTCATCTGTCTTCCTTCTTCAGGACTTACATTTGGAATACGAAGTATCAATTGTTCAATTTCTAGTTTCATGACTCTTTTACCAATTTTCTTTTCACTTCTCTCCCCAGTGTTCTGCCTTCTTTTAATAGTTCTCTTTCCAGACCTGCCAACAATTGGGAGATGCCGATCTTTGTTTTTTGTTTTCGGCTCAGAAATAGTGCAGTGAGTATGGAAAACTTAATTTGGGCACCGGTCACATTGACCAATTGGGATAACCTGGCAATTGTATCTTCTAGTTGTCTGTGAATCGGTTCTCCTGCTAATTCACTTAAAATTTGCATCCACAATTTTTTGCGCTGTTCAACATCCGGCTTGGAGAACTCCAGCACATACCTGAGTCTCCGCAGAAATCCTGAATCGATGTTGGCTTTTTTATTCGTTGCGAGTATGGCAATTCCAGCATAGCTTTCGATCGCTTGTAGCAAATAGTTCGTATCCGTATTCGCATACCGGTCATGGGCATCTTTTACATCTGTACGTTTGCCAAAAAGGGCATCCGCCTCGTCAAACAAAAGGACAGCATTTATTTGCCCAGCCTTACTTAGAATTTGCTCCAGGTTCTTAGAGGTTTCTCCAACATATTTGCTGACGATTGTAGATAAGTCGATTCGATACAGGTCGAGTCCAAGATCAGCTGCGATGACCTGGGCAGCCATTGTTTTGCCTGTACCGGATGGTCCCGAGAAGAGTGCCATCAATCCTTTTCCCTGAGGGAAAAGTCTGCGCGCGGCATGGCTCTCCCATATTTGTTCTCTTTCTCTCGCTTCAAAAATGAAATCTGAAAGATCGTTTTTCAATTTCTCTTTCAAGATAAGGTCATCCCAACTAAACGGACATTCGAGATATTGAGCCAGTTTGCCAAATCGCTGACTGGAGGATGCATTCAATAATTTTATAGCCTCAGATGTCTTGCTAATATTTTGTTGTGCCACATCGACCAATTGACCTATGGTCAACTGGTATCGCCCAATAATCGCATCCTGTTCCTGGCGTGTCCAACTGCTTGATTGAGGTACGAATCTTTGCCACAGCTGTCTGCGTTCTTCAATTGTAAACGGAGGAATTTCAATACGATGGTCAATCATGCCATCCGCTATTGGCCAATGTTCACCATGTTCACAAATCGTAAATTGAATTTGAAATGGGGATATCACCTGAGGCCATTTCCAGTTATCTTTCCAGTTGCCAGTCCAACAAAGTGCATATCCTTCCAGGTATGCATGTCTCTGGGCATGAATATATACACGTTCCCATTGTTCATCGGAAAATCGATCAACATCCAGGACCATCAAAGGAAGATTTAATCGCTCACTGATTCTGGCTGCAAATGTTTTTCGGCCACTCCCGGAAAAACCGGAAACACAAATGTTTATTCGTTGAGATGGATTATTTTTTAATGTTTTGTCAATAAATGCGAAACATTCCTCTTCTGGCCAGTTTGATAGTGGAGGTTGTGAATACTGAATGTGTGCGACTCCCAGTAAAACAGCATCCATATCTGATTTACCCATTAATCGATCAACAATGTGTGGATCACATACGTACATATCTGGCTCGCTGTTCACAAATTCTTTAACATGAATTAGATTCCACAGCTTCAAAGCAGAAGCGGAGCTCAATGCTGATCCTTGATGATTTCCGAAAAGCCCACGATACAAATCATCCGTCACATAGCCGCGCCCGGAGTGATCCTGCATGTAAGCATATACCCTTGATAATTCAGGCTTAATCGCTTGTGCCAGGCATATTTGGAGCAGGTCATATTCCTGTAAATTCAAACCCAGCTGGATCCGCAATTGGGAGAGAAATGATTGTTCATCATGAATGATCATTTTTTCTATTCGCTCCAGTTCTGATCTTAGTTCGACCAAGTCTTCCTGCTGGTCTACCCAGGTTGTTGCCAATGTCGGACGATCATGATTCCAAAGGATACCATCAATCGTTTTGTGATAATTAACACTTTGTCCATCTTTGTTGCCATTGTCCTGCCAGAGCTTCCTGAGCCAGGCAATCCGAAGAATCGCAAGCAAACTGATTCGATTTACAACAAGTTCAAGCATATTGATCTTTGTTTTCAACTCAGACTTGTTTGCTACGGTATCTAGGGTACTTGTATCCATGCTGGTTCTGATTCAATTCCATGAATAAATATTCTGACTGGCAAATAATCTCCTGTTGTCGATGCGGGAGGGATATGGATCCTCATTTCGGTATCATCGTCCGGATTGATCGGGGCTACAGGGTTGACCGCGAATTCACCTGCAGCCAGTGCATTGTAATCGGCGCCTAATATGAGCTGTACATCCCCCACATATACACGTATGCTTTCTGTTGGCACCGTAAAAGCAAATCCTGTAACCAGGAATATGGTGGAGTTCGGTGCAATCCCCATGAGCGATAAGATCGAAGGAGCAATGGAGATCGGAATCTGATTGGACAAATGAACAAAGTCTCGCTCTTGACCATCAGGCATTCGTCGCCTTCTCGTAACACTGATCTGCGCTCCATAAATCCCGGGGGCGAGTGCAACCGGTAAGCCACTTTCTTGATCTATAGCTATTCGACTTGCTACTGCGCTCAGTGTATCTTTATGCACCGCTATCTGCCAGGTAAGATCGGCAACGAGGATTGTTCCATCAGACGGATCGATGAGTAGCAGTTCAAGCTCACTCCCACCAAATCCCGTGCCCATTAATCGAAAAGGGTGATCAAATGGCACCTGGGCAGGAGAAGCTTTTAGCTCACGACTTTCGGTGGTTCCAGGAGGTGTATAAGCCAATGTGTTTTCACTTCCAATAATTCTGGGAGCTCCATGCACAAATGTATGTACACCGTATGCCAATACGCGTCCACTTAGTCGAGTGGACTCAAGGGGTTCTAATAAGGCAACTGAGACTTCATAATAAGTTGAAAGTTTCACGGCGGAACTACCCGCTGTCCAAAATGTAATGGCCTCATTCGGTGGTATTGGATTGAGAATGATCTTCAACCGGTTGTCGGTACCAGCCACAGATACATTGATCTCCGGATTATCTCGTAAGGCCTTTAATGCAATGCTCATCATTTTTTGTTCGTTCAGAGCACGGACATTTGCACTTGTCGTTGTCTCATCATCATTCGCACTGAGATGGTAATATAGATTCAACCCCATTGGTGTGTATCGAACCGGGATCGGATCGCGGCCCGGAGGGGGAAGATTTTTATAGTGTGCATCTTCAGCAATATGATACAGATACATTCCAATACCCGTTTCTTCAAGATGAGCAGGTGGAGCTGGGAAAATTGACGGCGTTGCAATAATCAGATTATCCAATGGTTGTGCATTAAACGCCGACTCAATCAAGTCAATCAATGCTTCAGTAACAATTGATATATCTAGCAATGCCATAATTTGGTCATCAATATTTTCAAATTCCTTATTTAAATCTGCCCTAAACCAAATCTCAGCGGAAAGCGAGGTTTATTCACTGAAGGTCTGCTCTGGGACCTCGTCTCCCGCTGAGGTAGTTTTTGGGGCTTCGTTTTATGTGTTGATGTTCTATCCTGCACAATTTCAACTTGAATACGACCAATCCTGATTCTGTTTTCATCTCGTTTTTTACGTGGCAAAGGATGTGTCACCATTCGCTTATTGTGTGAAGGCTTCAATTGTGGGTTGTGCAATTGGTTTCGAACGATTTTATCATTGATGCTGGGCTTAGATAAAGGAGTGCTTTTTTTATCATGGTTGGGCTTATTGAGCACAGCTGTGCTCTTCGGCGTCAATGACCTGCTCATTATTATTTTTTCGACAATGTTTTCTGAAGAAATTGAGTTGAGACTTTTTTTCAGTAGCATTGGATCAGTAAAAGAAACGGTCTTGTCAGTCGTTGTGGATTCGACACGCTCTATGCGATGCTCTGACGTTATGTTCCCCTTTTGCTCATTGTCTTTAAAACGCTCGAAAGTAATCGAAGAATCAAGTGAACCATCTTTATCCCTGTCGTTCTTTTCCTCCGGACTTAGAGATGCTTCATGTTCGACAGGATGATAAATGATGTCAGAATGGATCAGCTTTCGAATAGACTCAATTGGTGTGGAAGCAATACTGCCAGGATTGGGCGCTATCTGTCGATCTTCGATTTTACATGATGTATCAACTGTATCACTCTGTAACTCCGGGTATGTAAAGTCAGCAGTATTCTTGGCATCTGAAATATTAGTTTGAATTGTCTGTCCTAACCCAAAAGGTATGCGCACTGGCAAAATGGCTTGCGAAGGGGCGATCGGGGCCATTGCAGGTCCTCCAAAACGAGACGCTATTTTTGACAAGTAAGCTTCCATATTTTGGAGATTAGTTAAGTGTTGTTTCCGCATCAATCAGAGAAACATATCGCTGTCTAAGGCTTCTGGGTAAATCGAGAATTTCTTGCTGACTCCAACCATAACTATATGCTAGTCGATGCACTTCGAATGGGATCTGAGCCTTTTCAAGCAGCATCGTATTCAGTAGATATGACTGCATGTCAAAATGAATCGACTGGGAATGGCCACACTCCGGACAATTGGTTTGCAAATCTGTTTTATAGACGGGTGCAATTTGATCCATTGTTGATTGGACGTCAGTTCTTTTTTCTCGCGCTTCATCATTCAACAGGCAACGGTCAAGTAATACTTGTTCTGCATGCTCCCATGATAGACCAAATATCAACCGTTCATCAGCCCCACATGGTAGTCTGAAAAGTGAACCATCTTGAAGTTTGAAAGCCCCATTCTCCTGCCTCTCAATCTTGGCATCACCCTGATTCTGTTTAATAAATTCGCATAATTGACTTATTTCAAAACTCAAATCAAATGCTTCGCCACAGGACTGGCAAGTCATGGTGCTTTCAATGCGGCTTCCATATGTTCTTTTATAAACTTCACTCAGTAATTCATCGCGATCAGCAACCGCAATCTCTGCTGCCATCCCTGGTCGAATCTTTGACTTGGAATGAGCAACTAAAAGGTTATCTACAAGCTGAATAGCATCAAGGGTACTGACCTGATTGATTTGCAAAACATCCACCCCACGGATTTCGCGCAGAAATACCCATTTATCAGCATGAGTAAAATTGATATGTTGATGATAAACAGCC
The DNA here is from genome assembly GCA_050298535.1 of Saprospiraceae bacterium. GTDB lineage: Bacteria > Bacteroidota > Bacteroidia > Chitinophagales > Saprospiraceae > JABDMH01. Next base: position 71,630 of record JBNKUI010000077.1, read on the forward strand.
ATGTCAAACGCTTGCACTAAATGATTATCCGTTGGAAGTTTCCATCGGTTCAGTTACCGCTTCATCACGTTCCCAACCTTCATTTTGCAGCACCATCATTTCGATGGCAACCGCATTGCCATTTGCATCTAATTCAGGCATCGCCTGATATTCAGACACCCAGCATCTGTAAACATTATATGCTTTTGCGACTGAGCCCTGCTCGTTCAACAATTCAATTGTCAAATCTTTTCGAAAATCTTTCAGGGACATGGAAGCGTCACCATCTATGTTCCAAACTTTTTTCGCCCAATTTTCGAACTCCAGATCGTGAGTTAATCCTCGTTCCAGCGTGATCGCTTCAAATTTCCAGGTGCTCGGAGATTTCCGTGAAGTACTTGGGTCGCCCCCTTCTCGATGTTCGACGGGTTCGGTGCTTTGCTTAAGCGCACTCACTTTGCTTACACCGGCAACAACCCGGCCGTCCCATTTGACTCTAAACTTGAAGTTTTTATATGGATCGAAGCGGGTCGCATTCACCACAAATTGTGTATTTGCCATAATTATTCAAAGATTTGTTTAATAAAATTATACTTCAATCTGCCCCGTCATCTGCTGCAAATGCAGAACGACAAATTCGGCGGGTTTTAGTGGTGCAAAGCCAACCCAGATATTGACGATGCCTAAATTGATGTCATTCTGAGTTGTTGTTTCGCTATCACATTTGACAAAATAAGCGTCCTTTTTGGTCGCTCCCTGGAATGCACCTTGTCGGAACAGGTTGTGCATGAAGGCACCGACGTTCAATCGAATTTGAGCCCAAAGTGGCTCATCATTTGGTTCGAATACAACCCACTTGAGTCCACGATAAAGGCTTTCTTCGATGAACAAAGCTGTCCGGCGAACTGGTACATACTTCCACTCACTGGCAAAGTCATCGTCTCCTGCCAGGGTACGTGAACCCCAGCTCACTATTCCATTTGGAAAAATCCGGAGTGTATTGATTCCCTCCGGATTGAGGACGCCATTCTCTCGATCCGAGAAGCGATACTCCAATCCGGTGATTCCCCTGATATCTGCTTCTGTTCCAGCGGGAGCTTTCCAGACGCCTCTGCTCGCATCAATGCGTGCCATCAATCCTGCAATCGCACCACTTGGTCCCACATGTACATTCAAACCATTTTCACGAATGGTCAGTCGGGGATAGTATACTGCACTATGATCCGTCACCAATCCAAGACGAAGACCATTCACACCGGTTGAAGGATCGGTCGCTTCCTGAACATCACTCCACGCCTCGGGTGCATCCATGATCAAGAAGGCCCGCTTCTCCTGGCAAAAAATACTTGCCGGGCCCCACAAGCTTGCCGTTGTAGCTGCGGTATGATCCGCATCTCTCGGCAAAACCATTACGTTGAAAAGATCTACTTCCCGATCTATGATTTCGAATGCATCGCGATAGTTTTGGAGTGTCGGAGGATTACCATCCGTTCCTGCTACACCACCAGTCTGGAAATTACCTGTACCAGCAGTGCCAAGGCTATAGTGACGTACATTCATAACAAACAGATCCAGATTTCCGGGCCCAATGTCTACCCCATCGCCGCCGCTTGTCAAAAGTGTCCCTTGACTATTGTCACCTCCACCGGTCGGAAGAATGGTCAACCTGGATCCCCAGACCTGGGCTGACCAATTGAATCCCGGATTTGTAGATCGGTGGGCGTTGATGGCATTTGCGATGATGCCCCATTTTTCAGTTACACCTAAACTATTATTTGTAACTGAAGGGGAGAATCCATCTTGAAACATTACAGCAGAAGGTGTCGCATTTGTTTCCAATGTATTGGTGAGATCGATATCAATTCCATTAATGAACACATTTCGGAATGCGGTTTGAACCTGCTGAGCAAATGTATTGTAATCAGCTAAGAGACCATCGACATTAAACACAATACCATTAGCAGCTGGTCTTGCCGCCGCAAATCGAGAGGTTTCAATACCTCCTTGGGTACTGCCAAGCATCAATGCTCGAGCGAGGTCATTCGTTAATGAAGGCTCGATTCTCACGTCTCCGTTTGCAGAAGCAATCCTGAGTAAAACTGTGTTGGCATTTGGATTGCCAGCTTGGCCTGTTGGGCCGTTCACGAATGACACATTCACTGTGACACCTGCAAGCAATGCATTATTAATAATTCCTTCAATCTCTCCTGCCAGATTGGCAACAGTGTTAGCCGGTGTGTCGAGTGGCGCCACGCCGAAAACAATACCAGATAAATCGACACCCACAAATGCACCTCCATCCACACTGATTCGAAACTCGTTATTCGTATTTGTTGAGCCGATTAAACCACTCCAAGCCGCATCAAAATCTGCGGCACTTCCATTATCCATTGGCCGCCCGCTCATAGTAGAACCTTCAGCAGCTGCACCAACAGCTAAATCAGTCAACTTGACCAAGCTGGAATTTTGATTCACGTACGTCGCTGCATACCGGGGATGAACGGGATCCATGCTTAATCCGGTCCAGTTTTCAACTGATGACTTGACCAATTGACCACCGGAATTTGTGTCCCATCTAAAAATTTCCATATTGAAGGTAGCTTCCGGATGTGATCCATTATAAGTGACATTGACCCGGATATTATCACCAAGCACTCCTGGTGAACTTGCAACCACTCTTAAGGTAGGTGCTCCTGCTTCATTTTCTAATGTTACTTCAGATGAAACCGCATTATCAGCTATCCGCATGGCATAACACTTGTTACCGCCATTCTGAAAAAAGAGATGAATGGCACGTGCCAGGTCACTGTTGGCATACGTACTGGAGAAGATTCGATAAAAGTCACTAATGTTTAGACAAAGAACAGGCACATTAAGCGGTCCTTGTCTGGCTCTTCCGATAAAGATTGCAGTGGAAGTACTAACGCCTACGATGGTTCTCACACCGCTAGGAACTTCCTGGACATATACGCCAGGATAGGTTGGTTGGACAGACATAAATTATAGATTATGTTTATTTAATATTGATTCAAAACTTATCTCTTTTCCGATTACTATTTCTTCAAGAACCATTTGAAATTTGCCGAAAACAATAAATACAGATCAGGTAAAGAACAGGTTTTTGTTGTATCACGGTGACACCCAATTGGTTCGTTGGATAATTGTTCCTCAAAGAGTCTTCCTCTTCAATATTAATCAGTGTCAGCACCAAGGAATCTTCAACACTTTCAAAAGCACTTACAGCATCATCCCTTTCTGCAATGGCTATATCTCCTAGGACCAACTCATTGGATGTGAAAGGACTTAAGAAATTAGAACATTGCCTTTCAACTTCAAGTAATATCTGATCAAGCATTTTGACTCTTTTTATTCGATACAATTACAAATTCATTTAGCATCTTGCTCCTTCAACTTGTCTTAAGTGATTGTTTGCGACAACAGAACAGACACGACGCAGCAAATGGCACTGTATGGCTCCGCCGATCTGAGTCACATGCTTGTACGCTCAAAAAGTATTATACCAGGGAAGAAATACATGGGAATACTTGATTGTATCCAACCGTTCACCGTAGATCTTTAAAATCTCATTACGTTAAAATCACTGTATTTCCAGACTTATACACATCATATTTGACCAAAGGTATATTTCATGGCACCATCGGCAAGTCTAAATAGAATCGATAGTCAGTAAGCTTTAAATACCACATCTCACTTATACCACCACATTCACCAATAATACAATGAATCTCTCCTAAAGTCAGATGGTACCCTGACATTAATTCAAAAGGCCGTATTTTAATTCGACTTGAACCAATGTCGATATACGACAGATGTGAGAATTTGTAAAAACATAATTACAGACGAGCTCCAAAACCTATATGGTGCAAACCCACTTCATACCCCCGAAGCCAGGATCAAACCCATGTGCGCTTTGAAAATCAAGGAAAATAAATGTGAATATGCCGGAGAGTTTAAATATTTTCTGGAGAATAGGCACGAACAATCCTTAGAAATTCATTCTACACCCCTACCTTCAATATCCGATCAAGAAAGCAATGTCATTGATATTGAGTTTGGGTTTGAAATATTGCGGAATCTTCTTAGGTCCTTTGGCATTGACCCTGGACTTATCATGCATATCCTAAGGGAATCTGACCTGCTTTCCTTTTCATTCGTTGACGTATTCCGTCACTATATAAAAATCATGCAGTTGGGTCGGATAATGAGTAGTAATAACCTGCAGTGGGGTACGAACTTTGGCTACATTAACAACTGCATTAGGGATCCAGCATGCATATTCGGCCTCATCACTGATACTTTCGTATGTGACAATTTTACTATCTCTGCCTATAGAGCAGATGGCCAAGAATTAACTCTTAATTTTAATGGATTTGGGGACTCCAAAAAGCTCGAAAACTACAAAACCACCATTAATAGATTTAATAAAAATGGCATTCAATTCCAAAGTTCAGAATCCATGACTTTTGCATTCTCAGCAGTAGAACTCAACGTTTATGAGGATGGGCATGTCAAACCGGGTAAATGGATAAATAAGGTAAGCAGGGTAAATATCCCTGCCGATTCCATTGCAATCAACAAACTAGTGTTGGATCCCAATCCAACAGATCCAGGAACCCACCTGGTTGAATTTTACTGATTTGCTCAAGTCTGATTTCTATTTCGATTCCCCACCACCAGCTGTGGGTGTCGCATACCTTTGAAAATTTCTCCCTTCTTTCTTCGAGCTACGGGTACTGATGTGCCGTCAGACATATATAAGGACCCCTCTCTATGGTACTTTCGAATATGATCAGCGTTTACCAAATGAGATTTATGGATCAAAATAAAGCCCAAACCATCCAGCACATCTCGAAAGACACCTATGGGATAAGAACTTACAATTGATCTCTCAGCGAGAACTATTCTAGTACACTTTTGCAGTCCTTCACAGCGAATAATTTCAGAAGGTTTCAGAAATTCAGCACCATCCATTGTGGGAATACAAACCAGGTCACTCTCCATTGGAGTTTTAATTTGGGATTTGTTTATTTCCTGACTATCGTTGAGGTAGTAATTGACTATTTCCAGGAGTTCTGCTGTTCTAAGTGGTTTCATTAGAAAACCGACTGCCCTATCGTGAAGAGCCATGGAACAGTGATACTGTGGCGATAAGATATAGATGGTCCTACATTGATCATGTAGTGGCATGAGATTACTTGCACGGTTGAAATTTTCGTCGCATTCAGTATTCCAGAACATCAAATCTGGAGTAATACTATTGATTTCACTGATAGATTCTTTAATAGTATTGAAAGTTCCACTGACATTAATCTGAGAGAAATTCTTATGTAGCAATCCTGCTAGATCTTGTCTAAAAGTTTTACAAGGATCGATGATTATGGCTTTCATATGGATCAATTTTTTAGTTCAAGATTTGTACTTCGGTTTTTCTGGCCTATGAACTATCCATATTCAAGAATAGAAGCTTAGGCCTTGGATTTAGATTACCGCAACAAATTTGCAACGCTCATTTCCACACGTAGAGCCTGATCTATTGAATCCATATAAATGACAATGTGTGATCCATTGCCTTGTTCAAGTATGGTACCACGGAACCCTCTGAAAGGTCCATAAAGAATATCTACCTTTTCACCTGCAGCGAATGCCTTGGGCACGATTTTCATCCGGATTTCTTTCGTAGTGGCTTCTACCAAGGCCTCAATCTCTTGCTTTCGTATCCTCGCAGGCCTCCCTCCATCCTGCACAAAATTTACCACACCGGGATACTCATAGATCTCATAGAGCTGCTCAGGAAGAATATTTACAAACAGGTAACCGGGTAGGAGCGGTACTTCCACCGTTTTTATTCGGTCACTCCATTGCCTCCTTTCCTTAACTAAGGGTAAGAAAGTATCATACTTATTCTTTTGCAGAGCTCGATTGAGCTTCTTCTCACATCGGGATCTTGTGTAAATGGCGTACCAATTGGCATTCGAAACTTCTTCAGATGTGAAAGTGCAGTCCGAGTTGACATAGCTTTCTAGAGGCATATCTTGAGGTTTTAAATGAATGATATACTTTAATGGGGAAGAATCGCCTCTATCTACTTTTGGATCTAGATGACACTTCAGCGTTCTATGTGTTCTGACTGTGTTTATGGAAGTGACTAGACAGTCAACCTCCGGGGTGGTTTCTGGAAATCTTATCTTTTAGTACCAGGTCGGATTAGAAATGTTACCGTTGGTACTTGAAATTATTTCTAAGTAAAACAACTACTACCATAAGTTATGGTAAAATTGATTCATTTTCCAGTACTATTGTTACAATAGTGTAAATACTTACAGAGGACCATCAGGGGAAAGGCACTGTTAGGCTCCTTGCACTATTTCAAGTACCGGCCTGATTGTATAGAAGGGAGTATACTTTAAACCAGCATAACAGAGCTATAGTATATAAAAAAAGGCTAGGCACAGCCCAACAGACTGCACCTAGCCACAATTTATTATTCTAGGATGTTATAGTTCTAATTATTTTATAATACGTTTTTTCCCTGGATAGCGCGTGATACCATAGAGATTACTAGCAGTACCAGAGCGATGAAGAATATGATTTTTGCAATTCCTGCCATTGAAGCAGCAAATCCACCAAAACCAAGTACACCCGCGATGAGTGCTACGATAAAAAATGTGAGGGCCCAGCCAAACATAATGTTAAATTTTAGGTTAAAGAATAACTGCAAATCAATGCTTTAATTTATTTCTGTATTGCAGCATTTACGCTCATCTTACTAGTGGAGTCATTTATTTGTTCGAAGGCACTTATAAAATTTATCTAGGGTCTTGATTGAAAGATTCATTTTTCGGTAGCCAGTGTCCGGTATCAGGTATCCGGAGAGCATGGACATATTTCCCTCTTAACCAAATTTAGTATTAAGGAATTAGGTATATCTTTTTTTTAGGGTCTGTTCCACATTTAGTGGAAATTGAAGGTTAGTTTTCCAGCAATGAGGTAAATCATATTGGATAAATTATGCAAGTTTCTAAATCCTCGTGCTCTGCGGATTGCGAGGGCGATTTTTTGATTTATGGATTCCACAA
>JBNKUI010000078.1:0-28734 GCA_050298535.1 Saprospiraceae bacterium
TCGCAATCGCAGCATGCGCGCCATTGAGCACATAAAAGTCATTGTGTACCGCAAAGCTGGCCGGACTCCATCCCGGATCTGTAGTGTGACAGCTCCCACAGTCGTTCGACAGGTTTAATTGTTGATGGTTGGGATTGGTCGCAGTAGTAAAATCTTGGGTATGGCAATCTGCACAGAAGGTCGAGGTACCCGCATACCCGTCACTATGACACTCCAGACATTCGACACTAGTGTGTGCACCCGTTAAGGGAAAATTGGTCGTGTTATGGTCGAAAGCTCCATCGCTCGTACCTGTGGGGTGACAGGCGAGACAGGCATCACTCGCATAACTATAGCCACTGATACCCTGATGTACATCCGACATATCTGTCTGATTGTGCTCATGACATTCCAGACAACTAAACACACTGAAATTTCCCTCCGTGGTATGACACTCGGCGCAGCTCTCCCAGGCTCCCTGGTGCGTCCCACTATAGATCGGGAAATACGCATTATCGTGATCAAAATCCGCAGGCTGCCAGGCATTCTCGCTGTGACAACTCGCACAGTCATTGGAAAATCCCGAGGATTGATGCGGCGGATTCGTCGTGGCATTGTAATCATCAATATGACAGCCCGCACAAGTATTTGGCGTATTGCTATAGTCGCCATTATGACAGCTCGCACAATCGGTCGCAATCGCAGCATGCGCGCCATTTAGCACATAAAAGTCATTGTGCACCGCAAAGCTGGCCGGACTCCATCCCGGATCGGTTGTATGGCAGCTCGCACAGTCGTTGGACAGGTTTAATTGTTGATGATTGGGATTGGTCGTGGCCGTGAAATCCTGGGTATGGCAATCCGCACAAAACGTTGAAGTACCTGCATATCCATCACCATGACACTCCAGACATTCGACACTGGTGTGTGCACCCGTTAAGGGAAAATTGGTCGTGTTATGGTCGAAAGCTCCATCGCTCGTACCTGTGGGGTGACAGGCGAGACAGGCATCACTCGCATAATTATAGCCACTGATACCCTGATGTACATCCGACATATCCGTCTGATTGTGCTCATGACATTCCAGACAACTAAACACACTGAAATTTCCCTCCGTGGTATGACACTCGGCACAGCTCTCCCAAGCTCCCTGGTGCGTCCCACTATAGATCGGGAAATACGCATTATCATGATCAAAATCCGCAGGCTGCCAGGCCGTCTCGCTGTGGCAACTTGCACAGTCATTGGAAAATCCCGAGGACTGATGTGGCGGATTCGTGGTAACATTGTAATCATCAATATGACAGCCCGCACAGGTATTTGGCGTATTGCTATAGTCTCCATTATGACAGCTCGCGCAATCGGTCGCAATCGCAGCATGCGCGCCATTTAGCACATAAAAGTCATTGTGCACCGCAAAACTGGCCGGACTCCAACCTGGATCGGTTGTATGGCAGCTCGCACAGTCGTTGGAGAGGTTTAATTGTTGATGGTTGGGATTGGTCGTGGCCGTGAAATCCTGGGTATGGCAATCTGCACAGAAGGTTGAGGTCCCCGCATACCCATCACTATGACACTCCAGACATTCTACACTGGTGTGAGCACCCGTTAAGGGAAAATTGGTCGTGTTATGATCAAAGGCTCCGTCGCTAGTACCCGTGGGGTGACAGGCCAGGCACGCATCACTTGCATAGCTATAACCACTGATACCCTGATGTACATCCGACATATCTGTCTGATTGTGCTCATGACATTCCAGACAACTAAACGCACTGAAATTTCCTTCTGTGGTATGACACTCGGCGCAGCTCTCCCAGGCTCCCTGGTGCGTCCCACTATAGATCGGGAAATACGCATTATCGTGATCAAAATCCGCAGGCTGCCAGGCATTCTCGCTGTGACAACTCGCGCAGTCATTGGAAAATCCCGAGGATTGATGCGGCGGATTCGTCGTGGCATTGTAATCATCAATATGACAGCCCGCACAGGTATTCGGCGTATTGCTATAGTCGCCATTATGACAGCTCGCACAATCGGTCGCAATCGCAGCATGCGCGCCATTGAGCACATAAAAGTCATTGTGCACCGCAAAGCTGGCCGGACTCCATCCCGGATCGGTTGTATGGCAGCTCGCACAGTCGTTGGAGAGGTTTAATTGTTGATGATTGGGATTGGTCGTGACAGTAAAATCTTGGGTATGGCAATCTGCACAGAAGGTCGAAGTACCCGCATACCCGTCACTATGACACTCCAGACATTCTACACTAGTATGTGCACCCGTTAAGGGAAATGCGGTTCGACTATGATCAAACCCTCCTTCAGAATTTCCTGAAGGATGACATGCCAGGCATGACGTGCTATGGTATGAATATCCCGTTACATTTCTATGCTCCTCATCCATATCTGCCTGGTTGTGTTCGTGACATTCCAGGCAAGAGAATACACTCAAATCATTTTCCTGAATGTGGCATGCTGCACAATCATCCCAAGCTCCATTATGCTCTCCAGAATAAATTGGAAAAAAAGTCAAATCATGCTCGACGAACCGTGCAGGCTGCCAATTGATGTCCGTTGTGTGACAAGATGCACAATCATCTGAAAAATCATACCGTTCGTGATCGGGATTAGCGGTTGCACTGTAATCCTCCAGATGGCAGCTAATACATTCTGAGGAAATATCCGCATAATCACTGCTTTGATGACAACTGGCGCAATCTTCAATTTCATGACCTCCCTTCAGCGGAAAAAAGTCATGCTGAAAACCTTCTGCAGACCACTGATAGGCAAAGATGCTGTGACATTCAGAGCAATCTGTTGAATAATTTGCCTCACTATGATTTGGCTGGATCGTAGCCAGATAATCCTGCTGATGACAGCTTATGCACTCATGACCCATAGGTTGAAACTGTAGCAGATTATCTGAGATATGACAATCAGTACAGTGGGTTTCCCGATGAACTCCGACCAATGGAAAACCGTTTTGCTCATGAATTTCTGTAATCTGCGTAACCAGCCATGATTCAGCATTATGACACCGCTGGCAGTCTGTACCTACTGTTTGATTATGAATATCCTGATGACATTCAGCACACTGAGACTGGGCCAGAGCAAATTCCAGGGAATTATGACAGCTTCTACAATCGACCGTCTGATGCTGACCTTCCAATGGAAAAATTGTAGAATCGTGATCAAAGGCATATACTGAAGCATCAAAATCCCAGCTTGCGGACGTATGACAAAGCTTGCAATCAACAGCAAAGCTGTCACCATGTGGAGATTGCCCCCAAGCTGATTGTGATAAAACCACGCATAGTATTAGAAGTGGCAGCTTATGCATTCAAAATTATCAATTCGATAAATGATATACGTAGTTTGATCGTGTTCGCGTGTGGTTTTGTGGCAGGCCCTACATTCAACATCGGCGTGTGCCCCTTCTAACTTGAAGGCTGTACTGTCATGATTGAATACAGCAGCGCTCCAATCATTGGGCAAATGGCATCTCGAGCAATCCGTAAAACCTTGCTCCACAAATTGACCGTAATGTATATCCTCATGACAAGAGACACATTCGGTCGCCAATCCATCAAAGATCCTCTGTCCTGTAATAATACCGGGTTGCAGGTGACAATCGTTGCATCTAGTATCCAAATGTTGCCCAACAAGGACAAAATCCGTCTGATCATGATCAAATTTTACCGCTGACCATGCATCTGACACATGACAGTTGTCACATTTTTTTTCTGGATAAAATCGAGAATCTAATTCATCTTCATGCACATCATTATGGCAACCCACACAGGAAATATTCATATTCCCAAATTGCCATTCCTCATTGCTATCGAAATGACATGCTGTACACGGTGTCGCAAGATGAGCCCCTTGCAGCGGAAAATCCGTCGCACTATGTTGTTCTATCGTATAAGCGGGAATACCAAAGTCATCCACGGTATGGCAACCAGCACAATCTGTAGTAATGCCATCAATCGTAAATTGTCCCTGATGATAATCTTCATGGCAATGATTGCATTGGTCGTGTGGAAGTGATTCAATCTTACTAGTGCCATGACATTGATCGCAATTTACCTCTGTGTGCTTACCACGCAAGGGGTATACAGTCTGGTCGTGAGAGAAAGTGTTTCCCTCGTTCAGGCGTGTAAATGATCTTTCATTGTGGCAAATAACACAATCACCATCCATGGTCTCAACATGAGGATTATCATGACAACTGGCACAATTGAGATCGGTGAGATGAGTAAATTCCTGAAATCGATTATCTGTACCATCCTTGTGACATTCTACGCAACTTACAAACGCATGACTGCCTCGCAATGGAAACTTTGTCATACTATGATCAAAGTTCAAATCATTCTGTAGGACTTGAAAAGAAACCTCCGAATGACAGGACTTACAATCCTGTCCAAAGGCGTTATTATGCACATCGTCGTGACAACTTACACAATTGCCGTGGTCAATATTGGCAAACTCCTGGAAGGGTTCACCATTCCTTTCAGTCAACGCATGGCAATCGATGCAGTCCACTTCCAGATGTGCGCCCAGTAGAGGATACTCGGTGTCCTGATGATCGAATAAGACGGCCGGATCAAAAGCTTCATAATCGTGACAGTCCGTACATGAGGTCGAAAGTGTATTCTGATGGTAATCATCGTGGCATTTGAGACATTCCTGTTCTAGGCCAAGAAAGGTATACTGCTTATCTCTAATGTCCGCTCGCTGGACATACTCGGGTTGATGACATGCTGCACAATCCTGGCGTCCATGTGCACCTTGCAGAGGATAACCCGTCAGCGAATGATCAAAGCTATTTTCATCAAATCGTACGATATCAAAACTTCGTCCATTGTGATCACTATGACATGAGATGCAGGTATTTGATTTTACCGGTTCAGAAGCATGATATCCCTTATCCTCTATGATTCTTTCTTTCAGCAGGACATGGCATTCCAGGCATTTCTGCTCTGATATTCCCTTCCCGAGGTCATGACATTTAGTGCAATTAAACAGACCCTCCAGATGGGCATGGACATCAGCTAAATCTCCAGGTGACAATTGAGCCAGGAGACCCTTTGTGCACAGAAGAAAAAGAGCTACAGTACACCCACGCATTCCTATATAATTCAATATCCGCATCTACTTGTTACCGTGTTTCAAGAGTGCATATCCATGTCTTCGCGTAATTTTTATTCCAATTTTTTCCAGGAAAGCTGTGGGAAGTTCGCCACCGGCAAAAATGTATACCAGATCATTTTCCAAGTAGATTTCTTCACCATCTTTTCCAAGAAGAATCACCTTTGAGGGTTGGATTTCTTTCACATTGGTTTCAAATAATACCTTCACTAATCCCAGATTTAGAGCAGAATCAATTCGCTCTTTATTCTTTGGCTTTAATCGTTTGAAAGCATCTCCCCGGTAGGACAACACAACCTCGTTTTGCTCGGCAAGAAGCAGCGCAGATTCAATGGCTGAATCGCCACCTCCTACTACGATCACTTGCTTATTTTCGATATGTTCAGGTTCAAGAAGTCGATATGCTACCTTTTCCATATTCTCGCCAGGAACTTTAAGTTTCCTAGGTGTTCCTCTCCGACCAATTGCAAGTAAGACTCTTTTAGCTGTGTACTTTCTACCTTTCTTCGTAATCACTTCAAAAAACCCATCTCTTTCCACTATCTCCTCTACCTTAGTTTGTTCCTGAATTTTGATTTCATTTTTTGAAAGGACTTCTTCCCAAAGTGATAACAGTTCAGTCTTACTGGTTTCAAACAACTTCACCTGACCATGCAGGGGAAGCTGCATCGGTGCCGTCATGACGACCTTAGATCTGGGAAAAGTGAAAACAGTGCCTCCCAATGTATCCTGCTCGAGACATTCAAACGTAAGATCGTGCTCAAGTGCACAAAGGGATGCTGATATGCCTGTGGGGCCGGCGCCCACGATGATCAAATCCAGCTCTGCGGGATTTGCCTGATGTAAGGTCTTCACAATGTTCTCTACAGCCTGTCTACCCTGTTCTACCGCATTTTTGATCAGCCCCATACCACCTAATTCACCGGCTATGAAGATTCCCTTAATATTTGACTCAAAACTCTGATTTACATGTGGCAAATCTACTCCCCTACTTTCCGTTCCAATGCATAGTGTGATAGCTTCGACAGGACAAGCGTGGAAGCAGGCTCCATGCCCCACACAGTTTGATGCATTTATAGTCGTTGCTCTTCCATTTACTATTCCAAGAATATCCTTCTCCGGACAAGCAGAGACACAAGCTGCACAGTTTATGCAAGCACTGGAATCGATGACAGGATGCAATGACATGGGTTCAAACAATCCATGTTCCTTGGCTTTTTCGATCTTCTGCTCGACTACTCTGGAAGACTTACGCTGTCGATATAGATAGACCACTACGGCCACAATGCATAATAGAAGTGTACTTCCATAAATGATAATCTTCTCCAAAAAAATTTCGTCCATCCCACTGATTTAGAAGTTTCCAAACAACATGACTACGACTACATGAATAACCATGATAGTCAACATGACAATAGCAAATGGCATGTGTGCTACATGCCAATATCTAAATACCTTTTGCATGGTAAGAAGTCGTCCAATGCGTCGATTTAGTTTTCTTTCATTCTTGATAAGGTCCACTACTCTTTTCTGATCTTTACGACTGACACCTGTGGTTTTTAATGACTTCCTTATACGTGATATCTTCTGCCGATCACCCATGAATGCACTAATCAAACCCGGGCTCTCTGAAATTGAAGCTCCTGCTGGTGCCCAGATCAACTCTCCTTCTGCATAACCTAAATCTTCTATTTGTTGCTTTAATTCATCCTGGAGTGTTTTAACTTCTTGCAGGCTCATTTCCCTTCCTTCCAGGGTCCTTGGAATCTGAAGATAAATGAATCGACCTAACACCCCGCTGGCCACAACTGCCACCATACTCCAAAAACTGACGGAAACAATGCCACCGAATTTGAATGCTGTATGGAAAAGAATCATGACGGGACCCAGGGTACAAAGAAAGATGTGAAACTCTAACCAATGCTTAATAAGACCTACTCGAGAAAGGACTTTCAAGCGCTTCCGAAGAATATAGGATGTCACACCAATTACAATCAGCCCAGATCCCACAATACCGAGTCCATGTCCCAGCAAGCCACTAGGTTTGAATAAATCATGTTGTGCATGGAAAAAACGCTCTTCTACTGGCAGTGCATAATATCCTGAGCCCACCACTGCCAGAAACAAAGAGACCGCAATGACGATGAATGCCAGTACTCCGACGTAAATTCTATGTGTAAGCCGTTGCATTGTTGTCAAGAATTGATGAGCGTGTTCGTTTAAAATCTGTATAAAATGCCCGTTCTAATTCCTAAGCCATGCATCACTTCTGCATCGTGCCTCTCAATTGCTAACCTGCTTTCAACATCCAAAAAGGCTGAATACGAAGTACCAATATCAAATTCCCCTCCAATTCCTATCAGATATGCATTTAAAGCCAAATTTGTAGAAGCCAGAACAGAAGTAAGCTCAGTATCACCCGTACCTCGCCGAACCTCAAATTTATAATCGCCAGAGAGCCGTTGTGACCAAAGCATTCCTACCCTAACATAAGGCCAAAGCCTACCACCCATGTCAAGAGCATACTTGAGCGAGACAGGAATGGCCAAGTGTCGTTGATTGCTGTAGATCTCATGGATTCGGTCAGTGGGTAAAAGTCCTGATGGTTCAGGAACATTAAAATCAAGTTCGTGCTCGTAGTTGGTAGAAAAGGTACGATATCGTATTCCGGTAGTAATACTTAGTGAGGGACTAAAGAATACTTCATATCGAAGTCCAAGCACATATTCGGAAACATGCTCCACCTCATCAACTGCCAAATTAAAGGTGCCTAGTTCAAGTCCCAACGCATGTCCTTTGGGGAGCAAATAGTTCATAAATCGATCGAGCTTATTTGCTCTGATTATATCATCTGCCTGAAGTTGCCAGGGTGATTTTAGCGCAATATTTCTACGCCTATCCGGAAGTACATAGTAAGGACTCTCAATTCTTGTCAAATCGGCAAAAAATGATCGTCTTTGCTCATTTCTAGCATCACTTGCATGATCCGAAGTCGATGTTAAAGTGATTTCCTCATCTTCCAAGAGTGCCCGTAATTGCATCAAGGATAGATTTTCATGTGAAGCATCATGGGTAGGAGACCCAAGCTGGTTTTCCCTGTATACTCTACCACCTCCATAGATTGACGTGTGGCTGTACCTGGGCGACCTAATATCAGTAGATCCCGCAGTAGTTTTTCCAAAAGTGCCTTCTGATGGTTTCTGACCAACCGGAGTATAGACGACCTTTACTACCGTATCATACAAAATCAGGGTGTCAATAGAAGAAATACCCGTAGGTATATTCTCAGTCTCATTATTTGATATGACATTATCCACCACTTGATCATTTACAGACCATCTGCCTACACTGAAAGACAGCACCATAGACAGTAAAAAAAGAGCTATCAGAGCTGCCCACCTAAGCGGGGACAATCCAGAGCCCTTAGGTATGGCATCCAACCTTCCTGACACTTTTTCCCACATCCTGGGATCCAGGGGATGTTCAGGAAAGTCCTTTAATTTGTCTTTTATCTTCTTGTCGAAATACTTCAATCTGATTGCGATTTTGTAGCTCCAGAATCCACTTCTTCATTTTGACGCGAGCGCGAGACAAATGCGCTTTCGAGGTTCCTTCTGCTATTTGGAGCATCTCGGCGATCTCCTGGTGTTTATAACCCTCCACCACATAGAGGTTGAAGACAGACCTCAAAATGGGAGATAACTTCTGAACCAAAGCAAGAAGATCCTCATATGAAAGACTTTCTATGATCTGATCATCAAATACAGGATCTGACCATACCTCAAGTGATACATTCTGAGGCTTGGCATAACGATAGTAATCACTACTACAGTGGACTATTATTCTAGTGAACCAGGGTAAGAAAGGCCTTCCATCATCAAAGTGACCTAATTTTTTGAAAGCACGTGTGAAGGCATCACTTAAGATTTCCTGTGCATCTTCTCGGCAACTACTATATCGTAACGCTACATTCATTCCATCCGAATAATATAGTTCAAAGAGTCGGAAATGCGCCTCCCGCGATCCCTTAAGGCAACGGCGAATGACCTCCTGTGTCAAGTCCTTTTTACTAATACTATACGGGGCTGTCCGCTCCAAATGGTTGCATTTGATGTCTAAAATGTTGTCTTAAATGTGTTAGGTAAGATTCGTAACCAGATTAATCTTGTAGATTCTCAGGCGATTAAAATTATCAACGAGCTCCCTTGACCATTCATTGCGATCCCATTTAATTTAGAATCATTCCTAATCATTCATGATTCTGTAGATGAGATCTAAACATTTTATTCAAATGATGTTTACCTTTTAATCATGAAAGGTATAAAAGCATCGAACAAGAATGTGGAATGATAAACGCATCCTGGCTTCTATACGAGAGGGTAGTGATGAAGGTATAATTGCCTTATACAAGCTTTATCGAACCGAATTTCTGGGCTGGGCCAGGAAGGTATTTTCGCTTGGCGAGGATCTTGCTGCCGATGCATTTCAGGAAGCCATTCTAGCCGTTCGTCACAATGTTGCAACTGGCAAATACAATGCGGATGCAACCTTGAAAACTTATTTGTTTACCATTGGTAAGAATCAAATCATGCGACGCCACCGGAAGGAAAGCAGAGAAATTAAACAATCAACCTTGGATCCATACAGATCATCAGATGAATCATTTCAGGAACCCAGCGAGCGCCAAATTCGTATTCGAAATGCGATGCAGCAGATGACAGAGCCCTGCAAGTCAATCATTAAGATGTACTATTATCAGGGCTTCTCTATGCAGATAATAGCCACCCGATTGGACTATAAGAATGCTCAGGTAGTAAAGAGTCAGAAAGTCCGCTGCATGGACCAACTGAAGAAACTGGCATTAGGCTCTAAATTATAAGGCGATGGAAGACGAAAGATTAGAGAAATATTTAAAAGACGAACTGACCGAATCTGAGAGAAATCAATTTGAGGAGGACCTGGAAAAAGATCCCGAACTGGCAGAAGCGTTGCGTCTTCAGAAAGATCTTTTGCTGGGCATTAAGATGCATTTCGACGACCGCCTGAAGGAAGAATTCAAGAAAATTGATCTTGAATCTGAAAAGACGGGCGATGCCGGCAAGACTCAGATGCGAACTCTTTGGAAATGGGCAGCGTCAGCGGCTGTGGGACTTACGTTGGTTGGCGTTTTTTACTTTATGAATGCACAGGATAGGAATCAGCGACTGTTTACCGCCTACTATTCAGATTTTCCCAACATCATCGAACGCACGCAACGAGATACGGAAAGCCCTATGGAGCAAGCCTTTGTATATTTTCAAAATGAAGAATGGCAGGAGGCCTCTGAAGCTTTTGCCGCGATGCAGGCAGAACAACCCACGATCTTTTATCCTCAATTTTATCAGGCTTTGAGTTTATTAAATCTGGATCGAGCCTCGGATGCGGTTCCCTTATTCGAGGCGGTCTTACAATCAACCGATACTCGATTTACCGATCCTGCACGATGGTACCTTTCACTGGCCTATCTAAAGATGGATAATGAGGATCAGGCCATTGCAACCCTTGAATCCATCGATGAAAACAGTCCCTATGCCTCCGATGCAAAAGAGCTTTTGGATAAATTGCATTAACTTATAGAATAGAAACAGATCAATTCTGATATGCATTTTAAGGCTGAAGCCTTTGTATTTATGCTAATTGTATCGGGCTGTCTGTATGGTCAAAATCATCCAGACACCTTGTATGTGCGGGCTCAACAACAGGAGCAAAGTGGTGGTTTCGATCAGGCCTACAAGCTCTACGAAGAAGCAAGTACCCTTTTCCTGTCTCAGGGAGATTATGGTAGATTTTTGCAGACGCGAGTGGCTATGGCCAAAGCGACTCAATTCACCTCCATTGCGGACCGGGGCATGATTCCGGAAATTTTATCGCCGGTAAGAGACTTAGTGAATGAGGGAAGTATTCCCTTTTCAAATCCAGACCTGGCTAGCTACTACATTGCACTGGGACAATACCAAAGGACAATCACAGGTAATTATCCAGAAGCCATATCCAATTTCGATAGTGCCATGGTGATCTGTGATCGAATCGGACCAGAACTAGATGAACAACGACTTGAAATCCTGGTTGAAAGAAGCCAGATCTTTGCCAATCAGGAGCGCTTTGACCAGGCTATCGATGATGCAAAGGAAGGTTTACATCTAGCTCAAAAAATACATGGTAAAGAAAGTGCAACTGTGGGTCCCCGATATTATAACCTGGGCTTTATCTATTACAGAAAAGGTCACTTTCAAACCGCAGAAAACCTGATAAAAGAGGGGATTAGAATACTGATAGAAAATGAGGGCCCCCCGATGCAAATTGCTCTGGGGTATAATAATCTGTCCGCCATTTTTGTAGCCCAAATGGACCTGAAGGAAGCCGAAGAAAATGCCATAAAATTTGAAAACATTGTCGGCAACATTTTGGGACCCGAACACGAGGCCATGGGCGTTATTAACTGGGACATGGGCATGCTTTATCTTAATCTCCAACGATATGATCAGGCCATTGAGAAGCTTTCCAATGCCATTACCATCTTTGAGAGTCGATTTGGGCCAGAATATCAGCAACTTCCAGACCTATACCACCAGTTGGGAGCTGCTTATGATGGTATACAGGATTGCGATCAAGCAGATGTTTACCATAAAAAAGGGTTGGCTCTCAAGGAAGCTCTATTCCTGGGAGAAACGGCAAAACGCTTAGAAAGCTATCGCTACTTAACGCAGCACTATATTGACTGTGCATTATTGTCAGAGGCCGAAATTTACTTAGACAAGAGCATAGCATTCAGAGATAGTTTAGATGCCAATTCTCTGACCTATTCGTGGATGCAGGAATTAGAGGGATCTTATTACTTCAGTCAGGATTCCTTTATGCAGAGTGCCACTGCTCAGCACCACGCTTTATGGACCTTAGCCGAACAAGATCCTCATCAATCCCTGGACACCAATCCACCTTTGGAATCTCTGTATAATATACTCTATGCAGCAGAAAGTAGTATGAAGAAAAGTAAGTCTCTTACCCGGGTATGGTTTGAATCTCAAGATGATAAAGATCTGCAAGTAGCTACGTCGAATGTGCAGTATACTGATGATCTTATAGACAGACTACGTTCACAGTATCAGGACTCGGAATCAAAAATATTTTTGCAACAAAAAGCCAGGGATCATTACGAGACGACATTGGCCCTTGCCACTGAAGCACTTGCGCAAACAGGTAGGGAAGAATTTCTTGAAATGGCCTGGCAGACCAGTGAAAAATCCAGGTCACTGGTATTGATGGAAGCACTCAAATCACAGCCAGCTGAAAGTTTCAATATCGCTCCCGAACTGATTCAGCAACAATCGGATTTGCGCGATGATATCAGTTTTCTTGAATCTCAAATGCTGGAAGCACAAGAGTACCAGGATACTGCCACCTGGCAGAAAGCTCTGGCTGAATACACATCCAAAAAGTATCAACTGGATGCATTGGGTCAGCAAATTGCCTCAGATTATCCAGAATATTATGAATTCACAACCAGTCTGGCACCCATAGACTTATACAGTTTTCAAAGTCAACTGGCAACAGGTGATCTATTCGTAGAGTACTTTATGGGTGAAGATCATGCCTATCGGATTCAGGTTTCCAATGATGACTTGCAGTTGCATCAACTTGGTCCTCTGGATACTTTACATGTACATCTTGATAGATGGATAGCGCTGCAGCAGGAGATTAATGATATTCTCAAAGATCCTGAGGAATTAATACGACAATCTGATCTGCACGCTGAAGCGCTCTACGGTTACCTATTTGCAGACATGGAAGAAGATCTTGCCTCGGCTAAAAACCTAATAATCGTTGGCGATCAAAAACTGGGATACCTTTCTTTTGATGCCCTGGTCAATCCAGGAAAGAATGGCCTGGATCGTTATCTTATTTTCGACCACAGCATCCGTTATGCATACTCCGGTACCCAGTTTGCCCATATGCTGGATCCCTTCCTATTTGATGACATCGCCTTTGCTGGCTTTGCTCCCACCTATAGCAATGAAGAAACAGACCTTAAGAATCTACTTGTATCCAGACTATACCGAGGAGGCAACTTCAACCTCCCTGGAGCCCGAGCTGAAGTCGAGCGAATACAAGAGATCTCCGGTGGCGAAATTTTTATCGATAATAATGCAACGGAACAAGCCTTCAAAAAAAATGTATCCCATTATGATGTACTCCACCTTTCTCTTCATGGTGTGATAGATGATGAGGATCCCCTTTTTTCCAAGCTAGTATTTGCACCCACAGATACAATTGACGATGGATTTCTGAACGTCCATGAAATCTATCCGCTCAATCTTGATGCGGATTTGGTCGTACTAAGTGCTTGCAATACCGGACAGGGAAAAATTGAGCAGGGAGAGGGCATCATGTCGTTATCAAGGGCCTTTTCATATGCCGGCAGTCCACGCATGATTGCCAGTCTTTGGAAAGCGGATGATGTCACAACTTCTGACATTATGGTGAAGTTTTACCAGGAAATGGATAAAGGACTTTCCATACATGAAGCACTTCGGCAGGCAAAACTCTCTTTTCTGCAAGACCAGAAGGTGGAGACATTCCGACATCCATACTTTTGGTCGGCATTTGTACTGTATGATCAACAAGCTGCCCTTCGTAAGAAAATACCAATCCTTCGTATTCTTGGTACGAGCCTATTGCTCTTGGCGATGATCGTCCTTTTTGTTCGCCAGATAAATGATCGTAAGAAGAAACGCAAGGACTCTTAATCGAGAGTTCACAACCTTTCAAAATGATCAACCCAATTCCTGCTTTGACCTCGTGGTGATGGGGCAACGCCCGACCTGTACACCGTACAGCACTTTGAGAGGTAGGTAAAATCAGTGTTTTGCTAAGGAAGTAAGCCTGGATGACTGTGGATGAAGCAAAGCAAGCGAAACGATTGATTTTGTCAGGGATTTGTGTTGGTAATAGATTTTCTAACGGCTGAATTGAGTAAAAATTTATTTTTTTTTGATCAAGGTGTTTACCTATTGAAAACTCATGATATAGAGGGGTGATACAAATATTATTCACTTGTTAAAGCCATATATCATGAAAAATCAGATCCAAAAATTTCTCGCTGGCCTAATTCTAGTCATCTTCTTCATCGGTTGTTCGAAAGATTCTTCTGACGACGGACCCGGGGGATGCATTGCAGAAGCAGAGAAAGTCACTGAATCGCTCAACACCTATCTTTCAGATCCTAGCGTAGACAATTGTAAAGCGTACATCGCCTCACTCAGAAATTATCTAGATGCCAATGCCTGTTTTGGCAATGTCTATTACGAAGCCTATAAAGAGGCACTGGATGATCTCAATGAACAAGAGTGTCAATAATTTCTATTCACCTACTCATTCTTTAATTCCAATTAAAAAATCAAATCATGAAAAATCTATTTATCATAGCATTAATTTCCATTTGCTTCCTGACTTCCAATAAAACGCATGCTCAAGCCTATGACAACGCCGCTGGTGTCCGTGTAGCCTGGGGATTTGGAGGTACTTTTAAACATTTTTTCAGTGAAAAAATCGCCGCCGAGGGTGTAATTAATTATTGGAGCCGAGGTACTCTAGGATTTAAATATACCCGAACCCGCATTACCGCACTAGTGGAAATGCATAATGACCTTAGCTCGGTGACCGATGGCCTACAATGGTACGTAGGAGGAGGAGCCTTTGCAGGTTTCTGGGGTGGAGAATTTGCCCGACTGTATGAATACGACCAAACTCAGATTGGACTATCAGGTGTCATCGGTCTGGATTATGTTTTTGCCGATTTACCCATAAATGTCAGTGTTGACTGGATGCCAAGTCTGGCCATCGCTGGAGGAGGAGGTTTCTTTGGAAATGCAGGTGGTATAGCAGTAAGATATACATTTTAGTTCCCTTTATCACGCACATTCCTATTCGTGGGAATGTGTGTGAATTTTTTCTCCAACAAATACACATCATTATGAAAACAATACTCATGACAGCGCTATACCTATGTCTACTCGGGACTCTACATTCTCAGGTGATGGATAAGGAAGTCATTACAAGTAACGGTGGAAGTTACACGGTCAACAACATTTATTTTGACTGGACACTCGGAGAAGTAATGACCGAAACATATGCACATTCCCTAACACTGGAGCAGGGCTTTCTCCATCAATCTCCAGATAATTCACTTGTCACTTCCAATGTCCGTGTAGATCACACCACTGAAAATTCATTGATTTATCCCAACCCGGCCTCGCACTTCTTTACAGTACAGAGTACCAAAAAATATGACGAGGTTACATTGCTGACACCCAATGGATCTCCAGTAAAGAAATGGTCAAATATTAATGAAAATTCGATTATCCAAATCCAGGACTTGTCTTCTGGTGCATATCTGGTTGCACTTAAAAACAACCATGAAATTATTGCTCAATCACCAATTATTATAACTCACTAAATCAATTAAAAATGAAATATCTAATATCCTCTCTAATTTATTTGTTTGCAATTTTTCCTACCCTGGTGAACGCACAAATGCCGCATGCCTTTAAATATCAGGGTCTGGCCAGGAACCAATCCAATGCACCCATAAAAAACACCTCGGTAAATCTAATGATGTCCATTATTTCAGACCAACCTAGCGGAACCGTTATCTACAAAGAACTACACCAGGTTCAAACAAATAACACTGGTCTGTTTTCACTAGCCATAGGAACGGGTCAGGTACAGCAAGGGATATTTAACGACATTCCATGGTCGGATGGAGTGTTCTATCTCCAGGTGGAGTTAGACACTGATGGTACCGGAGCCTATGAATACGCAGGTACCAGTCCTCTACTGGCCGTACCCTTTGCCATGCATGCTTACTCTGCAGAGCAGGTAGATGATGCCGATGCTGACCCCTACAATGAAATTCAACAATTGTCATTTGACAGCACAACTAATGAGTTATCCATTTCAAATGGTAACACTATACCCTTGTATTCAAAAAGCAGTGATGCAGACAGTGACCCCTACAATGAATTACAAACTCTATCCAAAACAGGAAATAAAATCACATTATCAGATGGTGGAGAAATTACAGATGCTGTAGAAGATGCGGATGCAGACCCTGCTAATGAAATACAACTACTGACATTTGACTCTACTACTAACCGATTAACGATCTCTGGCGGCAATTCGATTTCATTAGAGAGACCGGATACCGATGGTGATTCAGACCCTTCCAATGAGTTACAGACTATTACAAAGAACGGAAATACCATTACGTTATCTGGAGGAGGATCCGTGGTAGATAATGTAGAGGATGCGGATGCAGACCCCAGCAATGAATTGCAAAAACTATCAATTTTCAAGCAATTCAAACCACTTGCACCATTGAGTCTTCACATCAGTGACGGCAACCAAATTGATTTACCCCTAACTTCTCCATGGAATTTCAGCACCAAAGACGATCGGGTATCCCAAATTAGCACCACCGCACCTGTAATTACTGACAGACTTTACAGCCAGGAAATTGAGGTCACAAAGGTACCTGGAGGCTGGGACTACCCATTAATTAACATGAAAGAATATCAATTTCGTACTGCCTTCGGTGCTACAGGGATGCGTATGTCGAAAAACAGATTGGCATACCATTATAAATCTGATCCCGGAAAATATAATATGTATCTGGATAATAAATCGATACGATTTTATAACACCTCTGAATGGCTAACCAGCGAATTTGGTGGTAGCACTTCAGGCATCATGAAATTATATTCCGGTTTATCTAGTACACCCTACTTTCAGGTTGAAAAGATCGGAACCCGAGCACGCCTTACATTATCCAGTATTCAAACTAAGCAACAATTATTTACCATTTTCGACAATGAATTATTTGGCACGACGATATGGTATGGGAAAGGCTCATCCAGTGTCATCATTGGTGGAGGCACTAACGGTCTTCCAGGAAATGGCTTTGTCCAGATTTATGATAATAAAAGCACTTTGCAGGCAGGTATGTATATCAACGGACAGGGAAAAGGTGTACTTTTTGCTGATATCAAAAACTTTGTTGAGCCGCATCCAAAGGATCCTGAAAAGGAAATTGTCTATGCCAGTCTAGAAGGCCCGGAAGCCGCAATCTACGAACGAGGTACTTCAATCTTGCAAGATGGAAAGGCCACCGTTCATTTCTCTGAACACTTTGCATTGATGTTAGCACAAGAAAGCATGACAGTGCAATTGACTCCTTTGTCCGCTTCATCCATGGGCTTATCCATCATAGAAAAGACAGGTAGTGGCTTTACAGTAAAAGAACTCCATGCAGGAGAGGGTAATTATTCTTTTGACTGGGAAGTTAAAGCAGTACGAAAAGGGTACGAAGATTTTAAAGTAATCCGAAAAAAGTCACGATGATTTTTTGGATTTGATTTTAGGCAGGCCATACTCTCTTTTTGGCCTGCTGTTTTTTTTATACAACTCTAGGTGGTGTATTTGCATCTGGATAATAAAGTCGCACTCATGAAAAGTATAGTTATCCCTCTATTGGTCGCCATGGTAATTTCAACTACTTCTTACAGTCAAAAAACGACAGCCCTGGACTCGACGATCCATGTTTTAAAAAAGGTTAAAGTGAAATTTGAAAAACATAAATTTTGGGTTTCATACGATAAAGTGGAGGATCTCATTCTCTTATTAAAAAATGGGTTTTTCATCATTAAAACGAAAAATCAAATCATCAGAAATGAGGCACCTATCGTACAGGAAGCCATGGACCTTCTAGTTGAAGAAACTCTTCGGAACACCATTCAATGGTCACAGTCGCAAATATTCCGTCACTAACATTTTAAATAATAAATCGCCCTTTATTGCTCAGCGCACCCCTCCTATATGCATCTTAATCAATAAATGAGTCCCTGCTAATCATATGGCATGTCATGAGTCTAGAATTTAATTGATTATGCTCTGATTTAAACTCATAAATCAAAAAGAACATCTACTGAAGCCTTAGTCAACTACTTAATATTCCAGATGCCTCCGGCGGTCAGCTTTTGGCAGTTCCGATAGATATCGGAAAGCAAAACTGCCAGCCGTTACCCTTGGTCGGTCAGACTAAGCGATTTTCCGCTATGCCCCATAAACTCGCGCATATTCCTGGGACATATGATAGTCCCTAGGTTTCCAGTTGGTTCTGGAATACATATTTTGTCCATCTGCTCATACAGTATGGTCCATGGCCGCTTCAAATCACTTGTGCGACGATAGTGCTTTATCTCCAAAGAGCCTTACATGAATTTCGGTCTCTTTTGCCCGCTCTCTTTGTTACTCCGCTCTTCCGTAGCTATGGCTATGGTCGATTGTCGCGCCTCGAAAGCGACCAAAACAGCCTCGAAATTTCTGGTAAATCCCTTTGAGACAAAGCACTCGCCCAATGCTAAAAGGCTGGAAACATAGACCTCCAATAGCACCTAGATCCTAAATAACTTGACATGTTTTAACAAAAGATGGCATGTAAAATTCGAAAAGAATCTACTATCTAAGAATCAAACTCTGTGAAACTCTTTTTGAGTAGCCCCATTTTTCAGCAGGCCCCTTCACTATTTAATTCGGCTACGACCTAGGCTGAGGATTGCCCATTTTCTCAACTCTCTACTCAATTCGGACAATAAACCCATGGTCAGGTATACCTGGTTTTTTCGAAATAAGTATGATACACAGTCATCACTAAAAAGAACAATGCACATGCTATTGAAAGCCATCTTAGCGCCATTGAATCTAACCCCATAAAATTGATCACTACCAGCGCTATATTGATTGCAAAAGCTATAGCTACTGCTGCTACATACATTCTCAAAAATCGATTGGCCTGACTGGGGTAGGGAAATTTTAAGGGAAGAAAATGCATAATGGAAAAAGCAATGACTAACCAAAAATTTATAATGGGGGGAGCCTGTACCACATAATACATGTAAAAGATGACCACATTCCAAAGTACCGGAAATCCAATAAAGTAATGATCCGCTGACACCATGCCCTCTCTCCCATAATACATCATAGACACCATCAGCATAATGGATATTGCTATCCATTTTAAGTGGCCATCAGGCAGCATGGGCACAATAGTGCCTGCCTCCAGTATAAATCCTTCCCATAGAAACCATGCGGGGACAAAGGCATAGGTGAGGATGTCAACGGCATAATCTATTTTCATGCCGTCCATAAAAGGAAGGACTTGCTTGACATTAAACTTGCGGGCGAAGGTCCCATCCACTCCATCGATAATCAATGCCAGAAAAAGTGCGGCCCAGGCCAGATTAAATTGGTGCTCACTGATCCAGACTACGGCGAAAAGAGCCGCCACACTACCGAATGCTGTAAAAGCATGTACGGACCATGCCTTTATCCTAAGCCAAATCGTATATGAAGTCATTGATTGAATATAGGTATTCTTTTAAGCATCTATACACACCCGTCAAAATTGAAGTATTTATGCCAGCTACCTGGTATGAAAATCGTATTTTTCCTCTATGTCAGACTTAATTAAGAATCAAGATGACTTTCTCAACCATTTGATTTTAGAACAGGTTGCCGGCTGTTTAAACGATCTCAATCTTTTTTGGTTGTTTACTGATGCGATGGAAGTCGTTGATCATTCTCTGGTCGAACTAAAGGTTGTTTCAGAAGAACCAGAAAAATTGGCAGCAGGACTAATCCTTAATATTAGTCGACACTTTGATATGGATAATGCAGAAGCCCTATTTCCGCTTACCACGCAGGCTGTCATGGATCACTTCGACATGGATCGAGACGACCTGGAGAAGATCACAGAAAAAGTCGGAAATGTGGTTGCCCAGGGAAGTACGTCATTTGCAGGACCCAACTTCGATCATGTCCTTGAAGAATTTTACGACGATAACTCTCTAGATAGTACCTGGGTTATCCAAAAACATGCATTCCAGTATCACCGAGAACTTAGGCCTAAGCTATTAAATCAATTAATAAGATACATAGATGCGTTTGTAGACATGGCAAGCAGTGACATGGAAACCGAGGATAAGCTAATCCTAATGAATACCTCTATCGATCATGAAGTACTAGAGGTAGAAGTGGAGGGTTACTTCTGGCAAGTCAACTTACTTATCGAACTAGTCGAGAGTCTGGGACTATTTTGGCTGGACATGCAACCCATAGATTTTCCAGAGAACCAGTATATACCATCGGACCATTACCTAATGATAATGGAGCACTATGAATTCATGAATTTCGATCACCTCGGTGAGATGGATCCAGAAGATCTCAATGATGCGATAGAGGAGAAATTCATAGACAAGACCCTTGATGAGATAAGGGCAGAAAGTGAACTCTCGGTAGAAGCAGAAGCCAGGGTCGAGGCACTCCAATGCTATAGACGATCAAAAGAACCATCTATCGCTAAGCTCAAGAATATACTGCTAAGGTCTCCTCAGTGCGTGGAAGCACACCTATGTCTTGCAGGGTGGGAGGATGAACATGAGCAGCGGGTTATGCATCTGGAAAATGCAATCAGTGCCGGTGAGGAAACCATCAATATAGATGAAGTGGATGAGAGGGGGACCTGGTGGATCGAACATACCACCAGACCCTATATGAGGGCATTATCCTTCCTGGCTATGGAGCTCTTTCAGAATGATAAGAAAGAGGAAGCTTTAGAAATCATACTTGATCTGTTAGATATGGATCCATACGACCATATGGGGTTGCGTTATTTCCTATTGGAATACTACATTGATCATCGTAAATGGCTGGAAACCAGAAACTTGCTTCGATCCTTCCCGGAGGACGACTCTCTCACTTTCGCATATGGAAAAGTGATATACCTCTACTATTCTCTGGGTAGAAAGTCTAAAACCAAGAAAACACTGATCAAGGCCTATCATCGCAATCCTTATCCTCTGCATATACTGGCAGGTGTAGAACCCGTTCCAGAAGTTCTGACACACTATACTCCAGGAAGTCCTGAAGAAGGTATGCAAGTGATTGACTTGTTGGCATCCTGCGTCACTCGGGATGAAAAATTAGGGGACTGGATGATCCAAACACTTATGGAAAGCAATGTTTGGGATGATAGAGATTCAGAATTTCCAGGATCTTCAGGCGAAGATTGGCTTTCAAAAATAGGACCCGTTAGAGACAATTGACAATACTATGGCCTGATGGGATTAACTACCATTTTCCTAGTAAGTATCAATCACCCTCAGGAAATTGAGGATCGAATTCAGATGCTGCCATAACTATCTGCCATTTCCTCCTCATCATAAGAATTTGATCCTTGAAGAGTAAAAATAAACTCGTAAAATCAGGATCCTTCACACTAACTGTTGTCATAAGTAGCTAGCTATTCCTGTATTAACTAGCTTAGATGTGATGCATCGATTCTCTCAAGGTTTTAAACCTACAATTTTCATGCTGCTGTTGCTCAGTGCCACGGGGTTCACTATCTGGATGTCGGGACAGCAGGAGGTACACTGGGGCGGCTTCATATCCATGATTATTTTTTACGCTCTCATCTTTTACCTGGGCACGCGAGTAGCCGGTAAGCGTCAAAGTGGCTCCATACAGGACATGATGCTGGCTGGCCGATCCATTCCACTACTGATCGCGGTCTTTACCATGAGTGCCACCTGGGTAGGAGGTGGCTATATCAATGGAACGGCTGAATACACATATAGCTGGGGTCTTGTCTGGGTACAGGCGCCCTGGGGATATGCGCTCTCGCTGATCCTGGGAGGGCTCTTCTTCGCAAGGAAAATGCGTAGGTACCGATACAGTACAATGCTGGATCCTTTGCGGCAGCGTTTTGGGTTGAAGATGTCGGCCCTTGCCTTTCTACCGGCACTCGCTGGCGAGATCTTCTGGACAGCTGCTATATTGACAGCGCTGGGCACCACCTTCGGCACGGTACTGGGTCTAAGCTTTTTTTGGTCTATACTTTTATCAGCGGCAGTGGCCATCACCTATACGGCCATCAGTGGACTATGGGCCGTGGCAGTCACAGATGTAGTGCAGCTTTTATTATTACTTATCGGTCTTGGTATTGTCATTCCCGGTGCACTGGAGGCTGTGGGAGGATGGTCTAAGGCCTGGCAATCCTATGCAAATTCAAAAGGGGCGGCCGCCTCCTTGCTACCCAGTCAGGAAGCCTTGGGAGAAAGTTATTGGACTTGGTGGGACTATGCACTACTGCTGATTTTCGGAGGAATCCCCTGGCAGGTATACTTTCAGCGAGTCTTGTCCGCACGTAACGAGCAAACTGCTGTTAGACTCAGTCTCCTGGCGGGTATTTTTTGTCTACTTGCCGCCATTCCTGCCATCGTGATTGGCATTGTGGGTGATGCTGCCAGTACCCAGGGTCTTTGGCAAGGAGCAGGTGCAGGTGAAGGACCGGCCCTTGATGCTGAAATTCTCCCTTACGTCATCCGATATCTCACGCATCCGATCGTTGCCATCATTGGATTGGGAGCCATAGCCGCGGCGGTGATGTCATCTGTCGACTCGTCAATCCTATCTGCTGCATCCATGGCCACCTGGAATATTTACAAACCTCTTATAAACTCGAAAGCAAAGGATCGTGATTTATCACGAGTTTTAAAACGATGTATATGGATTATTGGTACGGCTGCCACCTTGCTGGCATTACAAATCAAGAGTGTGTATGCCCTTTGGTTTCTTTGTAGTGATCTGGTTTATTGTTTGCTATTTCCCCTGTTTGTCACGGCATTTTTCGATCCCAAAGCCAATCGTATAGGTGCACTTTGTGGCTTTTTGGTGGCATTTATTCTGCGTTTCGGAGGCGGTGAATCGACATTGGGACTACCCTCGCTTATTTCCTATACCACAGGATCTGATGGTGCCATCATATTTCCCTTTCGAACGCTGGCCATGTTGAGTGGACTGGTGACCATAGTAATCGTATCAAGAATGACTGCGCAAAGGTCAAGGCCCGGATCGCTAGAGAGGATGGAATAGTACAACTAGATTGTGCAAAGAACTTGATGGAAATCAAGACTTTATATTAATTTGTGGAAATCAACTACGATGGCTGGATTTTGCCGCGATATCAGATAAAAACGTCATGCAGACTTTAGGTCTTTATCTCTTGTTCTATATCATGACCGTTGGTGATGTAGACCTCACTGATCAGGAACAGGACTGGCTCTTTCTGGCAGAAATCCTTCGCGATCAAACTTCATGTATTGAGGATCCCGCGGAGAAACTTCGATCCATGACTGAGTGGCTGCGGGTGCACGTAAAGCATGTGCCACGGGGTCGATATCCGGAGGGTTTTGACCAAACTTCCATCGTGACCATCATCAAAGGGGGTTATGGTAACTGTGGAATCCAATCCTACAATATGGTGGGATTTGCGCAAATGCTGGGATATCCTAAACACAGAGTATTACATCATCGCAAAAGAAAAGGGGCACCAGGCGATCATACTTTTGCTGAAATCAACGTCGATGGGCGTTGGATCATCTATGATCCGGACAAGTTTCTGTATTTCACTGACGAGGCCGACAGACTGCTGGGAGCAGAAGAAGTGGCTGCAGATCCGGAAAGTTGGGTAGGCATTAGTGTACGTAATAAGGCATTTATCACCATGGAATCAGCCAAAAATGCACCCAAGACTGATTTTGACTATTACAGTTATGAAAAAGCGGGTATGCCATATATCCGCCTCGCATCGAAAATGCTTAGCTGGTTTCCAGAGCATACTAAGTAACGTTCAATCCTACTCTTCTTCGTCTTCCAATTTCTCGATAATGTCCAGCACCCAGTTTATCACTTTGGGGCTCAGGTATTTGGATACTCCTGCTTTACGGGATGCACTTTGCAGGATATTTAGATTTTTGTAGCCGATATTTCTTTCGGTAGCCAGCTCGATATAGTACGCCCACTCTTTGTGAGTTATGACGTCAAAGTTAGATCGCATGATGTCCAGATCCGTTGGGTCATTGATATCGTATTTGGGCATAATTGTGTCGTGGGTTTTTATTGATCTGTGTGTAAGGTAAGTAAAACACGGACTGAGTGACTAAAAAAAAGCCCCACCTTTTGATGGAGCTTAGTCATTCTCTAGTGACCGCGGGAGGACTCCGCTAACTCTCAGATTTGTCTTACAATGTCCAGAATTGTCCTTAAATGGGATAATCCTCGAAAATAGGATGAGTCAAATCGTAACAATTTTGGTCAAAAAGGTGCTTTAATGTTTGACCTATGTTTTACCAATCAAAAAAAATCAAGATGGTTACGAGAGATTTCAAGTTAATGACTTCAAAGAAAAGTGAAGATGGAACAGCACCTATTTACGTTCGAATTACAAAGAACAGAAAGTCTGTATATGCTAAGACGGGGATAAGGGTATTAGAAAGACATTGGAATAAGAACAAGAGTAAGGTAAAGTCATTAGCTCCTAATGCTGGGAGATTTAATCACAAGTTATCTCGAACTCTGACAAGAATCGACCAGATCGCAACAGACTTTGACATTAAAGGAATATCATATTCTGCTAAGATGGTTAAAGAATCTCTGACAGATGAGCATGCTGACTGTTTCATCCATTATTATGAAGACTGGGTCAGAATGCGACATGAACGTGGCAAATTGTCGTATGGTACTTACAAACGTTACAATGCGGTGATTAGCAAGATCAAAGAGTATGCTGGAGGTACTCTTTCATTCAATGCATTCACCTATGACTTTTTGATCAAGTACGAAAGTTATCTGCTCAATGAATTGAGTAATAATCAGAATACAGTCAATTCAAACTTTAACTGTCTCAGAAAAGCATTTAACGATGCTCAACGAAGTGGCAAAGTTCAAGCAAGTAATAACCCTTTCAACCGATACAAATTCAAAGAAAGTAACGCCGAAAGAACATACCTAACTGATAGTGAAATGAGTGAGATTCGTAGCTTGACAGGGCTAACCAGTAGACTTGCCATTAGCTCAAAGAATATTTTTCTCCTTATTTCTGAAACTGGAATACGGATAGGAGATGTTCTGATGCTCCGAAAAGGAGATTATGATGGAGAAAGAGTTCACTTCGTCATTGGAAAAACTGATCAGCAGACTTCAATACTATTAACTTCAAGGGCGAAGGCTATTATCGAAAGATATTGGAGCGGAAATCCATATCATAAGCACAAATTCATGTTTCCGGTGATTAAGCTCTCTCCAGATGAAACAGATCCAATAAAGATTCACAATGCTATAAGCTCCGCAACGTTTAAAATCAATAGGTCATTGAAACGAGACATTATACCTCGTACTAGTATTACAAAGCATGTATCCACTCACATCGCTAGACATACTCTGGCAACGAGTGCACTTGAGAAGGGCTTATCATTCGAGGAAATTCGCAGTATCTTAAAGCATAAAGATATTAGGGTTACACAGCAATATGCTAAGATTACTGATCGGTTTTCTGATCAAGCAATTAGAAAATTTGATAGTAAATAAGATCGAACTGCATGAAAGAGATACAGAAACTTATAAAAGAGAGAGATTTTGAAGAACTTTTTCCTAGACTCAGAAAATACTTCCCATCTATTGATGTGCCTTTGAATAACTCCATTGGAGGTGACATAGGGTCGAAATTGAAACAAGTCTATCGGTTCTTAGCAGAGGAGGACCTGCTCTCGCCACAATTCGCTTTGAAGAAGTATGACCATCAGCTAAGTCAAATACTCCAATTTCTTGGATCTCAATCGAAGCGTTTGGACAAGTACTTTGAAATACTTTCTGGTACAGCAATTAAAGATTTTGAATATACATCGATCGAATACTTTCAACAGCATTATCCACTTGAAATTTATGATGAAGGTGTTTATCAGTCATAAAGATCAGATGCCAGATATTGTAGCATCCTTTGTAAACTCATCATCATTGTCTGTGCAAACGATTTTACAAAATGTATGCGAGACGATCACCATTGCAATCAAATGGCTTAAGAATGAATCCTCTTGGCTAATACCACCAAAAAAAGAGTGGAATATTAATGTAGTAAGAGAAATGGAAGATCTGATAAAGGTTCTCAATTTAAAAGAGACCGAAATATATATTTTAGAAAAAAAGAAACCTGAGAAAGAGAGAATTGATGCTACCAAGGCAATTGCCTTCATGTACCTACTTCATCTTGATTATAAAGTGGATATTATGCATTCAAAGAAACAGTTTACTTCTTTCCTTTTGAATGTGCAAAAGGTAGGATACACAGCACCTTCCGATCTCATAGATGATCAGAGATTTAGAAACCAATTGAAAGCATTTCTATCTAAATATGAGATAAATAAAGTGACCGAAGCCTCTGTAGAGAGATATTTAAGGAAGAGTAGTAGGTTAAATCTAAAAGGCAAGAATTCGGTTGCCTTCAAAGCACTTAAGAGAGATCTTAAGTCAATATGTGAGACGTTTGATATTTACACTTCAATTGATCAACTCGATAATTTAATTTCAAACTAAACGGAATCTAATCTTGATTCCGCTATTTCATTCCGGTTGATTCCGCCCGATCTTGGCACTGTCATAAATTGATAGTGTATGTATTTATTAGATAAAAACTTGATAGCAGAATTCGAAGAAATTCTTCAAGCTATTTCGGATGAAATATCCTCGAAGTCACAATCTCCAAATCACAAGATTTACTCGAATAGGGAATTCTGTGATCTAATGGGCATAAGCTCAAAAACTGCACAGAGATGGAGAGATCAAGGCATCATACGATATAGTAACATTGGTAGAAGTATTTTCTACAGACTGAGCGATATCCTAGATATGCTTGACCGAAAGGCTACCGATGTCCTTTAATCAGAGTTTGGCGATGACTGATGCTAGAGCAGAAGAGATTATCATGTATCTCAATGAGAGGACAGGAAGGCAGTTTAAATGTAATTCCCAAACAACACTTGATTTGATCAATAAAAGGATCTCAGAAGGACATGTGATCAAAGAATTCAAATCCATTATTGATTTAAAAGTCAGTCAATGGAATCACATTGAGAATATGAGAATATATCTAAAACCTACAACACTATTTGCTGATCACAATTTTAAAAAATATCCAAGAGAAACAACCCGGGGATCGACTTGATGTGCTTTGATTCATATCAATTCAAACTATTATTAAATATTTCATTCATTAAATAAATCATTTCATTATGAAGATAATTAAGATCATTGAAAAGTATAGCGAGGATGATCACGTCACTATCGAAGATCATGCTGCTACACTCTACAAATCCAATTTTTCAGATTTGACTAGGGAAGTCGACAAAGTGATTGAATCAAGAGATTTATCCTTAATAGGGGATTCAATTTCGCAAATGAGAGAAAATAGGCCAAGATGGCTATCTAGGAGATTTGATAGGTTAGAATCAACATGCTCGGATGATTTCTTAGCAATGTATAAGGAAAAAAAGAAAGCTTACATGGATCTTTATGATGAGCAAACCAAGAGATTAAGTGATACATATTTCAGTCTCGCAATTTATTGATTACATAGTTTATTTGAATTTGGGAGAGGCTCTAGTCTCTCCCATTTAAATGTTAGTTATGAAGTACTACATAAGTCAATATCGGCCTTCGGGAAAGAAGAATCCAACTAAGTATCAAAGCAATTACACTCCACAATACTATACACCAGTTTTCGCAAAATACAGATTGCCTGAGAGCCTAGAGGCTAAAGTTTCAAAGGGTAAGGTGATCGTAAAATCGAGAATCCCCGCAGAATTGAAAAGAAAGATTGAAGTGTATGCGAGGAGTAAGGAAGAGCTTCATAGACTTGCTCATTTGGTTGTAGTGTTATTTAGGAAATTCATGCAGAAGGATGTTAAAGTCACAGAATTGTGTCGAAGCTATATTCTGATGATACTAAATGGAAATAAGGATTATTATAGGTTATTTACAAAGATTGTAGTTGAGAGAATGAAAATGGTAGAGGTTATTGTCAATAAAAATGGAACCAAATTTAGCACAAGGAATAAAACGTGCAAGAGATACAAGTTGAATGAAAAGTATAGGGATAGAAAAGACTTCGAATTAATATTCTATGAGCAAAGAAGACCAAATAAAATAAACTTGATGAAGAAAGTAAAAGTACTGCCACCAGTTCTACAAGGTGTTTTTCATACTATGGGTCGTTTGGGATTAACTGATAACCTTCAAAACATAGAAAAAGAGTTGAAAGGTTCTGTTGATACCCTACGTGAAAAAGTTCGCAACCGAACTATTGAGATGAAGAACGGGAACATTCATTATATAAAAGGTAATGAAAAAACAATCTACAAGAAGGGTAAGTTTGACAGTCTTGATCACTTTGTAGAGAACAAGAGTGATGAGCTTTTAGATAGTCGTTTGAATGTAAGCGTTCGGGGAGCTACCTCTCTAGAAATTGGTAGTTTCTATTAGGAATTTATAGATTAATTTGATTGATGGGATGCTCATTGATCCTGTTGTAAACATCCTGCAACCATTCAAAGGGGTTTAATCCATTCATTTTACAAGTTGCAAAGAAGGAGTAGAATATGGCGGCATGGTGTGCCCCTCTGTCCGATC
>JBNKUI010000079.1:0-2088 GCA_050298535.1 Saprospiraceae bacterium
AGAATAATTTTAATCGAAAGAAGATTAAAAGGCATCTGGACTATATTGATGGTCGCATAGCTGATTATTTGGAACAGCTTGATGAGCAAGCGATTTCCAAACAACAGGTTTGGAATGAAGGTCCTGAGGACCTTCAAGTGAGCGAACCACGAAGTGGGTGGGATCGGGAAGACAAGAAAAATGAAACGAAGAGAGATCGAGATGAGAGGAATAATCTGGAGGATAAGATTAAACAAAAGGAGGCGAAGAAGAAGGAGTATGAGGAGATGGAGGAAAGAGTGAAGGCCAGTACAGATGGTCAAGTCTCTACAACAGATCCAGATGCACGAGCTGTAATACATAAGAGAAACATAGTCCAGGTAGGCTACAATGTACATGCTACAGCGGATGACAAACATAATTTGATCGTCGATGTATTTTCAAAGGGAGTGAACGATACCTATGGATTAAGTGAGGCTGGAATGCGAGCACAGGATGTACTGGGTATTGATAAAATAAATCTATTGGCTGATAAAGGGTACCACACGGGCATAGAGTTAGCGCGCTGCGAGAGACGAGGAGTACGTCCATATGTTTCTCCAAAGGAACCCAACGAACAGTCACTACCTGGATTTAATAAATCAGATTTTACATACGATAAGAAGACAGATACCTACACCTGTCCAGCAGGATCAGTGATGACAACGAATGGTAGCATTTATAAAAAGTCAGACCGAGGTAAATATCGGTTTAGAAGATACCTTACAAAAGACTGCCAGACATGTCCTTTGAAAAGTAAATGCACAGCACGAGATCAAGGAAGATTAATAGAAAGACCGTTACACCAAGACTATGTAGATCGAAATGATAATCGGGTGCGAAAAGACATGTGATGAACGAGCGATTTCCATACCTTGGGTATGGAATGAAGGTCCGGGGGACCTTCAAGGGAGTGAACCGCGCAGCGGATGGGTTTGGAAGAAGCGCCAGGAGATGATAGAACATATTTTTGATGAGCGAGTGATTCTCGACTCAAGGAGAGATGAAGGTCTGGGAGACCTTCAAACGAGTGAACCGCGCAGCGGATGGGCAAGCAAGAGACAGTGGGATATGGACCATACCCTGGTAAGAGGGAGACAAAATGTGGAGACCGAGTACCGGTTAGCTGCTATTTGTTACAATTTAACTAGAGTAGTATCTCTAATCGGGATCGAAGGACTGAAAAAACGACTAATTAAGCTCCAAAAAGGGCTTTTTTCGAGTATTTTAGGAATACCAGGCACCATGAAGCGCTACATTACCAATTACATTAAAAATTTGACTTTGAATAGGCGTATAGCAAGACCGATAATTATAGCTCACAGGAGCTGTTATTAGGAGTTATTGCGAGTACTCCCGTTGGCAGTCATTGTGTGCCCTGAATGGAATCAACCCATTAATTAAATTAAAGAAGGTTGAGGCCAATGCTATAATTAAGATGGAGGAAGGCCCTCCGTAGACGCTGTACAGGCGGAGTCTACAAATCGCCTTAAAGGTGCTGGAGGAGTGATTTTCTGGTACTGAGCGTTTAAGGAAAAGGCCTGATAAGACAGGTCAGATATGAATAGAAAAGATGAATGAAAATGAACCTCCGATGAAATGTCGAGAAAACGAACAATCTGTCAAAACTGTGATTGAATGTTGTTTGCAGGATGAGCATAGCGGAAACCTGATTTACTGGCTATGCGGCAGACGGTATATAGGGGGCATGATTTCTATTTAGGCTTAATTATGGAACAGGGGAAGTCAACTAAAGATGATAAGGGAAAGGCTCAAGGAGGGAAAACACCTTCGAGGCTGAACACCAAAGATTTAGTTGATGGCGGATCCAATCGTAGTAGTGAGGAAACTCCTGTAATGGGAGTGGAGCGAAGGGTTGGAATTATACAGCTAGAAATACTGTTGACAACTTCCAAAAAAGGAAGGAGGACTAACAATTAGTGACAAATGTCCTGTGGGTGCAGGGTCAGCCCACGGCATTTTCACTGCTGTTGTACTGAACACCTATGGGTGTCGTTGACCTTTAGCAGTATGTAATTTCAAAGTATGGAATAGTGGTTGGGTAATGGG
>JBNKUI010000080.1:0-1527 GCA_050298535.1 Saprospiraceae bacterium
GAAGAATGTCAGAGAGGGCTATAAACCTTACCGATGATGTGATTCCCTTTGTGCCGACAAGGCATTGGGTCCTATCGATGCCCTTTGAATTGCGTTATCGGATGGCTGCCGATGATGATTTTTTGAAAAAAGTGAATGGGATCTTCTGCGCAGAAATCAATAACTAGCTCCGCAAGAAAGCTAGAAAACACGGTGTTAAGGGTGGGGAAACAGGAGTGGTATCGTTTCTTCAGAGAGCGGGAGGAGCACTCAATTTGAATCTTCACTATCATCTTCTGGTCTTGGATGGTCTTTACACTACAGGAGAAGATGGTAGCCCATTTTCACCCGTGTTCCAGGGATTGAGAACGATGAGTAGACTGCGTAGTGTGGGGAGTCTCTCGCCTAGTGATCAAGTATTTGCGGAGGACAGGGCGTCTATCAGAAGACGGCGAAGAGGTCTATATCGGTGATGTAGACTATGAAGAACATGAAGCATTGTCTTACAAGAAGAGAGCTTCAGTTTCCAGCCGGATTGCCTTGGGAGCCAGGGCTGGTCTAAAGGTGCGAAGAATAGGTAGTAGCTTCGGATTTGAGGAGGAAATACCTTAAAGTCAATCTTATGGCTGTGTATCAATGAACGGATTTTCGATACATGCTGCTACGTCAATCAAGGCCCATGAAAGAGATCGATTAGAACAGCTTCTTCGTTACTTGGGTCGTGGCCCAGTGTCTCATGAGCGTATGAGCCTAGATGAAAATGGTAATATCCTCTATGAACTGAAAACATCCTATGATGAAGCGACTCATGTCATGTTTTCCCCTATGGAGTTCATCGAGAAATTAGCATCCATTATCCCACTGCCTTACAAGCATCAGGTGAACTACTATGGTTGTCTTTCTTCTCATAGTAAGCTGCGCCCTGAGATTGTTGGCTGTTCAGCAGTCGAGTCCTGCGGGTGGGGTGATCTCCAGCAAGAATGTCAGAACGATGGTGTAGCTGAGACCGAATCTGATGATCCACCAGCATCCAGATATATTCCGTGGGCTGAACTACTCAAAAGGACCTTTGGCATAGACCTGTCCACCTGTCCCAAATGTGGTGGAAGAGTGCGAGTGATCGCAGCGATTATGGAGTTAGAGGCCATCATTAAGATTCTAAATCATGTTGGGCTTGGATCGGATCTGCCTAAGGGTCAAACTTTGACCAAAGAAGAATATGTTTATGAGAGCTTTTACTAGTAAAGCCAGTAATCTCCTATTGCCTACAAACTACTTAACTAACTCTAATAATATAGATATTTTCCAGTCTTCTTAGTCTAGGTGGGACAACGGGA
Source organism: Saprospiraceae bacterium (assembly GCA_050298535.1). Taxonomy (GTDB): domain Bacteria; phylum Bacteroidota; class Bacteroidia; order Chitinophagales; family Saprospiraceae; genus JABDMH01. The sequence goes on from JBNKUI010000080.1 coordinate 1,317, forward strand.
AACTGGGTGGATGGATTCCTATCAAATTATGCCATAATGTAACAGTAGTAGAACTCACAAAAATGGAATTTACAGCATCGATTTACCTATCCCCCAGGATCATATGATTTCCTCCGGGATTTTCCAAATGTTTTCAGTTGATTTTTCAGCGTTTTTAATTAATGCAGAACGATCTTTTGTTTGAGAAATCTCGAGAGACCAGGTTCGCCAC
>JBNKUI010000081.1:0-42602 GCA_050298535.1 Saprospiraceae bacterium
TCTTATCAAATCTTTGCTTTACGCTTCCTTCAGATTCCACCTCACGATGGACACCCTTGCGATCAGCTAGCGCTTCCTGTCAAGTAGGCACGCGCAGGACTTTAACCTTATACGTATATGGCATGCATGGCACACAAAGAATAAGGGCATGTCCAATGGATCATGCCCTTAAAAATTATCTATCCGTGTAATTTTCCTGCCCAGTCATGGGCTCTATCCGTTCTGTTATTTATCTATCATCATCACCGCTTCCTCTTCCTCTTTAGAAGTCAAAGGCTCACCAGTGACGATCAATGATCTGAATTTTCTTAGTCCGGTACCGGCAGGTATTTTCTTACCTACGATTACATTCTCCTTCAAGCCCTCCAGGCTATCCGCTCTAGCGCCAATGGCCGCTGTACTTAGTACCTTGGTCGTCTCCTGGAATGATGCTGCGGAAATCCAGCTATGGGTACCCAATGAAGACTTAGTGATACCCTGGAGTACAGGACTGGACGTAGCAGCTACTGCATCCCGATATTCGATACTCTTGAGATCGTTTCTCTTCAGATAGGAATTTTCCTCTCTGATTTGACGCAATGTCACCAGCTGTCCGGGTTTCAACTTATTGGAATCTCCAGCATCCGTGACAAACTTCTTGTCGAAGATCCAATCGTTTTGCTCCAGAAAATCATATTTCTCTACAGCTTCTCCTTCCAGGAAGCTGGTATCTCCCGGATCTTCAATGACCACCCGACGCATCATTTGTCGTACGATCACCTCGATATGCTTGTCATTGATGGTAATACCCTGTGCACGATACACTTCCTGAACACCATTTACCAAATATACCTGAACCGCAGAAGGTCCCTTAATGTGAAGTATATCTTTAGGTGAAATGGCACCATCAGAAAGCTGAGTACCGGCTCGCACAAAGTCACCTTCCTGCACCAGGATGTGCTTGGAAAGTCCAATGAGGTACTTTCTTCGTTGCTCATCCTTCGCAGTGATTATCACTTCACGGTTACCACGCTTGATCTTTCCAAAGGATACAATACCATCAATTTCAGCAGTTACAGCGGGGTTTGAAGGATTTCTTGCTTCGAAAAGCTCAGTTACCCGTGGAAGACCCCCTGTGATATCCGAGATCTTACCGAGATTACGTGGAATCTTGGCAATAATTTGCCCTGATACCACTTCTGCACCATCATCTATTGAGATGTATGCACCTACCGGCAAATTATACATTCGAAGCTCCTCACCATCTTTATCAATGATTCGAATAGTCGGAATCTTACGCTTCTTCTTGGACTCCACGATTACTTTCTCTGCATATCCAGTCTGGTCATCACGCTCTATTCGGTAGGTTACACCCTCTTCGATTGACTCAAATTGAGCGATTCCACCAAATTCTGAAATAATCACCGCGTTAAATGGATCCCACTCACAGAGTGCATCTCCACGTTTAATCTGCTGACCATCTTTTACAAAAATATTGGCCCCGTAGGGTATGTGCATCGAAGTATATAGCTTACCCGACTTAGCGTCAGATATTCGTATTTCACCCGTTCGAGACAAGACAATTTCCTTAGACGCTCCGCCCTCTTTAAGGACAGTAGTCTTAATACCATCAAACTCTACGACACCATCAAATTTGGAAGTCAGTTCTGACTCTGCCTTTGTTACAGAAGCGATACCCCCAACGTGGAATGTTCTCAAAGTCAACTGAGTACCTGGCTCCCCAATCGACTGCGCTGCGATAATACCTACGGCATCTCCACGCTCAGCAATCCTACCGGTCGCAAGGTTCTTTCCATAACATCTTCTACATACCCCACGCTTGGTGTCACATGTAAGTACGGATCGAATCGTAACTGACTCAATACCTATATCTTCAATTTTCTCGGCAGTGAGCTCATCAATGTATCCATCAGCAGGTACGATCACTTCGTCCGTCACTGGATGTACAATATCATATAATGTATATCGACCTGCAATGCGTTTAGAAACACCTTGAATGACCTTTTCATTGTCCTTTAATGCAGTTGTTTCATTTCCACGCAGGGTGCCACAGTCTTCTTCCATCACTACAACATCCTGCGATACATCCACCAATCTTCGTGTCAAATAACCGGCATCTGCTGTTTTCAAAGCTGTATCTGCAAGACCTTTTCGAGCACCGTGAGTAGAGATAAAATACTCCAATACTGACAAGCCATCCAGGAAGTTAGATAGGATGGGGTTTTCGATAATCGCCCCTCCAGTATCTCCTGATTTTCTTGGTTTTGCCATCAAACCCCGTAGTCCACACAACTGCTTGATCTGCTGCTTGGATCCCCGGGCGCCTGAATGAAGCATCATATATACTGAGTTGAATCCATCCTTATGTTCAGACAGCTCTTTGAGCAGTGTATCAGTGATGGTATTATCTGCATAGGTCCACTTATCAATAATCTGATTGTATCGCTCATTGTTAGTGATGAGACCCATATTATAGTTCTCCCATACCTCGTCAACCTCTGTTTGTGCTTCATCAAGGATGTTTACTTTCACGGTGGGAGTAATCAGATCTCCCAGGTTGAAAGACAAACCACCACGGAAGGACCAGTAGAAACCGAGATCCTTGATCTTGTCAAGGAATTCAGCTGTCACACCAAGGTTTGTACGATAGATAATATCACTAATAACCGTTTTCAGATTCTTCTTTGTGAGTAACTCGTTTATATAAGGTACAGATTCAGGAACTGCTGAGTTGAAAATCACCCTACCTACAGTCGTTTGAATTACTTTCGTTACCAATTCACCATTCTCATCTTCTACACGAGCTTTCACTTTGATAGGTGCATGTAGACCAATACTACCTTCGTTGAATGCAATTTCTACCTCTTCGGGAGAGTAGAATGTTGGAATCTTGTCGGCCGCTCCATTCTCCGGAGTTCTCTCTTTACTGAGATAATATAGCCCCAGAACCATGTCCTGAGATGGCAGTGCAATAGGTGATCCGTCCTGAGGATTCAAAATGTTGTGCGAAGAAATCATCAGGATCTGGGCTTCCAGAATCGCTGCCTGGCTCAAAGGTAAATGCACGGCCATCTGGTCACCGTCAAAGTCGGCGTTGAACGCACCACATACGAGTGGATGCAATTGTATCGCTTTTCCTTCGATCAATTTGGGCTGGAAGGCCTGTATTGAAAGTCTGTGCAGCGTTGGAGCCCGGTTAAGTAAGATAGGATGCCCCTTGAGTATATTTTCAAGAATTTCCCAAATGACCGGATCCTTCTTGTCAACCAGTTTCTTGGCAGACTTAACGGTTTTGACAATGCCTCGCTCGATCAGTTTACGTATAATAAATGGCTTGAACAACTCAGCAGCCATACCCTTTGGTAAACCACACTCGTGAAGCTTAAGGGTAGGTCCTACTACAATCACTGAACGACCGGAATAATCAACTCGCTTACCCAATAGATTCTGCCGGAAACGTCCCTGCTTACCTTTCAGAATATCACTCAAAGACTTTAGCGGACGTCCACCTTCTGCTTTTACAGCATTTGATTTTCTCGAGTTGTCAAAAAGAGAATCGACCGCTTCTTGCAGCATACGCTTCTCGTTTCGCAGGATCACCTCAGGAGCCTTAATCTCTAATAAACGCTTCAAGCGGTTGTTTCGAATGATCACCCGGCGGTACAAGTCATTGAGATCGGAACTTGCAAATCGTCCACCATCCAGCGGGACCAATGGTCTCAGTTCAGGTGGTACGACGGGAAGATATTGTATGATGGACCATTCAGGTCGGTTTTCGATCCGAGTTTGTCCATCCCGAAACGCCTCAACTACCCGCAGTCGTTTTAATGCTTCCGATTTACGCTGCTGAGAAGTCTCAGTAGCGGCCTGATGTCTCAGGGCATAAGATAGCTCATCCAAATCCAATCGCATCAATAGCTCTCGCACCGCTTCAGCTCCCATCAAGGCTATAAACTTGTTGGGATCATCATCTTCCATCAATTGATTTTCACGTGGAAGTGATTCCAGAATCTCGAAGTACTCTTCCTCAGTCAGGAGATCCATCTTAGCTATACCTTCGGGTTCTTTTACACCAGGCTGTACAACGACATATCGTTCGTAGTAAATGATGGATTCCAACTTCTTGGAAGACAAACCCAACATATAACCAATCTTGTTGGGTAAAGACTTGAAGAACCAGATATGTACGACGGGGACTACCAGCTTGATGTGACCCATTCGCTCACGGCGAACCTTCTTCTCCGTAACTTCCACTCCACATCTATCACAGACGATCCCTTTATATCGGATACGCTTATATTTTCCACAGTAACATTCGTAGTCCTTTACCGGCCCAAAAATGCGCTCGCAGAATAAACCATCACGCTCAGGCTTATATGATCTATAGTTAATGGTTTCAGGTTTCAACACTTCACCATACGATCGTTCGAGAATGTCGTCTGGTGAGCAAAGACTGATCGTGATGCTATCAAAATCAGCTTTTTGTTTATTTAAAGATTTCTTGAAAGACATATGTATGACTTTTCGAGAGCGTTATTAATCAAATTTCACATCGAGTGCCAATCCGCGCAACTCATGAATCAATACGTTGAATGATTCTGGAATGTTAGGATCAGGGAGGTTGTCACCTTTGACGATAGCCTCGTAGGTCTTAGCCCTACCAATGATATCATCAGACTTTATAGTAAGGAGCTCCTGCAGGATCGTGGAAGCACCAAAAGCTTCCAGAGCCCAAACCTCCATCTCACCAAATCGCTGACCTCCAAACTGAGCCTTACCTCCGAGTGGTTGCTGTGTAATCAATGAGTATGGTCCGATAGATCTTGCGTGCATTTTGTCATCCACCATGTGTGACAACTTGAGCATGTAGATCACCCCTACTGTAGCCTGCTGATGGAATCGGTCTCCAGTACCTCCATCATAGAGATACGTTTGACCCAAACTTGGTAGGTCAGCCTTCTCACAGAATGTATCAATTTCATCCAGTGAAGCACCATCAAAGATGGGAGTGGCAAATTTGACACCCAGCTTTTCTCCTGCCCATCCCAGTACTGTTTCAAATATCTGTCCCAGATTCATACGGGAAGGTACCCCTAGCGGATTCAATACGATATCTACAGGTGTTCCATCTTCCAGGAATGGCATATCTTCCACACGTACTATGCGCGATACTATACCTTTGTTACCATGACGTCCCGCTAGTTTATCACCCACTTTCAGCTTTCGCTTCTTCGCCATGTAAACTTTAGCAAGCTTGAGTACTCCAGCAGGAAGCTCATCCCCTATCGAGATATTGAACTTCTCACGCTTGTAGCGTCCAATTTCCTCATTGACCTTGATGCTATAGTTGTGTAGCAATCTGGCGATCAATGCATTGGTCTTATCATCTTCAGTCCAATTGCCATAGTCAACTACACTGAAGTCAATATTCTTTAGCACGCTTTTGGTAAGCTTGGTTCCTTTCTTTACTAGCTCCTCATTGTAGATACTCCTGATGCCCTGGGATCCGGAACCTTCCACCAGTGCGTTCAATTTATCTACGAGCAATGTCTTAAGCTCATTCAGAGCGATAGCATGCTGATCATCCAGTCTGGTAAGCAGGTTTTTCTCCTGTGCTTTCTTAGTCTTATCCTTTTTAGCTCTGGCAAATAACTGCTTATCGATAATCACACCTTTGGTAGATGGAGGCGCTTTCATAGAAGCATCCTTTACATCACCCGCCTTATCGCCAAAAATGGCACGCAGTAGTTTTTCTTCTGGCGTTGGATCAGATTCCCCCTTGGGTGTAATCTTACCAATCAAGATGTCGCCCTCACGAACCCAGGCTCCAATACGAATGATACCATTTTCATCGAGATCCTTGGTAGCTTCTTCGCTGACATTAGGTATGTCATTGGTCAACTCTTCCTCGCCCAGTTTGGTATCTCGTACATCCATTTCGAAGTGCTCAATATGGATAGAAGTGAAAATATCTTCCCGTACTACTCTTTCGGACAGTACGATGGCATCCTCAAAGTTGTAACCTTTCCATGGCATAAATGCCACTTTCAGGTTTTGACCCAAAGCCAATTCGCCATCTTCCGTTGCATATCCATCACAGAGAATCATACCCCTGGTCACTCGCTGTCCCTTACGGACGATAGGTTTCAGGTTGATGCATGTACCCTGGTTAGTTCTTCTGAACTTGGTCAGATCATAGGTCTTCAAGTTATTTTCGAAAGAAACTAATTGATCTTCCTCCGTTCTATCATATCGGATCACAATACTATTGGCATCCACATATTCGATCACCCCGTCCCCTTCTGCATTGATCAGCATCCGAGAATCCTGAGCAACAGTTGCTTCAAGACCTGTACCCACAATGGGAGATCTGGGTTGGAGAAGCGGTACAGCTTGTCGCTGCATATTAGATCCCATCAGAGCACGGTTTGCATCATCATTTTCAAGGAATGGAATCAGCGATGCAGAAACACCAACAATTTGGTTAGGAGCTACGTCCATATACTCTACCTCTTCGGGAGCCAATACAGGAAAGTCGCCATGCTCACGACACTTGATTCTTTCGGATATAAAAGATCCATCATCATCAATCTTGGAGTTGGCCTGTGCAATTCTTTTGAAATCTTCTCCTTCTGCAGAAAGGTATTCTGCCTCCTGCTTCATGTTTAGTTTTCCTTCCTCCACCTTCCGATAAGGGGTTTCCAGAAATCCCATCTTATTCACCTTGGCGTGCACACAAAGAGTAGAAATCAATCCAATGTTAGGACCCTCTGGCGTCTCAATCGTACAGAGTCGACCGTAGTGACTGTAATGCACGTCACGCACCTCAAATCCGGCGCGCTCCCTTGATAATCCTCCAGGTCCCAATGCAGAAATTCTACGCTTGTGTGTGATTTCTGATAGTGGGTTGGTTTGATCGAGGAATTGAGATAATTGACTGGTACCAAAGAAGGAGTTGATGACAGAGGACAGCGTTCGCGCGTTGATCAAATCAATTGGAGTGAACACTTCGTTGTCCCGGACATTCATGCGCTCGCGGATCGTTCTGGCCATTCGGGCAAGACCCACACCAAACTGAGCGTAGAGTTGCTCACCCACGGTTCGAACCCGCCGATTGCTTAGATGATCGATATCATCCAGCTCCGCCTTCTGGTTAGTCAGACTCACGAGATACTTCACGATCTCAATGATGTCTTCTTTTGTAAGTATCAATGTTTCCGGATCGATATCCAACCCTAACTTACGGTTGATCTTATATCGACCTACTTCACCAAGATTATATCGCTTGTCAGAGAAAAACAACTTATCGATGATACCGCGAGCCGTTTCTTCATCCGGTGGATCGGTTCCTCTCAGTTGACGATAGATATGTTGAACTGCTTCCAGCTCAGAACTGGAAACGTCTTTTTGCAATGTGTTGTAAATGATAGAGTAATCTTCATCGATATCATCTCTCTGAAGAATTACGGTATCGACATCGGCTTCCAGGATCTCCTCAATATGCTCCTCTTCAAGCACGATATCCCTTTCCAGGATGATCTCATTTCGTTCGATGGATACAACCTCACCGGTATCTTCATCCACGAAATCCTCCACCCATTTTCTTAAGACCCGAGCAGCCAGTTTACGGCCTACTGCATTCTTAAGTGTTTTCTTGTCTGCCTTTACTTCTTCGGCAAGTCCGAATAAATCCAGAATTTCCTGGTCAGAATCGTAGCCGATTGCACGTAAAAGGGTAGTAACCGGGAATTTCTTTTTACGATCGATGTAAGCATACATCACCGCATTGATATCGGTAGCAAATTCCATCCAGGCTCCTTTAAAAGGAATGACTCTCGCAGAGTGAATTTTTGTACCGTTAGGGTGAAAACTTTGACTAAAGAAGACGCCAGGAGAACGATGAAGCTGTGACACGATCACACGTTCAGCACCATTGATCACAAAAGTACCTTTGGGTGTCATGTAAGGAATGTTTCCAAGAAACACATCCTGCACGATGGTTTGAAAATCCACATGCTCCTCATCATTACAAGACAGCCTCAACTTGGCTTTCAAAGGGACACTGTAGGTCAACCCACGTTGCATACACTCCTCGATGGTGTAGCGCGGCGGATCAACGAAATAGTCAAGAAATTCTAAAACGAAAATGTTTCGGGCATCGGTTATGGGAAAATTTTCTTGAAAAACCCGGTAGAGCCCTTCATTAGTCCTGTTATCGGGAGTAGTTTCCAATTGGAAAAACTCCTGGAAAGACTTTATTTGGATTTCGAGCAGATCAGGATAATCTGAGGCCAAATGAATCTTACCAAAATTAACTCGACCGTTTTTCTTAGCTACAACATCCGTTGTCATTCTGGATAATTTTTAAGTGATCAAACGAAAGAGGCTTTCCTCCTGCTATACTTATATGACGATAGGCTTAGCCCGGTGCTGCCACCAGGCTAAGCCTAAATATTACTCATATGCTTCTAAAGAAACTGTTAATGGTGTAATGTTAACTTAGTAATTAATTACTTAAGTTCTACCTCAGCACCTACAGCTTCTAATGCAGCTTTTAAACTTTCTGCTTCTTCTTTAGGAGCACCCTCTTTAATTACACAAGGAGCACCGTCTACTAGGTCTTTCGCGTCCTTCAGACCCACACCTAGAAGAGATTTAACTTCCTTAACAACTTTGAGTTTGCCGGCACCTGCAGAATTCAACATTACATCAAATTCTGTTTTTTCTTCAACGGCTGCACCACCGTCTCCACCAGCTGGACCAGCCGCAACAGCTACTGCAGCAGCTGCAGGCTCAATTCCGTACTCATCTTTAAGGATAGTTTTCAACTCACTCACTTCCTTAACAGTGAGGTTAACTAATTGTTCTGCTATAGCACTTAAATCTGCCATCTTACTTTTTTTAATTTTTCAATGAAATATATGCGATATAAAAACTTGGAAGCCATGATTAATTAAGACTCAGCACGCTCTTCCATAGTGGACAAAAGTCCCATAATGGTTGAGCCTCCTGACTCCAGTCCGGAAAGAACACTCTTGATAGGAGAATCCAACAAACCGATGATTTCTCCAAGAAGTTCTTCCTTTGATTTGAGTTTAGATAGAGTCTCGACCTGGTCGTCTCCGTAGAATACGTCTGTATCAATGTATGCAGCTTTGAGGATCGGCTTTTCGTGATCTTCTCTAAACTCCTTTATTATTTTTGCAGGCGTGCTTGCAGTCTCAGTAAACATGATAGCTGTAGGACCTTTTAAGGCATCATACAGTTTATCAAATCCACGATCTGCAGACAATGCCTGCATTGCTTTTATTGCCAGTTTGTTCTTAACTACTTTCAATTCAACTCCCTTCTCGTAGCATTTTGCTCTCAGAGCATTTACATCCGCTACCGTCAGTTCTGAAGAGTCTGTTAAGTAGAAAAAATCGTTGTTCTTGAATTTTTTCTTAAGAACTTTTACTGCTTTCGCTTTTTCTGTTCTTGTCATCTCTTTTTGTATTTACTGATAAGGGAATATGATTAAATCTTAGTAGAAATCGGCACACCAGGACTCATCGTGCTGGCGGCAGTGATTGACTTAAGGTACGTACCCTTTGCAGATGAAGGCTTCATCTTAATGATCGTATCTAGTACCTCTTTTGCATTGTCTTTCAGCTTATCGGCACTGAATGAAACACGTCCTACCGAAGCATGAATAATTCCATACTTATCTACTCTAAAGGCTATTTTGCCACCTTTTACATCACTGACCGCAGCTCCAATATTTGGAGTTACCGTGCCAGTTTTTGGATTGGGCATGAGTCCGCGAGGTCCAAGAATTCGACCTAGCCGACCCACCTGAGCCATCACATTGGGAGCAGCGACCACGACATCAAAGTCTGTCCATCCGCCCTGAACTTTTGTGACCAGTTCATCGAGTCCCACATAGTCAGCACCTGCCTCCTTTGCTTCCTCTTCCTTATCAGGAGTACAAAATACCAAGACACGCTTGGTTTTTCCTGTACCATGAGGTAAAGTCACAGTGCCTCTCAGTGCCTGATCCGCTTTACGGGGATCAATACCCAGGCGAATGTGAAGATCAACAGAGGCATCAAATTTTGCCACGTTGACTTCCTTGACTTTAGCCATGGCGTCATCCAGAGTGTAAGCAGTTGATTTGTCTATGAGCTTTTCAACTGCTGCTCTACGTTTTGATAATTTTGCCATAATTTTACGAGGTTATTAGCGTCACCACCTATCTTGTGATGACTCCCTTCTTTAAAAATTGATTTACTCTTCTTCTTCAGTAAAAGGTGCCGCACCTGTGATGGTGACACCCATACTTCTAGCCGTACCTGCTACCATTTTCATAGCTGATTCGATCTTGAATGCGTTGAGATCTGCCATCTTGTCCTCAGCAATCTCTCGCACATCATCCCAGGATACTTTGCCTACCTTTAATCGGTTGGACTCTGAAGATCCTTTTTTCAATTTTGCCTTTTCCAGCAATTGTACAGCTGCAGGGGGTGTCTTTATGATAAAGTCAAAAGACTTATCCTTGTAGACGGTTATGACCACCGGACAAACTTTACCTTGCATTTCCTGGGTTCTTGCGTTGAATCGCTTACAGAACTCCATGATATTGACTCCCTTTGCACCTAATGCAGGACCTACAGGAGGTGCAGGATTTGCTTGTCCTCCACGCACTTGCAGTTTTACTAAAGACTCTACTACTTTTGCCATTTTTTAATCGACTTCTCTTGCTTTATGTTTGCTTTTCGACTTGCATGAAGTTTAATTCAACTTCAGTTCCACGTCCAAAGATTTTGACAATTACCTTGAGTTTTTTCTTCTCCTCGTTTACTTCCTTGATATCACCCACAAAGTTGTTGAAAGGACCATCAATAATCTTGATGGTTTCTCCTTCGAGGAATGGTTCTATCATTATTTCTTCTCCCTCTTCTGACTCGTCCGCCTTACCCAACATTCTATTCGCCTCCGCCTGTTTCATAGGGATGGGCGTGTTGCCACCGAGAAAGTTGATCACATTTGTCATTCCCGAAATGGTCTGAATCATTTCTCCGGAAAATTTCTCAGGAAGTGTTTCGATGAGTATGTAACCCGGAAGAATATTCCGCTCCTGGATTACCTTTTTTCCATTTCGAATTTTATATACCTTCTCTGTAGGCACCACGATTTGACTGATCACATCTGACCAACCTGAACGCTTTACTTCCAGCTCAATTCTTTCTTTCAACTTTCGTTCTTTACCACTGATGACTCTGAGCGAGTACCACTTTCGTTCGTCTGACATAATTAGATTTTAAAGACCATAGATTATGTCGACAATCTGGCGAGAAACTGTGTCAATCAGAAATACCAACAAAGCAATAATCACTGAAGCAACCAATACCAAAATGGTGCTGCTCTGGAGATTTGGCCAGGTAGGCCAAGTCACTTTATTGATGAGCTCATTATAGCTTTCCTTTACACTTAGTATCAATCGTTGCATGACAAGTGATTTCAAATTTTACTGACACCGAAGTGTCATCATAACATTAGCACGGGCAGGAGGACTCGAACCCCCAGCCTACGGTTTTGGAGACCGTCGCTCTACCAGTTGAGCTATGCCCGTTTATGAAACTTACTATCATCTGGATGATCCTATCGAAGAATCACCGGCGAAGTCTCTATATCGTTTTTCGTCTGTTCCCTAAATGCCTTTGATTCGGGCTCATTTTGACGAAGCTTCAAAAAAGGGAAATTAAGCACCCAACCGGATGCTTAATTTTCCAACATTTTATCTAAATCAATATTTCAGCTTGATTAATCAAGTATCTCAGTCACCTGACCTGCACCTACGGTTCTACCACCCTCACGGATAGCGAATCGTAGACCTTTTTCCATGGCAATTGAGTTCAGCAACTGAACTTCTAGTGATACGTTGTCACCAGGCATTACCATTTCAACTCCATCAGGAAGTTTTACGTCTCCGGTCACGTCAGTAGTTCTAAAGTAGAACTGAGGTCGGTAACCGTTAAAGAATGGTGTGTGACGACCACCCTCATCTTTTCCAAGAACGTACACCTCACATTTGAATTTCTTATGTGGTTTTACAGAACCAGGAGCGCAAATGACCATTCCACGCTTGATGGCTTCTTTATCAACACCTCTAAGTAGTAGACCGGCGTTGTCACCAGCTTCACCACGAGACAAGATTTTTCTAAACATCTCTACACCAGTGATTACTGATGTAAGAGGCTTCTCACCTTCTTTCATCATACCCACGATCTCTACAGGGTTACCTGTTTCGATCACACCACGCTCGATACGACCTGTAGCAACCGTACCACGACCCGTGATAGAGAACACGTCCTCGATAGGCATCAGGAATGGCTGATCAACCAAACGCACTGGCTCAGGAATCTCTGAATCCACAGCATCCATCAAATCACGGATTGCTTTCTGAGCATCAGCATCACCTTCCAGAGCTTTCAATGCAGAACCCGCGATGATTTTAGCATTGTCACCATCAAACTCATACTGATCCAGAAGCTCACGAACTTCCATCTCCACCAACTCGATCATTTCCTCATCATCTACGAGGTCTACTTTGTTCATAAATACCACGATGTTAGGCACACCTACCTGACGTGCAAGAAGGATGTGTTCTCGTGTTTGTGGCATAGGTCCGTCTGTAGCAGCAACTACAAGGATAGCACCGTCCATTTGAGCGGCACCTGTTACCATATTTTTTACATAATCCGCGTGACCAGGACAGTCAACGTGGGCATAGTGTCTATTTCCAGTTTCGTATTCTACGTGTGCAGTGTTGATTGTGATACCACGCTCTTTCTCTTCTGGAGCTGCATCAATCGAATCATAGTCCATTTTCTTAGCAAGACCATCTCCTGACAACACGTAAGTGATGGCAGCGGTTAAGGTAGTCTTTCCGTGGTCTACGTGTCCAATTGTGCCAACGTTAAGGTGCGGTTTATTCCTTTCAAAAGTTTCCTTCGCCATCGGATAGATATTTTACGATTTCTAAATAATTATGATTTAAATAAATATAACTCACTAAAAAGTATATGATTGCCACGGACAGCCCCTCTGCTGTCTGTCACAATCAATCTGGAGCCAATGAAGGGATTTGAACCCCCGACCCCTTCCTTACCATGGAAGTGCTCTACCCCTGAGCTACATTGGCATTCTGTAATCAGGACAAACTTCCTGGTATTCATTCTACCTTACTTTTAAGGTAAAAAAGAGCGGGCGATGAGACTCGAACCCACGACCCTCAGCTTGGAAGGCTGATGCTCTACCAACTGAGCTACGCCCGCACAAATACTACCTTTGCAAAAGCTTCAGTAGACATGCGCCTTCGCTTTAGCTTCGGCGCACAGTACTCTTTCGCTAAAGCTACAGAGTACAATGTGGGGGCGATAGGATTCGAACCTATTCAGTCGTAGACAACAGATTTACAGTCTGCCCCGGCTCTCCAACTCCGGCGCGCCCCCTAACATTCCAACACTTGTGATTAACAAGGTGAGCCAATGGAGGGACTCGAACCCCCGACCAGCTGATTACAAATCAGCTGCTCTACCAACTGAGCTACATTGGCATTTTTAACTCTAAAATCTCCAGAATCGCACTTTTATCGTGTAGTAGAAAATCTGCTCTCGTATTAGAATGCTAATTACATCCACATTTCAATTTGAACTCGAATCTTGAGACCGATCCTCACATCTTACATAGCAAATATGTAAAACATTGATTTTCAATCGCAAAGATTTCAATTCTTTCGTCAAAATCTGTTTGCTTCGCGTTCCAGACTTTGCCTCTCCGAGATCATTTTCTCAAAGCGAATGCAAAGATATTACTTTTTCTCTAAAATGAAAAAGGAAAAACGCAATAAACCCCACTCTCTCAAGAGGAATCTTTGAATGCAAATATCTAACCTAAATTTTGGTCACCTAGTGACCAACTTAGCCTCAAACAGGCATATCCTGCATTGCGACCTGCACCATAGTACCTGGTTAAATACTTGTAGGGCGGCACTAGAAAGAACGTGCCTTCTGTTTGTGTCTTATAAGTTGACGTTTTGCCACGTCAACCACCTCATCTACAGCGGCTTCAAAGGACTTGTTGATTCCCTTAGACACTATTAACTCACCGGGCACATCCACTTTTACTTCCACTACTTTATCTCTCACCTGACCTGAATTCTCCAATTTCAATGTCACGTTAATATTCATAATACGGTCGTAATACTGCTCAAGCTTTCCAAACTTCTTATTAATAAAATCCAAAAGTTTTTGATCAGCGTCAAAATGAATAGATTCTATCTTAATATTCATGTTCCAATATTTAGTTCGTTTGATATAATAGGAACTATTCAGCCCTTCGCCTTCGGATGGGCACTCGAATAGACCTTCTTCAGTTTCTCAATTGAATTGTGTGTATAAATTTGTGTTGCACTTAGATTGGCATGTCCCAGCAAGTCCTTAATGGCATTAAGATCAGCTCCATGACCTGACAAATGTGTTGCGAAAGAGTGCCGCAACGTATGGGGACCTTTTTGTTCAACAGTCGAAATCAACGTCAAGAACTTTTTGACTACATTGTAAACAAGCTTAGGGTACAGTTTTGTTCCACGATCGGTCACAAAAACATATGGCTCATGACTGTCTTCTTGACCTCGAACCTGAAGATATTTTTGCAGTTTCCCTGCAAATACAGGACTCATCGGTATCAACCGCATTTTATTTCCTTTCCCGGTCACTCTGATTTCTTTTCTTGCAAAATCAACATCGTGCATTCGCAGATCGATGAGCTCACTTCTTCTCATCCCGGTAGCATATAGTAATTCAAACATAAAGCGGTCTCGAATGGATGTATAATCCCCTTCTTCAGAATCCAGCTTATTGAACTTTGCTATTTGATTTTCCTGAACGTACTGCGGCAGACGCTTCGGCACTTTAAGAGCTCTCAACCTACTAGCAGGATTGGACTCGATCGTACCCCTTCTCAACTCGAACTTAAAGAAGGAACGTACAGAAGACATCTTGCGATTGATTGATGTAGGTTGTTGCTTTGCCGCGACCAACGACATGATCCAGGATCGAAGATAGGTATGCTTCACTTCTCGCAGGTCGTCCATTTGGTATGTCTCAGATACGTACGCTTGGGCTTGCTTGAGATCTGTCAAATAGGCCAATACTGTCTTGTCTGAATATCTCTTTTCAAACCTCAGATACCTTTCGAAAGCGTCAAATTGTGTTTGATCGGATATCAAATCTCTATTTGTGCTGCGTACTTCCACTTGAGCCTTAATATACATGAAACATGCCAAAAATGTTTAATGTTTGTATTCTAAGGAAAGTTGGTGAACACTCTGGATGAATCAAAATCTCTGAGCACAAAAAAATTGGCTGGGATTTCATTTAGGTGGTACCCAATGCAAATTATCAACAAGGAACACTCTCAGCCACATTGTCAGGAAAAGGAGTTGCCTCAAGGTCCCTAGAGGGCCCTGATGATTCAATTGGTAAGTATCGAGATAAACTTGAGAAAAACGGAACAGCGTGTAGTTACTTGTTCATTCTAACAATGCATCCAATTCCATGTTGGTAGGTAATCAATAGTTTCCAACTAGTGAAAAGTAAAAAGAGGCTGTCCCAAAGTCAGGTAGCCTCGTTTATTTAGTACACCTTATTAAATATCTCAAGTAGTAAAATAAAAAAGAGGCCATCTTGCAATGAGACAGCCTCTTGTTAATCATAACGCGATTAATTGTCTATTGAGGAGTAAGGGTAGTTACTCCTTGATCATCATATCCATTAGACCATGTAAGTGTGATTGTGCCATCATCAGCCAATGTCATAGATGATGTGATTGCAGTTCCAAAAGGTTCAGTTGCGGGACCAGTAAGTGTAAGTTCATTGCACACATCCTGAACCGTACCTTCGGTATCTGATGGTCCTGAAATACCATACACAGCGTACCATTCAAAATAAAGTCCTCCACTCCAATCTGAGATCGTATATACACCACCTCCAAGATCAGTTAGAGTTACTTCACCTTCTACGGTAGTCACGTCAGGACAGCAATCATCAGTAGATGTTCCAGTTGCTGTAGATGTATAAGTTCCTCCTAAGTCGGATGGACAAGCCATTGGAATTGACAACGAAGTTCCCGAAGGATATGTACCTGAAGCAGTACCCACATTTGCAAAGGTAAATACAGTTTGGTCACCAGGTGCTAGATCCTCCAGCGCTACGCCGGAAGCCGCCATGACATCAGCAAACGATACTGAAATAGTCGCAGGAAATGATGACACTGTGGCCACTTCGGTTGGCGCTCCACCTTTTGTACTTTGCATTACCACAACTGAATTAACTGCCTCACCTTTTGTGTTGACATCGAATGAAATATTCGAATTACTTGGATCCAGCAAATTGAAAAATCCAGTTTGGACATTAGACGTTGAAACTACTGCACCTCTGGGTTCTATTGAAACAAAGGGATTTTCGTCCTCATCTTTCGTACAGGATGAGATCACACCCATTACAAGAACTAGACCCAATAAATAGGTTATATTTTTCATTATAATGATTTTTTAAATTGAATGATTCATAAACTTTATAAAAGACTCCAAATCCTCCTTCTTCTTAAAGTTGACCCGATTTTCATCGAGATAATCCTCGGCTCCGGGAAACTGTGCAAAAAACTTTGCTGCTGCCTTCTTTTTGGTGGGAATTTCAAGGATTTCTTCTTCCCACCTGAGGAAGAACTCCTCCTTGCTGGTAATACGCTGATCCAAACTTCCCGCATCCAAAGCAGCTACATAATTAGCCGGCAGACGTTCCGTCTTATGATACACCAGAAAATCCAAATCACCCTGCACTTCCTCCTGAAAGAAAACACCCTTTTTATTCCCGTTGGGAAGGTCTGCCCGAATAAATCGGTGCTCTACACCTTCTTCATCTACAATAGCAAAGCCTGCTAACAACTTACCAGGGATGACATAAGGACTCCCCTCAATATTTACATTGACCTCATTATTGAGAAGATCATATTTCAGATAGTGCTCATTCTTTGATACGCGACCATCCTTCATATATAGTGTTCCCTTGTACCAATCGGCAAACAAAAAATACTGATCAATCTTCTTGCGAGTTCTCAGATCGAAAGACTCGATAGCCTCAGCAGGATACAAATCATCTATCACTAACTTATGTTGATCACTTCTCTGCGCATCTGCTTGAGTTGCCAGTAGTAGAAAAACGAAAAAGATGATTTTTCCTAGAACTTTAATCATATTTTGAAAGCTGAATTGGAGGGCATGTGACAAAAGCCACATGCCTTCTAAAGTTTAAAGTTTATTTATTGAAAGGCCCACACAGGTACATCCAATAATGCACCACTCTGAGCTGACCTGGCAGCTTCCAAATTATCAGCATTAGTTTGAGCCTCACTCACTACGTATGGAAATCGCTTTGGAACACCACCTGACGGATTAAAACCATTTGATCCATTGGGATCTGGTGTAATCGCTGGGTATCCAGTTCGGCGGAAATTTGACCAAACCTCACTAAAGTTGTAGCCATAGTATGCTTTATAAGCCTCCTCGATAATCTTTTGCACCTGCTCTTCCATACCCAATCCAGAAACATCACTATTAGCCGTTACATAGTCAGCATAGTCAGCTTCTGCAAGTCCAACTTGCTCCATACTTGCTGTGATACCAGCCGCTAATGCAGCCGATGGGTCAGAGCCTGTGCGAGCCAACGCTTCAGCCTCCAAGAATTTCACTTCTACGTATGAAATTAGAGGAACTCCTGCATTATTGGCACCCCAGACCAGATCTGGATTGGCATTTTCCCAGTAAAACCAGGTGGTTCCATCTGTGACCATGTATTTAGACTGACGAGGATCACCATCCATTCTCTCTGCGAAGGAGTTGGCAATCACCAATGTATTGGGTCGCTCCAGTCCAAATTTACCTAATGACCAGTTATCAATCTCAGCCGTGCCAAATTGGAAAGTTGGCTGATCAGCCAGACTTGTAAATGCACCTGATAACGAACTCAACGCATCGCTGGCGGCTGATCCATTACGTTTGGACAAATGCATTTGGTATCTTGCTTTCAATGCCCGGGCTACAGCTGTCCATTTAGCTGCATCCCCGTCATAAATAAGGTCACCACCTGCATAACCAGTACCTGAACCAAGATCGGAAATCGCCTGATCCAACATGGATAAAACTCCGTTGTACACTGATTCTTGTGTGTCATACTTTGGTTTCAGATTTTCAGTACCCTTCAAGGCTTCAGAAAAAGGAACATCTCCAAAGAAAGAGGTCAAGAGACCATATTCACTGGCCATGAGAGTCTTCGCTACACCGCTGTAGAAAGTAGATCCTTCTTCTGCAGCCTTATCATTCAGTACCTGGCAGCTTCGCAAGAGCCCAGCGTACATACCGAATCTCCAGTAATTGTTGAAAGCATCGGATCCAATCACGTAACTGGTATAAGCCACCTGCTGGGCATCAAATCCTTCAAATTGCTGCATGACAATACCGGCCATACGACCTGGGGTTGCACCCTTATTGAAGGCTGCTTGGGTCAAAATCTCTGGTAAGATCAATCGCATTTCGACATCACTTAGCTGTGTAGGATCCGTGTTCAATTCCTCGAAAGTCTCTTCACTACAAGCACTAAAGAGAAGCACGGTTACTATTAATATATATGATAAATATTTCATTTTATGCTACTGTTAATTTTACGGATTGATTAAAATGTAAGTTGTACAGTCGCTGAATAACTCCTAGTGTTGGGCTGGTTAAAATAGTCCAGACCAAAACCATTACTTGAACCCGTTAGGTTTGTTTCAGGATCGACACCGGGATAGTCTGTTTTCAACCACAAGTTTCGACCCGTCAAGGAGATCGTTGCACCTTTCAGAAAAGTACTCCCCAGTACCGCATCAGGAAGATTGTATGACAATGTCAATTCGCGCAGTCTCAACCAGGAAGTGTCATAGATTTCCATCTCAGAGTATCCGAATCCGTATCGTACACGATAGTATCCACCCAGGCCTGCAGCAGGATCTGCCAACGCAACCGGAGTATTATTAACCTGTCCGTCTTCCGTCACACCATCAAAGACAACCACATCATTTCTCTCTAAAGCAGATTGTTCTGTTACACCAAAGTAATTCATGATACCACAGGTGCCGCACCACATATCACCACCTTGACGAATGTCGAGTAAACCAGACAAGGTCAAACCTTTGTATGAGAAGCTATTTCTGATACCCAATAAAAAATCTGGGTTTGGATCTCCAAGAATTACCTTATCCGGACTCGCAATGGGCCAACCATCGGATCCAATCACTAATTCTCCGGCATCTGATCTTACAAAACCATCTCCCCATATTGTTCCATAGGGTTGGCCAGGTATAACTACCGACTGAGTTGAGGTAAATCCGGCTAGGAAAATGTTATCAATTCCTTCAGCCAATTCCTCCACTTTATTTTCGATCGCTGTGAAGTTTGCCTGGATGTCCCAGCTGAAATCTCCCGCTACTACAGGAGTAGCATCAAAAATGATCTCCCAGCCCTTATTGCTGATCTTACCCGCATTTTGCACTACATCAGTAAATCCGGTTGATGCAGGAAGAGTCACAGAAATAATCTGGTCCTCAGAAGTTGAACTAAAGTAAGTCACATCTAAACCAAGTCTTCCCCTCAGGAATTTAAATTCACCACCTACTTCCCATGTAGTTGTCTTCTCAGGTACAATTTGATCATTTCCTAGCCCCGTATTTCGCTCGAAGGCGTTTGTTCCATAGGCAGGAAATGACACTGAGGTAATAAATCCATCACCACCTACAACTGCTCCTCCAAAATAGTTTGAGGTGGCATATAAGGGAGCATCATTACCCACAACTCCGTATGAAGCTCTTAACTTACCATAGGGAAGTACCGTGCTATTCTGCAAACCAAGCGCATCTGTGAAGGCAAAACCTAAACTCGCAGAATAGGACTGGAACGTATTGTTTTCCTTAGGCAAAGTTGAAGACCAGTCATTTCGTGCGGTCAGGTTCAAGAATAAATATTCGTCGTAGTTGAAATCAAAAGTACCGTAAATACCATATAGTTTCTTTCTGCTCACAATCTGATCTGCAACAACATCAGTGGCGTTGCTTATATGGTAGAAGTTGGGAGCAGAAAGTGTTGTACCCGTTGAGGTTTGTCTGTAATAATCGGTTGAGAAGGCATTTCCGCCAACAGTACTAGCAAAGCTAAATTTGGGCGCAATGTTTCTTGTAACGGTCACAAGTAGGTCCTGACTAATGTCAGTATTGCTTATGAAATTTTGAAAAATTGTACCGGTGCTTCGACCAGGATTGATATCCAGAGCACCATTACGACGATCTGTGTAATGATCCACTCCCACACGATATGTGAGGTTGATCCAATCCGTAAATTTATAAGATGCCGATGTATTACCAATAATTCGATTTACTCTATCTGTTGATGGATTCTTGTTGGCTACCCAATATGGACTATCATAGATCCCCGCTCGATACGACCTTTGTGATCCATCGGGAAGGATATAAGTTTCAGGATCATCTGCAGCGTCCTGACCTTTCTTACCATTGCCAATGTCAAAAGTCGGCGTATTTCTCAAGAGGCCCAGCATTACTCCCTGTATATTCGAACCTCTCTGTAGTCGATATCCTCCGGAATTAACATAGTTAGCAGACATAGTGGCTGATAATTTATCAGAAAGGTCAGAATCGACCTTAACCCTAAAGGATGTTCTCTCGAAGTCCGCATTCGGAGATGTACCAGTTGAGCTCAAATTTCCTCCTGAAATGAAATACCGCATAAACTCGTTACCACCTGAAACAGATGCATTGAGATCGTATGTATTACCTTTTTTAAAGAAATCATAAGGGTCATAAGCGCGTGCTGGCAATCCATTACCCTGCCCCTTGGGTACAAGTCGTCCATTTTTATCATATGGATATTCTGATCCGTCGAACTCCAGATCTGCAATAGCCGGACCCCAACTGAAGCCCTCTGTTGTATGAGGTCCTCTCCAAATAGGGACACCACCAGAAGGTCTTCCCTGGGCATATGTGCTTTGTCGAGCTGGTAACTTATTCACTTCGTCTACACTATAGCGCGCGGTAATATCTACCACAGGTGTGCCTTCTTTTCCCGATTTGGTAGTAACAATGATTGCACCGTTTGCGGCACGTACACCATAGAGGGCAGTTGCAGATGGTCCTTTCAAAACGGTCACCGATGCAATATCATTAGGATTAATGTCTATGGCACGATTTGACTGGTCAACACCTCCTGTACTTCCTCCACTAGTATAAACCTCAGAGTTATCAATGGGTACACCATCCACAACGAACAAAGGACTGTTAGATCGTCCTATTGACGTATTACCCCGAATTCTAATAGAGGAAGAGGCACCAGGCGAACCATTGGAGCTAGTCACTGTAACACCAGCAACCTTACCAGTAAGTGCGTTTAACAGGTTAGTCTCTTTTGAAGCGACGATATCACTGGCATCCACATTCTGCACGGTGTATCCCAAGCTTCTTCGGTTAGCCTCCAGGCCGATGGCAGTAATAACGACTTCACCTAGTTCTACTCCCTCCTCAAGAGTTACATTAATCACATTGGATGCACCCAATGTAATCTCTTGCTGAGTGTAACCGGTAAAGCTGAAGACTAGCACACTGCTTCCCTCTGGAACGTCTAGAGAGTAGCTACCATCAAAGTCGGCAACTGTTCCCACAGCAGTTCCCTGTACCAGGACACTAGCACCGATAAGAGGCTCACCCTCTGTATCTGTGATGGTACCCGACACGGTACGCTGAGCAGAAGCAAAGCCCACTACAAACAATACAAGTAAGAGTGGTAAATAGAGCTTTTTCATACTTTTTAAGATTTTGTTAACAATAAATCACGTCAAAATTAAGAAAATCTTGTATCCGTTAATTCAGCTGCATCACGATAACACCTGTTCACTGCCAGAAGAATCCCTTCTACTGCAGATAGTTGAGGTCAAGTAGGTGTGGTGACTAAGAGCTTTGAAACTTAAGAAAATCTTAATTCTCGCTGGTAAAACTACGGACTACCGTTAATTGCTGCCTACTGCAAGGGACTTTTTTTCAATATTTTTTGTTAGTGCCAACCTCCAATTCCTTCATGGCCAACTATTTCCACTCGCTGCAAAAACAATACTATCCAAATCAAAAATGGTATATGTTTACATCTGCGATATAAAAATTTACGATGTGAATATGTTGTTATATTTTCTTTGTCTACGGGCTGTGTTATCTCTAACCATAGGATATTAACCAGACGTTAAGAGAACCCTAGAAGATTTTAACGGAAAGTTTCTTTTCCTTTAGATGTAGCACGAAAATTTCTAACGACAGAAACTGGATTCTATGATTCTCACTACTCCTCATCGTACACTTTTGCTCACTCTCCTCCTTTCACTAGGAATGTCAGATCTCTTGGCCAATCCTATCGACGGTATTTATGAAAATCAGAAGGCCAAAGTAAAAGTGCAGGTTGAATCTACTGCAAATGGAATGCGCGCAAAGAGATTGGACCAAAATCGATGGTATGAGTATGAACAAATCAGACCCGGTCAGTTTCGAGACAGCCAAGGCAATACCTATTACATCATCGAGGATGATCAGATTGAATGGGAAGGTCCTGAAGGGAAAAAGAGAATCCGGTTTATGAGATCTGATGCCGGGCAGACCGACGCATCAGGATCTAAGCAGGGAAGTACCTATATGCAACGCAATCACTACATCTCAAATCGTCAGTTTGTAAGTGCCCGAAGCTTGCGAGGCCGTTGGATCAATCCATCGACCGGTCAGTCCATCAACATAAGAGCTTCCCAATCCGGAAGAATGGAAGTGAGAGGGAGTCAGACTCGATGGATTACTTTTAGAAGATCGGATGGAAACAGATTCCGGGATCGAAAAAACAATGAATACTTCTTTGATAAAGGGACCCTTACCTACACCAGCCGAGAAGGGGACTTTATGATGCGATTTGAGCGAAGTTAGATTACCGTCCGCGATCCTGCCTTGTCGAGCCCAGGACCACGGGTATTTTGATTTCTTTATCCTCTCTCCTTACCAGCAGCATCACACGGTCTCCTTCCTCAAAATTTTCGAGGGCTAACTGAAGATCGTTGTTTGTCTTGATTTCTTCATCTTCCACACCAGTGATGATATCACCAATAATGAACCTTCCCCTATCATTTCGATAGGCGGGTTTGATCCCTGCTTTCTCCGCTCCACTACCCTTCTCTACGGATCGAATCACCGCTCCTTCTAAACCAGCTCGAGAAACTGTGCTTTGGTTGAAAAGTCCCACCCCCAGTGTGGGTCTTTGCACATAACCAAACTCAATGAGATCACTTACCACCCAATTGACCTGATCTACCGGTATGGAGAAACCGATACCTGCATAAGCTCCAGATGGACTGTAGATGGCAGTATTCACTCCAATCAGTTTACCATTGGAGTCCAGTAAGGGACCTCCTGAATTTCCGGGATTGATCGCTGCATCCGTCTGGATCACATCGCGGATAGGTACTCCAGAACGCGCCTTGATTTCTCGTCCCAAAGCACTGATGATGCCTGTAGTCAGTGTTTGATCCAGTCCAAATGGGTTGCCAATAGCAAGTACAGATTGTCCCACTAATAGATTTTCGGACTCACCTATAGGGATGGGTATGAGCTTACTGCGTGGCGCATCTATCTTGAGAATGGCCAGATCTTTCTCCAGAGCATATCCCACCAGGTCGGCTTCGTATGAGGTCTGATCGGCCAGGGTTACTATCGCTTTATCGGCATCCTGGATTACGTGTAGGTTGGTCACAATGTGCCCTTTATTGTCCCAGATAAATCCAGACCCACTGCCACTGGGTATCTCGGAAATGTCTCGAGTCCAAAAATCCTGTCTGTAGTTGGATGTACTGATGAACACAACTGAAGGAGCCGACTTTTCAAATAAATTGATGGTTGCTTTTTCTTCCTCATTTAGATCCGTCCGAATTTCTGCAGCAGGAGCCTCCATAGGTACCACTTCACTTATGGTTTCGGTCCTATGTTCGGGATTCATCTCTTCCACATCTCGAGTCAGGTGCGCTCTGCCTAGCAGATAACCTAATGCGAAGAATACAGCCCAGCTCAGAATTCGTACAATAAGTTTAAATCTCATTTCTATCAGTTTGTATGGCTTAAAAACGACAATCCTCTAATAATGGATACAAATTTCCACAAAAAACAAGGAAATTTCGACCCTCTGGTTCTTACCTAAGTAACCTGGATCCAACTTTAGGGTATAACCATAGTCTCGTTAAACCATGTATTTCGGGTGAAAAATATCCATATCTTTAGGATCTAAAACTAGCTCTGCATGTCATTTAGATACTACTCTCACAAGCTCAGAAGTATACCTGGATATCATTCCTTCCTGATTATTTGCGCATCACTATTAACCTTTTTGGGTTTACAGGCACAGGAAACGATTCATACCGAAATCAACGAGACGGTCCGAAAGGTTGCAATGCAAGAAAGTCAAGTGATGGATATTGCAAGTTGGCTGTGTGATGTATATGGCCCCCGACTGACTGGATCACCTATGTTAGATAAGGCCACGGAATGGGCCATGGAAAAACTCGAAGGCTGGGACCTTGAAAACATCCATTTGGACGATTGGGGCCCCTTCGGAAGAGGATGGGAATTGGAACATTTCGAAATGCACATGACATCTCCTCAATATAGCCAACTGATCGCTTATCCAAAGGCCTGGTCACCCTCTACCGACGGACGACTGGAAGGGGAAGTGATCTACTTTGATGCCAACAATGAACAAGAGCTACGCAAGTTTAAAGGAAAACTGGGAGGCAAATTCATCCTCCTGGATCCTCCACGAGAATTGCGGGAACACTTTGATGGAGATGCCGAAAGACTGGATGCTGAAGATTTGCTGTCTCTTGCTAACAAGCCGTTGCCTCCTCCCAGACGCAATCGTCAATATCGAAGAAGTGGGGCCGACTTCAGTAATGCCATGTGGGAGTTATTTGAAGAAGAACAACCACTGGCCGTATTAGGAAGAAGCTACAAGGGAGACCTGGGAACCATTTTCGTAAGTGGAGCCCGAGCGGTTTCAGGACGTGCCCAAGATCCTGATGCGGTGGTACTTCCTCAAGTGACACTGAGCGCCGAGCAATACAATCGCATATTTCGACTGCTCGATAAGGACATTCCCGTTTCTCTCGCTTTTGAAATGAAAAGTAAATACACAAACCCAGATGGGATGGAGCACAATATCATCGCTGAGATACCCGGGACAGATCTCAAAGATGAAGTGGTGATGTTTGGTGCCCACTTTGACTCCTGGCACACCGGTACCGGTGCTACGGATAATGGTGCTGGATCTGCTGTGATGATGGAGGTGGCGAGGGTGATTCAGGAAACTATTAAGGCAACGGGTATGCAGCCGAGAAGGACTTTACGACTGGCACTCTGGACGGGAGAGGAACAGGGTATCTATGGATCTCGGGCCTACGTGCGCGAGCACTATGCCGATACGGATGAATACGGTAACGCAAGAGACGTGAATGAATCCTCAGAAAGTATCTCGGCATACTATAATTTTGATAATGGCACAGGAAAGATCAGGGGAATCCATTTGCAGGGCAATGCCGATGCAGCACCTATCTTCAGAACCTGGCTTGATGCTTTTGAAGATTTAGAAGCCAATACGATCACCCTGGGAAATACAGGAGGCACAGATCATCTCGCGTTTGATGCGGTAGGTATTCCGGGTTTTCAATTTATTCAGGACCCTATTGCCTATGGATCCCGAACCCATCATAGCAATATGGATACCTATGATCACCTGGTAGAAGACGACCTCAAGCAAGCATCTGCCATCATCGCTTCCCTGGTGCTTCACACAGCACTTCGGGACGAAATGATTCCCCGAAAACATATGGAAACAGAATAAAATACCTAAAGACATTAATCATGAAAACTTCCGCACAATTTCTTTTTCTAATTCTTTGCCTTGCATTTTTCGCCTGTCAGCCTGCAACCCAAGAATCCGAGGCCGCTCCCGAATTTGCTGTGGCGGCGGATGATGACCAACTCACACTACCCGATCAGTTTGATGCAGTCGTGGTTGTAGATTCATTGGGAAGAGGTCGACATCTCACGGTAAGAGACAACGGTGACATCTTCGTCCACTTAAGTAACCGGACGGAAGACGAAAAGGCAATTGTAGTCTTACGAGATACATCTGGAGATGGAGTTGCTGACATTAGAGCCAATTATGGTGACTATCCAGGCACGGGCATCGAGCTGCATAAAGACCACCTGTATTTCGCTTCCAAAAGCAGAATTTACCGAGCCGCACTGGAGGGAGATAATATGCTTCCCTCTAATCAGATCGACACCATTGCTAAGCTGGAAGGGGGTGAAGGCGGTCACTCAGAAAAGACATTTACTTTTGACAATAGTGGCAACATGTATGTGAATGTGGGCTCACTCTCCAATGCTTGTCAGGAAGAAAGAAGAACAGAGGGATCCAAAGGAGTCATGCCTTGTGTGGAACTAGAAACCCGAGGAGGCATCTGGCGCTTTAGCGATGAAGCACTCAATCAGGAACAGACACTTGAAATGCGTTACGCTACAGGCATTCGAAATGCCGTGGCCATCAACTGGGATCCGATGTCGAATCATCTGTATATAGCCCAACATGGTCGGGATGATCTCCATCGATTTTGGCCAGATCTGTTCACAGAAGATCAGAATGTAAATCTACCGGCAGAAGAATTCATGCTGGTGAATGAAGGTGATGATTTTGGATGGCCCTATTGCTATTATGACCAAAATCAAGGTCAGCGATTTCTAAATCCTGAGTACGGCGGTGATGGTGAAATTGTAGATCGATGTGCAGATGCCAAAACTCCACTGGTAGGATTTCCTGGCCACTGGGGACCGAACGATCTACTGGTCTATCAGGGTGACCAATTTCCCGAAAAATATAAGGGAGGTGCTTTCATCGCTTTCCATGGCTCCTGGAATCGACTAGGTCATGCACAGGATGGATTCCGTGTAGTCTTTGTTCCCATGCAAGATGGTCAGGTGACGGGTGACTATGAGGTTTTCGCTGATGCCTTTATTGGTGCTGAAGAAATCAACTCTCCGGGAGAAGCAAAGTATCGACCCTGTGGTCTGGCAGAAGGCCCGGATGGATCACTCTACATCTGCGATTCAATGAAAGGACGTATCTGGCGCATTGTGTATAATCCGCAATCCGAGATTTGACGTTAACTCTTAGCTTGAAGAGAAATGTTTTTCTCTTTGACACATGCTGTGTCATTTGATTGATTCACAGTGCATATAAGCCCTGACATGATATTCAACCGATGACTTTGCTACAGATAAACATGGGTCAGACTTTATTCAGCCTACACCTGCTAAGTTAGGCAATTTCAATACTGAGAGTTGGTTGCCTCATGGTTGTGTTTTAAAGACAGCAGGTGTCATTCGCATACCTGATCAACCTCGAAGTATATTTTATGTGAGGTGTGCATACGGTAAGTAAATGTATTCCGCCTATGTTTCTGTTAAGAGCATAGATACATATCAATCCAAGATTTATATATCTCAATAATGAATATTGATTAGATTTTAACAAATAGGTTCTTGAACATTGAACATCAAACAAGAACAGAAACCAAAGACCAGGGACCTGCTTCCTTCATACGAAAGCAGGGCTTTTTAGTTAGAACAAATTGGGATTAACTTCATTTACATTCTTAAGCTCCTATCTTTGATTGGATCGGAGTAATATCTACTTTGGAAGACTAATCGTATAAGCAAATGAAGATGTATAAATACCTTCTGTTACTGATCACTTTGATCTCGATAATGGCTTGTGGCACCTCACCGGAAGTCAGTGATGCTGATATCACAGAGGCATCTCTGGAAAAGTACCTGGCAGAGATATCATCTGATTACTATCAGGGACGTAAACCTTTTACCGAAGGCGAAAAAAGAACGCTCGACTATCTTGAAAAAACTTTGAAGGACATAGGACTTGCCCCTGGCAATGGAGATTCCTACTTTCAAGAAGTCCCACTGGTAGAGATCACCGGAAATCCCGCCAAAACCATGACGATGAAAGGTCATGGAGAAGAAATACAGTTGGATCTAGGCAGTGATTTTGTATCCTACACGGAGAGAATCCAGGATGAGATTAACATTGAGGAATCAGAAGTTGTCTTTTGCGGTTTTGGCATCACAGCTCCGGAATATGGCTGGAATGATTTTGCAGGGATGGATGTAAAAGGAAAGACTGTGGTAGTGCTGGTCAATGATCCTGGTTTTGGATCCGATGACCCTTCATTCTTTAAAGGGAATACGATGACTTACTATGGCAGATGGACCTATAAGTATGAGGAAGCAGCCCGACAGGGAGCCGAAGCTTTGCTTATAATCCACGAAACCACTTCTGCCGGGTATCCCTGGTTTGTGGTGGAAAGTTCCTGGTCTGGATCAGCTCTTCATCTTCGATCCCCGGACGGCAATAAGGACAGGGCAGCTGTACAGGGTTGGATTACCCTGGATGTCGCTAAAGAATTGTTTGAGAAAAGCGGTAGAGATCTCGGGACAGAAATTAGAAAAGCCCGAACCAAAGACTTTAAACCCTTCTCTTTGGGATACACTATGAGTCACAGTCTTACCAATACATTTAAGAATGACGTATCACAAAATGTAGCGGGAATGATAAAGGGAACTGAACGACCTGATGAATACATCATCTATTCGGCCCATTGGGATCATTTGGGTATTGGACAAGCAGTAGATGGTGATAGTATCTACAATGGTGCCGTTGACAATGGAACGGGCATGGCAAGTTTGCTATCAATTGCAGAAGTGTTTGCACGAGGTACTCCACCCGCACGCTCCGTACTCTTTCTCTTTGTTACCGCTGAAGAACAGGGTCTACTGGGATCACAATATTATGCAGAAAACCCCATTTACCCGACTAATATGACCGTAGCCAATTTGAACATGGATGGAATGAATCCATTTGGCCCTATGAAGTATCTGACGGTGACAGGCATTGGACACTCTGAACTCGATGAATACGCCGAAGAGGCCGCAGCAGCACAAGGACGGGAGATTTTGCCGGACCAGGAACCTGAAAAAGGATATTTCTTCCGATCAGATCACTTTAATTTTGCTAAAGTGGGTATTCCGGCATTATATGCTGAAGGCTCCCTGGAGCACATGGAAAAGGGAAGAGATTATGTAAAGGAGCAACGTCAGGGCTATCTAGACAACCGATACCATCAGCCTGCTGATCACTATGATCCTGAGACTTGGGACTTGGGTGGTCTGGTACAGGACGCCAAACTCTACTACAACGTGGGCCAGCGCCTAGCCTCCGAAAGCACTTTTCCTCAGTGGAAAGAGGGATCGGAATTTAAGGCAGCACGAGAGGAAAGTATGATGAAAAACTAGCGATTCAAATAAAAAATAGAAAGACCATATAGACACATGGAAAAACTAAAGTACCCTATCGGCAAATTTGAGATGCCTTTGGATTTTGATCGTGACATGGTACAATCATGGATTGATGAAATAAAGACATTTCCATCTCGCTTCAGAATGGTGGCCCAGTCATTAAATGATGAACAATTGGCCACTCCCTACCGACCCGATGGATGGACTGGTCAGCAAGTAATCCATCATGTGGCAGACAGTCACATGAATGCTTTTATTCGATTCAAATGGACTCTGACCGAGGACAGTCCCACGATCAAAGCATACTATGAAGACCGCTGGGCCGAATTAGCCGACTCACTATATCCTCCCATTTCGATTTCCCTCAATATTCTTGAGTCTATTCATTATCGTTGGATAGTGCTGCTGGATGCTATGGAAGAATCTGATTTCAGGAAGTACTACATTCATCCCGAGTATGGTCGGGAATATCCCCTAGGGGCTGTGTGTAAATTATATGCCTGGCATGGTAATCACCATCTCGCACATCTTCGTATACTCAAAGGCGAGCTGTAGATAAGTACTTGGAGGCATCCTGTGGAAGATCCATAGATCGGGAGAATTTACGGTTTAGATTTTCAACATCGCTATTTTTTTTCATTAGCTTAACTGTCGATTTAACAGACAGGCCAGGAACCAAATAAATATTAGATAGAGATGACGAAACCTTTCCTAGATGAGGATTTCCTATTAGATACTACTGCTGCTCAGGAACTGTACCACAATTTTGCCAAAGATCAACCTATCATTGACTATCATTGCCATCTTCCACCTCAGGAACTGGCAAATGATCATCAATTCCAAAATCTGACTAAGATCTGGCTGGATGGTGACCATTACAAATGGCGCGCCATGCGTACCCTGGGAATTGATGAGAAGTATATCACAGGAGATGCTCCAGACAAGGAGAAACTAGCACAGTGGGCTGAAGCGGTTCCTTATACCATGCGAAATCCTCTATATCACTGGACGCACCTTGAGTTGAAACGATATTTTGACATCAACGACTTATTGAATTCTACATCAGCAGATGCCATTTACGAAGAAGCCACTGCACTTCTGCAAGGGCCTGATTACAGTGTTAGATCACTGGTTGAGAAAATGAATGTGGAGGTAATATGCACCACGGACGATCCCATTGATGATCTCACCTTTCACAAAAAAATCAAGTCAGATGGATGGAAAGTGACTGTCCTTCCCGCGTTCAGACCAGACAGATGTCTGACGATCGAAAGGGGACCTAATTTTCTAAACTATTTAGAAAAGCTAGGTGAAGCTTCCTCAACAGATATCACTGATCTTTCATCACTGTTTGCAGCATTAAATCATCGACTGGATTACTTCCACGAAAATGGATGCAGATTGAGTGATCATGGTATCGAGCATATGTTTGCAGCTGACTTCCTGAATGATACAGCAGATCGTATCCTGAAGAAAGCGATATCCGGCGAAAGTCTTACAAATGATCAGGTAGTTGAATATAAGTCAGCCGTCCTGTATTTCTTGAGTACGGCTTATCACAGCAGAGGGTGGACACAACAATTCCATTTAGGGGCACTTCGCAATAATAACACACGGATGGAATCCACCTTGGGTCCTGACACAGGATTTGACAGTATTGGAGACTGGCCACAAGCCAGTGCACTATCGCGATTTCTAAATAGATTAGACTCGAGTGATCAGCTGGCCAAAACAGTCTTATACAACCTCAATCCTGGACACAATGCCGTACTGGCAACGATGATTGGAAACTTCAACGATGGATCAATCCGTGGGAAAATTCAATTTGGATCGGGCTGGTGGTATCTTGATCAAAAAGATGGGATGGAAGATCAAATGAATGTCCTATCCAATATGGGGCTTCTCAGTTGTTTTATCGGAATGTTAACTGACAGTAGGAGCTTTCTTTCGTACCCCCGGCATGAGTATTTCAGAAGAATCCTCTGCAACCTGTTTGGTAACGACATCACATCAGGCAGACTTCCTGCTGACATGAAATGGATCGGGAAGATAGTCTCCGATATCTGTTATCATAATGCGAAGAACTACTTCGGATTCTAGAGATCGAATCAACATTAACAATCAAAAAAAACAAAACATTAATCAATTATATGGCTCAAAAGCAAAAAGTCGTAACATTTGGCGAAATCATGCTCAGGTTAACTCCTCCTGGGTTTTTGCGATTTTCTCAAGCAAATTCATTTGATGTCGTGTACGGAGGGGGCGAGAGTAATGTAGCTGTGTCGCTTGCAAACTATGGAGTTCCGGTAGAATTTGTTACCAGACTTCCCAAAAACGATCTGGGTGAGTGTGCTCTGATGGAGATGCGAAAGCGAAATGTAGGTACTCGTTTTATTGACCGCGGGGGTTCAAGACTTGGTATCTATTTCTTAGAAATGGGAGCCATCTCGCGCGGTAGTAAAGTAGTCTATGATCGGGATCACTCTTCAACCTGTGAGATTAAGCCTGGGATGATAGACTGGGAAGCCGTTTTTGAAGATGCCACTTGGTTTCACTGGACAGGTATCACTCCTGCCATCTCTCAGGGAGCTGCAGACGCAACACTTGAGGCATTGGAAATTGCCAGTAAAAATGGCATCACCGTATCCACAGATTTGAATTACCGAAACAAATTATGGAAATACGGAAAGGCTTCGCATGAGGTGATGCCTGAGCTCGTGAAACATTGTGACATCATCCTCGGGAATGAAGAAGATGCAGAAAAGCACTTTGACATTCACCCTGAAGGCGTGGATGTGACGCACGGTGATACTGTGGATGCCTCTTCGTATATCTCTGTTTGTCAACAATTGATGGAGAAGTTTCCAAAGTGTAAAAAAGTCATAGTTACGCTTCGTGGATCTATAAGTGCCTCTCACAATTCATGGGCAGGAGTTCTTTATAATGGAGAATTACTGCAAAGTCGCACGTACCAGATCACCCACATTGTAGACCGTGTAGGTGGAGGTGACAGTTTCATGGGTGGATTGATTTATGGTCTGCTGAATTATGACGATGATCAGAAAGCACTGGACTTTGCGGTGGCTGCTTCTGCTCTCAAGCATACAATCTACGGGGATGCAAACCTGTCAACATTGGACGAAGTAGAGAAGCTGATGGGTGGAGATGCTTCAGGACGTGTCAGTAGATAGAACGGGATAATTCCCTCTTATTTTTCAAATCAAATAAAAGAAATAAAATGGCGCGATATAGTCGCATAGAAGTAGCTACAGCTATGGAAAGCACAGGAATGGTACCCTTATTCTATCATCCTGACATCAGTTTGGGAAAGGGCTTGATAAAGGCATGCTATGATGGGGGAGCACGTGTGCTCGAGTTTACTAACCGTGGTGATTTTGCGCATGAGGTATTTGCCGCTTTAAATAAATATGCACTGGAAGAGTTACCGGGTATGATACTGGGTGTTGGATCAGTGCCTGACGCCGGGACGGCTAGTCTCTACATTCAACTGGGTGCCAATTTCATTGTGAGCGCTTCACTTAGACAGGACCTGGCACAAGTTTGTAATCGGCGGAAGATCCTCTGGTCCCCAGGATGTGGAACACTGACCGAAATTGGGCTGGCAGAAGAACTCGGATGTGAGATTGTAAAATTGTTTCCAGGGGGCACTTATGGTCCCGGTTTTGTAAAAGCAATTCGCGGCCCGCAGCCCTGGACGAAAATCATGCCCACTGGAGGTGTTTCTCCTACCCGTGAGAACCTTTCTGGCTGGTTTGATGCCGGAGTTGCGTGTGTTGGAATGGGTTCAAAATTGATCACCAAGGAAATCATGACTAACCGTGATTTTGCTAAATTAGAGCAGAATGTCAAAGATGCTCTAGCTCTTATCGATGACATTCGGTCTAAATAATACACTGCTATGAAGGGATTTCTCGGGTTCTTGGCACTGAGTGCTACTCTCCTTTTAATGACTGCCTGCGAAGGTACAGACGGTGTAAAAACGATCAAGCTTGCCCACAGCCTTGATATTTCGCATCCTGTGCACAAGGGAATGGCTTTCATGGCAGAAGAACTCGAACGCGTGTCAGACGGGCAAATGGTTATGGATATTTATCCCAGTGGGCAATTAGGATCTGAGCGTCAGCTACTCGAGTTACTCCAAATTGGTAGTCTGGATATCACCAAGGTTTCGGCTTCTGCCGTAGAAAACTTTGTACCCAATATGAAGGTACTGAGCCTACCCTATTTGTTTAGAGATGAAGCACATCAATGGGACGTCCTACTGGGAGATGTTGGAAAAGAATTGCTAGAAGATGGTGCCAAGTACTGGCTCAGGGGGTTGTGTTTTTATGACGCAGGGAGCCGTTCCTTTTATACAAAGGACAGAGCGATTAATACCCCCGATGACCTTAAGGGACTGAAGATTCGGGTGCAGAACAGCCAAACGGCTTTAAGCATGGTCAAAACAATGGGGGGTGCTCCGACTCCAATATCCTATGGTGAACTCTATACCGCGCTGCAACAGGGTGTGGTCGATGGAGCCGAGAATAATGCCCCCAGTTTTTATACCAGTCATCACTACGAGGTTTGCAAGTATTATACACTTGATGAACATACCGCAGTACCTGATGTCCTGTTCATTAGTACACATGCCTGGGACAAACTATCAGCACAGGAGAAGGAGTGGCTCACGGCAGCAGTCGAAGCCTCCGTCCCAGAACAGCGACGATTGTGGAAAGAAGCTGATGCAGAAGCTTTGGCAGAAGTGACAAAAGCAGGAGTAGAGATCATCAGGCCGGACAAACAACCCTTTAGAGATATCGTGGCATCCATTTTTGAAAACTACAAAGATGAGCCTGAAGTATACGATTTGATCCAACGTATTCAAGCAAAATAATGAGAAAATCTATTGATCGCATACTCGAGAATTTTCTAGCATTCTTGCTAGCACTAATGACCGTTGATGTGCTGTGGGGAGTATTCACAAGATATGTCATGGGAGCACAAGCCTCATGGTCCGAGGAGCTTGCCCGTTTTCTTTTGATTTGGATCGGAATACTAGGTGCAGCGTGGGCTTCGGGAAAGCATATGCACCTGGCTATCGATCTTTATCCCATGTCACTCACCGCCGAGCGAAGACAGCGACTGTATTTGTTCATAAATGTTCTGATCATCATTTTTGTGGTGGTTGTATTAGTGATCGGAGGGTCTAGGTTAGTCTATGTGACATCAACGTTAGGACAGACCTCAGCCGCATTGCAAGTCCCCCTGTCCTTTGTCTATGCGATTGTACCGATCAGCGGGCTCGTGATCATCTACTATAAAATTTACGACATCACCCATCCAAAAACCCTGTAATTCAGATATACATGGAAGTACTCATACTCGTCTTAAGCTTTGTGGTTCTCATTGGCATTGGTGTACCCATTGCATGGAGTATAGGTATATCAGGACTTCTGACGATGCTGCCCAGTATTTCGGCTATGCCTGCCTTTACTACAATTGCACAGCGTATGGCCACGGGTCTCGATAGTTTTGCCCTACTAGCTATTCCCTTCTTCATATTTGCAGGTCAGATCATGAACCGGGGTGGAATTGCGCAGCGATTGATAGACTTTGCTAAGTCAATTGTAGGTGCCCTTCCGGGAGGGTTGGCACATGTCAACATTATTGCCTCCATGCTTTTTGGTGCGATCAGTGGATCTGCAGCCGCAGCTGCTTCTGCAATCGGAGGATTTATGGGACCGCAGATGGAGCGAGAAGGCTATTCTAAGGAATTCGCGGCCGCTGTAAACATTACCTCTTCAACAACGGGACTGGTGATTCCTCCCAGTAATATCCTTATTGTTTACTCACTTGCAAGTGGAGGCGCCTCGATTGCTGCTTTATTCCTGGCAGGATACATCCCTGGCATTTTGACGGGATTATTTCTCATGGTTGTTGCGGCATTTTGGGCGAAGAGACGAGGTTTCCCTACAGGTCAGCGCAGCTCTGCCAGTGAAGTGTTAAAGACTTTTGTAGCGGCCTTTCCTAGCCTACTGCTCCTAGTGGTGGTGATCGGCGGTATAGTCGTTGGAATTTTTACCGCCACAGAAGCTTCTGCCGTAGCAGTACTCTATTGCCTCCTCCTGGCTTTGTATTACAAGGAAATCGAACTTAAGGACCTGCGATCCATATTGCTCTCTTCCGTAGGTACAACCAGCATCGTGACTCTACTGATAGCAACATCTATCAGCATGTCCTGGGTGATGAGCTACGAAAATATACCGCAGCAAATCACAGATCTTCTCCTTGGTATCAGTGATAATAAGATTGTGATTCTGTTTATCATCAACCTTATTCTCCTTTTTGTGGGAATCTTTATGGATATGACCCCAGCTGTTTTGATCTTCACCCCGATCTTCTTACCCATTGTGACCGAGTTGGGAATGGACCCAGTACATTTCGGAATCATCA
The DNA here is from genome assembly GCA_050298535.1 of Saprospiraceae bacterium. Taxonomy (GTDB): domain Bacteria; phylum Bacteroidota; class Bacteroidia; order Chitinophagales; family Saprospiraceae; genus JABDMH01. The sequence continues at coordinate 36,037 of JBNKUI010000081.1, forward strand.
TGGTCATGAATCTTTGTATTGGTGTCTGTACGCCTCCTGTGGGATCAGTGCTATTCATCGGTGTGGGTGTGGCACAGACTACGATTCAGAAGGTCATTAGACCCCTATTACCTTTATTTATCACCATGCTGGCTGCACTACTTCTGACAACGTATATTCCAGCGTTGACTTTGTGGTTACCATCCTTGTTTGGATTCTAAATGAAGTAGGTGCTTAATATCGTTCTTCCACAAACTTCCAGGACGGATCCAGCTTTTGCATTTCAAATTCATCATCACGCTCAGTGATGCCACAGTCAATGTAATTCTGATGTAGCTTTTTCAACTGTTCCCGATCAATCTCTACTCCCAGACCCGGACCTTTAGGAACTTCTGCGCAACCATCCTCTATTGGAATTTTTCCTCCTACGATGACATCTTCATTCTGCCAGGGATAATGCGTATCGAGATCATAGTCAAACGCAGGCAGTGCAGCACCCAGATGTATCATGGCAGCCATTGAAATGCCCAAATGACTATTAGAATGCATAGAAAATCCTCTGCCGAAGGTCTTACAAATGCGATATAATTCAATACTAGCTCGGAGACCTCCCCAGAAATGATGATCTGATAAAATTATATCCTCTGAATGCACCCGGACTGAGTTAGGAATTTGGGAGAAGGAGGTCGTACACATATTGGTTGCCAAGGGTATATTGACTTCCTTTCTCAAGTTAGACATATTCTGTTGTCCCTTCACTGGGTCTTCCAGGTATTGGAGTACACCTTCCAGTTTCTTTCCCCACTTCACACCCGTTTCATAAGACCAGGCTGCATTGGGATCATAACGCAATGGCATATCCGGTCCAAAGTGGTCAAAGAGGGCATGCATATCGCCCACTTCTTTCTCGGGTACAAAGGGACCGCCCTTGAGCTTGATAGATTTATTTCCAAATGTATCTACCATGGAAATCGCTTGAGCCAGGAGATCTTCCGTTTCGATACCTTCTGCCTGTCGATAGTATTCCCAACCGGTTATATCTGACTGCATATCAAAACCATACGTTCCCCCTGCACCTTTTCGCTTATAAAACAGATAGGCAGCAAAGGGTACTCGTTCACGCATTCTACCCCCCAAAAGATCTACGACTCCCACATCAAGCATTTTTCCCAGGATATCGAGACAAGCAACTTCTATAGCACTAAAAATATGGACCGCCAGTCTCGCATCATGCGGAGCACCACCCCGTTCATCGCTGGGTTCTTCGATTTCATCACGTACAATACTCAGTATTTCACTCAGTTGAAGTACATCCTTACCAATCAACAAATCCTGGATAGATCGTATCGCCTCCATTGAACGTGCATTTCCGGGAATTTCGCTTACACCCAAAATCCCTCCTTCAGTAACTACCTCCAAGATTATGCGTAAAGCATAGGGAGCATGGATACCGGCACAATTCAGCAGAGGAGGATCAGGTACGGCAATAGGGGTGGCAATAATTTTTACAATCTGATGCGATGAATGAATCATAGTTAATAATATTCAAAATGATGTAAAAGCTATTTGAAGCTAGAGGAGTTGTCTTCTCATAGACTCGAGAGTGCTAAGAGCTCCTCCTCGCACATAGGACATATCGGATCCCGCAGCGATAAATCGAAAACCCATGGAATGATACTTTTGGAATAAGTCGGTATTCATAATGAGTATACCTGCATGCTTTCGATGCTTTCGGGCAGCTTCCACGGTTTGAGCAAGTGCTGTCTCAAATACCGGATTGTCATACTCCCCTGGTATGCCTAATGATAGGGATAAGTCGGCAGGTCCAATAAATAAAATATCGGCACCTGGAAGCGCTGCCACTTCATCAAGGTGCGGAAGGATGTCCTTGTGTTCGATCTGAATAACCCCAAAGCAGGACGCATTGGCTGCCTGCAGGTAGCCATCGGGATCTGCCGCAAATCCATTGCAACGAATCATCTTGGCAAGTCCCCTCCTACCCATGGGTGGATAGTACATAGTTGCCAAAGCATCCTCTGCTTCCTGCACAGATTTTATTTGAGGAAACATGACACCGGTAGCACCCATATCCAGGACACGCTGTGCTCTTGGAGCCGCAGCACTTTCTACCCGCACAAAAGGTAGCGCGGACCCTCCCTTGAGGGCTTGTAGTTGATTGATAATATTTGACTCTGTTCCGGAACCATGCTCCAGATCGATCAATACCCAGTCAAACCCACATCTTCCGATGATCTCAGCAGACAGCGAGGATCCCATATTGACCCATGTCCCTAAGACCGTCTCATCTCGATTAAGTTTTTCTCTTAGTTTTTCGTCAAGCATCATACTAAAGGCATCAATTTAGCCAAAACCATCACAGCAACCAGTCCGGTAAATCCCATCACAGTCAATAAGAATGAAAAATATTTAATCGTATCACTTTCTTCCATTCCAGACATTTTAGTCACGATCCAAAATCCGCTATCATTCATCCAGGGGAAAATCTTTGATCCACAACCTATAGCTATTGCGAGATATACAGGATGAAATCCCAGGGTGCCACTATCTGCCAGGCTACTTAGAATTCCTATTGCAGTAATCATTGCTACCGTGGCAGAGCCTTGCGCCGTGCGAACAACGGCGGTAGCTACGAAGGCCAGAGGTAGCACGGCCATCTTATAGTCAGCAGCCATCTCCTGCACAGTCATACCAATCCCTGTCTGTTGCAGCATGCCTCCCAAGGCACCACCTGCTGCTGTAATCAAAATGATCACACCAGCACTTGATAGTGATGACCCGACAAACTTCTTAAACTTCTTTCGCTCAGGTGTAAACTTTTTCAACAAGTATAAGGCAATGAGGGCGGACAGCGTTAATGCCAAATTGCTGTCCCCTAAAATCTTGATAACAGATAGGGACATTTCAGTTCCAGAAGAGAGATTGTCCATTTTGCCAAGGGTAGCTTGGAGGACCGTATTACCTGCTATTAAAATGATGGGCAGTACAATTGGTAAAATAGCCCATCTAAAAGATGGTAAATCATCAGCAGACTTTACCGTAAATGATTCCAACTCTTCGATAGTAGTTTCTTCTGTATCTCGAAGGACAAGGGGCCACCTCTTATTAGCCCATACAGCATATAGATAGCCAACAAATACGGTAATTAATCCCACCACTATCCCGACTAACATCATCACGCCCAGATCTACTCCCAACTCTTCCGCCACAAAGAGAGGACCCGGTGTAGGTGGGACTAGTGAATGTGCCATCACCCCACCAGCGACCACACACATGATGAAGAGTGCATATTCCTTAGTGCGTCTTACACTGAGTGACTTTACGATGGGAATCATCAGATAGAACACTGTGTCGAAATAGACGGGGATGGCCAGTGTAAAGCTACCCGTCAGGAAGGCAAGCGATACATTTTTCTTTCCAAACAAGGACATTACCTTCCGTACTATTTGTTCGGCGCCACCACTTTTCAAAAGAGCGGTACCAATGATAGAAGCCATGGCAATTAGTATCCCAATTTTAGCGCAGGTATTTCCAAATGCGTTGGCCAACCTCTTACCCAATATCTGGGAAGCAAAACTCTGGGCTTCTGCATCGGTCATGCCCTGATAAATGGCATACTCGTATAAAGTCCCAGAAGAAGTCAACGCGCCTACAACCAGTGCGGCAAGGAGGAGCGAAAGAAATGCGTGCAACCTGAGCACGATGATGCAGCCCAGGACCACAAAGAGACCGACAGAAAGAATAACGAGGGGACTCATGATGCAGAATCATCTTCTACCCATTTCACGCTGTGGTCTCCCGTCACCGCGATGGTAGTCTGGGGATCATCCAGGTGGAAAAAGGACCAAGGGCCCTCAATGAAGGGATAATCGGAAAAAATGGATTCATCGATTTCCGCACCAATTCCAGTTCTACTGCCATCTAGCTCCAAATAACCGTTCCTGATATGCAGGGGTTCTTTCAAAAGCCTGTCGGATAATGTAAACGGGTACATGCCCGGTCTGTCAGCGGTGCTATAGCAAGGATACTCTAACCATTCAACAACGTCTTCGGGCCAGCATACACCCAGATGCGCGGAGGCCAGTACTTCCAGTGTCGTGCCCCAACAATGGAATGCAAAGCAAAGCCCAGCTTTTTGTACATACTCAAAAATCTGGGCACCTACATCAAATCCACATTGACAGCAAACGTCAGCTTGTACATAATCCACTGCCCTTTGATCAATCAAATCAATAAATCCCTCTAATGTTTGCTCATGCTCACCAGAAGCTATCGGGACGCTACCTTGATCACAAAGTGCTTTGTAGGCTTCATGGTCATCTGGAGGCAATGGCTCTTCCAGCCAGACAGGATGATAATCCTGCATACTGTGGGCGATCTCGCTTACAAGTCCAGGATCAAAACTTCGGTTTCCCATGCGCCACCAGGTATGGGCATCTACCATCAATCCAAAATCGGGTCCTGTGGCAGCACGCATAAGCTCAACTGTCTTTAAATCTCCATCGAATCCAAGTGCCGGCCGCATTTTATAGGCAGGAAAACCCATATCTTTTATGGCAGCAGCTTCTGCAGCGTATCCTTCTGGAGACATGTACATCCCCGCACTTCCATACAATTTTATATTGCTACGACATCGCCCCCCCACCAACTCTGAAATAGGGCAGCCTTCATATTTTCCTATGAGATCCATCAGGGCTATTTCTATAGAGAAATAGGTCTTCATGGTTTCCAATGGAAGAGAAAGATTAAATCTTCGGAAATGACGGGGATCTTTACCCACAATTAACTCACGGATCAATCCATTGATTTCATTTTTTGCTCGTTTGTGAGCAGGTCCTGGCGCATAACCCACTAATTCATTATCGCAGGTGATTTTGATAACCATCGCATCACGCTTCAGAATTTTCCGTAATCCTCCATAAAATGGTAATTCAAGAGTCTCCGGCATAGGGAAAGACATCAAGATGGCCTCGACGTTAGTAATCTTCATAGCTATCGAAAATAAAGGCGGTAAAGACTTAAAAGATAGTGGTTAAATTTGGCTACAAGAAAGATCTTTAGACATTAATTCTGCCAATGCAATAAGATTGTATGAGTTAGACCTCTTAAAATAAAAGAAGCCATTACTTCCTAAAGAAATAATGGCCTTTCAAACTTTGAATACTCTTGGCATCTATTCCACCAGCATCATTCGTTTCACTTCAGTGTACTCAGCTGTTCTCAACTGATAGAACAGAATGCCAGAAACTTGCAGACCTTCTTTTCTAAACTGCACCTGATTGTAACCTCGGCTAAAGTCGCCTTGGATCTGGCGTAGTTGTCTACCTGTCACGTCATAGATCGTGATAGTAGCTTCCATCGCCTCGGGTAAGCTGAATTCTATTAGGGTCTCTTCTCTAAATGGATTCGGTCGGTTTTGCTCCAAGCTGTACTCTCCGGCACCAAATGCGTTTCCACCAATCTGCCCTGCATCGCCGGCGATGTCCGGACTATACGTACCTACACCATTTCGATTGGGTGTCTCTCCCTGCTCACCCAACTCTGCCATATCCTTGCCGGAAGGCGTATGACTACTACTCACATCACATCCCTCTCCATCAGACTGAACCATGAGGATCACATCGCAGTAATCGGCCGTACCACTGGGGTAGCTCAGTACCCATAGTCTTACTAGCTTGGTGCCGATATTGGCACACGTCAGATCCAGGCTGGCACTGTCTTCCACGTAGGTATCGTCATCGATGCCATCTAGAAACTCAATGCGGTACGCCAGACTATCATCTTCACACGCCAAGGCACTGCTGCTATTGAACTCACTGGCCCAGATTACCGCATGGGCTGAATCAATCACTCCATCGCTATCGGTATCCCAGGGTGTCAGTGTGGCGGTCAACAAAGTGATACATACCGGTGTGGGTTTCTTCGCAGAAAGTAGGGTGAAGTCATATTCACAGACTCCCTCATTTTGGCACTCATCTACCGTGGTGACCACTAACTTATATACGCCAGGCAATAGATCGGGCGAACTGATGTCAAATGCATCCATCGTATCTGCCGATAAAGCTCCCTGATCGCTGTCCACCTCGCTAGCTACTCCCGCTTCGATTTGTTTGAGCACCCAGCTATAGCTGATCACTCCACAGGCATCGGAAGTTGATATGGATGCACTAAAATTGTACGCACAGGCACCCACTTCTATGGTATCTCCACTACTGACCGGACCCGTGATCGTACATACCGGTCCCACCGTATCCTGTACGATGATCTTCTGCACACAGGAGTCGATGATCAATCCACGATCATACCACCAGTAGCTATCTACGGGTTTGCCTCCACACCAATCGGCAAAGTACCAGGTGCGTACTACTTTGTAGCAAGCTTCATCACCCCCTACTACTTTGAATACTTTGTCTTGATGCCCGATGCCCACAATGCGGCAATCATCATCAAACTTATACACGGGATATCCGGTGATCTCTGGATCTAAATCGCCTACCAGCTGTCCACTACCGGCGGGATCATACTCCAGCGCACAACTCGTGACGGTCATATCACCCGGCACATCAAAC
>JBNKUI010000082.1:0-84514 GCA_050298535.1 Saprospiraceae bacterium
TGATCTCGCAGCAGTAATGGACCAAGTGGGAATTAAAACGGGGAATAGGGTTTGATCCCTAGGTTTTCGCCTAAAATGCCCCACTTGGTTTTCGGTCAGTTATCAACACATACAATGTTAGTTTAACAAAGAAAAAGAAGCAAAAAGAAAGATATATATGATGATAATAACTATATATCAATTTATTGATCTTTACCAATCTAAAGGGATTTCGCAGTGTGCGAGAAATCAGGGGCCGGGGGTTGAGCGTGAGCAGTGTTGCAGTAAGGCGATGTTGTAGCTTGGTAATCAAGCCTCAGAATCGAGAGGTGTTCTCAGCAAACTGGTAAAAAAAACAAGTTGAAGGCTGGTTAACCTTATTTAGGCATGAACACGTTAGGCAGCGCACACTTCGCAGACTTAAATTTGAAGGCTAAGTAGTGGTCTCCGGGACTATCTGATTCTTCACCTGGATGACCTCCGCCATAATACTGAGTGCGATCTGTGAAGGGTTGGAGGATCCGATATTCAGACCAATGGGTGCGTGAATTCGTGCGATTTCAGCGTCAGTATATCCCGCCTCCAGGAGTCTTTGTACTCTCTTTTTGTGTGTCTTTCGACTGCCCAGCGCTCCGATATACTTTACGGGTGATCGCAAGAGCTGATGAAGGGCCTGGTCATCAATCTTTGGGTCATGGGTCAGCATCACAACATAAACAGAGTGGTCCAATACAATCTCCTCTAAAGCAGTCTCGGGCCAGGCTCGGACCAGCGATTCAGGCTCGCAGAGATTTTTCAGACTTTCGGTAAAAAGACCCCTTGGATCTATGACGGTGATGCGAAAGCCTTGTTGCTGTGCGAGTTGCACCAGATCAGCTGAAATATGGGCTGCACCGATTATTACCAGATGATCTTTCTTAGGAAAAACCTGGACAAAGTATGACATGTCTCCATCCTTTACGAAAGCACTGTTCCCGGTTAAAAAACCTTGCCGGATAGCCTGCTGTACTCCTTCGGGAAGTTTCGATCCCGTCTCTCCCTCACGGATGAAATGATATTCGGGATTTTCACTCATTTGTCGTATGAGGCAACAGGCTCGATCATGATCAATTTCAGTGAGTAATGAAGTCCAGATCTCTTTGTGCGTAGTCCCTATATGGGGTTCCAGGTATACTTTGATCGCCCCGCCACAACTCAATCCCACCGACCAGGCTTCATCATTGCTGACGCCAAATCTTAGTAGCTGGGCATGACCGGTGCTTAGTACCTCTTTACTGGCTTTGATCACACTTCCTTCTACGCAGCCTCCGGAAACGGAACCCGCAAATTGTAAATCTTGCCGAATGGCCATAGCGGCTCCCGGTAGTCGGGGTGCAGAACGCCAGGTATCTACTACCGTGCCTACTGTGAATGGAATCTCATCTTTTGCCCAGGATTTGATCGTATCTAGTATGTCTAGCATAATTACTGTGTCTTTTCGTGCTGTTTCAAAGGTAGAGAAGAGTTCGCTTCAAGTACTAAGGCAGCACGACCGATAATTTATTATTTTTCTGGAAAGTGACGTGTAAATGAAAAAACTAAATCGAAGGTCTTTTTTTAATCGCAGTACATTAGCTACCGGATCTCTTATTGCCTTGCCCGCTCTTAAGACCACCATCAGGCCACCTGAGCCGACACATCGGATCAAGCTGGGAATTTCCAGTTATTCGTACTGGCACTTTCGGGATCCCAAGGTGACAATCCATGAAGTGATCGAGCGTGCCAGTGCATTGGGAGCAGAAGGTGTGGATATTTTACATCGGCAAATGGATACTGAGGAGGATCAATATTTGATGTCTCTCAAGCAACATGCCTTCAAATATGGTATTGATTTGATTAGCCTTTCCATTCATCAGGACTTCGTGTCCCCCCATGCTGAAGACCGTCAAAAAGCAATTGATCATACAAAACATTGCATTGAATTAGCCTACAAAATGGGGATTCCCTGTATTCGTCTGAATAGTGGACGTTGGAATACTATCCGCTCTTTTGACGAATTAATGGCTAACCGGGGTGAAGAACCACCCATCGAGGGATATACAGAAGATGATGCGTTTCAGTGGTGTATTGACAGTATTAACCAGTGCCTGGAAAAAGCCGAAGAATGCGGTGTCCTCCTGGCTCTCGAAAACCATTGGGGATTGACCCGATCACCCGAGGGCTTATTAAGAATAGTGGAAGGTGTAGACAGCCCATGGTTAGGACTTTTGATGGATACGGGGAATTTTCTGGAGGAGCCCTATGAGAAATTAGAGCGGCTGGCTCCCTATGCTAATTTCATTCAGGCAAAGACTTATTATGGTGAGGGAGAATGGTACACCCTGGATCTGGATTATGCTCGGATCGCAGATATTCTGAAAAAAGCAGACTACAAGGGATATGTATCGATCGAATTTGAAGGGAAGGCACCGGCTGATGAAGGTGTGAGAAAAAGCGTGGAGCTCATGCGAAGCGTTTTTGGAGGTTGAGTCGTATAAGATTAATGAATCTGCACTTACCTACCATCTCCGTTCTAGCATTTTTTTTCTGCCTTTTGATATCCTGCTCGAAAGATGATGTGCCGTCGGATGTACCTTCATGCATCCGAACGTTAATTCGTGATTTTTCGAAGAATGGCGGCACCTGTGACGGTTCGGCCACTGTGGGAGAATATAGTTTTGAAGGTCAAGTGGTGTATGCTTTTAATCCAGGTAACTGTGGGGCGGATTTTGGAGGTAATGTGTATGACTCAAATTGTATTGTCTTGGGATTTCTAGGAGGTATTACCGGTAATACTAAGATCAATGATGTTGAATTTTCCACAGCCACATTGATTCGAGTGATTTGGGACAATTAATCTTTGTTGGGAAGGTGTTTATTCCGAAGTTTATCGGATAACAATCAGAAAATGAAACTCATTGGTTTAATTGGTGGATTGACCTGGGAGTCGACACAAGAGTATTATCGAATTCTAAATGAATCAGCCAAAGAATGGCTGGGTGGATATTCCTCCGCTCGCTGCCTGTTGTATTCTTTTGATTTCGCGGAGGTTGAAAAACTGCAGATGGAGGGTGACTGGGATCGGTTGGATCAGATGATGGCAGATGCAGCACAAAGCCTCTATCGCGGCGGTGCCGAAATGATTGTCCTTTGTACCAATACCATGCACTTATCCAGCGAGAAGATAAAGGCATCAGTACCTATACCTTTTTTACATATTGCTCAAGCTGCAGGGCAACAGATAGAATCAGCCGGATTAACTAAAGTAGGTTTGCTGGGGACAAAGTTTACCATGGAAAAGGACTTTTATAAAGATGTATTGAAAGAGGAGTTTGGGATCGACACGATTATTCCCAATCAAGAAGATCGCCAGGTTGTGCACACGATTATTTATGAGGAGTTAGTATTTGGAAATCTGCAGGATATGTCAAGGCAGCAGTATGTTGATATTATAAAACGGCTTGCATATGCGGGTGCTGAAGGTGTAATTTTGGGCTGTACAGAAATACCCTTATTAATTCAAGAGAAAGATGTCGATATTCCAGTGTTTAATACCACCCGTATTCATGCAGAAGCTGCCATGAAGTGGGCAATAGGTAGGGAGTGAAAGTTCATTTCTTCCCTTCAATCTTGTCATATAAAATACCCCGTTTCAAATAATTAACCTACGCTATGGAAACAACTGAAATTCTTCATCGAATCAGCCGAGGTCGAACCGACTTGATTTTTGAGCTGATGAAAAAATCAAATTGGAAATCATTGTTATCTGAAGGTGAGGTAAAGCCTCTGCAGTGGTTGGTGTATTATAATGATACGACCGCGCTTCGGGCCGTGCTGGAACAAGGTGGGACATTGGATAGCATTCACCTTAATTCTGAGCTGGGAAATGCAGCATTTTTTGGTCATTGGAAAGTTTGTGATTTTCTGATAAATGAAGGAGCCGATGTGAATGCAGTGGTAGATGTGACCCACGAGACTCCGCTTCACAATGCACTGGCCAAGGCTGGGCGTCCCTATTATTTTTATACGGTGAGATTGTTAATTGACAAGGGAGCTAATGTCAATGTAAAAACGATCGCTGGAAAGGAGACCGGAGCTTTCATGCGTGACGTAAGAACACGGGGAGAAACACCCCTTCATAGGGCGGCTGCGTATGCAGATGAAGCCACGATTAAGTATTTATTGGATCATGGTGCTGACAAAGAGGCTCAAGATGCCCATGGAGATACACCTCTTAGCTGGGCAAGTCTGCATCTGCGACCCGGCAAGATACTGGCCTTACTGGCTTATGGCCGACATCGAATCGGCGAGGCCCATAAGGTGAAAAATATTAGTGATCATGGCCAACCTTGGGGAAATTCCATGGATTGGAATCTAATGGGGGATTACTTGCCAGAGTAATAATACATAGTACGGCGTGAACTATTTGGCAGACTATATTTCCAAATACTTTTTTTCTCCAATTAATGACTCAAACTGCCGAACCGGTGAACTAACGAATGCACCTTACGCTTAACCCGGCATGCGCAGAAGTATTCGTACCTAATTTTACATCGGAATCGATATTTGTCAAATATATGCTCTGAGCTCCTCCATTATCCAGGATAGCCCAGAAATAAGCCCTTGTAGATTCGCGATTGAACCCTCCATTGTGAATTCGAAATCCTCCAGGTAATGCACTAAAGCCACTAGCATTATCACCTACCAAGGAGGTCCAATAATTGGGATCATCTTCTTTCATCAAACCAGCCGCAGAATTTTGCCCCCCAAGGTGGTCCCACAAATCTTCCCAATCCTGCAAAGTTGGGATCCTCCATCCCGTAGGGCAGAGTTTATCTGTATTTATAGCATAGAAATTGTACAATCGTCCATAATGACTATTTGATTCCTCATTGTTGTACCAACACCAGGCACCTGTATTAGGCAGATTGTTCCAGGTTTCGGCTACTTGAATATGCGGAATTAAAGAAGCATCATTATATCTTTCCACACTCAGATTTTCCAACATCCATTCTCTTTTACCAATTCTCATAGTATTGTACGTGTTAAAATGGACATCAGTAACAGTACCAATAGTCGCATTACCGGTTAAGGTAACCCAGGTTAGACCATTATATCCTTGAAAATCAGTACCAGTCCATCTTATAGTCCCTGGAGTTGGTATTTCACTTTCATCCTGTCCAATTTTAATTCCGTATTCGATCTGCATACTTTGTTGAGCAAGCATACCTGAATTTATCACGATCATAATTAGTAACATGAAGTATTTTTCCATTTTAGATCCAATTTTTTTTTGAAATTAGAATCAATGTGGAGATCTATTCACGCTATTGATTATTTGGTATCTTATTTTGAGTATTTAGTAGACATGTACTAGTGGACTGTAACATTTAAATCGAGTGCATCAATTGGTTTCTTTTGCACCAGTTCTTCATCCCCGCACCAAGTGCGGGACAAGCACCAATAGTCTTACGTCCCGCAGGAGTGCGGGATGTGCGGTATTGCTTCTTCGACCTGATACAAAATAACTCCAATTTATACTACTCATATAAGTGTACAGTCCACTAGATATTACTACAGATCCACAAGGATCACTAAAGAAATCCTGAATTTATAGACACTTATCTTGCTGAAGTCACTCCAATTCTACATGAACATGGAAAGGAAATTATCATTAAATGTGCTTTGGCGGGGGCTGCTACTGGGACTATTAATCCATCAGAACTATTCTATCGAAAAAGCCAGCAATACGTTTCCCGGCATTTGACCGAATAAAGCGTATCCGCTGTTAAATAAAACTATACCATCTGAAATGACAGGACCCGGACCATCGATAGCCCCTCCTTTTGCTTCCACTCCATTGACCGTTTCAAAGGAAGTGTTAGAATCGAAATCCCAAAGAACTTCTCCGGTTTCTGCATGATGTGCCCGTGCATGACCATCCAGATTGCCGGCAAATACGATATCACCCACTAATGTCGGTGCTGCAGAATTAGCACTGTGACATCCTTGCTTTCCCAGGCAGATCTTTGGGTCTGCAGCAGATTTCCATTTTATGTCTCCGGTCATGACATCCAGGGCAAATAGACCGGGATTGGGCTCCACTCCTTCCTCCGCTCCAAAGTCATACCAGTCAGAGTTGGGGGCGAAGACAGTCTTTCCATCCGTGGCCATTCCCCAGTGGATGCCTCCTAAGGCACCACCACGACCAATGCGCTTTTGCCATATGGGCTCGCCAGAATCAGGATCCAGACAGTGAACTACACCCGATTTTTGACCAACCAGGAGAACATCCTTTCCATCCGTACGGGTGGTAAGAATAGGTGCCATCCCGAAGTCAACATCCGGTCCCGGAGGGTCAGGGCAATTCACAGCATCAGGACAGTCCGATATATAGGCATCATTAGAAGTAGCCTGATAGGTCCAAATGAGCTCACCGGATTTGAGATCCAGCGCTTGCAGGGCGTCCGAAGTATTGGTAGGCGGGTTAGAATTGTTTTCTCCGGTACCAATATACAACCAACCTCTCTTGCGATCTACGGTGGGACTGCACCAGACCGGAGCTCCCGATGGACCATACATTTTGGCTCCGGCTTCATTGACACCTCGCTCCGTGGCTGCTTCTTGGATGACCCGATGTCTCCAGACCTCTTGACCGCTAGTAGCGTTGAGAGCCACCACTTGTCCCGAACCCTTGCAGCACTCAAAGTTGGCTTGACCCGCGGTGACGACCTCCATGGAAGTAAGTGGGATATACACCATATTGTCGTAGTATACCGGAGAACCCGTCACGGCATTATTGGGGTCGATCTTTACGGTCGTTTTCCAGATGGCCTCACCGGTTTCTGCATTGAGGGCAGAAATATCTCCTCCAAAATCCGCTACAAAAAGTCGAATTCCATCTGGACTGTCTTCTTGAACTGCCAACCCTCCCCGGACAGTAGCTCCTGCTTCAAACATCCACTGTACACAGCCCGACTTGATATTCAGACAATACACTTCACCGTATTGACTGCCAAAAAATATGGATTGATTGATGACAGTGGGTTTAGTGCGGGTGGCTGTACCCCCTTCAAAACCAAAGGCCCATTTAAGCTTTAGATCTTTCACATTGTCTGCTGAAATCCCAGCCATTTCCGGATCGATACTTCCAGTACCCTCAAGATCTCCACCCCACCCCTGATATTTCACATGATCCAATTTCAGATCCGTCTCTGCACAATAATTTAATGTGCCCGGACCCTCCACATATTTTCTTTCTGTGATTAGTTCGGCAATGGCAATTTTTTGTTCCCGGGAGAGCATAGCACTTTGCGCTTGCATTTTACCCGTTTCCATAGATGCTAATATGCTTTTAGGAGTCATCCCTCCCAGGTGTATCAAGCTAGGAGCTCTACTCTGACCATTGTCCATGTGGCAGGTGGCGCATGCTGTTCCAAACAAAGACTGTGTTTCTTCCACACTAATGGAGGTACTCCCGCTATCGCTATTTGGATTCTGGCAAAAGGCAAAGGGAATGAGGAAAGCAAGAACAAAGTATCGTTGAGCTTTTTTTAGAATAATCATGGTCATCATTTCGGATCAGTACAACAGATGCATCTAGGTAGTAACTTTTAAATGTAAGGTTTATCCACTTTATAATCTGGGCTTGTTCCGTATTTAATTTTATTATGGTGGATAGGTTTTCGCAGTTTACGAGAAAATCGGGACCTGAGTTAGTTCCGGTCCCCGAGGGCCGGGTAACCTACGCTGAACATACGGTCACCATAGGGTAGTGGGGATGCAAGAAAAGGTCACTTCTACAATTCGAAGACTCAAGAGAATCACATTTTATGGGTCCTGTTTTGCTATTTTGGGTTTCTGTCAGGTTCTTTTAAAGTTTGTCTTGTACTTTATCGAAAGAGTTCGTGTAGTCCCATGTGATTTCTTATCGAAACTGTAATTTCATATACATTAAAGTTAGGAACGATGGAAAAACAGGTAGGAAAGACAAGAGATGCAGGATGGCAGATGGGACTTCAAAAAACGTTTGCCATTTCGTTTGATCATGCATGGGATTTTATGTTTAGTGAAGAAGGGCTTGATATTTGGCTTGGGACCATGCCAGATCCCTTATCGCTACATCAATCTTTCCTGACCAAAGATGGAATTGAAGGTAAGGTGACAGTATTTAAACATCATTCGCATATAAGAATGCGTTGGAAGAAATCAGACTGGATAAATACATCGACGCTTCAAGTCAGGGTGATAAAAAAGGGGGATAAATCCACTATTTCTTTTCACCAGGAGAAATTAATGGATAAACAACAGCGCATGATGATGCTTGATTATTGGCGTGAAAAAATGCAAGCGATATCAGTAGCTTTGCATGCCCGGTATAAATTATCCTAAACATGACCAGAATAAATTCGGAGTTTGTGAAATCTCAATATAGATCCGGAGTAGCCAGTTATGCTGACTTTACGCGAGATGTGGGCCTGTGGGATGCAGAAAAATATGTCTTTAAAAAGTACCTGAAACCAGATGATCGTATCCTGGATCTCGGGTGTGGTACGGGGCGCACGACCTTTCCACTTTATAAGGCTGGCTACCGTAATATTGTCGGAGTGGACCTTACTTCAGAGATGATTGAAGAGGCAAAGAAATTGAATGCATATTTTGAATGTGAAATAGAGTTTCAGCAGGGAGATGCCCGATCACTTCCCTTTCCTGGCGCTTCTTTTGATGTGGTAATTTTCTCATTCAATGGTATTATGTCGATTCCAAGCGAAAATAATAGAACACAGGCCTTGGAAGAAATCGCCAGAGTGCTTAAACCGGATGGGCTTTTCATTTTTACCACCCATGATAGAGACAGGGAGCCACAATTCTTTCAATTCTGGAAAGATGAAGAAGAGCGATGGTCCCGGGGAGAACAAGACAGTAGATTGTTTGAGTTTGGTGACTTAATCACTCATTCCAAGAATGAGGATCGACTGATCTTTATTCATATTCCTGATCAAAAGGAGGTAGAAAACTGGATGTCGAAAGGTGGATTTTCATGCGTGGAGACTTTTTATCGAATGGATAAGTTTCAGGAGAATGAAAAAGTCCTGGCAAAGTCGGGAGAATGTCGGTTCTGGGTATATAGACATACTAGGGTATAAATGATTTCTATTATTTAGGGAAATGCATTTTATCAGTTGATTTTTAGTGAGATCTTGCCAATTTATACGCAAAAGTACAGATGTTTTTTCTGCTTGGGATTGTAGGAATAATCATGCTGGTGCCTGCAATGATTGTGCACCATAAATTACAGCAACCCACCTCATTTGGTCTTTGGGGTATTAAAGCCTTCTCATCAGCATCATCTCTAATATTGTTGGGATTCTCTCTGTTTTTGTTTCTAGTGGGTGTGATTTTTTCCCGATGGATGCTCGTAGTGCTGGGATTGCTAGAGGCACTGTCGTTTGCGACACATATTTTTTTTGTTAGTAGCTCAGGCAGATTGGATGATCAGGGTGTTAGGGATGGACAAAATGGAGTTGAAGTGGTCCGGAGCATTATCCGGACATTTTTCCAAAAAAATAATTCTGGAACACCAACACATATGGATGTCATATTTCATACTCATAGCATCTCCGGGAGAGATCTGCTTTGTGATGTATGGGAGCCAAAACCGGGTGATGTCAGGAACGGAGTAGGTATAATTTACCTACACGGAAGTGCCTGGACACTTTTTGATAAGGATTATGGTACTCGACCATTTTTTACTCATTTGGTGGGTCAAGGATACGTGGTAATGGATGTAGCCTATAGACTTTACCCTGAGACGGATATGCAAGGCATGGTAGATGATACGCGATTTGCAATTGCCTGGCTTAACCAGAATGCGAAAAGATTTCAGATTTCACGCAAGAAGATCGTGCTATGTGGTGGGTCCGCAGGCGGTCAAATTGCTTTGCTAGCTGCTTATTCAGGTGAAAACGTATCACTCAAAACTGTGGGTCTTGAGACTATTGATCTGAGAGTCCGGGGAGTGATATCTCTATATGGTCCTGTTGATCTGGTGGACACCTATTATCATACGGCGCAGCACGTGACAAGGGATTCGGTAAAACAGAGACCTGAGAAGGCAAGACCTCAATGGTTGATCGATAGAATGGGCGACGACTATTATCGCCTTGGGTTTGATAAGTCGGAGGAACCTGGCAAGTTGGTGCCCATTCTAGGTGGTACTCCCGAGGAAGTCCCCGAGGTATATGCAAAGTTTTCTCCAATAAATTATGTCCATGAGAATTGTCCAGCCACATGTCTCATTTTAGGAACTCATGACATAATTACTTCCATGCAATCTATCTTATCCCTGGCTGATAAGTTGAGGTCGCTCCATGTTCCCATCAAACTGCAAATGGTCACAGAGGCTGATCATGCCTTTGATTTATTTTTGCCAAAAATATCGGCAGCCGCGCAAAATGCCTATCGGGAAGTAGACAGATTTTTGTTGGAGATAAATTCACCTTGATGCTACATTTTTTATTGGATCCGATGCGGAGTCGACTCCAGGTGCCTATCTACTTTGCCTACAATCGAAGTTTGGAACAGTATCTCAGCTAGTCATTCAAGAATAATGTCAAGGGATAATTGCATACCATTCTGAGAAGTTGATTTGTCATTTATTAATTCTATTTTAATAGCACATTTCTTAAAATAGAATCTTAATACTATGAAATTTAAGTTGCCCCTTACATGCCTAATGTGGCTATTTTGTTTAGTCTTATCTGCTCAATCCATTCCAGATCCGATCCTACTTTGGCCCGATGGTGCTCCGGGTGCTACGGGAAACAGCAGAGAAGATAAACCTGCGATCAGAGCCTTTTTACCGGATGCGGATAAAGCTACGGGGACGGCTATGTTAGTGATTCCCGGAGGTGGATTCACCATACGAGCTACCGACCATGAAGGAGTGTTGGTAGCACAATGGCTCAAGGAAAGAGGTATTGCTGCTTTCCTTCTCCGATACCGATTACGACCTATATATAATCGTGAGCATTGGCTACGGGATGGTCAGCGGGCACTACAATATATACGTGCCCATGCTGCGGATTATGGCGTTTCTCCACATCGTATCGGTGCCGTGGGATTTTCGGCAGGCGGAAACTTATGTGCGGATATGGCATTCAGTGCGGCTCCCGGAAAGAATGATGCAAGCGATCCGCTGGACCGAGAGGCTACGAATCCTAATTTTATTGTGCTGGTCTATGGATCTAAGCAGATGCCAGATACCCTCAGTGATTTTGCCCGCGCTCACTTGCCTCCGGTCTTTATGTTTGGAACCGCGGAAGATAAGGGAAGCCTCCGCGGCCTGACTTCTTTATACCCTTCTCTGATCGAAGCCGATGTACCCGTGGAATCGCATATATTCCAGAATGGAGACCATGGAGTAGGTTTTGCGGTAGGAGATCCCATCCTGGGGAAATTTCCGGACCTAATGATGCAGTGGATTAAGGTCAATGGAATGCTTTCCGATAAAAAGAGAATTCCAATTACAGGTCTCGTGCATTTGGATGGGAAGCCGCTTCCTAGAGGTATGATCGTCCTTACACCCATGGATGATCCTAATACAACGCCCGTTGTGATCTACATGACCAATACCGGTACAGGTGAACTAGGTAGATTTAACGTCGCTGCAGCCCAAGGCCCTGTAGAAGGGAGATATAAGGTCGAAGTACGGGAAGAAGCTACGCGATGGACGTCAAACTCTCGAGATCCTTTTATGATCAGCATGCGCGAAAAACAACGAGCCGGCTCACTAACTGATGAAGATGTAGTGGCATGGAGTGCATATATCCGAAAACGCGATTTGTCACCCAGTATTGATAATCAAAGAGTATATCGATATCAGAAACCCAACGTTAAAAAGGAATATATTATTGATGTGAAGGAAGGTCAGGAGATTTTATTAGAGGTGAATAGCGAATAAAAATTGCGTTCAGCTTTCTTCGCGGGTCGATTTGTGTGCATCGTATTAGGTGCACTTTTACTGGGGGATTTTGCCTATTCATTTCTCCAGTACTATCATCAGCCTCTGGATGGAGACATGGCCTGGAATCTACTTCCGTCACCCGATGTAGCTCCCATTTTTAATAGTCCATTTGGACTCGATGCGATATTGGGTGAACGGCTTTATGCCAATCCCAATCGATACTTTGGCCATTGGTTGTACCGGGAGTATCTCCTGAATGCGCCTCTTTTACCTCAGAACTTTCAGTCTCCCATTGACAGCGTCTATTTAGCTTGCGCTTTTGCTAAAGCAATCGTGCATATTTTGTTGGTATATCTCCTTACTGTTGCAATTACTGGAAAACTCTCCGTATTTAATAAGCTGGGTCTCTTCGTTGGATTACTTTGTACCGTGTTTTTTCAGGCTAATGGCTATCGAAACTTTATGGGTATCATTGATCCATCGACTACATTTACTTTTTTCTATGCATTGCCATCCATTTATTTGATTCTTTTATTACTCCCTGCGATACTTTTTTATGTGCATGGAAGATCACTTATGGTCACGCCGATTAGAAGTATTTGCCTATTAGTATTGGTGATGGTCGTTTCTCTCAGTGGGCCATTGAATCCAGCCGTGATATTAGTGATTGCATTGTTGTATGGTGTCGGCATTTTGCGAGAATTTCTTTTATCTGGATGGACATGGAATGCGATTGTTAAAAACCCCATGCCCAGGCAGTACCTCTTCATTTATCTGTTTGCCGTGTTGTTTTCCGCATACTCTCTGTTTCTTGGTAAGTTTAACCTGACCTCCCATTTAATACAGAATTCTATCCTAGATTCGTATTCAAGATTACCTTACGGGATTTATTATCAGTTTTCTCAGAAGTTAGGATTTCCCCTTTTGTTCTTGACGATCATAATCAACTACTTATTAATTAGGAGTTTTGCTGATTCCCCTATTTTTAAGAAGTATCAAAGATTACTCTTTTGGTTTGCCACTTTCTCCATTACCTATATTCTTCTACTTCCTTTAGGAGGTTTTCGGCCTTATCGTCCTCACATCCTGAGATATGATACGATTCTGCCGATTACTTTAGGATTGATTTTTCTGCTGGGCATTTCAACTACCATTGTCATGAGATCGGTGCATTCGAAGTTGCGATATGCTTACATGGTTGTCATAGCCGCTATCATGCTTATTTTTACTCGGGCAGATGAACCGAAATTTGATGGAAATGAATGTGAAAGAGCCGCCCTTGAAAAATTGTCTGCTGCTAGCTCGGAAATCGTAAAACTAAGCGCAGATTGCAGTGTTGTCGATTGGCGACCCATTACCAATCCAGAGAAATCAGAGGCTAGCGCAGAACTGATTTATAAATGGGGGATCACTGATCGTGTTAGATTATATTATCAGGAATAGGCATTTTTTGGGTAGTGGTGGGCTGACTCCGACTTCCTAATTCTAACTAAAGCATTTCTCCGTCTCTAAAAATAGTCTGTACAAAACCGCTTTTGAAGGGGTCAGAGTTTTGACGCGAAGCAAGAAACTTTGGGGGATGATGGCGGATGTCAAATTACCTCAGTAAGAAAATCTGGCTCTCAGCATGTGTTTCATATACCATTTGTGAGAGAAAAATCTCACGTGCAATTAATTTGGCTTTTCGATGCATGCCACCTTTCTTCTTGGGCCACTTTGAATCCGACGTCCTAACTTCAATTAAAGCATTTCTCCATCTCTAAGAAATTCGACAGTTCAACACATCGACAGTTCAACACATCGACAATTTAACACATCGACAGTTTAACACATCGACAGTTCAACAGATTTAACCCATATAAAAAATCTATTTTTCCCGATTTAATCTCGACAGTAAATCATACGTTCTGGCTTAGATCGTTACTATTTCAATACAGGAAAATGTAATGCCACGAAAATATCATGTATACGTAGTTGAGCTTTCGAAGAAAGTATTCTCCGAAAATGCAAAATTTCGCAAAGCCAACCCTCAGTACAATGGTGTGCTTGAGTGTCTGTACGTGGGTATGACCAGTAAAACCCCAAAGGAGCGATTTCAGCAGCATCGGTCCGGAGCGCTAAGTAAAAAGGGGGTGCGTATTTCCTCCAGTCTCGTCCAGAAGTATGGATTGTATTTGCGTCCCAGCCTATATGAGCATCTGGATCCTGGGAGTCGCGAGGAAGCTTTGCAGATGGAAAAGGAGCTGGCTATACAGTTGCGCAGGGAAAGGTATGCGGTATGGTTTAACTAGATTTTGATTCTACACGACAATGGTCCTCTTTAAGTCTTAAGCGGAAAGGTATCGAATGTTCTTACTTACAAATGGATCTGAGTGGTAAGTACTTGTTTTTTATTTTCATACATATATATTTGATAATCAATATCTTAAGGCCTTTTTAGCTAAACGAATGACTTGACATTCTAAAGAAAAATTCGTACCTTGTATGATACAACAGTAGATCATTTGCAACTTTGTTGGCAGTCTTACAGACCAAATGATCTACTGTTGTATCAGTTAGTCTGGTTTCCATTGATGAATCGAAGATTCATCAATTCTCTACCTTCCTTCCTAATAATTATTTTAGTTTGTCACGTTTTTAACATACTTTTGTGACAAATTTCTTTGTTGAAGAATGGGTCAATCAGTTGAAAGTCAGATACTTAAATCAATATATAATCATAAGCGTGGTAAAATATTTTTTCCCTCTAGTTTTGCCAAATTTGGCTCATCGGCCGCTGTTAGACAGGCGCTCAATAGGTTAGAGGATAAAGGAGTGCTCAAAAGACTTGCCAGAGGTATTTATTTATTCCCTCAAGAGCATAAATTGTTAGGAATATTGTATCCAACACTTGAGGAACTCGCAATAGAAATTGCTAAGCGAGACAAGGCGAGAATCATTCCCACAGGAATATATGCATTAAACAAACTTGGTCTTTCTACACAAGTTCCAACTAAGGTAGTATATCTCACTGATGGCAGTCCTAGGCAAATTAAAGTGGGCCTAGGAAGTATTAAATTCAAGGCAACACCAAGTAAATTGCTTGCCGCACGAAATGATAAAATGGTACTGATTATTCAAGCATTGAAACATATTGGAAAGGATAACATTACAAGAGAAATTAATAAAAAAATAGTTGAACAACTTAACACCATAAATGGTGAGGATGTAAGGCATGACATCAAACTTGCACCTGCATGGATAAGGGACCTTCTAATGAAACATTAGAGAATGGAAAACTGGTTTAAATTATCTAGGTCTCAACGCAAGGAAATCATCAAACAGACAAGTTCCCAGGTGGGAATTATTCCCACAGCGATAGAGAAAGATCTTTGGGTGATGATTACTCTAAAGGCAATATTTGACACCAACTATGGTGAGTACATTGTCTTTAAAGGTGGAACTTCGTTGAGCAAAGGCTGGAATCTAATTGATCGGTTTTCGGAAGATATTGACCTAGCCATAGACAGATCATTTCTAAATTTTGGAGGAAATTTAACTAGAAGTGGAGTCAAGAAACTTAGAAAGGATGCTGCGAAATTTGTTCAAAATGAATTTGTCCCTGTTTTGAATGCAACATTGGTTGCGAATGAAATAAAGGACTTTAGTCTATCATTAGTTGATTTTGAAGAATCAGATACAGATCCAATTTCAATTGAACTTAAATATGATTCAATAACAGATCAAATAGAATATCTTAAGCCAAGAATTCTGATTGAAATTTCATCAAGATCATTAAGAGACCCATTTGAAATGAGAAAGATGAGATCGTTTATAAGTGCGAGATATCCTGAAAGTGATTTTGTAGATGAGGAAATACGTATACCAACTGTTCGACCAACAAGAACAATGCTAGAAAAGATCTTCCTGCTTCATGAGGAGTTTCAAAAACCCGACGCTAAGATCATCCGTCATAGTCGGATGACAAGACACTTATACGATTTAGAACGATTGATAGATACGAAATTTTGCCAAGAAGCAATAGATGACAAAAATCTATATTGGACAATTGTTCAGCATAGAAAAATGATTACTAAAATTAGTTGGGTAGATTATGACAAGCATCAACATAAATTCATCGATTTCATACCTCCAGATAAAGTGTTAGGTGAATGGAAGCAAGATTATCGAGAGATGCAAGAATCAATGTTTTATGGTGAAACACTTACCTTCGACAAGCTCATAGGAAAGTTGACCACTTTAAGGGATAGAATAAATGCAGTTGGATAACTCCAAAAATATCTAGTCTGTAAGACTAATAATATGTTTTTCTCTTAGATCCTCTCTTGTCGATTTATTAAGTTCGGTCGATGATTCCGACAAATCTATGAAACAGCCCCACAAACGCCGATTGGCAGCTATCATGTTTGCAGATATCCAGGGGTATACTGCCATGATGCAGCAAGATGAAAGCCAGGCCATGGCCGTGAGAGAACAGCATCGTTCGATCACCGAGGCTCTCCATGATAGGTTTAATGGCGAGATCATTCAATATTATGGCGACGGAGTGCTCAGCATTTTTGATAGTGCAGTCCACGCGGCTCAATGCGGGATCGCGATTCAAAGGGAAATGCAAGGAGGCACGCCAAAAGTGCCATTGAGAGTCGGTATTCACGTGGGAGATATTCTTCGCAAGGAGAATGAAGTGATTGGAGATGGTGTAAATGTGGCAGCCAGAATTCAGTCCATGAGTATTGCTGGTTCTGTACTCATATCAGGTAAAGTCAATGAGGAATTGAAGAATCACCCGGAGATCGACAGTCGTGCATTAGGCTTTTATCAGTTTAAAAATGTCAACAAGCCTATACAGGTTTTTACCTTGCTTGACGATGGCATTAAGATGCCTATGCCACATGAGATAGAGGGTGATAGATTTCAAAAAAATAAATCGCTGGTGGTATTGCCTTTCCTGAATTTAAGCCGCAGTGATGAACACGAGTACTTCAGTGATGGTATGACCGAGGAAATTATCAATGCCTTGTCTAAGATCAGGGGATTGAAAATTACCTCTAGGACGTCCTCCTTTTTCTATAAGAATAAGAATGTATCACTGCCAGAAATTGGTCAGGCATTGAATGTATCCAGCGTGCTGGAAGGCAGTGTTAGATTGGCAGGGAATAGGGTACGGATTTCGGCCAAACTGGTAGATGTGGCCGATGACATGCAGTTTTGGTCGGAGACATTTGACCGATCAATGGATAATATATTTGAAGTGCAGGATGAGATCAGTCTGTTGATTGCCGAGAGACTCCGGGAGCATTTGGGGCACTTTGAAATTCAAGATCAATTAGTAGATCGTCCCGACATCGGTATCGATTCTTATCAGGACTATCTAAAAAGTCGCTATCATATCCTGAAGATGGGTCAGCAGGACATAGAGAAGGGTTTCGAATTGTTGCAATCGATTATCGAAAGGGAGCCCGACTACACACTGGCTCATCTGGGTATGCATTTAGGCTATTTACTATCTGGCATGTTGGGGTACATGTCAGGTGAGGAGGCTTTTGAAAAAGCTGGTACCTATCTCAGGAGGGCCATCGAGCTCGAACCTGATCATCCTCAATGCCGCTTGCAGCTTTCGTATAAGAGCTTCCTGGAAGATTGGGATTTAGAGAGTGCCTATACTCATGTGAAAAAATCGCTGGAAGCACAACAAACCGTGGATGGGTATCAGTCGATGGCTTCTATGCTCGTAGCAGAGGGGAAATATAAAGCTGCCAGCCACTACATTGATACGGCTATAGAGATGGATCCTTTCTCTGCCATTAATCAGCATCTAAAAGGGTTTATTCATTATTGTAAGCAGGAATATGAGACAGCTATCAACCATTATGTCGAAGGATTAAGACTTAATCCAGATGGAAAAGTTTCCTTGCTGTACCTGGGACAGGCATTTTTGCTTCAAGGTGAGATTGACAATGCCCGAAATCATTTCAATAATCTCTCAGCATCAGCCGGTGAGGTGCTGAAGATAGGCGGTATGGCGCTTGTGGATGCCGTAAGTGGACAGCACAATAAGGCCCATGAGGCCATGCTTATTTTGGAAAAATACCGAATGTCTGAATATGCCGACCGGGCAAGCCTCTTGCTCATTTTGTGCAAGACGGCCATGCGTGACATCGAAGGTGCTTTAGATCTCATTGAGAATGCTATCGAGATCCGACTTCCCATGTGTGTCTATCTGCCAGTCGAACCCTTCCTGTATCCCCTGCATGGACATAAAAGATTCGCTCAACTGATGGACCGCATTCTACAGATTCCTGAAGATACTCCTGCTTCCGACAGGCGCTATAGAAATCCCCTCCTGTCCAAAGACCTTCTGAACGATGGAGTGCGTAATCTGAAGAGGCTGATGGAGGAAGAAAAAGTCTTTCTTGATCCGGAGCTTACCTTAAAGGGACTGGCAGAAATCTCCGGTATGCCTTCTAATCAAATGTCTCAACTTTTGAACGAGGGTTTTGGTCAAAATTTCTCAGAATTCGTAAACTCCTATCGACTGGATGCTTTCAAAGAGAAAGTGCAGGATGCTAGAAATCATCACAAGACCATTTTAGCACTTGCCTTTGAGAGCGGATTTAACTCGAAGACGGTCTTCAACACATTCTTTAAGAAGATGACCGGACAGACACCCAGCAAGTATTGGAAGTCGATCGTGGGTCAATAGGTTCGGATTTCCAAATCAGAACGACTCGCCTCTATTGTCAGCCTACCTTAGCATCATATTTAAGAATTTAAACAAGTACCTATGAAAAATGCAATGAAAGCAGCCGTTCTTACACAATATGGTGGTCCCGAATCCATCCAGATAAAAGAAGTGGCAAAACCCATTGCGGCCGACCATGAAATCCTGGTAAGAGTGCATGCCAGCGCGATCAATTCTGCCGATGTCCGGCTGCGAAAAGCCGATCCATTTGTGATTCGTTTCATGTTGGGTCTCTTCGGCCCGAAGGATGCGATTCTCGGCATGGATTTCTCCGGAGTTGTGGAGTCAGTAGGTAAGTCCGTCACACGATTCAATCCCGGTGATGAAGTCCTTGGTTCTACAGTAGATAGTGGAATGAAGGCTCATGCTGAGTATTTGACTATTGCTGAAGAGGGTCTGGTTCTTCCTAAGCCTCACTCATTATCCCATGAGGAAGCTCCTTCATTCTATTTTGGAGGCTCAGCAGCTTTACATTTTTTGAGGAAAGGGGAGATGAAAGCAGGGGATAAGTTGTTGGTCTACGGTGCTTCAGGGGCATTAGGCGTATATGCGGTGCAACTAGGTAAATATTTTGGAGCCGAGGTCACGACAGTTTCCAGTGAGCGAAATATTTCAATGCTGAGAGAGTTGGGAGCCGATCATACACTGGACTATACGAAAGGCGAATATGCATCGAATCAGGATAAATATGATGTAATATTCGACACTATAGGGTTAAGTCCTTTTGGTAAGAGTGTACAACTTCTTAAAAAAGATGGAAAATACCTTCGGGCGGTACACTTGTCTCCTGGTGTTATGCTCCGAGGGCTCTGGGTCAATTTGACGTCCTCAAAAAAGGTAATTGGTGGAGTAGCCGGTGATGGAAAGGGAGACTTTCAATATCTGACCCACCTGATAGAGGAGAGGCACCTGAAGCCAGTGGTGGATCAAACTTTTTCCCTTGAGAATATTCAGGAGGCACATGCCTATGTAGGGAAAGGGCACAAAAGAGGGAGCGTCATCATAAAAGTGAAGTAGTATCAGATTAAAATCGAGTACAATGGAAGGATAAGCCGCTGCCAGGCAAGGAAAAAAACTTGAAGGATCTTATGAAATATCACTGGTCGCGATTAAATGCGGAGGGATTGGTATCTGATCGAAAACCCATACTAATGCAAGCCAGTGACAAGACAATGATTGAAGTTTTTGGATGGCAATCTCAGGAAGCCATTGACAGTGCGCATTCAAATCCTGAGGTATTAAAAATGTGGGATGAATTTGCCCAGGTCTGCGAGTATATACCTATCCAGGGGGTGCCGGAAAGTGAGGAACTATTCTCTGCCTTTAAACCGCTATTTTGATTTTACTGACAACCTCCAATTATTATTTCGAAGGTGGAATTCACCTGAGCAATAAACTCGGGGTTTAATCCCACATTATTTCCCACCCGAAAGATGACGTTTGAGCCTGCGGCCACAGTACCAGTAGAGGTAAGTTGCATACCGGCTTGATACGTGCCACTGGTGATGGGTGTGTCGTCCACCATCCTGGTAGTGGGACAATCACCACCATCGGACTGGATGCAAATCTCCAAGGTCCAGCCCGTAAGTGATCCTCCATCTGGGTCCAATCCATCATTTATGGACAATGTCCAGTTACCCATGGGATTTTCACCATTAAATCCAGATAAGGGATTATCGGGCATTTCGGTATGACCGTCACTGAGCGGACAAGATCTCGGCAATAGGTTATTGGCACCCCTCGATTTTTACTTCTAGTATCGATGTCAGGGGTGCTGTAAAATTATTTTGCAACTCCACATTATTGCCAGCTCTGAAGGTGACATTATTACCAGCCCCGATCGTGCCTGACGAAGTAAGTTGGATACTTGCCTGATAGATGCCAGAGGCGATATTCATCTCATTCTTGGCTAAGGTAGGTGGACAGTTTCCATCTCCTTGGATCACAATGTTGTATTCTTCAATCTCTCCCCAGTCCAATTGCGTCTGGCAACCATCAGCTTGAGTTAGAGGGGTGTCACCATTATTATATGCACTTCTCACTCTCATCGAAAATGTACCGGCAGTTGCATTAGCTGGGATGGTCACATTGGCCATGACGTTGCCATTAGCCTGTGCCTGACCAATGTTGAAAAATTCGCCGGCATCCAGAAAGCTTCCGTTGTTATTAAAATCAATATAAACAGCATAGTACTGATTTTCCGTTCCCGCAGCACAGGTGACGGCATATGTTTGACCTGCTTGTACTGTAGGTCCTTGGGGTTTATAGTCGGTTAAATTATTCGGTAGACCTGCGGCACATCCCGTGTTCTGATTACTGTAGGCACCAAAGGTAAAACTGTTTATGTGATCGGTTGAACAATCCATGGCATAGGTTGGAACAGCACAAGGTGCACCTCCTCCCATGTACTCCAGCGTCCAAGTGAACGCGGCTGTATTTCCTCCCGCGTCGTCCCACTCGATATAAATGGGTACGCCCATTGTGACAGGCACATTTTCTAGAAGTACCCCTAAGGCAGGATCGTCTGGGTCGGCTGCACAACCTCGGTCAGCCGTATGCATGACATTATTAGTGTTGGTGGGACAATTAGTGGCATCCAGGTAGATGTGATTGTGATTGTTTCCACCATTTGCCAAGCCACAAGTAAATATTCTGATCATTCCCGTCATAGGAGGAGTAAACCTATACCAGTTGGCATGCGTTGCTATCATCTGATCAACAGCTCCATTCCCTTGACTCGGGCCTGGTGCCATGAAGGTGCCAGCCGCATTAATGATAAATGGATCTGCGCAAGTGTATCCCATGGGAGTACCGCCACCGCCACAAGCTGTATTTAGGCAGTTTTGTGTTGCTGTATTCCAGTTATTAATAATCAGCGTTTGGACCTGGGGATGCCAGGTCGTATTTACCGTACAGGTTGTAAGAGGAGGATCAGGGGTGTTGCAATAGCTCATAATGGTACCACCACCCGCCGGACAGTTTGGTTCTGGTCTATCACAGGTTTCGCCATTGGGCCCATTTTCAGGTTGAACACATCCATCTATTGCAGTATTGTTTCCATTCCAGACACATGCTTGTGTATGATCCGATCCGAAATTATGACCCAACTCATGGGCTAGTGTAATTACATCATCGGTGCTTGGAGTGGTCGCAGTTGTAGCTCCTGATACGCCGAAAGGTCCGGATGGATCGGTGCCGGATTGCATGGCGCAAAGTACATCAGTCCAGGCCACACCACCACCGTCTTCAGCAGTGATCAGGTGAGCAAGACGACCATTATAGGCATTGCCTTTTACTAGTCCAAAATTGTCCAGCTTAGCGCCTAATTCCTGGCCAGCCCAAGGGTCGGCCGTTGTATGTACAAATAGCTCCGACATTTCAATCGTGATCCCAATAGAGGCATAAATTGTGACCGTTTGGTTCATCATCGAAGTGATGTAGGGAGTGGTGTTGGCACCTTCGCGCTGAAACATGGAGAAATCTGCTTCCACGTATACTGGCACGCATCCCATCATAGCGGAGCGACCGTGTGAGTTAGTGGGTTGTACTCGTACTTCTTTAAAAGTTGAGTGCCGAGCATTGTTGTGGCACTTCCACTTGCCAAAATCACCTGTCGTACGAGCATTGTAAAATAGATACTCATTGTTTTTCTGCTGCGTGATTTGATAGTAGCCCCGACCATCGTCGAGAAAGATATCTACGCGATCTTCAAAAACACTCAAGGCCACTATTGAGGTTGGGTCTCCTTCTACAGTACCATGATAGAATATTCCCAGGGCACGTTGACCCGCGTTACCAGCAGCACTCGTAGTCACTTCAAAACCGTCGGCAAAAAGTTTATTTCTGACCAGATTAAGGCGCACGGATGAGCGTTCATCGACTGGAATGGTCATCGAAAAGGATTTCTTAGGATTCTTCACTAACTGATCAATGCTCGTCTGATCGATCTGAAGTATCACTGCCGAGCCTTCAATAGAGCGCGCAGTTGCTTTCCCGTTTTTGGCGAGTGAGAAAAGAGAGATTTCTTCGTGTGAGCGAGCGTGAGACATCGCCGAAGCTACTTTGCGTGCCAGGGCATTGGGATCTTGATCTTGTTCGACATTTGGAATACCAAGTTGGGTACGCTCAATCAGATCTTGGGCATGAATACTCAAACTTGCCAGCAGAGGTAAAATGCAAATCAGGAAAATTATTAGGCACTTTCTCTTAAGAGTGTGCATATGTCTCAACTGAGGAGTCTTTTTTGCTTTCATTTTCCCTGGTTTTTTTGTGTTTTAAGGTTGGTCCATAGATTTCATAGACAATGATACCTCTCACTGAGTTAAACTCAGAAATAGGTTGTTTCTCACTATGATTCTCTTTTAGTTGATGTGTTTGTCATTAGTAAGAACATAAATAAGCCTTCAAACCAGCCATCCAGAAATCGAAACACCCAGATCTACATGCCAATGGATTACCATTTGTTGTAAGTGTGATGGGCAATCCGGATCAAAGTGATATCAAGAATTGGATGAGTGGTTCCAGTATTAATAAGATAACTCTTTCTCAGCGACTTGTGTTGGCAATGCCACGAATTACAGTGAATTCTTTCCAAACAGCATGATATTTTTTGCGAAAGAACTATACTCGATTGGCGTTAATTAATAACTCCAGGTCAGCATTTGGGAGTCATGTGACACCAAAAGTGATTTAATTTCTGTGGCAGACTGCAAAGGTGTAGGATCAATCATGGGAGGCACGAATGCCAAGCGATCAAAACATACTTCATGCATATTATTGTATCGGCCTGTCGCTGCCGTCATGCCCCAGTAGACAATGTTGTTGCCCCCAAATATTTTATTGGCAAGATCGTATGAGGCAGATATGCGTGATTGCCCATCTATTTCGACACTTAGTGTTTTGGACTCGGGATCCCATAACACATAAAATCCATGGCGCATGCAGTCTTCGATATTATTGATCGCGATGGGTCCTGCCAGATCATTCCAGTGCCCGACCATACCGTTTAACATAATGGATAGATGATCTTCAATGGGATCGCTTAAATGCTCATTAAGCCAGGTGTCAATTTCTATTCCCACTGAAGGGCGTAATCCCCTAAATCCAATACCTTCTCCACGGGTCCCTACCATGTTGGGTCGATTGGCAAAAAGGAAGACCATGCCATCGGCGCCAATATCATCCTGACATCCTACCATGATGGACAATTTAATGGAAAATGGTTCTGCCAGGTTAATGGGTAGCTTGTACCAGATGGACCCGGAAGAGTAATCGTTTTCGTCCGTCAGTCGAAAACATTCCTCATCTGTCAGATAGGTGTCTCCACGCATTGTGAAGTCTTCTACGGTCAGATGATGTTGGCTATATGTCCTAAGGGGAGGCAAGAGGGCAACTGCAACAATGAAAACTATAAGGTGGTGTTTCATATCCTCCTGAAGTTATCATTATATTCTCTTTATTGCAATATGCGGGAGTAGCATCTTACGTTAAGAACCCTGCCATTTTTCCACATACTTTGTCATTTCCAGGACGGGATTCCACAGACTCGTAAGGGTACTTTGCACTGTAGCGAGTATTTCGTCAACGGGTATTAAATCAATTTCTTTACTGCCTCGCACTTTCAATTCCACACCTCCTTTAGTCAGTGACTTTTTTGAAATAGTAATACGAATGGGAATGCCAATAAGATCTGCATCTCTGAATTTCACACCCGGAGTAGCTTGCTTTTTTGCTCGATCATCCAGCAGCACTTCGATTCGCTCATTTCTTAATTGATCATAGATGGCATTCGCTTCAGCTTCGGTTTCTTCACTATCTAGGAGCGCAGTAATAATCACCTGATAGGGTGCCACTGCAATAGGCAGCATGAGTCCAAACTCATCATGATACTCCTCGCAGAGACAGGCGAGCAGACGACCTACCCCGATACCGTAGGATCCCATGACGATAGGTTTTGATCTTCCGTCCTGATCTGTAAAGTGGGCACCCATCGCTTCAGTATACTTTGTACCGAGCTGAAATATATTCCCAATTTCGATGCCTCGTTTTGCTTGTAGCTTACTCACTTTGGAGATGGGGCAAGGAGCGCCTTCAAATGCATTTACGATATCGCCGATGATGTCAGAATTAAAATCTCTTTCGTGACATGCATTTTTGAAGTGATAGTCCTTTTCATTGGCGCCAACGATCCAGTTGTTATCTTTTGCGATAAGTTCATCAAGTACGATGATCGATCTATCGCGGTCAATTCCCACAG
This sequence comes from Saprospiraceae bacterium, assembly GCA_050298535.1. GTDB lineage: Bacteria > Bacteroidota > Bacteroidia > Chitinophagales > Saprospiraceae > JABDMH01. The sequence goes on from JBNKUI010000082.1 coordinate 24,961, forward strand.
GACTGGCATAACCAGGAACACTTCCAATTTCCAAAATTTCTTCCTCTACCGATGGGGTGAGAGTACCCACGCCCAGTAATTTCTGAATCTTTAGCAGGTTTACTTCCAGGTGACCAGGGACGACGGCAACCACCACTTTTTTTACGCCATCAAATTTGCCCGTGTAGAAAACTACTTTACCGAATCGGTCCGGTGATAAACCCATGAAGTCTACCAGGTCGGCTATAGTCTTTTTATCAGGAGTAAAAATTTTCTCCATTGATTGGGGAGATTCATCCCTGAATGTTTTATGAAAAGTTGCTACCTCTTTATTGGCTCTATATCCTGATGATTCAGACACGAAGATCGTGTCTTCACCAATATCAGTCAGATACATGTATTCATGAGCCATTTTCCCACCCATCATTCCGGTATCACTCAATACGGAAATAGCAGGAAGACCGAGTCTGGAGAATATTCTGAAATAGGCATTGTAGTGTCGGACATATTGTGCTTGTAGTCCTTCTTCATCGCGATCCAGTGAATAACTGTCCTTCATCGTAAATTCACGGACTCTTATCAATCCTCCTCGGGAGCGCGGTTCATCTCTAAACTTAGTGTATATCTGATAAATTAATTTTGGTAATTGTTTATAAGTATCTATTTCTGTGGTCGCGAGATGGGCCACCACTTCCTCATGAGTCATTGCCAGTACCATGTCCCGTTCATTTCGGTCTTTGAATCGAGCCATTGATGCATCGATCTCATACCACCTGTTTGTTTTTTGCCAGATTTCAGCGGGGTGAACGATGGGCATGCAAATTTCATCCCCGCCGATAGCGTCCATCTCTTCGCGAATTACTTGTTCTATTTTGCGCATGCAGCGTTGACCAAAATGGAGATACGTATAGATGCCGGCGGCTAATTGTCGTACATATCCAGCCCTAAGTAATAAATTTGCCGAAGTAACATCAGCTTCTTTTTGATCATCGCGAAGTGTCTTACCGAATATTTGGGAATATTTCATGAATTTCTTTAGTAAAAAAATGTTGTCTTAAAATGGTAGTGTGGTAAGATCTACATTTCCTCCCGAAATAATAATTCCTGTCTTTTTTTTAGAAAAATACTCGGGGTTTTCTAGAATGGCGGCCAGCGGTACAGCCCCTGAAGGTTCAACTACTATTTTTGCTCTCTCCCAAATTAAATGCATAGCCTTTATAATGGACTCTTCGCTTACCGTGACTATCTCATCCACGTATTGACGAATTATTTTTAGAGTGTATGTACCCAACATAGTTCTCAATCCGTCAGCGATCGTATTAATCGTTTTGTTGGTTTCTAATCTGCCCGAGTGGAAAGCCCGGAAAGCATCGTCTACTTCGGAAGGTTCAGCTCCTATCACACGAATGCCGGCGTTTAGATATTTGGTAGCTAGTGCTGTACCACTCAGTAAGCCTCCTCCTCCTACGGGAGCCATCACAATGTCAAGGTCAGCATATTGTGCCAGCAGTTCTTTGGCTGCAGTGGCCTGACCGGCGATGATGTTGTAATTATTGTAGGGGTGTATAAACGTGGCTCCTGTTTTCTTCAATACTTCATTCATTTTGGTTTCTCGATCTTGAATGAGGTTGCCAGACAAATAGACATGGGCACCATATCCCTTGACAGCGTTCACTTTAATGGAGGGTGCATTCTCGGGCATCACAATATGGGCGGAGGTACCCAGTAGTTTAGCGGCTCTGGCTACCGCCTGGGCGTGATTTCCTGAGGAATGGGTAGCTAATCCTTTTCTTATGGCATCCTTAGATAAGGAAAGGGCTGTACAGGCTGCTCCCCGCATCTTGAAGGCACCTACTTTTTGGAAGTTTTCGCACTTAAAGTAAATTTCTGCACCTGTCAGCTTGTCAATATTGGCACAGGTGATGACGGGAGTTTTGTGAATCATACCTTCAATAGCCACATGGGCCATCCCGATATCATCCCATGACGGTACATCTGTAAGTTCTCGCATGCGTCAGACTTTGAGCGTTAAAAGTAGCGATTATTGGAATGCTCCAATAACAGATGTGTAGATGTATTTAACTATCAGAATCCATTATAAGTGCAGGCCACACTCAGTCTTTGGACTATTGTTCCATCGGCCCGAACGATCCTCACCTGGCACGGTACAATGCTTACATCCAATCGAATTATAACCACAGGCCACAAGTGGATGAAAGGGAAGGTTGTTTTCCTTGATGTAATTTTCCCGTTCGTCCTTGGTTACATCCAGCAGAGGATAGAATTTTAGGATTCCTCCACGCTCTTCAAATATATCCAGTGTTGCGCGGTGGTCGCTTTGCCATCGCATCAGACCCGATACCCAGATATTATAATTGTCTTTGATTTTTTCGAGAGGTTGGACCTTATTCAGAGTACAGCAAAACTCAGGATTCTTCTTCCAGGTCTCATCTTCAGTAGTGAAGTTGTGCTCATATTCATCCGCACTGATGGAGGCCACATTCAGGTTGTACAAGGCCGTAAGATGCTCTTTATAGCTCAAAGTCTCCGGGAAATGATAACCTGTATCAATGAAGTAAATTACTTGCTCAGGATTGGCAATAGAAAATTCTCGTAATAGAAAGGCTGAAGTAGCCGCAAACGAACTCGTAAGCATCACCTCTTCTTGCTCGAAATCCTTATAGAGTTGCTTAATCCGTTGTTGGATTGTCAAAGGTTGATACTTTGCATTTAGCTTCTTAATCTCTTCAGGCGTAAAAACACGTTTCTCAACGACTGCGTCTTTCATGACTTTTTCTTTTCTGGATGACTTCTCTAACAAGGGTAGCGACTTAACTGTTTAGCATTTGATCGGTAAGTTTTCTAAAGCTGTTTGTCACCATGCTACCTGCTTGTTAGAATAGTCTGGATTTCAATTAATTACGCTGAAAAAATCATTTTCCAACCGTAATGCTTCGCTGAGAATCTCAACAAAAACTAAGCTAAAAAAAGAAATTTATGGGACATTTGCATCAATTTTGACAAAACCTTAAATTATCAAAAAAGGGACGTATGAACATATGATCATATGTCGAATAATAAATAAATACTGAATTTTAGCAGGTTTTTTTGGAGAATCCACCAATAGATTAGTGAATAATTTTCTGAATAGAATGAGCTCGGACTGGATTGAAATCCATCATGGCATTCACTAGCATGAAGGACGTATATTTTTTTATCATTTCAAAGTGAATAGGTACTTCTTGTATTCTGCCTTCGGCCAACAGCCGTGCCCGACATGTGCCATTTAGGAGCGGCGTGTCAGAAGTACACCATGAATGACCATCAAAAAAGAGGATATTGCAGTAGGAAGTATCTGTCACCATCCCGTTTTTAATGACAAGGATATCATCACAGCTCTCCCTTAGATCGTATAGGATTTTTAGTGCACTTCGATCTTGAAATTTTAGGGGGTAGGAAATTGTATTATCAAAAATCAACTTGAGATTATTAATTGATTTTTCTTGATATGGTTCGAAGATGATATACATACCATCGGCATTGTAAGATACTCTAGCCTTGGCTCTGGGTACATCCTTTAGAAGGGATGGAATTTTTATCGCTTGTTCGAGACTGTGAGGATTTATAGAGTCAAAATATTGGCGATAAGCATTATCCATTCTTTTTTGATGCCAATAAATGTGCTGGACCGCACCTTTTTTAATGCAGATGGTTTCAAATAGTGGGAACATATACTTTATCGAGCATTTCTTGATATTCAGAATTCTGATCGCTCATAGCAGTAATGCCACCTCCACTTCGGTACTGCAAGCCCTGTTTCGTTTTTTCCACGTATCGAATATTGACAGCGCTATCCAGTTTGTTGCCATCGAAGATGCCAAATATACCTGTATAATAATTTCGTGGTATTTTTTCTGCCTCTCGAATGATATCTATTGTTTTTTTCTTTGGTGCCCCGCTGATAGATCCTGCCGGTAGTAATTTCATAATTATTTCTCCCAGGTTTTCTCTCCATTCAGTTGACAAGGTACCTCGAATTTCTGAGCTCATCTGATACAATCGATTTCTGTGTGTAGTGATCAGGTCCAGGTATTTAAATTTTGTCACTTCAACATGATCAGATACCATCGCGAGGTCATTGCGAATGAGGTCTACAATTGTATTATGTTCCCAGGTTTCTTTGTCATTGTTTAATATTTTTTTTCGGGCATTGGGAAGATCGGCATCAATAGTCCCTTTCATGGGGTAGGAGAAAATATTGTCATCTTTTATTTGAATAAAACTCTCAGGTGAAAATATTACGAATTCATTTTCCTTCAACAATTTATAAGGTGCTTCTGACAAGTCAAAAATGTCGCTTAGGCCGAGGTTGGTTTGTAGTGGAGTGGGAAAAGTTAGATTGACCAGATAACTGTTACCCTGTAGAAGATTTTCCTTGACATGATTGAAAGAGTGAGCGTACTGATTGATCGACACGGGATTCATGGCAACATCAATGCGAGGGGTCGAACCATTTGAGTGACCATTTACATAGTTTTGGTGTCCCCTTACCTTGAATTTGTAACCATAGTCCCCGGCATGCCTGATCTCGCATACGAAAGGATGTTCTTTTTCAAAGTCGACAATAAAGAAGAAGGGTGTCCTTGCTGATGCAAGTCGGTTTACAGTGTCGATGAATGCTTTTATAATAACTTGACTTTTCGTGAATAATAATGCCTTCCTGACCCGTTTCTATGTTGAAGACGTATCAAGAAGCGCGGAACACAAAAGTAGAACAGTTAGAACAATTTCTGTGTTCCGCATTCATTCACTATCAAGTTATTCTATTGAAAGTATAGATGATCTTGGGGATCAACTTGCTAATCGTTTTTCTTTTTGTACAGACCATCAAATAGCGTGGTCCAGTCATTCTTACCGTCGGCTGAGCTCTCCCAATGTTGTCGAACCGATCCATCGTCATTGGGTGTCCAGGTGATTCTGTGGAAGACGGATTCTTTCTTGGCATTTTTCATCTCACCACTACGTAATACCATGTCTTTACCATTTAGCCCACCCGACAATCGCAAGCTTTGGCCCTGGTTGTCAATCCAGGTTTGGTGCCATTGCTCATCCTGAGGATCATAGAAATTGTAAGAGGTGCCCGTGTATTTACCCGCTGCACTGGTCCAGTTCTCCTGTATCACGCAGCCATCCTGCAGTACAATGATTTGATTGGTACCGGCAATCTTGTCTCCTGCGGTAGTTTCCCAATTGCCAACCCAGAAGTCAAACTGACGATAAGGTTCTGCTGAGCAGGGCGAAGACTGACTATAGGCAGTAATCGTCCAGCACAGCACAACCACAATTAAAGTAAATCGAATCATTTTCTATCATACTTTCATGAGCAAGTTAACGTATCTGAGAGGTTGTCCTTTGTAATTTTAGGACATTTGAGCTTTAGGGCTAAAACTTGCAGAATAAGGAAGACACCGTAGCACCGCTTGCAAATCTTACGCTAATGACATAGATGCCGTTTTCGAGCGGGCCAATGTCTATTCTTTTATCCTGTAGCACTCCGAAGTCTTCGTGTATCTGTGAGATGGAACGACCCTGGAGATCCAGCAGATCAATAATGGCTTTACCCTTTGGGGCTCTTGACAAAGTCAAGTTGATATAATCCCGAGCTGGATTAGGAAATAGACGCATGTCAAACGGTGCTGTCTCCGGCTCCTGGACGGATGTAGTGAGATCCGGTAGAAGGATGACCTCATCCACTCCTTGCAGGCCCAGCGGATCGGTGACAGTAAGGGTCACGACATACGAGTGCTTATCCAGATCAGTGCTTCCCAGGGCAAACAATGCAATGGATGTTGCTGGAGTAGTGTCCACAAATTCTACATTAAAGTAATCATTATGTTTTAATTTCTCCTCCCACTCATAGTGTAGCTCACTATCAGCAAACTCTCTGTCTTCGACCATGGCCTCTGACACCAATTCATCCACAATCCCTCCGGGACTTCTTGACTGACAGAGTAAAACTACCACTGACCACGGCAAGCAGGGCTACTAAACCATTTATGAAAATCTTGAATCGGAGAGGATTTTCCCTCATAAAATATTATTCACTATAAAATTCGGGATCGAAGTTAAGTGCTTTATGTTCTTCTAGCAAAGTCTCAATGATCTTCTCCGATATTAATCCATTGGGAGGACGAATCCCTTTCCAATCTTTGCAATCCATTTTAGCTGCTAGATATTGCTTGATTATAGCAGTGAAAGGTTTTCCTTCGAATGTAGCGCGGACCGATGTTAAATAATCTTGTAGATCATCTGCCTCGGGAGTTTCCCAGTTTGCCAAGACTTTGCCAATTAATGTGATGTTTGCGTTAGCGGTAGCTGACACACATCCCGCACTTCCAATACGCAGTCCCTTGAGGAGGAATCGTTCTGAGCCCGGATAGAGTTTGAAGTCAGGAATGGCCTTCATTACCGATTGCATATTCTCAAAATCTCCACTACTGTCCTTTAAACCCACCACCTGATCCGGATATTTTTCTGCAAGACTTGCTATCAGTGATACGGACAAGTGCATACCACTCATCTGTGGGAAATGGTATAGATATATTTCCAGGCGATCATCATTTACCCGGTCAATCACCTGACTGAAATAGGCCATGAGTCCCTCATCTGTCACCTGCTTGTAGTAGAAGGGTGGCAGCATAAGTATGCCTCCGGCACCACAATTAAGGGCGTGCTGAGTCAGCTCAATGGTTTCGCCCATGGAACAGCAACCTGTACCTACCATCAGTTTATTGGCCGGAATACCTCGTTTGATGACTTCTTCAATCAGCGTTTTACGCTCTGAGGTACTAAGGGAATTGGCTTCTCCGGTGGTCCCCATAATAGCAATTCCAGTGCTTCCATTCGCTAATAGCCAATGACAGTGTTTGGCGAGCAATTCGTGATTGACAGAAAGGTCTTCGTGGAAGGGAGTGAGTGTGGCAGTGTAAATGCCATCGGCAAGTGTTACATCTTTCATAGTGAAGTTCTTAGAGTGTCGGTAAGATACAAACTTCGTACTCTAAATAATACTTCGGAAGATGGGAAATCAGTGTCTTTGCTGAAGGGTGAGAAGAATGACGCGTGAGACATTTCTTATTGAATCCATGTCGCAGATGAGATCTGATCTTTGATACTGACTCACGTCAAGGGCATAATTATTTGGTTCCGTTACCTTCTTGTAGTGATCGATGCAGATATATCCTGTCTGAATTACCAGGTGAAAAAGAGTGAAGAATTGACGATATCGATGAGTACCAAAATTAAGGCTTTCGATAGCTTGTAAACTTTTCGATACTTCTCTGTGATACACACGTTCTAGTGTGATCATATTTTCAATAGCCAGTGGAAGCGTCTTGATCCCATCATGGTGGTCCCGATAGACATCGAAAATGTCATTGTGTAGTTGCATCAAGCCCCCGATTTGAAAAATAGCATCTTCTTCATGGCGCGTGATTTCTGTCCTCAGTACACTACGATACAGGAGCAGTGCATATCCACCTTTTTCCCAGGTGATTTTTCTTAGTGCTTTTATGCCCACATCGAGATCTGACTGGTTCAGGCTCTGCTCCTGAGCTGCCAGGGTATTGTGAAAATACATTTCGTACTGAAGCTTGTCATGATGCAATGATCGGCATCGATAATACAGCGTACTGCTGATCAGGTCAAGAATTTCATTTTGTGGATTCTTGATACACTCCAATATATCGGATTTAGAGAGTTGCAGGTCATCCACCATGTAGTCCGCAATCGGTGTAGCTGCCGCCAGGAGGATGGAAGCTTGCTGCTCCTCCTCTGATATTGAAATACCGTGCAGTCTGGCAAACCAATCGGTGGTAACTGCATTTGCAAATAAATAATGGTCAATTCTTTTTTGCAGGGAAGGCTTAAGGTCATGTATATGGGGGATCTCACGAGTTAGAAATCTCCAGGCATAGTTTGGATTGCTTTGCTTTGTCCGGTATTTGAGGAACAAATGCAGTAGCGAAAATCCTGTTATGCTGAGATAAAATAAATTGGAAAAGAAATGCATCGAATCCTTGCCTATTGCTACGAAGATAGTTCAAGATTACGATAATATATTTAAGGACACTGGGACCTTGCCCCAGCCAGGATAAGTTTTTCGTTTAGGGGCTAATGGGGTTTTTCAAGGCCTACCTAACCATTGTCGATTTTGTAGCCAATCCCCTTCACGGTTCTGATATATCGCTGTTGTAGTTTTTGACGAAGTTTGGAGATGTGTACATCAATGGTTCGATTTCCGACGATCACATCACTACCCCAAATATTGCGATAGATCTCTTCACGTGAGTAGACCTTGCCTGGTTTCTCAGCCATCAACCAGAGAATTTCAAATTCCTTTTTCGCCAAATCGATAGCCTCTCCATCAATAGAAACCTCATATTTGTCATGATCCAGAAATAGCTGATCAATTCGGATGGTGGATTCCGAAGAACTGTTTAATGTGGGATGTCTACGCAATAAAGCCTTGATCCGGCTATTTAATACCCTAGGACTGATCGGTTTGTGGATATAGTCGTCGGCACCCGCTTCGAACCCGGCGATTTCACTATACGCTTCATGTCGGGCGGTGAGAAAGGCAATCAGTGTGTCCTCCAGGTCGCAAGCATTTCTGATTCTGTGGCAGGTGGTGACACCATCCACATCAGGCATCATGATATCCAGTAAAATTAAATGAGGTCTGACTGATTCAGCCAGATTTAAAGCCTCCTGACCATTTGAAGCCTGAGAAACTTTGTAACCTTCACGAGATAAATTGTAACCGACAAATTCCAAAATGTCGGGTTCATCATCTACCACCAAAATTTTTACGTCGTTTTCGACCATCGCAGTACAGTTATCTTTCAAGAATATTTCTCAAAAATAGATGATCATATGGGCTGCTTAATGCGTCAGATCCAGAATTAATGGAAAATTAATCTTCATTTAACAGCAAGTGAAAGAGATAATTAGGCGCTCATTTCTTTGCTGGGTTCTCCTTCAATTCGATACGAGGCAATTTTTGCGCTGCTCTTCTTGATACGATTTGGACAAAGTCTGGGATTTTGAATTTTGTAGTCGTTATGGTCATAATTGTACAGGGACCATTTATGATACCGATACTCCAGCGCGGTTAGATTTTCCACCCAATCACCTGAATTCATATAGGTGATATTTTTCTCTGGAATGTGCTGAATACGGGGTTGATGAATATGACCGCAGATTACAAAATCATAACCCTGCTTCTGAGCATGATCGATAGCGATGTCTTCAAAATCCGAGATGTACTTAATCGCTCGTTTCATGCTCTGTTTGATGCGATTGGCCAGAGATACCCGACTATATCCAAACTTAAGTCGAACATGATCGATCCATCGGTTGAGAATGACCAGCCAGGTATAACCCCTTCCACCCAGTTTGGCAATGATCGGTGAAATCGTCACCGAGGCGTCGAAAATATCACCATGAAATATCCAATACTTTTTCTGATCAATCTGGAGGACCAGTTTATCTCGTAAGATCAAATTACCGGCAGCGAAAGAACCAATATTTCGTAGAGGGTCGTCATGGTTACCGGTAAGATAGTAGACCTTAGTCCCATTAGCGGCCATTTTCAGGATCTCTCGTAGGACCGACATATGGTCTTCCGGAAAATAGTTTTTTTTAAACTCCCACATATCTACAAAGTCTCCATTCAGGACAAGTGTTTTGGGCCGGATACTCTTTAAATACTGTAGCAGCTCCCTTGCGTGGCAGGCAAACGTACCAAGGTGTACGTCGGATAGGATGACCATATCCAGTTCTCTCTTAAGCATTCGATTGGTAAGTTAAGTTCCGTCAAATTTGCATTTACAAGGTTAATTGAGGGTAAAGCTGATATTATGATTTGATTAATATTATAATTATCAGTAATACAACCACTTATGACGGGAGCTGATTAATGACTTTCAGTTATGATCAGAAAATCTCTATCAAAGTTTTGATCATGTGAAATCGGCTGGTTTAAAATTGCTTATTAGCGATTCAGCAAAGAATCGCCAAGTTTTCAATATTAAATCAACATTAAAAATACGGGGAAGTGCTCTAATTTTTATTCACTCAAAGTTAAAGTGCTATTCAAAGGGGCTTAACAACTGGCATTTATCTTCACTTCCGAATAAGAAACGCGCTAATTAGAAACGAAAGGATACTTCTATGAGAAAAAAGATCTACTTAATAATTGCATATCTCCTAACACATGCAGCCTATGTACTAGCTCAAAATACTATAGTGGTCACTGATGCTGACTTGATAGGTGGAGAAACTTATAATTGGACTGCAGACAATGAATACCTTCTGGACGGGTATGTTTTCCTGGAGGCAGGTGGGGTGTTGAACATTGCACCTGGCACCGTAATAAAAGGAATGTCAAGTCCATCCACCACAGATGCTGCATCTGCCCTCATTATTTCCAGAGGAGCGATCATTATGGCAGAAGGTACCGCAGAAAATCCGATAATTTTTACGTCATCGTTGGATGATGTGTCCATTCCTGATGATGTCCTTCCTGAGGATAATAGTCTTTGGGGAGGTCTGGTGATTCTTGGGAATGCACCGGGTGGATTCAAAAATGAGGCCACTGAATTTAACATTGAAGGAATTCCTACTGAAGCATATGGTGATAAAGCATTGTATGGTGGTAGCGATCCGATGGATAACTCAGGTGTACTTCGATATGTTTCCATTCGACATGGAGGTAATGAAATTGCACCTGACAATGAAATCAATGGATTGACTTTGGGATCTGTAGGCGCTGGAACTACCATAGATTATATCGAGGTATTTGCCAATAAGGATGATGGTATTGAGTTTTTTGGAGGTACCGTCAATATTACACATGCCGTCGTGAGTTATTGTGGTGATGAAGCCTATGACTATGATCAAAGCTGGGCAGGAAAAGGTCAATGGTTGTTTTCCATCAATGATGTAGGATATGGTGAAAGAGGGTATGAGATTGATGGTAGTGAAGCACCGAGTCTGAACCCCAAGACTGTCCCTGTCTTTAGTAATGTCACACAAATTGGAACCGGATCTTCATCTGGCACTCCTAATAACGATGCTTTCAGAATGAAATCTGATGGTTCAGGACACTTCTACAACTCTATCTGGACCGAGTTTAGCGGTAGTTCAGTACGAATAGATGATCAGGAAACTTATGATCGGTTTGCTGCAGGTGATATTATTTTTAGTAATAATGTTTGGTATAACTTTGGAGATGGAAATGATTTAAATTCTATCGTCGATATCCGAGCTGGAGATGCAGCAGCATTCGTGGCCCATTTGACTGAAAACGCAAATCAATTAACGGATCCGTTCTTGCGAGGTATCTCAAGAGCAACCGACGGCGGCCTAGACCCGCGTCCTGCCATTGGGGCATCTGTATTGACACAGGGTGTTGCATTAGAGGATGATTTCTTTACCCCGGTGGCATACATCGGTGCTTTTGGATCAGAAAACTGGGCTCTTGGCTGGACAGCACTGAGTGAGTATGGCATCTTTGGTGAACTGGAAGTCAGAGCTCCAGGATCTGATTTTGTCATTAAAGATGAGGACCTTGTAGCTGGTGAAACCTATGACTGGACTGCCAATAATACATACATTCTGGATGGATATGTCTTCCTTGAGGAAGGTGGTGTTTTAAATATTGCACCGGGCACGGTAGTAAAAGGCATGTCTACACCATCCACCACGGATGCTGCATCAGCACTTATCATCTCCAGAGGCGCTAAAATCAATGCCTTAGGTACTGCAGATAGCCCAATTATCTTTACTTCAACGCTGGATGATGTAACGATTGCAGATGATGTGTTTCCCGAAGACAATAGTTTATGGGGAGGATTGGTGATACTTGGAAATGCTCCCGGTGGGTTCAAAAATGAAGCTACTGAGTTCAATATCGAAGGTATACCTACTGAAGCATATGGGGATAAGGCACTATACGGTGGTAATGATCCCATGGACAATTCTGGAGTGATCAAGTATGTTTCTATTCGTCATGGGGGCAATGAAATTGCTCCGGATAATGAAATCAATGGACTGACACTGGGCTCAGTGGGAGCAGGTACTGAAATCGACTATATCGAAGTATTTGCCAATAAGGATGACGGTATCGAGCTATTTGGAGGTACCGTAAACATTAAGCATGCTGTGGTGAGTTTTTGTGGGGATGAAGCCTTTGATTATGACCAAAGCTGGGCAGGTAAAGGTCAGTTTCTGTTCTCCATCAATGATGTAGGATATGGTGAAAGAGGGTACGAGATTGACGGTAGCGAGGCTCCAAGTCTAAATCCCAAGACAGTGCCTGTCTTTAGTAATGTGACTCAGATTGGTACGGGTGCTACATCAGGGACACCTAATAATGATGCATTCCGGATGAAATCTGATGGATCTGGACAATTCTACAATTCCGTCTGGACTGAGTTTAGTGGAAGTGCGGTACGGATCGATGATCAGGAGACCTATGATCGTTTTGCGGCAGGTGATATAAGCTTCGTTAATAATGTGTGGTTTAACTTCGGTGATGGAGGAAATGACTTGAACGCTATCATGGATATCCGGGCCGGCGACATGGCCGCATTTATTCAGCATATCGCAGACAACAATAATCAATTGATTGATCCACAATTACGAGGTATTTCAAGAACTACAGAAGGTGGACTAGATCCTAGACCTGCGATCGGTGCTCCCATACTAAATATGGGTACATCCGTAGGAGATGATTTCTTCGAAGAAGTATCATTTATCGGTGCTTTTGGTGAAGACAACTGGGCCTATGGATGGACCGCTCTTACTGAATATGGAATCTTAGGTGATTTGCAGACTACAAAGGTAGATTATCAATCGGCAGAAAATGGATTATCTATTCGAGTCGAGAATCCAGTAGTTCAGGAAGGGACGTTGTTTCTTGATTTGCCAGAGTCAACTCAAGTAAAAATGTATGTCTTTGACCTGACAGGTCGCATGGTTGTTTCTCGCGATTTTGGATTTGTAGGTCAAGGTTCTCAAACCTTTACATTTGCAGCAGACCAACTTCAACCTGGAATGTATATAATTATTGCGGATACGGGTTTGGGGGCAGTAAGTAGTAAACTGAGCGTAAATAATTGATCTAAGGCCTTTTGGCTTAATGATTATTTAATATAGATGTAACAGAGGCTTGCCATTGGTCGTGGCAGGCTTCTGTATTTTTGCCCCAACAAACAATGCGTAATGAGACAATTTTATCTAGTGTTCTTCATGCTTTTACCCCTAGCCATTTGGGCTCAGGATGGTAGTATTGCCGGAACTATTCTGGATGAGGAGAGTGGAGAGACACTGATAGGTGCCAATGTAGTGATCGAGGGTACTGCCATCGGTACATCTACAGATTTTGATGGTAAATATCAATTTAGCGCAGCACCAGGAACCTATACACTGGTAGTGAGCTATATTGGATACTCGGATAAAAAGGTAGAAGGTGTTGAAATCAAGTCAAATGAAGTATCCTACCTGGATATTAGCATGGGTTCGGATGCCGTAGAGTTAGATTTAGAGGTCGTTGTACAGGCTAAGGTCATTGAGCGGTCTGAAAACGCGGTGCTACTGTTGCAACGAAAATCTGATAAAATAATGGACGGTATTTCCTCTCAAGAAATGAGTAAATACTCGCTGTCCTCTGCTGCCAGTGCCATGAAGAAAATCTCTGGCGCTACGGTTTCAGAAGGAAAATATATATACATAAGGGGTCTGGGTGATCGATATTCGAGTGCACAGTTAAATGGTCTTCCATTACCCAGTACCAACCCCTATCGAAATACACCTCAACTTGACCTCATTCCTGCCAATCTTCTGGATAATTTGATCACATCTAAATCATTTAGCCCAGATCTGCCAGGAAACTTCACAGGAGGGAATGTAGATATTAGGACTAAGACATTGCCTGAGCAATTCTTTCTAACCATTTCTGCAAAGGCACAATATAACTCCCAGAATAATTTGATTGATAATTTCCTATCCTATCAAGGGGGATCCAGTGATTATTGGGGATATGACGATGGTACTCGCAAGTTGCCAGCTATCCTCTCTCAATCCGAGTATAAGGAGGTATTGAATAGTGACGCGGCATTTTTAGCGAGAAGGGACGAGTCTATTGCTAATCGAATGGATGCAGCGGTTCGATCCATGGACCTGGAATTTGTTCCTCAAGCTAAGAGCACGCCTGTAGATCATAGTTTCAATGTTTCTTTGGGTAATCAACTCCGGTTGGGTAATATGCCATTGGGGTATATACTGTCTACCTCTTTCAAGAAACAATACCGGCACCTTGACCAATTCCTGGTCAGAAACTGGGACCTGTTTAATATCAATTCAGGAACACTCCGAAATAAAGGGGACTATGAGGAGACCAATAGTAGTGAGACGGGTATCGTAAATGGAATGCTGGGTCTGTCCCTTAAGGTCAACAATAGGAATAGCATTGACTTCACAGCGCTTTACAACCACTCTGGAAATAAAGTCGGACGATACATCTATGGTGAGAGACCGGAGCAAATCATAGATGAAGAACGCCTGGAGGGCCGTGGATTGACATTTGAGGAGCGTGAAATGCAGAACTTCCAACTCGGAGGTACACATGTTTTCGAAGGGTTGAATAACGCGAAGCTGGAGTGGAAAGGTGGACTTACCAACTCCTCCATGGATCAACCTGCTGGTCGATACTTTTCAGGGGTGTATAACATGGATGATGACTTCCATTACATACCGATTGCATCCGTTCAGGTTCCAGCATTTTACTATAGAAACCTGGATGATGAGCAGAGAGATTTCAAGGTTGACTTTGAGTTACCCTTAGATGATAATAATAAGATAAAGGTAGGAGGGTTGTACTCAGCCAAAGACCGCACTTTTAGTGAGAAGTTACTGCAGATTTTCACTTCCAATGCTGCAGAGCGGTATAATGGAGATCCTAACCAATATTTAGGTCCTGACAACATTGGCATCGTAGGCGCCAATGAGACCAATACACGATTTGAAATCGGTAATTATTTGGTGGATTTCACAGCACCTTCAAATTCCTACACAGGTAGTAATACTGTCACTGCAGCATATGGTATGTGGAGATCCCAACTTACTACTAAGTTGAAGTTGATCGCTGGTGTACGATATGAGAAAACTGATATTGAGGTGATTGGGGGTGACGATACGAAGGCCGATGAAGATCGCATTGGTACGATTGACGAAGGAGATATTCTTCCCGTCGTGAACGTGGTGTATGCTACGGGTGAAAATTCCAATGTACGTGCAGCATACTCGAAGACGCTGGCCAGACCTAACATGCGAGAAATGGCTCCATTTATTTCATACGATCCTTTGACAGCCTCTTTCATTATCGGCAATCCACTACTTAAAAGGACAACCATCGGCAACTATGATCTGAGATGGGAAACGTTTATGAATCCAGGTGAAGTGTTTGCCGTCAGTGCCTACTTTAAGGACTTTACTGATCCTATCAGTAGCCGCTATCTTCCTTCATCTAATACGGAGATTAAGTACATCAATGTTACGTCAGCACAAGTCTATGGCGTCGAGTTTGAGTTTAGAAAATCGCTGGGATTTATCAGTCCAAAGCTGGAAAAATTGAAATTCAATGGTAATTTCTCTTTGATCGAGTCAAATGTGGACGTGGTGAAAACATCACCCTATGAGCCTGATACCAGACCTTTCGAAGGTCAGGCACCTTTCATCGCTAACGCAGCCCTCTTGTATAGTGACCTCGATAGAAACTTTGATGCAACACTTTCGCTCAACTGGGTGGGAGACCGTTTGAAGTTCCTGGGACAGGATGGAGCACCGGATATTTATGACCAGGCAAGAGGTCAATTAGATCTTAATATTCAGAAGAGGATCAAAAATCTCGGGCTATCACTGGGTGTTCAGAACATTCTCAATAGTGATTTCGTGATTTCTTCTGAATATGAAGGTCAGGAATATCTCTATAGTCGATTCAAAACTGGAGTATCTGTCTCAGCAGGAGTCTCTTATACTTTCCAGTAGGTAAGTTGATACATTCTAAGATATCTTGAGGAGATTCCACTGTGGGGTCTCCTTTTTTCATTTCAGCTGGTCGAATCTGACACTGCATTCGTCTAAACCTCCCATTAAAAAAGTGTTAAATGCGACCCAAATCTGGGTAAAAACGTTCTTTTAATAGTCTATATAGTAAAATCGGCTTTTCGGAGTTGAATTATTGACCTTAAAGCATACAGCCATGACAAATTACTTCTTAGTAGAACTTGAATTGGGAGATCGATTCGCAGAAAACTTTGACACAAATACGTATCAAATGAATCAACTGCTGGCAGATGGCAAGATTCAAACCTATGGTGTCTCTGATGACTGGAGCAAGATGTGGCTCAGTGTGCTGGCAGGATCTGAATTGCAGGTCTGGGATATGGTCAGTAATCTTCCCGTAGAAGCAGTCTCAGAACCCATCGTAACGGCTCTGCATACATATAATCAGTCCTTAGATCTACAGTTTCCCGCAGTATCACTTAACTGACCGATTTATCTGTCACGAAAGGAGACTGATCAAAAAAGACAAGTACATTCCGGCATTTTGGTTGATGAATGGAGCCATCAACTGCCGGAATGTTTTTGTTGTTTTCTAAATATTTAAAACTTCCCACAGCTGTTTACTGGCCATTCTCTGGCTAGAAGTGCACGTTTTCTAAATTTATTGAGATCTTTGTGGGCTAATTTTGTTTTCATGATAAGAGCGGCAATATTGGATATGTATGATGGCACTCCGAATCTGGGGATGGCTAGCATACTAGAGATCATCGAAGAAAAATTTCCCGAGATCCGGTACGAGGTATTTGATGTACGATCAAAGGGGCGAGTGCCTGATATGAGCTTCGACATCTACATTTCTTCTGGTGGGCCGGGCAATCCATTGGAATATGAGGAACTTTGGAGTTCGAAGTACAATGATTGGCTGGACAATATTTGGAGTTGTACCCTGAGTGGAGAACCCAAGTATGTTTTCTTTATCTGTCATTCATTTCAGCTGGCATGTCAGCATTTCAAGGTAGGTACCATCAATAAACGACCTGAGGAATCATTTGGGATCTTTAGAATGGAAAAAGCCATAGGTGCCGAATCGGATCCTCTATTTAAATACCTTCCGCAACCATTTTACACAGCCGACTTTAGAAAATATCAGGTGGTGAAACCTGATCTGGAGCGACTGGAGGCTATGGGTGCAAGGATTTTAGCACGCGAGCATCCTAATACGCACGACTTTGATCATTTGGCAGTGACCGCTATTCGGTTTCACGAAACTATTTATGGGGTGCAATTTCATCCTGAGGCCTACCCTGAGGGTATGCTGGAGCATTTTCGGCAACCGGAAAGAAAGGCGATGATTCTTAAGCAATTTGGCAATCAGCAGTTTGAGGAAATGATGTTTCAACTACGAGATCCTATCAAGATTGGACTGACGTATGATAAAGTATTGCCAGGTTTTCTCCGATTTGCATCCAATGCCTTATCTTCTAGTGCAGTACTAGTATAGATAATATATGGACCGAAATGCCAGGCGGCGATTCAATCAGGCCTTTACCGCACAGAAATACCAAAACCTCATTGATGATGTAATCAGCATATTTGATCATCGTCCCAATTTTAGAATTGCGGAGACTCCAGTCTTTATTGATCGCAACCTGAAGAGGCATCTGATTCAGGCATGTGACCTGATTGTGGACGAAATCTGCAAACCTGATTTTAAGCTGAGAACGAATGCAAGCATCTCACCTGACTATGCCGTCCCAGATGAGGATGATCATACGACATTTCTTCAGTTGGATTTTGGCATTACCAGATCAGAGAATGGAGAGCTAGTTCCAATGCTTATTGAAGCCCAGGGCTTTCCATCGCTTTACTTATATCAGGATATGATCGCTAATCGTTACCGTAAGCACTTTGACATTCCCGAAAATTGTAGCCACCTGCTCAACATCGATTCTGCTGGCTATCATCAGATGCTGCGAGAGATCATTATCGGGCCCGAAGATCCAAAAAATGTCATCCTGCTGGAAATAGAACCTGACAAGCAGACCACACGTATCGACTTCATGGCCACAGAGGCTGAAATGGGCGTGAAAACACTTTGCATCAGCGATCTTAAGCGTTCGGGTAAAGACGTATACTATGTGGATGAAAACGGTAAGAGGATAGATGTACACCGGATATATAATCGTGTGATCTTTGACGAACTGGTAGCCCGCACTGACATCAAACGCGAGTTTCTGTTTTCAGATCCGGTATCTGCGTATTGGGTAGGTCACCCCAACTGGTTTTTCAGAATAAGTAAATACTCACTACCACTCTTTGATAACCCCTATGTACCTAAGACCTGGTTTTTAAAAGACCTTTCCAACCTTCCGGATGATCTTGAGAATTATGTATTGAAGCCAATGTTTAGCTTCTCTGGTTCGGGGGTGGTGTTCAATGTAAGCCGGGAGGCTATCGAACGTACATCCGACCTGGCGAACTACATTCTGCAGGAAAAAATCCGCTATGAACCCGTAGTGGTGACGCCGGGAGCCGAGGGAATGGCAGATGGCGGAGAGCCGGTAAAATGTGAGGTACGAATGCTTATGCTTTGGCCTCAGGGCGCTCCAAGGCCAATTATTGTCAATAATCTGGCCCGTCTTTCAAAAGGAGAAATGATTGGTGTCAAATATAATCGTGACAAAGACTGGGTAGGAGGAAGCGTGGGCTTCTTTATGGATTAAGCATCGAGAAGATCCCTGAGCATATTCCAGGTGCTCTCGACCGTATCTTTACTGTCAAAATTTTTCCGGATATGATCTTTGGAGGCTTTTCCAAACTGGGATGTTAATTCTGGACTTTGATATAATCGCTCCACTGCGGTGGCAATGACTTTCGGATCCTTGGTGGGCACCACTAATCCATTTTTTTCGTGGATTACGAGATCTCGATTTCCGGCTATATCTGTTATGATGGGGGCTAAGCCCATCGACATAGCTTCAATGAGCGATTTAGTAATGGCTTCACCACCAATGGAAGGCAGGACAAATCCATCACAGGAGGCAAGAATCGAAAGGACATCATCTCTCCACCC
This sequence comes from Saprospiraceae bacterium, assembly GCA_050298535.1. Lineage (GTDB taxonomy): Bacteria > Bacteroidota > Bacteroidia > Chitinophagales > Saprospiraceae > JABDMH01. Next base: position 44,141 of record JBNKUI010000082.1, read on the forward strand.
CGTCAGATGTATGTGATCTTTTATAGGAGAGGCTTCGATCAGGCGCTTCAGTTCTCCTTCATCCATATCGCGACCGATCAGCAGGAGATGCAAATTCTCCAGATGAGCCATCTCATAGGTAGCCTGTAGCAGATATTTAATACCTTTAAACTTTCGCTGATTGGCCATACAGGCAATCACAAAGGCATCTTTAGGCACATCAAATATGCTTAAATCAGCGGGTGATATGTCTTGATACCAGGCAGGGTCATGACCTTTTCGGATCGTCACCGCCTTATGTTTTGGAAAGGTCCATTGCCGATGCAATAGCTCTTTGATAGAATCGGCAATACCCACCACACGGTCTACTCTGGGGTTGAGATATTTTAGATAAGCTGAAGGGTCATACCAATGAATATTTCCCGTATAGCCCCTGTAGAGGACAACTTTGACCGGAACCGAATACGCGGCGATCAATCCATTGATAATGGCCTGGCTATTAAATAGGTAGAAGATCTGGTAATCACGTTCTTTTGTTAAAGATTTCAGTCGGGTAATGAAGGACCAGTCAATCTTTCGGGAGGGATGATCATCCATCACTTTGATGCCGGCTCGCTGAAAATCCTGATGATAGTCTGTGTTGGGGTAGGTAATGATATCCAGATCCACACCTTTCTCCTTTAATCCTAGCATTAGGGCAGCCTCTGGCTTTGCCGCCCGTGTATCTCGGTAATCACTGATGACTAGAACACGCATCTACGGATGGATTGAGTGGCAAATTTAGTTTTTTATTTAAGGGTGGCTCAGCGAAACTCTTACACATAAGTCGACTAATGCGCCGATCGGGGTGGAGGCGGGGCGGACGCATGATATCCAGCACGGATCCTATCGAGATAATCGTCGATGAGATGGTCCAGACGATCATTGGATTCGCTCTGCAGGATGAATCCAATGTGATAAGGCTTATCCATTCGCCACCAGATTTCCGGATCATTGAAGCTGCTGGTGTCAGAATGCTCAAATTTACTGAGCGATATTATCGTAGCGGCTAGCTGTCTGGTGCGGGGAGGCAATTTATAAGGTTGATCCGTCAATTGACTGGACTCTAGGAATGCCCATTCTCTCCACAAGTTGATGCCGGAGGCGGCCTCTACCATCTCTGCAATGTGAGCGCCACCCACCCGGGAGGAAGTTTCCAGAAAATAGAACTCATCTGTCTCCTTATGGCGAATAAACTCACTGTGTGAGGCGCCAAACTGTAGTCCAAAGCTGTCCAGAAGTTGATCGTTCAATACACAAAGAGATTCTGAAATAGCATCCGTCCGCGCATGTGTTTTGGTGCAAAAAACACCGCCACCATGTGCTACATCGAACGGAGGACTATGATATTGAGAGGAGCGATCAACAATCGTTTCTCCGGAAAACCTGAGACTATCTACATGAAAGACGTCACCCGGTATATATCCCTCTATCAGGTATTGATGCCTTTTTTCTCCCAATTCATCCAGCTTCTTCCAAAGCTCTTGCTCATTCTCAACCTTATGGATCCCTGTGGCACTTGCCTCACCTCTTGGTTTTATAAACCAGGGTGCCGGATTTTGTGATGCAAAGGTTTGGATCGCTTCGTCGTTGAACAAACTCGAAAACGCCGGGACCTGAATACCGGCATCTCGTGCCTTTATACGCATCGCCAGTTTGTCTCTAAAGTAGCGGGCTGTGGTCTGCCCCATCCCTGGTATTCGAAAATGCTCACGGATGAGCGCTGCGCGCTCGACATCAAAGTCATCCAGGGCGATCACGCGAGCAATAGAATGATGGCGCATAAGATGTGCTGTCCCGGCTAATAAATGTTGTTCATTCCAATGGCCCTCATCATCTTCAGCCATATAAAATATCTCATCAATATGATCTCGCGGCCAGGCTTCGTTTTCCAGTGTTTTCGAGGTCACCAAAAAAACGGAGTGCCCCGCTTCCTTAATGCCTTTCAGGAATGGAACACCCTTAAAGTAGCATGATATACATAAAAATGCACCTTTACTTTTTGTCATCCTTTTCCGGGTTGTATCCAATCCGGGTGCCATGTGGTATGACCGCCCCTTTTCTTAGTACGATGATGCCCTCCACGATGCGATGCGTGTCCTGATTATCATCTTCCAGGGACTCGTGTCCTATAATAGAGACATCATTGCCAATACGGCAATTTTTATCAATGATTGCCCGGTCTATTGTACAGTTATTACCAATTCCCATCGGTATTTCATGCGGCTGATACACGATCTTTTCCAGTGTCTCAAAGAAGTCATTACCCAGAATGATCGAATTTTTGATCTCAGTACCTGCACTGATTCTTGATCGCACCCCGATAATACTTCGATCGATTAGTTTACCATGAATGATTGAACCTTCAGAAATGATCGATCGATTGATCTGTGTGTGCCAGATTTTTGCAGGTGCCAACAAGCGCGGTCTGGTGTAGATTATCTGCTCGTTGTCAAAGAGATTAAACTTGGGAATATCATCGGTGAGCTCAAGATTGGCTTCGTAATACGAGGGAATACTCCCCACGTCTTCCCAGTAACCCGTGTACTCGTAACTGGCTACATTATGACCCGTCTTGATGGCTGTAGGAATTATTTCTTTGCCAAAATCCGTAGCGGTGGGATTGGATTCTAGCATATCCAGCAATACCTTCTTCGAGAAGATATAGATACCCATGGATGCCAGGTATTCTTTCCCCTGGTTGCGGAGATCTTCAGAAACTCTCGATTTCCAATCTGGCAGCACGTCATCATCCGGTTTTTCGATAAACCGTTCTATGAATCCGTATTCATTTACCTTCATGATACCAAATCCACTGGCATCTTTGGCCACTACGGGTATGGTGGCAATGGTAAGGTCAGCATTTTGAGCTATATGATATTTGGCCATCTTCTCAAAGTCCATTTGATAGAGCTGATCCCCGGCCAAAATCAAGACGTAATCGAAATCATGATTACGCATGTGGTGCCTGGTTTGTCGCACCGCGTCTGCAGTTCCTTGAAACCAATCCGTATTACCCACTGTCTGCTCTGCTGCCAAAATATCTACAAAGCCCCGTGAAAACAGGTCAAAGTGATACGTGTTTTTTATGTGTTTATTTAGGGATGCTGAATTAAACTGAGTCAGTACGAACATTCGTACTACACCTGAATTAAGACAGTTAGATATTGGTATATCGATGAGGCGATACTTACCGCCTATAGGTACGGCTGGTTTGGATCGATCTTCAGTAAGTGGGGTGAGTCTTGTGCCTGCTCCTCCTCCGAGGATTAAACTGATCATTTTTATTTTCATCCACGTTCGTTTTTGACATCTTCGTAAATATTAATGTATGCAGTAGCTGAACGTTCCCAGGAAAAATCTAGCTCCATATTCTTGACGACTACATCCTGAAATTTCTTCTTATCCTCATACAGGGTGATGGCTCTTTGAAAAGCATGCATGATATCACCCGTCCACACATGATTAAACATGATCCCGGTGCCTTCTGGCTCGCCGATATCAGTGACAGAATCTTTTAGGCCCCCGGTTCTTCTTACAATGGGGACGGTACCGTAACGCATAGCGTACATCTGATTGAGTCCGCAGGGCTCGACTCTGGAAGGCATGACCAGAAAATCAGATCCTGCATATATTTGATGGGCAAGGGCTTCATTATATCCAATGTATGTATTATACCGACCCTGAAATCGGTGTCGGAGATGATTTAGAGCATCCTGCAATACAGGATCCCCCGATCCCAGTATAAATAAGTTGACGGACCAGCCCTCCGAGAGGGTGTGGTACACCACATCAGGCAGGATGTCTGCCCCTTTTTCGATGGCAAACCTGCCAATAAAAGAAATCAGGGGCCATTTCTTATTCAGTCCAAATGTCTCGCACAATGGTCGCTTATTTTCCCGCTTGAAGTAGGACACGCTGTTCTTGAGCCGTGCACTGAGTGAGGGATCTGTTTTAGGATCCCAGATGTTGGTATCAATGCCATTAAGTATTCCTACCGATTTTCGCCATTCTTCGTGCAATAACCATTCGAGCCCGGCCGAATCGCTTCTTAACTCGTCCAGGTAGGCGTTAGAAACGGTAGTGAGTCGCCAACTATTCTTAATGCCGGCTGCTAAAGGATTAACGGCACCATTCCACTCGATCAGGCCCCCAAAATGATTTTCAAAGTAAGGCAGTAAGTATCTCCTGTCCCACCCAAATGAGCCATGATATCTGCCATTGTGTATCGTAAATATGGTGGGGATACCTTTGAGAGATTCGTATTCTGGACAATGCTTCAGAAAGAATGGGATAAGACCAGTATGATGATCGTGGCAATGCAGTATGGTAGGTCGCTGCTCCATAGATTGGACCCATCGTAGGACCGCCTTCTGAAAGCTGATGAATCGCTCGACCTCATCACCATAGAAGTTACCATAGGGATCTGCGTAGATCCCGGGACGATCAAACTTGCCAGGAATATCGACGACGTAAAGAGGAAATCCCAGAAGGTCTTCGGTCAACGTATGTACACGGAATGGAAGATCATAATACCCCATCCAAACGGATCCGGCAAATACCTCCCGCCACTCCTGCTTATTGATCCAGGGTAGTGAATATTTTGGAATGACCACACTGGAAGGATAATTGAGGTCATTCAGATACTTTGGCAAAGCTCCAGCTACATCAGCTAGTCCCCCAGTTTTTGCTGCAGGGTAGCACTCTGCACTGATGTGTAAAATTTGGTTATTTAGTGGCACAGTTGGCTGTTATTTGTCACTAGTAAAAACCAATTCGAATTTTCAAGAGAAATATTAGTAAAAATTAAATGTCTTGATATCCCGCTTTTGGTTGCTGTTAATTTACAAAAACAGTTGATAGGTCATAATCAATTCTTACGATATTCTAATGTATTTGAGTTTATCCTTGCTTTCTTGTAGATTTATTAATATGAGGTTTTATTTCATTTATTTTTCTCTGTATCTAATCTTCCTTTCCTGTGCTGAGGCACCATCTGCCAGCGTGGATGAGGAAGGATCTGAAAGGATTTTGCTGGCATTATTAGAGGCTGATTCGGGGGTTGTCGTTGAAATACCTGAGGGTTTCTATGCATTCAGAAGGTCCCTTTCATTAGATGGAGTATCGGGTGTCACCATCAAAGGCGCAGGAATAGGAAAGACGATACTTAGCTTCGATAATCAGATAGATGGAGCTGAGGGACTCCTCATCAAGGCAGATCAAATTACCCTGGAGGATTTTACCATTCAGGACAGCAAGGGAGATGCGATCAAGGTACAGGATGCAGAGGGTATTGTCTTCCGTAGGGTGGAGACGACCTGGACACATGGCGCCCATGAGGATAATGGGGGCTATGGAATCTATCCAGTAGGGTGTACCAGCGTGCTGATCGAAGGTTGTGAGGCCTCCTATGCTGCCGACGCAGGCATTTATGTAGGACAATCTAACCAAGTCGTGATGCGTGATAATTATGCGCATCATAACGTAGCGGGTATTGAAATAGAAAATAGTCGAAATGTTGAGGCCTATAATAATTTGGCTGAAAACAATACGGGTGGCCTCTTGATTTTTGATATGCCCGGTCTTCCTCAGGCTAATGGATATAATGTAAAAGTATACGACAATACCGTACGAGGCAATAATCATAAGAATTTCGCACCGGAGGGAGGTGTGGTATCTACTTTGCCTCCCGGCACAGGCATGTTGATCATAGCTCATCGGGATGTTGAGGTCTATAACAATCAAGTGACCGACTACAAGACGCTGGGACTGGGTATCATTTCATGGCATTTTACGGAGAGACCCTTTGAGACGGATAATGGCTTTAATCCCTACTATACTAATGTATCAGTGCATGATAATACCTTCGAACGACGCCGGGCTATTCCTGATATCACGAAAGAATTTGGACAAATGTTGAACGGACTCTTTATTGGAAAGCCACAAGACATCGTCATCGATGGTATTTTTGAAAATGCGGATGTACATCTCTGCTTAAAGAATAACGGTGAAGATCTACGCTTTGCTAACCTAAACGCCGAGACTGCCTCTGACCTCGGCGATTTGAAAAAATTAGTGGATCGAAACATCGATCGATTCAAATGCGATTTGCCATCCTTTGATGTGACACCTCCCGCCTTGTGACTATGTTATTCTGGCAAAATTATCTCCTGGTGGGGCTCGTAGTCCTTTTGCTGTTTTCATGTCAGCCCGCCGGACAAGTGTCGCTCTATCAGGATAAACCTTTCAGCAAACTTTCTGAATATCATTTTTTTACGGTTCCTCTAAGTGCCCTGAATCCTAATACAGGAGTATTACCTTATGATCTGATCACACCTCTTTTTTCTGATTACGCGGCAAAGGCTCGCTTTGTCTGGATGCCGGAAGGACAATCTGGTCACATTCAAGAAAACGGTCAAATCGAATTTCCGAAAGGTACCGTGCTCATCAAGAACTTTTTATACAATTTGGAGGAGGGTCCAAAGCTGATAGAAACCCGACTTCTCGTAAGGGAAGATGGTGGATGGACCCCACTTACCTACATCTGGGACGAAGATCAGCGAGATGCCAGGCTATCCATCACAGGAGGATTTGCCGCAGTTGACGTTCCACTGCCCGATGGAACCTCCCATTCGATTCAATATGTCATCCCCAACAAGAACCAATGTAAGTCCTGTCATCAATCCGGCGGCAAAATTCTGCCCATCGGACCCGAAGTAAAGCATCTGAACCGTGCGTATACCTATTCGGATGGGTCAGAAAATCAGCTGTTAACCTGGTCTAAATACCAATATTTGGACAATTATTCTCCGACTGATCATACTGCAAAGACGACTGCATGGAATGATATATCAGCTCCTCTGGAAGATCGGGCATTAGCTTACCTGGAAGTCAATTGTGGCACTTGTCATAAGGCTGACGGATCGGCTTATGTATCAGGTCTTCATATATCAGCTGAATCGGATCCTTATCAGTTGGGTATTTGTAAGACGCCGGTCAGTGCTGGCAAGGGATCGGGTGGCTTCCGATATGACATAGATCCGGGACACCCTGAATCAAGTATTTTGGTCTATAGAATGAAATCCGATGATCCTGGAGCCATGATGCCCGAGATTGGACGCAAAATTATGCATACCGAAGGAGTACAACTCATAAGTGACTGGATAGCCTCCATGGAAGGCAGCTGCAAATAATGTATGTCAGGAGCTGGAAAGTTCCTCTGCCAAATAACACAAAAGTTGGACTCCAAATCCTGTGGCTGCCTTGTCCTTGCTATAATGAGTTTCTCCAAAAGAAGTACCTGCAATGTCCAGGTGTGCCCAGGATGGGTGATCTTCAATAAAGAATTCCAGGAATTTGGCGGCAGTAATCGCTCCCGCCATGGGTAGGGTAGCCATATTTTTGATATCCGCAATATCTGATTTCATTTGATCGCCATATGTTTCCCAAAGGGGTAGTGGCCAGCTCTTTTCGCTACAGGCAAGACCGGTTGAGGTGATTTGTTCCATAAGGTCATCGTCATTGCTAAATGCGGCGGCGGCTGAATAGCCAAGTGTCATGACGGCACTTCCAGTCAATGTGGCCAGATCAATGATATGGTCTACCTCATAGTTCTTGGACATATAGGAAAGTGCATCTGCCAGGATCAGACGACCTTCTGCATCGGTATGGATCACTTCTATAGTTTTTCCACTATAGCTATCGATCACATCACCGGGACGAATAGAGTCGCCATCCACACAGTTTTCAGTGATAGGAGTGATTGCAACTATATTTATTTTCCAACTGAGCGAAGCAATGGCAAGAGTTGCATTCAATACGGCCGCTGCACCGCCCATATCACTCTTCATATAGTGCATATTTTTATCGGGTTTAATCGAAACCCCTCCGGTGTCAAAGGTGACCCCCTTACCTACGAGACCCAAAGTCTTTCCATGATCAGGATCTCCATGGTATTCCAATACTAAAAAAGCTGGTTCTTTTTCACTGCCTTTATTTACCGAAAGAAGTCCCTCTAATTTTTTTGCAACTATTTCCTCTTTACGCAGGATCGTAGCCTGGAGGTTGAGATCTTTTGACTCCTTCTTCAACCATTCGGCAAAATAATCTGGGTCTATTTTGTTAGAGGGACCGTTGACCAGATCCATGCACTTGATCTGATATTTTACAATGACTAAATGTTTCTGTGCAGTGATTTCCAATTCTGCAATTGCACCTTCATCCACAATACATTCCACTGAAAGATCCAGGGATTTGAATTTCTTGTCCTGGTCAGATTTGTATTGGTACAAATGGTAGTTTGATAATTCCAAGGCTTCGACTAGTGCCTGAATGATAGTGGCATTGTCGTCAATTCGCACATCCACCGCTAAGGTATCCGATAAGAAGTCCCGTACAGATTTAATAGCATTCAGGAAAGCTCCAACAAAATCCTTCTTGCTATTTAATTCCTTTATATCCATCAGGTATAAAAATTCACTTCCCTGATCCGGAGATCTGAAAAGTTGGGTGCCAGGGATCTCTGATGAAGTCAGTGAGACGTCGTAATCAGATGCAATTTTTTTACTGGACTTTAATAATTCCTCTCCGGTATCAATTAAAATTATTTTGGAGAGTATTTTTTTGTCGAGAACGTTTTTAAAGGAATATTTCATTTAATTTATTTTGTCATAAAATAACCACTGCACGGCTTTGGGAAATTCAGCACCCCAATACTTCTCTTTGTGTGTGGCATAAGGATTCATCGAAAATCGATAGTGAATGAGTGAACCGTTGACGGCCTTTAGACGGAGGATGTCGGTAAATTCTATCAAATCATCCGCCATCGTTTCACTTTCTTTCTTCCCTCCATACAAATAGATGAAGGAAGGTCTGTCATTTTCATACTTCTGTACTTCGTTAAATATCTGAGAGGATAACCAAAGGGAAGGCGAAAAGATCATCCACTTAGAGAAAATCTGTGGATAGGTAATGGCAGTGTAGGCACTGATCAACCCTCCCATGGAGCTACCACCAATGCCAGTATGAATACGATGTGGATTCGTCCTGAATTTCTTGTCCACGTAGGGTTTTAGTGTCTCCACTATAAAGGCAGCATATGCCTTGCCTTCTCCAGGACCAAATCGTTCGGTATCAAATGGACTATATTCTGAAATGCGATCTTCATTACCATGTTCTATAGCGACAATTATGAGGTCACCAAATCCCATCTCTTTGAGAATACCTAATCGCTCATCGATGCCCCAATTACCAAAGGGTGCATGTTCATTGAAGAGGTTTTGTGCGTCTTGCAGATATAGCACAGGGTAAGATTGATCGGAGGTATCATAATCGCAAGGGAGTAATGCCCAGATACGTCGTCGCTTGTTGAGCTGCGGTATCTCAAAATCCTCCTCAATAATCACTTTGACGGGAAGGTACTCGGCCGAACAACTTAATCCATTAAGACGCCATCGGGGCACATAATCTTCAATATGATTTATATTGGTGCTTACAGATCTTGCCATACCTGGATTACCCAGCATATCTAACTCTTCCTGATTGATGTCACCTTTTAAATATCGGTATCGTACTCGCTTTTTTTCGGGATCTAGTTTGAGCTCGTACTGATATAGTCCGGGAGATACCCGCTGCATTTGAAAATGGGGGTCCTCTTGTTTCCAATGATTGAAAGTACCTGTAAGGTATACAGGCCGAAGGTCATCCTGATCTGTTTTTAAATTAAATAAGAGACTTTGTGTCATTCAATCTAATTCGTCGCAAAAGGCCTGCAAAAATAGCAACAATAATTGACCAGTAAATCACTACAATTAATTAGCCTTCCAAAAGTAGGGTGAGAACAAAATCAAAATGGTGAAGAGTTCCAGCCGTCCCAGGAGCATGAGAAAAACGAGAATCCACTTAATAGGTGAGGAAAGGGCTGAAAAATTATCAACCGGGCCTACATCGCCAATCCCTGGACCTACATTACCCAAGCTTGTGGCTACGGCCCCTGCTCCGGAGGTAAGATCCATGCCTAATCCCACTACAGCGATGGTACCCATGATGAAAATGCCCAGGTAGATGAGCAGAAATACCAGAATGTGTGTTAATATTCTGGCGGGGACAATCTCCTTATTCATTTTTAGTCGTATGACGGCCTTTGGATGCAGCAGACGTCTGAATTCCAACAATGAATTCTTAAAAAACACTACATGACGGATCAGTTTAATGCCACCACTGGTAGATCCTGCACTTGCACCTGCAAAGAGTAGTACGAAGAATAGGGCGGTGAGACTTTCCTTCCAAGCCGTATAATCAGCCGTAATAAATCCCGTGGTAGTGATGATCGAAACGACCTGAAATGTGGCCTCTCGAAAGCTCTTTTCAAGGTTTTGATCCGTAGCATCATACACCAGTAATGTGGTAATCAGCGCAATGAGCGTCACTATGATGAGGTATCCACGAAACTCTTCATTGGACCAAACTCGCCGAAGGTCAAAGCGTACCAGGAAGAAGATCACGGTATAGTTGACACCAGCCAGAAACATGAATACGATGACCACATAATGAATATATGCACTGTCAAAGAATGCCATGCTTTCATTTTTTGTGCTAAAACCTCCTGTGGCCATGGTGGTCATAGCATGATTGATAGCATCATAAAAACTCATACCTCCCAGAAGCAGGAGAACGCAGCAGATGGCCGTAAGCGATACATAGATGACCCAGAGGGCACGGGCTGTTGCCTTAATGCGAGGATGGATTTTGTCAGAAACCGGTCCCGGAGCTTCTGCCACAAATAGCTCGATACCCCCGATTCCCAGGAAGGGAAATATGGCGATAGTGAGTACTATGATACCCATCCCTCCAATCCATTGAGTTAAACTCCGCCAGAATAGAATCCCTTTGGGTATGACTTCGATATCGGTGAGGATCGTCGCACCCGTGGTTGTCATTCCGGAAACCGTCTCAAAAAAAGCATCTGTGATGTCTGGGATAACCCCACTGAGTGCATAGGGTAGTGACCCACAAACGGTCATACAAAACCATCCCAATGCCACGATGAGGTATCCTTCTCGTTTCTGGACAGAATAGTCCTTTCTACGGGTCACTACAAACATGGTGGCTCCTATGATCACGGTGACCAGTCCTGAGATGGCCAAGGGAATGCCGTCACCACTGTTGTAATGAAGGGAAAAACCGATAGGTAGAAACATCAACGTACCGACAACCATGAGCAAGATGCCGATGATCTGGAAAATCGCGTTGAAGTTGAATGTGGGAGTACCTGACCAAATTCTGACTCCCGAACTTGTGTTTGTATTTGGTGGCATTATCGGAAGACTTTCTCAACCGTGGAAATCGCTTCCGGAAGGGCAAAAACTATCACTTTGTCTTCCAGTTCTAATCTGAAATCTTCAGTAGGAATGAAGCATTCATCTCCCCGTATGACGCCACCTACTACACTGGTACTGGGTAGATGTAGTTCGCCCAACGGTTTTTTAGTGACCCGGTTACTTTTAGTAATCCTAAACTCGATGATTTCGGCGTCAGAACCATGTACACTCGTGATTGCTTCGACATTTCCTTTTCGCACATATCTGAATATATTATTGGCGGCGATGAGCTTTTCATTGATCAAGGTATCTACTCCAATATTTTGAGATAATCTCACATAGTGGGTATTACTGACCAATGCGATGGTCTTATATACACCTGCTTCTTCAGCCATGAGCGACGCGATGATGTTTGACTCGGAGTTGTCCGTGAGTGCCACCAATGCATCCATGTTTCCAAGTCCTTCTTCTTCCAATTCTGCCAGGTTACTGGGATCGGCACAGACGACAAGCGCACTATGCAAATGGTGGACCATCTGTTTACACCGGACCTTGTCTCTTTCGACAAGAATCACTCGATAATATTCTTCCAGGATCTGAGCTGTTTTGAGTGCGATCTCAGTACCTCCGATGATCATCACATTTTTCACATCTACCGTATCTTTTCCTACGATGGTAAGTAAAGTGTCTACATCGGACTTCTTGGCCAGGAAATAGATGTGGTCGCTACGTCGTAGCAGGGACTCAGGTCTGGGAATCATGGTTTGATGTCCCCTTAGCAATGCGATTGGCTTGAAGGGGATATGGTCATATTTTCGGTCGACTTCATCAATCCGCATATTCACAATAGGTGAATTATCGTCAAGGAGAATACCAATCAGGGACATTTGTCCGTCCTCAAAATCAAATACGTCGGTCAGAGAGCACTGTTTCAAGAGCCTCAGGACCTCATTGGCGGCCAGTTGCTGTGGGCTAATAATGGAATCCACTCCTAATTCTGCAAAACTTGACTTTTGCTCAGTCGTAAGATATTCCGGAGACTGGACTCGGGCAATCGTCTGTCGGGCTCCCATTTTCTTGGCAAGAATGGCGGTGATGACGTTCGTCTTTTCTGAGGTAGTGACTGCAATCACTAACCGGGCCTTTGCCACTCCTGCTTCTTCCAGGATATGAGATGTACTGGCATCTCCTCGCAGGGTCATGACATCCAGATGAGTTCTTGCATTATCCAGTACTTCTTCATCCGTATCAATAAGAATGATATCCTGCTTTTCAAAGGCTAGTAATTTGGCAAGATGAAATCCTATGTCTCCAGCACCTGCAATGACAATACGCATGATACACGCCTCGGTTTAGACCGCAAAAGTACGTAATAATTGGATTCCTGTGACTGGGACCCGTAAATCTTGTATTATATATAATCGCTATATTTGAGTGTATGAAAATCTTAATGATATGTCTTGGCAATATCTGTAGATCCCCCCTGGCTGAGGGAATTGCTCGCCATAAAATCAATATCAGAGAATTGCCCTGGACCGTCGACTCCGTGGGAACCTCTGGATGGCATCAGGGGGAAGGTCCAGATAAGCGATCGGTAAAGGCTGCAAGTGATAACCATATTGATATCTCTGGATTGCGAGCCCGACAGATTCAGGTCGATGATCTTCATACATTTGATGCACTTATCACCATGGATGCTCAAAATTATCAGGATGTGAAACGACTGGGGCCCGAACTGGCTTCTGAAAAACTATTCATGATGACCAACTTTCTGTATCCGGGACAAAACAAACCTGTACCCGATCCCTATTATGGAGATATGGATGGCTTTTATGAGGTTTTTGATTTATTGGATGCCTCAGTGGATGCTATGATTGATCACTTCCTGGAGAAAACATAGTCAATCTTCACACGAGTTCATTGGTGTGATCATGCAAAATGTTATCTGAAATGGTCATACACAGCTCTGTGAATTCGTCCAGATCTTCCACACCAATGGATTTATCAGATTTATATAATAGGAGTTGTTGCTGATGACCTTCCAGGACAATACCACCGCTAGTTATGATGTCGTGAAGCGTGGGTGTGAGATAGTGATGTAAACTCTCCGGATGTTCAGATCGGAGAATGTGGGTTTTTTTAAAGATTGGGTAGTCATCCAGTGTGCTTCTCGAATACATAAATATGTTCTTCAACTTATCCACAGATGATTTTGGGCGGAGTTGAAAATGCGGAAAGTAGAATGCATCATCATCGATCAGCAGACAGGTGGTATATTGATCTCGCTGTGTCTGTGAATGATACAAGTCGAAAATCTTGAGAATAGAACCCTGAGTAGAGTCCAACTTCGTGAGAACATTACGTACCCTACGACTCTTGGTAGCCTGAAATAATGGAAGTAGTTGAATGTTCAGGTCCAGGTCACGGAAGTGAATCCTTTTCTTGTAACTAAAATGATTCTCATAAGCAAATTGTCGCATGAGATCCCGGCGTCTATTTCCAGACACGGCATCGGCAATGTCATCAAAAATGTCTTCTATAAATGTTCCAATTGAGCTATCCACACTTCATTATTTGCTTATGTCCCTTGGACCGTGTATTCTTAACGTTTATATATCTGTACTCGTTATTTCGAACATGAATTATCCCCATGATATTATTATAGAGCATATTTTTTCTCCAAATATGCTTTCAGCACATGTGCTTCGTCAGATCCTATCCGCACCAATTTTTCACGACCATCCTCATAGTTGATTTCTACTGCTTCCAATCCATGAATATTGTATAATCTTCCCCTGGGAATAATGCGAATACCCAGGCCATAATACCAGGGATTCCTTACGATACGAACAGACCTAACATGATCTGGTTTAATATTGAATCTTATCAATCCAATACCATAAATCAGATGTATGCCCTCCTGGTTTACGACTACTCTTAGTTTGTAGAATAAGGATGCAATAAAAAGGGTGAGTCCGCTGAAGAAAAGGTACCCCAGTATACTGGTTTTAGGAGATCCCAGTCCCAGTACAAATTGCAGCGAAAAAACCAATAAAGTGGCACCCAGGGATATTAGAACTATCCACCCCACCTGTGAATGATCATACGTGCTATTGGTCATAAGGTCAGCTTTTTAGGTAAAATAGCATATCACCTACCACAGGTCAAGTACTTCAGATATATATTTCAAATAATTCGACTAAGATCCTGGGAAACTAGCGAAAGGTATCTCTTGACCTGTCTAACAGGGTACTCCATCGTTAGAAGCGGCTATAGCACCTAGTAGGTCTGCTTGTCATAGAATCAACCAGTCAGAGCAATGAGAAATGTTGAGATTCTAACAAGTCACTTCAGATTTCAATTAGACGAACAGTGCGGGTCATTTTTCGAATGACTTATCAGGAAAAGCAGGTGGATCGGGTATTTCTCGGGGGTCTTCAGCTATCTTCTCCAGCAAGTATTCAATACCTTTTTCCAACTGTGCATCTCTTCCGTTGAAGGTCTCATGTGGCAGATTGTCTATCTCTATGTCCGGGACCACTCCATGACCTTCAATGAGCCATTCACCATTCGGACTATAGACGCCCATCATGGGTGCACGTGCCAGGCCACCATCACTCAGACGATTGACACCACTGAGCCAGATTTCACCACCCCAGGTGCGGGTACCAATGACGGGTCCCATTCCCAGTCGTTTAAATCCTTCTGCAAAAGCCTCACCGTCCGAGGCCGTAAACCGGTCTACCAGTACTACCATGTGGCCTGTAAAGGCATATTGCATGTTTCCATAGGGTACCCCGGATCGACTCTTCCAGTAAAACCAGGCTTTTCTTAGCAGTTTTTCCAGGAGAAGACTTTCAATGTTGCCACCTCGATTGTGCCTGACATCGATGATCAGGCCCTGTCGATTAAATACGGGATAGAATGATCGATACCACTCCATCAAATCATTAGAACCCATTGCCCTCAAGTGGAGGTACCCAATTTTTTCATTACTGCTTGAATCTACCGCCACTCTTCGAGTATATTCCCAATCAGTATATCGCAAGTCATAACTACTGCCAAGTGGGGTAACAATTACCTGCCTGCTTTCTCCTTCCGAGATATCTTCTACATCTAAAATCACCTGTTTCCCTGCTGTATTTCGCAGCAATGCACTGAGTTGGGGTACTTGTTGTGCAGATTCACCATTGACTGCGGTGATGATATCACCCGCTGTGAGATCGAGATAGGGATCAGCCAGTGGGCTTCTTTCGTCCGGATACTCAGGATCCGTTTTGTAGATATACTCGATTTTGAAGCCAGCATCTACCTTTGAAAACCTTGCACCAAGGTCCCCGACACCAATGTCATCATCGCCCTCACGGAGGTCTCCTCCTCGTACACTCGTATGCAGCGCCGAAAGTTCTCCCACAAACTCGCCTATCAGGTCAGATAGCTCCCGCCGTGTGGTGACCCTATCCAAAAACACGGCATATTTCTCGTACATACCATCCCAATCTACGCCGTGCATATCTGGATCATAAAAATAATCTCGCTCCATCCTCCATGCATCTTTAAAGATCTGGGCCCAGTCTTCTTTGGGGTCAATGGAAAATCGCCAGTCACTAAGGTCCACCTTGGCATCACTCAGATCGGATACTTTACTCGTGCCTGCTTTGATGATGTAAGGCGTTGATCCTTTCACTATCAGGATATGTTTTCCTTTGCTAGCCAATTGATAACTTCTGATCCCCTCTACAATGGCTTGTGGTTCGGGGTCTTCGTTACTGACCTTCAGTGTCATCAGGTCTGTCGAGGCATCCAGTCCACTAGATCTGTTAGTGAAATAAAGGGCGTCCTCATTTACACTTAGATTCCGGTAATTACCAGGCTCCACAGGGAGTTCATAAATTCTTTGGCTAATTCCCTGACGGTCGATTCTAAAGATAGTATCGGATGGTTCAGATGGATTGGCCAATTCGTCTTTCGACCGGAATGGTGACCGCAAGCCTTTTTTCAGTGCAACCTGATATAGCTTGATACTTCGGTCCAGGTATACTTCCGGTTGACGGGAGCCCCAGGGAGAACCCACCAAACTTTGGAAGTTTCGATCTGCCAGATAATAGATCCAGTTGCCATCAGGACTCCAGGTGGGAGAAAAACTGTTAGAGCGATCACTCGTCAATGTGATTTGATCACCAGAAGAAATCTCATGTAAGTGTATTTGAGAGAAGGTATTGGTGGAATTTTGCTCAAACGCCAGCCAGGTGCCATCGGGAGCCCAGCTGACACTCCCAATTCCCTCATCGTTAGTAGAGATCTTCTCTTTTGCCCGGGTCTCGAGGTTTAAAAGCCAGAGATCCTGAGCCAGGTCGGAGAAGGCTATGTACTTTCCATCAGGTGATGGATGAGCCTGAAATCGTAATACATCGCCGTCCGTGGTCAGAGGCTCACCACTGTTCAGTCCATTGGCACCTGTATTCATGAACTCGAATTCTCCCGAGGCATCGGAGAGATATATGATTTCGGATCCGTCAGCAGAATATACAGCATCCCGATATCGGACCCCCTGTTCGCGACCTATTTGGACAAATCTACCCGACTTGGAAGGAGCCACAAAGACCCTTCCTCTGGCGGTAAGGACAATACCTTCGCCATCCGGATGAATATCAACGTGTGTAATATAATCCGAAGGATCTTCCACCCATTTTTCACGCAGTTGCTCGAGATCAGATACTATCCTGATTTCAATCTGGCTACTTTCATCATCACTGATGTCATACATCCAAATGTCTGCCCCCATTTGATAGACGATCCTGTCATTATGCATACTGGCGTATTTGACATCAAAGGTTTCATGGTGGGTGTGTTGAGTCAAATCATCACCCTCTGCATTCATCGACCATAGGTTCATGATGCCATCACGATCTGATATAAAATACACCCGATCATTGTAAAACATGGGGCGATGGCTTTCACCATCATATTCTGCAGTGAGGTTGGTGGCTTCAGTATCACCCTCTTCGTACTTCCAGATCATTCTTGCCGTGCCTCCTTTGTATCGCTTAGTGACATTCCCATGGTAGGAAGGTCTGACAAAGAAGTATCGCTTGGAAGACCCATCACTGCACATTTCCGTAGCCTGACTGAGCGGAATAATAGTTCTCGCACCGGTACCAATGTTTAGTTTGATACTCTGATGGTCGGGCAGTGTGGCATATTGCCTCGTGGTGTATAGGAGGTGACCATCCGGCGTCCAGTTCATTACCCCTGAAGCCTCGGTTTCGTGGCTTTGACGGGTAGGAAGACCACCCGAAATGGGCATTGTATATACTTCTGTTGGCCCTTCATAAGAAGCACTAAAGGCCAGTGTCTTGCCATCCGGAGAAATGTGGGGGTGCGTCTCCTCGCCATGATGGGTCGTCAGTCGCTGGGCCAGCCCACCTTCGCTGGATACCGACCATAGATCGCCCTCGGCGGCAAATACGATGAGATCATTATGTAGAGTGGGGTATCGGTAGAATCCCAGGTGGCCATCCTGAGCGGATAGTAATGTAGTGAGAAATACGATAAATGTAAAAGTGAGAGTTCTTCGCAGCATGGTGAAAATTAGAAGGTTTGAAAATCATGACCTGAATTCTAAACTATCCGTAACTCAGGACTACGGTGCAATATAGACAACACCCATTCGGCAGGATACAAAAAAATCTCAAATTGTTTTATCCAATAGACCTTCGCAAGGTGACGAGACCTTGGCTAGAAATTGTAGTGTAGGAAAATGCTACCTCAATGGATATGTCGCAAATTCATATCCCCCAAGGAAAACTTTCTACGCACTCTGGTACCTTCCGCCAGGGCCACTTCTCCATCACCAAATGAAGTAATGGCAAAATCCCGGGCCTTCACCTTAATATTATTATCACCGAAGCTTGTCGTGCGAATGCTGCCCGTTTCCACATCAACGGCATTAACCCGATTATCACCAAAAAGTGCATATACTTGTTCGCCGATATCACCCCGTTCGATGTTGAGTTTGTTTTCTCCGTATAGGCCGGCTTTGAAATGTTCGGTCCGCAGATCCTCTACATATACATCGCAATCTCCGTACACCCGCATGAGAAAACTGGGTCGGTCAATCGTACCGCGAATGTTTACATCATCGTCTCCCTTTACTATCAGCTTTCGAAGTGTTCTGTACGTGACATAGGCGGTAACTTCCGCATTTCGGTAGTGATCCAGCATATAACCATCATTCCGATCAAATGAGCGTCTGTTAAAGGTCCGAGCTCCTTCTAGATAGATACGGAGGGTCCCTCCAGACACATCATACATGACGTCCTCTTCATCCACTCCATCGATATCGAAAGATATGTCAGCATGATCACCCTGTATCAATTCCAATGCGATATAAGGACTTAAAACAACCTTGTCAAAATCTCTAATAGGCTCAGCTTGTCCAAGGAGATCTTTCGATAAAAAACTTAGGATGAGGATGAGGTTAAAAACGTAAAGTTTCTTCATGATCAGATTGATTTATATAGTTAGTACAACAACTACTGGAATGTGTTAGATAATTTTAATAGGATTTTTGATGAAGTTCGAGGCGCAAAACCACAGTCATAGCCTAAGCTATGAGGAGGATCTGCAACAAAGAAATCCGCAAAAAGACTTTAAAATTAATGACATGCTTTCAGTTGTTGGTGTACTCATTGGACGTACAAAGGTCAGAGTAGTTACAGTCGCGCATCAATTTTCTGCAGAAATCACCCTTATCTGATACTGATCAAAAGTGACAGTACTGCCGGCGGTGATCTTCTTGCCACGCCGGGTTTCCACCTCACCATCTACCATCACTTCGCCAGACTGTATTCTGATCTTGGCCTCACCGCCGGTCCCTACCAGACTCATCAACTTGAGGAGTTTGGCGAGTTCGATATAAGGACGGTTAAGATGAAATTGCAGCTCCTCCATAAGGTTTTACATTATTAGTGAGACAAAGATCCATTTTTTGTCGTCAAGTCAGCATATTGGTAGTGGAATTGTTCTCTACCTTTCCGGGTAATATTTTCCATGTAGAATAAATAGACCAAATGCGGGTTTCACTTGACTTGATAGGTTTAGTTTTTTTCTTGTGCCTACTACTCGGTAGTTGCAAACTGGCTGATATTTATGGTGATATGCCTTCCACCAAAGATGATCAAAAGATCGAGGACCTTATTGCCAAAGTAGAGGAGGCCTATGGGGGATGGGAAAACTGGAATGCGTTGACCTCAGTACGTGTCAACGGTAGTGATGAATGGCCTACCTGGCACTGGAGACTGCTGGTGAATCCGTGGAAGGAACGCAAGGTAGATTTTCAACTTGATTGGCAGCCATTGCAAGATAATGTCCGGATCGAATTGTTGTCAGGAAAGCAATCGGGTGACATCTATGGGGTACAGCAATGGGTAACGTACGAAATGGTCGATGGTAGTCCCGTTTTCAAAAAGAACCGGGCGATCGAATTCCATCTGCCTACTCAAGTGTACTTTTACGAATTTCCTTTTCGAATCCGGGAAGCCAGTACATACGCCTACGGTGGCACGACAAAGATCGAAGGAAAGAACTATGATCGGATGATGATGAGTTGGAATACACTGGACCCACAGCGAGAGCTGGATCAGTACCTATTGTTCATTAATCAGGAGACCTCTCGGGTAGAGTACCTGCAGTTTACCGTGCGGGATCAGGGGAAGTTTCCCACCGCTACAGCCCATTATACCGACTTCAGAAAGGTTGGAGACTTTACGCTACCTCATAAAGTCACCCTCTTTTTTCAAAATGAGCCTCCCGGCAAGAGTATAGGACATATTCTCACTGTGGAATCCTATGATTTTAATCTGAATGTGCCAGAAAACTATTTTCTACCGGATGCCAGCTTGAGTGAAGCGAAATAGAATTACCTGATGATGGTAATGTCTCCGGTATATTTCTCGCCATCGATTTCTATCAGATAGAGATACACGGCCATCGGTGCCTCCTTTCCATTGATCATTCCATTCCATCCCTGCCCGGGATTCAAGTCGTCAGCACTAAATATGAGACCGCCAAAACGATCGAAAACGCGCAAATCATAAGGCAGACCACCGGTTGCGAACTGGGGACAGAAGATATCATTTTGACTATCTCCATTGGGTGAGAAGCCATTGGGGATATACACTTTTGGAATTTCATCACATAGGTTGACAAAGGCGATACTATCTCTGATCATGCAGGATCCGAAGGATGCCTCAGCCCAGTATACGCCGGGCTCACGTACCGTGAATGAACTCCCCTCAGTGCCATCTGACCATTGCAGATCTTCCTGTCCATCCACTGATAGCGTGAGTGATTGGCCCTGATCAAAACAAGCGGACTGATCCGGGCCCAGTGAAAAGATGGCATCCACAACCTCTAACAGTAGTTCAAACACACCGACACACTCCCCATTAGATGACAGGGTGTCGTAATAAAACCCAGGTGTATTGATGGTATCATCTCCAAAGACCATGAAATCTCCCTCGCAGATAGCGGTATCGGTGCGGATCGTATCACCTCCCAACACTAATAGCACAAATTCTACAATACTATCACAACCGAACTGGCTTTCAAGTTCTCGTACATATCTCCCTGTACGATCCAGAATTTGACCGTCAAAGTCGACAGTTTCACCGGCACATATCGTATCCCTGATTGTGCTTAGGTAGTGCACTTTCACTTCGAGATCGAGATTAATGATGCTATCACATCCCGTGGGGCTAATGATCGTATCGGAATAGAAACCAGTTTCACCATAACGATTGTCTCCAAGGCTATAGAAGGTACCGCTGCAAATAGTTTCCTCCAGATTGACGATGATATTCCCTCCCATGTCCTCGTAGGTCAAATCATCAAAATAGGTGGACTCTGCCCAGGCTCCGAGTCCTATCGAACCGGGCTCTCGAATATCATTATCAATCACACGGATCTGTTCTACATCGTCAATCAGCACAATGATTTCACCGGCACAAGTCCGACTAAGTGTGATTTGAAACCATCGGTCCAGACTCACAATGGGGGGTATTTCCACCAGATTTTCGTAGTTCCCATTCACCACCTTATTCAATGCCAGCATAGGATTGTCCGTCATCGTGGGGTTGCAGATGATTTCGTAGTAGTTGTTTTCATTGATGTATTGAAAGCGGAAGATAACGTCTGAGATCGGCCCATCTGCATAACACTTGACTTTGTATCGTCCCCAGCTTTGGTCAAAGGTTTTGTGCCGGATCATACTAGTCGCCACATCCCCATCGTCTTGCTCAAATAATCGTACAGAATAAAGATCGGCATAGGCAATGTCGGCGCTGATTTCGGCATTTCCGGAGATAAGTGTCCAGTTGTCCAGATTGTTTTGCTCAAAGTTATCAATGATAGGTTGAGCCTGTAACAAGGTCGTAGGAAGTAGAAGAAAAAGTAATAACCGAGCTCGGAACATGAGGAGCACTTCGATTTTATTGTTCACTAAAGGTAATATTGCCTGACTGTGTTCGCAACAGCATGGGATATTCTACCTGCTGAACAAGCATTTAAACGATCTGGGGTCGAAATGATTGCAGACCCGGAGACACTATTATCCATAAATGTATTTTCAATGAATAGAAAGAGAAAAGATATGGAGAGACGTACCACTGCACAGATGATGACATTGATTAGGAAGGTGGCATTGGCTGAGGATAGAATTCAGGCCGTTATTTTGGAGGGATCAAGAGCCGATAATACCCAACCTATGGATGATTTTCAGGATTTCGACATCGTATTCCTGGTAGACGAAATCCAGCCTTTCTTATCGGCTCCGAGTTGGATCGACGTTTTTGGACCTCGATTGATCCTACAAAAGCCTACCGAAATGGACTTATATGGGTCGGAACCAGTTGATTCAGGTCGCTACACCTATCTGATGTTGTTTACCGATTTTAGTCGTATCGATTTGACCTTGTGTGAGTTGGGAGGGGTGGAGACCCTTACATTAGATGATCCTTTTGAGGTCATATTGGACAAAACACAGATCCTGGATGGAATGAGTATCTCTCAGAGATCGTATGATGTAATGTCACCCTCCCAAAAAGAGTATGGGGATTGCTGTAATGAATTTTGGTGGGTGATGACCTATGTTGCCAAAGGGATATGTCGTAATCAACCTTTTTACGCCCGACACATGATGGAAGGTCCGGTTCGTGAGATGTTCCTGCGGATGTTAGGTTGGACTGCGGGCGTCCGGCACGGATTTCCCCTGTATACCGGCAAAGCAGGCAAGCTATTGGGGAAGTTCTTTCCGCATGAGGAATGGCAAGCCATTTTAAGCACATGTAGTGACCATCATCCTGAGAATATGTGGAAGGCTGTGTTTCAAATGATGGATTTATTTCATGAGTATGCTAAAGAAGTGGAGAAGACGCTTTCGTTAAAATATAATACTATGGAGGCGCAAAATGTCCGAAAGTATTTGGAATATTTGACGGCCACTTACTAAGCAGAAAATCCCACGATGAAAAATACTACGGAAATTCAGGACCGGATTTTTAATGACATTCGGCGATTTGAATTATATGACGAAGCCCAATCTTTTGGTCAGCAATATCTGGATAAAGTGTTTGATCGTCCCGTCTACCCCTCGGATGCCGCTCTAAAAAGTCTTGAAATCTTTGACGAGGAGCTTTCTGATGAAGCAACAGGGAGTGAGAAAATTATAGATCAACTGAATCAATATGGTGCCCCTGCAACACTCACACAAGTAGGTGGCCGATATTTTGGATTTGTGAATGGCAGTATTTTGCCGGCATCTCTGGCAGCTAAGATTATGACTGCCTATTGGGATCAAAATGGAGCTATGCAGGTGCTATCTCCCATAAGTGCCCGTCTGGAGATGACGGTGGAAAGATGGTTAGTCGATCTTTTTGGTCTACCAGCAAGTACAGCGGCGGGATTTGTCTCGGGTTCTTCCATGGCATCCTTTTGTGGGTTGGCTGCGGCTCGGTATCGTATCTACAAAAATCAGGGATGGGATGTGAATGAAGATGGATTATTGAATGCGCCCCCCATTCGCATTGTAACGGGAAAGGATGCACACAGTACCATTCGTAAAGCCATATCTCTGTTGGGCTTTGGTCAAGGTAATGTGGAATGGATCGATGTGGATGATCAGGGACGTATACAGGTAGATCAGGTCCCTGCATTGGACGATAGGACGATCTTGATTCTGCAGGCAGGGAATGTCAATAGTGGTTCATTCGATAATTTGAGTGCTCTTTGTAAGAAAGGAAAAGATGCGGGAGCCTGGATACATATTGATGGCGCTTTTGGTCTGTGGGCTGCTGCCGTACCTAATCTCAAATGGTTAGTCAATGGATTAGAACATGGTACTTCCTGGGCAGTAGATGCGCATAAGACACTCAATGCACCCTATGATAGCGGTATTATTTTATGTGCAGATCGCGAGGCCCTCATCAGTGCGCTTCATATGTCGGGTGGTTACCTTGTACAAGGAGCGGATCGGGATGGGATGTTTTATACGCCCGAAATGTCGCGCAGAGCCCGCATTTTTGAACTATGGGCAGCCCTCAAGTATCTGGGTAAGAAAGGTATTGCTGAGATGATATCCACCATGTGCCTTCGAGCTCACCAGCTTACGGAAAAATTGTCAGCGATCGATGGTTTTGAAATACCCAATCAGGTGGTTTTTAATCAGGTGCTGGTAAAAACAGAAAGCGATGCGAAGACCGATGAGGTACTAAGGGCCATTCAGGAGGAAAGAGTTTGTTGGGTCGGTGGATCTACCTGGAAAGGAGAGCGCGTCATCAGAGTGAGTATTTGTTCCTGGGCTACGACCTATGATGATACTGACAAAACGGTCGCATCCTTTGAAAGGGCAATTCGGAGCATCAGTGTGAAGGTTTGATGGATCTATAGATCCAGCATCGCCTTAATGACTTGGTTTTTTGGGTTGCTCCACTGGTTGATCTTTGCTGAAAAATCTACAAAAGCGGCCTTGTGGGTTACATAGTTTTCAAGGGGAAACCCATACTCATCCATTGTGTTAATAACTTCTTCAAAATCTTGCCGGGTCGCATTTCTGCTGCATAGGAGGGATATTTCACGGGCATGCAGAGATGGATGATGGAATGCAAGATCTCCATTGTATAAACCGACGAGTATGTATTTACCTCCGGCGCCGACGTAATCGACACCCTTTTCCATAGCCGGTTTGATGCCAGTAGCATCAAAAGTCACATCAGCCATTTTTCCCTTCGTAATTTGATGCAATTGGTCTTGAATGTCCGGTCCGACAACCAGGGAATGATCCGCTCCAAAATGCTGGACAGCTTGCTTCAGCCTAAATTCATTGAGATCACAGGCGATCACCATGGCACCAGAATATTTTGCGGACCAGATGATACCCTGACCAATAGGCCCACATCCTGACACGACCACCACATCACCTTCTTGTATATCAGCACGCTTTACGGCGTGCCAGCCAATACAAAGGGGCTCGATGATTGCCATAGCCGAAGGTGTCAGGTTCGGGGCTGCAATTAATAGGTCCGAAGGATAGGTTATGAATTCCTGCATTCCTCCATCAATATGCACACCGAATACCTTTAGGGAGGTACAGCAATTTGTTTTTCCTGCCATACATGCTCGACAAGAGCCACAATGTATATAGGGAATGATAATGACGCGATCTCCAGCCTTCAGATGATCAGCGCTACCATTAATTTCAACGACTTCTGCGCTCAGCTCATGACCCAGAATCCTCGGATAGGTGAAAAAGGCCTGATTGCCTGCGTAGGCATGTAGGTCGGTACCGCATATACCGACATGCTTAATCTTTAAAAGGGCTTCGCCGGGAGCAGGGGTGGGTTTCTCTTTCTCAAAAACTTGCAGATTACCCGGGGACTCACAGATTATTGCTCGCATAGTATTCATTCCTCTGTTCTGAAGACCAATGTAATCCTTTTTATTACTTTCAAAGTACCTATCAATTAATACAACTAAAACAGAACAAATTGCAACGTCGAAAATTTATCAGTAGTCTTACGCTGGGATCTTCCATTTCGGCCTGTCTTCCGTTATATGGGGCTGAAGATCAGCTCCAGGCACAATCCAGGGCAAAAATCAAGTCCAGCTGCAACATTTATTCTTTCAATGAACTCCTTACCAATGGGACGATGACATTGCCTGAGGCATTTGACCTATGTGCTGAGATTGGATTTGATGCAGTGGACCCCACAGGTTACTATTTTCCCGGCTATCCCGATGTGCCCAGTGATGCCTACGTTTACGAGATCAAGCGACACGCTTTTGTGAATGGGCTGGACATCAGCGGTACTGGCATTCGAAATGATTTTGCATTGTCTGACCGTGTAGCCCGACAGGATAATGTCGAACTCACCAAGCGATGGGTGGAAGTGTCGGCCAAGCTTGACGCTCCTGCTCTACGGGTATTTGCTGGAGCCAAGATGCCGGAGGGAGTGCCCAGATCGGAGGTACATAAATGGATTGTGGATTGTCTCTGGCAATGCGTGGACTTTGCCCGGGATCATGGTGTGATGATCGTCCTTCAAAATCACTTTGACGTCCTCCGAAGCGTGGATGAAGTGAAGTCCGTTTTGGACCAGGTACAGGACCCATGGTTTGGCTTAGAACTCGATATTGGAAGTCAGAGACTGACAGACCCCTATGACGAGGTCCGTGCACTTGCACCTTATGCAAGGACCTGGCAGATCAAGGAGTTTGTCTATAAAAATGATAAGCAGGAACGCACCAATGTGAAGAAGCTGGTTGACATTTTTATGGATGTGGGATATAGGGGCTATATTCCTATTGAAACACTACCGCCATCGGATCCTAGAGAACGCTTGAAGCCGTTCCTTGAAGAAATTCAGCAGGAGATCGCTTCCCGTGGCTAGTTTAGCAGTTGAGAAAGCCAAGAAATATGAGGGATGCACAGAGAACTGTCTTCTGTCTCCCCCTTTTTTAGCAAACAGGAAAATAAATGAAAAAGAAAATAGAAGGTGATTCAATTCGCTGGGGCATTTTAGGCGTAGGTGATGTGTGTGAGGTGAAAAGTGCTCCTGCCATGCAGTTGATAAATGACTCGTCTCTGGTGGCGGTGATGCGACGTAATGGGGACAAGGCAGAAGATTATGCCCGAAGACATGATGTGCCCAAATGGTATGATGATGCGGATCAGCTGATCCATGATCCGGATATCAATGCGGTATATATTGCCACACCTCCAAATGCTCATGCTGAGTTGACGCGCAAGGTGGCTGAGGCGGGTAAGCCGGTCTATGTTGAAAAACCCATGGCACGTACTAATGAGGAATGCGCTATGATGATTCAGTCATGTGAGAAGTATGGTGTGCCCCTGTATGTAGCCTACTATCGCAGGTGCTTGCCAAATTTTTTAAAAATTAAGGCATTAGTCGATGGGGGCGTAATCGGAGATATTCGGGCGGTGCAGATCAGTCTGTTGAAAACAGCCGAATTGTATCAACCTGTGGAAGATCAAAACTGGCGCGTAGATCCGTCCATTGCGGGAGCGGGTTATTTCTTTGATCTGGCTTCACATCAGTTAGATTTTTTGGATTATTTGCTGGGTCCAATTGCAGAAACTTGTGGATTTGCCAAAAATCAAGACAGTGCCTATGAGGCAGAAGATATTGTATCCGGCAGTTTTGCCTTCGAGAGCGGGGTACTGGGCATGGGAATGTGGTGTTTTACTACCGCACAGGTGGCTACAGAGGAAATGACAACGTTGATTGGCTCAAAAGGCAAGATCATGTACCAAAATTTTGGAGACAACAAGGTGATATTGGAGACAGACAAAGGGGGACGAGAAGTATTTGAGTTTGAAATGCCCAAACACATACAGCAGCCACTCATTCAGACCGTGGTCGATGACCTCTTGGGGCGGGGTACTTGCCCAAGCACCGGTGTTTCAGCTGCCAGGACTAATGTGGTTATGTCGAGAATGGTTTTGTAAATGGGGGGAAGATTGCTGAATTTTTCTGCCATCGTTTTGTATCTTTTTGAGAAATAAGGTCATTATGAAACGAAGAACATTTGTAAAAGGAATGTCATTGACCGCAGTAGCTGTGAGTACCACGGGATTTGTGCGATTTAACGGTCATCATTTCGAAGGGGATTGCAAGACAACCACCGATATATTGGGACCTTTTTATCGACCTGATGCACCGGTACGGTCTGATTTGATCAACGGATCAGTGATGGGTGATGAGGTATCATTGCGTGGTGCAATCTATCATGATGACTGCAAGACCCCGTTAGAAAATGCTAAAGTCGAACTGTGGCATTGTGACGCCAATGAAGTCTACGATAATGAGTCGGATGAATATAATTGCAGAGGTACAACATACGCTTCAAGTGATGGATCTTACAGCTTCCGAACGCAGATGCCTGTACCCTATGATGCCGGGGGAGGAAATTATAGGCCTGCACATTATCATTTGATGATCTCGGCTCCGGGATATCAGAGCCTGGTGACCCAACTTTATTTCAGTGGAGATCCCTGGCTTGATAAAGATCCTTCCAGCAAGGACCCTAATGCAAAGAGCAGGATTTTTGAGATTTTTAAAAATGATGACGGGGTCATTGAAGTGCCATTCAATGTAATTATGCAGAAGGAGTTTTCTCTGGAAAAAGCAGTGTTGGAACGCCTGGCTGGAAAATATAAAGAGACAGAACGTGACAGGACGCACGAATTTTTCATTCATGAAAATAAATTGTGGTTGAAGAATGACCTCTATGGAGTAAACTTGGAATATCAAGGTGATAATACATTTGTCCCCTCGGGTTCATCTTGGGGATCTAGATCCATTCACTTCATGTCAGATGAAAATGGCCGAAGTGGTCTGACCTTTAAAGACGGAGATAAGGAACGAAAGGCTATGAAGATTAGCTAGGTCGATGAAATCAAAATTATAAATATATTTAGGTAGGGAAGGGGTTTTTCTCCTTCCTTTTCTTTTAGATTAATCCATTCAATCCATTATGAAAAGACAGTTCCTTTCTCCCCTGACACTTATCATTTGTCTTGTGATCACATACAGTTCTTCAGCACAGATAGGAGTGGGCGCAGAAGCATCCAGTGCAGCTGAAGTGATCTTTGATGGATCCCGTGAAATGCTGGATGACAAATGGACCTATTGGGATGGACCCCGATTGGCGGCAACCCTCCCCATCAAATGGAAGATTGTTTCAGATCCGGTCGATGACGGTACGGCGATGAGTAGTAATGATCCATCTGGTGCCGGAGGAAAATATGGCGCCGCAGATATTGTCACTAAAAAGAAATACCGTGACTTTAAATTACACGTAGAATTTTTAATTGAAAATGAAGGGGGTAATAGTGGGGTATATCTCCAAAATCGGTATGAGATTCAAGTGTTGGATGGGGACTCTACCTCACACGGTATGGCAGCCGTAATTAACGAAAGAGCGGCTCCCTATCATCTCTACAATGGTCTGGGAAAATGGAACTCTTACGACATAGCGTTCAGAGCGGCTCGATTTGAAAATGGAAAGAGAACCGAGCAACCGATCGTTACGCTATATTTTAATGGTGAGAAAGTACATGAAAATGTGTCCATCAGTAAGGTCTGGGGAGGCCCTAACAGTGGACTGGACGGTGGCAATGAGAATGGAGTAGGCATCACGGACAGACCCGGAGGTATAAAGTTGCAAGCCGAGGGCCATGAAGTATTGTATCGCAATATCTGGATAGAGGAGGTGACCTTCGACGAGCCTGAGGTGGATTTATAGTCCGATGGTATTAATTGCCCCCTATCCCTAGAGTAAAGTCCTATTCAAATTTTAGATGCTGGCTAAAAAAAGGAAGTACCCTTGTTTGAATTCTTTCAGCAATTCGATTGAGGTGATTTCCCTCGTAGGATTCGTATTGATGATCGATACCGTAGCTCAACAGGAGCTCGTGTAGCTTTTTGGTTGCATTACTTATGCCCACATCTTGTAGCCCTGCGTCCATCCCTATAGCAGTCAGTTTTTTTATGTTAGTGAGGTACTGTTCAATAGTATACAGTGTACGGTTCGCTGCAAGTTTTGATGCAATATCATGACGGATCCCTGTCGAGTCGAAAGGTAGATCTAAATAGAAAGGAGGTTTGTTAGGGTTTGGTGCCCAGGCTGCTGATGAGGCCAGATTTGCCATGACACCAAATGATGCGTCGTCCAGTTCGGCTATTTCGTCAACAGCTTTGATTCGATCCATAAATGCGGGGTCACTGGTCACACTACCTTCCATACAGCAGGCACTTAGCATATAAATACTCGAAAAGACTTCAGGAAATTTCATCCCCAGGCGAATGGTACCATATCCACCCATACTATGACCTGCCAGGCCCCGGCTTTCACGATTTGGAATGGTGCGATAGTGATCGTCAATAAATGAGATTAGCTCTGAGGATATAAATGTTTCCCAATCGCCAATTGTGGGCGAACTGGAATACATACTTCCTTTAAATAGATTGTAAGCATTGGGCATCACCACTATCATCTCATTTATCTCTTCTTCCTTCAGGGACTCGTCCAACAACTCGTGAAGATTGATCCAATGCTCTTCCCACCCAAACCACTTACTGTCATCATCAGTAAATCCATGTAGCATATATACCACAGGAAAGCGCTTCTCAGTATCTTCATATGAAGCAGGCAGATACACTGTGACATCTCGGGTTGGATTATCACCGACTAGGTTTCCTTCCAGTGCGGCACTATGCACCTTGATACGCTCTTTTTTCCCAGTCTGCGCAGACAAAGTAACAGATGCAAGAAGTACCACCATAATTGAAGTCAGGATTTTCATAGGATACGATTGATGGATGAATAGAAGTCGAAATCATCCAGTCCAAGTTATTAATTTTAACGTTAAGGCATCTGCGTATCAATTGCATATCTCCGAAATAATTAGAACTTGAAGTCTAATGATTTGACATATGATAAAGAAATTGATTGTTTTCTTGAGTTTGATTGGCTATTCTTACTTGTCATCAGCACAGGACTGTGCTCTCTACATTCCGGATGAAGAAGGAGCCTCCTGGGAAATGACATCCTACAATGCCAAAGGGAAGGAGGGCGGTAAGATTTATTATGAGCTGGCAGAGAAGTCTGAACAAGGTGGTGATATTACTTTCACTATAAAGACTCGCTTTGAAGATGCCAAGGGTAAAGAAGCCTTTGAAAGTACCTACGAAGCGTATTGCCATGGTGGTGTCTTCGAGATTGACATGCAATCCAAGATCGATGGTGTGGCTATGGGGGCCTATAAAGACATGAAAATGGAGGTCGATGCATCAAACTATGAGGTGCCGGATCTGGATGTGAGCCCGGGTACCAAACTGGATGATGCAAGTCTTGAGGTCAAGGTGGCCGGTATCTTCAATATGATCATCAATACCACCGATAGAGAAGTCCTGGATCGGGAGGAAATCAAAACTCCTGCGGGGACTTTTGATTGTCTGGTTTTGACGCAAACCACTGAATCTAAGATGATTGTTAAGGTGCAATCTACGACCAAAGAATGGTATGCTCCTGGTGTAGGGTTAGTTAGGACTGAGTCCTATAATAAGAAGGGTAAGCTGACGGGATACTCCGAGCTTACAGCACTGAATCAATAGATACTTTCATCGTAGTGGCTAAATGCCAAAAAGGGGTACTTTTGCCCCGGAATGATTGAGGCATTTAAAGAAAATAGTGTATTACTTCTTTTTGTGGTTGCCGCCCTGGGCTACTGGATAGGTAGTATTCGCTATAAGGGTATGGGCCTGGGCGTGGCAGCAGTGCTTTTCGTGGGTCTGGTTGTGGGTGCCCTGGATCCTGATCTGCGGATTCCAGATATCATCATCTTCCTGGGACTCACCATATTTGTATATACAATCGGGTTGCAAAGTGGTCCAGGATTCTTCCGGAATGTTCGTCAAAACGGCGTTAGAGATGTGTCATTTGTCATCCTCATGCTGACACTTAGTGCTGCGATTATTATCGGACTGCACTATGCCTTTGAATTTAATGCCTCGACGACCGCAGGTTTGTTCGCCGGTGTCACCACGAATACAGCTGCGCTGGCTGGTCTGCTCGATGTCATATCAAATAATAATGATGCTGTATCTGCAGCCCAACTCTCCAAGGAAGCCGTAGTAGGATTTTCGCTTAGTTATCCAATGGGAGTGCTGGGTGTGATGATTGCAGTGGCGGTAATCGAGCGACTTTTGCGCATCGATTATCAGGGGGAAGCGGAGATGCTTCGGAAGTCTTATCCCATTGAACAGGATATGCAAAATCTTACCGTGAGAGTGACAACAGATAGATACTCTAATCGTCAGTTGAGAGACCTGATGCTTGAGAAGAAATGGGAGGTGGTCTTTGGGAGAGTGATGCGTAATGAGGAAATCTTCCTAAGTCATTGGGGCCTCGAAATACAAGAGGGAGACCTGATTAAGGTGGTGGGAAATCGCGAGGAGGTGGATCGTGTCGTTGCCGATTTGGGTGAGGTAGCTCCCGATGAATTAATCACAGGGGATCCGGTCTATGATACGGCTCGTATTTTTGTTTCGAATCCCGCCGTTGCCGGTCAGAAGTTGGCAGCTCTCAATTTGCATGAAAAGTTCTCTGCTATCATATCCAGATATCGACGAGGTGATATTGACCTGCTTGCCACCGGAGACACCATTCTGGAATTAGGTGATCAGGTACGATTTGTGGCAAGGAGAGAAGATCTTCCAAAGATCTCTAATCTTTTTGGTGACTCGTATGAGAAACTCAGTCATGTTAATCTCTTGTCCTTTGGGTTGGGGATGGCTTTGGGCTTGTGGTTGGGATTGATTGAGTTTCACCTGCCTGGGGGGACTGACTTTAAACTAGGGTTTGCCGGAGGGCCACTGCTGGTGGCACTTATT
The DNA here is from genome assembly GCA_050298535.1 of Saprospiraceae bacterium. GTDB lineage: Bacteria > Bacteroidota > Bacteroidia > Chitinophagales > Saprospiraceae > JABDMH01. The sequence goes on from JBNKUI010000082.1 coordinate 76,449, forward strand.
CTAGGTACTCTCAGAAGGACTGGCCCTATTGTTTGGACATTACCTTTTAGCGCTAACCTAACTCTTAGACAATTTGGATTGACACTTCTTTTGGCAGGTATTGGAATCAACTCTGGTCACACCTTTTTGAGTACGATTCAAGGCGGAGGAGGTGGTTATATTTTCCTCTCGAGTGTAATTGTTAGCATTATGACAGGTATTATCACCTTGTTGATTGGATTCAAATTGGTAAGAATTCCTTTTAGTTTTCTGACCGGTATGGTGGCCAACCAACCGGCTATCCTCGATTTTGCGACGGATCGGGCCGGAAACAAATTGCCAAATATTGGCTTTACCACGATGCTTCCTGTGGCATTGATAACCAAGATTATTTTCGTGCAACTACTTTTTAGTCTGCTCAATTAGACTGTTTGTATCTCTAATCCGATTTTCCTTGTATTTTATTGCTTGATTACCAGGAATGTCAATCTGGCCAGCACCTTGATTTGAATTTTGGTGGTTTCTTGGAGCACTAAATGAAATTTTTATGAGAGCGCTACTTCTGTCTCTATTAATATTTTTTGCGCCTACTCTTTGTGGATTAGTAAAGGCGCAGACGGTAGAATTTATTGAGCCTCCCTTCTGGTGGGTGGGAATGCAAGAAAAGAACTTGCAGTTAATGGTATATGGTGAAAATATTGCAAAATTGAATCCCATTATTAAGAGAAATGATGTACACCTCCAGGCTTTACACAGGCTTTCAAATCCCAATTACTTATTTATCGATCTGATACTGGACGACACTTCAAGAGCTGGTGAATTGAATTTCTCTTTTCACAATGACAATGGAGAAGGAGTGATTGAATATACCTATGAACTGAGAAATAGAAAGCCAAATTCAAGTATTAGAGAAGGCTTCGACAATTCTGATGTACTATACTTGATCACTCCCGATCGATTCGCAAATGGTGATCCTTCCAACGATGAACTGGATACTATGAAGGAAGGATTGAATCGATCAGCGGAATTAGGCCGCCATGGAGGTGACATTCAAGGGATCATGGATCACCTGGATTATATCCAGGATATGGGATTTACAGCCATTTGGTTGAATCCTATACTGGAAAATGATCAACTTGACACCTCATACCACGGTTATTCGACGACAGATTATTATAAGGTTGACGGCCGTTTCGGGTCGAATGAGGACTATGTAGAGCTTAGTAATAAGGCATCAAAACTGGGCATCAAGATGATTATGGATATCATCGTAAATCACTGTGGTTCTGAACATCTGTGGGCAAAAGATATTCCATCCGATGATTGGTTTAATAACTCTAATGGAGAATATGTTCAGACGAATCATCGTAAGAGTACCTTGCTGGATCCCTATGTATCTGAGGTCGATCGCTCCAGAATGGTGGAGGGATGGTTTGTTCCCACCATGCCTGATCTTAATCAGCGAAATCCTTTTGTAGCCACCTATCTCATTCAAAATTCAATCTGGTGGATCGAATATGCAGGCTTATCTGGTATTCGCCAGGATACTTACTCTTATCCTTATAGAGAGTTCATGACAGATTGGACCTGTGCCATAATGAAAGAATATCCCTCATTTAATATTGTGGGTGAAGAATGGGTCTCAGACCCTTCAATTATAGCCTATTGGCAAGCTGGCAAATCAAACCCCGACGGTAACAATTCTTGCTTGCCCGGACTCATGGATTTTCCTATGACGATGACACTGTCACCAGCCCTTCGGGAACCGGATGGATCAGGTCTGATAAGACTTTATGAAATGCTTGCCCAGGATTATCACTATCCTGATCCATCCAAGCTGGTGATATTTCCAGATAATCATGATATGAGTCGTGTATACACTCAACTGGGAGAAGACTTTGATTTATTTAAGATGGCTATCGGTTACATCCTCACTATGCGAGGAATCCCGCAATTATACTATGGCACCGAGATTCTTATGTCAAATACGGGATCAAATAGTCATGGTATTATAAGATCCGACTTTCCAGGAGGATGGGAGGGAGATTCTATGAACGGTTTTAGTGGTGAAGGACTGAGTCAGGAGGCACATAAAGCCCAAGAATTTGTGAGAGAACTTCTTCATTGGAGAAAAGATCAGTCAGTAATACATAGTGGACAATTAATGCATTATGAGCCTCAGGACGGAATCTATGTATATTTTAGATATGACGATTCGAACTCTGTTATGGTTATTCTTTCAAGTAATACCAATGAAGTAGTCCTGAACCTTGATAGATTCCGTGAATGCCTTTCTAATTATGTCATTGGAACGGAGATTATTTCTGATGATTCATTTGATTTGAGTCATTCCTTGTTGATTCCTTCTAAGGGAATCATGATTATTCAACTAGAGTGAACCATACTTTCAGGTCATTGCAGAATTTCAAATACTCTGAAACAATATCCCACCTTTTTGCAACAAAAGAGAGATTCACATTCGATTGAGCTTTGGATATTTGTAGCAAATGATTCAAAAAGAGATGTCTGAAAAGCTTACTAATCGTGAGAAAGTAATTTTGGAACTGATTTCTCTGGGATACACAGATAAGGAAATTAGTGGTCAAATCTACCTGAGTCCTCATACCGTGAAAGGATACCGGAAACAGTTAATTAGCAAGTTTAATTCTCGAAACGCATGTGCACTCGTGCGTAAAGCATTTGAAATGCAGATCTTACCCATGAGTTTTCAAAATGCTGCCATTTAGACAATCTTTGTAGATTCTTTGCCAGAATCTGCTCGTCAATAATACCATCCTCTTGTTGTTACAACTCAGTTTGGTAGATCAATCATTAGTACTACGATCTACTCTCTTAGCTCCTTACTTCAGATCGTCAGTCGTCCTGTAATCTTATTTATCAAGCTCGATTTATGCCGTGCGAATTGCATCTTCTAATCCAGTATGATTAGGCACGACTGGGAGACAGTTGAGATTGTCGAATGTATAGAACGGCGATTGCAGATATGGCCGCAGCCGCTATGATGTACCCGACAAATGCCACATCGTTATGTTCTTTTTGAATGAGCCACAGGGCGACCATTGGCGTAGTCCCTCCGAATATAGCGTAAGTGATATTATACCCCACACTGACAGCTGTAACACGAATATGTGCGGGAAACATCTCCGTAAGGAGCGCTGGCAAAGGTCCGGCATAGCAAGCCAAAATAATCGCCAGACCTGCTTGTCCCAGAAATATTAGAGATGAATCCTGGTGATGCATCATCCATATCAGGGGATAGGCAAGAACTACCAGGCCGATAGATCCAATCAGTAGAATGCGCTTTCGACCAAAAATATCAGATAACCAGGCAAAGAAGGGTACTGCGATTGTAAGAACTATCATACTATAAGTATTCAATCTCAGAGCGGTGGTTCGGGGTTCTTGCACATACTGTACAAGCCACGATACTGCAAACACGAATATTGCGTAAAAGGCGACAGCCACTAGTAAGTTAAGTGTACTTACATGCAGCACCGATTTCCAGTTAGTTTTTAGTTCCTTCAATGGATGGGTTTTTTTCTCCTGTTTTTCCAGAGTCTCGGGCATATGCTTTCGCAGCAGATATCCAACACCGGCCACCAATATTCCCAGTAGGAATGGAATTCGCCAACCCCACGCCTGTAGCTGATCTTCCGATAGTATACCTGAAATAACTGATCCTAAAAACGAACCTAAGAGAATACCTCCGGTAGCTCCCACAAGGGATGCACTGGAAAAGAGACCCTTTTTATTCTGGGGAGCACTTTCTGCGAGGTAGACAATGCTGCTAGTATATTCTCCTCCCACGGATAGTCCTTGCAGCATTCGAAGGACTACAATAAGCACAGCAGCAACCACTCCGATCTGTTGATGTGTTGGCATTACACCTATTAGAAATGTGGGGAATGCCATCAATAGTACAGAAAGATTCATAGCCCTCTTCCGCCCAAACCTATCTCCAATAATGCCAAAAATTGCACCTCCTATAGGACGCATCAGAAAACCGGCAGCGAATGCGCCAAATGATGCAATGAGTGAAGTGGTCGCATTCTCCGATGGAAAGAATTGTTGTGCCAAAATGGGGGCGAAGAAGCCATAAATTGCAAAATCATACCACTCTAGGACATTGCCGATGATTCCGGCTAAAACTATTGAGATCTTATTCTTACTGTCGGTGGCTTCCATTATTTGTCCATTTTGATCCTGCAAAAATGTTCAATGTTTACATGATCATGTTTCACCATTGTGTCGTGTTGATTCATTATTGTTTCATTTAGGATTCGATTCAGATGAGGAGGAGAATATTTGTTTTGATAGGGGGATAAAACGTAAGGTAGTACGCCATTCCAGATGAGGAAAGCCTGATTGAAAGTTATTTTTCCAATGATTATTGAGGATTTGTCCTAAATTCAGATATTAAAGTTTGCCAGAGAATTCACTCAGGACTACACGTGATTTGTAGATATAATAGATTTTAATCGATTCTCTTAAATGTCAGGTAACCCAAAGAACTTTAGTATAATCATACTACTAGTACTTTGCTGTTTTCTGCAGCAGAATTGTGGTCCACCTACGACTTCGTTAGAGGACCCGCCTGACTTACTCTATGGGTTTCTGGCACCAACATCGACTACTGAGCTTACACAATGGGAGGGGACGACCATTATCACGGATTCAATCCGGCATAAAACAGTTTTAGGCAAATCCTCTCAAATATTTGACCAAATTCCCAGTCAATTATCCACAGTAAGTCGGTTTCTTGACTCTTCAGATGATAAATCCCTTGTTCCTTTGAGACGTAGTGTTATTCCTGGGGAATATGAAGTACTCTTACCTTCCAGGACAAGGGCAGTAGGTAATACCAGAAAAGTTTCCATTCCCGCAGTACAACAAAGTCATTCTCCAGAAATGCAGGATAATTCTATGTTCAATATCCAATGTTTGGAAGGTGATGCTGGAATAGCTTCTCCTATTGTGATTTTGATCATGTAGGATCAGCTGGGCTACTTGTGGTTCGGGTCGACCGGGAGTGGTGTCAGTAGATATGATGGGCACAACATTATCAATTTTTCGACGAGTTCGGGATTGGGAAGCGATATCATCTTTTCCATGTTCGAGGATAGTCAAGGGAATATCTGGTTTGGCCACTCTGATTACCAGGGCATAACAAAATTTGATGGTCAGAAATTGACCCATTATGGCGTTGATGATGGTATCACGGGTTACACGGTTTATCACATCACGGAAGATCAGGAAGGGAACGTATGGTTTTCAATTCGAGACCAGGGTGCTGTAATGTTTGATGGCACGTATTTCTACACATACGATAAAAAATCGGGTTTGGAGACTAACGATTGTTATGGGCTAATATGTGATCATTAAGGATATATCTGGCTGGGGCTACCAAATAATTCTATAGCCCGGTTTGATGGTTCGGGTTTTACTCATTATGAAAATATTACAAATCTATCTTCCACCCTAATCACGGGTATTATTCAAGATAAATATCAAAATTTATGGATGTCCACTTCAAATTCGGGGCTGATTCAATACAACGGTTCGTCATTTCAGCAATATTCCACTGAGGAAGGTTTAAGTCACAATACTGTGATTAGCTTGTGCGAGGATAAGATTGGTAGAATTTGGGTTGGATTATTAGGAGGAGGTATAAACCAGCTTACACCCATAGATGATACGTATGAAATTAATTATTTGAATGAAGAAAAAAGAAAATGGACTGAATAATTCAGTGATATTAAGCTTGTTTGAAGATATCCATGGCACCATGTGGATAGGATCGGAGGGGGGTGGTGTATGTAAGTATACCCCTAATTTCGAAACGATCAGTAAAGCCTCAGGTCTGAGGACTCATCGGGTCAGGGCACTTTATTTTGATCGATCAGGACGTTTGTGGACAGGAAGCCATTCTGGAGATATATCTATTAGGGAAGGGAGTCAAGTAGTACATTTCGTACAGAAACCTGAAGATGCCAGATACGTAATTAGTGCAGCTGAGGATCAAAACGGCAATATGTGGTTCACAACTTTTGGTCATGGTTTGTTCCGATTCTCCGGAGAAAACGGTGATTACGATGTGCTTCACTTTGGGGTGGAGGATGGTCTGCCTGTAAATGAGCTAGAGAAAGTTATCGTAGATGATCAAGGACATCTTTGGATTACCAGCTGGGAAGGAGGCATTACTAAAATGGATGAAAACCGGTTTTCATGGTTCGATAGCTCCTGTGGGTTACCAAGCGACATTGTCATTTGCGCTTACCAAATTCGATCCGGTGACTTATGGTTTGGTACCTATGATAAGGGAGCTTTTAAAATGTCCGGAGATAAACTGAAAATCTTATCTACGGTTAATGGGTTGAGTGATGATATCGTGCGGGTGATTTTTGAAGATCATAGAGGTAGGATCTGGTTTGGAACCGAAGGAGGTGGCATCGATATTCTGGATGGAACAACTATTAGAAATTGCCGTTTCGGTGCGAGATCGAATGCGAATGAGGTATTTTCCATTATTGCTTCAGACACAGGGAAATATTATGTGTCCACGTTGGATGGATTATTTGAATTGGTCGAAACCAATGATCATGATCAAGACCATATGTTTAAAGTAAGACGCATTATCCTTAGTATCCTGATAAGAAGTCGGATCGTTCTCTGGTTAACCGACTTTTTTAATTTCTCATTGATTCGATTTCTAATGTCCCTGGATTCGTAGGAATATTAAATCTGCCGTAGCACTTTGGTGGGAATTAGCATGTGATGATTGGGGAAGTATTTTAAATATCATCCTCGGAGTGGCCATGGAAGTGCAGACTATTTCATTTAGAATTCAGGATGTTTCACTAGGTATCTATAATTACCTCAGTAATTCGCTAAAATTTACTATCATCAAGTGATATGTATAGCTACAAAACGGTTTTTCTGGAGTCTACGTTTGTGAGGAAGAAGGGTCGCTCCACTGTGAAAGGGCATGTTGATGCCTGAACCTACCCCAATAAGTTAGACAGATAAAACCAAAAATAAGATCATCAACATCATCATTACATTTCTTTCTTTTTTGGTTCTTTTTTCTTTCTGTAATTTCCACATTCTTTTTGTGGATAACTCCTAGGCTGCCTCTTTTTGCTGGTTATTTAAATCCATAGAGCGGTACAGATCATTTGAATATAGGTTGTCTATTGAACTATGCCTGCGCTGATGGTTGTAATAATGAAAGTATTCATCCAGGCCGAGATGCAGGTCTCTGATTGTATCGTAAGCTTGAATATAGACATTTTCATATTTAACACTTCGCCATAGCCGTTCTACAAATGCATTATCAGTCGCCCTTCCTTTGCCATCCATACTCAATTTAGCCTCTGTCGCTTCGACAGCTTCTGTGAATTCCTTACTGGTGAATTGACTTCCCTGATCAGTATTTATGACTTCAGGAGCTCCAAAATGCTGCACTGTTTCTATAAACAACTCGGCACACCACTGAGCGTCCATGGTATTGGATAGGGACCATCCAACTACAAACCTGCTGTACAAGTCGATGATCGCTGTCAGGTACATAAACCCCTTCTCCATCGGGATATAAGTAATATCCATACTCCACACCTGATTCGGTCTGGTTACCTCAAGATCTCGCAAGAGGTAAGGATAAATATTATGATCCTTATTTCGCTTAGAAGTGTGCGGACCTGGTAGAATAGATCTAAGTCCCATTACATCATAGTACAGCCGATCTACTCGATTCTTACTAACAGAATAACCACAATCTTCAGTGAGAAATACCCACATTCTTGGAGCTCCTTTGTAAGGGAACTTTAGATAGTGTTCGTCTATCTTCTTCATCAATTCAAGATTTAATGCACTGACTTGCCTGGGCTTTATATACAGACTTGACCTATTGACTCCCAATAACTTACATTGTCTTGTGATGCTAAGATCTTTCGACTTCCTATCTACCAACTTCATCCGTTCCCAGACCGGTTTAGCTATAACTTTTTTTTTAACCAATCATTCTCAACCTTCAGCTCACCAATGGTCTTTAGCAAGCGATCCCGTTC
>JBNKUI010000083.1:0-68840 GCA_050298535.1 Saprospiraceae bacterium
ATTTGTATTCTTCGGCATGGCCCAGTATGTACGAGCGCCATCAAACTGCGCAGTTAATTTTACTGCACTGGATAAAAGGATTATTAGGAGAATTATATTTTTCATGATTGATGTTTTTACGAATTATTTATTTAGGACGTCTAGATCGGGTACGTCTTCAGATCCACGAGGCCAGCTCGGATCATAGACGGGTGGTCTTGGAGGTAGTTTATCTTCGAGGCCATCATATACCGTTCTATTAGGTATAATGACATTGTTTGTTTCCGCATAGTGTGCCCAGCTTTTACAAAGTCGCTCGACAATGTCAGGTTTCTGTAAAGCAAGATTTATGCGTTCTCCAGGATCAGATATAATATTGTATAGCTCCCAGGTCTCATTACCATATGGTTTTGGCATAGAGACAATTTTCCACTCACCCATTCTGAGTGATTTACATCCAAATAATTCGAAGGCGATATAGTCTTCTTCTGATCTGATATTATCAACTTCGCCTTCCAGTAAGGGTACCCATGATTTACCTGAAATTATTCTTTTTTGATCATGGCTTTCTGTAGGTTTTACAGATGCGAGTTCGAGCATTGTGGGAAGAATGTCACTCACATGCATCACGGATGATGTGTTTATTTCACCGGCATTTGTGTTATCTGGCGATACAACGATCAAAGGAGATCGTATACCACCTTCGTAGGTTGTATATTTCGTTCCCTGGAAAGGTGTCGCTGAAACCTGAGCCCATGATGGACCATACGAAGTCCATGATCCCTTTCTACCCCAGTTTTGATAACCATGTGTATATGTTTTGGCCATCCAATTGGCTTTCTCGGTGGAGGGATATTTTTTGTAAGCCTCCTCCTTTTGATTTGAATCAGGTCCGTTGTCTGAAAAGAATATCACATAAGTGTTTTCCATCAGATTATGATCTTTTAGGTATGACATAAGTCTACCCACCTCCATGTCCATGTAGTCAAGAACTGCTGCGAATACTTCCATTTTACGGGCAACAACCACTTGAGCCAAGGGCTTTAGTTTGTCGAATCCCGGCACATACCAAAGTCGCTCTCCCATTTGGGTTGAGTCACAAAGTATACCCATATCGATCATTCGCTCTAGACGCTCATTGCGTAGGGTATCCCACCCCTTGTCAAACATGCCCTCGTATTTTCGCAGGTAATTATTGGGCACCATTAAAGGGTCGTGAGGTGCCTGATGGGCCAGGTATGCAAAAAATGGTTTTTCGTCTTCTCGATTGCTTTCGATGTAGCTGATTATCTTGTCCGTAAATGTGGTGGTCGCATAGTAATTCTTAGGAAGTTTTGTGATATGTTCACCATCCTCGGAATAATGGTTTTTTTCAATATGCGAGTCTGGGCCTTTGAAATCGAAGTAGCTACCACCCCCTGAAAGCATGGCAAAAGACCTTTCGAACCCTCTGGCCCGGGGTAGATATTCTTTTTCTTTGCCCAGGTGCCATTTGCCAGCCATATATGTATGATAACCAGCAGATTTTAGCATTTCAGGTAGGGTGGGTACATCTAATCGTAAGACGCCTTCGTATCCAGGTTCATTCATCTGGTTGGATGCAGTTTTTTCATACATATTTCCCAGGCCCACTACATGATTGTCCATACCAGTCATCAACATGGATCGTGTGGGTGAACATGTAGGAGCCACATAGAAATTAGTATATCGTACACCCTGAGATGCCAGTTGGTCGATATTGGGTGTGCGGATTTCTCCGCCAAAGGAACCCAGATCTGAAAAACCCATGTCGTCTGCCACGATCACCAGAAAATTGGGCTTCTTATCAGAAGTGCCTTGACCATATAGCAATTGTGCTATGAATACTAGCAAAATCACTATCGGATGAATTTGTTTTATTTGTTTCATGACGTTTATTTTTATTATCTGTCATAAAAGTAGAGCGCGGCCTAGGAGAATCCACGGTAGCTTTACCCAACGTGTGGTGTGGCCTTCCCAACGTGCCATAGTAGTATATGCCTATTGGAGAGAGTAAATAGCGTGGAAAGGATATGGCCAGTTGTGATATAAAAAATGCATGACTTGCTAGGTCATGCATTTGATTAACGAGCCATATTTTCAAAAGTGTTAGCTAACACGATATAGAATTTTATAGGCGGCAGGGACGAACAGTAATGTGATGACGGTAGCGAACAACAATCCAAAGATGATTCCAATGGCCATGGGTTCCCACATGGCACCACCACCCAACCAGAGAGGAATCAGCCCCAGAACCGTAGTTGCAGTAGTGAGCATTATGGGACGAAAGCGTTGCTTGGCAGCATCTACAATGGCAGTTGACGCAGGTTTTCCAAATTCATCCTGTTCAAGTTGTATTCGATCTAGTAATACAATTGCATTATTGATCACGATTCCTGCCAATGAGATAATGCCGAGAAGGGTCATGAAACCGAAGTATGATCCGGTGATTAGAAGGCCACCTACTACGCCGATGACGCCCAGAGGTATAGTTAGAATTACTATGGTGGATTTTCTGATGGAATTAAATTGTCCGACCAGGAGAATGATTATCAATAGACCAGCAATAGGAAGTTTATTCATGATGGACTCATTGGCTTTGGCTGATTCTTCTGTCTCTCCCCCCATCTCATAGGTATACCCTGCTGGCCAGGATTTACTGACATCGGCGAGCCATGGTGCCATTTGTTGATTGATTTCTGCTGCGGTGATATCTCCCTGAAGATCTGCCGTTGACGCCATGGTCATGTATCTGTTTCGTCTTAAAATCTTTGAAGGATGCCAGTTTAGATTAATGTCAGCTACTTGACTGAGTGGAACAGTCTTTCCCGTAAGTTGTGCATATACATTTATGTTCTCCAGATTATCGATATTTCGACGGTCACTGTATGAATTTCTCATAATAATAGGCAAGGTGTTTTGCCCGTCCCTATATTCTGATGTACTGATACCAGTCAAACTAGTCTGTAAGGAGATCGCAATATCCTGACTACTTAACCTAGCATTGCTGGCTCTTGCCTGATCGATATCTACACTTAATTTCTTTGTCCTAGGTCCCCAGTCATCCTTTATGTTGATGGTGCCAGATAACGTCGATAATCTTTGATTTATCGATTCTACAATGTCATATAAGGTATTAATATCTTTTCCTGATACTCTTATTTCAATAGGATACTTGGCGGTGGGACCAGAACTCAGTGAGGAGATTTTAGGTGTCAGATCGGGAAAGCTTTGTTGGCAGAAATCCATTAAATGATCAATTACTGCCTGGTTTTGCTCGCTATGCATGGTATTGATGAGCATGTAGCCCTGATTGGGTCCCGGAGTAGGCGGATTGAATGAAAGTGCATACTTTGGAGTACCGCCACCTACCCAGGCAGCCCAGCCCTCAACCATTGGATCGGATCCTTCAGGTTCAAAAAGATGGTGCTGTATATGCGCACTAATTTGATTGAGAATGCTATCGGTGTACTCAATTGCAGTACCCTCAGGTAACTCAAATTCAGCCGTCACTAGATTCCGTTCGGAAGGAGGAAAAAATATAATAGGAAGTTTTTTGAAGCCTACCATGGCAAGTAGAAAGCAAATAATGATCCCTCCCAGGAAAAATATTGGTTTTTCTAAAACACGTGTAAGTGTTCTTGTGTATAAATCCTGTATTCTAGAAGGCTGATTACTTCCCTTTGAACTTTTAACTTTCAAAAATAGAAAGCAAAATAATGGAATCATGGTGAGTGCCAGAATCCACGAAGTGAGTAGAGAAATTGTAATCACCTTGAAAAGTGAGGAAGTGAATTCTCCCACGTTTGATTCCGCAAGAAAAATCGGCAGAAAAGCTGCTGAAGTTGTCAGAGATGAAATCAATAATGGCAGGGACAACTCACTTGCAGAATGGATGGCTGCTTCCAGCCTTTGTTCACCTTTTTCCATACGCACCATAATACTCTCTGCCATCACAATGGCATTATCCACCAGCATGCCCAGGGCTATGATTAAAGCAGCTAGTGATACCTGGTCCAGTCCAATATTAAAAAGTGTCATGACAAATAAGGTGGTGACCATTGCCATCGGTATAAGACTGGCAATCACTAATCCTGTTCGCAGGCCAAGAAATAGGAGCATGACAGCTACTACAACTGCTATACTTTGAATCACATTTCCCACAAATCCTGAGACGGTTTCGTCCACGATTTTATGTTGGTATGCGATGGTTTTCAACTCAATGCCTATGGGGTAGATCTCTGACAGGATTTCTATTCTATTTTCTATGGCTTCTCCCAATTCAATAATGTTCCCTCCTTCTTTAAGAGAAATCGAGAGTGCTAAACCTTTCTGTCCATTTATATAGACCATAGAACCTGGAGGATCAGAATATCCACGGTACACATGAGCAATGTCACCCAGAAAGTAGGTAGCGCCAGATGTAGTGTTGATGATGGTATTTCTGATATCATCCAATTCTTCAAAGTTTCCTGATGGTTCCAGAGCGATTCTCTCAGGTCCCATTCGCACGTCGCCACCTGGGAATATGATATTGGTTGATTGCAGTGTATTCTGAAGTTGTAAAGTGGAAAGCCCGAGCTCGGCGAGTTTTTCGTTTTTATACTCAACATAGATCTTTTCCTCCTGTTCTCCAGAGATAGAAATCTTGGCTGCAGAGGGAATATGGAGTAGGTCATCTCGGACTTCATCTGCGATTTCTTTTATTTCGGCATAGTTAAATCCTTCACCCGTCAATCCAACGATAATACCAAAAACATCCCCATACTCATCATTTACCTGTGGAGTTACTCCTGACGGTAAGTCGTTTATTTGTGATACTTTACGGCGAAGCTTGTCCCAAATGGGTCGTAGGTCTGTGTAGGATTGTTTGATGTTGACTTTGATAGACGAAACACTGGTCTTCGATGTACTGGTTATAAAATCAACTTCTGGCATCTCCTGAATGACATGCTCGATTTTGTCAGTGACCAGTGATTCTACCCGGTCAGGACTTGCCCCTGGAAAAACGGTTAATACATGGGCAACACGTACAGTAAAACCGGGATCTTCAGCCTTTGGCATCGTGAAATAAGAGGATACTCCTGCAAGCAGCAGTACCAGAATGATGACAATCGTTACACGATTATTTTGGATAGATAATCTAGTGATCTTCATTTTGCTTGATTTTTCTGAGAGTTAAGGTTGAAGTAAGGTGACTCTTGTGCTATCTGATATTTTACTTATACCGGCAGTAACTATTTTCGACCCTCCCGATACACCGGCCGTAATTTCGATACCCTCATTCGTGAGGGAGCCGATCTTAACCGTTTGTCTATGGGTTGTGTATACTCCATTCTCAGATTCTAATAGGGACAAAACATATTTTCCTTTTCGATCTTCTGCTACTGCCTGAGCGGGTATAATTATTTTACGGTCGGAGGGATTCTCGAATCGAAATATAACCGAAGCTGCCATGCCCGGCCTGATTGAATCATTTGATTTAGATAGCCTTATGAGCACAGGAAAGGTAGATGAACGATCACTGGCAAAGGGTATTTCTGTGATTTCTCCCTCGAAGTCCTGTCCTTCAAGTGCTGAGAATCGTACTATGGTTTTCTGCTTCGGCTTGACTTCATTAATGTATTTTTCCGGTATTTGTACGGCAATCTCGATCATGTCATCACTACTGACAGTAAGTATGCGATATCCTGATTGTATATTTTCCTTTTCTTCAACATATACGTTATTGATTACCCCATCAAATGGAGCGTACATCCTTGTATACGAGATTTGATTAGAGGCCATTTTTACCGCATTTTTCGCCGCATTTTCCTGTGCCAGCGCTGATTCATATTGTGCTTTTGCTGCATCATAGTGAGCTCTGGCTTTTTCATAATCATTCTGGGAGACACTATTCAGTTCAAACAATTTTTCGGTTCGGATATACGCAGACTCACTCGTATTTAAATTGGTTTCCGCCTGTTCAATTTGAAATTGGGCCTGCTTCTGCTGAATGTTAGCCTGATCAAATTGGAGACTATAGTCCACTGGATCTAACACACTTAGTAGCTGTCCTTTCTTGACAGATTCTCCTTTTTTGACTAGAACTTTATTGATGTTTCCACTTACCTTAAAACTTAGATGTGTCTCATTTGAGCTAATGGCTACGCCACTAAATGACTTGTCAGGTGTCGTACGTTGTGTGTCAATTGTGATATATCTTACCGGTCGTATTTTCTTAGGTATTGTTTCGTCCGGTGATGTCGAGCAGCCAGTTACTACTGACAAAAGAACTGCGAAGAGAATAATGCTATTTTTCATTGTGTTTGTTTTCTATTTTTGATTGAATTGGATCCATCGTTGGAAAAAATTTGTCTTTTCATCTTCACTTAGCAGGAAGTGGAATGTGCCGATGGCTCTATTTGAAGTAAAAACCTGAGCAAAAAACGTGTATCGGGCATTACTGAGATATTCATTGGATTTCAGAGCCGCATTTTGTGCATCAACTAATTGTGCAATGGAAATGGCACCCTCTGCATAGGCATTTTGGGCGATGGTGAGATTTGAAGATGCAGCAGTTTTGGCATCACTTGCCATCTGAAGATTCATAAATGAGGCTTTTGTGTCTTCTAGACTGGAGCGTGTCCGTAATACCAGATTGTTTTGAAGGTTCATCTTTTCAATTTGGAGCTGATCATCTTTTATTTTTTGTTGCTGTATCGAGATCTTTCTTCCTCCACCATTAAATAGAGGTAGTGATACATTGAGACCAGCACTTAGATTTAAATTGTTAGGTCTTGTTGGTATTAGTTGTTCAAATTCAACAGGGATATTTTGTGCGCCCTGATCTGATCTGGCAATGAAATGGTCAGCTTGGAATCCTATCGAGATCGTGGGTGTATAAAAAGACCTTTTCAGTGATTTAGTCACCCTTTCTTGTGCCAGGATGGCTGCTTTCAGTTGCTTGATCTCTGGTACCTTTTGTATTGATTCATGTTCGAGGAAGGAGCACAGTTGTTGAAAGTCACTTTCATTTTTAAGTATTTGAATTATCTTGGGGTCAATAATTTGATCTGCCTGGTGAGCGGATATGCTATCAGGTGTATGTATGGAGCTATTAATAGGTCTGTTCAGTAATTGATTTAATTGAAATTTTGCTTTCTGAAGATTTGCCAAGGCTTCGTTTACTTCGGTTCGGTTGAAGGCTAATTGAGTTTCCCATCTATGTACATCGCTTGGGCCTTCAATGCCTACATATGCTTTGTTTTTGGCTATCGTAAGGTGTTTTTGAGTAACCTGAAGATTGTCATTCCTGACATTAAGAATACTTTTAGCTTGCAGGGTCTTTAGGTAGGTTAGTGCTGTCTTGTGAATTATATCCTGGACGATCTGATCCTGATTAGCTTCTTGCTGCATCATCCGAATTTTTTGAATGGCAATACTGGAGTAGGCTGATTCCGAATAGATTATTTGCGACATTCTCGCTCCCGTGGTGAGAGCTAGGGACGGTTGCACACCAAAGGAAGCATCAGCGCGATCCTGGTCAATCCATCTAGCCTGGGTATTGCCTTCGATTTTTGGCAAGAGTTCCGAGCTCGCTTTGTCGATTTCTTTCCTTGTATATTCCAGTTCAGCGACTCCGGTTTTTATATCTAAATTATTTTCAAGGGCTTCAGCAATTACAGAAAATAAATCGACATGATTTTCATCTACTTCATAGTCAACATTGACTATTTCGGATTGATTAATCCATTCCCAATCGGGATAAAAATTGGTTTGCCGGATGGCCTTCATGTTGAGTATAATCTTTCTGGTAAGCTCAAGAGGGGCTTCATATGATGAAGTATTCCGGTGGTTGATCAGGTTGGCAGTGTTTATGGCTATTTTTCTGGCAATGGTCCTGGCTCCCAGTTCCGGGGCATTCGTTGCGAGGGCTCCCTGTGCCAGGTGATTATATAGCATGCCAAAAACCGGTTGTTTTTTTGTTAAATATTGATTTATGATCGATGTAGATTTTTGCCGGTGGTCAGCTAATCCGAATAGTGGCATAATATAGAGTGGGCGACTTCCAAGTGTTTCAATGTTGTTAGACTGGTATGATAAACTGATAAGATTAATCTTCAGGTTATTTCTTTGAGCCTGATCAAACAAGTATTTTTCTGAACCTGTTGAACTGAGTAGAAGTGAATCTGAAGTAATTATATCAATAGTATCACATTTAAATAAGTCCTTTAAGGTGGATAGATCCTCTCTAATTGAATGATTTAGTGGCACAAGTGAGAAATTGTCTTTTTGAATGATCTTACTCATTTGCACTGGCGCCTGGAATTCAGGATCCAGAATCATGCTGGCAATCGTAGGTTTTACAATGGAATCCTTAAATAGTAAGGCCTGGGATATTCCCGGACTCAGGGATATTATGATATCCGAGCTTGAATCTTCTTCTAACTCCATGATGGTAGATTGAATGTTCTTTGCATTCCAGCCAACTTCCTTCATGTGGAATCTTAGTGAATATTCATGTTGAAGAAGATTAGTTAATTCAGTCTGTACCTGGGAAACCAAATCATTTCCAACTGAATTCTTTTGCGTCAGAATGACAATATCTCTTGCTTGATTTTGACTTTGCGCTCCAGTCAAGATGCCAAGAATGAGAAACGCAACTATGTATTTAATTTTAGACATCGATTCAAAGTTTTATTACTTCAAATAAATGGCTAAAATCAGTGTATCTAAAGTGCTAGTTTCCCATCGTTGACCTTTGATGTCCCAACGTGACCATCTATTTTTTCTATCGAAAATATGGAGACCCCTGATTGTTTTCCCCGTAGCACTTCGAATGACATATGAGCGCTGGTAAAAGCATTTCTCAAGTCCATGCGTTGATGCAACTCGCCTGAAATCAGCAATCCCTTGTTTAGAGCATTGCACCTACTTTGGATCCGAGCTGTGGTATTTAGTACATCACCATGGTAGGCTATTTCTCTCTTTACAACGCCCACCTCCGCTACTGTGACTTTACCTACATGCACACCTGCTTTGAAGAACGGCACGAGGTTGTATTTGTCCTGATAATATGCACTTTTGGATTGAAGGATGTCAAGAAAATCGAAGTAGCACTGGAGACAGTGATTTTGTTCCATTCCCTTTTGTGGTTTCCAACTCAATACTGCTTCATCTCCCACATATTGATATATGTCCACATGATGTTCCAAAATCACATCTGTAAGATCTGCGAAGCAATCCTGAATGAGTTCACTAAATCTAATATGTCCCAATTTCTCGGCGATTCTTGTTGATGACTTTAGATCCAGAAACATAAAGATCCGCTCTTCTTCCCGGGGCTTGCGATATTTTCCGATTAGCATGTTCCAAAGAACACCAGGTCCAAATTTGTAATTCATCTGTCGAATGAAGGAAATGAGAACGCTTACAGTAAGAAAGTGGAGGATTGCCACCAGAAAGCTCTTACTATTAAGCCACCAAATCAATTTGTCCCAATCCAGCTTGGCGAACAACAGCTTTTGAGAAAGGAGTATTGCGATACTCATTAGTAAAACCACGACAATAGAATAGAAGAGTGTTTTGATGATTATGACTCTCCCGTATGATATTTTATGGAATCGAGGCTGTTCAAACAGTATCTCTGAGGAACCATAGAGTATGCCTGTAACGATTCCTACTGTAGAGTGAACTAGTAGTTGCAATTTGTGATGTGGTATGAATTCAATGTTTACATATGGGTATTCTTCGATACCTAGATGACGGAGAATGTAAAAGAGATCCCAGGCAATAATCCATATCACTATCATTAGAGCTATAAATACGAGTCTGGATTTGATGTCTTTTCTAATCATGTCATCTTCTGCTTTCATTGATGTGACTAACATATTTTCCCGATATTATGGCAATGAGTACACTGATATATATCTGGCCTGAAATGGATATTAAGAGGGACATTGACTGAGCGGAAGAATTCTCAGGAACAATATCTCCATATCCAAGGGTAGTAAGGGTGACGATACTGAAATATGTGAGTTTGAGAGGTGTGTAGTTCTGCAATTTAAATGAGTCCGGATCAATGTGATACAGGAGGTCACATATTTGACCTCCAATTAATCCTAAGATAATGTATCCGGCTAGTGCTACCTCAAAAGTCCGGAAGGTAACTTGACCGGAAAGATCGAGATGTCTTAAGAGTGCTGCAAATAGGCAACAGAGGTAGGCTGCGATTGTAATGTTACGAATCACTATGAGAATATCTCCAAATTCAATGAAAAGGGACAGCCACGCCGAGAAGATTGCCAGAGAGCCGAAAGCAATTCCTATTCTGATATACCTTCGATCCATTATCAGAATGGCCATACCGGATAGAATTAGAAGTGAAAATCCTATGCAGAATAGCATCTTACCCAGTGTGTCAAACATAGCCATAGGGATCGGTAGCGCTATCACCAGTATCAAAACCACAAGGATGAGGTCGGCAGTTTTATGAATGGTAAGATTTAGTCGTGTTTTCATTTCTTTAGTTCAGATCGTATCTGAGTTTGAAAAGCATAATTTCATTAATCAACTCATTTTTCAATCGTGGATTTCCCTCGTCAAGCTGACCTGCTTGCATGATTTTCAGACAGTCCTGGATTGTCTCTACTGAAGTCTGTCCATCCTGCAGTTCCTTTTGAATAGTCTGAAGGGCCAGAAGCATAAATCTTGAATGGTCACTATGACTGGGATCTATGACTATCAAATGCTCTAACTTTCCTATATGGTAGTTAAGTAAAACTGCAAAGGCATGTTGTACCTCCTTTCTTCTATTGTCAGATGCCATATCTTTTTTTTACGAATATATGAGATGGTGTACTCCGTTTCCACTGTGCAATTTCCTAACGTGTACTTTAAGCTTCCTAACGGAACATCTAGTAAGTAGATACTGCATACCTTGCTGTTGATAGCATAAGTTTTGAAATGCACCTGATGGATGAAGCTTGAAATTCGATGTTTTCAGGTGGTGACAAATTTGATATTTCGTGACTGTACTTTTAAGTCATGTCTAATAGTTACTTAAATTACAAGGAGTTGCAGCTAGACTGTGTACATCACCCATAAATCATTGCGTAAATTAAAGCTATTGAATAAGGAAATACTTCGCAGACATGGACAGTGAATATTCAATTTTCACAGGCGTTAAATTTGGGATTGAAGACGACTTATTGGTTGAGCGAAACGAGAATGCGGGATTAGAACTGCTTCAAAGCCAGGAGCACCTGGGATGGCAAGACAAGACGGGTATGCTGAGGCCCAAGACTCAGCAGCATGTCAAGAAAAACGAAATGTATTTTCATTCGATTGATTTGACTCCGTATCAAATGGAAATACCAGGAGATCGGTACGCGGGCATCCGGTTAATTGATTTCTTATTACAGATTGTAGATTTACTTGAAGTGCTCCATGGCGAAGATTTGTCTCCCGGACCGTTGGTTCCGGGTCGTTTTTTCCTGGACCGAGAAGGTGTACTACATATCGCTGGATGGTCTCTATTTAGACCTGCAAGTTCAGTCTTTGAGATTCAGAATGCATCTTTATCAGAATTGTCATTTATTGCTCCGGAGCACTTTCATCATGTAAAACAAGATCCGGATTTCAGATCTGATTTGTACTCTTTAGGAGTGTTGCTTTATTACTGGTTGTCTGGTCATATTCCATTTGAAGGAAGTGATGCAGTTTCAGTTATTCACAATCATCTTACCAGACAGCCAGATCCACCGTGTAATTCCAGTGAATCGGTATTAGTAAACTTAAATCAGATATGTTTGACACTCCTATCAAAGGAAATCGGAAACAGATATCAATCCCTGGAGGGCTTAAGGAAGGATCTAGAATACCTTCAATCCTCTGATGTCGAATCCAGTGTGGTATTGCCAGTTTATCATCAAATGGCACCGGGTCGGTTTATCATTCCAGATAAACTCTATGGACGGAATGAAGAAATCAAAAAAGCATTCCATTCCCTGAATTCTGCCGCTAGGGGGCGACCTAGTTTTCTCTTTATTTCGGGCATTGCTGGTGTTGGAAAAACTTCTTTCGTTAATCATTTTAAGCAATCAACAAATACGAAAACATCTTTTTTTGTCCAGGGTAAATTTGATCAGTTTACGAATATTCCGTTTGCCGCATTGGTTGAGTCCTTCAGTGCCTTAATTAATGAAGTAATGCTTTTACCGGAGGGAGAAACGAAGGAATGGGAGTTAAAATTGCAGAATTCATTGAGTTCTAACCTGGAAGTATTGGCACAAATGATTCCAAATCTGGAGGCTTTGGTTGGAGAACAACGGGTTCCCGAGCTTCTCAATCCGGTGGAAAATCAAAATCGATTTAAATATGCCTGCTTGGAATTTGTCCGAGTGTTATTGACCAGTAAGGAACCAATCGTTGTCTTTATTGATGACTGTCAGTGGGCTGACGAAGCTACATTGGAACTACTCCAGTATTTGGCAACGCAAAATCTTTCCGGACTTCTGCTGGTCATGGCCTATCGAGATAATGAATTGACGCCAGGCCATAATTTTGTCCAGTTTATGCATTCAATTTCCGAGTCATCTGCATATACGGACCAAATTGACCTGGGACCACTTTCATTAGAGCATATTCGTGAAATCATCCGGGATACCATCGATAATCAAAAAGGAGTATCAGATATTTCTAATTTAATCTACAAAATGTCAGCAGGGAATCCTTTCCTGGTTCACGAATCCATTAATACGTTATTTGAAAAAGGGGAATTGTACTTTGACCGGAAATTGAATTCCTGGCAGCTGAAAGGAAGTGCAGATCTGGATATCAATTATGTCGAAAGTGTTGAAAATTTCGTTAGTGAAAAATTGTCGGATCTTCCTTTGGATCATCAGGTATTACTGAAAACCGGAGCATTAATCGGTGCTCAATTTGAATCCTGGTTATTGGCAGAACTTTGGAATCTTAAGCAGCCTGAATGTGAGACTATTTTGAAGGAATGTGTTTCACGCAATCTTCTGCATCATTGGAGTGCGGATCGTGCTGAATTTAGATTCGTTCACGATCATATTCAGAAGGCAGCTTACAATTTGAAAGTGCATTCTTCTTTATCTGATAGTGAAATCCACTATAAAATCGCCAAATTGCTGACAGAGCAAAGTGGGGGAGAGCCACAGATACTTAAAAGGGCCGCCAATCACTTTATAATCTCTGAATCAGAGATAGAAGAAAGCTGGCAAGATAATGTACTGGAAGTAATGCTTACTGCTGCTGACCATGCGAAATCTTTAAATTCTCTCGAGGGTGCTATGTCGTATTATCGAGTGGCAGAACGATTATGTCGAGAGGATCATGATAAACTGAAGATCTTCAAGGGATTGCTGGAAGCCCATTTCTTATCGGGTCAAATGGAGGAGGGCGAATACTATTTCGATAAGGCACTTTCCGTCGCTAATAGTGCAATTGCAAGGAGTCAAGTGTACGTAGTCAAAATGCTATTCTATGAAAACCTGGGACTCTTCGAAAAGAATATACAGGCTGGATTGGAAGCATTGGCTTTAATGGGTGTAGATGTGAGGGAAGAGGTGCAACACTCTTTGCTAGAGACTAAAATTCGAGATGAATATTTCATTTTTCAAAATGAAGTGAAAGGAAGGAAGCCCGGAGATTTCTTGGCACTCAGTGATATTCACGATGAGCAACAGTCTGCCCTTCTCGATATACTGGTTCAAATGAGTGCCTCGTCTTACTTTGCTGATTTATATCTATTTGCTTGGTGTACATTGAAGATGTCAAATCTTACTATTGTCTATGGAAAGACCAAATCGACACCCTTTATTTTTAATTTTCTTGGAGCTTTACTGGTTTCATTTTACAAGCAATTTGGAATGGGGTATCAATTTGGTAGAACAGGGGTTGATATGCTGGAAACCACCCCTGATAAGCAATATCATGCCCGGACATTATCCATTTTTCCGATTTTTATTCAGCATATTAGGGAACCCATAGCATCCAGTGAAGTATACCTTCAGAGGTCAATCGATATGGGCTTATCTACCGGTGATTTTCCCTATGCCGGATACTCTAAATACGCACAAGTGAGGGATTCTTTTCTCTCAGCTTCCACTTTGCAGGAAGTCAGACTCATTTGCGAAGATGCCGTAGTCTTCATGAAGAACATCAGCAATCCGGCTCTCGAAGCATTGATGAACCTCTTTCTTTATAACCTGGACTTGCTTTCATCCGATGATTTGAAGGATGCCAAAGACCTAGAGAGAGCGAATCTTGGATTTTTAGAGGAAATCATGTTCTACACTGCCATTGCACACCATTATATTTTCAAAAGCTGGGCACTGTGTATTTTATGTGACTATGATTCGGCACTGGAGATACTAGAGAAAAATGAGAAAATCCTGATTTATGCATCCTCGCAATCTCATGTTTCCAAGCATTATTTCCTGCAGTCGTATGCCTTATTGAAATCATCGGATTCTTTATCGGAAGAAGATGAGAAGAAAATCCTGGAAAATCAACAGCATCTTAAGGTATGGGCAGAGAGCATGCCTCAAAATTTCGCAGGCGAATATCATCTTATCCAGGCACTTTATATGGCAAAATCTCCAGTCAATTTTGAGGAGGTTATAAAGGAAATGGATCTCGCATTGGGATGGTCAGTTTCAGGAGAGATGGTGGGAATCAATGCAATGATTTTGGAATCTATGGGTGAACTTATGATTAAGGCAGAATCACCAACATTGGCAGGCACGTATTTTAGAGAATCCAGTCGTAGATACCAACAATGGGGTGCTACTAACAAGCTGATAGATCCTGAATTATTTCAACATGAAGTCCGATTTCCTTCAATAGTCTCTGCCGGATCATTTGATCTCGATGTACAATCCATTATCAAAGCTTCTCAATCTATCTCAGCAGAGCTTAGCATGGAGGGACTTGTAAAAAGTATTCTACGTATTGTACTTGAAAATGCTGGCGCAGAAAAAGGTGTTTTGTTACTAAAGAATGGTGCCGATTTGTACGTAGAAGCGGAGATGCAGATAAACGAAGGGTTTTTTAAATCAGGGCAGCATAAAAGGATATCAGAAGCTAAAAATATACCGAGACAGATCATTACCTATGTGTCCAGGTCCCGAAAAGAATATGTTTTAAATCACAAGAGTCAATTTCAACAGGTTCAGGACGAATATTTGGAGACCCATAATGTGAAGTCGTTGCTTGCATTACCCATAGAACTGCAGAAAGAGCTGACGGGTGTTATATATCTCGAAAATCGTCAGGTGTCAGGTATATTCGGAGAAGAGCATCTTCAGGTTTTACGAGCACTATCCTCACAAGTAGCCATTTCAATCAAGAATGTAAAGCTATATGAAAATACAGTAGACCTTAACCAGGAGCTGACTTCTTCAAGAGAAGAACTTAGTAAAATGAATGAGTTTCTCGAAGACAGAATCGAGGATCGAACCAGGGTCTTGCGCGAAGAAGTAGAAATGAGAAAATCGGCTGAGTCGGAACTCAAAGATGCTATATTGCTGGCGGAAACTGCAAATCAAGCTAAGTCCAGGTTTCTAGCTAACATGAGCCATGAAATAAGATCTCCATTAAATGCAATTGTGGGATTTTCACAGATATTAATTAATCAGGTCTCAAAGATGGATGTGCCAGGTGAGTTTAAGAGGTATCTGAAAAATATTAAGAATAGTGGTCAACACCTGTCAGATTTGATAAATGATATCCTGGATTTATCCAAGATAGAAGCCGGCAAAATGACGTTAAGTGAGGAGGTGATTAATCTCAAGCAACTCATACAGACTATTTATCATGTGAATAAGGACACAGCTGAAGAAAAGGGAATCAGATTTAACTTTGACTTTTCAAATGACGTGCCGATACTCATTATATCGGATCGAAGCAAGCTCAAGCAAATTCTAATGAACTTGCTCAGCAATGCCATTAAGTTTACCCCACCTACCAAATCCATAAATATTCATGTAGTAAGAATACAGAATGAGATACAAATTGATGTAATAGATGAAGGTATTGGTATCGAGGAAGATAAACAACAATTAATATTTGATCCTTTCGTACAGGCCGATTCGGGTGTTACACGGCAATACGGGGGTACTGGCCTGGGATTGTCTATCACAAAGAGGATGGTGGATCTCTTGGGCGGTTCTATTTCACTCACAAGTAGACCCAAGCAAGGATCAACTTTCTCGGTCAAACTTCCTTATATCGTACCTGAATCTGAAATTCTTGTCGATCAACAGATTGACCTTTCTCAGCACAAATTGCCAGCTGATGCCAGCATTTTAGTGGTAGAAGATAATCCGATGAATCAGGAGATGATTCGTGCCATGTTTCAGGAGATGGATCATGATATTATTATTGCAGCAAACGGTATAGAAGGCGTTGAGTTTGCAAAACAATACGCCCCCGATTTGATTTTTATGGATATTCACATGCCGGGAATTGATGGGTTTGAGACATTCCGACGAATAAAACTGAGTGATCCATCTGTTCCCATTATTGCTCTTTCTGCTGATGCCTTTAAAGAGCAGCAGGAGAAGGCCATAAGTTTTGGCTTCCATGGATATTTGACCAAACCCTTACAATTGACAGACTTAATATCCACTTTGGAAAGATTTCTTGAAATCGAAAGATCCAAAAATGATAGTGGATCAACGGCAGGTCATCCATGGAAGGATAGTCTCCAGGTATTCATCAATGATTTGCGGGATATACCATTATACGAAACAGAGAAATTAGTGGAATTGGTCAATAGGTACTTCGCTTCAGCACCAACTACTTTTAAGGAATCGCTTTTGAGTGAAATTTATGCAGTAAATGAAAAAGGTATTTATCAGGTGATTTCCGATGAGCAATCAAAATCTTAGCTATGGACTCTATTCTGATTGTTGATGATAACAGGCAGGTGTTGGAGCATTTAAGTGAAATTCTCACTTCTCTTGGATATAATGTAAGTTACATACCAAGGGGAGAGTTCTTGTTCAAGCGATTGACAAACAGTTCCTTCGATCTCATTTTGCTTGATGTCAACCTTCCGGGGAGATCTGGAATCGAATTATTGCAAGACCTGAAAAGCGATGATACTTATCAGCAAATCCCGGTAATCATGATAACAGGTGAGAGCGAGAGTCCGATTCTTAAGCAATGCTTTGAATTGGGAGCTACAGACTTTATTCATAAACCTATTAATGAAATTGCATTAGCGGCAAGAGTCAAATCGGCTATCGTGACTAAAAGATATCATGAACAGGAGCTAAGACTTGAAAAGCAACAGAGTATGCAATATCATGCTATGATGCTTTCCTCACAGATGAATCCGCATTTTATTTTTAACGCGTTAAATTCTATTCAATACTTTGTGATGGATAATGATACCATGGCTACCGTGGAATATGTATCTGCGTTCTCAAAACTTATGCGAAAGACACTAGATAATTCACATAAGAAATTTATCTCCTTATCAGAAGAATTGGAATTTCTGCAAAGCTACTTGGAAATAGAGAAAGAGAGGTTTTCCAATAGCTTTTCCTATCACTTTGATATTTCTATGGAGGATATAGATGATATTTTTATCCCCCCTATGTTGATTCAACCCTATCTTGAGAATGCAATTGTGCATGGTTTTCAGAACCTGGAATATCAGGGTCAACTACGTGTCAGTATTGATAAGGGCGATCATATGCATATTTTAATAACTGATAATGGAATCGGTTGTGAAGCAGCCTCAAGATTGCGTCGAAGTACATATCGTTCTGTAGCTATGAGCAATACAAAAAGTCGATTAGCATTGCTGCAGGCTTGTTATCCAGAAGGTAGGTTTAATGTGTCAATTAGAGATTTGACGGAAGGTGCAACTGCTCATGGTACGGAAGTTTCCATTACTTTTTCTCCTGACCTACACTAGCTGTGCATTTGTGTGAGTGTCTTTAATAGGTCTTCCTTTCTTCGGACTGATACATCCACATGTGAACCGTCAGACATTATTAGGTAACCACCCTTACCCTTGACATATTTTTTTACATGACTAAGATTTACCATGCTAGATTTGTGGACTCTGTAAAAATCACATTGTTCCAATAGTTCAGCATATTCTTTAAGAGGTTTCGATACCATCATCTTTCTCTGATTTACTAGCTGAAAATGTGCATAGGAGCGATCGGCATGGGCACTAATGATATCATTCACCTCTACAAAATCGATGCCCTCCGAGGTAGGCATTGCAATTTTCTTAAAGTTTGGATTTTTTTCCTCGAGATTGGATTTTAGGACACTGTATTGTTCATCATTGGGTGAGCTTAAATTGATTTTTTTCTCAGCTCTGCTGACCGCGTCCTTTAATTCCCTGATATTAAGGGGTTTCATGAGGTAGTCAAGTGCAGCAAATTTGATGGCATTAATAGCATAGAGGTCATGTGCAGTGGTAAAAATAACCTCAAAGTCCGGAGAGGAGAAATGTTCGAGTAATTCAAAACCGTTTCCACCTGGCATCTCAATATCTAGAAAGACAAGATTCGGATGAACTGATTCTACCAAATCAATTCCCTCTTTTACGCTTGCCGCCATACCTAGATTTTCAACTTGTGGGCAGAAGGTGGAAAGCATTTTGAGCAGCGTCTCCCGGTTTCTTACTTCATCATCGATGATGACAGACCGTAGATTCATAATCAAGATTTTATGGATTAGCCTAAGATAAGGATAAATGAATTCATGATCGGTTTAGATTTTTGATGGTCTATACCGACAACTTTTTTCACCATCCCCTTATGACCTTTTCCATATCCTTCCTATCAAAGGGTGTAAAACAATTCATCGAGTATGGATTGGGCTGAGCTGTATTCTCCAATTGTGATGAGACAAAATGCCAGACTATTGAGCAGTGTGATTTGGCTTTCAGGAGAAGCCTCCTTATTCAAGACCAATGTGTAAGCACTATTATAAAATTGTATGGCCTCCCAACTACTGACTAGAATTAGAAGGGCATTTCCATAGCGATTAGCCAGAATTGCCAGGCTGTCTGGAGGGTCGTTTTGAGTACTGATTGAGAAGGCCTTATCAAAGTATGGAAGTGACTGTGCATAATCCCCTTGCTGATAAAGTAGTAGCACTGAATCCTTAGATTCCTGAGCATACATGGAAAGGGTAATTGAAAGTCCCAAAAGAATGCTGCATATCCGTGAAATAGAGAGCGAGTGTATCATAGCTAGGGTATCCTATCCCAAAAAACTAATCTTCTCTGTTCCTAATTTTTTTCAATGGTATGAGTAGGGTGCTATTCGACTCGTTTGTCAGGATTTGGACTCTGCCCGGATCCAGATTGATGTGAGTCAGCACCACTATGGTGATGCCGACTTGTTGTGAGGACTATGGGCTACCACGGATTATTATTCTTTGAGGATACCCATCTAACTGAGTTTATGATGAATGAGTGGCTTAGAGTGAATTTTCCATAATGTGCTTCCTATTGTTTCAAAAAAAAGGAAGATCTCTCGAGTTAGCTTTGGAGAGATCTTCAAGGCCTTTGCCTGATTGGTATTATCAACAGATATCTTTACTTCTTACGTCTATTGTGGAGAGATCGTTACTTTGAGCATATCGGCCACGGCAGGATACGAGTACCCATCGTTAACGATCTGGACTACACCATTCTCATCCAGACCCGTATCCGGACCACTCTGACGAAGTGGTTGGTTAGGGCCAACCCCTGGCTCTTCATTGACCTCGGTACCAGCATCCCACAGCTCCAGATAATGTGTGATATCCCCTGAAAGAGGTTCATTTCTTCTTCCAAACAAGGGAATACCTTTTGAATCTGGACCTACGAATAGGTCATTTGACTGAATAAACATGGTGGCAAAATTTAATCGATCGTTCGGTAAGGCTCGGATCTCAAACTCGTAGGCATCTCCAGGGAAGATTGGACCTGGCATACTGGCACCATCTGGAGTATTAAAAATACCTTTCCTTCGTACAAGAGGATGTCTTTCCAGGCTCATATTTAATACGGATGGATCTCCGTCTTCGGCAATATCTTCCAGACCTATTCCAAAGTCGGGTTGGCCATCAATAAAGAGAATCGGCTGCTTGTTCTTTTGTACAATAAATAGTCCAGGAGAAAAGGGAGTGACGAACGTGTTCCCTGAAGTAATATTTTCAATTCGTACAATAAATGTCTGCCCGCCTTGGGATATTTTTTGGCCAAATCTTCGTTCAGTCGAGTCATTGTCGGCAGATGGAGACACATCCAGTTGGTCTTTGCTACAAGCAAAAATGAGGATGCTGCTTAAAGCAATAATTAGTAATTTCTTCATGATTTTTGATAATTAGTTAATTGATGATGTCAAATGTAGGCGTGAGTGTTCATGGAGGAATCACAAGGATGTGTCAGGAAAGTCACGAAATTATCACCAAAGTATCACAATGAAAACAAGAGAGATTTAAAATACTGTAATACAGTATAAAACGAATATAATATAGTACTATATGAAGTTTACTAGTAAAGATGTGATTCGGAAAAACTGTCTTTTGTAAGACGATATTTACTATAACTTAAATTGATCAAGGCAAATTATGAGAGCGACAAACATCGTAAATATTAGCAAGGCGAGTCTTAATGAATCGGGCTATGAGAACCTTTTACATTGGCTGGAAGATCCCAATCATATTTATATCGGTCGAAATGTGCGATATGTGCCAGGTGCCAGCAAATCTAAGTGGGCAAATCCATATGGAAAGAAAAAGTATGGGCATAAAAGATGTGTTGAAATGTATGAATCTTACATTTTAAATCAACCCGAATTGTTGGCAGATCTTCATGAATTAAAAGGTAAAACATTGGGATGTTGGTGTAAGCCGGCTATTTGCCATGGTGATATTTTAATTCGATTAATCGAAGAGCGTCTGTAAACCAAATTTTTGCCATCGATATATCTAGAGCATAACCCAAGCCCAATCATGTTTCTTTCTAATTAGCGGTAGTCATTGTTTTGACCTCCCTGATATTGATTTTTTGACTTTTCTGAACATAGTCCCTGCTGAACATCTTCGTTCTGTCCATGTTACTGTACTGTTTTCCCATTAAAGTGAACATGATGAATCAATTATATAAATCTTATACTCTTAAGGACTGCACATTATCCAATCGGGTGGTGATGGCTCCTATGACTCGATGCCGGGCCATTGATAATATTCCAAATGATTTGATGGCAGAATATTATGGGCAGCGAGCTGGTGCAGGATTAATTGTAACAGAAGGCGTGGCACCTTCTGCCAATGGCTTGGGATATGCTCGCATTCCCGGCATTTTTACGCATAAGCAAGTTGATGGGTGGAAGAAGACAACCAAAGTGGTCCACGACAAAGGTGGTAAAATCTTTCTGCAGCTCATGCATACCGGAAGGGTATCGCACCAGGATAATATGTCTGATGATGCAATAATAGTGGCACCCTCGGCACTTGCTGCTCCCGGTGAAATGTATACGGACCAGAATGGAATGCAGGATTATCCCGTTCCTCAGGCTATGTCTATTGACCAGATTAAGGAGACCATAGATGAGTTTAAATTGGCTGCACAAAATGCTATGGAAGCAGGATTTGATGGTATCGAACTACATGGGGCGAACGGATATTTGATCGAGCAGTTTATCAGTCCGATTACAAATCACAGGGATGATGAATGGGGTGGATCGATTGAGAATAGAATTCGATTTGCTGTGGAGGTTGCACGAGTCTGTGCTGAAGCCATAGGTGCCCAAAAAGTGGGGATGCGGATTTCTCCTTATGGTGCGGCCAACGGAATGGGTGCTTTCGATACGGTCGATGAAACGTTTTTAACCGTGGTGCAGCAACTCAATAACCTGGATGTGGCCTACGTTCACGTAGTGGATCACAGTGCTAGGGGAGCCCCGGAAGTTCCCAAAGAAATCAAGAGAGGGATTCGTGAGAATTTTACTGGCACACTCATTCTGTGTGGTGGGTATGATGGAGAGCGTGCAGAACAAGATCTTCAAAATGACAAAGCTGATTTAATTGCCTTTGGAAGGCCCTTTATTTCTAATCCTGATCTGGTAGAGAAAATGAAGGCAGGTAAGGAATTGACGAAACCGAGATCCGATTTGTTCTACACGCCGGGTCCTGAAGGATATACGGATTATTAAGATCGAAAAGTGATATTCATTTTTCTATGTGGGAAAGTATAGAAATTAAAAAGCCTGATACTCAATTTGAGTTGCATCCATTGATTGCAAGGCGATGGAGTCCTCGTTCATTTTCTGAAAAAACGATGGATGATTCTCTTATTGAAGAGATTTTTGAAGCGGCCCGGTGGGCGCCAAGCGCCAACAATGAACAGCCTTGGCAATATGTTTTTGCTCGCAGGGATACCGATGGATTTAATGCTTTGTTGGATTGTCTCGCCGGAGGTAATCAACCCTGGGCGAAATCAGCCGCGGTGCTTTTTGTCGCATTATCCAGAGATTTTTTTCTCAGAAACGGTAAGAAGAATCGATGGGCACACCATGATTTGGGTCTGGCGAATACTCAACTGCTGATACAAGCTGCCAGTCGGGACATTTATGGGCATTTAATGGCAGGATTTGATCATGGGAAAGTGATCGAACTCCTGAAAGTGTCCGAGGGAATCAGACCGGTCTGTATGGGGGCGTTGGGATATTTGGGCGACCCTTCAGCCCTGCAAGAGCCTTATAAAACAAGAGAGCTTACTGAAAGGAGCCGGAGGCCTCTCAGAGAAATACTTTCAGAGCTTTAAGGACATACCTGTTTGAATTGCATTCCTTTGATTACAGTGGATACATAGTTTTTACATTATCCAAGGAGTCCAAAAGAGAAACTTGCCACTTTCAATCTTGAGAGAATACCTGAGCGAATCGGGGATGTAATAGGTTTCACAAGACATCCCGGCTAAAATCATTTCAAAGATTGGCAATGAATGCCGGGTATTTACAGGCTTCCAACCAGTTTTTTTGCGATCAAATTCTACTTTGAGGATGGAAAATGACATATTGTCTGTGACAATACTCACATCTTTTTTATCACGGATCCCAAAAAAAATCGCGATTTTAAGCACACGGAAGGGTGAGACTTTAAATCTAACAGTAAAAAACCAAGGATGATGTGGGATTATTGGTCATTGAAATCGGAAAGATTACAGCAGGTATTGATCCTGATGTTTGATCGAAGTACACAACTACCAGACAGAAACAATTTGCGGTTTGATGTCAACGGTGGAGAATCTCCTTACTACAGACCCAATAGTTTTGCCGATATTGAGGAACATCCACATCATAAGGTCCCTTCTCAACTCAATGCATTGTTTGAGGAAGTGAGGTCTCCAGAGGTAAAAAAAATACGATTGCCACGATCGTGGAGACAATGTTACGAATTGAAAATCCTGAAAAGGATGACATTATATTACGACAACTTTGTCACGGGTTCAGATGCAGTAAAAGACTGGGAATGGCTGTGGCACAGATACTTGGATTGGATAGGTAGAAGGAGGCTGCTGCATAGTGCTAGGATTTAATCAACTTGCTATATCTTAGAATGTACGTGAAAAAGCTCTAAGATTTGTGATTGAGGGTCACTTTTTTAAACAAAAAGGTGACCCATTTTATTTAGTTATTATCATGTTTGGACTATTCAAAAAGAAGACCGAAAAAGAGAAGCTTCAGGTGAAGCACAAGCGACTTCTGGAGGAAGCTTATCGACTCTCTACCAGCGATAGGATGGCTAGCCACAAAAAGTACGCGGAGGCTCAAAAGCTGCAGGAAGAGATCGATAATATGGATTGAGTATGATCCAGATCACAGAACCGGAGGCAAATACACTGTATTTTCATCGTATCAAATAAATACGATATGAAAAATACAACGGCCATTGGGTTAGATGTTGAAAAATCAAAGATTCTGGCAGAAAAGCTCAATACGCTATTGGGTAACTATTCTGTGTTTTACCAGAATGTCAGAGGTTATCATTGGAACATCAAGGGAGATAAATTTTTTGAATTACATGCAAAGTTCGAAGAGTTGTACAATGACCTGCTTCTTAAGATAGATGAAGTGGCAGAACGGATTTTGACATTGGGACATGCTCCCCAGCATCGATATTCGGTTTATAACAAGAATTCCATTGTAAAAGAAAGTGCGGAAGTATCGAATGGAGATAAAGCCGTGAAAAATATTCTGGAGTCATTCAAAACACTCATAGGATTGCAGCGTGAGTTGCTTGACCTTTCTGAAGAAGCAAGTGATGAAGGTACTAATGCGTTGATGAGTGATTACATACGGGAGCAAGAAAAGCTCGTGTGGATGTACTCTGCCTTTAGCAGTTAATCGAACCTGAGATCGATAAGTCATTATTGGAAGAAGTGGTACCTTACGATAGTACTTAACTTCTACCAAAAATGATCCGAGCGCTTATACTTGCCACAATACTTACTTTTCTTTCATGTACTTCGACTGAGACTACTAAGGATTACACGAATGCCTCTCCCAAAGTGATAGCCCCTTTTACTGACGTCGATACGTTGGCTATAAATGACTGGTGGAATCGTGATACAAACCCGATCATTGACCTCCATGTGTCACGAGATAGTGTAGTCGCTTTTGGCATTTATACGGTAGCAAATGGTAAACTCAAACTCTCGGCTCAAATGTTTCCATTGTATCCCGATGAGACCCGGACTGTTCGTCTGGAAATCAAGACATCGGGAGGCTGGGAGGAGGTACAGACCCGTGAAGTAAATGATATTGGGTGGTCCGCTCTATTTGAGGTGAGTCCCTGGGATATGACCCTTGACATACCCTATCGTATCCTACATGCTGAGGATGCTATGTTTGAGGGACTTATTAGAAAAGAACCTGTAGATAAAGAGGAGATAGTGTTGGCAGCATTTTCGTGCAACAGTAATAAGGATCGTGGAGACAGAGCGCATTATATACGTAACGTAAATCATCACGATCCAGATGTACTGTTTTTTGCAGGCGATCAGTCCTATGATCATAAGGAGCACACCGCAGCTTGGTTGAAGTTTGGTCTGCAGTTTCGAGATATTTTTAGAGATCGGCCGTGTATCACGATTCCGGATGATCATGATATTGGACAGGGAAACCTCTGGGGTGAGAACGGGAAGAAGGCTGAAAGACCGCAAGGGGACGATGGAGGATATTATTATCCGGTCGAGTATGTCAAGATGGTCGAGCGTTGCCAGACGGCACATCTTCCTGACCCATATGATCCAACCCCAGTGGAACGGGGGATTGGCGTATATTACACCAGTTTTCTGTGGGGTGGCGTTGACTTTGCCATCATAGAGGATCGAAAATTTAAATCAGGCCCGAATGGTAAGATACCCCAACAAGGACCCCGGCCAGATCATGTCCGTAATCCTGATTACGACCCATCGACGATCGACCTACCTGATCTGACACTATTGGGTGATCGACAACTTAGATTTCTGGATGACTGGGCTTCGCAGCAAGAATCTACAGCCATTAAAGTGGTACTTTCTCAGACGGGATTTTGTGGTGGGGCTCATCTACACGGCAGTCAGGATAATCGATTACATGCTGATCTGGATTCTAATGGTTGGCCACAAACAGGAAGAAATAAAGCCCTGAAACTCATTAAAAAAGCCAATGCAGTACATATTGGTGGTGATCAGCACCTTGCTACAGTTATTCATCACGGCATTGAAGAATTTGATGATGGACCTTGGGCATTTGGGGTACCAGCTATCGTCAACAATTATTATAGCCGCTGGTGGTGGCCGGCAGATGAGCAGCCTGGCAAAAATGCCAATGATGTGTTGCCATGGACCGGACAATATCTTGATGGATTTGGCAATAAAATCACCATGCATGCCTATGTCAATCCCGATGCGGAGGCAAATGGAGCAGGATATGGTTTGATCCGATTCAATAAATCGGAAAACACCGCTACGTTTGAATGCTGGCCTCGCACCATGGATGTCACAAAACCCCAAGCAGAGCAATTTAAAGGCTGGCCCATCACAATCAATCTTTAACATGCATTTTTTGCCAAGATTCGATGAGGGGCTTCTGGAGGTGGGTGATACCCATCAGATCTTTTACGCTCAGCACGGAAGTAGTATCGGTGATCCCGTCCTATTTCTTCATGGTGGTCCCGGACTCGGGACAACCGATTATGATGCCCGATTTTTTCCGGATCACTTTCGAGTCATACGGTATGATCAGCGAGGGGCAGGAAGGAGCAAAGCGTCCAATATTCTGATCGCGAATACAACGGACCACTTATTGGGCGATATTGTAAAGCTACTGGACCATCTAAAGATTACACAAAAGGTGATTTTGTTTGGAGGATCCTGGGGTAGTACCCTTGCCATGCTCTTTGCAATTCGACATCCGGAAAAGGTGTCAAGATTGGTGCTTAGGGGTGTTTTTCTAGGAACCAGGGCTTCCCGCATCTTTTTTGAACGGCAAGGGGTGAATTTATTTTTTCCGGAAGAATGGGACCAGTATACTTCTTTAGTGCCTGCATCAGAAAAGGAGAATCCTACTCAATATTATTGTCAGAGAATATTGGAAGGGACCGATGAGGAAAAGGAATTGTATAGTAGGGCATTTAGTAGATACGCGATCACAGTTTCGAGAAGGGGAGGTGTAGAGAATATCGATGAGGCCTTAAAGAATTATAATTATTTAAATCAGGCGACTATTCAAGCACATTATTTTAAGCATGATTTTTTTATTCCTGAAGGATATATTCCTGAAAATATGTCGCAGATCTCAGAGACAAGAGTAGATATCGTTCATGGAAGATACGATCTACTCTGTCTGCCGAAATATGCATACCAATTAAATAAACTGCTCAAAAACTCAAAACTATATATTGTGGATGCGGGCCATTCTTCCCTCGAACCCGAGACGGAGAAAATGTTGCGAAACATTCTTGCCACACCTGTTTAAATATCTCGACATTAAAAATTATACGTTACTTTCCCCCTTATAAAAAACGGAGTGCCTGGCGTGAAATGAATTTCCTCAACCGAGTTTGTTTCATTGGCCAATCGTGATTCTGTGGCAAATTGTGTTTCATTCCATTCTACATCAAATAGATTTTCTACGATCACTGAAAAGTCTACTTTTTTCAGGCTATACCCCAGATTTAAATCTGTGACAAAATATCCTTTGGCAATTATGGAATTATCTTCATTAGCTGGTCGATCGCCCATATATCGATATTTTACACCACCGAAGAATCCGGACGGATATTTGAAACTTAATTGAGCGAGACTGGTTAATTTGGGTGCCAAAGGAATCAGGTCTTCTCCTTCTGCCTCTCCAATACTTCGTGCTCGGGTAAAGTTACCATCAACTCTTAGATTCCAATATTTCACGGGCGAAATGCGGGCTCCCAATTCGAGACCATAGCGATTGGTTTTGCCACTGGGCTCTACAATTCCAGCATCGCCGACATATACTAATTCCTGCTCAAGATCCAGATGCCATAACGTGGCATTCAACATGAGTTTATTCGATGGCTTATACACCAATCCCAGATCTACTCCGGTCGCCCTGGTCATCAGGGGATTTGCTGCGTCAAAAATAGCGAGTCTTGTATCGTTGCTATGAAATCCCAAGCCATATTTGGCAAAAACCTGAAGCTGATGATTGAGGGTATATGAGATAGAGACCTTGGGGCTTATAAAGGCGTCATAGATTTCGGAAGTTCCAGTTGATGGTGTTTTTTGATCAGCATATCGAGCCTTGATTTGATCTAATCGTAACCCGGCATTGATTGACCATTTACCAAGTGAAAACTCATTATTAAAGTAGCTATAGTAATTCCGCTCTCGGATGTCACCAAATTGGTGATAGAATTGTATAGTGGAGCGGTTGATCGTTTTTGACAATTCATTGTCATTTGAGAAGTCAGAACGAAATCCCAGCCCCGCTTCGATAAAGTGATCGATATTTCCATATTCTGATACGTGCTGAAGACTGATTTGTGAACCATAGAGATCTCTCGACTCCCGCTGTCGGATCTGATCTCCGTTTTCCGGATCTTCCAGAAAGAATGTAAAATTGGAAAACAACTCAAAGTCATAGTGACTAAACCATGCCTGAGCTTTCAGTGATGTCCGATCCGATAACATACCCTGGTACTGAAGATTGGTATTAAACCGACTGGTTTCCCCTCCTTCCGTGTCATCTATGGCTCCCCATCGGGTAATTTCACCTGACTCAATGGCCCGCACTGGGATTTGACCCGAGGCACTCCATGATGATGTGAAATAACTATTTGACAGTGTCACGCTACTTCCGTTAGAAGTCTTGTATTGATATTTTCCAAAAATATTGAGACGTTTGAAATCCTGGGGAGACTCAAAAGGTCCATCTCCCGATCGGTAGGCGCTCGCTATATAGGCGGAATGCTGTCCCTGGTCCACCAGATTCAATTGGGCTACCGTACGAAATGTATTAAACTGACCGACCTCTTGCGATATGCTACTTCCATGCAAGTGATCCTTGGTCTTAAATTGTATAGCTCCTGCCGTTGCAAAATTGCCAATGGCTACATCGTAGGGACCTTTCGAATATTCGATTTCCTCTACCAGCTCGGGAATGATAAAATGCAAATCTGAATAACCCTGACCATGCGCATGTGATACCATATTTACAGGCATCCCATCTAATTGTAGGTTGATGTCGGTACCGTGATCGATGTCGAAGCCCCGCAGGAAGATTTGCTCTGCCTTTCCACCGCCTGCATGCTGGCCGATAAATAGCCCTGGTACAATTGTCATTATTTCCTGACTGGATTGGACCGGTGAAACCGCCAAATCTACTTTGCTGATCGCCTTTGATACGTCAGCTCCGGGACTAACCGTCACTGTGGCCAGATCAATTTCAATGGGTTGAAGTACAAATTGTACTTGTTCCGAGGGGTTCATTTGACTTATGGCAAGATATTGTGTGTTGTAGCCGAGACCACTAACCACAATCGTGTCAGAAGAACTGAGGTTGCTCAGACTGAATATTCCAGCCATTGATGAATGTGTATGTTGATTCTTACCTTTGACTTGTAGATAGACCTCAGAAATCGGATCTCCGTCGATATTTGTGATTTTCCCACGTATGCTCCGTGAAGATTCTTGTGCTGAAACCCCGCTTCCCATGAGTAGGAAAGCCAGGACCATGAATAAAATTCGACGCCTTCTCCCTTTTTTATTAGTTGTAGTCATCGTTTTCATGATTGTACTTTTTGGGTTTTGAATGGACCAATTTCAAAGCTGGCAGAGTCAAGTTCTTTCATGATAGGTATTGTGGCATCCGGGTCATCCTCAAGTATTTCAAGTAAATGTAAAAGTACATCGGGTTCGGATGTTTTTCCAAGCACCTCCTCATAAACGATATTCTTAGCCTTGTTGTGTTCTCCCTGCTTATAATATACGTAAGCAAGAAGATCATAGGATTCTGCAGTGGGTCTTTCTTCCACTTCGTGTTTTGCCAATTGTAGTGCCTTATTTAAGTCAGAGTATTCTTGCGTGGTATATAATTCAATAAGATATTTGTTATACATATTACCATACAATTCATGAGTGACTTCTTGTATGAAGTTTTGAAGAATTTTCTCTGCCTCATCTCTTTTGGAGGCAAAAGTCTTGAGTTCCCCTGCCAGTAATTTCAGGTCAGGAGAATTGTTATATTGCGCAATCTGTTGGACGATACTTATGGCTTTTTCATAATTTTTTTCATGAGAGTATGCTATCCATGCTAATCCTTTTAGGGCATACCAATTATTCGGATTTATTTCTAAAGTCTGATGGTAGCAGTGAGCTGCATGTTTGATCTTACCCGCATGGCCATAAAAATCTCCCAGGTTTGCAAACACCCATTCCTGGTGATGGGAATTCCTGGTTTTTATGGCATTTTCTTTAGCAAGCTCCATGAGTTGAATGGCTCTGGTAAGATTACCTTTACTATCTTCCCGTTTCGCGGCTCGTATCAAGAAATTGAAATCTTTTAATGTTCCAATTTTGCTCAGAATAGCCTCTGAAGCTGCATCGTTCCCTATTTCATGAAATAGGTCAAAAAGTATGAGATCATTGGCTCGTTCATTGTCACCTAAAATATCTGCTTCGAGCATGAAATCAAGGGCGTCACAAAATCTATGCTGTTTAATCAGGTTTTGAGAAATACTCCTGAGAAGTATGCTTTTTTGATTTTTGGGTGTTTTTTCAATGGCTGATGCCAAAAGCCTTTCTGCTTTCTTGAGGTCCTGAATATCTGCAGTAGTCTCATATTTTGAGATGTAAGCTTGTGCGAGTGGAGCATGGTAGGGGATCTGGTTAGGATGTTTTTTTAATTTATTTTCCCAAAAGGAAATTTCTCGATCTATCGAGTTGATTTTTTCAGTGGGATCATAAGCTACCAGTCTTTTTTCCAGGCTTTGTCCATTGATCATTGAAAGAATGAAATATATCGTCAATAATAACATGGTAATAGTTTTTAGATTTTGAAAAGTAAGGGCACCAATCTATTTATGATTGGTTACCCTTGCAAAGACTGAGTGTGTTTACTGTGATTGTTTACCAGGGTGCAGCCAGGTAGGGGAAATTGCTATCAAATGATTTGTCGTTTGAATCCACATTGTCGCTTGTTAGGCTTGCATTTTCTGATCCATCAGGACCACCGAAAATCAATAACAATTCAGTATCGATGACATCATCGGCAAGTGCTCTACCTGTCAGGACATTTGTACCGTCA
Source organism: Saprospiraceae bacterium (assembly GCA_050298535.1). Taxonomy (GTDB): domain Bacteria; phylum Bacteroidota; class Bacteroidia; order Chitinophagales; family Saprospiraceae; genus JABDMH01. The sequence continues at coordinate 30,801 of JBNKUI010000083.1, forward strand.
AAAAAAGTAGTGGTGCCATTCATAGCAACCGTCAGCACATCTGTAGCGAGCACTGTTGTAAATGTTTCAGCATCTAAACCTAATGCATTGGTAGTGTAGCCGGGATTTACCGCCATCAAAGTATTTTGAAATGTAGGTTGAAAGCTTCCTGCCTGATTGGATGGGGTCGTGGTGTTGAAATCATCCTTCATATTAGAAGGTACAAAAACAGTATTTACGCCCGGTCGACCCATCTGATCTGCCTGGACATACATGCCTGAAAAATCAACGTCTGGGATAGTGACCATGGGATCATCATCTTTATCGCAGGAAATGAACCCAATAGTGAGTGATAATAAGATTAGAACTTGAAAACTATATTTTAAAACTGACATTTTGTTTCTTTTTAAATGTAATGAAAAGTGATGGTGAGATTAATTACTAGCTTTTTGTTTTAGTGACTACCCAGGTGTTGATCATGTCACCAGCTCCCAGGCTAGACTTTGGCACTTCGACTACGATGGAAAGTACATTTGTACCGGCAAAGGTGTCGGTACCAGGATTATTAAACCCGGTGGCGTTGCCTGCCAGTATTTCATTAAACTGTGCAATGTCAAAGAAGAAAGGATCATCTCTGGGGCCTGCAAATAATCGCATGTTTCCCTGACTTGACATGATCGCATTATCACCATATGCAGTGATATCTACATCCATTTTGGGTGCATTTTCATCAATCCTACTTTGCTTTCCGGTCATGGAAGGTTGATAAGGACCAAATGCATACATTTTCCCATCCTTGGGAATCAGTTGTATTACCATATCCTCAATGTAATCTCCATCATTATCGATGTTTATTTCGGTGAGTACGTTTTCATCAAAGGAAGCAGCGCTTGTCATTCCAGGGCTCATCAGGCCTTGTAGGGTGGTCACAAATACCATGTTGTCATTATTGGAAGGACTTTGAAATGCATAGAAATCTCCCAGGTCTGAACTTGTCGAGGATACATCAGGTGCATCTATGTGATCTGCTGAGGTCAAGAAGATTAGAATGCCTCCAAAAAAGAGTGCACCTATTAACAATTTTAGATTTTTCATATTAAATAAATTTTGTTTAATGATATAAGAGTTTATTTCTGTCTGTTACTTGTTATGGGATACAGCTATCCTCTTCAGATGAGGACATCTGTCTTCCTGGATTAAAAAAAAATTCTGTTTTAGATTGTGTGGCTTCGAAGCCTAAAGTGAACTCCTTAAGTCTGCTATTTCTGGATGTTTGGAATTGGTGCGAGTTGCAGCCGCCAGGTATTTTTCGGTATCATCAAAATCTTGTGTCTCTGCAGTAATTCGAGCCAGTATACAGTTGACATCGATATTGGCAGGTCTTTTTTGATACTCCTCATTTGCGAATTTCCATGCAGTTTGCGGGTCATCAAGTAAAGTGAGATATAAATCAGCATATTCCAGATTCATGTTATGACCGTTGGCTACGTCATCTTCCAGCATCACCAGGATCTCTTTTACTAATTCGGATTTTTCTTCGTGTCTGAGCTGTCGGTCGTATATTTCAGCAAGTGATATGTAAAAGCCCACTTCTGGAATGGCAGAAATTGCTTTCAGATAAAAAGCTTCTGCCTTTTCTAGTTCACCATTGATCTTATGAACATCGGCGATGCCTGCAAGGGCGAATGGATAATTAGGTCGAACGTCCAGGATGGATTCAAAGATTTTCTTGGCAACATTGGGATTATCATATGTCAGATATAATTCTCCCAAGGTTAAAGCGGCCCAGGCCGTTTCTTCCTTTCCAGGGAGACCGGATTTCACAGCCATGGACATGGCCTCCAGACTTCCTTCGATATCTCCATGGATTTCACGTAGATACGATACTCTTGAATACGATCGGATATCGGGTCTGATTTTCATCATTTTATCGGCAATCTCAATGGCCTTCTCATAATCTCCCAATTCAACATGAGCGTCTACAAGAACACCCAGAATTTGCGCATTGTAAGGGTTTAGTGCCACCGCTTCCTGGCCAGTTTCCAGGGCATCCTGAAATTCATGTAGCGATAGTTGTACACCAGCTTTCGTGGATAGAGCGATGAAGCGGAGATCATTTTTTACGCTCTTACTTTCCAATATGTTGTTAAGCATCTTAAGTGCCGCAGGATAGTAATGGCCGTGTTCACCCGTTACCCTGGCTTCTTTGATAAACAGCTGTGCGAGGGTAAGTTGAGCTTTTTCAACGTCGATATCGGCATAGATCTTCTTGCGTTGTGCAGCGTAGATGTTCTGGACATCGGTCCACTCATTTCCATATTGGATGGCCGCATTTCTGTCTAGCAATGAAGGAATAGATTTTTCACGGGAATGAACATCTCCTTTAGTCTGGAATGTATCGGTAGCTATCAATGTGATACCAATGAGTGCCAGTGCAAGAACTCGAATGATGAGATTAGGTTTTTTCTTTAGTTTCTGCATAATATTAGTTGTTGAGTTTTTACTTAATGGGGGTTTTTCGACCCTTCACCATTACTTACGGGTGTACCGGAACATTTGGATTTCCAACAATCAAAAAAAATTAAAAAGGGCCATACCTTTGTACGACCCTTTAAAACCCAAAAACTATTATGACTCCATAGAGCACCAATAGTGTTACTCTACTTTGCTGAATTTCATAGCTTTATGAAAGGAGTCCCCACTGATTGATATGATATACATACCTGTGGACAGATTCCTTGTATTGATGACCGTTCGATTATTGTCAATAATTTGCTGGTGCATTATTTGACCAGAGAGGTCAGAGATAGTGACTCTGGCGTTTCTATAAAGCTTTTTCTTACCATTAAATTCAAGATTCAAATCATTGAAAGTTGGATTTGGATAGACGATAGCTTCAAATGAACCCTCTACGGTATTGATCACGGCAGTGGTGGTACTGTCAGCTTCATCCAGATAGATAGCAGACGCACCCGGAACCATCATATTGAAGCTAGGAGCTACGTTGCCTATATCACCGAAGTTGAATCCCAGTACTCGTCCACCTCCGTTTGCCCGTTCGGCCACGAAGATCATACCATCATAGGCATCATATGCAATATCTACTGGATTCCCCAATAAGGTCTGATCACCTGCGATGACCCGCTGTTCGTCAGCAGATATCACGCCGTCCGCAATACTTCCTGTAAAGTCATTAATGATAAAGTAAGCTCCATCTTCTGCTGAAGAAGCTTCACCCACGTCGGTCAAGATCATTATGTCCTGGTCCATCACATAAGTGATACCATGAGTACGTACAAGACCATCTACCATGATAGACTGTGAGGCAGTGACGGCACCATCTGGCTGTGATAGGAAGTCACTATAGATAGAAACCATGTTTGAGTTATCCTCGATAGCCACCAGGTCGCTACCCATAAATTGAATTCCCCAAAGATTGATGTCCACTGTATGCTCCTTGACATATTCGATAGCATCTGCCGAAATCTGATATATCACAAACTTGTTTGTCATGTCATTGGCATCGCTAGCATCCTGTGCAACCACCAACATATCACCCATGACGGCGATTTCTCTTCCATTGATGAAATCTGAAGAAGAGGTGGCAGTCAGTTGTAAAGGGTCACCGGTCATAATGCTGCTCTTTACATTGCTGTAGGCGTTTATGACATTGTCGGTACGATTTAGCTGATAAAGGACATCGTTGTCTCGATCATAGTAGATACCATCAGCATCTCTGGCCATTACCTCAAAAGTGCTGGAGCTGATGGATCCATCAGACAGTCGCTGGAATACATAGACCAGCGAATCTGTATTAGAGGAAACATAGAAGTCTGAGACCATCTCGGCCTCCACCATAGTGTCTGTGACCATTCCACTCAAATAAATGGCAGAACTTCCTCCCACCTGAGAGTTGTATGAAGGTGCTGCATTGCCAGAAGATGTATAGTCAAATCCCAGCACACGACCTCCATCGTTAGCTCGTTCTGCTACATAGATCATTTGATCAGTTGGATCGTAGGCAATGTCTACCGGGTTGCCAAGGAATGTCGCCGGACCGGCCACCTTGGTTTGTTCGTCAAGTGAAATAGTCCCGTCCATCATAGCTGTCTGGAAGTCTTCAATAACAATGTATGCACCATCATCAGCTGAAGAAGCTTCTCCTACATCTGTAAGGAACATGATGTCATCTTGTGTCCAGTAGGTTATTCCATGAGTACGCACCAAACTGTCAACAGTGATGGAAGTGGATACATCAATATCTCCTTCATCAGTGGCTAGAAAGTCTTCAAAAATGGCTACGCGGTTGGAATTATCTTCAATCGCAATCAAGTCAGACCCTGCAAATTGAAGTCCCCACAGATTAATAGGAGAAATATTCTCCTTCACAAAAGTGATCTCTGTTGGCGAAATTTGATAGGTGACGAGTTTGTTAGTCATTTCGTTTGCATCACTTGCATCCTGCGCTACCACTAGCATGTTGTCTGACACAGCAATTTCCCGGCCATTGCTAAAGTCTGAGGTTGACGTAGCAGTCAGCTCTAATGGGTCCCCGGTCATGATGCTATTGCTAACACCGCTATAGGCGTTTATGACATTGTCAGTACGATTTAGCTGATAGAACACATCATTTTGCTCATCGTAATAGATACCATCCGCATCATTTGCCTCTACTTCAAAACTTTGTTTTGCGATCGTGCCATCCGTGAGTTTCTGGAACACATATACGAGGCTATCCGTATTAGATGATACGAAGAAGGTAGATACAACCTCGTCTTCCATGATAGTGGTGGGAACGATTTCACCGCTGCACGGACCGGTACCACTGTGAGGCATTGCGAGATAAGGGAAAGCTGAGGTAAAGCTTTTGTCGTTCTGCTCCACACCAGTAGAGTATGTAAGTACGTCCAACAAGTCAGTTGTGACGGGACTTTCACCTGCACTGGGATCGTAATCGTCGTACCAAAGTCCAACAGCGGCAAGTACTATTCCACCAACGGCTTGCAATTCAATTCGTGTCACATCGTCTTCTAGTCGTCGTCCATTGGGAAATCCATCCATATTGGGAATGAATTCCATAGCAGCTGATGTATTATAGGGTTCGGCAGTGAGACCGAGTACGGCAGCCTGCACAAGACCTAAAGTGCTAAAATTGGCGTCATCCCGCGCTGTGACGGGTACCGCCATGTTCAGTCGCAACATATCTCCGCCATTCGGTAAAAAGTTGTGAATGAAAGGCTTACCTGCTGCTACAGGGTTACCTGCTTTGCCTGTGGCCAGTTGATAGGGTATGGCATTAGGTACGCCGGTATGAAATATGGGCCAGAGATCCACGGAACGTGGTTTTCCCGGTAAGAGGAGTAAATCACTGAATGCTTCGAATGCAGTTCCTGTCAAATCTCCTCCTGCCAAAGCAGATACACCATCACCTCCATTCGAAAAATCAAACATCCCCAATGAGGCTTTCTGAATTCTTAAGGGACCAAAAGCAGGTACTGCTCCTCCAAATTGATCGTCATCCATATACAGAGCAAGCTCAGGATTATAGAAAAACTCATCCAGATTGGTTTCCGCCAATTCATCATAAGGTGTAAGACTATTCCAATAGTCCTTTGATCCGATTGGAATCACAGCCTCATTTGTCAGAGGCATACCCAGTCTGGATACCTGTATCCAATCGCCACTATATTCAGGATTGGAAGTGGCACTCAACGTACGGATTGAAGGTCTGCTGGCAGAAGCCCAAACACCGATCACATAATCTGGATCCAGTATGGAAGTGGGTTCTGCAGGAGCTCCCGCTTTGCGAAGTGTCGAAATGGGAACCTGAATAGCAAGAGCACTTACGTTATAGCAAGCCAATCCATCCACAGGGGCACCATTTTGTCGTGGTGCATCTCCCAGGTCAAATATTCCTCCCAGATCTACGAAGAAGGGATCATCTGTCGGTCCGGCAAACACCACCTCTCCTGTAGAGGCTGAAGTGATCGCAGAAGACCAAAGTGATTCATAGGAGGATCCGAGACCGGCCATTCCCCCAATAGATCTTTCGCCAATATTATTGGGAGGGACTATTCCATTTGCAATGATGGTTTCAAAGGTGTTTCCACCATCCATACTCCGCTCCAAAGTGTACGTGGCTTTCTGGTTTTCAGCACCAAGTCGGATATTAAAGAAAGTGGAAGGATCTTCATTTTCAATATTGAAGGTAAATCGATAAGTTATCTCATCACCGGGTATTGATGCATCATTATCCACATGGATTTCATAGCGAATGTTCTCCCCAAATGTGTAGTAGTTGGGACCGCCGTGAGGTAGTTGTAGTGGTACATAAGTAGCGATTATAGTCACGGTGTTTGGATCATCCGGACTTCGGAACGCGTATAAATCCACATTATCAGCAAGCGGGTCAGAGGAAATCAAGGGAGCTTCTCTGTGACTTGAAGAAAATGCGGTGGCGTATACTAGCATACACCATAGTAGGGTCATATATTTTAATAAATAACTATTCATTTTTCACTTATTTAATTTCGTAATCGATTGATTTGTAGTGTTTTACTGTCCTATTTCAGTGCCGCGCCATGGCATGGCCACATAGGGAAACGCGGTCTTAAATGGTTTATCATTTTTCTCTACACCCGTAGAATAGGTGAGCACATCCAGCAAATCTTGTGTGACAGGACTGGCACTGGTTGCAGGATCATAGTCATCGTACCATAATCCTACGGCAGCCAATACTACACCGGCAACAGCCTGTAGTTCGATGCGTGTCACATCGTCCTCCAGTCGTCTCCCGTTAGGAAACCCATCCATGTTGGGCAAAAATTCCAGTTCAGCAGTAGTATTGAAAGGTGCTACGGTGAGACCAATGGCTGCTGCCTGGACAAGGCCGAGACTACTAAAATTGGGATCAGTGCGTGGGGTAGGAGGTACAGCCATATTAAGTCTAAGCATATCCCCGCCATTTGGAAGGAAGTTGTGGATGAAGGGTTTGCCTGCAGCTAGTGGATTTCCATCTTTCCCTGTGGCCAGTTGATAAGGGATCGCATTTGGAACTCCTGTGTGGAATATAGGCCACAGGTCTACACTTCGTGGGTTGCCTGGTATCAAGAGTAGATCTCCAAAGGCTTCGAAAGCTGTGCCGGTAAGATCAGACCCCGCCAGTGCCGAAACTCCGTCGCCACCATTGGAGAAGTCAAACATTCCCAGCGATGATTTTTGGATACGCAACGCTGCAAAAGCAGGTACTGCTCCACCAAACTGATCATCGTCCATATACAATGCGAGCTCAGGATTGTAAAAGAATGCGTCAAGGGATGTGTCATTGATTTCATCGTAAGGACTCATTCGATTCCACATATCCTTAAAGCCAATAGGAATGACTGCTTCATTTGCTAGAGGCATTCCAAGACGTGACACTTGCACCCAGTCATCAGAATATGTCACAGAACCATCTTCGGAGCGAGTACTGATAGCTGGTCTGCTGGCAGATGCCCAGACTCCGATGACATAATCCGGATCCAGGATGGATGTAGGCTCATCTGGTGCCGTTGATTTTAGAAGTGTTGAAATAGGAATTTGGAGGGCCAGAGTATGCACATTGTACCTGGCCAGACCATCGCGGGCCGCTCCACTTTGTCTGGGAACATCTCCTAAATCAAAAATGGCACCTAGATCTACAAAGAAGGGATCGTCGATGGGGCCTGCAAATACGGTTTCTCCAGAACTCGCCTGAGTAATCGCTGCATTGTAAACGGTGGCATAGTCCATGCCTAATCCAGCTGCTCCTTCGATTGAACGGGGACCGATATTATTGGGTGGTACAATACCCTCTACTATAATGGTATCGAAAGTCATTCCTCCATCCATGCTACGTTCTAGCGTATAAGTAGCTTTTTGATTTTGAGCACCTAATCGGATATTGAAAAATGTGCCTGGGTCTTCATGGGTGATATGGAAGGTAAAACGGTACGTAATGTCATCGCCTGATGTAGTCACATCATTGTCAATATGGATTTCATATCGAATATTCTCACCAAAAGTGTAGTAGTTAGGACCGCCGTAGGGTGATTCACCGGGGATGTAATTAGCGATGATGGTCACCGTATTGGGATCATCAGGACTTCTAAACGCATAGAGGTCCGTATTATCGGCCAGTGGATCACTGGCAATGAGAGGTGCTTCGCGATGTGAGGATGCCCAAATAGAGGACGTCACCAACATGCAGATGCACGTAAAAATCTCTTTCATACAAATAGATTTAGGTTAATGAAGAATTATTGTCGATCACCTCAAGTCGATAACTTTTGGAAGATCATTTCAAACCTATCTACGAGTATGAATGCTGAACCGGATTTTTCCGAATGAAAAAACCTCTAGAGTATGGATAACAATCTAGCGAGGAAAGGTAGAATTTAGACGCCTACAGTACCTATCAATTGTGTCAGGGTAGGAACCTGACTGCCGCCCGCTGGCTCTATGGTAATGGCATATGTAGCGGTTCCATCTTCAAAATCAACGGGTACTATCGGATCCTGGTCACCACTAAATACAGTAAGTGGAATTGGATTTTGGCCTTCCTTCAATGACCAAAGTTGGAAGGACTGATTTGCTCCAATTTGCGGAAGGTTTATGATTTGTATGAAGTTTTGTTGGGTGCCCGGGTTAGTGTGGAATACCAGCTGCGTCTCCGGATAATTATCCGTAGGAGTCATTCGTAATGGCTGATTATCGGGCTGTCGGAGATTTTCAAGCAAAGCGAAACGAGTCGTATTAATTGCCGAAATGGAATCACAGGTCACCTGAAGATCAATCAGCTGCTGCTGTACAGCGGTCAACTGATTTTGAATCCTCATGATATAGAAAAGAAATCCGATCAAAGCTGCACCTAATAGCAAGCTAAGCCATCGGAAAGGATTGGAGTTATTAGGTTTTTCTTTGGGAGGTACGATCTTGTCTGATTTGATAGAAGAAATGATTTCGTCTTCCAGACCTTTTCGAGGAGCGATACCTCTCTCCTGTGCAAAGGATTGAAGTGCATTCTGTATCTCCAGATAGTCCTGGGCTAATTCAGGAAATTCCTGCATATAGGCTTCTACCCTCCGAGATTCTTCCTCAGAGAGCAACTGTAAAGCGTATTGCTCCAGTATACCTGATGCTCTAATTTCCTCTAGTGTCACCTAATAAAGATTAAAATCAATGTTGTTATCAATATAAATAGCCCTAAAAAGGTCTTCTTTTCATTTTTTAAACGGGATCTTAAAATATCAATGGCTTTCTTAACTCGGGTTTTAATTGTGCCGAGTGGAATACCAAATTCATCGGACAATTCTTTTTGGGTATATCCTTTGAGATAGAGATGCTCCAGAACAAATGAGTACTTGTCATCCAGCCCTTCCAGAAGTGCGGTAGAATCGAGTGTTTCAGTTTTGATCGTGGTCACTTCAGTGTTATGTACGTTAGGATCTACTGTTTCGGATTTTTGTTCTGCCTGAAAAGTTTTAAGCCGACTAATGTCGATGGCTGTGTTCCTCGTGATTCTTGACATCCAGGTGAATAGGGTGGACTTCTCGTCGTCAAACTGATTAATACTGTTCCAAATCTTGAGAAATGATTTTTGCAGAGCATCTTCGGCGTGTGCCTTATTATGACGTAGGACTCTAAATGCTATCCCGTACAAAGCATCAGAATAGTGACGATACAGCAATCTAAGGCCTGCTTCATCCCTTGCCATCATTCGACTTACAATTTCCTGATTGATGTCTTCTGCCAAGTACAGTAGTATTTTAAATAAGACTTATAAAATTAACTATTTCGCTGGTATTTACTTGTTATAACTAATTTTTCCATCAGGCAGTGTACATGGTATTCCTTGTTGCGCGGTCTCTCTCGAGGGTAAAATCTCGCAATTATCCCATAATCCGGTTTTTAGCGATTCGGCATAGGTCGTAGGTAGATCACAGTCTATCATTGCAGCATATGCTGCATGACGATCATAGTCAAAATGATTGAATTGATAGTTAATTACATCTTTTTCAGGGCTTAATGCCAAATACCAGACACGATGAGTTCCATCGTTTGGCGGCATTCCAATGACTCCGGCATTGAACCAATGCTTACCATTATTGCCGTGATGAAATGGAATGCCGGAATGTCCGGCAAAAATCAAATCACTACCAGATTCATCGAAAATTCTTTCCTTTTTCTCCCATGCGGTACTTTCAAAGATAAATTCAGCGGTTTCTGAAAAAGAGCCATGAACCACTCGTGCTGAAAATTGGTAGTAGTTGAAAGCAAGGGTACTGGGTAGTGTCCTTAGCCATTCAATGGAAGGCGTACTAATGTTGTTTAGAGCAAATTGGTACCAGACCTGAGAAAAGCGATCACATCTGCCGCCTTGGCTGAAATTACATCCACAGTCTGCTGCGCCAGACCTTAACTGCTCCTCCACATTGCCTGCAATACAATGAATACCCCATTCTCGGATACAGGTAATACATTCCTCAGGGAAGGCACAATATCCGGCAATGTCACCTGTGCAGATGACATTTTCTACGGGGATGTCACTCTTGAAACAAAGCTCCTGCAATGCCTCTAGAGCATGAATATTACTGTACGGACCACCAAAAATCAGGATAGGTCCTTCTATGCTTCCGATATTAATATGATTGGCTGGATCCACTACTGTACAATATCACTGGTAAACGATGTAAAAGAAAGCAGGCAAACAGTCCCCAAAGATTAACCCATAGCAATGCGGCATATTTTCCATCTGTAAAAATAAGCATCTCCGGCACAAGATCGGCTGCCAGTATGATCCCCAGAAGAATCCCAAAGAGTACCGGGAGATGAAATGACAACCTATGTGATTTTTTGTTCCAGAGTAAAAATACAGGTGCCAGCCCCATGACCATGGTGCCACTAATAGTAGTCGCCGAAAGAATTTCTGGTTTTAGGAAGATCGGCAATGTACCAGCAATGGCCAGTGCAGTCATCACAATTCGGCCTGTTTTGACCGGATGGCTAAAGTTGAATTTTAAATCCAGAACTGTCAGTTTTGAGAAACTGGAAAAAGTAGAATCCAAAGTAGAAGCAGCTGAAGTGACCATAATAAAATTCATGAGCAACATCCCTGCTACGCCTAGAAGTTTACCTACTTCTACAGGTGCTTGTCCTGCCAGACCGTTGAAACGAGCAAAAATACCCACAAAAGAAAAAGAGAGGATCAATAGAAATCCAATTGGAGCGGCAAAAAGATAACTCTTTAAAGTAGTTCTACTATCTGCGATAAATCCGCGATCTGTCATGACTGGATCGTGGAAGGGATAGCTAAAAATCTGCAAGAATGCAGCCAGAGCGAGATTAAGACCAGTTGACATTTGCCACGATCCGGATGCCACATATGAAATCATGCCGTTGCTGGAGAGCGGAAAGATGTAAAGGAGTAGAACGAAAAGGAGCATTCCAAAAAACACCATTTGAATGGTGTCTGTTAGCAGTGAACTCCTCAAGCCACCTTTTAATGTGTAAAGAAGCGTTAATACAGTAAATACTGCAATGGCAATGTAATACGGAGTACTACCCAATGGTCCAAAGTAGCTACCAATAACCATCGTATTCGACCAGACCTCATTGAAGAGTCTAATGGCAATAAGGATAGTAAATAAAATAATAGCGCCTCGTCCAAATTTTAATCGAATAAAGTCATGCATACTTGCAAAGCCACCTTTTTCCCTTAACTGGTAGATAATAATGCCGGCAACTACAAAGGATAAATAGTAGATAGCATAGGCAAATCCTCCAACGAAACCAAACTCCTGACCGAGATTTGCACCATTGGTAATTGACTTTGCAAAGATCCAGGAGATTACCAGACTACTAGTTAGTATCCATGTGCCCGGCTGCGTACCGCTACTGGATTTGGCAGAAAAAAAAGATGCTGCATTTTTAGAATATGGTGCCACTGCCAGAAAAAGGATTCCAAATAAAATTAGGATTGTCCATTGCAAGGTCAATTCATCCATAGTCCCTATTTGTCCCACCACACCGGGCTGTTTACACTATTATTGTTTTCAGCAGTAGCCGCGTTAAAGTTTGTAGCATTAAGTGCTTGCTCATCTGTCGGATAGGGTAGCCTTACCGGTATTAAATCATTATTGAGACTTGCCGAAATGGGTTTAAGTACAGGGTAGCCAGTTCTGCGATAATCGATCCAGCCTTCATATCCATTAATTATATTAGCTATCCATTTCTGTGTAATAATTTGACCAAGCTTATCCTTTCCATCTTTCCCATATAAAGCTTTTTCACTCAGATAAGATGGTGGCATAGAAGTATTCCAATATTCGAAAGCTAAATGAATAGCTTGATCATACAATAATTTGGCATCTGCCATAATTAGTCCTCTTTCAGCTGCTTCTGCTAGGAAGAATTGAGTCTCCCATGCTGTCATGAAGTTAGCGTCCAAGTCTCCCGTGTGCTCACGAAATATGGTCCCTGACAATGAATAGTCCGATACGGATATAGAAGTCTGGGATGCGTCGGGTCCGTTAAGTAATCCTTTGTACGTGGGTTCAGACAAATTATTGGAAATGGGACGAAAATATATGGATAAACGTGGATCATTGAGATCTTTCAGAATTTCTTCCATAGTCTCTGAAAGAACAAAAAGATTAAAATCGCCTTCCCTGAGAATGGCCATCCTAAAACTATTTGGCTGACCATCGGTAAAGTTAAAGATTGCATTTTGTTCATTCTCTACCATATATCTACCATCATTGAAGACCGTCTGCAGTGCCTGCTCAACATTAATACGGCCGGATATCCGCATCAAATATTTTATTTTTAAGGAGTTGGCAAATCTAATCCAATTATCAAGATTTCCCTCGAATAATATGTCGCCCTCCAATTGTTGGACGCCCTGATAATTCATGATTTTTTCGATAGCCTGATCGATATTTGCCAGAATACCGTCAGGTCCCAAGTAGATCATTTCCTGGGTATCATATTTGGGTGAGACATTACCTTCACTGCCCCTCAATGCTTCTGAGTAGGGCACGTCACCATATAAATCTGTAAGGACTGCTGTCAAATATGCCTTCAGTATTAGTGCTGGTCCCTCATAAACCTGGATGACAGGACTTTCTCTTGACTGCCGGAGCAATATTTCATTGTCACGAAGATTTTTGTATAGAATGGGCCATGGATTACCGCCAAATTGCGGTTCCGTCAGACTATGTCTATCAAACAAATTAAAGTCAATTTGAGTGAAGTATTGGCCCAGCAAGTTTCCTGCAACAAATCCCTCGTACGACATTTCTTCACCAAAAGAGTATATGATTTGGCGGAGAAGTAATTCAGGTTGAACTTGCCCGGGAGCATTGGGATTAGTATTTATTTCGTCAAAGTCCTTGTTGCAAGCATATATACCTATAATACATAAAATGCAAATGATAAGTTTTCTCATTATTCTCGATTAAAATTCAAAACCAAGTTTGATTCCAATGCTTCTTGATGTAGGATAAGACATGTCTTCTACTCCACTTATAAATTGAGACCCCTGTACTGCTAGTTGTTCTGGATCGAAATGGGGTATTTTTGAAAGTGCGAAAATATTACGACCGATTAATGCGACATGTAAACCTTGTACTCCATCTAATAATCTGGAATTTTTGGTGTCAAAATGGTATCCAATGCTAAATGATCTTAATTTCATGTAGGAGGCATCGTACGTGTTATTTTCTTCATGGTTCCGATCATAATATTGTCGATAATAACTCTCTGCCGGTATTGGCTGTTCGTTGGTCCGATAGATAGGTTGACCTGCAGTGCCCTGATTGATTACGCCTGCAGCGACAATACCTTCTTCTGGTCTTTCAATCGTCTCCAGAAGTTGACCACCAACTCCCGCTAGTGCCTGTGTTCTTGAAACTAATTCTCCACCTTGCCTCCAATCCAGGACAAAATCAACATGCCAGTTTTTGTATCTAAGATTGTTAGAAGATCCGAGGATAAAATCTGGATTATAATTGCCAAGTAATATCAAATTATTGTCCACTATGAAATTTCCCCCTTCATCTAATATGAAATCACCTTTCTCGTTTTTTAAATATCCGGTTCCATACATGTCTCCGATTTTACCACCTTCTTCCACCTGAAACCAGACCGTTTGATTTACATTGTCATATACCCTGGAGTAGGCGAGAGTGAGTCTATCTACATTTTGCGGTAGTTCTTCCACAGTGGTGACATTGGTGCTAAAATTCAGCATGGTTTGCCAGGTAAAATTAGTTTGAATGATCGGCTTCAGACCGAGTATGATTTCCATTCCTTTGGATCGTACTGCTCCACCGTTTACGATTTGATTAGTATATCCAGACGAAATCGGAATTGGGAGCGAAATAATTTGATTTTTTGTAATCGCATTATAATACGCTAGGTCCAATTTTACGCGATCATCAAGGAATCGAATATCGATTCCAAACTCAGAGGAAATTGTCTTTTCTGGTACCAATGTCTCATTAGCCAGTGAGTTTCCAGCACTGAAAGTGGGCAATCCTCCATAAGGAGTTTGTGCCAGAAATGTGGCTGAGGTCTGATAGGGCTCCGTATCATTGCCTACCTGCGCCCAGCTTGCTCTAAATTTTAAAAATGAAATCTCCTCAGGAAGATGAAAGGCATTGGATCCGACAAAGCTCAATGAGGCTGAAGGATAGAAAAATGAAGAACTATTATTGCTGGTTGGTGTTGCTAGAGCACTGGACCAGTCGTTTCTGCCAGTGATGTCGAGGAATATTATATTTTGGAAACCGAATTTAAATAGTCCAAATACACTATTTATCCTTTTCCTTGTGTTAAACTGGAATGCTTCCAATGGAGATGCGGCATTCGTGAGGCGATAGATCCCCGGTTGTGCAAGTGAAAGTGCTTGTATTTGATTATTTTCTGTGGAGCGATTCATTCGATTTGCACCCAATGAGATCTCAGTACTTAAAAATCGTTGACCCGTTGAGTAATTTAGCAGGATTTCAGTGTTTAATTCTCTGTAAGAAATATCTTGCTCGGCGTATGCGCCATTCCTGAATCGATTACTACTATATGCTCTTTTGAAAGTTCTAAGTTCTTTAGAATAGTCCATGCCTGATCTAAATCGAACCTGCAGATTTGGGAAGATCTCATAGGCAACTGTAATGTTTCCAAATAGTCGATCTCTTCCAAATCCATTTTTATTCTCCTTTAAAATAAAGTAGGGATTATCAAAAAAAGTATAGTTAAATGAGTACTGTTGAATGCCCTCCAATCCAGGTTGCCAATAATCTTTCAATGCATCGATATTTAATGATCTTGGACCCCAGGCTACTAAAGAGTAATTGATATTTTCTGAGCCATATCCGTTTGCCGGTCGATTATCACTCTCACTGTGTACATAATTAATGTTCGCATTAATTTCTAGTGCCTTCATTGGATTAAATGAAAATTTTCCCAGCAAGTTTTGTCGCGAAAGATTGACACCGGGAATCGTCGATTTGCTGCGTAAATCGGTCAGAGATAATCGGTAGCCACCCTTTTCAAATCCAGATGAAAATGCAATGTTGTTTATATTCGTTATTCCGGTCTCATAGAAAGACCGCAAATTGTCCGGATATGATTTAAAGGGGGTGGGGTTAATTGGCAATCCTCCATGAACTCTTACATCACCTCCTCTTACTATGCTACCATTTGACAATGTAACAGGACTATCAAACTGGGGAATTAATATACCTTGATCCAAGGCAGGTCCCCAGCTGTATGTGATATTATCATTGATTCCGCCTCCAAGACCGTCCACAAATTCAAATTTACCTGAATTGCCTTGGCCATATTTATTTTGAAATTTTGGTAATTGGAATGGGCGTTCCCAGAAATTGCTAGTGTTCAGAGTGATTCCAAGCCCTTCTTTGGTGCTACCTTTTGTGGTAATTATAATGACGCCATTAGAGGCTCGGGAACCATAAAGTGCAGCAGCACCAGGGCCTTTGAGCACATCTACTGATTCTATGTCATCGGCACTTACTTCCATGGCTCCATTTCCGAAGTCAACTTCCTGAAAACCAGCAGCTGCATCATCGGTTAAATTTATACTAGATCGATTATTAATAATGATCCCATCAATTATGAATAATGGATTGTTATTTGTGAAAGATGGTTCACCACGAATTATAATTTTTGAGGTTGAGCCGACACCTGTGGCTCCTTGTGATATTGTGACACCGGCTAATTTTGCAGCCAGATTATCAATAAAGTTTGGTGATTTGACCGAGGAAACTACACTCGAATTTAATCTCTGTACACTGTAGCCCAGGTCTTTGCTAGATCTTTCCAGGCCAAGCGCAGTGACTACTACCTCACTCAAATTTAAGGTGCTTTCTTTGAGATTAAGGGATATAAAAGTGTCGCGAGTGATCGTGAGTCGGATGGGATCATATCCGACATAGCTGATGAGAATGTTGGTTGGTGTGTTGTCAACCCGTAAATTGAATTTTCCTGAATTATCTGTATAGGTTCCAGTTTGACCAAATTCTTCTTGCACAGCCACACCAGCGATTAAGGCATCTTCAATTTTTATTTCGCCACTGAGATTGGCTTGTCCAAAGAGCAGAGCATGGAAACAAATGCATATGAGTGACAGACAAAATCTGTACATAACTGAATTATTGAATGAAGTAAATTGGGAAAAGAAAAACCCTTAAAGTGCGTTTACTTGATTGCCTTTTGCAGGAAGGATGTAATTACAAATAGCGGGTGGTGCCCGTAGGCCGTTGTGATGCAGCCTTACTTGACTGGAGGGTAGATAAGTCCAGGGGTGTTGAATAGCTTTTGAATAAAGTACGAATCGAAGAAGGACAACAAGATTGCCAGATATTGCACCAGACTTAACCAGGTAGATTAGATCCTTTATACTATCAACATCCGCTAAGGATGCCAACCAATGGATCTCCAGGTCCATGTTGGTGATGTACTGTTTCCAGGATGCTTGGAGCGTTTTTTTCTCCCAGTCCAGTTGGATAAAAGCCGATCTTTTGTATGAATTCTTGTGGATGGCGATCATATTGACCCCTCCATCCATCGCGGGGGTAAGTATAACGCGGGTGCTCGTCAGTTGCTCTCCGGCTTCGTTGATCATCATTGCCGAAATACCAGGACAATCGGATCCAATTACAATCAACTGATCATATGATTGGTGGAAAGCGTCTTCAATGGCATTAGCTAACCGGTCACCAAAGTTTAAACCAGTCTGTCTATGGGAATTGTAAACCAATACTTTATACCCAGACTGATGCGCTACTTCCAATGTATGGCTTAGTAAATGTCTAGCCAACTGAGTGCCCTGACGTGGAGTTGTGTCATTCCAAAATTTGGCACGCGACTCTTTTTCTGGTGTTCGGCCAAAGACTAAGACAGCGGTTTGATCATGAAAATTTTTCACTTCATCTAATGTAATATTTTACTTTATACCATCGTAAGTCTTTAAATGATTGAGTCTTAGTGGTGACAATAGGAGCAAATAAAAAAAGTCCCCTGGTAATAACTAGAGGACGTTTCTTTAGGGAATCGTTAGGTCTGTTCTTTTTACGTAAAGGTCAGCCCTTTGACGAACTAGGCCATATTATTAGACTCGAAAATAACTTTCCCAGTCTTTACATCATACATCGCACCAAGAATATCGATTTCTGACTCTTCCAGCATTTCACGCAGGACGTCACTTTGTGATTTAATAGCAGCGACAGATTGCCGCACATTTTCCCACGCCACCTCATTTACGAAGTCAATGTTTCCTGAAGAACGATCAACACCAGGTGCAGTTTCGATAGCATCCACTGCTGGTTTTATTTTGTGTAGCATCTGAGTCAGGTTGCCCAGTTCAGCATGATCACAAGCACCTTTCACAGCACCACAGGAGGTGTGGCCCAGGACTACGATCACTTTGGCACCGGCTAGCTTGCATGAGAATTCCAGGCTGCCTAAGATATCTTCATTTATGAAATTTCCGGCAATGCGCACACTAAATATGTCACCAATTCCCTGGTCAAAAATGGTTTCTGCAGGAACCCGGGAGTCGATACAACTTACTATGGCTGCTATGGGATATTGACCTGATGCTGTTTTTCTGACCTGGTCCAGATAGTTTCTTTCCAAAAATTGCTGGTCAAGAAATCGCCGATTGCCCTGTTTGAGCATATCCACAGCAATTTGTGGTGTCAGCGTATTTTGAAGTTCGGCTGTCATCGTGGCCGCTACAGTGCTATTACTAGTTGATTCCATTGTTTCTTTATTTTAATTGGATGAGAATTGTTTGTTAGGATATTTACTCTGTTGACTGACGGCTTTTTGGAATTTTTTGACGGGAGGTTTAGCCATACCTCGCTGCTTTCGATTCAGTATGCTCAGTTCAATATTCCTGATCTTTGCCTGGGTCTTGAAATCATCAATGATCTCCACAACATCATTATCAATATTCACCGATTTGGTGGCATCGATGACTACACGGGCACCTTCGGGAATATGACTTAAAGCATTTTGAATATTGGCCTTGTTTAAAAATGTTACATCTTCAGCTAACTGTAGTCGTATGGTACCATTATCGGCTATGTGGTCATCACTGTCAAATAAGAAAGGCTTATTGTAATTGTTGTACAATAAGAAGAATACGGCTACTGCCAATCCCATTCCGATGCCGAGTAACAGATCGGTAAAGACAATCCCAAGAATAGTTACGACAAAAGGGACAAAGTACGACCAACCTTGCTTATACATGTCCTTGAAAAGCGCTGGTTTCGCAAGCTTAAACCCCACCATAAATAGGATGGCCGCCAGAGAGGCCAACGGTATGAGATTAAGTACCATTGGAATAGCCATGGCAGAACCCAGCAAAAGAATGCCATGTGCTACAGCAGATACTTTTGTTCTTCCTCCTGATTGAATATTGGTACTGGATCTAACAATTACTTGTGTTACAGGCAGACCTCCAATCAATCCTGATAAGAGATTTCCAATTCCCTGAGCTTTTAATTCACGATTAGCTGGAGATACTCTCTTATAGGGATCCAGTTTGTCTGTCGCTTCCAAACATAGGAGTGTCTCAAGGCTTGCTACAACAGCGATAGTAAAAGCCACCGTATACACGGCAGGATTGGACCATTGTGAAAAATCAGGAAAGGTAAATTGATTAAAAAATCCTCCAATGCTTTCTGCCACTGGAAGTGTTACGATTTGATCGGCCTTGAGGGCAATATTAGTATTGGCGAATATCATGTTGAGAATGATACCCAACGCAACTACCACAAGAGGACCTTGTATGATACGGGTAAACGACATTTTTTTCATAAAAGGTCGGTCCCAAAGTATCAGTATTACCATAGACACCGCCGCAATAATGAGCGCTGCCGGGCTAATTGCCTCAAACATATAATATAGCTCAGACAACGTGTTGTGTTGATCAGGTTGGGCAAAAGCTAGGCTACCTTCATAATCCTTATCATATCCGAAGGCATGCGGAATCTGTTTCAAGATGATCACGACTCCAATACCTGCTAACATGCCCTTGATCACCGAAGACGGGAAGTAATAGGCTATAATCCCAGCACGTGCTACACCCAGTAGAAACTGAAATACACCTGCAAGTACTACGGCCATTAGAAAGATTTCAAAGCCTCCCAGCTGCTCAATAGATGTCAGAACGATTACGGCCAGACCAGCTGCAGGACCGCTGACACCCAGTGCCGAACCACTGAGGGCTCCTACCACTATACCACCTACTATTCCAGCAATGATACCACTGAAAAGTGGAGCGCCTGAAGCCAGGGCAATACCTAAACATAGAGGCACTGCAACCAGAAATACCACAATACTGGCTGGCAGGTCATATTTTAAATTTTTCCAAATGGAAAGGTCAATTTTTGAATTCATGATTGTTTGATTAATAAGATCGTTTTGGCCTACTGACCTCTACCTTTTTTTGTTTAAAAATTTTTTATTCGATGTGAATTACTCCCTCTAGAGAAGGCTCTTGGTGTGCCTGTCTACCTATACCATTGGTTGTTCCGGAGGTGGAAAAATAGAGGGTATAAAAGTGATAGTAGCAGAAATAGGGTAATAAGTTCTGGCCAGGGATTGCACCGCCTCAAGAGATATTACCTCGTCGGTGATACTAATAATTTCCTGATCCAAGTCTTCTATCTCTCGCTCATATATCGCAAATGTAAATGTAATGGTACTGGACTCTTCTAAGATGTCTTCCATATAATCTTCAGTAGTGACAGCTAGTACAGCTGTGACCTGCAGAATAGAAGAAAAGATGAAAAGAAGAATAGTCAGTTTTTCGAACACACTCTTAAATTTCAGAAGTAAATATACACACTATCGAATATAATAGCAATACTATTAACATATAAAGTGAAACTTTGTTCGTTCGTGCAGAATCACGTATCTTAGTATCACTTGATTAAATATGTGATAGATGGCTTTAGGAGTACGGTTTTCAATGAACGAAAGTCTCTTTCTCCGCGATCCTCAGGAGACAGCCCTGGGTCGAAAGATCCTTCAGTTTAGTATAGAGTTGATAGATGAAATTGGCTTTGAAGACTTCACATTCAAAAAGCTTGCAGTTCGCATGGGTTCTACTGAAGCGTCTGTGTATCGGTATTTTAAGAATAAACACCTGCTTTTGATCTTTTTGGTCTGTTGGTATTGGGAATGGGTCGGTTACCTCATTGAGATAGGAACTACCAATGTGGATGACCCAAGGAAAAAGCTTCGAATCATTATTCATAACCTCGTTTCTGCTACCAAGGAAAACCCAGCCATCGAATATATCAATGAGCGACTCTTGCATCGGATCGTGATTTCTGATGGAATGAAAGCTTATCACACCAAATCTGTAGATATCGAGAACAACGTCGGGTTGTTTCTCAATTATAAACAGCTGGTAAAAACTATTGGAGAGGTTATCTTAGAAATTAATCCCAGATTCCCCTATCCCCATGCGCTAGCCAGTAATATGTTTGAAATGGCCAATAATCACATCTTCTTTGCACAACATCTTCCTAGACTTACCGATATAGAAGTACATGGTGAGCAATATGATGAGGTTGAAGAGATGTTAAATTTCTTTGCTTTTCGGATATTGCGTAGTAATCAGGATGAAGCGCATCGATCAGATGAAGAAAGAGCTTGAGGATAAACATTTTATTAAGAAGCCTTACTATCCAGGAGGAACTAAGGCTATGCAGGAGTTTCTTCGAAAAAACAAGAAGTATCCTTCGAGGGCTCTTGAGGCAGGTGTCGAAGGCACAGTACATATTAGATATACAATAAACTATAAAGGTGAGGTAGTCAAAACAAACGTGATTGCAGGCTTAGGACATGGCTGTGATGAAGAAGCTGAACGTATCGTGCGCCTATTAAAGTTTAAAGTACCCCGGACGAGAAAGATCAAGGCACAATTTCATAAGACCGTTCATATCCATTTTAAGAAGCCAGAGAGAAAAGTGGTGAGTACCAAAATTGTATATGAAACGCCTGTCAGTAAAAAAGAAAAGGATCCTAAAAACGATAACGATTCATACAGTTATCAAATCAAGTGGTAGGTGCAAGAACTGATTAAAAGTATAAAGAGATGAGATGGAAGATAATTGTAATAGTCTGTGTACTCTCTGGTCAAATGCTATGTGCACAGGAGGGAGTTGAATCTATACTAAATGCTGTAAAAAATGAATTCGCACCCGATAAGCGTGTGGCCATTTTTGACGTCATGGTAGAAGGGGGTACACCCCTGATTCTTTCTGGTGAGACCAATTTGCCCAAAGCTAAATCATCGCTACTGCAAACGCTGAAAGAAAAGGATGTAGACTTTGAAGATAAAATAGAGGTTCTTACAGCACGACCCGCTCTAGTGAATATTTCTGTTTGCAATATCAGAAGTGTACCAAAACATTCGGGCGAGCTAGCCACACAATCCATCATGGGGACACCCCTGAAAGTTTGGAAGCAAAATGAAAATTGGTACCTAATTCAGACCCCTGACTATTATCTGGGATGGGTAGATGGAGGAGGCATTGTGCTAGTCGATGAGAATATCATGCAAGAATGGAATTCATCCGACAGGGTGGTTATCACTGCTCATGGAGCATTTGTGAAGGAGCTGCATTCAGATCAAATAGTGACTGATTTGGTTCAGGGTGCCATTGTAAAGCAACAGGGTACAGAGGCAGGCAAGCGACTGGTAGAACTACCGGATGGTCGAAAAGGGTATGTGGATCTCAATATGAGTCGCTCCTTTACAGACTTTTTTCAGCAACCCACAGATCCAGTTGAGGATATCATTGATGATGCATACACATTTATGGGACGGCCATATCTATGGGGAGGTACTTCAGAGCGAGCCATGGATTGTAGTGGATTTACGAAGACGATATTCTATTTGAATGGTATGATGTTACCCAGAGATGCCAGCCAGCAAATCCATGTAGGTCAACCTATTGAGACAGATGAACATTTAAGTAATTTAGAACGGGGAGACCTGCTTTTTTTTGGTAGGAAGGCAGCACAAGGCATAAAGGAGAGAATAACACATGTGGCTGTATATCTTGGTGAGGGCCGCATCCTGCATGCCTCAGGACGGGTGAAAATCGAATCACTTGATCCAAATGATCCCGACTTTGCTTCTGATCGCCTGGCAACGCTGGTGAGAGCAAAACGTATGACAGGCGAAGAGGCTAGTCAAAGTGTAGTCCGGATGCTAGACCACCCTTGGTACCGATAAACGGAAGAGCAGTACTGAAATAAGGGATTCTGCTTTTTTTTTCTTAAAATCGTGCAGAAGGGATTTTACAAACTATCCACTACTGCCTTAAGTCTTCCATTGTTGGTTAGTATGAACTTAGTAAAGAATTTTGCAGCCACACTGCTACTCATGTTTTGGTCGGGCCAAATTTCAGCCCAGAATCAATTGATTGCCATCTTTTCAGTTGATGCTGGTAAATACGAACGAATCAACACGCCGGTTAGTGCTGATATTACAGGGTTACCCTTGAAAGTTGCAACTCATGATCTCCAACTCATTGAAGTGACTGGAGGTGACGGTTCCGTGGTCAATTCGCAGTTAGAGACAGGTCAAAGAGATCGTCTGTGGTGGGTGTTGGAGGGATCTACCGCTCCCGGAAAGGAGCGCACCTTCGAGTTGCATTTAGTAGAAAAAGGGATAAAAAGTGAAGGTGTGCGGGTCATGGATACTCAGACTGCCATTCAATTTCAAATCGGAGGTAAAGAGGTTCTTCAGTATGTATATGAGAAGCCCTCAGTACCTGATGGTGTCGACGAAGTGTATAGCAGGGCGGGATATATCCATCCTTTGAAGTCACCAAATGGTACGCGACTGACGCGGATCCAACCACCTGATCATTACCATCATTATGGTATTTGGAACCCCTGGACACACACAGAGTTTGAAGGAAAAGAGATCGATTTCTGGAACCTAAATAAGCGTCAAGCCACAGTAGATGTGATCGGTACTCCATCCATTGTTGAGGGGCAAGTCTTTGGTGAGCTGCATACACAACACAAGCACAGGGTGAAAGGTCAAGATGGGGCTGATGATAAAATTGCCCTGCACGAATCCTGGAACATCCGGGTCTACGATGCAAGTCCGGATCAGGATATTTATTTGGTGGATATCAACAGTGAGTTAAGTTGTGCCACACAAAGTCCTCTTACTATTACCGAATATAGATACCAGGGATTTGGATTTAGAGCCACTGAGGTATGGGACGATGAAAACACGCTATTAAAGACTTCTCAGGGTTTTGATAAGTCCAATGGCAATGCGACTCGTGCACGATGGTGTGACATCCGAGGTCCCGGTGTGGCTGGCACTTCAGGAATTAGTTTCATGACGCATCCTTCAAACTATAACTTCCCCGAACAGCTCAGAATCTGGCCAGTCGGCGCAAACAATGGAGTAGAAAATGTCTTTCTGAACTTTAACCCGGCGCAAGATCGCGACTGGCATCTAGAGCCTGGCAATCAGTATGCTTTGAAATATAGACTCCTCGTTTATGATGGAGCTATGGACAGTACTACCTTGGAACGATACTGGGCAGATTATGGTCACCCACCAAGAGTCACCATGACCCCAGTGGGCGAATTGGAGGGCAAAAAGGTCCTTGTGTATATCAAGAATGGTGAGGGATATGTACATGAGAACAGAGCAGCAAGTGTGGCTGCGATTGAAAAGTTGGGAGCAGACCATGGATTTTCCGTTTCATGGTCAGAAAATCCTGCCTTATTTACAAGTGACTCTCTTTGGGACTTTGACGCATTGATCTTTTCAAATACAAATAATGAAGGATTTGATACAGAAGAACAGAAGTCTGCTTTTAAGAAATATATTCGGTCGGGTAGGGGTTTTGTGGGTATTCATTCTGCCAGCGGAAGTGAACGTGACTGGTCCTGGTATTCACAAATGATAGGGGGGCAATTTCATCGGCACCCACCTTATCAACCTTTTAGGATTAATATACTGGATCGGAATAACCCTTCGACCTCCTTTCTGCCCGAGGTGTGGGAGTGGGAAGATGAGTGCTACTACTTTAAGGAATTGAATCCGGACATACAGGTACTCATGGCGGCTGATCTATCAACTGTCGAGGACGAACGAAGATCCGAATATCCAGACGATACATTTGGGGACCAGTTTCCCCTGGCCTGGTGCCAACAGTTTGAAGGTGGTAGACAGTGGTATACCGCATTGGGACATCAATCTGCTCATTACATTGATTCTCGTTTTATGGCGCACATACTTGGCGGCATACAATGGGTCTTGGCGGAGTGAGTTTTCTAGCATATTTTCAAAAAAACTTATCAGTATGAAAAAACAAAAGAAAAAGGGGATGAGCAGACGCTCTTATCTCAAGAAGTCAGCTCTGGCTGCTACAGGAATGATAGCTGTGCCTACGATTGTTCCTGCTTCTGTCTTTGGGAAAAACGCTCCGAGTAATAAAATCACGGTAGGACAAATAGGCTGTGGCCGCATTGCCCGAGGTCACGACCTCCCAGGAGTCTTGCAGTATGATGTGGCTCGTGTGGTGGCAGTCGCTGACGTCGATATGAAGCGTGCAAAAGACGGTAAGGAGTTGGTAGAAAAATGGTACAAAGAAAATCGGGGCAGTGATAAGATGGTTGATGTGGCAGTATACCAGGACTACCGGGAAATGCTGCTCGATGATGCGATTGATGCAGTAGTCATCAGTACTCCTGACCACTGGCATGCGCAGCCAGCCATGGAAGCAGCGATGGCCGGTAAGGATGTCTATTTGCAAAAGCCCACTTCGCTGACAGTAGCTGAAGGACGGGCTATGGCCGATATGATCAAGGAAAAGGGGATTATCCTGCAGGTTGGTACACAGCAGCGGTCCAGTGATCAGTTTAGGATCGCGGCTGAACTAGTACGCAACGGAAGGATCGGAAAATTGCATACCGTGCGTATTGGACTTCCGGGTGATCCTCCGGGGCCTGAAGTGCCCGAAATGCCAATACCTAAAAATCTGGACTATGATATGTGGTTGGGTTCTACACCTGAGGCATACTATACTGAGACCCGAGTACATCCACAAAAGGGCTATTCCCGACCGGGTTGGTTACGATGTGAGCAGTTTGGCGCCGGTATGATTACTGGCTGGGGACAGCACCATATCGATTCTGCCCATTGGGGTATGGACACAGAATATACTGGTCCAATCGCTGTAGAAGCTATTGCTGAATTTCCCAGAAGTGGTTTGTGGAATGTGCATGGAGACTTTATGGTGAAGGCTACCTACGAGAATGATATTATGATGTTTATCAGTGGAGGATACACCAACGGAATTCGTTACGAAGGTACCGATGGTTGGATTTTCGTATCAAGAGGCAATTATCAAGCGACAGCCAGTGATCCGGTAGCGAAAGAGGCCAGTGCCAAAGCCCTGGATGCCAGTGATCGATCCATTCTCACTTCTGAGATCGGAGAAAATGAGATACATCTCTACAAAAGTGATGAGCAGCATGGAAACTGGTTAGACTGTATCAAGAGTCGCAAGCAACCCATTTCTCCTGCAGAAATTGGTCATCGCACCTGCACAACTTGCCTGATCAGTCACATTGCTATGAAGGTGGATCGCAAATTAATGTGGGATCCAAAGACAGAGCAATTTGAAAATGATGCTGAAGCAAACGCTATGCTTTCACGTCCTCAAAGAGCTCCCTGGGGATATGAGCATATCAATACAGAAGCAAATCTGAAGAAGTAGGATTGAATCTACTGAAAGAAGTTATAGTTCCGCCGCAGATCAGACCTATTCGAATGTCTGATTTTGCGGCGGTCGAATTTGAGGATATTGCTAGCAGAAAGGGTATAAAGAAAGCCTTTTCCAGAGGCCTGATCTATTGTAATGGAGAATTGGCAAAGTCTGGTCAATGGTTACGCGGTGGTGAGACGCTTTCATTCTATCAGGACGATACATCGATCCCTGATTTTTCCTATCCGGTAGAAATACTATTTGAAGATGATTTTCTGGTGGCCGTTGATAAGCCGGCAGGACTGCTCACTAACGGATATACACTACGTACCACTGAAAATGCCGTGGCAAAACTTGCTACCAGATCGCAGCAATTTGATGCACTTCCATACCCCAGGGCAGTCCATCGCCTGGATTTTGCAACCTCTGGAGTTTTGTTATTTGCAAAGACCCGCAAGATACTTCGGGCGCTAGGCAGAGTATTTGAACAGCAACAGATCACAAAACATTATCTGGCAGCTACATTGGGTAAGATGCCTGCATGTGGATCAGTGCAGGTGCCTGTGGATGAAAAGAAAGCAGTGACAGACTATCAGGTGATGTGCTGTCGTCACTCCGAGAAGTACCACTGTTACAATTTACTGTGGGTATCTCCTCATACCGGCCGGACACATCAAATTCGTCGTCATCTTATGGCAATCAATCATCCTGTGATTGGGGATCCATTATATTTTTTGCCTGGGCAGCGGGTGAAGCGGAGAGGCTTTCTACTCCGTGCAATCTCATTGAGGTTCATGCATCCCGGCACTCAGCAAGAATTGGATATTCGTTGTGACCTATCAAGACGATTTCGAAAGATTTTTCCTGAATATAATTTTGATTAGTACCAGGTACACTAGTTCATCAGTTTTTGCTCGCATTTTCTCCTTGTCTGCTTCGATCCAGGTCATGAGCTCTTCCTCTGAGGCAAGTTGACTGCTTTGGCCTTCTAGTTTTATTGTATAGGCAAATATCACCGATAGTAAGATGGTTAATCTTTTCATACTGCTTAATATTTAATTTAAAGTATGAAAGGTGAGATCCTGGAAATAGGATTTTTGTTTCACATACAAGGACTTTCGTTTCAAAAAGTAACTAGTCCGATAACATTCATTATTTTCTTTCTTTTAAAGAGTCTTTATTAGGTTTTTAAAGAATGAAAAGAAGATTATTTTCCAAAATTGCTGGGCTTTATTCATCTGGTTTGTTTTACCGTACACTGCCAAGTTTCCAAAAAAATAATAATGTCATGGATTCAAAGTATATACATCAAATCGAGGTTGGTCATCTCAAGTGCACTATTCTGTACGATATGGATTTTGTCTATAAGGGTAAGGACTTTTTTATGAATGCTGAGGAAGCAACCATTGAAAAGGAATTGATGCAATATGGTCAAACCCTTGATCAAATACCCTCTCCATATATAGGTCTACTTATGGAGGATGGGAAGAATCGGATTCTAATTGACACAGGTGTTGGATATATGGAAGCGGCTCAGGAAATCAATGGCCAAAAATTTCAGCTGGAAGGAAGATTGCAGGGATTGCTCCGAGAAATAGGTGTGGGAGCTCAAGAAATAACACATCTGGTACTTACGCATTTTCATCCCGACCACATTGGGGGTGTTTATTCTGACCTTGGGGACCTGATCTATGCAAATGCCT
Organism: Saprospiraceae bacterium; assembly: GCA_050298535.1. Lineage (GTDB taxonomy): Bacteria > Bacteroidota > Bacteroidia > Chitinophagales > Saprospiraceae > JABDMH01. The sequence continues at coordinate 58,789 of JBNKUI010000083.1, forward strand.
CAATTTATGCGCATCAGCATGAATGGGACTATTGGATGGGAAGTCAATCTGCTGATCAACCTCCTATTTTTAAGTATTTTATTGACCATAATATTGTACCCTTAAAGGATGAAAATATTCATTTAATCTCTACTGATGAAGAGGAAATTTTGGAAGGAATTCGATTGATTAAGACTCCTGGACATACACCCGGTCATTTGAGTGTGTCGATACAATCTGAAGGGCATTCTGTTCTATATATATCAGACACCTGGCTCCATCCGCTACAGATAAAACACTTAGATTGGAAGACCATCTACGATCTTGATCACGAAAATGCTTTAAAGTCTCGAAAACAGATGCTCGAAAAAGCCTATGAAGAAGATATGTTAGTGCAAAGCTTTCACTTTCCATTTCCTGGATTGGGTTTCGTTGATAAGGTAAAGGACGGATGGATATGGGTGCCAAAGTGAAGAGGCATTCACTAAAATTGTCAATGCCTCCTTACAGCTATCGGGTATAAGCTATTCTCCGTGATGCTTTTCGCATTAATGTATTGACAAGTTCGCCTGGTGTGCTGCCAAAGGATCTTGAAACCCCTTTATTGTAATTTGCCAACAGCATCCCATCATTGCCATTGTGAATGGACAGGTTAATCATGGCAGCATTTGTTTTTCCCCATACTCCAAATATCAACCTTAATGCAACGGCTGCTTCTTCAGACATAGGCTTATTGGTTTCAAATGTCCCCATCACTACGGCATCCACTTTAAGTATTTCGGCCAGTTCTTCAGGTAAATAGTGTTCGATATCGTAAACTGATATACCCGCATCAGCCAGGAGAATGTTGGTCTTCTTTGGGTCCTGGACGTCTACCGTGAGAGATCCACGTTTGTCTCGTTTCAAAAACCAGGCGTGTAGGGCATATTGTATCATTTCGCCCTCAGCCAGTTCCATGATTTCTAATTGCTCTGCGGTTATTTCACGCATTTGTCGGGGCCTGAGATTGATCGAAGTATGAAATGGAAGCACTGCAATGATCTTATGATCTTTGGCGATTTGATCAAAATCGGGATTATTATAGAGCCTGGTTTGCGAATAAGCAAGTTGACCCATCATCATGAAGCCAATGGCCATAAATAGACTTTTCATAACACAAGTTTTTAAGTTTGAGTAAAATCAATAGATGTCTCAGACAAAGAGAGAAGGGGAGGGTTTTTTCCATAAAATGATGTAGATCTGGCCAATTTCCAATAAAACTGTGCTGGGAGCAATGTTTAAAGCGGAATACTGGTTGCTTTTCAGTATTTTATCAAAGGAGTCGCCGAGAATCACCTTGAGAAGCCAAAAGATGTCATGGGTTGTGTTTTTTGGAGTAGCTATATCGCTTACTGCTTCTGTCTTATCCGTTTGGTACGGACCCAATGTTCCTTTCCTCGATGATTACCATTTGTGCCTTGATTTCTTGAATGAATTTGTTGCCTCTGGGAAAGAGTTGCCTGTGCTATTTGAAAAGAGAAATGGACATTTTTTTGTTACCCAAAAGATGATTTTTATCCTGGATTATCTGTTGTTTGGAAAAGTGGACTTCAGACACTTCGTAGTTATAAATAATGTCGTATTTGTATCAATATTTTACATCATCTACTGCATCCTTAGAAATTCCCGAATTGAGAAAATTCATTTTCTCCCATTACTACTCATTGGCTGTGTTCCCAACTTTTACTTAAATAATCATTCTTCATCTTTTTTACATTTTAGCTCAATTCTCTTTTGTCTTCTCGCTTTTCTATATCTGGATCGAAAGAGTTGCAGGGCATTTATATTGGCTTCCCTTTTTGCTATTCTTGCAGCTTTGAGTTCGGGTGGGGGTCTGCTCGTGTACTTCGCGGCTCTTCCGCTTCTATGGATCAAGTATGAGAGACCTTTCTTATTGGCTTGGCTGTTGCAATTTCTCATCCTTGCCGTGTTATATCTTACGGGACATGATTCCGGATCAGGAGGTGATTTTTTCAAAGTGTTTGGTATCAGTAATTGGCTCATATTATCTGGCAACTTTTTTCTATTCTTTGGATCCTTTTTTAAGCCATTATATGGTAATTATCACGTGTGGTCCCTAATTATTGGAATGGCTGGCATTGCAGCATTGACGTATGTATTTTGGGATAAGAGGAAGTTTTTAAAGCATCATCCTCTTTTGTTATCCGGACTACTTGTAGGACTTCTATTAGGATTTGCTTCGACCATCATGCGATCTCAATATGGACTGGGTTCCACCACTTCTGATCGCTACCGACTGTATCAGTTTATTTTTTGGGCATTTTTATATCTCCTTCTTGTGTCCATGCATAGGATGAAGTTGGAGAAGTGCTATCCCTGGGTTTTGATAGGATCTTTCTTGATATATGGTCTGAGAATGAATAGATCCGTAGCCGAGATCCATTTTAGGAGCATGCAATTACTGGAAGGGATGAAGTACTATCAAACATTTGAAGATGTTGGGCAACTCACTTACCGAGACCTAAATACCGCAGGAAGGATCCTTGCCCGATCAAAAGACCTTAATATTTACAGCATTGAAGCACAATCATTTGATTTATTCTTTGGTAAGGTAGAACCGGATGTTTCAGGACTTGGAATTTTGACCGCCGAACTAGATATAGTTCAAAGACTAGACAATTTTATGCATGTAGAGGGATGGGTCTATTCGGATCTAGATATGCAGAAGCGAGACAAGGTTTTATTTTTTGTAGAAGGTAATGAGGGACGAACGTATTACTCCACAGGACCGATTATTACTGCTGATAACTGGTTGCCAGTAAAAGACAATAGTTTCTCTATCACGATAGAAGGAATATCTGGAGATGAAAGAATGGGAGTAACTATTTATCGTACGGGCATTGGTGTAGTTGGTGAGCAATTCGTTGACCTTGGATCTCAATGAAAGGAATTTCGGTAATGCTTGATGATAGTTTATGCTATTTTCCTGTAGTCAGTGATTACTAACTCTACTTTGGTGCCCTCATTACTATCTATATGGACGGTTGCTTCTAATTGTTCTTTAAAAGCATCAATAAGTCGATATCCAAAGGATTGATTTAATTGGGTGACATCGGGAGCAGTCATACCAATCCCATTGTCGGAGACACTAAGTATAAGCTGATCGTTTATTTCACCTAGTGACACCGTAATAGTCCCTATGCTATTTTTCGGGAATGCATGTTTGAGCGAGTTACTTAATAGCTCATTGACTATCAAGCCGAGTGGCACCACGGTGTCAACATCCAGGTCCAGGTCGTCAATATTTAAATGCAGTGAAATCCTATCCGGTGAAATGTTATATGAATCGAAAAGATTCTGGCTCAGTTTCTCAAAATATTCTTTCATGGCCACTCCAGTAAAGTTCTCTTCCTGATATAAATTCTGATGAATTAAAGCCATAGATTGCACACGATCCTGCCCTTGCTTGAGAGCGTCAAGTGCATTTATATCTTTTATATGTTCAGATTGTAGACTCAGTAAAGAACTAATAAACTGCAGGTTATTTTTGACACGATGATGGATTTCACCCAATAGTATCTCTTTCTCTTTTAGACTTTTAGAAATGAGTGTATTTTTCTCTTTTAGAAGAGCTTCGTTTCTTTGCCGGCTTTTGAGTTGCCAATAAATTAAAAAGGCTATGGCAGTAAGTCCCAGGAGACCGGTGATAAGGAAGGCTCGCTGTCGATTGGCACTCTGTATTTTCAAGTCCTTTATCTCATTTTCTGAACTTAAAAGTGCAATTTCCTGATCTTTCTTTTCGGTTTCGAATCTTTGCATTGCATCCAGCATGGCTTCGTCCTGCTGTTGATTGATCAGTGAGTCCTTTGCCCTTATGAAATTATTTAAAGATTCCACCGCACCCACCATATTTCCCGTTTCCTGATGATATGCTGATAAGTACTCATATCCCTGCATCAGGTCGCGATACAGGCGGTTTCTGGTAGCAAGTTCTATTGATCTTTCAATATTCGTTCGTGCCTTTGCAAATTGTTTCTTTTTTAGAAAAGCATATCCTAGACCCGCAGCATTTTGTGCTTCCTGCTGTAAGTCCAGTCCTCTTGTGAGTTTTGACTCAGATTCTTCAAAATGTGAAATGGCTTCATCCCAATTACCCAGCATTACATGACTACCTCCAATATTACCTAATGCGGTGGCTAACTCATCTCTCTTGTCCAAAGATCTGAACAGAGGTATCGCTTGGGATAAATAGAAGATGGAAGAATCAAATTGCTCCATAAGCATGTGTTCAGCACCGATATTATTAAGACTGTTAGCAATCCATTCTTGATTATTAACCGATCTGAATTTCTCGAGTGCTCTCCGGTAGTAACCAATAGTTTCATCATATCGACCTCTGATTCTTGAGCAAGATCCTATATTGTTAAGGAGTATGCCTTGATACAAAGTGTCATTCAAAGACTCGTATTCATGAAGAGCCGCCAGATAATAGGTGATCGCTGAATCAGGTCTTCCACCTACCTGATGGCACATGCCAATGAAGTTGGTGCCTCGGGCCATTTCTGCCGGATCTCCTATCTGATGTGCAATTGAGTCAAAGACGAGAGCGTACTGATACGCCTCCTCTGTATTTGAAAATAGCGTGTTTCGCACTAGAGCATTAAGCTGTTTGATTTTATTGGTATCAACGGTCTCTAGCTCCAGGGCCCTGTGTAAGCTATCGATTGTGCCATCAATTTGTCCGTTGGTATGGAGAGCAAATAACAGCAATAAGAGGGTTGCCCCAGCAATGATTTTAATTTTGCGCATGAAGCCATGGTAAGTGTAGCCTACAATTTATCGAATCCTAAGGATTTCTAATAGCAGGACTCTAGGTAAAGGGCCTTATAAAAGAAAAGGGTGCCTCTCAGATCAATCATTGAAGCACCCAGATGGTTAGACAGTGTCTATCCAGATAGAATGAAGCAATTTCTATTGTACTCGGATTCTTTTTTCTACCATGGAATTAAGGATGTCTTTATAAGCCTCAGGGTTTTTATTGCCTTCGGCATCGTACACTGCCGTTGGACCTTTAATGATCAGCGTGTCCCCATGCATCACGTAGTGCCACTCAGCAGTAGCTCCATCCACTGCACCGTCGTTTGTATGCTTAAAGGTTTCGATGTATTTATCCCCATCTACTCTATAAGTGCCTATGGCATTTTGATCCCATGCACCAGATGCCGACTTCATATTCATAATATAGTTGGAACCATCAAACAGTTTGTACTGAAATGGACCATCTGTACGCTCATTTCCACTGTACTCACCATATATAAGTGCCCATGTACCATGAAAGGGGTTGATGGTTTTGGGGCTTAATCCATAGGTTTCTAGGTCCTCTTCGGCGGGTAGAAGGACCCAATCTGTGTATTCCTCAGTCCAACTTCCCAATTCAAACAGAGGCTTAAGCTGAGCAGTGAGTTGGTCTGATTTCTCCTGACCGATTTCGGTCCAGTTGCCATCCGATTTCCAATATTTATCTCTGATAGCGGGTTCCATTATCTGGATATATGCAGTACAGTTAGTACACAATCCTCTCACACCCATGGCCGGGTAAATCTCAATGTCATCAAAAATTGATCGATAAGCTGGCAAGGCAGTATGGATCCAATACTCTGCAAAGTGATCCATTGATACACCATCCTTTAATTGGACGTGCGTGGTATGAATACTCATGATCTGTCCAGGCATGAGCGACTGAGCTTGTAGAGGGGAAAGCATGAGACCCAGAAGTACGATAATCAGATGTTTTTTCATGACAACTAAGTTTTTAAGACCCACGAAGGATCCAGGTAAAGATATTGAGCACTTATTCGGAAAAATAGACAAAGAATGGGGCTTTAGATGGTACTCTTGATTCAATTTCTGGTACTCTTGTATTAACAAGAGTCTGTAATTAGAAAAGCCGTGCCTTGACAGGCACGGTTACATTGTATGACCTTGGAATGTCAGTAGTTAGTGTATTTGACTGCGGGATGCTAAGTAAGTACAATTAATCAATTGGCATCAGAATTACTTCTATCTCGATATTCACCCGGAGTCATGCCCACTCTTCTGTGGAATATTTTCACAAAATAACTTGGATCGCTATAACCTATTTTATAGGCTATTTCTGAGATCGACAGGCCAAGGTCTAAGTATTTTTTGGCCCTTTCCAATCGGTGTTCAACTAAGAGCTCAGTGAATGTGCAGCCATAATGCTTGAGAATTTTTCTATAGAGGCTGGCACGACTTAGTAGGAGCTTCTTGCAGGTTTTTGACATGTTGAAAGCAGAATCTTCTGCATACATGTCAAATACATGTTCAATATCCTGTCTAAACTGTCTTCTTATCCTTTGGGTTTGGCCATTACTTTTGTGTGTTACTTGCATGGTGATGGTTTAATTTTAGATGATGGTACGGGTCTAATGGGGTTTGTGCCTGACTTAGTTAGCCAACTATCCTATAGGGTGGCTTCTCACCTTATGGATCTAACTCATTCCCGGTAATTACTTTGGCTAAGTTCCAAAAAACAATTATCTGACTCCTGGTACTTTCGTTGTAAAATCCGGTAATATGGTTTCGTTACGTGTTTCATTAACTATGTACCAAATCTATTTAGAAGGGAATAGCGGTCATTGTAAAAATGCGGCAGATCCCAAAACAGCCGGAGAAACCATAAGGAGAATTAGTCGGTCTGGAGTTAGGCCGAGAGTAGATTGAGTGATCAGGCTTTCGACTCCATTACTCCCAGCTGCTGCATTAAGGCAATTTGATCTGCGATTAACCAGTGATCGACTATCTTATTGTTTTGGATAGTATATCCAATAGCAAATGGCATTTCCACTTCTTTGTGGGTGGGAGGAATGCCTTCGAAAGTGCCCTTATGAATGCCCGTTAGTCGTGCACGAACGACTACACGATCTCCATCCGATGTTATCTCATCTGCAGAAACCTCATAGTTTGGGAAGATGGTGTCAAAAAATAGAATGTGTTCTTTGAGTTCACTATCTGTCATCCATTTATCACAGAGCTGGGCGGTTTTAGGTTTTCCACTCATTTCCTCAAAGTATTCAATAACAAATTGGGCGTGTGACATGACATGATTTTTTATTACTACTAATTTAGTGCAGTTATACCAGCTTCTGTACTCCAAATGTTTCAAATTATTGATTATTTGTTGCGCATCAGGGTGCTTTCCCCTGGATTTGGCTCGGGGTGAATCCAAATTGCTTATAAAATGACCTTGAAAAATGACTGACATTAACAAATCCTACTGCCAATGCCGCTTCAGTGACATTGTGACTCCCTTTTTGCAGTATCTGTCTGGCTGACTCCAATCGAACAAATCGGATATATCTTCCGGGTGACATTTGTACCAGTGGTTTTAGCTTTCGAAATAATTGTGCCCTGCTGATGTTGAGCGACTTCGCTAATTCTTCTACATGGAAACTCTCGCAATGCATACGGCTTTGTATTAAGTCATTTACTTTTTTGAGATATTCAGCTTCCGCCTCACTTCTGAATGCCGCAGCCTTTTCCAAATTATCTATACTCTTGAAGTGATTTGTCAGTCTTTTGCGAATCTCATTGTACCAGGGTTTGATTAGGCTGTGGTCCTTCTTCTCCCGGTAGTTTGTGGGATTCATAGTGAAATCCAAAGGAATTTTGAGGCTGATTTTTCCTTCTTTATTTGATTCTGAAATAACGACAGGATTGATCTCTTTTTTAAGTTTTTCTATTAGTCCGGAATTTATCAACTTACAATCAATTATCAGTCGCAGATTGCTTTCATGGACTTTTGTTTTGGGAGCGAGTGTTATATGGAGATTTGTGTTTTCTCCATGTAATGCTATAATTCTCACCATTACCATGAATAGTTGCGCTCCTAATTCCTCTGGTTCATAGGTAGCGTACCAGCTTTTTGAATTGCTATGTAACTGAATCGTTGATCCATGTATTTTAGCAAAGGGCTTAAGACTCACGATGACGCCCTTCACCATTGGTATTATATCAGCTTTGATAGGATAACTCATATGACTGACAAAGAAAGTACGAATTTTATCCGCTACATCCCATACTAAATCGAGGAATGCCTGCCCGATACACAGATTGTTTGAAATCGGGACGGACTGACTTTTTTTTCTTTTTTGAAAATACGGCTCATATAACTGGGATCTTTAAATCCCAGTTTGTAGCTGATCTCAGAGACTGTTAAGTCGTTAGACTTGAGTAATTCACATGCCTTGTTTACCTTAAGATCGCGTTGAATCATGGTAAATGATTTCCCGGTTGACGCTTTCAGTCTTCGATATAATTGCGTCCTACTCATACATAATTGAGAAGCAAGATCGCCAATTTGGAACTGGGGATTCTTAAAATTCTCTGTAATGATTCTATGGACATTTTTTATAAAGGAATCAGAATGATCACCTGAATCCTGATAGGTCTTAGGTTTCTGCAATCCGGATTCTAAATCCCAATCCTCTACAACTCGTAATGTGACTTCGTGTTGCTTTTTAATATGAGATGGATGGTGATCAGGAACCACATGTAGATATATCTTTCTCCTGGATGCGTTCATTTTGATGTATGATGCATCCTTGGTCATTCTACATTCTTTAAGTAAGTCACAAAGTAACTTGGCAGCAATTTCCTTAAATCGTGAGGAGCCAGGTTCGGGAACTTCCAGTTCAATGATTGATTTCTTGATCGATGGGACGCTTTGTGTATTTAGCCGATTCATATCTGGAGGTGTGAGTAACGGATGTTTCAACTTATCATAAAAGTAATAGAGGTTGCTCTACTAAGTTTGTTTAAACGTATCAGAATTTTGCCTATTTGATTCCTATTAGTTGCGATTTGAAGACATTAATGCTAATGTCTCGCTGATGTTGTCGGCAAGATATAGGAGGGTAGCTTTAGAATCAATACCCATCAATGTGTATATTTAATAGAATCAAATTTTCATTATCATCTATGATAAGGTCATTGAAGCCCACACTTTAAGACGATCTGGATCACTTTATATGGCTTTTCTGATCGATGATGACTTATTTAAAGGGAGAAACGGAGGTCGGTACATCCTGAGTAAGGGAGGAAAGGATATCCTGAGTTTAATTGGTTGTGGGTACAGTAGTCAGGATATCGCAAGTTGATTATTACCTACGGTGGATGAACATCATAGAAATATCATTGCAAAAATGGAGACAGATTCAGCAGTCGAGGCCTACCTAAAGTACAATAATATGGATTTGATTTAATTGATCTAAGATATGGGATTATATGATACGATACTGCAGTCGCACCGTGAACAAGACTATGGCGACCTTAATACGGCATCCATTATTGATGACATCATTACTGCCTATCCATTGTTCCCCAATGAAGCACTTTATGTCATTGATTGCAAGAATGTTCAGGTTGAACCCCTATCAAAAAATTTCAGGAATGTAATAGGCATTGATAGTCATCACAGGAACGATCTGAACATTCTCTATGATCATATTGATCCCCTGAATTTGCCAGCTGCAATCAAATGGGTTGAGATTTCAGTTAATACAGGCTTCAATCAAGATCTGTCCATTGAAGTACGCAGGGATATTTTCCAATGTATGTATCTCAATGTGAAAAGGCGTGTGATCTTGAAAAGCACCGCAGGCTATATTAGGGATTCCAAAGGCGCAGTGCGATACTGCATTGGTAAGTTAAGTGATATGACAGATTTGGTGCATTTTCGCCATTTTACATATGGTTTCTATGGACCAAATCAATCATTGGTCTACGATAAATATCATAGAGAAATGGGCAGCAATCTGCACCTTCTTACTAAGAGAGAAAGGGAAGTTTTGAATCACATTGGAAGCAAATATACTAGTAGGCAGATTGCTAACATCTTATGTATTAGTAAGCAGACAGTAGATAAGCACAGAAGAAACATTATCAGAAAAATGGAAACCTCTTCGGCTATGGAAGCTTATCATCAAGCCAAGAATATGGGTCTTCGGCTTCTTCATTGAACGTGTACAAGAAGGTTTTAAAGTTTCTTGTTA
>JBNKUI010000084.1:0-2621 GCA_050298535.1 Saprospiraceae bacterium
CCACAATTCATGCCACACCTTGCTGGAGGTATGAAGTCTATTGCTATCTGATTGGAAGATATCTGATCAAAAAGCTGCTGATAGTCCGATATATTTTGACCTGCTGTAGCACCAAGCTTACCTCTTATTTTTGCAGCATTAGGATTTTGGATATCAAGAATTTTTCCCCAAAGATCTTTGTAGCTTTCAACATTATCAACCATCTCAGTTACAAAGATTTTTATTGAGTAATCTTCGATGCGTTGAAAAAGTTTGCTGCATCCTTTCAGTAGGTCCAGAATCCAAGTAATCTGCCAGATTTTCCCTGGAGGGAGATTAGATGTTAGAGCGCTGTAATATTTGTCTGAATAGATCACAGCCATAATATATCACCTAAAATAGCTATCTCTCCTCTTCCCACAGTTATATTAGACGTGGGACTTTCGAGAATATGGTCTTGCTCTCCCTCAGCAGTTGAAATAGCCTCACGGATTTTTGAAACAAGGATTGTTCCATCGGCCTTATATGCTCCCCCAGCCTCAGCTTCCCTAAAAAATAAGTCCGAAAGTTCTTCTCTTACTTCCTTTCTGACATCATCAATATCTGGGATTAATTTGATTCTAGGGTTTACTACTTTAGGAATTGGAGGAAATAAAATCACATCGGCAGTTAAAGGTGCTTTTTGCTCAAGATTTGCTTTTAAGTCAAGAAATGGTTTGGAGTCTTCGTTAGGTATTATATTTGACTCAGCATCAAGGACAAATGTCACACCAACGCTACCAGGCCCTTGATATTGTTTATAAACCCAAGCTCTAGTAATTCCAGGGATTTCAAGAGACCAGCTAATGTAATCGTGTGCAGCTCCCCCTTGTGGTGGGTTTCTTAAGCGGAATAAGAGTCTTTCGCGTAGGTTTGAATCACTCTCAATATCGGAGCCGCCACTAAAACCGTTTTGATCTACTGAGGCAAGAGAAGTAATACCAGCCACAGGACTGATAAGGGTTAACTCAGAACCACTCGCAATATTGTAATCTCGGCCTTGACCAACGGAGATAACCGAAACTAATGCAGTACCATCTACAATTTGTGTTGATTCTTGGGTTACGAATTCTAATCCACTAATATCTTGAAGTCTACTACCGACAGGAATAATTGACCCGTCTACGCCATCAAATAGAACTATTCCCTGTGAAAAGGATGCAAGCTTTCTAAAGATACCGTAGATGGCACACCATCTTTCAAGGATAACCCCAACGGCTGCATCAGGTAGAATGGCACGAGCAAGAGCATCAATAAAAAGATAGGTCAGAGATACCTGTGGTGCTAAAGCCCTTGCAACGATACTAGCAACAGAAAATCTTTTCGGCTTCGTAATACCCAAAGATTGCTTAAGATCCTCATGGATCTCGGCGTATGCTTCTTCAAAGGATTTTTTGATCGGTGTAGTCAATAGTTAGACCCATGGAATTAATCTTGATGATAAGATGGGAATTTACATAAGATGTTTCAATATTTAGGCTAGAAACCTCACCATCTTCAGTCAACCAGAGTAATGCTTCTTCGGTATATTCCTTTGCTTTTATTCGTGTTGAATTTGAAATATTTTCTCGATCTAGTAACCAGAGCTTAGAACCTAGATTCTCATCACCCCAATAACCCCTTTTATCATCTTCATCGGTTTCATCTTCCGTTACCCTTTTATCAGTGAATAGACTTATCAAGATGGCAGATACAAGGGTTTCATCTACGGAATCATTTTCCAGTATCGAAATATCTTTCATCGTGAATTCCTAAAAGCTGCTCGAAAGCTACTTTGACCTGGATCGGTACTACGCCGTTTCCAAGGGCCCTAAGTCTGTCCACCCGATGGGGTAGCCCATGAGCCACTCGACAAACTGCGGGTTGAGCGGCCCACCAACTTTGGCCCTCAAACATGGACTTTTTCTCTTGTAATCTGCCTCGCTTGGTTTTCTGCTGTCCGATGCTAGTGGGGTTGGCCAAAGGTTTCTTGTTGCCATCACATCTAGAGTTGGTTTTCTTCCTCCTCCCCGATTTGAAAATCCGCCGCTCTGCGAAGCTAGGGGAGTAGGCAAGTAGGAACCAGCGTTCCCTAACGTGCGGGGCACCCAACGCCGAAGCGGGTAGAACAAGCCACCGGCAATCATACCCTGAGCGGGTAATAGTCCTTGCGACTTCTTCAAGTCCCTTTGTGCGAATGCCAGGAACGTTCTCCAGGAATATAAAAGGGGACTCGATTTTCTTGGCCAAGGCGATAATTTTGAAAAAAAGCGAGCTTCGCTTTCCTTCCAAACCTTCTCTTTTTCCCGCAACGGAAATATCTTGGCATGGGAATCCTGCATAGATGATGTCTACCTTATTTTTATATGACTTATAGGGGAACTTTTTTACATCTTCGTGTATAGGTGCATCTGAAAGGAATCCGTCTGCGATTCGAGCTTTCAGCACTTTACTAGCATATTCGTCAATTTCACAGTAAGCCACGGGATTTACATATTCACTGAGACCAAGGGTTATTCCACCAATACCGCTACAAAGGTCAATTCCGATAAGCTTATTTGATTTTTCCATCCTGGGTGGTTGCTCCCTTTTGTGATGTCGCCGATCCTGCTGTTTCAACCAAA
>JBNKUI010000085.1:0-39947 GCA_050298535.1 Saprospiraceae bacterium
AATGAAGCTTCCAACTCGATTTGTGAATATCATGTCCAATGAATAACTTAGGTGTTGTAGTAACTTTCGATTGCATATCTATTTTTTTAGCGATCAATTAATATGCTTCTAAAGTTGCTACTTTTTACATAAGTGCTATAAGTAATTGCTTGACATCGACTACTTTGAAAATTCCTCAGGAATTTACAACTTGGTGTGTACTTGCAAAGTTAAGTACTAAATCCCGCAACGAGCCATACACAAAACCGTTGTCCTTCATTATGACCAACCATTAACCAATGATAAAATTCTTTAAAATAATTAGACAGAAGCTACTACCTCAAAATAAGGTCAGTAAATACCTTATTTATGCTGCCGGAGAAATAGTACTAGTAGTTGTTGGAATTCTCATTGCTCTACAGATTAATAATTGGAATGAGTATCAAAAAGAGCGAAAAACGGAGTTACAAGTATTAAAAGAGGTAGCCGAAAACCTGGAAGCAAATATTCTAAGATTGCAGTCAATGATCGAAAGGTGCAATATAGATAACCAGTCAGCTGATATTATTACTTCTGTAGTTGATAATAATTTAGCCTATTCTGATTCATTAAACAAATACTTTTATTACGCACTGAATCCAGTTGATGAAGGACCATTTTTGTCCTACGTAGGATTTGAATCCTTGAAGAATGTGGGATTCGAAATCATCCATGATGACCAACTAAAAAAAGAGATTATCAATTTGTTCGAAGGGATTTATCGCGACCTTCAAGCCAAATATAATCGTTCGAAATTGATATCATCTCCGGATCTAAGTAATTTTAGAGAACAACATTTTCTCTTCCATGTAGATCCCGTACAATCACAAATAGGCCATAGGCCATTGGATTTTGACAATTTGATTAAAGATGAACATTTCAAGAGTAAGTTGGGTTCGACAAAAGCTATTAGAATATGGATTAATTCTTCATTACGTCAGAGCCTTGAAGAAACCCATAGAATACTTCAACTTATAAAGGACGAATTGATAAAATCTGATTGATTGAATTAAAGAGATAAATTTAGAATTTAAAAGATCACGAAAGGCTAGCAAAGCGCACTATGTTCAATGTGGCTAAGCGCCAGCACTCTATTTACACCAACCATTGCATACAATCCCAGCTATGCCAGAGACCTTGATTCCTTCAGCTAACAGTCAGGCAAAAAACACACACGATGAGCAAAATGAGTTTACAGGCACCTTTACTTCATTGGCTTGAGAAAACATTAGTCAGAATGCGAAAAGACACAATTCATGTACAGAATATTTCCTTTTTAAAGCTATGAGAAAAAAAGACGATTTAATCAACAAACTGAAACCCATCCTTAGTGACAGGGACGAGCTGGAAAAATTTATCATTAAGAACTCAAACCTTCCTGGCCCAAGAGGCAATTTGGAATTGGCTTTTGCCCTGGCTGAAATTTATGAAAATTATGGTGTCCTTTTAGAATGGTCTGGAATAACTCAAGACCAGGCAGATGTCAATGATCCTAAATCCTTTCTGGCATTTTGTTCGGCTGTCTGCTTAGGAAACATCTATACCAAAAAGAAAAATAAAAAGATCATTTCCATACTGAAAAAGTTAGCGAATGACGGAAGATGGAGAATGAAAGAAGCAGTGGCTTTTGGATTTCAGCGGATTGGAGATAATGATTTTGGTGAATTAAAGAGTATTTTTTCGGAATGGATAAAAAAATCTAATAATCTGGAGAAAAGGGCCATCCTGGTTTCATTGGCTCACCCTCCAATACTCAATGAAGCTAATACAGCGTTTTGCTTTGAAATGGCAGACACTGTTTTAAAAGAAATGGATAGAGAAAATGACTTTATCATTTTACGAAAAGGATTGGAATTCACCATCAGTGTTTTTGTAGCGGCAAATCCAAGAATGGGCTTTAGTTTCATTAAAAAATGGATAGGAAAGGACAAGGTCATCGATAAAATAATGAAAGTAAACCTAAAGAAAAGTCGTCTTCTCAAAAAACATCCTGAAGAAGTTATGAGTCTTTTAAGCAAAATAGAATGATACAGTGACTGTATACAACAACATATAAGCAGAATTTAAACGACCGCTTATACTGCACGTCAGGCTACATGGGTAAGAAAGAAACAACATCTTGAATCAAGATCTACTTCTAGGACCGGAGCAACGTAAAGAACATCTCGACAGATTGGGAAGAGAATCCATGATGAAATACGATAAGAATCAGTTGACCGAGAAAATCTCCAGAATTCGAATTCAAAATGATGATGTTGATTCCCTTAAATTAACTTGCTTCCTTTAGATAAATCTGTATCTTCCTATGGAAAGATACACATACTGGATCCCTATACGTGATGCCCTTCCGGACAACACCCATAGCTAAACCCTTTGAGTATCATTATAAAGTCACAAGAATTAGCTAAAAGTACTTAGTATGAGAAAAATCATGTGGTTGCGAATCATATTAACCGGATTGGCTATGGAATTGATTTACGGTATGTATATCAGTTTTATCAGGTGGTATGAGCCCACTATGATAACCAGCCTTATCGCGTTGGGGCTTTTAATGTTGATAGGTGGTTATTTAGTAGGCAGAAAAGCGAATTCCAATCATATTTTACAAGGTGCTTTAGTCGGATTAACTGGAGTTATATTTTACATTATCGTCTCGAAGATTCTTGCCGAAAATGAAGATGCATCTATGGGTCTTCAGTACTGGCTTGAGCATGTTGTAAAAATTACGGGTGGAGCCAGTGGAGGTTATATTGCTCCAAAAAAAGCAAATAGCAACATGGTCCGATGAAACCATCAGTACAATACCGATATGCGAAAAATATGAAAATAATTGCTGGGATAAGAATAAATAAAAATGGCACATAATATCAGTGGAATTATCACAAGTTTTAAATACGAAGGAAATCTACCCAATATAGTTTTAGTCGAAAACTATCACTTAATACCTCTTGAAAGTGGTCATCGCCAGACATCTTCAGAGAAAATAATCGAGCCCCATGAAGAATCAACTCCTGACATAGAGGCAACTATTAAAGACCTATCCTTTTACGGAAGGTGCGCATACATTGAAACGGCATACTTCGGAGGAATCGGTGCCCAAGTATCTGAGACTTGGGAAAACGGTCAAATAATAGAAGGCCCCTTGGTATCCTATGATGGAATAGAAAACAAAGTGCAATCTACACATCGAACGATTGTCGATTATGCAATAAACCAGGCCTTAAAAAACATAGGTGTCACTTGTGAAGAGGGTCATGATGAATTTGATACCGTGGGATTAGGAAGATACCGATCGAATAGAAGAATACTCGAGGAGTATCATCAAAAAAAATGAATCCAACGGCTGAATCAGATCACACGTTAACCTATCTATGGAAAGATCTAAACCACCAAAAGTTCGAATTCTAGCATTTGTATGCCAGACCAGCGGTAGAGGTCGAAATGAAAATTAGACATGAGTTGAGAGTATCTCATGTAGACCCCCTGGCTAGACTCTCAGTGAATCTCCATATCTTACTGCGAGGGGACCGAGACTCACGAATTTTATAAGAATGCAGCTGATGTACCTAGACGTTAACAGAAAACCTATTCCCAGCTTCACTGAGTTTATCAAAAATGCCAAAATGAAAGTATCCATATTCTTTATAGCTCTCTTCATCTCCTCTGCCTTCTTGGCGGAGGGCCAGGACACCATAGCCATTGACGATTACCGGAGAGCCGTTAGTTTCTTGCACGAAAATTTAAATGATAAAAAAGTATTCAACCTATATGTTCAAGCAAATTGGTTCCCAGATAGTACAGGATTTTGGTTTAAACAACAATCCATTGAAAATAAAAAGTATACGAAAATAGCATTTCCAGACCTTGAAGCATCAGATTTATTTGAGCATCAAATGCTGGCAAAACAGCTATCAGATTCCTTAGGCTTAGATATCAAAGCGAATGATATTCCGATTGATAAAATTGAATACAAAAAACCAACTGAATTATTAATCACTGTAAAGAATGAATCCTTCCTCCTGGATACCAGGACCCACACATTAAAGACTCCACCCCAAGAGAAAGAAACAAATAATAAGGAGATTACTTCTCCTGATAATAAATGGGTGGCATATTCTGAAGACTACAACCTATATATAAAATCTGCAGATGATAAGAGTGTCAAGCAGCTTAGCACACAAGGAGTGAAAGGTTATGAATATGCCTCATGGTACGGATGGGGTGATATCATGGAAGGAGAAAATGGTGAACGCCCGAATAATTTTCGGGTAGAATGGTCCAAGGACAGTAAATGGATATATGCCAATATATGTGACTTGAGATCTGCACAAAAGATGTATCTACTCGATTGGAGTATCGATACATTATATCGGCCCAAATTGCTATCCTACTATCGAGGATCTCCGGGTGACACTACCATGGTCTATATGGAACCCGTCTTTTTTAATATTGAATCGGGTCAAGAGATTAAGGTGGATTTACCGCGAAGCACACATATTAACGCAGTGGAAGTTGAATGGTCGAAATCTCCGAATAAGATCTTTCTCACCAGTATGAGTCGTGGCTATCAAAATCTCTATATTCATACGCTTGATCTCGACACGGAAAAACTACAAAGAATATATACAGAATCTTGTGAAACCAATATTGATAATTTCGACTATGAACTTGCCGAAGAAAGCGGCTACCTATTTTTTCTGTCAGAGAAAAGCGGATGGAGACAACTTTACAGTCTGGATTTAGAAAGTACATTAGAGAAAACAATAACCAAGGGTGATTTCTACATAAATAGTATTGAACGAATTGACGAAGAAAATCAAAAAATATATTTTCTTGCCTCGGGCAAGGAAAATGGCCGCAATCCCTATCACCAGCACTTATATAGCATTTCCTTCAATGGAGAAGATTTAAAACTTCTTACTGACGAAAATCGACATCACATCGTCAGTATCTCACCCGATGGAAAGTACCTGGTTGATAACATATCAACAGTAGACAATCCCACGATAGCTGCATTGAGAAGTACATCTACAGGAAATATACTTAAGGAATTGGCATCTGCTGATGTAAAAGCCTTAAAAGACTGGAGCCCTCCAGAAATTTTTTCAGCGATTGCAAGAGATGGTGAAACACCTATTTACGGGGCCATTTGGAAGCCAACAAATTTTGATGCTTCAAAGCGTTATCCGGTTATTGAAATGAGCTATACGGGCCCGCATACACATGTATTTCCCACAAATTTTACGCGGGCTTTTTACTTACAATCTTATGCGGAATTAGGATTCGTGGTTGTGGTGGTAGACGGCCTTGGATCTTCAGGCCGATCAAAACAATTCCATGATTACTCATACAAAAACCTGGGAGGTAATCTAGAAGATCATGTATTAGCTATCAAACAGCTGGGTGAAAAATATAGCTGGGTTGATACATCGCGCGTGGGTATTTTTGGTCATTCAGCAGGGGGATATGATGCCGGAAGAGCTGTCCTGGCATATCCTGATTTTTATAAGGTTGCTGTAGCAAGCTCTGCGGATCATGACCACAGAATGGAAAAAGCCTGGTGGCCAGAAATGTATATGGGGTGGCTGGTTGACTCTGCGTATCAACTACAATCCAATATTACCAATGCAGGCAATCTCAAAGGAAAACTACTCATTACGCACGGAGGAATCGACGAAAATGTAAATCCCTCTGCTACCTTCAAACTTGCCGAAGCACTCATAAAAGCTGACAAGCAATTTGATATGCTAATATTACCCAGTCAAAGACATGGATATACGGGGAATTATAGAAAATACTTTGAAAAACTACGATGGAACTACTTTGTCGAGCATTTGAGAGGAGTTGAGCCTATTTGGGATTTTAATTGGGAATAGAAATGAACGGAGATTACGAAAGGAGAAGGTTGATGCACAAAAACCTGGAATAAAAGTTTGATCAGAAGCCTTTAATACAAATCATGAGGATAAAAATGGTTGTAAGAAATATGCAAAATAAATGGATTCTGGTGACTCTTTTGAGTGTCTGGATGATCACCTCGTGTACCAGCGACAAACAACAAGACTATTCCCAATGGGAAGTATACCGGGGAACCCGTGATGCTAATCAATATTCCAGCCTATCCCAGATCAACACCACAAATGTCAAAGACTTACAACTGGCCTGGGAATATCGATGCGGAGGAAATACAAGGAATTCCACGATCGAATGTAACCCTATCATTGTGGGAGAGACTCTATTTGCCACTACACCAGACATGAGGGTTTTGGCACTGGAGGCCGCAACGGGCAAAGAGGTCTGGCAATTCAACCCCGGAGCCCAGAATATCATGGGAGGCGTCAATCGGGGTGTGACTTATTGGGAGCATGAAAATGATAAAAGGATACTTTTCACCGCCCGACATCTGCTCATGGCCCTCGATGCTGAAACAGGTGAACCCATCCCGTCCTTTGGGGTCGAGGGCCAGGTCGATTTACGCCAAGATCTGGATGTGCCGCCTGAAACCGTAACGATCAGTGCCACCTCCCCAGGTATCGTGTATAATAATCTGCTCATCCTGGGATCTGCAGTAGGAGAAGGCTACAGCTCGACACCCGGACATATACGTGCATTTGATGTAAAAACCGGGGAAATAGCCTGGACCTTCAGGACCATACCTGGCGAAGATGAATTTGGATATGAGGCGTGGGATTCAAGTGAAACATTTGGTGGAGCTAATTGCTGGGGAGGACTAAGTTTGGATACTGAGAGAGGGCTGGTTTATGCCTCGACGGGATCGATAGCCTTTGATTTTTACGGTGGAGGACGTGAGGGTCAAAACCTTTTTTCAAACTGCATCATTGCGCTGGATGCAGCTACAGGTGAGCGTAAGTGGCACTACCAGACAGTGCATCATGATATCTGGGATTATGACCTACCCTGCGCCCCAAACCTTGTGACACTCAAAGTGGATGGCAACGATGTAGACGCCGTGGTGCAACCCACCAAAATGGGATACCTTTTTGTATTGGATCGTGGAACCGGTGCATCCCTCTATCCCATCGAAGAGCGACCGGTCCCTCCTTCTAAAATACCGGGTGAGAAGGCCTGGCCGACCCAACCCTATCCCACGTTTTATGAGCCCTATGCATCCTTTGGCCTGACAGAGGAGGGGCTGACCAACATCAGTCCGCAGGCCACGGCCTATGCAAAAGAGAAGTTTGGAGAGATGGAGGGAGGAACACACTTTTTACCCCCCAGTTTGGCCGGATCCATATCCATGCCCGGTACCCGGGGAGGAGCCGAATGGAGTGGTGCTTCCGTGGATGAGAAATCGGGCATGCTCTACATCAATGTCAATTCCATTCCCAACATCCTGAAACTAAAGCGGGTATCAATGAGCCCCTCAGGAGAGATCCATGATGATGCCGGTGAAGTGCAGGCTGGAGCCCGCCTCTACCGGCTCAACTGCACCAGTTGCCATGGAATAGACCGAAAAGGAAACCCTCCAACCTTTCCACCCGTGACGGGTCTTGAACAAAAATACCAGGCGGAGCAGATTGCCTCTATTATCAAAAATGGCCAGGGGACGATGTCAGCATTTGCCCAATTCTCCCAAAAGGAATTACAGGCCATCACTCGATATCTGATTGAAGGTGATAATGGCGTATCTGCCGATGAGAATGCAGATTATCGATACTTGATAGATGGTTATCGGCAATTTCTCGATCAGGACGGCTACCCCGCGAACAAACCACCCTGGGGCACCCTCAACGCGATAGATCTTAATACCGGAAAGGTCAAATGGAAAAAGCCACTGGGTGAATATCCAGAATTATCCGCCCGAGGTGTACCCATCACAGGCACACAAAATATGGGTGGATGTGTAGCCACAGACGGGGGGTTGGTATTTGTCGGAGCCGCCAAGGATGAAAAACTCCGGGCATTTGACAAAGAGACAGGAGAGGTGTTGTGGGAATACAAACTTCCAGCCGGTGGGTATGCTACTCCGGCTACATACATGGTGGGAGGCAAGCAATATGTCGTCATTGCATGCGGCGGCGGCGGCAAGAATGCTACCAAATCCGGTGACTATTATTTGGCATTCATTGTCCCATAGATGAAATGAAAAAAGACGAATATATATTCAAATCAAAGAGACTAGGTTTTCGCAAATGGTCACCCAGGGATTTAGAGGAGTTTTCAAAATTAAACGCTGATGAAAAAGTAATGGAACATTTCCCAAAAACACTCTCGAAAAGGGAGGTTGGTAAACTTATTGAAAAACTCAAAGATCATCATGCAAAGAATGGATTCACGTACTATGCGACAGAAGTCCTGGAGACAAGAGAATTTATTGATATGATTGGACTTGCATTCCAGGAATACCAGACTGCATTCACCCCCGCAATCGATATCGGTTGGAGACTAAAGAGGAGCTCATGGGGAAAGGGATATGCGACGGAAGGAGCAAAAAGGTGCATTACCTATGCATTTGACGAACTAGGCTTAGACAGAATTATTGCTGTCTGTACAATAAAAAATCAAAAATCAGAGAATGTTATGTGGAAAATTGGGATGAAAAAAGTTGGAGAATTTGACCATCCAGATTTAGCCGATCACCCTGCCTACCAAAGACATGCCTGCTAAGAAATCATGAAGAGTAAAATAAGATCGAGCGACAGAAAGTGAGCCTGGTGCACAGTAGAAATGGCACCATGTCCAAAATTGAACTAAAGTCAGATCTATCGGGGTGTATAGGTGATAGTGGCACGCTGTTCAGAGCATACGATTCGTCATGGAGTCGGGAACTGAATAGTGAAGGGGACACCGTCCCGAGTAGAGTTACAGATGGTCCTTGGCTCTTTACAACTTAGACTGGAAAGTTGAGCATAATTTGGTTGATTCACTAAAAAGAAACTATTTTAAGACAAATTTACCTATCTGCTTTTCTATATAACCAAGAACATATGAGGATCATCGATCTCTCTAAACCCATCCAATACAACAAATCTGATCCCTGGTTTATGAAAGTGAAAATCAAGCATAAACCACATAAAAAGGCAAGATGGCTTATTAGAATTCTCGGACTACCCTTTAGGTTGTTTCCTACAGGTTTTACGGGCTGGGCGGATGACACGATCCAAAAGATGGGAGTCCATTCTACCACCCATATTGATGCACCCTGGCACTATTCACCGACCACGAATGGCAAGAGATCCAAGACTATTGATGAAATACCATTGGATTGGTGTTATGGAGATGGTCTCGTCATCGACATGAAACATAAAGCAGACTTTGACCCCATTACCACAGAGGACATTGAAGGTTTCCTTGAGAAAAACTCTTTAACGTTAAGGCCTAATATGATCGTGCTGATCAAGACCGGTAGAGATAAGTATAACGGAACCAAAGACTTTCACAAGAAGGGAACCGGGATGAGTGCCCAAGCTACTGAATGGCTCATTGATCAGGGCATCAAAGTGATGGGTATCGATAGTTGGGGATGGGATTTGCCTTTGCCCTACATGCTTAAAAAGGCGAAAGAAACCGATGACTCAGAATTTTTTTGGGAAGCACATCTGGTGGGTCAAAAGACGGAATATTGTCATATGGAGCAATTGGTCAATCTCGATGCTCTCCCGCTGACCGGATTCAAAGTAGCTGTTTTCCCTCTTAAAATTGTGGGTGCCTCGGCAGCACCGGCTCGAGTGGTCGCTATATTTGAATAGCACAATATTGGAATATTTATCCTTTGTCATGGTTCAATGTACCACAAATAAAAATGATTTAAATACAGGAAAAAAAAATTCCCTGGCCCTTAGGTAGCCGAAAATAGGCAGAAAATACATCGCTTATCTAAAAATCAACAGCATGAAAAAAACATATTTCACTTTTCTAGTTCTCAGTCTTTCAGTGGCCTGCAGCTTTGCTCAAGAAGTTGATCTTAGGTCCGATGATATAATACCTGAACCATCGGCGATCTTACATTTGGAGTCATCTGAGAAAGGTCTCCTAATCCCCAGAATGACCGAAGTCGAAAGAGATTTTATTAATTCGCCTGCTAATGGGTTGTTAATTTTTCAAACTGATGGAGAAAGTGGGTTTTATTATTATGAAAGCGGGCTGGAAATTAATGGGCTCAAATTTCACCGAAGTCGATCCATCTGTTGATATCTCCTATGCCCAACTGGAGCGAAATACTGGTCAGACTTTTAGCCCTGGCTGGACATCCATTAGTTTTGATACCTTGACGATTGGTGATGGGATCACCTATATGGAGGATTCCATAAATTTCTCTAAGGTCGGGCATTATCGAATTACAGTTGGGTTTAGGGTTGGAAATAGTTCCGATCAGTGGACAGGTGTCCGAGTTTATGGAGGTGGCATCGACAGGGGACATAGCAATGGCTTCGGTACCATCAGCACTAGTAGTGCTCAGTTTCAAAGCTCATTTTTGGTGGACATTCCTGATGTCTCGCTTCCCTACTATATTCAAATAGGACGCAATAATACTTCACTGTCTATTGCAAGCGCTCTTTATGGCTCCACAGTCTGTGTGACCATTGAAAAAGTAAATTAAGTTCCGAGTAAATTTTTATACATTAATTTAATGAAACCGTCCCTCTTTCACAGCACACTGATCACCCTCCTTCTACTCTGTTTCCCAGCATTGCTAAGTGACCAAAATCCGGATGTTGAGGGAAAAGCAAAGGTCACGGAAATGGAATTGAAACACTGACACGATAAGTAATGGTACCTGAAATTTTTGGAAAACATCGCTAGATCCTCTGCTTCAACAAATCCCTCGGTAACACATCAAAATACTCTCTAAATTTTCGGGCAAAGTAACTTTTATTTTCATAGCCCACCTGATAGGCCACCTCCTTAACTGAAAACTGACCCGATAAAAGAAGAGCACGTGCATGCTCCATTCGCAACTTGACAATATAGTTTCGGATGGATCGGTCATAAATCTGTTTAAAACCTTTTTTAAGTTTTTGTTGGTTTAGTCCGACTCGTTTAGATAACTCGGGAATTGAGGGAGGATTTTGCATCTCCTCTCGAATAATACTTCTTACCTCACTAATTTTCTCCAGCTCAAACTCTTTGAGAATCCTTTTGGGCTTTTCGGTCAAGGTGTCGTCACTAAACTGCTTGAATTGTTGGGCAATAATTTCCAAAGCCTTGGATTCCTGATGGGTTGTTTTGACCAGGCCCGCATAAGAGGTATCCAGAATCTCGAGGGCTTCCTCATGAATCACATGTGCATAGTTGTGCTGATAGAGAAAGACTTGTGCTGCTTCACAATCTTCTAATACATCCAATAACTTCTGGGGGATACTATCAATGTCGCATGGCAATTTATCTTGATAGTGTTTTCGATCCAATTCAATGCTTAAAAATCTCACCTTCTGCTTGGCCGGAAATACCATGACTTGATCCGTCCCAGATTGATTGGCCGTCACTGACCCTTTATGTTTAGTAAGACTAGCCAGCACATTTTCATTAAGTAATTTATGGAACACCTGGCCTTCCAGACAATAGTTAAATCGTAACAGATGATTGGCATGGTCTAAAAACTCAAGCGTGGTGGAATGTGCAAAAGAAGCATCGATAGCAAAAAGACTCACAACATCTTTAAAGTCAATCATACGAATAATACCATCTCCTGCCAGTTTGTTGAGTTGCATGGTATAATCCCTACAATCCTCATTCACATCCGTTTTAATAAGCGACGCGATATCATCCGCACTCTGTTGTGAAGCTTTATGTAAAATTGAAAAATACATACAATTGGTATAAGTGAAAAGTTTTATAATAATGATAGTTTTGACATAGACAGTTTGTTCGGAAGCATATTCTATTGTGCCAATAGCATTTGCATACTTTCACTTACATTCTACGAAAGAACAGGCTGAAGTCTCTAACAGATCAAGATTTATCGATGAGGAAATGGAATCTGAATATTCTTTGTCCTAATGTGTGGCAATAAATTTTAAATTGTTCACTAGCAATGATTCCATATCGGTATCGAGTACGGTAGCCATTCCACCATACTCCAGGACAAATCCGAGAAAATTTGGAAAGATTGCATCAAGGTCATCAGGTGCGTAGTATCTCAAACTCCAATCCTCAAAAAGACGGCTTCCAAGGCCCGACATCTCAATCCGCTTAATGATCGTGTGTCTTTCATCAATTGAAATCGACTCCATGAGATAGTCTACAGACTCAGGAGATCCTTCGAGATATTGAAGGAATTGCGATTGGACATAGCACAGCATCCCGGTAATGCCCAACTTATCATTTTTGAGTTGAGCCTGCTGCTCCAGTTCCAGTAATTCACTTTTCTCAAATGGAGTCACTGCTCTACTTATATATAAGATGTGCTTGATATTCACTTCAGTTCCTAAAGAGCTCAAATGTAAGTGAATGGAAAATCTTGGAATAGTCCGATCGGAACAAAAAAGAGTTCTGATGGAATAATTGTGGTGTGAGTTTGAGTTTGGGTGTGACTTTGAGTTTGGGTGTGAGTGTGAGGGAGTGCTTGTGATGAGTCATTGGATGTGTGACAATGGCCAATAATATCAGAAGAAATAAATCTGCAATTAAAAAGTAATAAGCACTATGGGAGTAAGATTTTGCTATCGTAGCTTTATACCCGATATAACCTCACTTAAGTCACAAATATGAAAAAGATATTCAACTACTTCTTGCAAGGTCTGCTATATATAGCACCCTTTGGAGTCACTGCTTATATCATTTATATCATCTTCAAGTTTGTCGATGATCTGTTGGATGATCAGCTCACTGAGATCTTTGGAGCCGATATTCCGGGTATTGGCTTGCTCGTGATCTTCCTTTTTTTGATCCTGATCGGGATCATCGGACAAAGTATTCTCGCCCAGCCGATCCGATTGCTCTTCAAGCACATTCTTGATCGAGCACCTCTTCTTAAGTTGATATATTCTGCAATGAATGATCTTTTCTCAGCCTTTGTTGGGAAGGAAAAGAAATTCAATAAGCCGGTGCTTGTCCTTGTCAATACTATTTCTCAACTGGAAAAAATGGGATTTCTTACGGAGGAAGATCTGAGCAAACTCGGTGAAAGCGAAAAAGTAGCTGTGTATTTTCCTCATTCCTATAATTTTTCAGGAGAATTATTCATCGTGCCGAGAGAGCACATACGTCCCATCGATATCAATCCTGCCATAGCTATGAAGTTCATTGTATCAGGAGGCGTGTCGGATATCTATGAAGAGGATCACTAACAAAGTTGGAATTCTATCAACAACCCTATTCAGGTATCAATAACATGCCCCGGAATCCATTTTAACCAGACTACTTAGGTGCCATATTCATCGTCTGGCTACTATAGTGAATTATAACACGACCCAAATCCATATCTCGGTAATGAATGGGGACAGACAACATCTCTCCATTGGTGGCATTTTCCCGATTGATCTTCATTTCTGAGGTGACCATTTTCTCACTAAATAGGTTTTTACCATTCTCCCCCTCCCTCGGTAGTGTGCTCACAGTAATATCTCCATCGGGTTGTAGAAAGTCCATCGACAAGACGTTACTATTACTGACGATATGCTTCATTTGTCTTTTCACCTGCGTCCACCTTCGATTGTAGATATCATCCAGCAAAAGTGAGGCATAAAATTGAGCGTCTTCTTCAACCTTCAGGGCTTCAAGCTCGACCTTGGTTTCTGCCAATCTTTCATTGAATGATTCCTGGGCATCGCTAACCGCTTCATCGGCCCTCTTGAGTGCCTGCTGTTTTCCGATGTAGAAATAAGCATTTCCCACAAGGAGCAGGAGGGTCAGAAGGTACCAAAACCAGTTTCGCTTAAAATGAGGCTTCATAGATATAAAAGTTGGTATGGTGATATTTACACAGTAACTACGAATGCTTCATTCGGTGAGGCTATCTAAATGACAACATAAATATCAGAGGCAGAGTTCCTGTGTACTAAATCTCTAAGCCTGACTCTCGAATAGTCCAAATTGTTTGAATTGTGACAAAATGTCTGGTTTTTCACGACAGACCATTGATTATACCTCCGTATCCATGCTAAAGGAATCCTCAATCGAACAAATGACCGTGTCGAGGAGTCAGATGGTTGAAATTTGATTCAAAAACTTAAAAGAATAACCATGAAAAAATTAGGAATTTATGCACTCTTTGCATTGGCCTTAACTATAGTAGCATGTACGAATAATCCGGAAAATCAGGTGGAAGATGCCGCCAATGATGTCACTGAAACAATGGAAGACATAAGGACAGATGCACAGGATGAGATGCAGGAAATGAAAAACGAACTATCTGATTTAAAGGCAGATCTTGATGCTGAGATAGCTGATATCGATTACAAGATTGAATCTGCCAGTGAAGAAGCAAAAGCAGATTTCCAGGATGAGAAAGCTAAACTTCAAGAATGGAGTAACAAGGTAGGGATGCAGATCCAGAAACTAGGAAATCAGGCCGAAGAAGGTTGGGCAGAATTTAAAGCCGAATCTAAAGACCTGATGGACGATGTGAAAAAAGTTTTTAATAGCTAATAAATTAATCGAAAACTTTCCCAATTCGTTGGGTTAAAGTCTCTCCCATAGGCCTCTGAATACTTGTATTCAGGGGTTTTATTTTTGGGAGGCTTCCACTTGTTTCTGCTTACTATACATCATCCTGAGGTTATTGAGAAGGACTTGGGTAAGATCAGTGTCCAGCACTTGATCGTCCTGAAAAAACTCAACCATATAAGCGACAAAATTGGGAAACACGTTTTCAATATCATTTGGAGAGAAATGCCGCATATTCCAATCCGCAAAAAAACGTGAGTCTCCCATAGGCAGGTTGATAATTTTCACTACTTCATGCCTGGGATCATTTGCAATCCTACCCATGAGATCTTTTACAAGATCGTCCCTGCCTTCCAAATACTGAATGAATTGTGCCTGAAAATAGCACAAGAGCCCTGTTACATTAATGCTCTTATTGTCAATCATACATTGCTGCTGGAGTGCATCAAGTTGATCTTTGGTAAAAGGATCCACTGCATTACTAATATACATCAGTCGGCTCACTGATTCTGCCATAGTTTGTCTCAAAATTGCACGGGCCAAATTTAAGGACATAATGTTAAATCTTTAGCCTGAAAAGAGACGATTTCATCGATTACGTCAGACCTCAGATTACATTTCTCAATTCACGTTTAAGAATCTTTCCAGTGGCATTCATCGGGAGTGAATCCACGAAAGAGATCTGACGGGGATATTTGTATGCTGCAATCCGATCTTTTGTCCATTGTATGAGTGTTTTCTCGTCAATAGCGGCACCCTCCTTACGCACAACAAATGCCTTGATTTCCTCACCCAGTGCCTCGTCTGGAACACCTATCACTGCTACCAATGATACATCATCGTGAGTGATCATCAGCTCCTCCACCTCCCTGGGATATACATTGAGTCCTCCTCGGATGATCATATCCTTGGTTCGATCTACTATATAAAAGTATCCATCTTCATCCTGCACTGCCACATCACCGGAGTGCAACCAGCCATTCACGAGTGTTTCGGCAGTGGCTTCAGGTTTGTTATAATATCCCTTCATGACGTTATGCCCGCGATACAAGAGCTCGCCCTTCTCACCGATCGGCACATCGTTTCCATCGCCATCCACTAATTTGACCTCTACGCCCCAAACGGGGAGACCTATCGAGCCCACTTTTCGCTCGAATCCCGGCTGATTGAATGTGACCACTGGGGACCCTTCTGACATACCATACCCCTCAAGAATGGGCACTTCAAATCGAGATTCAAATCCTTCTAAAACCTGCTGGGGTAAAGCCGCTCCCCCTGACACACAGGTGCGCAGGGTTTCCTTAATTTCTGTACTTTGTTTGGATCCTGCCTCAGGTCCCTGATGCAACAATGCCCAATACATAGTCGGCACTCCGGCAAATATAGTGACCCCCTCCTCAATGATAGTACTTACCACTGTTTCCACTTCAAATCGAGGTAATAGAACCCCCGTGACGGCATGCATCACACCACAGTTCATCATGCAGGTTTGCCCGAAAATGTGAAACAAGGGCAGGACTTCGAGAAAAATGTCATCATACTCCAACTCAAATAAGTGTCGGCATAAATCTGCATTCCAGGCCATGTTGCCATGGGTAAGTTCTGCACCTTTAGGTTTGCCTGTAGTACCTGACGTATATATGATGATTGCCGTATCATCTGATCTTGTGATTGCACTTTCGTATGCCGGCAATTTCTCCTTGAGTAAGTCACGAAATCCCATCGTTCCGATACCTGGTCCTGCAGCAGGGTTTGCTTCAAGACATATATAATGATGACAGTCCGGTGCTTTTAAAAATCCGGCATATCCCTCCTGCCCCATTGGCATGCTTTCACTGCCTTCAAAGCAGAAATAAGCCTTGGCATCAGAATCCTTCAAGTGATAGGCCACTTCCTCTTGCTTTAACAGGATGCTTAATGGAACCACAACGGCACCTGCTTTCAAAATCCCGTAATACACAATGGGGAAATACATCAGATTGGGACATGAAAGTGCTACCTTATCTCCTTGATTAATATCCAGTGTATTCAATGCATTAGCTACCTGATTTGCCGCTGCATTTACTTCTTTGAAGGACAGTCGCTGCGTGCCGGCAACAAATGCAGTTTTGTAGGGATATTTTCGGGCACTATCCTCGAGTAATATAGAAAGATTAAGCATCTTATGAATATAGTAAATTTCAATTGCAGTATAGGAAGCGATGGGTTGTTTGGATCATTAAATAAATATCATCATATTCCCTCTCGGTATGATTGAATTGATCGTCGATGAAAGGTTATTGCAGCATCCCCTGACATACTCCGAGGAGCGGCTGATCCGAGGATACGATGTCGATATATCCAGGAAAGTCTCCGTTCCTTCGTTGATTCAAATCATGCATGATACCGCCATTCAGCAAATCATCACACTAGGGGTTTCTGCCCTGGAATTACAACCTTTAGATCTCGGATGGGTCCTTACAAATCAGCAACTATGGATCTATGACCGGCCGCTATTAGGTGACACTGTCACACTGCTTACCCATCCTTCCGGTATGGATCGTTTTCTCACCTATCGGGATTATTACCTGTTGGGTGCTGACCGGAAAATCCAGGCAAAGGCTACCACAACGTGGATTCTGATGAATATCAAACAGCGAAAAATTGCTCCCTTTCCCATCTTTATCAAGACATTGCTGGAGCAGAGTTCAGAACTACCTCATTTGAAGCGTGCACAGCAACGAAAATGGCATATACCGATACCGGATTACCGGATTGAACGGACGGCCGGATACTCAGATCTCGATTTTAACCACCATGTAAGCAACCACTACTTTTTTAAATGGATGCTCGATGCACTTCCATTGGATTTCCTCGCTTCACATACGCTCTCTTCTTTCAATGTAAAACTGAAAGGCGAACTCTTCTGTGGAGACCAGGTGGTCGCGGAAGCAAAGGTGAATGAGGACGAAATTCTGCACCAACTAAAAAAGGGCGATGAGGTAATTGCAACAGGTCAGTCAAAGTGGTCTTGAGATCGTCAGGATCCCGTCACACATCATGCTGCACAAATTATCCGTCTTTGATATATTACCTTCATGAAATACTTTTTCCTTCTCACTTTACTTTCCATCGATACAGTGAGTCTGCAAAGTCAGGAATGGTTTGCATTCAATCCTGAAGGCCATCTTGATTCTTCTGCCATTGATATGAGTGCCTGGTTGGACAAACCTGCCGGCAATCATGGATTTCTTCAGATGAAGGATGATCAGTTCGAATTTGAAGATGGAACGCCAGTCAAATTCTGGGGTGTAAATATGGGCAGCAATACCCCTTTCCCGGATACTGAGAAGGCCTCCCAATATGTGCGCTTCATGTCAAAGTATGGCATCAATGTAGTCCGCTTTCACAAATTTACCTGGGAAGCAACGGATGGAATCCAATCCACTGTACTCACTGACGATAAGTGGGCACGACTCGATCATTTTTCAGGATCGCTGAGAGAAGCCGGTATTTATTATGGTTGGTCACATATTTATGGACATCGGGTATTGCCAGGAGATAGCAGCAGATTATTAGCCTACGATGAGCTTAGTAGTACTTCTTTTCCATGGGCTCACCTGAGTGGAAGCTCCGCCTCTCTGGTGAACTTTGCAGATGATCTACAGGTACTGAATATCGAGTTGACCGTTAATATGCTAAATCATGTAAATCCAAAAACAGGTCTGCGATATGCGGACGATCCAGCCCTTGCATTTATCGAATTACAGAACGAAGACAACATCTTCTGGGGTGCCATGGAGGCCAGTCTCGATCAGACACCTACATACCGCGCTCTTCTATGCGAAAAGTTTTCTGACTGGCTAGAGAAAAAATATGGATCGCAAGAAGCTCTGGAAAAAGCATGGAGAGGCATGGGTTTGGAGAAAGATGAACATTTGAGCAAGAAAAACATCTATCCGCACCCTAATCATCATGCATTTACTGCTGCATGCGAAGCTGCCCATGGGAATGGCAGAGACCTCCCACAGTTCTGGGTGGATCGGGCATTTTTCCTTTACGAAGAGCAGACAGCGTTCTATCAGAAATTTGTCCAGGCCATTCGGGACACAGGATATAAAGGAGTCATCGTGGGAAGCTGCTGGCAGGCGGGATCTGGGATCACTCATCTCCTAAATCTTCAGGCAGACTATGCAGTGGGTCCCATTGATCGCCACAACTACTCCGGTGGGGGTGGAGGTCATAGCCTCAAGCCCGGACCATTTAACAATGATCCATCTGTACGAGCACCGGGATCTGGGCTTTTAAGTACCGGGCTTCAACAGGTGAAAGACCGTCCCTTTCAAATCAGTGAATGGATGGCACTAATTCCCAACGAATGGACAGCAGAAGCCTCACCCATCATTGCTGCCTATGGAATGGGATTGCAAGGATGGGACGCAAGTCATTCATTTGCACTAGGACGTTCGCATTTTACTCCTACTATCCAGGCTGGGCGAGGCATTTACAATGTGACCACACCTACACAGATGTCGCTTTATCCGGCTCTGTCCGCCATGATCTACCGTGGTGACATTCAGGAAGGAGAAATCATTGCAGACCGCCAGTATGCTCTTTCAGATCTTCGAAAAGGTCAGCTACCGAATCTTGAAAAGGTAAGTCAGCAATATGATATCAAGGATTTTCAAAGTACAGTACCTGCAGAAGTACTTGCCATGGGTCGTGTCGTACTCTCTTTCTCAGAGAAAAGCCAGGTTGTGAAAGGACCGATAGATGAATTATGGGATCGCACTAACGAGGTCATTAAATCAAATACCGGACAGTTGGAGTGGCATTATGGCAAACATTCCTACTTTACAATAAACTCCAAGGGCACACAGGGTGCGGTAGGATTTATGCCTGATCATAAAATCCGACTACAGGATATCAATATTGAATCCGATAATCAATTTGCTATTATTTTAGTTTCGAGTCTTGATCCTGATAAATCGATCCAAAATAGTAAGCGACTGCTCGTCACTACGGTAGCAAGAGCCAGAAATAAAGGCATGGTCTATAACGAGGATCATTCAGAATTGCTGGACATAGGAGAAGCACCGATCGAACTCGAACCTGTAAATTTTCATCTTCAAATAAAAAGGGCGAATCCTACGATCCATGTACTGGACCATGTGGGCAGAAGAACAAATAGAAAAATAGAACCTCAAAATGACATCTTTCACATCAATGGCGAACAGGAAAAAACCATTTACTATGAAATTATTTTCCCATAAATACAAAATAATCTTCACCCTATTTCTGGTAACAAGCGCACTCTATACAAAGGGACAGGCTGTAGACTATAAGGGATTACCGGAATGGAGTTGGCATCAATGGGACTCTACTCAATATTATTTATACACACCTTCAAACCTTGAGCCCGGCAAAAAATATCCTCTTGCCCTTTTTCTACATGGTTGTTGCGGACAGGATTACACTGCCACACTTAGAAATGCGGTAGATCCTCCTGCAAGGATGTGGCACAACTTTGGAGAAAACACACAGCAAATACCTACCTACATCATTTCGCCCAAGACAAGCCGAGGTTGGAATCAGCATATTGATAATTTAAAGGCGGTAATTGATGATTTAATTGAGCATCAGCAAGTAGATTCACAGAGACTATATATCACAGGTTTTTCAATGGGTGGAGCCGGGACCATTTCCTTTTTGCAAAAATATCCCGAATATTTTGCTGCCGCATTGCCCATGGGTATGGGCTTTCGGGGAGATATTTCCAAGCTTACGGATACTCCTATTTGGACGAACAGAGGGGAAACCGATCATTATGCCAAGCCCCTACCCGATTCCATTAAAAAAATATGGTCGATAAATGGATTTCATTCCGATACCGCAGCAAACTGGATCACTGGTGTTAATCCTAGAATCACTACATTTTTTGGTGTCGGACATGGTGTCCAGTGGCATGCAGCCAGCACCCAAGATCTCACCGGATGGGCTTATAGCAAAGTAAATGATGGCAATAAATATCCACAGGTATATTTTAAAAGTCCATCATATCATGCCTCATTCCGGGAAGGTGAAAAAGTCTCCGTCGAGGTGCACGCTAATGACAATGATGGATCCATTGACGAAGTTCAGTTTTATGTAAATGGTCAATTATTGGATAAGAAAAGAAACGCTCCGTTCGCTGCCTCACTTATTGCTAAAAAGGGTGACCAGACAATTACAGCTATCGCCATCGACAATCTTGGTAAGCGCGCAGAAGCACAAACAAAAATATCGGTAGATATTGATCCAGAAATCACCACCCTTATTTTACCCTATGGGAGAAAGGACACATACTACGAGTCCACTATTTCCTGCTTTGGAAATGGTCACTGTAGCTTTGAGGGCATAGATCTTCCTCCTGGTTTACAAATCACCCAAGAAGGGCTTCTTCAGGGAGTCCCCAGAGAGACCGGACAGCAGGTAGTTTCGATAAAAGTGACGGATATAGATGGTGATATTACTACAACTCACTTTGCCTTGGAAATAAAATCAGCCAGAAATAATGCCCTGGAAGTTACCAGAATCCAGAACCACGAAGGTCGGGAAATTCCTATTACAAAATTCAGAAAGGGTATAGCGCCCAATGTCTCGAAGCAGGGAGAGGACACCAGCATTCAACCCGAGGTACATTTTAATGAGCTAGCAGGTCTGGGAGGGACTACCATGATACAACCCTTTTCGGAGGATGCGGACACCAACATACTTAACCATCTTACTTTCACGATGGATCAGGATGCTGAAGTAATTATAGCATATGAAAAAAAAGATCGACTATTTAATTCCTCCATTCCAAAATGGTTGAAATCCTTCAAAAAACAGGTAGGTAAAGAAATCGTGGCGCAATACCGATACTTTGACTTGTACACAAAAACATATCCTGCAGGAGAAATTACATTACCTGGAGCAGAAGCAAAAAGCAATAATATAAACACGAATTATTTCGTCTTGATCAAGCCACTAACCAAACCAGATTTACATCCCGAAATAAATACTAATCATTTACCAGAAGCCAAAGCGGGATATTTCTACTCCGCCCATCTAGCGCATTTATACGGTACTGGAGATATCACCTGGAAAACCAGTGAGGCTTTGCCCGTGGGTCTAGAATTGACGAAATCTGGTGAATTAAAGGGTGTGCCTATAAAGGCAGGTTCGTATCATCTAAATTTTTCGATTCATGACGCTACTGGAGCCTCGCAACAAGAGACTATTTCGCTAATCATAACTGACTAATGGACTGACTCAGTGGAAAATCTCCCTTAAGATCTAGAAAATATAGATTAAGATTTTCCTTTGTTTTTTTCACTTGCGTGATAGATGTGGTACAAACCATATTACCTCGATTCATCACGATATCATTTTCCGGATCTCCATCTCCTGCTGTCCTGTGAAAATTCAAGATATTTTCCGAGTCAGGATATTTATTTTTCTGCCAATCCTCAAACCATATCTGCCTCCTTTCCTTCCAATACCCGTTGTAGAGAGTCGATGATGCCCATAGATGGGTCTGATGAGGATTATAATTATTTACATTTTTATTGACTCCATCCCATACTAGAGAGAGCACTTCTTTAGAATCTATAAAAAGCATTGTAAAAGGTTCAATATTATGAAGCTTTACAAACCGAATAAAATCACGTGTTGAATCATATTCGAATTGATCCAATAAAATTAATCCTCTGCTCCTACGATATGGAGGCTTTCTCTTGTGTTTTTCAAAAGCACCGTTTAATACACAGGTTACTTTCCCTGTATTTGAAATAGCAATCCAGCTCCCACGGGCACCGGTATCTTCCGGGAAATAAACCTCCTGACCATTTATTCTCCTTTGTGAAATCTCGAATGCTGAACGCTGTGGTGCTTCGTCCCTGTTCTGTGTCAGATAAACTGTGCCATCTTTTAAAGGAATGTATGATACTGTACACATAATTATCCCTTTGCCAGATAGGCTTTTCTGACCCGATTGAGATAAAGAAAATGACCGGGCACCCTAAAGACTGCTTCCCAAAATGGGATCACGGGTACTCCCCGATTAGATTGAATTTTATAGATATCAAATAGCCTTCGCCAGTGCTTGAAAAAATCTCCGTAGGCCTTCCAGACGGAATAATCGGGATCATACACGTGTGCAGGTTCACTGGCCACCCCATTAAATTCAAAGATCTTCATAGGACCGCCACTCCTGAGATCTTCGAGGCTTTGACACTTCAAATCAAATCTACCATAATTCACTCCTTCGACCTTTCGAAACAGGCGATCAAAACGTTGAACTAGTTTCTCATCAATTTGCTGATTTCCATTGATAAATTTTGTGCCCCGGGAGTGGTTGCCAATCGGCTCTAAAAGGATCCGCTCACTTCTAGCTGGTACGTACATTAATACTTCAGGGTCCATCACTTTCAATCGCTTAAGTTGAAGAAAAGCACGATTTTTAGACCTCATCAGTTCCTCGACTGTACTCTGTCCATCTCCCTCTACCTGGAGATATTCCTTAAGGCATAGGGAAGAAATCTGCCCTTCTTCTGCTCCTGGCAATCGACTGTAGAAAACGCTGATCTCGATTGGCAAATCAACGAAGGCCTGTGCAATCACATCGCATTCAGCTCTTACCAGATAATCTTCAATATCCTGCACACCATTGGCCTTTTTGACCAGAAAACCTCTCTCACCTACATCAGGTTTGAGGATGATGGGAAAGCCTATCTGGTTAGTTGCCATCCAGTCCTGTACTGTTTTCATCCGCTTCTTCCCTTTCATAAGGAGAAGGCTCTCTGGAATTAGCTCTCCTGGAAATAGCTTTAGGATTCCAAACTTTGAAGCACCCAACATACCTCCTGTTTCAATGGCAGGATTAATCGCTGTAAAGAAAAATAACTTGCGTGCACGAATAGCAAACCAGAGCCAAAAGAACACTACAGGAATGTTGGCAATGTATGCAGGCCAATATTCCCAATTTGTCAATTTTATCCAGATAGATCTCATTTAAGAGTCCTGATTGCTCAATTCATATTTACAAAAAAGTCCTGAGATCTGACGGTATCATGGCCACATTTGAGAGTTAGTGGGAGGCCACCTCACCTTTTCGGAATGCAATTGTGGAAGGAGCTACTCCAAAGTGAGCGGGCAATTGCACTGGAATACCTAAATGCTCAAGACCAATTTTGATAAGTGCAAAATGATGTATGGTATGCTCCACGTTATAAAACAGTTCACGTTCGATTGAGCTTGGAATAAGATTGACATCTCCATTGCCATAATCAGTATGAGCAAGCCAAACCTGTTGCTTAAGATCCACTGAAGAAATCTGCTGCTCCAGCGCATCGAGAAGTGCCATGACGTGCAGAGTATCACATTCTATGCAAGTATCTCTTTTTCGCCTGTCGTAATTGATGATAGTCTTACCGTCCTCACCTTCCTGATCGGAGGATACCACACATTGAAAAAACTCAATAAAATGGCGGGTATGTTGTCCAATGGATGAACCTGACAGGACCTCCAACTGCTTACTGTAATCACCATCAGATATTTGGTCTAAATATTCTTTGGCGTCTTGCAGCAAGCTTCGTACCTGTCTCTTGACACTACTCATATATTAAAATTACGCAGCATGAGCTGATTTAAGACTGCTGAAAATAATGAAACTATCTGGCTTGACACCATTTGAAATCCATAATGTAGTGTATTTGACGATTTCGATGCTGGTAACCGTTGTATCTCCATGATTAATATTAGCAGAATAATTTCGGAGCTAATTGAAAATCCTCAGTCCTTCTGTTATTTTAGCGTGCGCTTAAGTTAAAAAGATTAAACATCATGAAAATTTATAAATCAGGGTCTGCGGCCTATCTCGAAATGGATGGCCAATGGTACCTGAATGAAACAGATGCCTGGGATGACATCATCAACCGGAAGGACTTGTATAAATACCTCTCACAGATAAAATCCCAGTGGATGGAAATTGATGATCATCCTCCTATCTTTGATCCACCAGTGGGACGGCAGGAAATATGGGCCTCAGGCGTCACGTACATGCGCAGTAAGAAGGCTCGTATGGAAGAATCGAAGGATGCCGGTGGAGGAGACTTTTACGATAGAGTTTACGATGCAGAACGTCCTGAGCTCTTTATGAAAGGAATGGCCTCGAGGGCAGTTGGACAAGGAGGTGAAGTCTACATTCGGAAGGACTCCACCTGGAATGTACCAGAACCAGAACTCACACTTTTCATCTCGTCTGAAGGCACTATTGAAGGATATACGATAGGCAATGATATGAGCTCTCGCAGTATTGAGGGAGAAAACCCACTGTATCTGCCGCAAGCTAAGGTGTATGATAAATGTGCAGGTTTGGGACCCTGCATTTATGTGCCCTCTACCCCCCTACCTTCGGACACAAGTATCACGCTTAAAATCTCACGAAGCGGGAAGATTATGTTTGAGGAAAGCATCTTAATAAATCAGATCAAGCGTTCGCTTGAAGAGCTAGTTTACTATCTATATCTCGAAACAACTTTTGAAAATGGTTGTTTCCTTATGACAGGTACAGGTATCGTACCTCCCGATAGTTTCACCCTCGAGGTAGGAGATGTCGTTGACATTACAATCGAAAATATTGGCACATTAACCAATGTGATCGGGAAACGTCCTTAACTAATCTAATAAATTCATAAAAACAATCAAATGCAAATTTCTGGCGCTCAGCTCATAGGAAATAAAAAATCAAAAGAGGGATCTCAGACCTTTCATGCAGTAAACCCAGCAACAGGTGATATTTTGGAGGTTGATTTTCATGAGGCGACTCCAGCGGAAGTGGATGAAGCTGTGAAACTAGCCAAAGCGGCCTTTGAAAGCTACAAGAATATTTCTAACCAAGAACGGGCATCATTCCTGGATAAAATTGCTGACAACATCATGTCATTGGGCGATGCCTTAATCGAACGATGTCAGCAAGAAACGGCATTGCCAGCCGGAAGGCTTCAAGGAGAGAGAGGAAGAACTGTGAATCAGCTGCGATTATTTGCAGAGGTTGTGCGTGAGGGCTCATGGGTAGATGCCCGTATTGATCTGGCAAAACCTGATCGACAGCCCCTGCCCAAAGCTGATATCCGACACATGTTGCGACCTCTTGGTCCAGTAGCCGTATTTGGTGCCAGTAACTTTCCTCTGGCCTTTTCAGTAGCCGGGGGAGATACCGCCTCAGCCTTGGCTGCCGGTTGTCCTGTAGTGGTCAAAGGTCATCCTGCACATCCAGGAACCAGCGAGCTCGTCGCGTCTGCAATTGTGAAAGCTGTAAAAGACTGCGACATGCCGGAAGGCACATTTTCCATGGTGCAGGGGATGTCGCATGAAACCGGAGGTGCCCTGGTAAGTCATGATGCTATCACCGCCGTTGGATTTACCGGTTCTTTCCGAGGTGGAAAAGCTCTTTTTGACCTGGCCAATCGAAGACATGTACCCATTCCGGTTTTTGCAGAGATGGGAAGTACTAATCCTGTCTTTATTTTACCCGAAGCGATGGCAGAAAGAGGTGAAGATCTTGGTAAAGGTCTGGCAAGCTCCATCACGCTTGGCACCGGACAGTTCTGTACAAATCCCGGTCTGGTATTTCTTTCAGAGAGCGCTAAAAGTGGAAATTTCAAAACTGCTTTAAGTGAAGCTATCAATGGAGAAGCGGGCACTATGCTTACGCAAGGTATCAAAAATGCATACGAACAAGGAGTATCAAAGATTGCAGGAAAGGAATCTGTAGAAACACTAGCCTCAGGGGTAAAAAGTGAGACAGAATTCGCTGTAGGGTCAAAAGTATTCTGCACTTCGATTGAAAATTTCGAGAAGAATCCGGATTTGGCGGAGGAAGTTTTCGGTCCTTCCAGTGTATTGGTCCAAGCAGAAACTAAAGAGTCTATTCTGAAAGCTGCCAGAGCTTTGGAAGGACACCTTACAGCTACGGTCCATGGTACCGAGGCAGATCTCCAAGAATTTGCAGAGCTATTTGAAATTTTAGAAGAGAAAGTTGGTCGAATCATCATCAATGGCTTCCCTACAGGTGTTGAAGTTTGTCATTCAATGGTACATGGCGGACCCTACCCCGCAACAACGGCACCACAGTCCACTTCAGTGGGTACAAATGCCATTAAGCGGTTTGCTAGACCTGTTTGTTATCAAAACTTTCCAACGCATCTTTTGCCTTCATCCCTGCAAAATCGAAATCCGAATAGCATCTGGCGACTGATTGATGGTAGTATGACAAAACGACCTGTGGAGGATCTCTAGACGCGAATTACTCATATAACATTCTGATACAGGCCTGAAAGGATCAGTATTTGGTTTCCAGTCCTATTATAAGCGTGGCAGGTCCTGTGGTAAATTCGATGACTTACTTAACCGTACAAGTTCTTCTCCTGTGGTCTGGTAAGTGGGAGTAATCCTCTCAAAACCATTCATATCAGGCTCTGAAAAGCCTCTAAAGTGCTTTTACCTTACCAATACCGGATTTATCGATGTATTTTATGACAGGATTTCCACGATAGTAGACACTTCCTATACCATAAGCACTTACTGAGATTTCTTCTGTCGCAAAGACTTCGGCTTTGCCTATACCATTGGTTTCGATACGAAGATCTCTCACTTCGAGATCTAGAGCATCCAGGCTGCCAATGCCATTGATATTGATGTCGGCCACATCAGCTGAGCCAGCAATATAGTTTCTTCCAAGACCTGATATTTCTGCCGTCAATTCTTCTACGTAAAGCTCAATGTCCAATTCTTTGATACCATTGATCATGAGATCGAGCGATCGGGTGTGGATAGACGTCTGAGCTACAAACTGACCTACCCCATTTATTTCCAATCGGGACAAATCTTTAAAGTATACATACACATCAATCTTCTTGAGACTGGTACGCTCTTCATTGCGACTTTGCACTCTGATTTTATCACCCCTTTGCTGCACCTCCATACGATCTAAAATGCTGGCAGGTCCCTCCAATCTCACTTCCTCCTTATCACCCTGATGGAGGAAAACTCTAAAGGCACCATTCAGTTCAAGGCGATCAAATGGATCTAGATTGACATTGATTTTATCATTTTGAGCATATATAGCCCCAGATACCAAAAGGAGAATATAGAGTGGTAAAAAAGCTCTCATGGATGAAGTCAGTTTAGTGCAATTGCTATTATAATAGACGAGGCTAAGTCTCGATAGTTACAGTACCATGGAATCTTTCTTTTCTCACTGAGCTAATGCTTGATATTC
The DNA here is from genome assembly GCA_050298535.1 of Saprospiraceae bacterium. Lineage (GTDB taxonomy): Bacteria > Bacteroidota > Bacteroidia > Chitinophagales > Saprospiraceae > JABDMH01. The sequence goes on from JBNKUI010000085.1 coordinate 27,869, forward strand.
CCAACGCAGTTTCGCCAGCATTACCCCTTGAAAATCAGCAATATCGCTGATATACCATTGATCATTTTCAAATAGTATCTCAGGAGCCCAAATGGGTAATTCAGCAACAAGATATTGATCATTATTTACTCCAAAATTATACGGATCCCTTGATCGATAGACGTACGTCGATCCTGAGGATGAAGATGATCGAAACAAGAAGTAATATTCATCATATTTAACGACAAAGGGACTTTCTGCACTGACAGCTCCATTCCCAGCGCGACCACCCTCGGCAACAACCGTATAGTCGCTCCAATTCTTCAGGTCTCTAGAGGTACGAAGTGATACGAACCCTCGCAACCAATCATCCCGGGCCACGGTAGAAATCGTGGAATAAGCATAGAATAAGGAGTCTTCCACCATGACCATTACGTCACGGCCACCCCGGTCATACAGTAAATTGCTATTTTCTTTGAAGCGAGGTCTTTCAAATACTTTTCCGTCTGCAGAGGTCATAATTCGAATACCTGCCGAATTGTAAAAGCAGTAGTACAGATCTTTAATTTTAAGGAAATAAGGTGCCTGCATTTGCTCCCGCCCTGGTGTGTCGCGCTCACCCCATGCTCCGTCAGCTCGTGCCACCACCCCATTCTGCTCCCATATCTCCTGATCTTCGAGGGACTGGCCCGTCCATCCATAGAAGATCCTGCCGGGCTTGGTACCCCGCATACAAGCCCACAAATGCCAGTTATCTTCCTCATCTTTCACAAAGCCATGATCCACGACATGTTGCCTCGATAGATCGTCCCCGTTGAGACTATCCAAATCAGGAGCATGTCCAATTCTCCAAAAATCACCGTGAATGACGGGTACAGGTGCTGTTTGTGTTTGCAGGGAATCCGCGCAAGATGTGACCAGGAAAGCAAATAAGAGAGGGGGTAATAAAGATTTCATCTCAAATCATTTATTCATTAAGGTACCTTTTTCCAAAACTGTAACTGTCCTGGTCCAGGTGTAGACGAGGGGTCATACTTGTGCTAAGAGTTATCAAGCACTAATCATGCATTAAAGCAAACCCCAGAACCAGCAGAATGCTTCACATCAGGCTACGAATAAAAGCTGTAAGATCTTAACCGATACGTGATGATTCTGCAATCTTATCTTTAGTTGCTATGGAGTCAACTAGTTTACTTTCAAGATTTTCTTTGACTGAAGAAACTCGCCATCTGTGATACGACAGTAATATACGCCCTGGGGGAAATCTGAACTTTTAAAAGGGAAAGAATGATAACCATTCTCTAAACGTCCTGCATAAATATTGACCAAATGTCTTCCCTCACGATCTAATAGATCAAGTGCCACTCTTCGATTTCGAACCGTTGAAAAGCTGATCAGAGTATACTTGCTCATTGGATTTGGATACACTCCAAGGGAGAACTTTCCAGGATCTATTGCAAAGGTTGATGTACTCAGAGATTTAATTTCAAAAGCTTCTGAATCCGCATGATAAATCAACCCTACCTCATTATCCTGAATAATGCGGATAATACCCGAATCTGTCTCTACCGCGGGCTCCCAATTATATTCGAGTGTCATCAAGTCAATGTCAGCCCTGATCGTATCCCATGTCTCTCCTGCATCCTTTGAAAAAAGTAAATCCCAGTTAGCATCACCATGGTTTATCACTTCTGTCCATTGGATGGTGATGGTATTCCCAAGCTGAAAGGACTCACCGCCTTTGGGGAAATCAAGCGCTACATGTGCAATGGATAGATGGATGAACAGTAGAAGTATAACCGCGGTAGTAAAAATTCTCGTTTTCAGCATCTCATTTCAGATTTAGAGTAATAACTCATGAGTGTAAAGTACGGGATCTCTCGCTATCTATACCTTGGCTCAAATATCAATCTGAGGAATTTGTACCAAATAGTATAAGTGAGTCTCTCAGTCAGCAAGTCTTTTTCAATTGCCTGACTGCACATATAATTTGATACTTTTGGGATAACAAGCGAATAGAAAATACATGAGTAAGCACAAAGAGCTTTATAAGGATGCCCTACAATATCATGCAAAGGGTAGACCCGGGAAAATTGAGGTAATTCCCACAAAGGAAACATCAACACAACGAGACCTTTCACTAGCCTATTCGCCCGGAGTTGCAGAACCTTGTCTTAAGATTGCCGACAATAAAGACGATGTATATAAGTACACTGCCAAAGGAAATCTGGTAGCAGTGATCAGTAATGGAACAGCCGTACTAGGTCTGGGAGACATCGGTCCCGAAGCCGGCAAGCCTGTGATGGAAGGAAAGGGCCTACTCTTTAAAATTTACGCAGACATTGACTGCTTTGATCTGGAGCTTAATACGAAAGATGTGGAGGAATTTATCCGGACAGTAAAGATCCTGGAACCTACTTTCGGAGGTGTCAATTTGGAAGACATTTCGGCACCTGAGTGTTTTGAAATCGAGGAGAGACTCAAGGCAGAGTTGGACATCCCGGTGATGCATGATGACCAGCATGGTACGGCGATCATAAGTGCTGCTGCTCTTCTCAATGCGCTCGAAATCGTCGATAAGGATATTAAAAAAGTGAAAATTGTGGTCAGTGGTGCAGGTGCATCCGCGATATCCTGCACCAGGCTTTACGTGGCTCTGGGAGCCCTTCCTGAAAACATCTATATGTATGACAGTAAGGGACTTATACATCCGGATCGTACCAACCTGGATGGTAAGAAATCAGAATTTATCAATGGTAAAGTCAGTGCAGATACTACACTGACCGATATTCTAAAGAATGCAGATGTTTTCATTGGACTTTCACGAGGCAACATCCTGTCAAAGGAAATGGTCCAGGAAATGGGCGATCAACCCATCATCTTCGCCATGGCTAATCCTACACCTGAGATTTCATATGAAGATGCCAAAGAAGCTCGTCCGGACTGTATCATGGCCACAGGAAGATCTGATTATCCCAATCAGGTGAATAACGTGCTGGGGTTTCCTTACATCTTTAGAGGAGCCCTGGATGTAAGAGCCTCCGAAATCAACGAGGCCATGAAACTTGCCGCAGTAAAAGCCCTTGCAGATCTTGCGAAAAAGACGGTTCCTGACATGGTAAATATGGCCTACAACGACGTTAATCTTAAATTTGGTGTGGACTATATCATCCCAAAACCGGTAGACCCACGTCTAATCACGGAAGTAGCTCCTGCTGTAGCCCGGGCTGCTATGGACTCTGGTATTGCACACGACCCTATCCAGGACTGGGAAAAGTATGAGCTGGAGCTGGCTCAGCGATTAGGTAATGATCATACACTCTCTAAGGTCATAGAAACCAAAGCTAAACAAGCCGTCCAGCGTGTAGTTTTTGCAGATGCGGAAAATATTACGGTTTTGAAAGCGGTACAAACAGTCATGCAGGAACGAATCGCAGAGCCCATTCTACTAGGCAACCGGATGAAGATCAAATCGATACTGGAAGAACACGACTTGTCACTACCCGGTGTGAAAATCATCGATCCACAACAACCTGCTGATGAAGATTGCCAGAAGAACCTTGATAAATACGTCAATAACTATTACGAAAAACGTAAGCGGAAAGGACTGACTAGAGCCGAGGCTAAGGGCATCATGCAAAGTCGTAACTACTATGGTGTCATGATGGTGGAAACGGATGCGGCGGATGCGATGATCAGTGGTCTTTCCCGAAAATATCCCGATACGGTAAGACCTGCTCTGCAAATTATTGGTGCAGAAGAAGGGGTACGAAGGGTAGCGAGCATGCATATCGTAATGACCCGATTTGGTCCGCTGTTTTTGGCTGACACCACTATCAATCACCATTTGAGTCCCGAAGATATAGCTGGCATCACGGAATTGGTGGCCGACCAGGTACGTACCTTCAACATCGAACCTAAAATAGCATTGCTCACTTACTCCAATTTTGGATCCGTGAAGGATGGTGAATCTGCGGTGTTAATGCGAAAAGCAACCGCCATCTTACATGAAAAACATCCGGACTGGATCGTCGATGGAGAGATGCAAGCACATTTGGCCTTCAATGGAGATCTCCTGAAGGAGCTCTATCCTTTCTCCAAATTGGCAGGCGAAAGAGCAAACACCCTGATCTTTCCAAATCTTTCTTCAGCTAACATCACCTACAACCTGCTTAGTGAAGGATTTGAGATGCCCATCATCGGCCCCATCTTATTGGGATTGAGAAAGCCAGTGCATGTGCTGCAACTTGGAGCCACTGTACGTCAAATCGTTGATATGGTCGGCATAGCAGCCGTAGATGCTCAAGAAAAAAGAAATAGAAGAAATCGCAAAAGCTAAAATCTGATCCAGTAGATATCACCCATTCCGTTACCGATTCTATGGGACACTTCTTCAAACGTGGCCAGATTGTCCCATGATCTGGATACCTGGGTTTTACGATTGCTGGTAAAATAAAGCACCCCCGTCTTGAAATCTATAAAGGGACAATAATCCAGTCTGTCGGAGTTAACCGATGGCCCTAAATTCTCCGCCGGTGACCAGCCGGAATCCCCTCTGATACTGATATATAAATCACCTCCACCCATACCGTCCGGACGTCCGTACGAACTAAAAACTAAAGTATCTTCGGTGGGGCTTATATAGGCGTTAAACTCATAGGTGGGTGAGTTTATATTGGAGTCCAGAGCTACGGGCTCCTGATAACCTCCATTCTGCCACTCACTCCGATAAATGTCTTCTGTACCCGTTCCTTTATCCTTGTAGGTGGCTGTGAAATACAGTGTATTGTCATGAGTCACTGCCGGATAAAACTCATCAGCACTTGTATTGATGATCGTATCCAGGGGTGTAGGATCTCCAAACAATTGATCAGGTTGAATTTGTACCTGCCAGATATTGTAATCACCCACCTCAGTCTCACCAGGTAAAGGACGATCAGAGGCAAAGTATACCATCGGTTTCGATGGATGATAAAAGGGTTCGATATCATTGTACTCTCCAGAGAAAGGAACCAGAGTCGGATCTGACCATCTACCCTCCTTGTAAGTCACCTGCACGATGAGCCTAATGGTATGATCAAAATTTCCACGTGTAAAGAGTGCATGCTGACCGTCATGAGATAGGGCGAAGTCTCGCTCATACAGGCCAGTCGAAATCACTCCAGGACTCACCACCTGCACTGTATCAGAGGCCATCGACTCACTCTGCATCAGACTTGAGTCTTGGAGAGAATTTGCACAGGATGTCAACCATAATAAGGTGAGTACACATAAGATCAATGCGATGTGGCTTTTCATACATGGAGTGTTAGCGTCATTATGGAATCTCAAACACAATTTTACCAAATTGAGCCCCCTTGTCCATTCGCTCAAAGGCCCTAGGACCCTCTTCTAAACGGTAGATTTGATCTATAACCGGTACCACCTGGTGCTGATCTACGAAGTCCACCATTTCTAAGAACTCCTGATCATTACCCATGGTCGAACCATGAATTTCTAGCTGTTTCCAAAAGAGTATCTGAGGACTCAGTTTTTCTATCGCACCGGCACTACCTCCATAAGTGACAATTCGCCCTCCTGGTTTAGCCAACTTCAGCAAGTTGCTAAATCCGGGACCTCCAGCACTATCAATAATGATATCAAACCCTCCACTTCGAGCCTGAAGTCTCTTATGCCATCCATCCTCCCGATAGTTTTGTCCTCCAATGGCACCCAACTGCATTGCCTTTTCAATTTTTTCGTGGCTACTACTGGTAACCCAGACTTCAGCGCCAGTGGCCATAGCAAACTGCATCGCAATCAGAGCAACGCCTCCACCTATCCCGTTGATACAGACACAATCTTTAGATGTGCATCTCCCTTTTTTCATAAGTGCGCGATAGGCTGTCAGTCCTCCCAAAGGCAACGCCGCAGCTTCATAGAGTGAGAGGTGAGCGGGTTTGGCAACTAATCTATCTTTCGTTATAGCAAGTCTTTCGCAAAATGTACCCGGAGTTGGCATTCCAAGAATGGAATAATCTTTCCCACCGAAACGAGGATCAGAGCCCCAGTTTACATTCGGATTGACGACATATTGCTGACCCTCAAAAAGTACACATCCATCAGAACCCAGCACAACACCGGGTTGGAGACCGGGATACAAGCCTTTGGTGATCCACACATCTCGATGATTCAGTGCGGCAGCCTGTATTGCGACTAAAACCTGATCATCAGCAAGTTCTGGCTCTGAAACATCTGAAAGTTTTATAGGATGCTTGACATCCTCAAAAATCAATGCCTTCATGGAAAGGATAAGTTTAATCCCAATCAAAATAACCAAAAATGTACATGAGTCAAAAGGCTTAAGCCTTCCTGTCTGACTATCAATTTGTTGCCAAAACTCCGTAATTTGGTCAATTCAGGAAAGGATGGTATTTTTCCAGCGCGAAACCCGGTACCCTTTCGTTGAAAGTTGTACAAGCTCAAAGCTATATTGATCCCTCCCCGGGGATAGTAGACTTGACCATGAAACATATATTGCTATGGAATGGAAGATGCTTGTTACTATTTACTTATCTACAGTAATTACCCTGTCCTGGAGTCAAAATACGGACCGATGTACTCAGGTAGTTTTTGTAGAAAGTCCTACGCATGACACCTATATTGATGCCGCTCAAGATACCGCACGGCACGGCCAGGAACTTGTACTTAGGCTGAAGGGAACGCCTGAAAAAAAGAAAATGTCAGCTGTCATGTCCTACCAGGTTCATCACATTGATGCCAACTATGTGACATCCGCAGCACTTAAAATTTATACTGTCTCCAAAAAGAACGAATCCAATCTCACGGTATATGGGATACACGATTCGATTGATGAAACGCATACTAATTGGACAAATCTTCGACATGATCAACTTCAAACACTTTCTTCACACACTATCTCTGGAGATCCTTTTGTTGAATTTGATGTGACAGAATATGTAAAAACCAATCTTCAAGAAGGAAACATTCAATTTCTAATAGAGAGCGATGGGAAGAAGATTGTAGATATCAGCAGCAGGGAAAGTGGATTGAACTCCGAACTAGCCATTTCACTTTGCACTCCCATTGACCGATCAATTCTTATTGAACATAACAAAGCAGCCGAATCACAATACAACATGGAAATACTCCCCAGTAGCATTCCAGGAAAAATGACTATTCAGTTGATTGGTGTGCCCGCAGGTGGATTTGGCACGCTCATGATCATGGATGAGGCAGGTGATGTGCTTCGTCAGCTCCCTATGGCCATCCGACCAGGAGATGCACTTTATCACACAGTGGATTTTGGAAGGTTATTACCTGGAAATTATTGGGCGATGTTTCGCAAAGGGCGCATCCTTATAAAGGATGAATTTCGAATGCGACCCAGCAAATCCAGCGATCGGCTTGTGGAGGTCGAGCTGTTGGCCGCCGAAGCGGCAATTGAGGAAAAAAACTGATCTATCCAGATTCTCACTGCTCTCTCACTTAGGACTGCAATCTCAAAAGAGGATTTTTAGCCTCCAGATCTAATCATCAAGCCGTTACACCAAGACATGGTTTGACAAGATGACCACTTTAGCATACATTGTAACAATGTAAGTACTAAAATTCCACCAGAATAGATAAGGGTAAGCTAATACATAAATATCGTTTCCCTTTTTTCTTGCAAGAGAATTCAAAACCGTTTAAAAAGGGTCATGATGGTCAAGAGCTATGACCCCTCTATACATAAAATGTATTCCCATTGAAATTACCATAATTCTAGGGGCTTGTCAATGCTTACTTTTATTCGAAGCTCAATAGTGAGAGTCGGGATAGCTGGATTCGAACCAGCGACCTCGTCGTCCCGAACGACGCGCGCTACCGGGCTGCGCTATATCCCGATGAGCATCTAAACTAAAACTTCTTTTCCTGAAAAAAAATCGACTAATTATTAGTTGGGACTTCAACGGAGCTCTCAAAGTTAAAAAGCAATGAAAACCGAAGTGTCTTATCAAGGGGGTTGCTGGCAGCAAGGTTCGAAGAGGTACTGATGAGATAAGACATATTGATGCTAAACACATTGTATCTAACGCCTAATCCTGCCGTGATGTATTTGCGCGCACCTTTCAGTCGGTGCTCATCAAAATACCCGGTACGAATCGCAAATTGCTCATCAGAAGTAAACCCAGGTATACATTAGTAATTTCTATCACTTAATTCTAGCTATTTATCAAAGACTTACAAATGACATTATATCTGAGCGTCCTGAAGTCACTCTGTGAAATTCATTCGTCCCCACAACAGCGGTCCTAACTAACTGCTAATCAAAACATTAATGAGAATAATATCTATACAAAGATGATGATTTCCATCAAGATTTTCAGACCTTAGCACCTCACACAACACCCTCTATGTGCACACTCAAACACTATCCCATCCGGCTTCGATGTAATCTGGTGGAATTTGGTACATCATTGCTCCAGAAAAGACCCCATAATTTGACTACCTCCAATAGTTGTCGGCATAGGCAAAATATGGCAAATGTATAGAGGGCTTCGATGTATATCGTTTCTCTTTGCCGTGATGTTTTGCTGCTCTTTGGCCAAGGCACAGAATCCCCCTTGGTTCCAATGTAATAACGTAAGTGTAACCAACTGTAATTCTGCTGTGCCGAGTCTATTTGTTGATATGCGTGGCTATCCGAATGGCAAATGGTATTCATGCAGTATAGGCCGAGGAAGCATGATCGACACATGTTGTGGATTCCCCCAAACCAATAATAATGACTATTGTATTGAATTTAAAGTGCTTCTTGATCCTAATGCTGAAGGATTTATATTTCAGATACCTGCCAATAACGAACCAGAATGGACAGACGATAAACAAAATACATCGGGAGCTCCCGGATCATCAGGAGCAGGCTCGGCCGAGAACTTCGAGTATCGGATAAATTGTGGTTCTGCAGAGTATGATGCGTTAGATCCGGTGTGTCTTGATGATATTGGTGGAGGATTCAATCCAGCGACCGATACACTTTACATTACACTCTGCAAACCGGGTGGAAATAATAACGTATATCGGATCAAATCTCTCAAAGCAGAAATAGACCCTATTGATTCAATTACGGCAGAGGGATGTGAGGTCACTTTGACAATTCCAACAGAAGGAATTGATCCCAGCACCATCACATGGACACATACGCCTACAAGTCCTTCTAATCTTGCTGGAATATACGATTCATGGTTGAGCTCCACTTCAGGAACAGCTACGGTCACCGTTACTGTTCCACCCAATGCTATCCTACCGGCAAACAATACCTTGACCTATGAAGTTTGTGGGTCCCCAGTTCCTAATCCACCGAATGGATGCACTGGACTTCAAGCTGTCTGCGCGATCGCTTCTGTTACCGTAGAACCTATAGGATCCATCGATATTGAGTTAGATCCCTACTGCGGCAATGATCCGGCATTGTATGAGCCTGAGGCGGATGTGATGCCAACGGGCACATATACGTACTACTGGTACGACGATACAACGGAGACAACACTACTAGCAAGTGGATCCCAACTGGATGCACCAGGTCCTATCTATTCGAGTGATGGATGGAAATCGGTACTAGTTGAAAACCCAAACTACATCCCCTGTTCGAGGAGGAAAGAGGTATTTGAGATCAAATTACTTGACACTCCAGAAGCCGTAATCAATGGGCCCTTTATTTTTTGTCCTAATGAACCCCTCGTCTTCACTGCGGATAATGCAGGACCAGAGGCATCTTATGCATGGACATTTGGAGCGGGTGCAAGTCCTGCTACCAGTTCATCTCGTACTCCTCCTAATGTGACTTATAGTACTTGTGGCGACAAAACAATAACACTGACAGTCACGCTTCCAAATGGATGTATGGGTATCGCCACCCGGGTATTATTGTCGGACATTACTGACCCTGTTCTCACCGTTCCTCCTGATATCACGGTCGATTGTGATGTTGGTATCGATACGACCAACACGGGTAGCGCCACTGCCTCAGATCAATGTGCCTACATGATCACGTTTACGGACAATACGATCCCTGGTAACTGTCCCAACAACTTTCAGATAGAGCGCACCTGGACGGTCACCGATGCCTGTGGAAATTTTGACAGTGGGGTTCAAATCATAACTGTACAGGATACAACTGCACCCACAGTTACCTGCAACATTGCCAACCTTATCCTCGAATGTGATCAAAATTATAATAGTGAGATCACTCAGTGGCTATCTAATGCAGTAAACGACCTGCAACTAGATGCCAGTGACAATTGTGGAACCGTAACAGTAACCCATGATTACAACAGTGATATTCCAAATCTTGATTGCACCGCTCAAACAGGCGAGGAAGTAACCTTCACTATCACTGACGAATGTGGCAATTTCACGACTTGCGCAGCATTAATTATTATCGATGATACTGAACCTCCCACTATTACCTGCTCCATCGATCCACTGATCCTGGAATGTGATGAAGACTATTATTCTGACATTTTACTATGGTTAGCTGAAACGATGGATGACTTAGAAATGGATGCTACAGATGATTGCGGATTAGCCTTGTCCGTCACCCATGATTGGGACTCCATTGCGCTGCCAACCCTTGACTGTAATGGAGTGTTGGGATTGTCAATTGAATTTACAATCACTGACAATTGTGAAAACTTTACAACCTGCCAGGGACTAATTACGATTGATGATACTCAGCCACCGATCATCACCTGCAATTTGGATGATCTACTCCTCCAATGCGATGCCGATCCCTCCAATTATACACCTCTTATTAATCAATGGATTTCTGACATGCAAGACAGCCTTCTTGCCAATGCGACAGATGACTGTAATGGCCCTTTGACAGTACAAGATGATTGGAACCAAACATTACCAACCCTTGATTGTAATGGTTCAACTGGTGTGCTTGTGACTTTCACTATAGAGGATGCCTGTGGAAATGATACCACATGCACGGCAGAAATCATAATTATCGATGACCAGCCTCCCATCATCAATTGCAGTGTAACAGATCTTGTTCTTGAATGTGGTGAAGATTATACCGCATCCATTCAATCCTGGATCAACGCAATGGAAACCAATATTGACAACAATTCCTCGGATGATTGCGGAGCGACTCTGACTATTGATAACGATTGGAATAACGACATTCCTGTACCTGATTGTAATCTGGAAGATTCCATTATAGTGTACTTCTGGGCAGAGGACCAATGTGGTAATCGAGATAGTTGTTCTGCCTCCATATTTATCGATGATACGCAGGCTCCTATTCTTGATTGTCCTCCGGATACCACACTTGCTCCATGTCTCACTCTCACGGAAATCATGCAGGCTTACAATGATTGGACGGGAAGCTTCACATATACGGACTGCTCTGTGACAACAACCGTTGGATTATCGGGTAATATTCTTCCTGGTACCTGTGGAGGAACAGCAACTATCAATTTCGTGGCAACGGACGAATGCGAGAATGCCGATAGCTGTCAGGTGGATTTTATTGTCCCACCTCCTGAATTACTTCAAGTCATTTGTCCCCCTGATACTACGGTAGCCGCATGTCTCACTACGGAAGAAATTGATCAGGCTTTGCAAGACTGGTTATTAGGATTCAGTACAACCGGCGGATGCCTGGTCGCAACTGAAATTGAACCTTATACAATTCCGGATAGCTGTGGTGGTAGCGTTTCCATTACCTTCAATGCCTGGGACTCCTGTGGACAAAATCAATCGTGCACAAGAGACTTTATAGTCACACCAGCACCCTCGCTTATTGCCATTTGCCCTGCAGACCTAACTATTCCTCCCTGTACCGATTCTTTGACCATCGCTGCAGCTTACGACAACTGGATCAATCAATTTGGATGGTCCGGAGGCTGCAATGTAGATTCTACTTTCACGATTTCTGGAAGTATTGACTCTTGCGGCAGCACACTTACAGTAGTCTTTGAAGTATTTGATTCTTGTGGTCAAATGCAGCAGTGTACTACTGATTTTATCGTCACTCCTGCCGATCTATTAGTTGTCAGTTGTCCGGGTGATCTAACCATCCCTCCCTGTACCGATTCTTTGACCATCG
>JBNKUI010000086.1:0-118308 GCA_050298535.1 Saprospiraceae bacterium
CCCAATGCAGTACGCATTCAAATGTGGTGCTCCATGATCGCAATCTTATTGATCAATTATTTAAAAAGTAAGGCAAAGTTTAAATGGCACCTATCGAACCTCATTACCTTTTTTCGAATGAACCTATTTGTGAAAATTGACCTCTGGAAATGGGTTAATAATCCCATTATCGAAAAAGCTCATGCACCACCTCAAAATACTTTATTTTAGCTCACATAGGATCGATTTGAAAATATGCCATTCTCAGGGCCTAAATCACTGAAAATGAGCACATACTTCTTTGACAAATATTTATCTTGGACACAAGTGATTCGGTTTATATATTTAAAGTCCGGGTTTTTTCTAGCCAATAAAGTTTCAAATAATGGCTGTCAGGTTTTACATGCTTAAGGAAATTGTTTTAAAATGAAATAGCGCTTTTGTGTCCTTCAGATGCCTTGCGCGGTAGTGTGGTCTTCTGGTTTATACCAGTAATGTTTCTAGATACTTCTCGAAACTTGATTTTAAATAGTCATTGTAGTTTTCCTTATGACTGTTCACATTTCATTCGATATAGTGATCTTAATCAGCCAATGATTTGATCATTGTCGTTTTAGAGGGCTCTTTTCTAAATGATATTTATGTCTTGATCAATGCTGTATGCCGATTTCGTTTGTAATTGATAAGTGAATTATGAAAGATATAGTAGCATTGTTTTCCATCTTTTTTTGCTTTTACCATGCATTTGGACAAGTACAATTTGAAGTAGAGGGTACACATACCCCTGATACTGTAGCAAAGATTATGAGCACCTATGAAGGACAGGAAGATGTTGTGGGCCTCTACGTCAAATCAAAACCCGCTATCAATCTAGGTGTTGCCGGTTATTTTCATGGTGGAAATATCGGATTGAAGGGATATAGTGCATTAGGGACCGGAGTCCAGGGAGAAAGTAGTCATGGTCAAGGTGTATACGGGGAAAGTACCTATGCGAATGGAATCTATGGTTACAGTGCAAGATTAAATGGTGTGAAGGGGCAATGCCTTGTGGGCGATTGCTCTGGAGTTTCGGGATTCGCTCCAGATGGTAATGGTGTGCTGGGAATAAGTACAATTGGCTATGGCATACGAGGTGAAAGTGTAGAATCATCTGGAGTCTATGGTTATGGCATCTCAGGTGTCTATGGAAAATCCTCCGCATATGGGGCGGGAGTTAGGGGCGAAAGCATGGGGACCGGTGTTTTTGGTAGAAGCTACTCGGGTATCGGTGTGATCGGTTCCAGTGTGCCTGAAGGTGTTGTAATCTACATTGACGATGTTAAGGTGGGGGTCATGGGTACAAGTGATAGTGTCGGCGTGTTGGGCTTTGCTACAGGATATGATGCCGTGGGAGTCTTGGGAAGAACTGGAAATTATACGCATACCAGAGCGTTGAAGGGTGAGGCATTGGGAATCAATAGTATCGGAGTCATGGGTGTCGCCCAGGGAGATAACAGTACAGCGGTCTGGGGAGATGGTTACACGGGTGGATACTTTCGTGGTACTGGAGGAGTATCTATCCGGCTTGGAGGTAGCAACTCGGACTATTCGAATGATACAAATGAAGATGATAGTGTCATTAAAACCCAGGATAATAAGATCCATGGGGACATGTTTTTAGCATCAAATGATGCGATTGCCCTCCATCTCGATGATGACAATAATAGTAGTGGGTCGTTCGAAATTTTTAATGGTACCAATAACCGTATTTTATATCTGAATGAAAGTGGTGATTTAACAATTGCCGGATCTTGCAATTGTATTTCTTCATTCACATCTTCAGCGAATGATCAAAGTATACTGGAAGAAAGAATAGCAACATTAGTTGAAGAAAATGAAGAGCTGAGGACTATGCTGGAAGATGTACTTGTCAGGTTGTCAAAATTGGAGTCAAGCAAATGATTCTTGCTGGACGATCTAAAAAATAACGCAACTACAGAGTTATGATATAGTGGTGTCTTTTTTTGGGGATCCATATGCAGAGGAAAGATAGTCATAAAGGATCTACCAATACAAAATGATAATAATAGAATTTGAATTAGATCTTAGACCGTAAGTGTCTTTTTCTCACTTTCCCTTTTTGATTTGCTTGCCAATAGTGTCCCGTATCGAGGTTTAAGCACGTAAGCCACTTTCCTCCATATGCGTACGTGTCCAGACAAATGGTATGCCCGAAATCATAAACTTCTCCATCCTTTCGGGCAGTATGTCCACATAAAACAGTCTTACCTTCTTGGTATTTTTCTGGAATGTAGTACTTCTTCCAAAATAATGCCTGGTCTTTTTGGTCTGAGAGTGGAACGCCAGGCTGGAGACCCCCATGGACAAAGATGTAATTCTCTATTTCATAGAATGGCAGTGTCTGCTCTAGAAAACTCAAATGATTTTCAGGGATATAATCAAGCCAGTTTTTCTTCTTACTGGCTCCATAGGATTCCAAAGTTACATTGCCACCATATTGCATCCATTGCTGAAAAAGCTCGGGGTCTTCACTCCCCTCCAACATATATATGTCATGATTGCCTCTTAGGGTGACGATTTGGAACTTCTGTTGTTTTTTTATAATCCAATCGAGGACATCCGGGCTACTGGGACCCCGATCGATATAGTCACCTAATAATACTACCGTATCGTCTTTCTGAACATCAGTTGATGCCCACAAAGCTTGAAGAGCCGAAAGACATCCATGTATATCACCAATCGCATAAATCATGGTGCAAATAAATGCAATTCCAATTTTATGGAATACTACTCTGGCATGAATTCTTCTTTAAGAATGGAATATATGAAGTTGTCGCTCCACCCCGATGTCAGAGGTAAGATCTTGCGTTTTCGACCTTCCCGGACCATGCCAAGCCTTTCTAGGAGTCTGATCGACCGTGAGTTTTCTACAGCTACCCCCGCCTCAATTCTGTGCAGGTCGAGGACTGTGAAAGCGTAGTGCAAGAGAGCGTGACAACTTTCTAGGCCGTAGCCAAAACCCCACATGGAGGGTGTAAGGTTGTAATAGATTTCACCCATACGAAAGCGGGATGCTGACAGTCTCATCCCTATTTCTCCCACGAATTCTCCTGATTTTGCTTCTCGAAGAGTCCAGGCAATTTGCGAAGGCATTTTTTGGCTCATTGACTGAAGTACAGGACGAAGTACTTGATAGGTCTGTTGCTTGTCTTTTGGGATTCCAATCGTATTATACCGGGCGACGACCTCATGACAATGCAGTTGATGCATAGAATCAAGATCAACCTCAGCTAAGGGCGAGATTAATAGTCTATCTGTCTGAATGTTGTAGTCTGTCATTTAGGTAAGACGCTAATCCCACCAATCCTCTCCATCTACCAGATACTTTTCTCTTATCAGTGTTTCATTAAGTTGAATACCGAATCCGGGTCGATCACTCAACTGAATATGGCCGTCTTTGATGACTGGTTTGTCATATCCCAGGATCTCGGGATCTCCATTGATACCGATTCCCTCGCGATTGCTATCACTCACCATAAATGCCTCATGGGCCAGAAACTCACGTACGGATGCTGCAAAGTTTGCTGAAGCAATGGTGGCAATGGGGCCTGCAACATTATGCGTTGCCACCGGCATCAAATATGTTTCAGCTAAATCAGCAATCTTCTTAGCTTCTAGGAGACCACCTGCCATCGAGACATCAATTTCTATCATATTGACACCCTGATGCACAATGAAAGGTCGAAAATCGGTCCTTCCATAGAGGTTTTCGCCACATAGAATGGGTACGGGTGATTGTTCAGTGAGTTTGACCCACTGCTCATTAAAAGCGATAGGCAGTGGATCCTCCATCCAGATGGGGCGTACTGGTTCTACCGCCCTTGCTAATCGCAAAGCGCTGTCAAAATCAAACTCCCAGTGACAATGTACCGCAATGTCAAAGTCAGATCCTACCGCGTCACGAAGATTCTGATATCCCCGTGCATTTCTGTCTACCTCACCATTGGATAGACGACGATTGTCCAGTCTGTTCCATGATTGATCTCGCAGGATATTAACCTTGGCAGCGGTCCATCCAAAATTGAGAACCCGATCGGCAAATTCAGAACAGGAATCCGTGTTCAGCATATCACGTGGACCTGAAGAAAGATAGGCACGTACCTCAGAAACGTGTGATCCACCTCCCAAAATTCGATGTACAGGCTGATCGGTCAGTTTCCCAATAATGTCCCACATAGCAAATTCAACACCTGTGATAGCATGTGTCGCTACTCCATGGTTCCCGCCGTAGTACGATGTCCGAGTGCTCATTTTGAATACAAGTCTCTCCAGATCAAGTGGATCCTGACCCATTAGAATGGGTTTGCAGACATTCAAGACAACATCTTTGGCTCCTAGTCCCGTCTCGTCATGATGGCACTCGCCAATACCCACAATACCAGCGTCAGTTTCAATTTTTACAATGGGACTGATGCGAAACCCGATTTTAACTCGGACGCATTTTACATCGGTGATTTTTACTTTTTTTATTAACGGCTCAGCCAGTAGATTGAAGTAAGGCATACATGTAGCCGCAGGTAATGCAAGCGAAATGTTTCGCAGAAAGGTGCGCCTGTCCATAGTAATGATCTTTTTATTAGCAGATTTCCTTAAAAATAGCACTTTTTTATTGTCGTACGTACTGATTTATTGATGTTAAACTGTGATACGTTGACATGTTGCACATTATGCAATACAGTGGACTGCTTTTCAAATATTACGCTTATATTACCTCTACTGGATTTCCTGAGAAATCCTAACTTTTATTAACTATGAAGCGCTTTTAGTGCTATTGCACAGAGATTTTTTTTAATCAAACTCTTAAGAAATTATGGAAATTGATCAGGTACTAGATAGACTCAAGACAGGAAATCAGCGATTTGTAATTGACAAATTGGACGGAAAACTACAGGATAGCTCCCGGAGAAACTCATTAACAGGAGGGCAGCAGCCTTATGCTATCATTTTAAGTTGTGCGGATAGTCGGGTCGTTCCGGAACTTGCATTTGATACAGGGCTGGGAGAATTATTTGTGATTCGGGTTGCCGGTAATGTGGCAAATACCTCTTCAATTGCCAGCATTGAGTACGCCGTGGCGCACCTGGGTACAAAGGTAATCGTAGTATTAGGGCATCAAAGCTGTGGTGCCGTAACTGCTGCCGTCGGAGGAGGTGATAATGGGTATAACCTTAATCATTTATTGTCACATATTGCCCCGGCTATTGCAGCATCGGGTGAAGGAGCAGATATTGCAGATGTAGTTAAGAAAAATGCTGAATTGACTGTGGAGGCTTTAAAAGAGCGATCTGGTATAATAAGAAAAGCCGTAGATAGCGGGGCTCTGAAAATCGTACCCGCGTACTACAATTTAGATAGCGGCAAGGTAGATTTTTTAAAGGACTAATTATTCTAACTGGTCCAGACGTTCTCTGGCATTTAAATTTGAAGAATCCAGATGCAGGCTTTCCCTAAAATGATAAATTGCCTGCTCTGTATTTTTATTATATAAATAGATTTCCGCCAGACTATCATGAAGATTACTGGATTGAGGAAACAAGTGGATTCCCAATTTTAGCATTTCAATTCCTGCTTTATAACTATTGGCGTTAAAGCCCAATTGCAGACCCAGATTATTTATTTGCCATTCTTGGACTTGAAAACCGGTATCAATTATCATGAGGGAATCAATTAGCATTTGCAGACCCTGGTACCCTACGGATCTTGCAATATCATGAAACATCTCAAATGAGACCTTGGTTGGCAATGGTTCCTTTCTTTCGATGGTGAAGGGCACTGCATCCGATTCTAAGGAATTAAAATATGCTCGGGCTTGTGGATGATCTTTTAGGTGTGCGTCTAAATAGTTCAGAATGACTTGTGACATCCACCTATAGGATGCAACTATTTGCTTGTCTGGCAGGTCTTGTCGAGGGTCACGATCAGCTAGGAGAACACCTAATGTGCTAAATTGAGAATGGGCGAGATGCTGCATTACAATTTTTGTGGCCTCACTTTTGGTTAGATCGTCAAAGAACTGAAAGCTGCTATTGAGTGATGTGTCAATACCATCTTCGATCATCACCTCTAGAGGAATTGGCTTTTGAGAAAAATGAAGAAAGGGAATATCTACCCTGTCAATATCTGCACTAGCTGAAGCCAATAACGTGGGATATTGATATTTAATACTACCATCAAGACTTACATTTAGACGGATTTTCTCGTGTGTCATTTGAGCCAGCACATTGGAAAGGCCTCCAAAACTAAATCCCATGGTTCCGACTTTGTTCATATCCGCATTGGACATGCCTGAAACCTCCTTGAACAAGAATAGTAGATCCCGTGCCTGGGTTTCCATATCTCGAGTAGTACCTCCATCAAAATATAAGTGATTTGTGCCGCGACTAGGGCTTGATATAATCACGTAACCATGGCTTGCCAGAAATTCAAAAAGAGAGAAGTTTTCTATGGAGGAAGCCTGGTAACTGGGCGCATAAAGAATAGCTGGAAATTGGTCATTTATAGGTAGTGCTCCAGGTCTGGACCATGTTGCTGAATCCATTAATGCGTTGTTCTTGGGATTGTTGGGAAATTCAAACCAATTTAGGAGTTGTTCTGGGGGAAGGTGCTCCCACTCTTTTTCCTCAGCATCAATTCGTAGGTAGTCTTTTATGGTCAGTGTTTTATCATTGTTCTCTTCGGCTACAGCGGGATACCAAATACTTACAGGAATAGGTCTGAAAGATGACAACTTAGTCCACTCAAATAATCGCTTATAGGTACGAGTAGAATCATAGGTTAGATAATGCTGAAAGCCAACCGCATATTTTCCTATGGAAGGATATAAACCCGTTATTGAAAGATCCGCAGGAGGAATATTTTGTGACATGCAGGAGCAACTCAGTAGCATGAAGAAGGTAAGAGAAATGAAATCAATATCTACATTTATTTGGACTCGTCTTCGTCTATTTTTTATCATAAGTTGCATTATTTGTGTTCGGCTATGGGAACTCAATCAATATCATTTTTTGAGACTATCGTGTCTCCTTTCTGAATATTTCAGCAGGCTTTATGAGAGCATATTTTGATACCAGGCTGGAAATGGTAAAGATCGTTAATATCATAATGATAGATGCAGCCCACAAGTACGATGTCCACTGAATTGTAATCCGATAGGCATATGCATTTAGCCACTTTTCCAATAAGAGGTGGGTGATGGGAATGGATATGAAAATTCCAAGTAGGATGAGCGTAATATACTTCTTGCTGAATTGTATTATTAATGCGATGATCCTGGCTCCTAATACTTTTCGAATGGCGATCTCCCTTTGCTGAGATACTAATAAAATCAAGCATAGTCCTAGTAAACCCAATACCGCCAGAATGACGGTGATGGTTGCGAATGCTTTTATGACAGCTTTGACTTGGACTTCCGAAGCATACGATTCTTGTACCTCATGATCAAGAAACTTAAACAAGAATGGACGGGCCGGGATGAGTCTTTCCCACAGATGCCTTGCTCTGGTCAGAGTAGATTGAAGATCTTTAGTCTCTAATTGCAATACCAAGTAGCTATAGGAGGAGGGAGGCCCCAAACTTATAGTCATGGGATTGATCTCATGGTGATAAGACTGATAGCTGAAGTCCTTGACCACACCCACGATTTCTCCTTTTTTGCCCCATTGTTCGAATCGCTTTCCAATGACTTCAGTTGCGTCATCGTATCCAAATAATCTTGCAGCCGATTCATTAATGATTAAAGACTCTGATAAATCTTTCATTCGATCTATGTCGTAGTCCCGACCGGATATTATTTCTAAATTAAAATGATCGATAAAATCATGGTCAACCTGAAACAGATCCGGAGCGGCTACCTGTATTTCTCCAGTTCTCGATTCCACATACGTATCTGCTTTCGGAAAAAAACCACCGGGTATTGTTCTTGCAGCACAAATGCTTTTTACTGCGGGATCATGCAGGAATTCCCTTTTAATATTTTCAATATTTTGCTGAACCTCTTCATCGTCCGCAAAATCAAGCACCAGCATTTGATCCGACTCATAGCCAGGATCTTTTGTGATCAAATACGCTAGCTGATCTGACAATATGCCCGTCGACGAAATTAATATTGTACTTATGGTAAATTGGAAAAGTAAGAGTAACTTAGAAGTTAGGCTGGTATTTCTTATGCTCTTTACATTTGATTGATTTGCTGAAAATAGTCTCAGTGCAGGTAGTGCCCCGGATATCAATGTAAGGATCAGTATTAAACCTATACACAAAATGGCATTTACAGAGTTAAATATGTCGGTAATTGCAAAATCAATCTCAACTAAACCCTGGAAGTAGGGCCATGATAAAGAGATAAGTAGTGCAGCGAGGGAAATAGCCAAGGTTGTAGACACAACGGTATCAGTAATGAAATGGTTGATTAGGTCTCTCCTTTGGGCACCCAAATATCTTCGCAACTTTAATTGATCCGTTCTCTGGGCAGTCTGTGCGATCCGGATGTTTATAAAATTTATGAACGCCACAAATAGTATTAGTATTCCGGCGGTCAGAAATACTATCAGTTTTCTTAGATGACCATTGGTTCCGGGTTGTCTCTTAGCTTCGGAATGTAAATAGGCATTTGAAAGTGGTTCAAAGTCAAAAGTGTAAGAAACGTTCTCAATCATGGGGATGTTTAATTCTGAAATCCGGTCTTCTATACTGGAAATTTTCTTTCCTGGTGCTAAGGTGAAGTACGTATAAAAGTCAACATAATTCCAACTCTCAAATATTTTTGGATGTTCAGACCTAAGCGAAGACATAGACAATAAAATGTCAAACGTGAAATGGGAGTTTTCTGGAATATTTTCAAGGACACCCGTGACTCGGTAGGGAGTCTTATTATCGACCAGTATTGATTTTCCAAGCGCTTCTTTGCCCCCAAAGAATTTCTTGGCAATCTCTTCCGTTAAGACCAGAGTGTATGGTTCTTTAAGGAGGTCCTTAACATTACCTTGCAGTAATGGCCAACTGAAAATGTTTAAAAGATCGCCAGTAGCAAAATGAACTTTCGACTCCTGATATTTTGCATTTTCAATAGAAAATAAATAGCTGTGCTGCCCTGTAAATTGTCCTACAAATTCGATTTCTGGAAAGGACTGTTCTAATGCGGGTCCAACGGGTGCGTTTCCCCAAACCTGAAAATTCTGGAGGTTGAAATTCTTGGTAGTGGATTGTTCAGACACTTGGTAGTCGTAGTGATGCAGAACTCTGTAAATCCTATCATAGGCAGTGTTGTATTTATCATACGAAAATTCATGGTTGACGTAGATGGAAATAAGGAAGAAGCTAATGAATGCAATAGCAAGACCGGCGATATTGATACCGGAGATCCATGGTGTTTTCGTTAGACTCCTCATCGATAGTTTCACATTCCAGTAAAACAGAGAATTTCTAATTCCATTCACTTTTCTGGGTATCCTAATGATGCCTGGTCTTAATATTTTCAAAAATTCTGTTGCTAGAACCAGGTTCGTTTTGTGCTTGGAGTGCTGCTTTCGTTTTAGAAAATAGAGCTCCGTGAAATCACCTTCCAGATCTTCCAGGAGATCAGGTTTACATATTACTCGGAGAAGCCTCAGCATAAGATGAAGGAAGAAAGGTCGATCAGTCATTGATTCCAGTTCACGTTTAATATGGTATCGGGTACATTTTTCCACAGTTGTTTCCGTAGTGCCATCGTTTCCACCAATGTTGCCTTGCCCGATGGACTAATAGTGTAGAAGCGCTTTCTTTTACCGCCTCGGATGCTGGTAGCTTCTCCAAGCTTAGAAGTTAAAAACCCCTTCTTCTCAAGTCTTCCCAAAGTGGTTCGGAGGGCACCAATGCTGATATTCTTGCCTGAGGTTTCTTCAATGCTAAGCTTAATAGAAAGACCATATGCTTCTTCTGACAGACTTGCCACAGTCAAAAGAACCACTTCTTCAAAAGATCCAATCTGTTGAGATTTCATGTGCTAAAAGCTAAATTGTAGCGAATATAGGATAATAATAGCTATGATGTAGCTTTTATGAGCAGGAAGTGCATGATTTAAGGATGGGAATGATTAGCTAGGGTAGGACCGGTATCTATGCACGGGTACTCGGAAGAAGTAAAGGAAAGGAGCTAGTATCGATCTATTTTTGAATCATGGACGCCGTGAGGGGAAGCGACAGTAATTCACCAAACAATTGCCAACGTTTCTCCGGATTGTCTGCGGTACCTCCCCGTCTTTCTATGTAGTCAGCTACGAGATCCTGTCCCAGATTATAATTGATCACATAGCTTCTGTACTGATCCAAAAAGCGTGTACGTTGGAGCGCTCGATCGGGCTCGTAAAGCAGATATTTTTCAAGCATCAGTGCTGCTTCCTCTCGATCGATGGCACCATTAAGATAAGCTCGAGCAGCTTCATTGCCAGCATAATTCAATCGGGACCGTACTTGTTGTATCTCCTGATAGGTGCCAGCCAACGATGTGTCAATGCCTGCGATAGGGTAGAGAATAGTCTTTTCAAAAGCGAGTCTTTCTGCTCCCGGGAAAGCTACATCAATCCCATAATTGGCACTTCCTTCTGCAATCAGTGATTGTGGACTAAAAAGCGGATATACAGAAAACTCGACCCATCCTTTTTCGACCACCAGATTCTTTTCCAGGAGGGCGTTAAAGACGTGGTGTCCCGGATATCCCTCATGACATGCCAGGTCTATGGCCCTTTCAATGTAGATCGGGAAATCGGTGTTTAGCTGTATAAGGCTCTGGCCATCACCTTGATAGTAGTTGTAACCAGACCATGACTTATCGTTTACATATTCAACGATGAAGTTCTCATTATCGGGAAGATCGTAGTGTTGATTGGTACGAATTCTCGCTTCTTGAATGGCAGCCTGAAATACCTCGTCCAGTTTGTCTTTCGGTATGATGAATTGCTGGCTGAAGGTCTCATATCGTTTCTGGAGACTCCCTTCTCCTGTCAGCAGTTCGTTCAATACAGATAATAAAGCATCAAATGTGTCAAGTGGGATGTAGGGTGGTTCTGCATCATACAGCATCATGGCTTCCTCGTCAAATGAGAAGGTGGTTCCTCCCAGCATAGCGACCTTTGTTTTTACGGCCATGAGTTGCTTCTGCAAGAGCTGAATACGTGTCTTGACAATATGCTCTTCCCGGGAGGTGTCGATATCTGCAATAGCTTGCTCCAGGTCAGTGCATTTCTCCATAAACTTTTGGGTTGGAAACTGATCATTCTCCGAGATTTCCCTGGCGGGTTTTAGTGCTTCCGGACCATAGTAGGCGTCCACAAAGTCACTATCATATTGACCTACCTGTAAGACCAGTTTGACATATTCTGTAGCGATTTCATCCAAAGTCATTATACTCTGATTTTTTCCGCAGCCAATCATAAGAGCTCCCAGTGCGAATAATTGGAAAATAGACCTAACCTTCTGCATGCGTATTATTTACTTGAGTTATTATCGTCCCTGAGCAATCCTTCGCTCGGCAAAGGCTTTACCTTCCTCCCACCAGAGCTTCATTTGTTTAGGATCAAAAATAAGACTGTTGTCTGTGAGAATACGAGGGGTGTGAAAATATCGAACCTTTATATCGTTGTGGATGCTTTCCAGGAGTCCAATGTATTTTTCATCACGCGCAATCTGCGTCAACATAAAATCTAGCGCACTCATGAGCAATGAAAACGCATTACGACTGGGCATTTTCTTTATGGACTTCCTCCTGGGAGTCAGGATGATGACGTCGATTTCGGTGGCACCTGCATCAATCGCTTCAGCAATGGGGATGAAATTGCCAAAGCCTCCGTCCGCATATTCCTGCCCGTCTTTTTTGACCAGGCTCATGAAAGGAACAAAATTGGCACTTATCCAGATCCAATCGAGGAAATCTTCATAGCTGCAGTCTCGGAGATACTTATGCTCTACCACATTACAGGTAAAATTAGATACGGCAATCACGACGCGCTGATTACTGGACTTCACCTTGTCAAAGTGAGACTGAGTAAAAGCTCTTTGAATTAGTTTTCGCAACTCAAAACTCTCACCAAAAGTCTTACGACCCTTTAGGAACATCTTAATGATCCCCAGGTGATTTATCCTTGTTTTATAGACGCCTTTCTTTTTGCGAATAATGAATGGATGTGCCGAAAAGATATCCTTCTGCTGCACATTTGTATAGATCTCCTTTGCATGTTCAATGTCTCCGGCAGCTAGTAATGGTGCCAATAATGCACCCGTCGAAGAGCCTGTGAACAAATCATAATGTATATTCAGATCTTGGATCAGATACTCAGCTACTCCACCGGCAAATGCTCCTTTTGCTCCTCCGCCTGATATGACAAGCGCTCTCATAGGCTACCCAAGTGTTCTGACATTAAAGTAATGAATTCATAGTTTTTTAGAAAATGATCATACCCAGGGGAAATTCATAAATGAGGCTATTGATGAATTCATTTGCGGATCTGGGTCTCAGTAGTATCATGAATAGCATTCCAAACAAAGCACCATAGAAATGGGCATCGTGATCGATTCGGTCTGTGCCTCGCTTACTGGCATAAGATGAATACCATAAATACAGCACACCTGCGATAATGGAAGGGATCGGTAGAAGGCCATAGAGGTAGAGATATTTCCAGGGATAGAAAAGAATGAAAATAAAGACAATGCCCGACACACCACCGGAAGCTCCAACTGACATATAATTTGGGTCGTCCTGTCTTTTAAATGTGTTGGGTAAAGAAGCACACACAATTGTCGCGAGATATACCAGCAGATAAAGTAAAGGTCCTCCCGTGGGCCCAAAGAACTGAGTGAAGAAGCTTTCAATTAGTTCACCAAAATGCCACAAGACGAACATGTTGATCAGTAAATGTAGCCATCCTCCATGTACAAAACCTGATGTTAGCAGGCGGTAGTAACTCTTGGATCTTTTTTCCTCATAGGGCCAATGTGCCAGCTTGTAAAAGAGTGACTGATCCTTGAAGGCAAAGTATGAAACTGCCACAGTGATAATAACTAAGATAAGTGATACAGACATAGTGAAATTTTAAACATGATGGTATGGTAAATGGTTGTTGATGGCGTAGGCCCTATACAATTGCTCAAGAAAAATTAAGCGAACCATTTCATGAGTAAAGGTCATTTCCGAGAGTGATAACAGAGCATCTCCACGTGTATACATGTCGTCAGAAAATCCATGAGATCCACCAGCAATAAATATGATGCGCCGCATTCCCTGAAGTTGCAGTTTGTTTACATAGTCGGCAAACTGAACAGAGCTATAGGATGTTCCTTTTTCATCCAGGAGTACGATATAATCTCCGGTATTTATTTTATTCAAGAATGATTTTCCCTCTTCTTCTTTGAGACGACTATGATCCTTAGTACGAATACTGCTAAACTCCCGAATGGAAAATTTCTGAAAATGTGAAATCCTTTTTTCGAAATCGAGTAGGGGAGCCATAAGATATTTTGCCTGTGTTTTTCCAATCCACCAGAACTCGACCTTCATCAGAATTCGTTTTTTAGGGTCTTCATGAGAATGGTTCTCTCGCTATAAGCATTTTGCAATATTCTTTTTAGATCATTCGCAATGGAGTATAATTTCTCTTTCTCCAGACGGATCAAAATATGTCTTACATAATCCACACTGGGAAGGCCAATAAAGAGTCTAAGCCTGTTAGTGACAATCTCTGTTAATGTAGATCGCAGCCATTCCGGGTCATTTTTCAAGTAATGCAGTCTCTCAAGAACCAAATCCACATCATCTGATCTGGTTATCTCTTGTTTGATGAGATCCCAGTTAGACTCCCATTCCCAGATTTGCAATATCGTTTTCCGATCCCCCTTGTGCTCCAGTCTATGTATAATACTTTGGTAGGTACTATCCCAGTTTTTTGAAACATCTTTCAATTTTTGAAATAAATCGGGTTTCCTTTCTCGAAGAAATAAATCCAAGGTCAGCTCCTCTTTTACCGCCGTGCGAATGCTGGAATTGAAAAGGTGTTCATGCGCGAATTTCAGTACAGTACGGCGACTGCTATTGCGATATATGGTTTCTGCAAAATGACCTATTAGCTCAGAGTTTTTATGATTAGACAATGATTTGAGAAAGTCTCGTACCAGAGAGAAATTATTAGCACTCTCTGAGATTAATTGAGAAGCCTGAGTGAGTAGGTCGCTTTCTATATAGAGCATCAACAAAGTCATGATTTCGGCAGATGGCACTTCATCACCTTCTGGCTTCTGCGCCAATGCTTCGACTATTTCCTTTTTTTTGTTTCGGGTCCCAGCCTTGAATAGAATGGAGAATATATTTTGTTGATGATTAGTCACTTCGTAGGATGGATCTGTCCCCAGCTCAATAAATGCCTGGTGCATTTTTTGTAAGAGGTCTCTAGCTACAGCTCTTGTAAATAATTTATCCATGAGAACATAAGATCGCTCAAATAAGGGCTCGAGTGCATCATCTTGTCGAAATTCTTTTTTATATATTAAGAATTTCAGACACCCATATGCAATGCTGAAGGCTTCCCGATAGTCTTTTTTGGAACCTAGATCCGAGCCTAATGCAAGCAGATCCTCAATGTATGACTTGAGTCGCCGGAGCTTGGTAGCATTTAATTTGCTTTTGGAAAGTGTGCCATCAAACTTTTTAATGAGCAAGAAGTACTTGGTAAGATCGTCTTTTGTCTGTACGTGGTGTGCGAACCGCGCTTTAAAGCGAAGTGCGAATTTGTGATCCTCCTGGGCATAACTTCTGACAAATTCCCGCAAGTCCTTTTCAGAAACTTCGTCCAGCAGCATCCTTGTTTGAATATACCGGGTAGGACTTTTTTGAATGGATGTTTCTTTTTTCTTCTTGTCCTCTACTTCTGATGCAGTTTGTTCTGCAATTTTTCTAATCGCTGCTACAATATGGATGCAAAGTCCTTGTTCGAGATATTTCTCACAGTCACAAGAGAAAGATTTGACCTGCTTTCTGCTGGTTAAAACTTCCACTTCAAGATCCTGGTCATCCTCAACATCAAATATCCACAGACCGTTTTTCCTACGTTTTAGGGCAACTTTGTCCTCTATTATTAATTGCTCCGCTGAGTCCAGCAGGTACTCAGGCAGGTACATAAAATAGTTCTCAATAGGAAAAGTCTTACTAAACATCAAAATGAAAGATAAACCTTCAAATATACGTAGAAAAGGTGGGTAACGTGCGACTTGTACATGTGAAACTACTGAGTGATTGTCATTTATTGTCTGGTACAGTTGCTTACATATTTTAGATTCAGAGGACTTGTTGTAGCTTTGTAGACATGAGAACAATTTATGCCATCAGACATGCAAAGTCCAGCTGGGCTGATCCATCACTTTCTGATGAGAAAAGACCTCTAAATGAGCGTGGAAAGCGAAGTGCTCCCTTGATGGCAGAGATGATGATACTGAGGGAGACTCGTCCTGATGTATTGATCACCAGTACCGCAAAGCGTGCACGATCCACGGCACGGCGATTTCGAGATGCATATGGGCTGAACAAAGACCTCGTTTTCAGAGATGGCAGATTGTACCTGGCCACGCCTGACGAGATCCTGGCAGTATTAAGAGAATTGCCTGAGGACTACCAGACTGTGGCAATTTTTGGTCATAATCCAGGCATCACAGATTTCGCTAATCTATTTGCGGAGGACCACATTGAAAACGTGCCAACTTGTGGGATTATAAAATTAGTGAGCACTGCGGAACATTGGTATGATCTAAATACGTTAAATACGCGAAGGACTGCTTTCTACTATCCAAAGCAATTTGGCTACTAATGCAATTTAAATACACTTTCTCGGTTTTGTTCTTGATAACGCTGGCCTGTGCCCGTCCAGGCAGCAATCAGACGGAGTTTGAGATGTTGGACGATTCAACCCTGATGCTGGTCATGACGGACGCATATATTCTGAATGCAGCTTTTGCACAAACTTTTGGCGTTGTAAAGGATAGCATTAGTCTTTCTTATGCTAAGCAGATAGAAGAGAAGTACAATATTTCACAGGAAGCACTGGAGGCAAATATTGACCACTTGTACAATGACCCTGCTCGACTGGATACATTCTATGACTTGCTGCTCCAAAGAATTGATTACCTGGATGATAATGTCAGAGACTTAAATGTGATTCCAAATAAAGACAACCAATAGATAAATGAGCACTAAGATACTCGTCATAGATGACGAACAGGATGTCCTTGACTTTATCTCATACAACTTAAAAAAGGAAGGATATGCCATCCAAACGGCATCTAACGGACTCGAAGGTGTAAAACTGGCTCGTGAATATCAACCCGATCTTATTCTGCTGGATGTCATGATGCCGGATATGGACGGAATAGAAGTCTGTAGGCAGCTGAGAAGTGATGAAAGTTTTGACAGAACCATGATCGCTTTTCTTACCGCAAGGGGAGAAGACTACACACAGATAGCAGCACTGGACCAGGGCGGAGATGACTTTATTGTGAAGCCGATCAGGCCAAGTATCTTGAAAAGTCGAATTCAGGCACTGATCAGGAGAAGTAAACGGGTAGAAGGTGCTGATAATCAGCTGGTACAATTGGGACCCCTAAAGCTGGATAAGGAAAAATATCAACTTATTAAGGAGGGGGAAGTCATTGAAATGGCCAAGAAGGAATTTCAAATACTTGACTTGTTGATGTCATATCCTGGAAAGGTCTTTTCACGGGAAGAAATTTTTAGAAAGATCTGGGGCGGTGACATCATTGTGGGCGAAAGAACGATTGACGTACATATCAGACGCATCCGTGAGAAGATCGGAGGAGATTATATTAAGACCCTGAAGGGAATCGGTTACAAGATTGAAGCGTAGTATTCATTTGCTGCTTACCTTAGATCTCTCTAAATTGAATTTTTTATAATGGCAACTTCTGTGAAGAACCTGACCCCCAGACAGTTATCGACTAATGCTTCACTCCTTATCGCAGGGATCTTTCTCCTAATAAGTACTGTGTTGTATTTTATCTTCAATAAAACCAGCTTTCCATTCATCTTAATCCTGACCGCTTCCATTGCTATCGTGGCATATTTTGTCAACCTCTACTTTCTGAAGCACTATATTTTTCGGAAGATCAAGTTGATTTATAAGACAATTCACAAGTTGAAACTGGATCCTTCCCAAAAGTTGCGGAACGTGGAGAGTGACGAGAATATCATTTCAAATGTGGACGAAGATGTCGCAAAATGGGCTGAAGATCAGGAGCAACAAATTGATCAATTAAAAACTCTGGAAAACTACCGTCGAGAGTTCCTGGGCAATGTTTCTCACGAGTTAAAAACTCCCATTTTTAATATTCAGGGTTATGTACATACGCTGATAGATGGTGGTCTTCACGATGAAAGTATCAATACTAAATACCTCCAGCGGACAGCCAAGAATGTCGAGCGTCTCATCACGATAGTGGACGATCTGGAGGCCATTTCTAAGCTGGAGTCTGGACAGCTCGCATTGGATATTCGCAAATTCGATATTCGGGAATTAACGCTCGAGGTATTCGAAACGTATGAATTGACGGCTCGGCAACATGATATCAAGCTTATGCTGAAGGAAGGAGCAGATCAGGCCTTCATGGTGAATGCTGACAGAGAATTTATACGTCAGGTGCTTGACAATTTGATTTCGAACTCTATCAAATACGGTACTCCAGGTGGTAGTAGCAAAGTGGCTTTCTACGACATGGATAAAAACATCCTTGTAGAAGTGGCCGATAACGGAATTGGCATGGGTGAGGAACACCTCAATCATGTATTTGATCGCTTCTACAGGGTGGATAAGAGTCGATCAAGGGCTGCCGGAGGATCAGGATTGGGATTGTCTATTGTGAAGCATATCATGGAGGCACACAATCAGACCATTAATGTACGTAGCTCTTTAAAGGCGGGTTCGACCTTCGGATTTACCCTGGAAAAGGCTTAGCGAAATGTACTCGAAACGACAGGGTCTTTCCCAGCGGCATATCGATAGAAACCTTCTCCTGTTTTCTTTCCCAGTCGGCCCGCATGTACCATATTTACCAATAGAGGGCACGGAGCATACTTTGGGTTGCCAAATCCATCGAATAATACATCCAGAATGGAAAGGCATACATCTAAACCAATAAAATCTGCCAGTTGTAGAGGACCCATGGGATGTGCCATACCAAGCATCATCACGGAGTCGATAGCTTCTACTTCTGCGACTCCTTCATGTAATGCCGATATCGCCTCATTAATCATGGGCATGAGGATCCTGTTAGACACAAACCCGGGGTAATCATTTACCTGGATTGGTGTTTTTTCAATCGAGCGACATAGTTCGAGAATTGTATGGGTCACAATACTGCTCGTATGATAACCGCGGATGACCTCAACCAGACGCATAAGTGGTACGGGGTTCATAAAATGCATGCCGATGACCCTAGCTGGGTCATGCACTACTGATGCAAGCTTGGTAATAGAAATAGCGGAAGTGTTGGAGGCTATAATTGCTCTCCGTGGTGCATATTTGTTCAGGTCTTTGAAGAGTTTAATCTTTAATGACTCGTCTTCAGGAACAGCCTCAATAATGAGATCGGCATCATCCACGGCTCCGGATAAAGTAGTGGCTGTTTGTATCTGAACCAGTGCCTGGACTTTCTCATCCGAAGTAATCTTTTGCTTTTCAACCAGACGATTCAGATTTTTACTGATCTGACTTAGGGCGATCGAAAGTTGTTTTTCAGAAAGATCAATCAAAGTGACAGGAAATCCGAAGCGGGCAAATACCAGAGCAATCCCGTGACCCATAGTGCCTGCCCCTATAATCACAATATGTTTCATGTTAGCTGTTAATCTGCATCGAATCAATTAAACGTAATAACAATGGATACCTTGCATGACGTTTAACTATTTTAAATTTATAAAATTGGACGTTGCCTCTACATGGAATTCATAGCTACAAAAGCTCGAATTATTTTAGTATCTGTCATGATACTACTCTTTCATTTTACTAAGGGTCAACAGCAGATTGCGGACATTGTTTACCTGGATTCCGTGATGGTGCTTGCTCAGAAATCTGGCTTTTCAGTGGATGAATTTATCGGATTTGTCCTTGAAGATGAATCGTTTTATCAGGCCTTCAAGAACTTGCGTCATACGTCCTATTCTCAGTCCACAGCAATGAGATTTGAAGATGGCAAACGGCCTCTTGTTACATACGAGGCAAGTCATCAGCAGACCATCCAAGGTAATTGCCGAAAGCTCACGCTTCTTGCGGAAAGATCGAGTGATCGCTTCTATCGGGGACGAAAACAAAAGATTAGGTACTACACGGCAACAGTCTATGATAGGATATTCGCCCAAACCGGTACTTTCTGTCGTCAGGATATAGTAGAGACGGCTGGGACTTCTGAGGGGATAGAAGGACATGTGGAGGCATTGAAACAACTGATTTTTTCCCCGGGGAAACCAGCCGATGTTCCCTTTCTCAAGTCAAGAACGGCCATATTCTCTTCTAAAATGAGAAAACGATATACGTATCACATAAATGCTCGAGACTTTCGGATCGGAAATCCAGCCTATGTATTTGAGGTCCATCTTCGTCCGGAATACATGCAGTCGGATGATAACCGTACGTTGATCAAGTCTATGGTGACCTGGTTTAGCAAAGATGATTTTCAGGTGTTGGGCCGCACTTACCGGCTTGCACAAAAGGCCTTGCTCTATGACTTTGAAGTGGAGATGGACATAAGTCTGGAGAAGCATTCAGGAGACTACTTGCCTCATCTCATTCGCTACCAGGGGTGGTGGAATATCCCCACCCGGAGAAAAGAAGAAGGTAGTTTTGAGATAGCCTTTGACTATCCTGTAAGCAAGCAATAGTTTTGTAATGCTTACATTCAAATAAATTCTTTTCAGGTGGCAAAATTAATAGGCGATGTAGGGGGAACCAAAGCTAGCTGGTACTTTACCGACGAAAGCAGGAAAGCACATTTTCGATCAGAAGGATTTAATCCCTTTTCACATCAGGAGCAAGCTGTCGAAAGCATGATGGAGGCCCTCCATGGGGAGTTACCAGATGTTGCCAGCCTTGAAGTTTACTACTACGGGGCGGGTGCGAGTCAGGGTAGATGGAAAACTAAGATCATTGATTCCTTTCAATCTCATTTTGATATAGCCAAGATTTCCGTCCATACAGATTTATTGGGAGCGGCACGAGGTCTATGTGGTGATGCTCCCGGAGCAGTGGGAATACTGGGTACGGGCAGCAATTTCTGCTGGTATGATGGAAACGGTATTGAAAAGCAGATAAACTCATTGGGATGGCCCTTGGGAGATGAGGGTAGCGGAACCTATATCGGGAAACTACTGGTGAGAGCATTATACTACGATCAATTGTCCCAGGAAGCACGTGCAGCCTGCCATACCTTTTTGCCACAGAGTCGGCTTGACTTTCTGGCCAACTTCAAGAAGGCAGATCGGCAAAATCAATTTTTATCCAATGTCGTCCGGCATATGAAGCCATTCATGCACCTATCTGAATTTCAATCAATTATAAAACAAGCTTTCGAGACTTTCCTCAAAGTGCATGTTGGGGATCACTATTTGAAGCAAAAATTAAATTTTATAGGATCGATAGCTTTTTATTTTTGTGACGAATTGAGATCTGCAGTATTGTCGGCCGGTTACGAAATGGGCGATGTGATGCAGGATCCGTTACAAGGATTGATTTCCTATCATCTAACACACAATTGAAAATGAGTACTGATATCAGACACATTGGTGTATTTTGTTCAGGCGGTGATGCTCCGGGGATGAATGCAGCTATACGTGCCGTCGTAAGAACGGCCACATATCATGATTTACATGTACATGGCATTTATAATGGGTATGAAGGACTGATTGATGGGGACATCAAACGTCTGGAAAACCGGGCCGTGGCAAACATTATCCATAAGGGAGGTACTATCCTCAAGACGGCACGATCTGAGCGCTTTATGACAAAGGAAGGTCGAAAAATGGCCTATGAAACGGTCATGGCTCACGATATTGATGCGATTGTCGCGATAGGAGGTAATGGTACACTTACCGGAGCCAAGGTCTTTCAAAAGGAGTTTGACATTCCTTTTATGGGTGTTCCGGGTACCATAGACAACGACCTCTATGGAACGGACTATTCGATTGGATTTGATACCGCTGTAAATACTGCAGTGGAAGCAGTGGATAAGATCAGGGATACCGCAGACTCCCACAACCGGTTATTCTTTATTGAAGTGATGGGGCGCCATTCCGGGTATATTGCATTGTATACGGCTATCGCCAGTGGTGCCGGTGGAGTGCTGATACCGGAGCTAAGTGCGGACGTAGACGATTTGTTGAAGCTTCTAAAACGCATGATGAAACGCAAAAAATTGTTTGGTCTGGTGATTGTGGCAGAAGGCAATGAGAATGGCAGCACACATGAAGTAGCTAAACTGGTCAGTAAGAAGCTCGAAGGTTATGAGGTGAAGGTGGCTGTCATAGGTCACTTGCAACGAGGTGGATCCCCTACATCCAGTGATCGTATGCTGGCAAGTAGAATGGGAAATGGTGCGGTAGAGGGTCTGCTCCAAGGAAAATCCGGCGTGATGTGTGGTATACATAATAATGAGGTCATTTATACTCCCATCAGTGAAGCCATCAAAAAAGTGAAAGCAATTGATAAGAGCCTGCTAGATCTTGCAAGTGTACTCTCGACCTAACTATGCAGATCGCAATAGTGTATATTACCCATGAGTCGAAAAAGCATGCTCGTACTTTCGGACAGCAGATAGTAGAGGGCAAACTCGCTGCCTGCTATAATGCTTTTCCAATCAATTCCTTGTTTTGGTGGAACGAATCACTGGAGTCAGCGGATGAATGGGTGACGATTTTGAAAACATCAAAGGAATCACTCAGTAAACTACGAAAAGCAGCGCAGAAGCTGCATCCCTATGACATCCCATGCATTATCTCCTGGGAAGTGGAGGTTAATGATGATTACGGACGTTGGGTTCGGGAAAGTATTTCGTGAATAAATCGGTATTCATTGCGCATTTGGCAAAAATTTGATCTCTCAATGTCAAATTTGTAAGATATAGGCATTCGAATCATAGAGTATCACGGCTTTTGTTAATTTGAGGTAGATTTTAGAATCTGGTTATTTTCACAACTATTATGTTTAATCAAACCCTGGTCATTTGATCGGGTGCAAGCTTTGAATTATTATGGCAAACGTACAAAAGAGCAAAGGTACAATAGGTATTTTGACTGGGGGAGGTGATGTGCCTGGTCTTAACCCTGCGATTCGCGCGGTGACAGTAAGGGCACTACGTGAAGGCTACAAAGTCATTGGACTACGCAGGGGATGGGGTGGTATCATCGATGTAGTGCGGGATAAAAAACACGACAACTCCAATAACTTCATAGAATTAACAAAGAATGTGGTGGACAGAGCTGCACGAACGGGAGGTACTTTTCTCCATTCATCGCGTACTAAACCGAGCGCCGTATCAAGGGAACGAGTGCCTGAACAGCATAAGGACAAGTACAAAGAGAAGGTCAACGATCTCACGCCAGAAGTTATT
This sequence comes from Saprospiraceae bacterium, assembly GCA_050298535.1. Classification (GTDB taxonomy): domain Bacteria; phylum Bacteroidota; class Bacteroidia; order Chitinophagales; family Saprospiraceae; genus JABDMH01. Next base: position 22,665 of record JBNKUI010000086.1, read on the forward strand.
AAGAACCTTGAGTGGATTGGGATAGATTACCTCATAGCCATTGGTGGCGATGATACACTGAGCTACGCGGTACATCTTTTCAAGCAGGGCGTCAATGTGAACGCTATTCCAAAAACAATGGATAATGATGTGCCAGGTACTGACTATTGTATTGGTTTCAGTACCTGTGTGACTCGAACGATAAATATGACTAACAACCTCCGTACTTCGGCTGGTTCGCACGAGCGATTTATGGTGCTTGAAGTCTTTGGTCGATATGCTGGGTTTACAGCAATGCTGCCCACCATGGCTGGAGCAGCGCATCGTTGTATCATACCTGAGCATGCATTCAATGTAGAGCAACTTACGGAGCTGATGACAAAAGACCGGATTGAAAATCCCAGCAATTACTCCATCTGTCTGGTGTCGGAGGGAGCCATTTTTGAGGGAGGAGAAATGCAGTTTCAGGATGCCGAGAAGGATGCCTATGGTCACGCTAAGTTGGGAGGCATTGGAGATATGGTTTCCGCTAAACTAAAGGAGCTTTCACCTAAATTTAATAACGGAAATATGATCAATACGATCACCCAGAAGCTGGGATATCTAGTAAGATGTGGTGATCCTGATGCCATTGACTCCATCGTCCCCATGGCATATGGTACTATGGCGTTGGACCTCATCATGCGTAATATTCATGGCCGACTTGTCGTCCTGAAAAATGGAAGGTATGATCATGTGCCCATTGAAGTGGTGACGTCTACTAATAAGTTGGTGAATGTGGAAAAGCACTATGACACCGAGAGATTGCATCCGATCTATCGTGACTTCGAAATGTTGCCGCTCTTTATTATGGCAAGTGAATAGGTCACCTGAATCGAATCAAAACAACATGAAAAAAATCCCGGCCCTCAAACGGAAGGTCGGGACTTTTTCATTATGTCATCTTTTGGGATAGAACCCCACTAGGCCTAATGTCGTTAATTGGCACCCATCATCAGCCATGCTTTTAGGAAACCGTCCAGGTTTCCATCCAAAACTCCCACAGTGTCGGAGGTTTGAAATTGAGTGCGATGATCCTTAACTCTACGATCGTCCAATACATAACTTCTTATTTGCGATCCCCATTCGTTTTTCATTTTAGAGGCTTCGATCTTATCGCGCTCCTCCAGCTGTTTCTGTAACTCCAGTTCATATAACCTGGACTTGAGCATCTGAATGGCTTTTTCGCGGTTCATATGCTGTGATCGCTCCTCCTGACATTCCACTACGACTCCCGATGGGAGATGCCTCACTCGCACAGCGGACTCCGTTTTGTTTACATGTTGTCCACCCGCACCACTGGCTCTAAAAGTGTCCCAATCCAGGTCAGCAGGGTTGACATCAATTTCGATGCGATCATCCACCATGGGGTGCACAAAGACTGAAGAAAATGAAGTCATGCGCTTACCCTGGGCATTGAAGGGGCTTACTCGGACTAAGCGATGCACTCCGTTTTCTCCCTTGAGCAAACCGTAAGCATAGTCACCCTTGATTTCAAGCGAGACGGATTTAAGTCCGGCTACGTCACCATCTACACGGTTGAGCTCAGACACTTTATATCCATTTTTTTCAGCCCACATCAGGTACATGCGCATGAGCATCTCCGTCCAGTCACAACTTTCTGTTCCTCCCGCTCCCGCATTTATCTCCAAAATACATCCTAGCTCATCTTCCGGTCGATTGAGTGTAGATCTAAACTCCACATCTTCAATTTTCTCCATTGCACGTTCATATGCACGGTCAACCTCTTCTTCACTGCTTTCGCCTTCCTTTAGAAATTCGAAAAGTACGTCAACTTCTTCAACCAGGATATGCACTGACTCATACTGGGTCACCCAATTTTTCAGAATGCCGATTTCTTTGAGGATTGTCTCGGCTTTCTTGGGATCATCCCAAAAATTCGGATCAAGCGATAACTGTTCTTTTTCTTTAATTCGGATTTGACGGTTATCGACGTCAAAGATACCTCCTAAGAGAACCCAATCGGTCCTTCATGTCCTGCAATTGCTCAACGGTCATGTCTAAATGTTAAATGAAATAATGTCTTGAAATCAACCGGACGAATGTCTTTTAGTTAATTCCATCCAGTTCAACGTAAAAATATAGGGTAGTGTTTCCGGGAATAGCACTATACCCGGTTTCACCGTACCCGAGAGCTGGAGGAATAATAAGGGATGCCTTTCCTCCCTTTGATAAATAAGGAATGCCCACATCCCAGCCTTTGATGACTTTGCCTTGTCCTAAGACGAATGTATAGGGTGTCCCGGATGAAAATGAATTATCAAACATTTTACCATCTGTAAAGGTGCCGTAGTAATGCACGCCTACCATGTCTCCATTTTGTGCCTTGGGACCTTCTCCCGCCTCATGGATTACATATTGTAAGCCTTCTGGTGTCGTCTGAATATTTTCTAGAGTCCCGCTGTTGTAAGAATCCAGGACTGAATTTGCAAATGATGCCACTTCTGTTTCTCTAGCACGTGCTACTTCCATTGCCGCCTCTCTTTCTTGCATTGCAGCATCCATATCTGCCTTGAATGCCTCGTCAGTCTTTATATCCATCAGTACCATGTCATATTCAATGACATTCATTTCTGCAAATGCCGGTGGTATGGATTCCAACGAATCCAGGGGGAAAAAGAGTGTCACGCTATCGCCCACGGACATGACGCTTAGGGCATCCACAATCGCCGGCGTTTCCTCTGTATATTCTTCTGGTGCAGGTATTCGTATTCTAGGAAGCTCTGACATAGTATAGCTCGTATTTAGTACACTGTCTTTGTGCCTCATGACTATATGAAAGTATACGTATTCTCCCACCTGAGGCGTAGGCCCGCTATTATCCCGATGGAAGGTGTACCGGTAGCCTCGATCTGTCATCAAGTCAGATCCTGTATCGCTGCTACAAGCCACGATAGCCATTCCCAGGATAGCAAGTGTAATTTTCAAAAGTGATTTCATCATGTGATGCTGATATTATTAAGTTTTTCCTCGTATTGAGGCAAGATTTCTTTGATTTGCTTTAGTGTCGCGCCCAGACCTTGTTTTGTATATCCGCCCGACGCATTTCGATGGCCACCTCCATTGAAGTATGTCTTTGCAATCTCTTCCACCGAAAAATCTCCCTTAGAACGAAGGGAGAGCTTAATGATTGTTGGTTGCTGACGAATGAAAACTGCCATATTCACATTCTTCAGCTTTAGAAGATGATTAATGATACCCTCCGTATCTCCTCTCTGAATATCAAATACTTTAAAGTCATGTTTGTTTAGGAAAATGATGCCCGTTTTATATTTGTCAAGAATCTCCATCCGGTTGGCCAGACAATGCCCTAACAGACGCAGGTTTTTTTCCTCAAGATTGTTGAAGATGGCATTATGAATATGATTACTATTAATACCGATCTCCTGTAAGTCGGCTACGATTCGGAATAATCGAGGTGAAGTACTGTATTGGAAAGAGCCGGTGTCGGTCAATATGCCCACATAAATACATTCACTAATGGTAAGATTCGGTCTGTGTCCGAATGCCGTAATGAATCGATATACCAACTCACAGGTTGAGCTTGCCGAGGTATCAGAAAGAATGAAATCACCGATGGGATCCGGGTATAAATGATGGTCGATGAGCATGGTATATACATCCTCCTTATCCGAAAGTAGGGCACCCAGCTTATCGATGCGAGTGAGGGAATTGTAATCCAGAATGATACTGATATCCATATACTGGAGGAAAGCAGCGATGGGTTCTACATCCAGGTCAAATATCTGAATGTCATCGGAGCCAGGCATCCATTCATAGGTTTCAGGATATTCACTTGGAAACGCCACCATTACGTGGTGTCCCTGATCTTTGAGCCAGTGATACATGGCCAGAGACGAACCAATTGCGTCACCATCGGGATTTCGATGGCTGGTAATCAGGATCTTCTGAGGAGTGGATAATCGGGCTCTTACATCTTCTATTCCTTCCATTGAGAGTGCAATTGAAGGGCGAAAATGTCACTTTTTATCGAGGGCTAAAAATTAATTTATCCTGATGTTGATTACGATAGTGGCTTTACTTACTTTTGCGCACTCTTTTGAAAATGGCATTTAAAATTAAAATCAAACCATAACAACTACATGGGAAATCGAACTTTCACAATGATCAAGCCTGACGCGGTAAGGGGTGGACACATCGGAGCAATCCTGGAAAAAATCAATGGAGCAGGATTTAAGATCGTTGCAATGAAGATGACAAAGTTATCTGCTGAAAAAGCGGGCGAGTTTTATGCTATACATAAGGAACGTCCTTTTTATCAGGAACTAGTGGACTTCATGTCTTCCGGTCCTATCGTGGCGGCCATCCTGGAAAAAGACAACGCAGTGGAAGATTTTCGAACACTGATCGGCGCTACTAATCCAGCCGAAGCCGCACCTGGAACGATTCGAGCCCTTTATGCTACAAACGTGGGTGAAAACGCCGTGCACGGTTCAGATTCCGATGAAAATGCAGCGATTGAGGGCAGCTTTCATTTTGCTGGGGTAGACGTGTTTGCCAATTAATAATACGGATATTATCGATTTTTGGACGGGATTGACGAATCAACTTTCGCAATGAGCAATCCTACGATGGTTGTCCATGTACCAAATCAGTTGGGTACATGGAATTCTTTCTCTGAAGATATTTATATATCTCCAGCCAAAATACACCTGCGATGGCAAGGGCTACAGATATGAGTATCCATTCAATAGGAGGTTTGCTGAGTTGAAAGATAGCCTGTATGCTTGGAACGAAGATTGCCAGTAGCCAGGTGCCCACCGAGATCATCAGGATGAGAGGTACGAGGTGATTTTTGTAACGGTAGGTTGTGTAGAGAACGGACCAGTAAAAGGAACGATTGACCAGGGTCAGAAAAATATTAGCAAAGATCAATGTGGTGAATACGAGGGTTCTAACTATAGCCTCATCAAACCCCTGTTGGACACCAAGTTGGTAGGCAATTAATACAACGATCGCTATACATAATCCCTGAATAATACTGATCGTCAACTCCTCTATTCTAAAGAAATTTGTCTTATGGCGCACCGGAGGATTCTTCATAAGGTGGGGCTCCATGGGTTCATTCTCAAAAATGATAGAGCAGGTGGGACCCATGATCAATTCCAGGAAAATGACATGCACCGGTGTGAAGATGTTTGGATACTTCCAGGACAGGATCAGAGGAATCGTTACTGTCAGTATGATGGGTATATGGATGGAGATAATGTATTGTATGGCCTTTCGCAGATTACTTTTTATACGTCGACCCATTGCAATGGCATCCACCAGCTGACTCAAATCATCTTCAGTGAGAATGATGGAAGCAGCCTTCTTGGCCAGTTCAGTTCCCCGCTGGCCCATGGCAATACCGATATTGGCAGCTTTTAAAGCTGGACCGTCATTGACCCCATCTCCGGTCATAGCGACCACCTCGCCTTTACTCTTGAGGATTTCGATAACCTTAAGTTTCGCCTCAGGGTACATACGGGCAAAGATGGATACATCTTCAACGGCGTTGCTCAATTGATCATGGTCCATCTGCATCACTTCCTTCCCGGTCAGCAATTTCCCAGTATCCGTTAGATGGGTTTCAGTGGCAATAGCAAGTGCAGTGGCCGAATAATCTCCGGTAATCATTTTGATACGAATGCCGGCTTTTTTGATTTGCTCAAAAATTGACCGGATATTTTCCTTGGGGGGATCTGCGAAAGCGATGAGACCCGTGAATTTCCAATCATAACTCTCCTGGTCTTTTGGATATTCTTTTTTTTGATAATCTGCCGAAGCAACACCCAATACCCGGTAGCCAAGACGACCGTATTCATCTACTTTTGCCCTGATCGTATTGACCTGATCGGTAGTCAGGCCGCATACTCTGGTAATGGTTTCCCACCCTCCTTTAGCCTTCACCAACTGATCTCCCTGCTCATTTTGAAAGATATGCGTCATCATAGGAGGGGATCCGGTTAACGGATACTCATGCACCATATGATAAATGCTCCTCATGTCGATAGGCACTGAGTGAGCATAAGATTCATGTACAGCTATCTCCATGGGATCAAAAGGAAGGACTTCACTGGACCACATTGCATTTTCAATGATTTCCATTGCCAAAGGGTTTGTGAAATCAACAGGGTCGAATTCCTTGCCTGCATGATGGAAGAGCTTGGCTACCGTCATTTGATTCTTAGTGATTGTACCTGTCTTATCGAGGCATATGACAGTAGCTGACCCCAGACTTTCGACTACATGAGGATGCTTGGTGAGAATACCTCTTCTGATCAGTCGCCAGGCGCCAATAGCCAGAAAAGTAGAAAAGGCAACGGGAATCTCTTCTGGTAGGGCTGACATGGCCAGTACCAGTCCCTGAAGCAGGCTTGCCAGGACATCTCCTGACCGAAGAAAGTTGATGGCCCACACAGTGGCAAAGGCAATTACGCCGAAAATAGCCATGCTCCGTACGAATGAGCTGATTTGGATTTGGAGCTCACTCTTTTCAGTTTGAATGGCTTCTACACTTTGTCCCAGCTTACCCAATCTCGTTTCTCCACCAATGTTCGCTACTCTCATTAGACCACTTCCGCTGGTCACTATGGATCCGTAATAGACCTCATTTTCATGCTCGGCGTCCTTACTAATAGTGAAAGATTCACCGGTCAGCATTGATTCATTCACCGTAAGGTCGCCGGAGTGAATAAGTTTTCCGTCAGCCGGTATCATCTTTCCTTCTTCGATGATCACCAGATCATTCACCACAATTTCTTCAGATGGGATTTCGATAATCGTCCGGTCTCTCAGCACCCTGGATGGTATCTCAGTATTTCGGCGCAAGGATTCAATGGCATTGTGTGATCTAATTTCCTGATAGAATGAAATACCGGAGACGAACAGTAGTGCAGCCACCATAATAAAACCCTCATCAAACTCCTGTAAAATGAAATAGATGAGACAGGTAATGGTAAGAAGTATGAACATTGGCTCTAAGACCACAGAGGCCAGAATTCTCGTGTATCTCCATTCCTTGACTTCTGTCAATGCATTGATTCCATACTTTTTTCGGGAATCAATGACCTGACTTGTGGTAAGTCCCGCTTCATTCCATTGGATCGGGATAGTCTGTGGAACATCTTGCGTACTATTCGGATCCCGGAGTGGACTCATTAGCTATGATCGAATTTGGTGGTTAATGTGATCAGGATCACCAAAAAAAGAAATCGGACTAATTACCTTCATACAATGAGTCATTTGCCAAAGTGGTTAAAATTCGTTTTAGTGTGTATCGGCTGCCTGGCAATTGTCTATCTTATTGCTATGATTATCGAATCTATTAAAATCTAAGATCATGAAAAAAAACATGGCATCCGCTGACCGCATAATCCGTATTGTTTTGGCAGCTGTTTTCGGCTACCTGTACTTTAGTGGTACTGTTTCGGGTACCCTAGGACTTGTCCTGGTGATTTTAGGAGCGGTCTTTTTACTGACTTCAGCCATTGGGTCCTGTCCTTTGTACTCTATTTTTGGGATTTCGACCTGCCCGGTAGAGGAAGCTTCCTAATAGAATCAAAATACATCGATTTGGCATATCGCTTGTGCCAATACTTGATATGTGTTTGAAAAATGTCCATGGTTGCTGCCATGGACATTATTTGCCTTTTAATCAGACGGAAAAAATTGAGTTTTAGGGAGATGTTCAGTTGTTGCTGATTCAGGGCAGCGGAACTACCCCATCGGACACTTCTAAAGCTACGGTTGTTCACAATGCGGTAGCGATGATCACTCATGATCAAGGTGCCTTGTATCACTCCGATGCCTACGCAGCTGGACACGGAATGGGGGATCATAAAGCTGAATTCGTGGCTCCCCAGCATTTCAGGTGGTATATGGAGACACCCAGAGGACAGATGAGATATTCTATATTGGTGGATGCTCAGGGAATGTGGAAAGAAACCGGCGAATTTAAGACCGGATCCACCCGGTTTCCATTTTTTGAGATGATATTGGAAAAGAAATAGGACATGCACTAAACTATGCCCATCGAAATCAGTTTGCTTTTTCGACGAATATTGATTTCTTTTGATAGAATAGACAGTTTGATACATGCAACAATTCTTGAAAGACCTCTTTCCTGAGTTAGCCCCGGACCAGGAATTAATAGAGGAGATTGAAAAGAGATCTTCGGTACGAAAGGTTGAAAAAGGGACCGTGATTATTGATTACGGTGCATACATTCATTTCGTTCCTTTGGTCATCAAAGGATTAATCAAAGTGATGCGTGAAAGCTCGGATGGAAAAGAGGTACTCCTTTACTTCTTGTCGGGCGGCAGTACCTGTGCAGCTACATTTAGTTGTTGTATGATACGTAAACGCAGTGAGGTCAAGGCAATAGCTGAAGAAGATACCACAATCATCATGATCCCTCTGGAAGCTGCTGATGAATGGATGGGCAAGTATACGAAGTGGCGCAACTTTGTCATGAGTATGTATGATCAGCGACTTTTTGCGATGATTGATACCGTTGATAAATTGGCTTTCTCGAAACTTGATGAGAAACTTTGGGATTATCTGACCGAAAGAGTCATGTACACAGAGAACCACATGGTGGAAGTGTCTCATCAAGAAATAGCGGACGACCTAAACGCATCACGAGAAGCTATTTCTAGACTCCTGAAAAAATTGGAGAATCAGGAGAAAATAAAAATCCATCGTAATAAGATCGAACTTCTCGAAGAGCAAGTGATCTAACAGATTACTTCCAGTCATCACATTCTTATCTCCTTCATATCGATAGCCCTGTGTGATAGCAGTCACTGAATGAGTGACCAGCATCATTTACCTTTGCACAAAGTGTAACAATACTTAGATATGTCAACATTTTATACGGATAAGGAGGAAGATGTCATATTGAGAGATCAATTGGCGACAGATCGTACAAGGCTTGCAAATCAGCGTACCTTATTGTCCTTTATAAGGACAGGTCTATATTTTGGTGTCTCTGCGGTGGCACTTTGGCAGGTCAAGTCACTGGCTGAGATTCAGTGGCTAGCTTTCCCTCTCGTGATATTAGCTATTGTGACAATGATAAGTGGCGTGATAAATTATATCATGGTCAATAATCGGATGAAACATATGCCGAAGACCAGGATAAAAAATGAATCCAAGTCATAACTATTTAATAGAACGTTTATGTCTCTTAAGAATATCATTCCTGGCCTGAGTTGGCTAAAGAATTATGATCGCACGATGATAAAAGGCGACCTGGCAGCTGGTCTCACTGTGGGAGTGATGCTCATTCCTCAGGGTATGGCCTACGCCATGCTGGCAGGGCTTCCTCCCATTTATGGATTGTATGCTTCTACCATTCCGCTCATTATCTACGCGCTCTTTGGTACCTCCCGGCAACTTGCCGTGGGTCCTGTTGCCATGGTCTCCCTATTGACGGCTGCAGGCGTTTCTGCTTTTGCAGAAGGTGGCGCAGAAATGTACATACGAGTAGCCATCCTTCTTGCGCTCATGGTTGGATTGATTCAGTTTCTATTGGGTGTTTTTCGATTAGGTTTTCTAGTGAATTTTCTATCCCATCCAGTTATTAGTGGTTTTACCAGCGCTGCGGCACTTATTATTGGATTGAGTCAGCTCAAGCATCTGATGGGCGTATCCATTCCAAGGACACACCATGTTTATGAAATCTTATTTCATGCTTTAGACCGAGTGGGGGAATCCAACCTGCCTACCGTGCTTGTAGGTGTCGGAGGTATAGTACTCATTCTACTTTTTAAAAAATACTTCAAGAAGATTCCTGGACAATTGATGGCCGTGATTTTTGGATTGATCGTAGTGTGGATCTTTAGACTGGATCAGCAGGGATTAAAAATCGTAGGAGATATTCCCAGTGGCTTACCAGCACTTAGTATTCCTTTGTTGGATGTAGATTTGATTCGTCAACTAGTACCTACAGCGCTGGCGATTTCTTTGGTAAGTTTCATGGAAAGTATTGCAGTCGCTAAAGCTATTCAGGTCAAACATGGTAATTATAAGGTAGTGCCCAATCAGGAACTTAGAGCGCTGGGACTCGCCAATATCATCGGATCATTTTTTCAGTCCTACCCAACCACAGGCGGATTTTCAAGGACAGCGGTTAATGATCAGGCAGGAGCGCAAACTGGACTTGCATCTGTAATTAGTGCAGTACTCATTGTGCTCACACTCCTTTTTTTGACACCTCTTTTCTATTACCTGCCGCAAGCGATCCTGGCATCTGTAATCATGGTGGCAGTTTTTGGTTTGATTGATTTCAAGGAGGCTCTGCATCTCTGGCATACCGACAAGAGGGACTTCTGGATGCTACTGGTCACCTTCATTGGGACACTGGCTCTCGGAATAGAACAGGGAATCGGCCTGGGTGTGGTCCTTTCTCTGATTATGGTAGTGTATCAAACAACGATACCACATTTTGCTGAATTGGGTCGCGTGCCAGGTACTTCTTTCTTCAGAAATCTATCTCGATTTGAAACCCTGGAAGAATTTCCTGAAATACTAATCGTAAGATTTGATGCCAGACTCTATTTTGCCAATATCACCTACTTTATCGAGACCATTGAACGTCTTGCCGAGAAAAAAGGTGATGCCTTAAAGGTGGTTTTAGTGGACTGTGAGAGCATCAATAGTTTAGATAGTAGTGCCATTCATGCACTGGAGCGTCTGATCAAAAAGTTTAGAGAGGAAGGGGTTGAAATGTACTTTTCGTCGGTGAAAGGTCCACTTAGGGATTCGTTACAAAAAGCCGGAACTCTGGAGCTAATCGGAGACCATGTTTTCATGAGCAATCAAGCAGCTGTGGAGTACTTTCAGGCCTGCGTGGAAGAACCCAAACCCGGTAGGCCTTATCGTCATTACACGCATCAAACCAACTAATTAAACAATTGCGAATTTTCTAAGTTGACTAGGTGGAGTGTGATACAGATCACGAATAAAGCGAACACTCCCATTTATCTTTGTAAGGTAAAGTAAGTAAGAATGAAAATAGAACAGATTTATACAGGATGTTTAGCTCAAGGAGCTTATTATATCGAGAGTGAGGGTGAAATTGCCATCATCGATCCACTGAGAGAAGTAGAGCCTTATATTGAAAAGGCAAATGCTGCCGGTGGTAAAATTAAATACATTTTCGAAACACATTTCCATGCAGATTTTGTAAGTGGTCATGTGACTCTAGCAGAAAAAACTGGAGCCCCTATCATTTATGGTCCCAATGCTAATCCCAGTTTTGATGCTCATGTAGCCAAGGATGGGGAGACCTTTAAATTGGGCAAAGTAACTTTTGTCGTATTGCACACACCGGGACATACTATGGAGTCTACCACCTATCTTCTCAAGGATGAGGAGGGTAAGGATCATGCAATTTTCTCAGGTGACACTCTGTTTCTCGGGGATGTGGGCCGACCAGATCTTGCTCAGAAAGCAGCACATATGACGCAGGAGGAATTGGCAGGATTGCTATTTGACAGCCTCCGCAAAAAGATTATGCCTCTGAGTGATGACGTGGTCGTTTACCCCGCGCATGGTGCAGGTTCGGCTTGTGGTAAAAACATGATGAAGGAAACGGTCGATACCCTAGGTAACCAGAAAAAGGTAAATTATGCCTTGAGGGCAGATATGACCAAGGATGAATTTATCAAAGAGGTAACAGATGGATTACTACCTCCCCCAGCATATTTCCCACTCAATGTAAAAATGAATAAGGAGGGGTACGAGAGCATTGATAAAGTATTGTATCAGGGGACGCGGGCACTAGATCCAGAAGCTTTTGAATTGGAGGCTGAACAGCACGATGCCCTTGTATTGGATGTACGCCATCAGGATGAGTTTAGGAAGGGTTTTGTACCAAGATCAATCTTCATTGGTTTGGACGGTGATTTTGCACCATGGGTAGGTGCTCTTGTGAAAGATACTTTGACACCGATTTTATTAGTGGTTCCTGAAGGCAAGGAAGAGGAAGCAGTTACCAGATTGGCAAGAGTGGGCTTTGACAATACAATAGGATATTTAGAGGGAGGAGTTGAGGCATGGAGAAAGGCCGGTAAGGAAGTGGATACCGTGGAAAGAATATCTGCCGAAGAGTTGGCAGAAGAAACCAAAGAAGAAGGAGCTTTACCTGCTGTGTTTGATGTGCGAAAAGTGTCGGAGTACTTATCTGAGCATGTTATCGACGCTACTAATACCCCCCTCAGTAATCTAAATGATCATTTGGCTGAGTTTCCGAAGGAAAACACCTTTTATGTGCATTGTGCTAGTGGATATAGGTCAATGATTTCAGCATCTATCTTAAAAGCTCGCGGGTATCACAATGTAATTGATATCGAAGGTGGATTTAAGGCATTACAAGAGACAGATGTACCTGTAAGTGAGTATGTTTGTCCTACAACATTATAAATTAGATAAAGAGATGACGTTGACGTTGAAAGTGGATAACGTAAAGTGCGGCGGTTGTGTAAGTGCAATAAAGGACCGACTTTTATACATCGGAGGAATAGACTCTGTGGAAGTGGAAATTGAAACAGGACGTGTACGGATTGTCGGAGCGAAAACGATTGATCAGAAAAGAGTGGTCAGTGATTTGGAAAATATAGGATATCCTCCGAATCTTTCATGATTTGTGAAGTTTAGAGAAGTTTTTAGATGTTAATTTAATTGGTTACAAAAGGCTCTTTTTTTAGTCGTGTGTTAAAAGGAGAGTCTTTTTTTGATCTTTCATTTTTTTAAACACTTTTTGAAATGTTAGAATTTATTTCTCAACCGTGGCACTGGGCAGTGAGTGGTGTTATGATCGTTGTAGTCATGTTCTTGCTACTATGGTTTGGTGGTGAATTTGGGGTGTCTGCCAATTTACGGACATTATGTGCCATTGGGGGAGCCGGAAAAAAATATAAGTTTTTCGACTTTGACTGGAAGTCGCAGATTTGGAATCTGGTGTTTATTGGAGGTGCGGTCATTGGTGGATTTATTGCATCCCATTATTTGCAAAGCCCTGACCCTGTCGCCATTTCTGAAAGCACCCAATCTTACCTGGAAACTGTAGGGGTACACACGCCCCAAACGATGAGTGATGGTGCAGGTTTCGTTCCCTCCGAGATTTTTGATGGTGCTAATTTGTTTACACTTAAATCTCTCATTATTCTTGTTATAGGTGGTTTTCTGGTCGGATTCGGTACTCGATACGCCGGAGGCTGTACTTCAGGTCATGCGATCAGTGGATTATCGAATTTACAATTGCCATCACTTATTGCAGTCATAGGTTTTTTCATCGGAGGACTTATTATGACACATTTTATTTTACCGCACATTCTCACACTCTAAATAATGAACATGAAATTTCTAAAATATTTGCTAGTAGGAGTTCTCTTTGGTATTGTCATGACAAAGTCCGAGGCAATTTCGTGGTTTCGTATTCAGGAAATGTTCCGATTTGAGAGCTTTCATATGTACGGAATAATAGGAACGGCAGTAATCCTGGGTGCTATAATGGTTGCCATCGTAAAAAAGACCCATTTCAAGAATATATCGGGTGATATTATCTCATTTAATCCCAAAAATATGAGCATACCAAGATATCTGATCGGTGGATCGATATTTGGTCTGGGGTGGGCTATGACTGGTGCATGCCCAGGTCCTCTTTTTACATTAGTTGGGCATGGAATCTGGACGATACTCATTGTAATTGTCAGTTCAATATTTGGAACTTTCGCCTACGGAGCTCTTCGAGATTATTTACCTCATTAGAGCATTTTATTGCTGAAATGTAATCGGACTTAAGTCTAGCAAAAGGTACTTTTTTAGATCACGTGACCTACCATGCTCGTAGAGTAATGCGGTGGGCCCAATCTCTTATGCAATGGATAATTTATATATACACTGGTTTCTGACGTTTCTGCTCTTTGGGATTGGCAGTGTATGGGTGAGTGGGCAAGAGTCATCTTTTGAGTCGTTTAAGCCCACCGTTCAACCCATTGTTGCCTGGCAAATATGGAGTACCTACACCATAGGGCAGGAAGTATTTGATGGTACATCGTACATCCCGGTAGAAAATCGGTTCAATACACAGATACGTCGATCACGTTTTGGTGTGAAGGGAGAACTGACTCCCTCTATTTCCTATAATCTAACAGTTGCATTAGACTTCATTGGCAGAGATGTATTGTCTGCCACATATGGAGGATCCAACAATGGTGCTTTTCCGACTTTTGGTTTGTGGAATGCTTTCCTACGTTGGAAGATTGACAAAAACAGTGATTTGTGGCACCTTACGCTTGGATATACACCGCTCAACATAGGAAGAGAGAATTTCACTGGGGCATTGGCCAGCATTTCCTATGAGAAATCTTGGTCTCAAAATACTCAAAGAAGACATCTCACAGGTAATGGACCTGGCCGATCCATGGGGCTTAACTTGGGAGGCCAAACTTCAACCGGACATCCATTGACAATTTCATATGATGTGGGCATCTTTAATCCAGTTTTTCAGGCTCTCAATGGTAATTCAACGGGATCTAAGACCTCGCTCCTTACCGTAGGACGATTAGCGTTACATTTTGGAGACCCCGAAAGTATGTTATATTCCACGTCACACAAAGTCAACTATTTTGGGCAGCGAAATGGAGTGACTGTCGCAGTAGCGGGAGCTTATCAGGGTGAAACAGATCTTTTTATTGAAAATAGTGCTTTTGGATTTGACTGGTTGGGCAATTGGAAGGAACTCAGTATTGATGGAGATTGGTTATGGCTGCATCGTCAGGGAAATCAAAGCGCTAAGTCAAATAGCCAGGTTGGTTATCTTCGATTGGGATACAGCTATCATTTGCATTCTGGACACTTCCTCGAACCCACGATCACATTTACACGATTTGAAGGTACCCTGGATTCTCAAGGTATAGATGACGCTTTAGCTCTTGATAGTGATGCAGGGACATTTCAGAATATCGATGTCGGTATTAACTATTATTTTTCACCCAAGTTGAAACTTTCATTACACTACGTGATCCTCGATGGTAATCAGGGAGAAACCGAAGATGGATTACCGCTACCCCTAAATCCTTATTTTGTACAGAGTGGGGTAGGTGCTATTAAGCGTGGTGATTTTGTCGGGTTGGAGGTAGTGGCATCTCTTTAGAAGGCACGTATAAAAAATGAGACGGCTTTGTTTCGCAGATTAAAGAAGGTAGTGACCAAGTAGTATGTTTTTATGGTGGATGGCATGTCCTGAGATTACAAATCCGATCGCCAGCGCAGAAATTTCAATATTACTACAAAGTCCTTTGCGCTGCAGCATTTCGTCTGGAATATGCCGGAACAAAAATAAAGTGCTGTTTCTTACTAATGCATATTCCTGCAATAATTCTTCGGTATCCTTTTTAGGGATGTATGTGTCTCTGGCAATAATATCCTGATTATATCCTGGTAGTGGCGTTTTATCACCTCGCATGATACGTAGGGCACGACTGCTTTGTATGCGTTCATTGTCTATGACGTGTTGAAGGACCTGATTTACGGTCCATTTATCTTTCTCATATGCATAGAGTCCCTGAGTCTTCAACTTGCCTGCGATATCATCAAATAAATTCTGGGTGTCTTCCAGTGTTGACAGTAGGTCGACATCTGGCGTCTTGTGTATGTAGCGATCAAAGAATTCGGGAAAATCACCGATGTCTTTCTTTCTCATTTTATTTTCTTGAAAATTCGATCTTCATCAGGAACCTTATAGCCAAGAACCCTGTCTTGATCGTCACGTATGAATTGTACAGGTTCTGCATTTATATTTGAAAATAAGTCTGGTCCCTCATGAAATAGTGGGAAGATATTTTTGTCAATTACTGCCCATAAATCACCTTTTTCGTCTAGGGTGATACGAATAAGCTCAGGTCCCGTAAATTCATATGATCCAGTGAATGCCTGGAGGTCCTCTTCAGAAACATGTACTGAATTAGTGTATTCTTCGTACATAATCAAACCATTTTCTGGTTGCCAATATTCATACTCCATATAGAAGGCCGTCTTACGCGCCATATTGTAACCCAGAAGCTTTTGCACTAGATGCAGCGCTCCGTCAATTCCGGCTGATACTCCTGCTGTGGTCATAATCCGTCCATTATCTACGAAACGCACATTTCTATGGACATTGACCTTTGGATAATTTGTTTCCAGGCGATCTAATGTGCCATGGAAAGTAGTAGCCGATTGATTGTCCAGGAGTCCTGCTTCAGCAAGTGCTAGAGCACCGGTGCAAACCGAGAAGAATTGTGTATGACTGGATTGTCGACGTAACCAGGAGACCAGCAGAGTATCTTCGAAAAAAATATCCGAATTTCCTCCGAAAAGTGCAACAATGTCTGCATTCGGGGCATTTTCTAGCGTATAATCTCCTTGAATATTTAGAATTCCCTGAGATTTTATAGGGTCCTTTTCCTTGGTAATGGTAAATACTTGAAATCCTGCATAAGAAAAGACCTCCATGGGGCCAGCGAAATCCAGAACCTCAATACCATCCTGCAGGTAAAATGCAATTGTTTTCATTTCAGATGTTGCTCGAAGCATCATTTGACAGTGTGGACAGACTCCTGACCGATCAAAAGCAAGTGTGTCACATGACTGTCCACAGGGAGGACATTTATATATTACCTCTTGGCCAGAGGAAGTTGAATAAACTGCAAGAATTAGTAAGACATGGATAAATAGTCGCATGAGATCTGTATCTTCTTTAGGTGAAGATATAGAAGTGATCTTGCCGAGGTAGGACAAAAGAGCGCAATATTCGGACAATTCGACTCTAAAATAGAAATACTTATACGTGAGAAATGGGAATTTTCTCCCGGTATTTTTTCAGCAAGTTTCGAAGTTGATTTACACTCCTAAGGCCAACCTCGGCAGTGATATTCTCCATCGTTTCTCCCTGAGAAGTTAATTGAAGTGCCTTTTCAATCCGTATTTTTTCAATATACTGACCAATCGTTATGCCAGTCACCTTCTTAAAATTTCGAGATAGGTTTCGGGCACTCATATGGACCTGTATGGCAAGTGATGTAATCGTATGACGCCCCGTCATGTCTCTGCTTATGATATCCTGGACTTCATGAATACGTTGATCTAAATGGTTTCTATACTGGAGAAAAATGCTTAATTGTGGATCTGCCGGACCACGCCGTAAATAGACGACAACCTCTTTGGCAATTCTTGTGGCGAATAGAGGACCATATAATTGCTCCAGGATATATAGAGACATATCAATGCCGGAAGCCACTCCTGCACTGGAAAGTATGTTAGCGTCCTCGACAAAAAGCCGGTCACAAAGTACTTCGATATCAGGATAGCGAGTCCTTAGCTGGTCAAAGTATTTCCAATGTGTGGTAGCTTGTTTCTTATCCAATAATCCCGCATGGGCTAGAAAGAATGTCCCGGTACATATTGAGCAGATTCTAGCTCCATTTTCATGCTGAATCTTCATCCAGGAATAAAACGCACGGAGTCCTACTTTGAAGTCATGGGAGTCGAAAAAGCTCGCATCCACTCCGGGTATCATTAACCAATCTTTTTTCCCCAGTGCGAAGCTATCGTATTTTTTGAGCGATCCTAGTAGTAATCCAGCACTGCTCTTTTGCTCTTTGGTATCGTCAGGACTCAAAAAATGAAGTTCTATACCTGCCCCTTCTTCCTGAGCTTCGTAGAATATCTGTACTGGACCAGCTACGTCAAGTAGATGCACGCTGGATGGCACAAAGAAGAATACTCGATATGTAGACGCTGGATCCAAGTCCACAAATTTACAAAGGAATTTAAAGACACCTATTGTCCGGTATCTTTACTAGAGGCCCGTTCCTTCTTGCGAAAATACCGACGTGTGAGAAAATTGTCTTGCAGGGCTTTGAGGTCTTCATTAAGTAATTCACTTCCTATTCGAATATTCTCGAGGGTGTTTTGAAGATTTTTAGCACTGATAGAATCATGCATTAAGGTGTATAATACGCTCCTCTCTTCAACATTTATTTCATTGGAGAATTGTAATATATTCTGAGAAATCAATTCAAGATTTCGAGATGTATGCTGCAAAGAAGCAGCGATACTATCAATAGCTGAAAGCTGATCTCCCGATAGATGTTTTTCAAGATCTTCAGATACTGATTGAAGGGATTGCATAATAGTACTGTCATACAAGAGCCTGTTTAGATTGTTGGGTTGATTATTTAATTGATCCAAACTCTTCTTTAATTCATTTTCAATCGTAATTAACATTTGCGTACCCCGA
Source organism: Saprospiraceae bacterium (assembly GCA_050298535.1). GTDB lineage: Bacteria > Bacteroidota > Bacteroidia > Chitinophagales > Saprospiraceae > JABDMH01. The sequence continues at coordinate 40,996 of JBNKUI010000086.1, forward strand.
TCCAGATTGCGTGCTGTATTCATCAGGTGAATTGTGAAAGAAGAGTCACTGAGCAGGGCAGCTACCAGTCCTTCACCTTCATTGATGGATCGTGAGGTTCTTAAGAATTCATATGACAACGCACTCAGATTTACTGATGTCTGACCAAAAGAATTCATGATCTCCTCCACTCCTTGCAATGAGGTTGAAGCCAAGTGGTCTCCCTCCTTGATAAAGGGTGCATTGCCTTCTCCTGGGTTTATATTGATCAGTGCACTGCCGACGATACCATCGACACCAATGGACACGATAGCATTTTTTCGGACAAACTCCTTAGCATCCCTCTGTAGTCTCATGTCAATCTGAATAGTGGAGTCATTTATAATCTGAATTTGGTCTACGGTTCCAATCGTTATGCCCGAATATCGTACGTTGTTACCCTTCTGAAGTCCTGCGGCATTTCCGAAGGAAGTATGGATGACAAAGTTGGATCCAAATAGACTCTTGTTGTTCCCAATGAGATAAACTCCCAGAATTAACAGAATGGATACAATCGTGACGAAAATGCCAAGATAAATCGTTTGTGTTTGATACTTTTTCATCACTTGAAAAAGGCTTTGATTTTAGGATCCTCTGAATTATTTAATGCTGTAAAACTTCCCTCAGCATAATTGATACCGTCGACTAAAATTACCATTCTATTGGCGATGATACGAGCAAAGTCCATATCGTGCGTTATGATCAAAGATGCTGTGTTATATTTCTCCTGAATGTCAAGAATCAATTTAATTATTTCCTTAGCCGTGATGGGATCCAGGCCGCTGCTAGGTTCGTCATATAAAATGATCTTAGGTCGCAAAATAATTGTTCGTGCCAGGGCCACCCGTTTTTTCATTCCTCCTGATAGTTCTTCCGGCATTAAATCGATCGCATATCCCAGACCTACGCTTTCTAATGCCTCCAGTACAAGCCCCTCGATATCAATATTCTCCAGTTTTTCTGGATGTCGTCTCAGTGGAAATTCAAGATTCTCACGCACGGTCATGCTGTCGTAAAGTGCGCTTCCCTGGAATAGAAATCCCACATCAGCCCGTAGTAAGTCCATTTCCGACTGACTCAAAGAAGGCACATTTTTGCCCAGTACTTTCAGCAATCCTGAATCTGGTGTTTCCAGTCGGACAATGCATTTTAATAGTACGGATTTGCCAGATCCTGATCGTCCGATGATCACTAGATTTTCACGTGCATGTAGTTGCAAATTGAACCCTCTCAGTACAGCATTCTTTCCAAAGGACTTCTTGAGGTTTCTGATTTCAATCAGTAGCTCTTCAGTGCCTTCATTATATTGTGAGGGAGCCCCTATTGCATTTTCCATTATCATAATTCGTAGAAAATATCGGTGATCAATACGGCTACAAAGTCCAGTACAAATAGTAGCAAGGAGCTTAGCACGACAGCTGAATTTGCTGCTTTACCTACCCCAGCAGTTCCCTTTTTTGAATAATAGCCTTTGAAGCAACCTACAAGTCCAATGGCAAATCCAAAGAAAAAGGATTTTACAATAGAAGGAATCAAGTCTCCAAATTCCAGTACCTCAAATACTTTAGAGAAATATAAAGTCCAGGATACATCTCCCTTCATATGTTCAATCAGGAAAGAACCAAATAAGGAAATGGTGTCAGAGGCAATGACTAATAAGGGAAGCATAAGTGTCATAGCCGTGATTCTCGTCACTACGAGATATTTAAACGGATTGATTCCTGACACTTCCATGGCATCAATCTGTTCTGTGACACGCATCGACCCCAATTCTGCTCCAATACCGCTTCCAATTTTCCCGGCGCAGATCAGTGCTGTAATCATGGGGCCTATTTCTCTTACAACGGCGATGCCTATCATGGATGGCATGTAAGCTTCGGCTCCAAATTCAATCATAGTCGGACGAGTCTGGAGCGTAAGCACGATTCCCATAATGAATCCGGTCACCACAACCAGAAAAATGGACTTGTTACCTAAGAGATAGCACTGTCTAAGTAATTCTTTGAATTCGAATGGGCGCGTAATCAATTCTCGGAAGTAACGTCCTGCAAATTGGGTGATTAATCCCGTTTCATTAAAGAATGTTAAGACACGCTGCATGGTCCTTCATTATGATTATCTAAAGAATCGTTTATTTCATGAATTTTGGATGATCGTGGTCAACTCATTTTCTGACTTCGGTCAGAATGATGTGCCATAATGATGATTCCCAAAACATAAAGGTCGCCACAATCAAATTACTGTCTTCAGCCACCCACCATCGACAAAATATGTAGATCCTACGCAATAGCTCGCCTTGTCAGAACACAAAAAGACGAAGAAATGGGCTAGTTCTTCTGGGGTCGCAAATCGCCCTATGGGTGTATATTCCTTGGCGATTTTATCAAGGTAGTCCATCGCTGATATATCATCCCGTGCAGTCAGTTTTTTTGCGGTGCTTATCCAGTCAGGCGTCAGTATCAGGCCAGGATTGACCGTGTTTACACGGATGCCTTTGGGGATACACTCATTCGCCAGGCATTTGGAAAACATAGAAAGAGCAGCCTTGGTCGTATTGTAGATGGGTTCATACCCGAGGGGTTGGGTGGCACAAATCGATGAGTTGTTTAGGATCACACCACCTCCACGTTCCTCCATGTGAGGGATAAGTGCCCGGGACAGTCTCACGGCTGCCATGACGTGCAGGTCCCAGAAATATTGCCATTTGGTATCAGGTGCATCCATTATTTTTTCATTAGTTCCTGCCCCGGCATTGTTGATGAGAATGTCATTGCCGCCAAATGTTTTTCTGATCTCTTTTGCAAACGCTTCTATCTGATCCGGATCGGTTACATCGCAGACCTGCGCCAGCACCGATACGTCAAATTTTGCACGGAGGGCATCTGCTTCCCTATGAAGGCGTTTCTTATTACGTGCACAGATTGCAAGGTGAACACCCTCGGCGGCCATTGCATGGGCAATAGCAAGCCCGATACCTATACTTCCACCCGTGATCACGGCAACCTTTCCTTTTATTCCAAGATCCATGTACTTTTTATTCTTAAAATACAATCCTTTTCTAAAAAGGGTAGAAATGAGGGTGCTATTGTATATTGATATCATGAAGGCAACGGATATTATCAAACACCTCAATCTCACACCACTTCCCGTCGAAGGGGGGTACTTTAGAAGGACATATTTAAAATCGGATGAATCTCCTTCCGGGACATCTGCATCGGCTATATTTTATTTTTTGACACCTGACACTTGCTCGTTGCTTCATCGATTGCCGAAGGATGAACTTTATCACTTTTATGTGGGGGACCCGGTTGAACTCTTGGTGCTGGATGATCATGGAGGACGACGTCATATATTGGGTAGCGACATACTGGGTGGTCAGAAGGTGCAACATCTCGTTCCAGCCGGTTTCTGGCAGGGGAGTCGATTGGTCTCCGGGGGACGATTCGCGCTGATGGGTACTACAATGTGTCCGGCATTTGCCGACGAAGATCTTGAAATGATACGACCAGATAATTTTATAGCAACGAATTATTCGGGGGATTTGCAGGAATTGATTCGTGCACTTTCTGGAGAGCATTAGAATTCTTGCTCCTCAATACCGTGCATGCGATCCAGCACGCGAGGTACCCTCTCTTTGGATTGATAGTGTTGCTCACATTCATGTTCATATCCTCGGATCACCCTCTTGCCTATCAGCTTTCCTCTGGTTTCGGTGACAACGGTTACCTGACCTTCAATGCCATCTTGTTCATAGTAGACAATGACCCAATCATTCGTTCTTTTCAGTTGGTGGGCCAGAAAGGTGTTAGAAAAGAGCACTGTGAAATTCCAGCTATTCAGTTCATAATGCATGATGGGTAGCCAGGCTTTACCTTCAGGATTAAATCTCCTCGGAGCAATTCGTCGGAGTTCACCCCTGATAGATTTTTCACGGTACATCTGGTCGATTGTGAGGATGTCAGTAACATTGGGATGTATTTCAGTCGATTCGAGTTCCCGCTCACGATGACGGCGAACGGCTTGCTTGTTCAGGAACTGGTCAAGCATTAGTTTGATCATCTTCAATCTCCGGGGGCCGACACCCTGCAATCGATCCAACCTGCCATCATACGCTGCAAGCTCTAGCTCTTCCAAAGAGTGAATATGAAGCTGTGCAGTAATTCGCTTGGCCAATTCAGGTCCAATACCGGGGATACGCTGTAGCAGCTCTTCGTGACTTGTCTCACCACGTAATCGCTCAAGCATGAGTGATCGTCCGTCTCTGACAAATTCAATGATCAGTCTGCCTATCCGGGTTCCTATGGCTGGGAGGGCTTCTAATGCCTTTAGATCATTATTCTTTGCCATTTCGGTTACATCTACCTCAGTTCTCTTGATCATATCTGCAGCCCTTTGATAGGCGGAAATCCTAAATGCATTGGCATCCTGAATGGAAAGCAAATTAGCAATATCGCGCAGCAGATAGTAGATTTCTGAATTCGATGGATTCGTAATCATGACTCTATATATTTTGTTCAAGTTCTGAGGACCAGCCTACAATGACAATGAGATAAATCATAATCGATGATGATCTGATCTATCACCAGCTGCGAACAAAAAGTATCTCAGGTAAGTAAGGAGGATGAAATTATTTGTTAATAAAAATCATATATATATGTCTAGTAGATTGTTATCGGCTACCAGTATTAATGGTACTGAGATTAAAAATGCAACAGGAGAGAACCTTGGAGAAATAAAAGATTTGATGATTGACACTGAAAGCGGTCATATAAATTATGCCGTTGTTTCATTTGGTGGATTATTTGGTATCGGAGATAAGTATTTCGCTATTCCCTGGAAAGCGTTTTCCGTTGATAGGGATAATGAAAATATGGTCCTAAATGTACCCAAAGAACGTCTTGAAAAGGCGCCGGGCTTTCACAAAGGTAATTGGCCGACAGATGCCCGTCATGAGTATCTGACAAATGTTAATAAATATTACAACCTAAATTAGTCTTAAGGTCTTTTATTTCTGGCCCACCTTGTTGGTGGGCTTTTTTTAGCCAGCCTACCCGAAATCCATTGAAATCAAAGCATCTAACAAGCAGTTTTCAATCTTCCAATCGATTCTAATTCAGATTTCTCATATGACCAAATGTTGATCGTAAGTGCTCCTTGCACTAAAAAGGTTGAAATTACATCCCGCATGCTTGTTAATATTTTTGCTATTATCAAGTTGAGGTCTTGACCTTGATAGTCCAAATTGCAATTTTCAGGGAAAATCAAAAATATTTTATGCGGGCTTCTATCCGTTTCGAGTGGCGCATATCTGTGGATATAGGGTAGGTGAATGAACTCCTGCCACTACATTCTACAGACCCAATTTTCACTGCGGTTCTATAAAGCTGTAAAGATATGGCGCCTTGTGAGCCTTACCGCTGTAGCGTTTTTCATGCCGTTCTAAGACACCAAGACTTAGCATTTTCCTTTGGAAAGTGGTCCTGCGAATCTCAGTTCCCAGGATAGATTCATAGACTTGCTGCAATTCTTTCATTGTAAACTGCCTGGGTAGCAATTTGCTGCCTACCAGTTTCTTTTCGAGATTGTCCCGCAGAGTTAAGAGCGCTTTATCTACGATTTCCTGATGCATAAAGGCCAGAGGAGGAAGATTGTCCACATCATACCATTCGATGGAGTCCGATAAGGCATCCGGAGTTGGATCTACCTCTTCATAATTTATCAAAGCATAATATGACACTGAAATAAACCGCTGCAGCATCCAGGAGTAATCCCTGGGGTCTAGGTCATTAGCCTCCAAAATCTGTCTCATCACCTCCGGTTGTGATCGTTCGATACCTCCAAAAGTGTGAAATTGCTCTAGGTATATATCATGCAAGCCGGTACGTTCTCTGAGTCCCCGGACGACTGCGGTGTCAATAGGCTCGTCCTGGCGAACAAATCCACCAGGAAGAGCAAAGACGCCCGTACCATGATACTCCATGATAAGAATCTTCAGTGAAGTGCCTGAGAATCCAAAAATTACCGAATCATAAGCTATGTGCTTAAGATAATCTGCTTCGTCTGGCATACCAATTTTCTAGATTGCAGATCAAATATATAGGATAATTCTAAAATTCTAACTACTATTGTCTCCAACTGTGACAATAGATATTATGCTACTGAGATTTCTTACTTTATTCATCTTCATAACAACAGTCATGCACGTACAAAGTCAGAACAAAGATGCATTTGCAGTTCAGACTGAGATTGAGCATGGCCTTATTGAAGGAAATTATGATACGGGTACAGGCATCCAATCGTATCTGGGTATACCATTTGCCAGGCCGCCCGTTGATGAGCTCCGTTGGAAAGCCCCACAGCCGCCTAGCGCATGGGAGGGTGTACGACAGACCAAGGAATTTAGCCCCAGACCCATGCAGCGTATTGTCTTTGGTGATATGAATTCAAGGTCAAGTGGTGTCAGTGAGGACTGTCTCTACTTGAATGTATGGACTCCAGCGAGTAGAAATACGAAGAACCTGCCTGTGCTAGTATATTTTTTTGGTGGGGGATTTGTAGCTGGGGATGGTTCTGAACCAAGATATGACGGCGAGTCTATGGCACAGGAAGGGATCGTGGTAGTGACTGTGAACTATCGCTTGAATGTGTTTGGGTTTCTGGCTCATCCTGACCTTTCCGAAGAGTCTTCCTATGGGGCATCTGGAAACTATGGTTTGTTGGATCAGCAGGCTGCTCTTCAATGGGTGCAGAATAATATTACAGCGTTCGGAGGAGATCCATCTAAAGTGACGATTTGTGGAGAATCTGCCGGGTCAATTTCGGTGAGTATCCAGATGGCATCTCCGTTGTCTCGAGATTTGATGGCCGGAGCCATTGGAGAAAGTGGAGCCAGTATCGATCCCACACTGGCACCGATATCTCTGGAGGAAGCTGAAAAAACAGGCGTGGAGTTTGTGCAAAAGGCAGGTTACAAGAGTATCAAGGAGATGAGGGCGTTGAGTTCTCGAGACATATATGAGATCTATAATGAATCAGGTCGTTTTGGATTCCCGCTAGTGATCGATGGATATCTGATCCCGCTTAAATTGAAAGACATATTTGCAGCGCGGGATCAAGCTCAGGTGCCGTTATTATTGGGATGGAATTCGGCGGAAATTCCCGGAGGTGCTTTCATGCAGGGGCAACCATACACGGAAGAAGCCTACATGGAGAAGGTAAAACAGGTATATCCGGAAAAAGCTGATCAGGTGCTTAAATTGTATCCTCATGGATCTAAGAATGAAATTGAAAGATCTGCCACCGACCTGGCGTCAGATCGATTTATTACCTATAGTACATGGAAATGGTTCGATCTGCATCGTAAGAACAGTGAACAGCCTGTGTATCGATACTTATACAGCAAACTGAGGCCCCCACTGCTTGACCAGACACTGGTTTCCGGTCTGGCAGGAGGAACACAAAGAGCCGATACTGATGCTCCATCACCGCCCCGTGCCATCGGAGCGCCCCATGCTTGTGAGATTGAATATTGTATGGGAAATCTCCACCTGATCAAGGAATACGCATGGTCGGCCGATGATTTTAAAGTGTCTAAAACTATGCAGCGATATTTTGCAAATTTTATCAAGACAGGTGATCCCAATGGCACGGATTTACCGCAGTGGGACGCTGCATCATCCGACGATCCAAAACCACCCGTTATGGTGATCGATGTCGAAAGTAAGATGATGCCATCTGAAGTAGAAGCCAGATATCAGTTTCTTGATGAAGATTATGGCAACGACCATTAGAGCTATGCTGATTTCGGGTGATTCATGAGCTCCTCACAAAGCCTTTTTTAAGGTGTTTTCCGGGCAATTTTGTAGCTTAAAGCAAAACGAGTGATGAATTGGTCTACTAGATATATCTTGACACTGATTGTGTCTTTTGGTTTTGTATTTGGCAACGCTCAGGAAGATGACAAACTACGTATTATTGCTTTTGGTGCCCATCCTGATGATGCGGAACTCAAGGCAGGAGGGGTCGCAGCGATGTGGGCCGCTCAGGGGCATCACGTGAAATTTGTAGCAATGACTAATGGAGATATAGGGCACTTTAAGGAAGCTGGTGCTCCATTGGCAAAGAGGAGAAGGGCCGAAGTGAATGAATGTGCCAACATTTTTGGTATAGAAACTGAAGTGTTGGACATCCATGATGGCGAGCTGATGCCTTCTCTTGAAAATCGAAAAGTCGTGGCTGATCTTATTCGTGAATGGCAGGCCGATATTGTGCTTTGCCACCGTCCCAATGACTATCATCCGGATCATAGATATACAGGAGTCCTGGTGCAGGATGCTTCTGTCATTGTCGTCGCACCTTTCTTTTCTTCCGCTACAGAACCTACTCGAAAGAATCCAATATTTATGTTTTACTCAGATGGCTTTGAAAAGCCCTATCCTTTCGACCCAGCTATAGTGGTAGGTATAGATGAGGTTGCTGATCTAAAATGGCAATGCATGGCAGCGATGCCTTCTCAAATGGCGGATGAACACAGTTGGCAGGCTGTCTATCGAGAAGATGTACCTAAAGAGGATAGTGCAAGAAAGGCTTTTATCCTGGATCTGATAAAAAGTCGTAATGAAAACGTAGCCAACAAGTACCGCGCTGAATTAATTGCACTTTATGGTGAGGAAAAAGGAAGAGGAATTAAATATGCAGAAGCTTTTGAACTGTGTCAATATGGCACACAAGTAGATACTGAAAAACTAAAAAAATTATTTCCTGGGTTCGATTGATTGGATAACCATGACAAACCCATTAGGCAGATCGCTTATAGTCTTTGATGGTCAAATCTACCCTATATCCATCTTCTGTATTAATGCTTAAGTTCCCATTCAGCCGTCTGACCAGCGATCGCACCAGGGATTGACCAAAATTGGCGGCCTGCACCTGATCTTTGTCGCCACCTCCGTTGTCGGCGATATGCAAAAGCAGCTGATCACCCTTTTCTCTGAGACGCACAGTGATTTTACCGCCTTTCTGATCTTTAAATGCATGTTTTAAACTGTTACTTATCAGTTCATTAATGATGAGTCCCAGTGGTATCATTGTATCCACATCGAGTTGTATAGAAGGTACTTCAAGTTCCAGTTCAATATTTTGATCATCTAGCTGGTACGAGCTGACCAGGTGTTCCACCAACCTTTCGAGATAATCACGAGTATCCACACCTTTCAGGTTTTCGTGCTGATACAGATTTTTATGAATCAGAGCCATAGATTCGACCCGGTTTTGGCCACGTCGCAGTGCATCGATGGCGCTTTGATCCTTTATGTATTTGGACTGCAATGTCAGAAGGGCACTGACTACCTGCAAATTATTCTTTACCCTATGATGGATTTCTTTTAGAAGCGTGTCCTTTTCCGATGCTACCTTCTTGAGTTTCTTGTTGAGTCTCAATGCCCAAAATAAAAGACCTGCTAACAAGATGAGTCCAATGCCCAGGATCATCAGCGTCCGATTGCGATTAGAGAGTTGAACTTCTGCAATAGCATTGCGGCTATTTAATAGTTCAATTTCCTGTTCTTTTTTTTCGGTTTCATATTTCGTTTGTAATTCTTCAATAGCCTCCAGTCGCGCACTATTTTGGATTTTCTTGTAGAGGTTTAGATATTTTTTTAGGTGATCATAGGCTGCATCAGTTTGACCTTGTTGATGATAGACAGCTTCTATTTCTTCATAATATTCCATCAACATTTCTTCCCGGTCTGTATTTTCGATCAGTCCGATTCCCTCATTGAAATACCGTAGAGCTTGAGAGGTGTGTCCATCTTCATTTTCCAGTTGCCCCCAAAGTAGATATACTTTCCCTAGAAAATTTTGGTCTGGGAATAATTTAAAAAGCGACTCTGCGATACGAAGGTGCTCACGACTCTTTGCAAGTTTTTTGACAGTCCTGAAATACACATCTGCATATGCAGCATGGACAGTGGCAATTTCGAAAGTGTCTTGAGTTAGTGTCTGATAATGAAGAGCACTGTCCAGATAATAGAGGGAAGAATCCGCGTTTCCCATATGATTGTGCGCGACAGCCACATTCTGATAGGCATGTCCTAAATGAACACTATCTTTTAAGGTGTGGTACATTTCAACTACTTCTAAGTAAATCTCTAATGCATTCTGATTTTTATTTGTGGAACGATAAATAACACCAATGTTATTCAACACATTAGCTTTGACCTGAGCCAGTGCATGTTTTTCGGCATATTCAAGCGCTTGAAAATCGTAGGATAAAGCCTCATCAAAATTTCCCGCAAAGTAGGCAGCAAGTCCCTTTCCGATCATGGAATGAGCAGCATCCTCATGTAAGTCTAACCTTTCATAAAGTATCTGCGAGGTATCATAGTGATTGATAGCCCGGTTCGCATATCCATTGACATCATATGCGTATCCAAAACTATAATGGATAGCCGCGAGTAGTGTGTCATGCTCCTCCTGTCTAATGAGGAGTTGGAGTGCTGTTCGGTTGAGAAGAATCGCACTATCGAGGTTGCTCTGATCAGCTTGTCGTACTGATCGATCAATTAGAGATTGTATGCTCTTTTGTACATGAGTATATTGACTGCTATCACGTGACCCATCAGGGTTCATTCCCATGCCAGTCAATGGGATCGATAAAATGGTCAGCAGAACCATTACAGTCCTTTCGAGTAGGCCAATAGAATACGGTTTTGCCATGATTGGGTGGTAGCTGTTTCACCCCTCAAGATACACTTTCACGATTATTCTCGTCGCATAGATTCCACAGGGTTGACTCTTGCAGCCCTTATTGTGTGGTACGAAATCACCAGCAAAGCGATGATACTTGAAATGACAGCCCCCAGCAAAAAGACGAAAGGAGATATGCCAATCTGATAGGCAAAGTTTTCCAACCATTTATTCATAAAAAGGAGGGTGAGCGGTATAGACAGCACAATGCCTATGATCAGCTGTGGAGCGAAACTCCGAGCCAGCAAGACAAAAAGTCTGAACTCAGAAGCACCAATCACCTTGCGTATGCTTATTTCCTTAATCTTACTATTAATCAATAGTATGGTCATGCCTAATAGACCAAAACTGGCGACAAGAATCGATAGTAGTGTTGCAAACTTAACCAGGCGATTCATCTTTTGCTCATTATCGTATTGAGCTTGTATATTTTCATCAGTGAATGAAAGTCTCAGCTCTTCATTGGGAAATATAGACTTCCATTCTTTTTCAATTAAATCATAAATTTGTGACAAATTTTCCGTTCGATATTTCACTACAACTTTGGGGACTGGGTTATCATCATAATCATGGTCGTGAATACCTTGATAGATGGCATCGTAGTCTTGAATAAGGATTAGGGGTTCGATCTGTGAATGCAAGGAGGAATAATTAAAATCCTCCGTAATACCCACTATTTTGTGATCTCCAAAATCTGAGCCCGGCAGCTTCTTACCGATTGGATCGACTAATCCAAAGTGATCTACAGCTGCCTGATTTAGTATAATACTTGTTTTTTGATCTGCAGTATTGTCAGGTGTAAATGAACGTCCCTCTTTCATTTTGATATTAAATGTCTCAAGGTATCCCGGATCAATCGCGTTAATGCGGAATCTGTGAAAGACTTCATTGTCATCAGTATAGGATACCCTTCCCCAATTACCAGTGCCAAATGAATGAGACCCGACACCTGTAGCAAGTATTTCTGGGTATTGCGTTAGCTGTGATTGTAGGATTTTTCCCTTATCCCGGGCACTGGCCATTGCTTCTGTAAATCGAAGGGTATTAGGATCCTGACTGAGCTGTATTGAAAGTGTACTTTCATAAGAAAATCCCAGATCTTTCGAGTTGAGAAAATCTAATTGTCGTTGCATAAGTAAAGTACTGGTCACCAAAAAAACGGTTACGATAAATTGGAAGGTTACCATACCTTTACGTAGATGATTTGCTTTTACTTTTCCACTCAGCCCACCTAGAATATTAGTTGCCTTCTCTTTTGATAATACCCAGGATGGGTAAATTCCAGCAGCAATTCCTACGATAAAAATTATCCCCAAATACAGGCCCAGATGCCACCATTCGAATTTTACCGAAATATTCACACCGATGAGGTCATTGAAAAGAGGAAGTGAAATGTAGGTAATTAATACACTTATAATCATCGCGATGGCTGCTATAAGCCAGCTTTCTGTGAGGTATTGTGCAATGATACCTCCTTTTTTTGCACCGATTACTTTGCGGATGCCAATCTCACGTCGACGCACGAAGCTATGTCCAAGCGACAGGGTAGCGTAATTAATAATCGCAATTATGAGTACAAGCAATCCGATGATACTTAGCACAAAAACATAACTGGGGTTTCCTACAGGAGCCAATGCAGGTGGAATCTCAGTATTTAGATGGATGTCAGTAATAGGTTGGAAACCAATGTTGTATTCATCTCGCTGTACTTCATCCTGCAACACAGATAGTATGATATCCTGGGATTTTGCATTTACCTGATCAAGGTCTGTGCCTTCATGAAACAAAACATAGGTCTCGGGTGATACGTTAAACCACGCCTTTCGCTGACGTTCACTATATATTACGTTGTCATTCTCGGAGGATATGGCCATATCCATTTGAATACTTGAGTTTACAGGGATATCCTCAAATATCGCTGTCACATTAAATAGCCGATTTTCCCCAGAGAGATCAACAATTAAGGTCTTGCCGATGGGGTCATCCGTACCAAAGTACTTTTTTGCATAGCTTTGCGAAAGAATGATTGAATTTCTGTCTGGCAATGCTTCACCATCCACAGGTGCCAGAATATTAAAATCCAGTACTTCGAAAAAATCTTTACTAATTACACTGACTTGTTCACTTTGTATGCTCTCTGCTTCACCTATGTTAAGTCTAATGTTATTAATTTGAATAGCACGCTCCACCTCTGGAAAATTATCTTCCAGAAAACTTTCAAAAATTACCGGAGTGGAAGAATTGAAAAATATTTGATCTCCTCCATAATCCTCTTTGAGCCAGACACGGTATATACGATCCTTCTTGCTATGAAATTGATCGTAAGTAGCTTCTTGTCGCACATAAAATCCCATTAGGAGGAAGCAGGTGAGACCCAGGGTGATACCCGCCACAAGTAAAAAACTATTTAATTTGTTCTTCCAAATGATTCGGGAAGCTATTTTTAGATTGTTTCGTATCATATGTACATTTCTCATATTACCCAGTGGATTTTTAATTACATCATATCTGAGGGATCGGATGACCCACCAGCAATATTGCAAGCGAGTAAGCCATCTTGTTTGTTCCTCAATACGTTCAGTAAAGAGTTCGTGGAGGTCTCCCTGGAGATCTTCTATGAGTTCATCCCGGCAAAACCAATTCAAAAATCGATCAGCATACGAAGGTGGATGCTGCTTCATAGTCCAGGTAGAGTAAATGTCAACTTGGGCAGTTGATTATAAAGTCTTACCCGCACGGCCATAATGTCATCCAGGACACTACGACCTGCACGCGTAAGGCTGAAATATTTTTTACGTCGTCCGCCACGTACAGCAGTAGCTCCGCCCATCTCTGAGGTGACCAGGCCCTTTCTTTCTAATCTCCTGAGCACTGAGTGAACACTGGTGACATCCAGCCTGCGCTCAGTATTTTCAAGGATGGTTTCCAGAATGGTCACTGCATAAGCATTATCTAATAGTGAACCTACCGCAAGAAGAACCAATTCTTCTAGTTCACCTATTTGTTCCCGGGCCATTAGCTATTTCTTGTATTAATGTACAACAAATATATTATTACTTGATGATTTGTACAAGTAATGCTACGATATATTTCGTATTTCTATCGGGAAACCTGACGGAAAACCTCCTTCTGATTTCCTATCTTAACTTGATGATACAACTGTTTGAGCATGCTAAGGACAATCGATCCCGCATTGCAGTCGTGGATGAAACAGGTACATATACTTACAGGGACCTACTCGTCCATTCTGAGTCGGTAGCCGCAAAACTATTAACAGGTAGGGAGGATTTGCAAGAAGCAAGAATTGCCTTTCTCACCGACCCGGGATTTAGATATGTTGCCATTCAGTGGGGTATTTGGCGAGCGGGAGGAATTGCTGTACCTCTATGTACCAAGCATCCCTATGCTTCAATTTCATATGTGATTGAGGATACTGGTGCTGCCGCAGTGATCTATTCTGATACATATGCTACACTGCTTAATCCTTTAGAGGAGGATTTTAAGATTCGGATGATTTCCGACGAGCAGATTCATACTACAAGAACAGAATTACCGGATGTTTCTGCGGATCGTTCAGCCATGATCCTTTACACCAGTGGTACTACAGGTCAACCTAAAGGAGTGGTCACTACACACAAAAATATTGAGGCGCAGATTAAGGCTTTGGTACGTGCTTGGAAATGGGTGGAAACGGATCATATCCTAAATATCCTACCATTGCATCATGTACATGGAATTATCAATGTATTATCCTGTGCATTATGGTCAGGGGCTTGTTGTCAATTCCTCCAAAAATTTGATGCAGGTAAGGTGCTTGCCAAATTAGGAGAGGGTGAGGTCAATGTGTTTATGGCGGTACCGACCATCTACTATAAATTAATCAATCACTATCAATCCCTATCCCGGGAAGAACAGATCGCTATTTCAAATCGATTGAAGGATTTTAGATTAATGGTTTCCGGCTCTGCAGCGCTCCCTGTATCGACGCTCAATCGTTGGATAGAGATCAGTGGTCAGACTTTATTGGAGCGCTATGGTATGACAGAAATTGGAATGGCCATCAGTAATCCGTACGAAGGTGAAAGACGACCGGGTTATATAGGGAAGCCACTGGATAGTGTCAATGCCCGCATTGTAAATGAAGATAATGACCCCCTGGATGCAGGACAGGTGGGTGAAATACAAATACAGGGACCATCGGTTTTCAAAGAGTATTGGAGAAGACCTGAGGCGACAAAAGATGCGTTTATTGATGGTTGGTTTAAGACGGGCGATGTGGCAGTGGTGGAGGATGGCTATTTTAGAATTTTGGGCAGAAATTCAGTAGATATTATTAAATCAGGCGGGTATAAAATATCTGCATTGGAAATAGAGGAGGTTCTTCGAAAGCATCCAAAAATAAAAGATTGTGGTGTCGTGGGTATTCCGGATGAAGAGTGGGGCGAGATTATTGGTGCCAGTTTGGTGATGAATGAAGGTACAGTCGAAATAACGGAATTAAAAACCTGGTTGTCAGATAAATTGCCTAAATACAAAATACCTCGAAGATACCTGGTGCAGGATGATCTTCCCAGAAATGTAATGGGAAAAGTGACTAAGAAGGAACTTCAGAAAATATTTTCCACATCATGATTATATATGGAGTAGCCATACTTTCTTTCTGTTTTTTACTGGGCAAATGGTTGGGCTATACGTTGGGTTCCTGGATTGGTATCGATGGTGATGTAGGTGGTGTAGGTTTTGCCATGTTGTTGCTCATGCTCATAAATCTTTGGATGAAGCGAAAGGGGTGGCTGAAAATGGAAACGACCCAGGGGATACTATTTTGGAGCTCGATGTATCTTCCAATCATCGTCGCTATGGCCGCGACACGAAATGTAAATGCTGCCATATCGAGTGGACCGGTGGCAGCATTGGTCGGAGTGGCTGTGACACTCACCGGTTTTGCACTGGTGAAAGTAATTTCAAAAATTGGACGCACACATGAACCTGATTGAAGATGTTCTCATAAAGAATGGTCTTTTATTTGCCTTTCTACTGGTGGGACTTGTCATGTTATTTTCAAATTTTATTAGTAAAAACGTATTAAGGGGGAAACTTCCGGGAGTAGCCATTGCCATATTTTTGGGACTTGCTTTAGCCACCTTGGGTGACAAAAATGGGATTGCGGATTATTCATTATTTAGCGGTGTTGCCTTGCTAGGTGGGGCAATGTTTCGTGATTTTTCGGTCGTAGCTACCGCCATGGGTGCCGATCTGGATAAAATCAAGCAAGCAGGTCTTGCTGGCTCCGTGGCCCTCTTAGTGGGCGTCTTTTTCTCATTTTTTATGGGGGCTCTAATTGCTGCTTTCATGGGCTTTACAGATCCGGTCAGCCTCACAACTATTGGTGCCGGAGCTTGCACATATATCGTGGGTCCTGTGACTGGAGGGGCACTGGGTGCCAGTTCAGAGGTGATAGCCATCAGCATCGCCGCGGGAGTTGTCAAAACTCTGGTGGCAACCGTAGCTACTCCGTTTTTTGCCAAATTCATTGGATTGGATAATCCTCATTCTGCCGTGGTTTTTGGAGGATTGATTGGCACTACCAGTGGAGTGGCAGCGGGATTGGCAGCAACAGACGTGAAGCTGGTTCCTTATGGTGCCATGACCGCTACTTTTTATACAGGACTGGGATGTCTGCTCTGCCCTTCGCTTTTTTACTTTGTGATACGATTTTTTGCTGCATTATTGTAGATGTCGGACACCTCTTGTATCTTCTTACATCAAAGCTGAATTATGAAAATGAAAATTTATTCAACACTCTGCACGCTGACATTCCTAGTAATGGTGGTCATCACTTATGCTCAACCTATGACAGGTGCCTGGGAGAGAATGGAAGGGTCCACCAAAATAATGGCGATTGTCACTGATGGCTACTTCTCTACGGCCCACTACTCATCCAATGAGTTTGAAGGAACATATGGTGGTGCCTGGGAAGCTATGGATAATGGTCAGATAAAATTCACGGTGGAATTCAACTCGCTAGATGCTTCTACGGTCAATGATGTGGTTGAGTTGTCCTATTCATTGGAAGGCGATGTTCTGATAGTGGATGGAGTAGCCTGGAAGCGGGTTGATGATGGTACACCGGGTGATCTGCACGGAGCATGGCTGATGACAGGACGAAAGCGTGATGGTACAGGTGAAGTCCAGACCCGCCAGATGGGACCAAGGAAAACTATGAAAATTCTTTCGGGTACACGGTTTCAATGGATTGCCTACAATACGGAGACAAGTCAATTTTCGGGCACCGGAGGAGGCACCTATACTACGGAAGACGGTGTATATACAGAGCATATTGAATTCTTTTCCAGAGATAACAGCAGGGTAGGAGCCGCACTTCCTTTTCATTATGAATTAGTGGACGGAGCATGGCATCACTCAGGAAAAAGTAGTAAAGGAGATCCTATTTATGAAATATGGAGCAGCAGGCTCGATCTGGAAAAAATGTAAAAAATAACCACACTTTCATTTTGTAATGGTATGAAAACTGTGTTGACATTATTATTCTGTTGTCTGTTTTATCTGTCCAATAGTCAGTTGACAATCTGGCAAAATGAGACAGATGGTATTTTTGAAGTAGGTGATACGGCTGTTTGGAAGGTCAATATTCCGGTGGATTCATCTTATGAAAACCTTCGTTACAGGATTCTGCCAGGAGCTTTGCGGACTTCTGAAGAAGGTATGGTGAAAGAAGAAGGCAGCGGCTCCTACACCTACGTTTTCCAGGAGCCCGGGAGCGTTATCTTCGAAGTTCGTTGGGGAAATGATAACAATTGGAGAAATAGAGTAGTGTCCGGAGGTATTTGTGCGCCTGATGAACTGGAAATGTCAGCAGAAATGCCCGAGGACTTTGAGGCCTTTTGGAATGAAAAAATTAAAGAGCTTGAAAGTATTCCAATGAATACTGTGACAAGTGAGGAAATTGAAGAAGAAGGTGTAGTGTATGCTAAAGTCCAGATGGACAATATTCGAAATAGCAAAATCATGGGGCAGATGGCCATGCCTGCCGAAGGGGACAAATTTCCGGCCCTTTTGATTGTGCAGTGGGCAGGGGTATATGGATTGAATAAGGATTGGGTACTAGATAAAGCCGGCAAAGGTTGGCTGACATTAAATATTAATCCCCATGATTTACCAATTGATGAAGAGCCTGACTTTTACCGTGCTCAGAGTGAGGATGACCTCAAAAACTACCCGTCCATTGGCAATGAAAATCGATATAGTAGTTATTTTCTCAGAATGTACCTTTCTTGCTATCGAGGTGTTGAATATCTGAAGGCGCATCCCAACTGGAACGGTGACATCATCGCAGTGATGGGTACAAGCCAGGGCGGTATGCAAACCTTAATGATTGCAGGTCTACATCCGGATATTGATGCGGCTATGGCTCTTGTCCCCGCAGGATTTGATATGCACGGCCCGGCTCTTGGTCGTAAAGGGGGCTGGCCTCAATGGTATTTTGCAACGGATGGTAAGGACTCCGTGAAGGTCCGTGAGGCAAGCCAATATTATGATGTCGCAAATTTCACGTCTAATATTACCTGTCCCGTGCTGGTAGGTGTAGGACTACTGGATGAAACCTGTCCACCGGAAGGAATCATTGCCGGTCTGAATCAACTCGGTCAAAATAAACAAATAGTGTACTTGCCAAAATCACAGCACCAGGACAGGGGCACAGGATCGCAGGCACCCTATGTAAAAATCGTGGATGAAGTCTGGTTGCCAAAATTGAAGCAGGGTCACGCGGTACTGGAATAAATACATTTTGTAACGGTAATTTCCATTCTATCGTCCATAATTAAAATTGTACGCAATGGATACGGATTTTACCAGAGTCACCACGTACTACAATCAATTCGATGAATGGTCCAGACTGACGAGTGATGCGGGAGCTTTAGAATTGGAGGAAACGCTGAATATCGTATTGCCAAAATTACCAAAAGAAGCTAAGATACTCGATGTAGGTTCAGGCCCGGGTAGGTATTCTATCGCATTTATAAAAGCTGGACACCAAGTCACACTATTTGATATTGCCCAATCACTGATTGATCAGGCCAAATATCAATTGGATAAAGCGGGACTTAGCGGAGGGGTAAATGGATATCACGTTGGCAATGCTGTCGATTTATCTAGATTTCCAGATCATTCTTTCGATACAGTATTCTGCTGTGGTCCTTTTTATCATTTACTTCGCCCTGAAAGTCGAAAAAAGTGTGCAACTGAATTAGTGCGTGTATGTCGTCCTGATGGATTAATTATGGTGGGGTTTATTCCTCGATTATCGGCTCTGGCAGGATTGATATCCCGAGCCGCCCACCGTCCTGATCAGGTGTCTCCCTCTACTTTTCAGGCAGTTGCGAATAGCGGCATATTTAGGAATGAGTCCTCCAGTGGATTCCAGGAAGGATATTATCCCTTTGTTTCAGAATTCAAAAAGTTTTGGACCGCTGAAGGTCTGCAGAATGTTGAGATGTATTCCACACGAAGTTTTATTTACCAAAATGAAAATTCGCTTGCTAACATTCAAGCAGCTAATCCAGCTTTATTTCAGAAAATCATTGAAACACATCGAAAATTTCAATCGGATGAATGTTTTATAGAGGCAGGAGGACATGCCCTTTTGATCGGAAATCCTAAGTGACCCCGACCACCCAACAACACAATTATCCTATTCCCTAGCCACTTCAATATCTTTGGCCACCTCATCCCTGATCAGAGCCCAGTGAAAATAGTTGTCGTCGTTTGCATAGAAAAAATTATGGTTATAGTGAGTGAGTCGCATGTCCTTATAGATAGGTCGCGATACTTTAATAACCTCATCCCAAAATCTCAGAGCTTGCTCTAAATGTTGAATTGCAGATGCCTGATCACTGAGTATACGGAGGTCTTGATACTTTTTCAATGCCATCCCTCCTCTTATTTTGGCTGCCAGGTGCAGACCCAGATTTGACCAGATTTTAATATCTGCCAGTTCATACATTAATGCAACATTATCCTGCGCGTCAATATCATCTATAATTCGAAGGGCTTCCTCACAATCACGCTCCAGCATTTCAGCCAGGATGGGAGGTGTGATCATGCCGGCTGGAAAGCTACCACCATCACGTAAAGTCTCGATATAATCTTTGATTGAGACATAATTCTTGGCCATGGACGGTTGATTAATCAATTGATTAATGCCGATATATTTTGTAGTGTCTCCCTGCAATGCCAGAAAACCCTCACTATAAAGTGTAAAATCCCAACGAGAATCATAAAGTGATGCTAGCCTCAATTGTGTCGAAGAAGCCAAGGACATCGCATTAAGCAGGTTTTTTCCTGCCTCCCCATAGCGCTGTATATATTCAGCGGTAAAAATTTGATCCGGTGTTTGAGGGTTATACAATAGTCTACCCCATAACTTATAGAAAAGCCATTGTCGTTCAAAAGCCCATTTCCAGTTCTTATTACCCTCTATATTGGTGAAATAATCAAGTGCGGGGATATATGTTTCAGAGCCCACAAAATATCCTCCCACATAGTCAGCCTTTCCGTTGAAAGCTATGTGTTTTCTTATGAAACTGGGAACACCCCAGCGCAGTGCAAAAAAGTCCTCGTTTCGAGCTTGCCATGTGATCTTGTAATTAGTGGGAGCAGGCTCAAAGTACGTATCACCCAATTTACCACCATGGACCTTTACCAATTCAGGAGTTGAATGAGCATGTGACCAGTTGAATTTCATTTCTACCCATATAGGGCCATCGAAGGTATCCCCCAAATCTTCCATAGCTGATCGGGTCACTTCCTCCACATTTTTACTTACTCCCGGATCTGAAGATGTCCCAGATGAAAAGGGTACCCGATGAATGAGTTTTACCGGGCGATCCACTTCACGCATTCCGGCTATGATTACGTCATCCATCCATTGCTGCCGTTCCAATGGAGTCATACCCGCCATCCCCTCTCCATGCGAGATCCCGCTACCGTCTAGATTAGGATATTCCTCAAGCACTTGTCGTACGCTTTCACGAATATACCTTGCTACTAATTCGGTCGTATCACCCTCCACATAGTAGTATGGGTAGAAATTTCTATGCGCAACATCATGTGCCTTGGCGAGTTCCTTACTCACAAAAATGCTCCAATGGACGATATATGTATCCAGTCCACGTTCTTTAGCCATTCGAAATATCTCTCGATACAAATGCTGCCATTCATCAAACTCATCCTGTGTCCATGGGCTGGCTTCTGGAAAGTTTTTGGGCTGTATCATAAATGTGTATGGGTGCATATTCCAAAGACTAATCGCATTGAAACGGTTTTCGACCATCATGTCCAGAAATGCTTCCCAATAACCAAGATCCTTGGCAGTTTCCAAATGTTGGTCAAGTGCCAGACTAGGTCGATATGTTTCCCAGGGTAAATTGTACTTTATACCGCGAAACGTTTGATTCGGTTCTTCCGTACTTGGTTTTATCGCACCGATCGGTACCCCATTCCTGATCTCCTCAGCCAGTGCCAGTGTGCCATATATAAGTCCACGAGAGTCACCAGCCAGGACAGAAACTATCTTGCCTTCAGGAATGATCGCAAAGGACTCAGCGCCCAGACGGTTTGGATGAACACTTAGACTTATTAGATAGTCATAGTTAGTATGATTCTCAGAGATTGTGTATCCCTTCTGAATCAGCGTGGCTGATAACCGTTTTAATGCGTATTGAGCTGGCGGATTATCGGGGTCAGACAAGATCGTGATATTCTGTGCTTTGACCAGCATCGATAATGAGCAAAGGCATAGGATTATAGCAGTTGGCAACTTAAACATAGTATCGATAATCTTATGTGGGTTGATCAGATTCCTGTCCATAATACTGAAATATTGTGAAATAGCATTTTTGATTTAATGGACTTCCTGCGCACCACTAAAGTATTCTGATACATTTGTCAAAGAAAATACGTGTTTTGACAGATGGATTATACATTAGAGAAATCACTCGAAATTTTAGAGGAAACCCCGGGAGTTTTGAGATCATTGCTTCAGAATCTTTCACGTGAATGGTTAATGTCGGATGAAGGTGATAATACCTGGAGCCCAATGCAGGTGCTTGCACATTTGATTTACTGTGAAGATGAGGATTGGATGGCACGAGCAGAGGTGATTCTTAGTGGGGCATCAGAACAGATCTGGCAACCATTTGATCGGTTTGCCCATTTGAAGTTATATGCAAATGAGGATCTGCCTACTCTTCTTGACCTATTTGAGAAAAAACGAAAAGCCAATTTAGAGAGCTTGCGATCGTATGACCTGAAAGCAGACGACCTTGAGAAGGAAGGTTCGCATCCCGCATTCGGTAGAGTAACATTATCTCAGCTGTTGGCTACCTGGACCGTTCACGACTTGAATCATCTAGCCCAGATTTCAAGAGTGATGGCCAAACAATATGAAAAGGCAGTGGGACCCTGGTCAGCGTACCTGGGTATCTACCGAAAATGAAATAATATGAAGGCAGTGTGCTATAGAAAATACGGAGGTCCAGAGGTGATACATTTGGAGGAATTGCCAGTGGATGCAGTAGGTGATGATGAGATTAAAATTAAAGTACACTTTGCATCGGTCAATCGAACCGATTGTGCCACCATAAAGGCTAGTCCGTTTGTGTCTCGATTCTTTACCGGCTTATTTAAACCTCGGAATATTGTCACAGGATCTGACTTTGCCGGAGAGGTGGTAGAAGTAGGCCTAAATGTGAGTGATCTTGCGGTAGGTGACCATGTTTTTGGATTTGATGATTATTTGCTTTCCTCTCATGCCGAGTTCTTAGTGTTACCTATATCAAAGCCCATTGCAAAATTAAATCCCTCAGTGAAGCTGGAGGAGGCAGCAGCTTGCATTGAAGGAGCACATTATGCTTTTAATTTTATGAATAAAGTAAAAATAAAAGCGGGTGACAGAGTCCTGGTCAATGGTGCCACAGGAGCTATTGGATCCGCATTGCTTCGATTGCTGGTATTAGATGAGGTGCAGGTAGATGTGGTAGGAAATACAGTCAATCAAGAGTTATTGAAAAAATTAGGTGCAGATCGCGTATTTAATTTTGAAAAAGAGGATTTTACAGAGTTGGGAGGTGAATATGACTTTGTTTTTGACGCAGTAGGTAAGAGCTCTTTTGGGAAGTGTAAAAAGATTCTTGCGAAAAAAGGAATCTATATTTCTTCAGAGTTGGGAAGAAATTCGGAAAATATTTTTTATGCGCTATTTGCATCGATAGGGGGTGGCCGAAAGGTCATCTTTCCTTTTCCTGTAGATAAACAAGGAAGTGTGGATAAGATGAAAAGCTTGCTTGAGACAGGGCTCTATCCACCCCTTATTGACCGATATTTCTCCCTTGATGGCGTTGAACAAGCTTTCACCTATGTCGATGCCGGTCAAAAGACAGGTGCCGTCTTATTGCGATTTTAACTAGCTGCTTTCTGACCAGTTTTCTACCAATTGTTATAGTGAGTCTCAGGTGGTATGACTTCATATTGATCTTGTAGATAGGTAACAAGATCAACTAATTCCTGCACTGTCATAAGGCTGTTGTAATTTGGCATCGGTGACTGGTCACTTCTATTTGCTTCCATTTGCCTTCTAAATTCAGGTGCCAGTTTATGAGAAGGATTGATTACTGAGGTGACTAATTCCCCATATGATTTTATCCGGCTCACTTCACCTCCCAGCTCTACATGAAATGCATCTCCCTCGCCTTCCCATGTGATGTCGGCTACGCTGTGACATTGGCTGCAACCTAATTCTGTAAATACCATTTTGCCGGCATCAGCATCGCCGGGAGGTAGAGAGAAACCCGCTCCTTCTTGGTTACAACTCATGTAAATAATGGTAGTAAAAAGGGTGAAGGTCATAAGAATAGATCTCGTGAATTTCATAACGTTTTTTTTTGCACTTCGAAATTCAAGATAAGATCCGATGAGTCAACTGTTGTTGATCTAACTCATTGGGCACAATGCCATTGCTCAGTTTTTTTCCTAGTATGAATTGGACAGATCTGTATTTGGTTTTATCAAAACCAGAATGATTTTCCATAGGATTTCGGAATATCACTTTTTGTTTCCGAACGTACCAAAATACTTTCCAAAGCTCATGATATGAGAGATCACTTCGTGGTATCTTTCTCATAGCTCAATCTGTAATGAACTAGCCATTTGTAAAACTAATTATCCCTAAGCATGAAAGATTTGAATTACAAAGTATTTCGAGAGATATGAATTGATGAAAATGTATCCGAACAAAACAAATATTCAGGTGGGACATCTTATCGATAATGCTCGATTCCTACTGGGCTTCTTGCCAGACTTCAAGAGGATATTAAAGTGCTTTGAAGAGAACATAGACTTGAGCAAAGGACACAACTTACCTATGTGTATCTTGATGTCGCATTTGCGTCTTGCTGAATTACATATTTTCATGAGGAAATCCAAAAAGGCAAAAACCCATTTGCAAAATGCTATCCAATTGATGCAAGATCTTGAGATGCCGGATCAATTGACAGCAGCAGAGAAGATGCCTATAACGATTAATTAATTTAAAAATAGGATTATGCCAACTAGAGGACAGGTATTGATTGACAATTATACAGGTGATCGATTTGAATTTCTGGACACTGCACGCGACACCAACGGTGCATTCACTAGACTTCAGATTACATTGAAGTCCAAAGGTAAGACGGTAGATGATCATATCCATATTGTTCAGGAGGAAACATTTAAGGTCATTTCTGGAACGCTGACATACTTTCTGGAGGGAAAAGAATACCACCTTAAAGCAGGGGAGGAAGTAACTTTGCCTAGTAATGTGCCACACAACCATTATAATACCCATGAAGAACCTGTGGTATATGAGCAAACCATTCAACCTGCGCTGGATATCGACTATTTCTTAGAAAATCTGGTCGGTTTAATAAACGACGGAAAAGTCAAGAATGGGAAACTTCCCTTTTTACAAGCGATGGTAACCTTGAAATATTTGGAAAGTCCTTCGCTGTTAGCTAATCTTCCGAGGGGCTTACAAGTGGGGCTGTCATCAGTCTTGGGGCCATTGTCTAGAGTGTTGGGGTATCGCGCTATATATAAGAAATACACGGGAATCGAGAAGTAGGTCAGGACCCTGCCTATTATTTGTGTTCAATTTATCATTCATGGCTTCAGTCTATCAAGGGGCATCCCCAGTCTTATCGATAACTCTACCATCCTGATTACTAAGAATCTGTAACTTCCTTTCGAAAAGTGAGAAACGCAAATCCTCAAGGCTTTCTCAAACAAATGGACCATTTTCTGGAAATGTGAGAATTGACATGGATGTCTATATCTTTGCAGTGTGGCGGGAAAGTAACCCTGGAAGAACATAATTGATACTAAATCAGGATATCGACCTAGTAATTGATGTGGTTCCTGAGGACTTTAGATAGGAATAAACTCCCATTTCACATATTTTCATCATCCTTGATAATGAGTTTAGTTCTTATAAAGAGGGCATATTATTCTAAACTTAGGACGAATTTTATGAAAGGTAGAATATGCATGATTCACGCAGGAAATTTCTGATAAACACATCAAAGTGGACCATGGCTGCTGTTGGTGCGACTGTTTTTAATCCTCTCTTGGAAGGAGAATCAAGGCTTTCAAAGCGGCTGTTTAGGGATAAAGTGCAGGTAGGTGTGATCGGTACGGGTGGTCGAGGGCAAGGCCTGATCAAAGTGATTGGTAAGCTGGAAGGAGCGGATGTCGTGGCGTGCTGTGATATCCAGAAGGACAGACTAGAGGCAGGCTTAAAGTACGCGGCAGATGGCGCAAAAGGCTATTCAAACTATAAGGCTATTCTCGATGATTCATCAATTGATGCCGTCGTTATTGCCACTCCACTGCATCTCCATTTTGAAATGGTACGTGATGCCATCGATGCAGGAAAGCATGTGTATTGTGAAAAAACGCTTACGCTCACCATTGAGGATGCGCTCGCTCTTGGACCAATCATTAAGGATTCATCAAAGGTTTTTCAGGTGGGGTACCAGCATCGGTACAATCCCTTGTATCAGAAAGTGAAGGATATCATCAAAGGCGATGAGTTTGGTCCACTGTCACATGTGGAGTGCTATTGGAATAGAAATGGAGACTGGAGACGTCCTGTTTCAGACCCTAAGTTGGAACGTCTAATCAATTGGAGGATGTATCGCGAATATTCAGGTGGATTGATGGCAGAGTTATCGTCTCATCAAATGAATATTGTACAGTGGATCACAGAAAGTCATCCTGTCAAAGTACAGGGATATGGAGGGATCGATTATTGGAAAGATGGCAGAGAAACTTTCGACAATATTAATGCTCATTTTATTTTTGACGATGGATTGAAAGTAGATTGCACATGTCTCACCACGAATGCACAGATGGGATTCCAGATGAAGTTCTATGGCAAAAATGCTACCATTCAAATTATGCGTGGAGATGGATATCAGGCCAGACTCTGGGTGGAGCCTACCTACATGATGGCCATCTCTGATGAAAGTGCAGATGTAGATGCTGTATCAGGTGCAACTGCTCAACTTAAGCAGGGTGAACCCATCTTGATTTATGATGCTAAACCCGGTCACGAGGATGCTGAACCTACCATTCATGCCCTGGCCCATTTTGTGACCTGCATTCTGGAAAATAAAACACCGATTGTGAGTTATGATAGCGGTCGTGACAGTGCTATCAGTGTCGCATTGGCTAACAAGGCCATGCAGACGGGTCAGACCATCAAATGGTCTGATTGGGTGTGAAGAGGGTTACTTATAATAGGTCAAATCAGCTGATACCATCACATTTTACAGCATAGTTATTTGAAGGGTTTACACTATTTTGAATCAAATTGAAAATGCATGCGATGTATCATAATCTTGATTTTTCCCATGATATTGTTGATCGCTTGCAACAAATCTAATGAAGAAGATCTAATCTTTCAGGATCCTCCTCCAGACTATTTATTGAGGGTTCTGAAGTATTTTGATGAAAGTGGCAATCAAATGAGAGAGATTAGGTTTGATTATGATACAGACGGAAATTGGATAGACTCTGGAAATATTTACAATAACGTAGGACAACTAGTTGAGTCCGCCTGGCCAGGACCCTGGCATCGTCCATATCTCGTGAAGTATCATTATAATGAATTTGATATGATTGATACAATCACTGGTATGATTCCTTCACATAGACCTCAGGTAATATTTCACTATAGAATACGGAAATTAGAACGCATAAGCCTGGCTAATAATGCTACTGTATCTCAGTCCTTTGTATTGGGTAGCCATCGAGATGATGGCATTAAAGTAAGTCTTAATCCGCAAGGATCTGCTGGAATATTTGAAGAAAATAACCGCACCTATCATTTTGATAATGGTAGATCTCCATTTCCAAGAGCTTATCTGCTTAAGAATAGTTGGTATCCTATCCAAATTGAAAATTTAATTTCTGATCATAACCTTTTGGAAATAACCACAGCTTCGGGGGATCGATCAGAAATTCTCGAATCATATACATATGAGTATGATAACTATGGTTTTCCGGTGGTACGCTATGCATCGGATGGATCCAGGGTCACCTTTACTTATCAATAGCGTCGCATCGGTCTGCGGTTATTTATTTCCAGCTGTGGCCAGGGCATCTCCATCATATAATCCACTAGCTGCCACTCTACGGATCGACTCAACTAACAGTTTTATATTATCTCATTTCTCCCTGTGAGTTCATGTGCGGTAGACAGATCCTTGTAGAGGTTTGATGCTGCTTGTATACTGGCTCTGGTCTTTATAGTGAGCTACGGCGTATCGATGATGAATACTATAGGGATCGGGATGTTATTACTGGCGTACCTGGAGGCATTTGCTATATTAGTGATTTTTACCTGGCTTGTGGAAATAGATAATTGAATTTAGCTTGTTGAGTACCAGAATTGATCTTGCGAGAAGAGCCGTAGAAAATCCAGTATTCGTTGTAGGTACTATGCGTAGTGGCACGGGATTTATGGGGTTGTACCTTAATTCAGTCAATCATTTTATCGGGTGTCCTTTTGAACTAAGAAGAATTTGGAATAATATCGGGGGCGTGCCAATTGCGTCAGATGTTTGTGGCAACATTTGTCCTGGATTGAATCATGATTCTCAGGTAAATGTCAATCTGGAGGCGCTGAAGGTGGCGTTCACTGGTGAAGTGTTAAAAAATATGCGGATTATTCCTGATAGGCAACCGCGCTTCCTAAGTAAGAATCCTCATCTCTCCAATAAGATTATGCTGGTCCACAAGCTTTTTCCGAATGCCCAATTTATTTGGACGATAAGAAATATGGAAGACGTCATTTGTAGTTTGCTCAATCTTTTTGAAAGAGATGATATGAGGAAGAAGAATGTTCGGCATATCTGGCCCTCGACTCAAAGAGAAGGATTGAGTCGATGCTTCGGTGTAGAGAAGGATCCAGATAAAATCTACAATGATAAGTCACATGTTTTTCCAGGCGGAGATATATCTCATCTTGGAGAGTATTGGCTTGAAACTAATAGGGCACTGAGACTATATGCTGATCAATTTGGACCGCATAAAATCTTACAAATCAGACAGGAAGATGTCATAGCAAAGCCGGCAGAAATTAGGAGAAGGATCGCAAGTTTCCTCAATATTCGGCAAACGTGTTTTGTAAGGTTGAAAAGTAGAGTCAAGAGAGAAAAAATGAAGAATTGGAAAAGGGGGCTGAATGAGGATGAACTGCTAAGAGTTGAAAATTTCAAGCGCATAAATAGGATGGAGATTAATCATATTTATCTGAACTCAAAATAAATGAAGAATGACCACATCCCTACGAAAAAGAATTATTGTTGATGAACTTCGCGCAGCAGCTGCTGAAAGAAATGACATGAAGTTAAAAGTCATACGTGAAGTCATTAATCGAATAAAAATCGCGCAACTTAAGTATCGAAGAGTAGCCACAAATGATATGGTACTGGAGTCTCTCTCTCAGTATCTGGATGATACACTGGACGAACTTAATTATATGAAAAGTCTGATCCATGAATTGACCCATGATTGAGTATAGTAACGATAATCAAAAATTATCAGCTGATTTTGTCCTGGTCTGCCAGGGTGGACCCATAGAGAAACAGGCAGCACTCTTAATAGCTTCGTTATTGGAAAACAAAAAGGTACAAGGAGAAATTATTGCTGCCGTTCCAGTTGGAGATCGCATGCTTCCTCTATCAGATGTCATGCTAAATTTTTTACGAAATTGTAATGTCAGGATGATAGAGATCAATAACGTGTTGGATCCTACTTATCCAATTGCACATAAGATGATGTGCTGTGCCATCGACCATGATAGTGAGTATTTAATATTCATGGATAGCGACATGCTACTCTTGAGTCCTATCACAATTGATTTTCTGACAGATCACCAGGTTGATTTTGCAGGTAGGCTGACAGATTTTTGCGATCTAACTCAAGAAGAATGGGGACAAATTTACCGTTTCCTTGATTTGACCCCATCCTCCTTTAGTTATCAGGCCTGGGCATCTGGTGAATCAATACCACTCAGTTTTAATTCAGGATTGATGCTGATACGTGATTCATCGAAGATATATGACACGTGGATGAAGTATGCAAGATTGCTGAATGATCCAACAAAATTTCCTAAGACCCGTCCATTTCTTGACCAGATTTCTCTTGTAATAGCAATTCAGGTACTAGGACTTAAATTCAATCTTTTGAGTCAGAAAGATCATTGTTCCTCTCCCATCTTCCCCATTGATCTTCTCAATGCTCCTTTGTTTGTCCATTATTATGAAAACATTCATTTGCTAGGAGATAAGGTGCTGGCACCCTTCTGTCAGCAACTCATAAAAAAGTATGATCAGTTAGAGTCGATATTAAAGGACGAGCCAGATCTTTCATTGCTCCTGTACAATTAGTAAAAATCAAAAATATATTTCCAGTCTGGATTTTTTTGAGATTTTACTAACCTGAGAAGAATGGGGTAATTCTGTGCAATCTTTCTCGATAGATCAGTCAAATATTTATTGGCAAGAATCATTGCTGGATTATGATAATGACAGAAGAATGGCATTAATATTGGATCAAATGTTCTCAACTCTGCCGGATAATTATAACGTTCATCAAGCAATATAGTATCATATCCATCCGTCACCAATGTGATGGCAAGTGCCAGTTGATCCAGATTTGGCCTTTTTCTTGGAATCTCAAGATTATGTTCAATATCTAGCGCGACCTCTAACCATCTATCGATAATTTGACTTTCTGCATCAATACAAAGTACACCTGCATTACAGTATAAAGGCATGGGTTCATCTAGTACAGTAGAACGGAATATAAATCTAGGCATTCCTAAATCGAAGTAATTGTAAAGGGTATTCCATTCATCCTGAGTATGGTGATTCCAATCTTCCAATTTTGCAAGGAATGGAGGTTGACCTTTGATGGGGAATCCTGTAAATACCTGAGTACAAAGGATATCTGAGTCAAGAAAGACTTTATAAGCACATTTGGTGGGGATGACTAAGGAGCCAAACTTATGTCCAATAAGATAATCAGGTGAAATGGGATTATGGATATATTGTACTTGACATCCAAGTGAAATAAGAGAATCGATGGCTATCTCCGACGGACGCAGTAAATCTGTATCTGAGGGTATGCAGGCAATGAGTTCGTAGGCACAAGAAAGGTGATATCTTAATGATGCTGCCAGAACAAGGGCTTTATATTCCAAGTCTCCACGCTGGCATACAAATCGAAAACTATATGACATAAACGTCAGATAAGGTTAGGACATTACTCTTTAGTCTGTGCATTTCTTTTTTGAATTTACTCTAAGTGATCTCCGTCACTTCTCAATCGGTTTCTACGAGTCCACCAAATAAAGAAGTGCAAAATGATGTAAACCAACGACCAATCAACTGCCTGAAAATAATGAATTCTGTTAAGGTTATATGTAATGAATTGGTATTAGCTTACCTATTTATTTTATTAGTTTTTGATCTTTCAAACTTGTTTTTGTTTAGGAAGCCGACATGAATCAAGGTTGACTTCTAAGATGGTTTGAAGTTGCCAAATGAGGTTTAAATCTTGAGAGTACGTTCGATGGGATTCTCTAGACTGAATCACAAATTGCAAATGTGATCGTTGTTTAGGAGCGATTGTAGCCCAGAATTATTCAGGATGATAGCCTTAAGTTGATGAAATCGTGATTATTTTAGTCAGACAATGAACATTGCTATTGGATGAAAGACTTTGTGATTAGAGGATACCAGAAAGGCGATGAACAGCTGATAAACAGGGAGTTTAATACAATTTTTGGTCTAAAGCGACCGATCCAGGAGTGGTATTGGAAGTTTAAGCATCCCAATGAATCAAGAATCATGCTGTCTTTGGATAGGGATCAGATGCTGTCACATTATGCAGTACAGGCAGCAAGATTTCAGTACCAGGGTGATATTTACACTGCAGGGCATTCAGTAGATACTTTCAGTATTCGCAGGGCAAAGGCCACAAGTGGAAGATCTCTTGAGAAGTTAGTACAGAGTTTTTTTAGGGAGTTTGGTGGAGTAAATGACATAGCTCTAATGTATGGTTTCCCAGGAAGACGCATTTTGAGATTGGGAAGTATCAAATTGGACTATGGAATTCCATTGGCAGTGAAGTACTGGGAATTGAAACCCAAATTTAGCGATTTAAGGCTACAGGGTGGGATGGATCATCCAGGAACTCCGTCTATGGTCGATGAATTATGGTCATCGGCTGCCCATAGATACCCTGTGTCGATTATCAGAGATTACAAATGGATCTATAGGCGATATATATCGAGACCTAATAACGAGTACCGGTTTGTGTACCATAAAGTTCAGGGGCGATACACGGTTCTGTGTGTATATGTGAAGAAGGCAAGGGTGCTTGAAGTAGTGGATATCATTTGGGATGGTCAAAATGAAAATGATATCAAATTTATAACATCAATCCTGGCATCAATTGCCCTTAAGAAGGCTTTGAGGAAGGTATCTATGTGGCTGTCCGGAGACGAAAAACTCGAAGCAATACTGGAGAGAAATCGATGGATGATAAAAGAAGAACCGAATCAATTACATCTGGTTGTTAAGTCTTTTACCTCTAAAATTGATCGGGAGGACCTTTTGAGCCGATTTTACCTTACAAAGGGGTGCTCTGATATTATTTAATAATTTTAAGGATGACTTCGAAGATTTTAGCAGAACATCAGTACAAACTAGAAAAGAGACTAGCCAGACGATTGATGTCGAGTTCAAGGGAGGAAAGACGAGGTCTTTACGCTGAGGTGTATGAGGAGTACTATGATACCATGAAGAGTCTTGAGGGGACAAATCAGGCAGAGGATGAGGGAGTAAAATCAAATCGACTTAAGATGATTTTACTTCGCCCTTTACTGGATAAATCAACAGTCTTTCTGGAGATAGGTGGTGGGAATTTTGCTTTAATGAATGAAATAGCTCCCCTCATAAAGAAGATGATTTCAGTAGAGGCATGTGAGATCCCTCTTAAATGTAAGGTGCCTAAAAATACAGATATGCATATATCAGACAGTACTCCATATCCTGTGGCAGGTGAAAGTGTTGATATCGTATTTAGTAGTCACCTTGTTGAACATCTCCACCCGGATGACCTCCCACACCATTTGTCAGAAGTGAAACGAGTCTTAAAGAAAGGGGGTACGTATGTCTGTATAACTCCGAATAAATTATATGGACCTCATGATATTTCCGGTATGTTTCATCATAAAACCTCCTGTGGTTTGCACTTGAAGGAGTATAGTTATTTATCTCTGACACGACTACTCCGATCGCAGCACTTTTCAAGGATTGCTTCTATATATAGACTTGACAGGAGACCAAGGTCCATTTTCCTGCAAGCAAAGATCATTGTAGAATACCTTGTAAGCCGAATCAGTGGAGAAAATTTGAAATGGGTTTTAGAGCATTGCTTTCCAAGAGCAATAAAGCCATTTCGACCCCTTGAGCAAGTTGTAATAATGGCAACCAAATAGAATATTGTATGGTAGCTGTTGACTATATATTGGA
Source organism: Saprospiraceae bacterium (assembly GCA_050298535.1). Lineage (GTDB taxonomy): Bacteria > Bacteroidota > Bacteroidia > Chitinophagales > Saprospiraceae > JABDMH01. The sequence goes on from JBNKUI010000086.1 coordinate 73,923, forward strand.
ACCTTTCCTACACTTTAATTCAGATAAGATCTATAATCCTCTTACTGATGATTTCATTGCCAGGAAACATCCCTACTTTGAGCTGCTCGGAAGCATTAGAGTACAGGAAATCCATTGTAAGGATATTCATTCTTCTACATTGAACAAACTTATACAGGAGGCCTGGATAATACCTGAAAATACATCGATACTAACGAGATATCGATTAAAGGTTGTAACGCTCGAAGGTACAGCGCACTGTAATCAGCGATGTAACTTTTGTCCTGTCTCGATTTCGCCAAAGGATGTGCAGACAATGTCCCTCTCTTTGTATGAATCTATCGTTCGGCAACTGGCCGATTTTCATCAGATTGAGGGTGTCTTCATGATCAACTATAACGAACCCACATTAGACCGATATTTCTTAGACAGAATCAAGATTCTTAAGAAATACAGGCTTCCTGTCTGTATCAACACAAATGGCTCAGGATTGACACCCCACAAGATTGACACGATCAAGAAAATGGGAGGACTGCGGTTTATATCGGTGAATCTGTCCTCACTGGATGAAAATTATTATCAAGAGGAAAGACAGTATAGGGGACTTTCAGGGATATTGAAAAATCTGGATTATCTAAGTCAAGTAAAAATAGCCGATGAGATGGTAGTCGCGGTGCTGGGCGAAAAGGATCTCACACATGAGATGAACTTTAAGAAGATTCAAACGTACTTTCGGGGTTCTGAACTAATGGTCAAATCTTATGAAATCACAAATCGAGCAGGATGTCTGGAAAAGGGACGAAAGTTAGATGAGAAGATAGAAAAATTGGCAGGTTGTGATTTGTTAGGATCTCGACCTATTCAGCATTTGCATATTAATTCGTATGGAAAGGTATTCATCTGCTGTCAGGACTATTATGAACAATATATCCTGGGAGACCTTACAAGGCAGACAGTAAGCGAAGTGCTTGTAAGCCCCGAGATGCAAGAGATACGCGCTAAGGTATACGGACTTAAAGAGGCATCTGACGATTTCATTTGTCGTCAATGTGTTTTCGCTCTTGGGTGTGATAAAAAACTACTTAATGCAGACCACTAGCAGGGTATATTTTTTAGTGCCCGATCACTCTGTTCCGAGTTGGGGTGTGGGTATGATACTGCATTTAAACCGTATTTCCAGAAAAATGGGTGTCGACGCCGCATTAGTTTTTCAAAACAAACACACTGACTTGTCCTGGATTCTAATGGATCTCAAGCGCATGCATTTAGAACAATTGGTGAACAAAGTGAGGAGTACAGATATTCTCATCGTACCAGAGGTCATGACAGGAATTAAGATCATTCAGCAACTCGACTGTAGAAAAGTGATTTTTATACAGAACGGATTTCTGATTCCGGATGCCCTTGGACAAGCGAGGAGTTTTCAGGAGCTAGGGTATGAGAGAGCTCTGGTGGTCATGAAACATCTGGAAAAAATTTTGATTGATTTCTGGCCGATCCCGGTTTCGATTGTCTCACCCCTCGTCCCAGCCTACTTTTACTCAACTTCGTTGGGTAAGATTGAAGATCGAAAGAAGCAAATTATTCTGTTTCCCAAGGAGGACTATGAGAAGGCAGGATATCACGACTTTAGGATTGCTCGAAAAATATTGGATAAATGGGTAGAAAATACACCGTGGAAAATTATCGAACTCAAGGGACTTAGTCACCAGAAAGTTTCCAAGCTGATGAAGGAGTCTCGATTTTTTATCAGCACAAATTGTTTTGAATCGTTGAATGCCAGCGTTGCTGAATCCATGGCGGCAGGTTGTGTTACATTCTGTTATGAGGCATTTGGCGGACAAGATTATTTAAGAGGTGGAGTAAATGCCTATGTTTATCCAAATAATTACATTTATCCACTACTGAAGGCTGTACGATCATGTATGATTGCACCCAATAAGGTAAAACTTAATGAAATGCGAATAAGGGCCAGAGATACCGTTACTGCTTTTGATGGAAGAATCACAAAATCTGAACTTCTACTTTTCTGGAATGAAATGAAGTTAATACGTGATTAATTCAGGTCAATTACCAAAGGAGCAAGCAATATTCCCTTATGAAACTTCCACAACATCAGGGGGTAAAATACTAATCATTGCTCCTCATCCGGATGATGAAACATTGGGTTGTGGCGGCACCATTTTATTACATCGGCAGAAAGGTGATTTGGTTCACGTAGTATTTCTTACTGATGGATCTAGAGGAGATTTTGATCAAAGGTACACAGCAGAGGACTATGTCGAAATACGAAGAAGAGAAGCAATGGCGGCTGCCAGACATTTGGGAGATCCCGATCTCGAGTTTTGGAATTTCACTGATAGGGAAATAGATTTCCTCAAACTTAAGAATAAGCTGATATCATTCCTTCAGAGCTTTCGACCGGATCTCATTTATGTGCCATCTCCTATTGAATTAAATCCTGATCACAGAGCAGCGGCTTATTGCCTTTGTAAAGCGCTGGAAAAAATAAGAATGGAGGTGCACGTGGCTTTCTACGAAGTTGGTACGCCCATGATTCCCAATATTCTGGTGGATATTACGAAAGTGATGTCTCATAAGGAAGCTGCCGCAAGAGCTTACTCAAGTCAAATGCATGTAGTGAACTATTTTGAAATCGCTCAGGCATTAAACAGATTTAGATCCCTTACCGTCTCTAATACTGCCCAATATGCAGAGGCCTTTATTCTTAAAGAATCTGAAGAGATCGTAGGCGAGAAACTCTGGAGCGTTTTTCCACGCGGTAAGCGATTTAATATATTGGAAATGGATAGCCCTGTTGTATCTGTAGTGATAAGAACGAAGGATCGACCAAAATTATTGAAGCAGGCATTAACAAGTTTGGTTAACCAGACCTATAAGAATTTTGAGGTCATAATTGTAAATGATGGGGGAGTTGAAATAGAAGAGTTGTTGGATGAATTTCAAAACGATCTCCCAATAAAGTATTTAACGAACCGTAAACCGGTAGGTCGTAGTGCTGCTGGAAATCAGGGACTTCAAATAGCTATTGGCCAATACATAAATTTTCTGGATGATGATGATTTACTTTATGATAGACATCTGCAGGTACTGATAGATTGTATCCAAAAAAATCCTAAGATAGGATTGGTATACTCAGATTGTAATCTGGCATTTTATCAGTGGAGAGAGGATGGTAGTCTGACAATGCGATCAGCATCTAAGAGACTTTTTAAGAGTAAGGATTTTGACCGTGAAAGATTGTACCAGTCTAATTATATCCCGATAATGACTGCTCTTTTTAGAAAGAATTTGCTGACGGAGGTTGGGTATTTAGATCAAGATTTAGAGGTGTTTGAAGATTGGGATCTATGGATTAGAATGGCGAATTTTACAGATTTTCTGCATGTAAACGAAGTGACCTGCGAGTACCGAATCATTGGAAGTCGTCAATATAATTACATGGAAGGACAGTTGGCAATTTATGATAAGCATCATGAGTTATATGACCCGGACGATTTCAAGCGATGGCTACATCAAATGCAAGTGGAGAATGATCTGCTGCAATTGGAGTTGGAGAGCCTTCGAAAAGAGAGAGAGCTGTCATGGGTTTATCGTATTTTACGAGCAGTAAATACATGGAGAAGTGAACGTAATTTGTTGATATGAAGTGAGCGGGGAATATCCTGCAGGTCCTTTATTTTATACACTAGTAGACACTTATCCCGATATCTTCCATCTCCTTCGGTACAGCCTTCATTTATTACAACACAAGGTTTAGGAAAGTCAAAGGGCTTGATCCGTAAGTTAATGGGTCTCCAGTCGCCTGTTGTTATATTAAAATTATACTGGCAATCCTCATAGCTTGTTACCATTAGATATTTTGAGCCACTGGCTAAAATCTGTGTTATTGCTGACGAGATATCTTTAGTTGAGAAATGTACCAAACAATCACGACATAAAATCAGGTCCACGGTAGGAAGATGGCTCATCCGAATATCCATCCACTTAAAATTAACTTGCATCGATGCATGCTCGTAGATGTTTTTTTCGACCAAACTTGGTACTACATCCGCACCGATATAGGAGATACCTGACAAATCCATTTTCTTCATCCAGTTCCAATCTCCACAAGGAATATCCAATATGCTCTTAATCCTATATTCACGTAAAAATGTGGTGAGTGACCGCCGCATCGATTCCGTCTGTGTTACATCTGATCCTGGCCCACTTCGGCTTTCATCACTTCGCCAAAAGTTGGACTTATAAACTTCCTCAAAAGTATCCTGTAGTGATTTGTTCCTGAATCGACTTTTTATAATTCCTAAAATGTACCCGGCAAAATAGAGACGAGTGTGAAGATCACCTGCAAGCTTAGGTGGTAAAAGTCGGAATTTCATATCTTCTCCTAATGTATAATCTGGATGCCATTCTTCTGACAAGATAGCTGAAAATGTTTCAATGCGTATTTATATAGCTGAACATCGTATTTATTCTGATTGGCAATCAAGTGAGCAGTGTCTGGCAGAACCGGGTCTTTCTGGTGAGGTAGCCTTTTATTTACCACCTTATTCACTGGTTTGAGTTGTTTAATACTAAAGGTCTTCATTAATAGTTGTAAAGTAGACTCCATAAAATCTGTAATTCCAAAAAAGGTGAATTCATTTACCAGTCTTGATTTTGCATTCTCGAGTAATTCATTCCATTGGGTTTCGGTAAGTGGAGGTGAATCTGTGCAAGGACCTATCCATCCAAGCATTCTCGTTTGAATGTTGTCTATGTATGAATTAATACCCGATTCCTTATCATTGATTACTTCTGCCAAAGATTTATTGTGATTAAAATCAATTAATTTAACTGATTTTTCTTCTTTTGGAGACTGGTCTTGTGCGACGGGTCTTCTAATCTGCCAATAATGTGAAATGACCTGATCTATTGGATTTCGAAGCAATGTTATATAGTGAGCATCCATTTCACTTTGAATGTTCGAGAATGGTATATGTCCACTGACAAGTTCATAGGATGTCAGTATGTCACGAGGCCAGGTGCCTGGTCGATACATCCAACCGTATTCCTGAAGCCTAATTGTCCTATCACCGGCAACCATTTGCTTGAGTGTTTCAAGCAAAGACATTCCACCGGTTTTCGGAATGTGAATAAATACAATAGGTTTTTTCTTCACAAATTATTTTTCTTGGCTCTATAACGCGTTGATCACGAAGGTACTAAGTATTTTAAAGGATCTCTACATTGTGATTTCTATCTTTTAAAACATCTAACTGTAGATGTGATCCAGTATCTTACAATGCTTGTTTGTCTGTGAGCTGCCCCGATAACAATTGATTTATGTATGATATCTATCATCATTGTTCATTATTATACTCCAGATCTCCTGGTCAGGTTACTAAGTAATCTGCAAAGTATAGCGCATACTGTGTCAGAGGAGGTTGAAATCATTGTGGTCAATAATGGTGGCAACATTTCTAATATAGATAATATATCCATACCAGCATTACGTGTTATTGATTTGCCTGAGAACCCTGGTTATGCAACGGCAATCAACAAAGCCATGGAAGTAAGTCAGGGTGAAGAGATCTGTGTGATGAATTGCGATATTTCAATTACTAGACATGCTTTCTCTCATCTATTAGATGCCCTAAATGTATATGACGTGGTGGGTCCGAGATTATTGATGCATGATCAGAATAGATTCATATTACCGCCAGTGGAGCCCTCTTCTATGTTTTACCGGTTGGTTAAGAAATTGTCTCTACGAATTTCTTTCGTAGGATCTTACCTTATTTTTAGAATCTGGTGGAAAGGAATAGGACGCTTTGTTACATCTAGCGACTCTTTTTTGACCTCACGACTTTCAGGCGCTTTACTTATGTTCAAAAGAAAAGTATTTGAGGTAGTGGGTGGTTTTGATGAACGATTTCGGTTGTATTATGAAGAAGTGGATTGGTTGAAACGAGTCAGGAAACACGGTTTTCGTGCAGCCTTTATGCCTGAAGCTGAAGTTGTACACTTTTACAATCAATCGGCGAGAATTGAATCAGGAGCGAGGCTATGGTTTGAGGAATCTGAGCAACTCTTTAGCAGAAAGTGGTTCCCCGGCATCTATAATTTTCTGCTTACCCTCATAGAGCGTTTACCTGCTATACAATCAGAGTTACCAAGAAAATGTTGGACTCGCAAGAAAATCGATAATGAGGACTGTTTCGATGCCATCGAATTTGATATACCCTTGGAATTTGGATCACCTCTCTATCTCCTCATGTCTACATCTCCAGTTTTTGTACCTTCTGCCATTTTGGAATTGAGCGGAGGTGAGATCTGGAGACCTGATAAAGAATTTTGTGAAAGAATGGAGTGCGGCACTTACTATTTTCGGATAGTTGATATTAATGGACAGCTATTGCCACTTAACACATATTAATGGGCCAATTTAAAGTTTATACTAATTCAAAAGGTAATTACTACCATGATGAAATAGCAGGATTGATTGCCCATTCTCTTCGGAAATTTTCTACAGTGAAGCGAGGAAATGAAAATAGTGTGTTCAGCGATGAAGACTGGAATATCATTGTAGCTCCACATGAGTTCTTTGCTATTGGAAGGGGAAGAAAATTGGGGAGAACAACTCTACCCGAGAAGACTATTTTCATCACTACCGAGCAGCCCCAATCCCTCTGGTTTGAAAAGTCGTTGCCCCTTTTAGATAAGGCCTTTGCCCTCTGGGATCTGGATCTCAGAACCGCAGGTGTTCTTGGCTCTTACCACAAGAATGTTTTCCATATGCCCATTGGATGGGAAAGAGATTATGTGCATTTCCGGGAAATCAGTGAATTGCCTTTCAACTCATCTTATTATTTTGGTGATGAGGTTTATCAAAGTCCTTCACGATTACTTGGCAAGTATGAAGATCGGCCGATAGACGTCTTCTTTTTGGGAGGGTATACATGCAGGCGGGAGGAATTGATTGCAACTATGGTGGAAGATCTTATGGAATTCAAATGTTGTTTGTTAGTTCAAAATGGTAGTAAACCGGTTCGTCCTGGAGTGAATACAAGCTTAAATTCCACAACTGTTTGTGCTCTCGAACAGAGGTCAAAAATTGTCCTTAATTTACATCGAGATTCGGAAATATATTTTGAGTCGCATCGACTCATATATCATGGCGTAGCTCAGGGAGCTCTCGTCATTTCAGAGCCATTGATCTCTCAAAACCGTAGGGAAGTTATTCCTTTTGTCGAGGTATCAAAAGGGGAACTGGGAAGAACGATTCGTTATTATTTGAAAGATTCTAAAGGCAAGGAAATGGCTTCACATTTGGCAAAGAAGCAATATAATGCTTTAATCGCTGGCGAATCGATGTCCAGTACGCTAAGGAAATTAACTGATCTACTGCCAAGTTGATGAAGTATAAGGTGCTATTTGATAAGCGTGGATCTAATATGGCATACGATGATGTATGTGTAATTCTCCCAACTTATAATCAGGCCCAATTTCTCAGAGAGTGCCTGCTTTCTGTTGTCAGACAAACATTGCCCAATATTCGACTGGTTATTGTAGATGATTGTTCAATAGATGGAACAACCGAAATTCTATCAAGTTTTTTCAAAGAATATCAAGATAGATTTAGTCAACTTCTAATTCTTTCTACGAAAAGTAATATTGGGCCAGTAGGGGCACGCAATATTGCTATCAATGCGGCACCAAGCCAGTATTATTTCATGTTGGATTCTGACAATTTTATTTTGCCATCCTGCCTGGAAAAACTCCTGAGCGCGCTGGAGCACTCAGATGCTGCATTTGCCTATCCTATTATTCAAAAATTTGGAGACAATGATGGACTCCTCAGTTACTTGCCCTGGAATATTTCGAGATTGAGAGAGGGAAACTATATTGACAACATGAGTATGATTAGGGGTGATTGGCTGCAAAAAGTTGGATGCTATTTGGAAAACCCTTGTGCGGCAGGATGGGAAGATTACGACCTTTGGATAAGAATTGCATTGGAAGGTGGAGAAGCGGTACAAGTGCCTGAGATTCTTGCTAAATACCGTGTACATGATGCTTCACGTACTAATAGGATGGCAGTGCACAATTCACCCAAGATGAGGACCTTCATTAAGGAAGCTTATCCTGATTTTTGGAATATAAATAATACTAGTCTTAAGTCATTGTTCATTTCAATGCAATCAAGAAGACTCAGATGGCTTTACGGATTTCTCGGCTTATTGTTTGTCATGCTTTGCTATGTGGAGATATTGGATGATTGGTGGGCGTGGGACGATTTTCATCTGCTAGTAGAAATTCAAAAGCATGCCTGGTATGAATATTTTTTTGATAGATCATTTTATGAGCAATCAAAAATACTATTCACTCCAATGGAATATATCTTCTATGAATTGAATTATTTCTTGTTTGGTCTTAGGCCCCATGGGTTCTATTTTTTTAATTTGTTGAGTATCCTCGGTGTCTACTTTTTTACCGCCAGACTTCTCCAATCTCGGTGTGGAATTCTATGGTCATGGATTGGAGCAATATTTATTTGCCTCCTGGCGCCCATAATAGCCATTGTTCACCAAATTCAATGCGTACATTATTTAGCAGGCCTATTATTCCTTGCGATCTCTATTGGTTTGTATATCAGTTCAGTAGAGCAACGTAATATCGGGAAAAGTATACTGGGAGCTGTCTTCTTTATGGTGGCTTGCCTGTGCAAGGAAATTTATGTGACTGCCCCTATCGTTTTACTATTTCTCTTTAAGTACGATCGAAGCATTTTAAAGTACTGGATTGTGTTTCCGCTGATTTCAGTAATTTATTTATTCTGGAGATTTTGGATTTTGGAATCGGTTCTAGTGGGGTTCGGTATTGACTATTCTTTAACAGGTCTTATAGCTCTATCATTCAAATTGATCTCAGGAATGGTAGGAGATACAATCTTGACAACTTTGTTTTTGATTGCAACTTTAGTGGGGGCTTTGACTTTGGTAGAACGTACGCATCGTTTTGCTGTTTTACTTTTAGTTGCTTTCATTGCCCTTTTGATTCCATTACATACCGTCGCATATAGGTTGGACGTGACTGATAGAGCACTTACATTATTTGCCTGGTCAGTTGGTGTATGTATAATTTATGTTTTAAGCCAATGGAGTACCAGAAATACCACAACACTGATATTATCTGTTCTTAGCTTTGTGATACTGTGTATAGGCTCGATATTAGTTTCTAAAAATCACAAGGATGATCTGATGATCAGTAAGGGCCATTATGAAGCTGTGGGGAAGTTCATGCTCTTTGATGGCAAAGAGGAAGATTTTCTTTTATTAACAGGTCCTGTTTTTAGAGCAAGAGAAGCCAGTGAATTGCGTAGTATTTTGTTTAGGGAAGAAGCTCCTGGTCTGCTCTATGATCCCATACAACTGGATTTATTGGAGGTAAGTGCCAGACAAATCTGGGTCCTGGATCAGACCTCTTCCATTGTAAAGGAACTTAATGTGGAGCCACTCCAATTATTGGATGATTGGAATAGCAGGACAAGAGATGAGCCTCTATCACTTCACCTGTCAAAACAATCAAATGGTATTCGTTGGGATTTTGGGCCGTATAATGATGCTAATTACAGTGTAATACTAATTTCCAGCATTTTTGGGTTCAATAATGTCTACCATGAAGGCATATATTCGGCGGCTATCGGTCCGATGAGTTTTGTATTAAGATACAAATCTCCCGAAGGTTGGATTACCTATTCTGATACATTGCAATGGTATAATATGGATGGAGAAATCTTGAACTGGTCCAGACCAAGGTGATTCTTCTTTCTATGGTTCCACGGCCGTCATGGCTGCTCCAATTATTCCTGCATTGTTACGAAACTTGGCAATTTCGATTGGAACATTGATGTCAATCTTATGAGCATACTTATGAAACTTCTTGCTGGCACCACCTCCCAAAATGAAAAGATCGGGAGTACAAACACGCTCAATATGTCTTAGGAAGAAATTAAATCGTTTTCCCCAGGCAGACCAGCTAAGATCATTTTTCTTTCGGGCTCTATCACCCGCATAAAATTCGATAGGTTCACCATCAAGTCCGAAAATACGACCCAGTTCAATGTTGGGTATAAGTATACCATTTCGGAAAACGCCGCTCCCTAAACCTGTGCCAATGGTGATCATGATGACAGTACCCATTTTTCCTACACCTGCTCCCATACGCATTTCAGCTATACCTGCCAGATCTGCATCATTGTGAATTGTGTACTTATGTCCGGTTTTACTTTCAAAAAGCTTATCCAATTGATTTCCCGTCCAGCTGGGATCTAGATTGCCAGGCGTGAGGGCTTTGTTGTCAACTATTACTGTCGGAAAGCTGACTCCAATGGTTCCCTGGTAATCAAATCTGCCAACAATTTCTCCGATCGTTTCCGTGACTGCTTTGGGAGTCGATGGCTTTGGCGTGTCAATACGTATTCTTTCACTAACTAATGACCCAGTCCCTGTGTCCACCAATGCGGCCTTAATACCTGATCCCCCTACATCTATACCCAATGCTTGCATGTACTTCGTTTTATAGCTAAAGATCTAAACTAGAAAAAATGTTTGGAATCCCGGGAAGAGAGTAGTCTGTAGCACGAAGCCAGCATATAACTCTAGTATTTAAAAGGGAATTCGCGACGTTAGGTCTCTGGCAATTAATCCCCAAGGTTTAATTGACAGGTGTGCCTCCTGACTGTAAATATCATCATGCAGACATGGATTTTCGGAATAGGATAATTTTTCATAATTATGCTATTATAGCATTGCTGTTGCAGTATATATTCTGCAAAATGGTTTCGATACTACATCTATGAAACCATATTACCAAACGATGTAACTATCCTCCATCACTAGAAGTACTGTTTTTCGTACATTAAGGGTGAAGCAAGCAATATGAGTTGAAAGCCCTTCTCTCCATCATCAAACTGACCTGCATTACCTGGTCGATCTCACAAACTGAGGGCTTAATTAATTGCGGTGGTCAGCGCATCAGAATACCAATTTCTCAAGTCCTTGTCTTAAGCTGTAAAGATCAAGCGACACCAGCGTTTATGATTATCCACGACATTAAAACGAGTAGACATGTGTAATAGCAGAACTAAATTGGAGCACACTATGGAACAAGTTTTAAACCATTCTGGATCATGATGTAGTCCGAAATCTGACAAGCCGAAATGCAGATCGATATGTACAACCTTATCAATGCGAGTATGGTCTTGCTTTTGTCTATGCTACAAGAACATGCAATAGCAGAATCAGGGCATCCATGGTTAGAACTCGATACGAGCTCACTTCTGGTAATAGAAGAGATTCAAAATTCAATTGAAGCTGTCCATTTTGATATTACTGATCACCTTAAAGTCCTATATGATACTTCTGGTACTTATCAAATATCAAATCTCATCAGGAAAAGAAGTGCATTTACATCCCTAGACGATTCGCTAATAGATCAAGTATCAGGTAAAGTCAAAGTATTTTGGTTGGCACTAGATATCGAGAACCATAGTGAATCCGAAAGATGGTATTTGGGACTTCATCACCGAGATATCGAATTTTTCATCCTGGATAAATCATCAATTATTTCTGAAGGGGTCACCGGTACGCATCGGAAAATAATTAGTGGTATTAATTGGTTAACTCCAATGCCGTTTATACCCTTGGATCTACAAAAGGGTAAGCGTTATCAGATAATCTTAAGAGTGACGCCCAAGTTGATTACCACGGTAGGTCATAGATCTTTTGATGATCTAGATCGTACGATCGTCAATTTAACTTTTTTATACCAATATCGATCTGATCTCAGATGGCAAATCTTTAGCGCAATTGGAGTACTGGTCACTATCTTTATTTATCACTTCATTCTGTTTCTATATAACCGAGAGATTACTTATCTATATTTAAGCCTCTTTTCTCTTTTCATATTGTTTGCAAAAATACTCTATAATGGACTCCTATTTACAAGCCTTGAACTCGATTCTTACGGATTCCTAAATGATGTCCTAATTCTCGCGATATATGCCTTTGGTGCAATAGCATTTAGATTCACTTCTTCATACCTTCAGATCTCAAAAAGTTCTCTGCACGGGCGGGCAATAAGATTTCTCGAGGCCACCTGGATACTATCTTTCGTATCTGTTTTGATTCTTGTACTTGTAAGTGAGGCAACCTTCATAACCTATCAAGGCTTTATTGGAAAATTTCTCTTTGTACAGACTTTGCTGCAACAGCCCTTTCTTCTACTTGTTGGATTGATTTGTTTGATCGCAGGAAATAAAAATGCAATATACTATTTATTGGGATTGAGCATCTGGTTTTCGATTCACTTTCTCAATATTCTTCAGGCACATAATATAGCCGATGTCTCTCCTGCTTTTCCAAGGGATATTCTTACTGCATTTAGTATGATCTTATTTTCATTTGGTCTGGCACGGCAATTTCGAATTCTTCAAGTTGAAAGAATGGCAGCAGATAAGAAGCGGCTCCTCTCAGATCAATTGCGTCAACTTGATCAAAAAGAGGCCAATCGACTAAAGGAATTAGATCAGTTTAAATCCCAATTGTACACCAACATCACTCACGAATTTCGCACCCCTCTCACGGTCATTAGTGGAGTGGCAGATCAATTAGACGATCATTCAGAAAAGAAAATATTAATTCAACGTAATGCAGATCAATTACTGGATTTGGTCAATCAGATGCTTGACTTAAACAAATTGGATGCTGGTCAACTTAAGCCGAAGCTGTTGCAACTCGATCTGGTTACACAATTAAAATATCTATGTGAGACCTATCATCAGCTAGCCAAAGCACAAGACAAGATTGTAAAGCTCGATCTTCTCGAAGATGAACTGTGGCTCGATATTGATTCGAACTTTGTGGATCGTATAATGACTAATCTGGTGCATAATGCCATCAAATTTTCACCATTAAAGGGAGTGGTGAAAATAAGATTGGAGAAAATCGATCAACGAGCCATCATTACCGTAGTTGATCAAGGCCCGGGTATTGCCAACTCTGAACAGGACAAGATTTTTGATCGCTTTTATCGGGTCGACGCCTCTGCTACGTGTGATGGGCAGGGTTCGGGTATTGGATTGGCCCTTGCAAAAGAATTATGCACCTTACTCCACGGAGATCTGTCGGTGAAAAGTGAAATAGGGAGTGGAAGTTCTTTTGTGCTAAGCATTCCCATAACTAACAGTATGCCCATCAAAAATTCAGATTGTTTGCATACACGCACTCTCCGCAGATCATTTTCAGCTGCTACCTTAGAAGAGAAGACTAAGCATTCACCAACCATTCTGATCATTGAAGACCATTATGATGTGCGACGCTATTTGAGCTCTTTACTAGCTAGTACTTACCAGGTTCGAGAGGCCTTGAATGGCCGTTCTGGACTTAGCTTGGCATATGAGCAGATTCCTGATCTGATCATCTCCGATGTCATGATGCCTGAGATGGACGGCTTTCAGCTTTGTGAGAAAATCAAGGCAGATGTACGGACTAGCCATATTCCAGTCATTTTACTCACAGCCAAATCTACTCAAGCGGATCGTCTCATTGGACTCCGAGAAGGTGCCGATGCTTATTTGGTAAAGCCATTTCTCAAGGAGGAACTATTTGTCCGCATCGAAAAATTACTCGAGTCGAGGGAAAAACTAAGAAAACACTACCAACGATTTGAGACGCTACCCCTGGAGCAAGTGGAAGAAAACAGGTTCCTGAAAGAAATTCGAGATCATTTGGAGGCGAACCTTAATAATGAAAATCATCAGATCGAAAACTTAGCCTCAGCCATGCATGTTGGTAGGGTGCAGTTATTTCGTAAACTCAAGGCCCTCACGGGGAAATCGTATACTCAATTACTAAGGGAAATTCGCATTCATAGAGCCAAACAATTATTAACAAGAACAGATTTGACTATTAGCGAAATTGCCCAAGAAGTCGGATATAGGGATGGAAGCTATTTTAGTAAAGTCTTTAAAAAAGAAGTTGGGGTGAGTGCAGTCAAATTCCGATCTGGTTAAGAAATAAGAGCATTTAGTGTCAGTGATATGTCTTTCCATCAGATGATTGATTGCCAATTAAAGGTTTCTTCCAAAAAAACATTCCCGATCCGGTCAATCACCTCGCAGTCACAAGAGTGGAGTCCTGTAGGTGTCAACCCTTAAATGTTTTCCTTACTCAGGCAACCATTTTGCTAGTAAATGTAACGATGCTACCAAGTCTTATCACTTAATGGGAATAACTTGTGAACTAATTACTTTGAAAAGTAATCATTACCCATGAAAAAATTACTTTGTATTGTCAACCTATGGATTAGTTTGTTAGCTATTGCCCGTGGTGAAAACACACTTCTGATCAGAGGAATGGTGCAAGACGTGGCCAGTGATTTGCCTATTGTGGGTGCCACCCTTTTACTTGTAGATGTTGATTCCACTTTTGTTCTTGGCACAGTCACAGATGATCTTGGTCATTTCGAGATAAAGACAAATGCTATCCAGGAAGGTTTCCTCATGGTCAGCTACATCGGATATCAAGATACTACCGTCCGAGTTGCCTCCGAAGAGGCAAATCCTATAATAATTCCTCTCACGACCAGACATTTTAGATTGACAGAAATCACGGTGGAGGGTAAAAAGCCACTGCTCGAGCAGAAGAATGACCGGTTGGTCATGAACCTTAGTGCAAGTCACTCCACAAATGGTAGCTCTGCACTGCAACTGCTGCAAAGGGTACCAGGCGTGGTGGTTGATCAACAAAATGGGCAAATCTCCATTACGGGAAAAAATGGTGTGCTGGTCATGATTAATGATCGGCTAGTACGAGTACCCATTCAGATGCTTATGAATCAGTTGGAAGCAATGAAAGCCGATAATGTAGAACGTATTGAGGTCATACATCAACCGCCCGCTAGGTTTGAAGCAAGTGGTGCTGGCGGCATCATCCATTTGGTAGTTAAAAAGAATGAAAACTTGGGCCTTAATGGTAACAGCAGTGTCAGTGTGGGATATGGACAATTAGCAAAGCTTGGAGGAAACCTTAGCCTAAATTTTCGGAGAGAACGAGTGAACCTCTATGGTGAATACAACTTTTCGCTTAATGAAAATGACCAATACTACTTTGTCAATCAACGTGAATACACAAGTGGACTACAGGAATTTTCCTATGTGAATCGCAGTGATATGACTTTTCAGCAAAAAAAACTGCATGCTGCTCGTATCGGTCTTGATTTTCAAGTGAGTGAAAAGATGACTTTGGGTTTGTTGACTGGTATGGGTGATTTTGTCCATCGCGCTACCTTGACAAGCCGTTCCACCAGCCAAATTGATCAGATCATCCGAAATGAATCGGAATATTACTTGCGACCGCACATTTTTAATCAATATTACTTCATCAATGCAAATATGCTTCGCAAGAGTGGAAATAGGACCATTAATTTCGATATCGACTATGCCGAATATCTCTTATCTAGTCCCGGCACATTCCACTTAAGGTCAAGTGCAAAAGAAGCCTTACCTACTGAAATTCGAGTGGATCGGAATACGCCGCTCACATTGTGGACCTTAAAGGGAGATGTCACTGAATTTTTTAGCGATGGACATAAATTGGAATTAGGCGCGAAAATCAGTCTTAGCCAGCTGGATAACCAGGCCATCATCGAACAACTAAATGATGAAGGTTGGGAAGAAATCCCACTTTTTTCAAATAGAGATTTAATTAAGGAAGACATCTACGCGGCATATCTTTCGTTTGTACCTAAGACAGAGGGGAGGACTAGTTTCGAGACGGGTCTACGTTATGAATATTATGATTATGTTGTGGATAGTGAGTCGGAGGATCGGAACTTCCTTCAGCAAAGAGGATCTCTCTTCCCCGTGATTAGATTCAATTTTGAATTTGACTCCATCAATAACTTGCAATTGGCATATAATCGAAGGATCAGCCGACCTGCCTACAGTCAATTGGCATCATATTTTGTCTTTCTTGACCCAACCTTGGTGGGTTCGGGCAATCCATTATTACGTCCGGCTTTTATTCAATCGCTCAAACTATCATTTATCCATAAGTCCATTTATTTTGCGCTTGAAGCTACCAGGACAAAAAATTACATTACCCATCGCAATACAGTCGACAAAGAACGGCATCTGCAGACAAGCTTACAGCACAATTATGACCAATTTAACATTACTAGTGCAACCATTAGTCTACCCATCCATCTCACTTCCTGGTGGGATCTAAATTTGACCGCGATCGGACAGTGGCGAACAGTCAAGGATACCCGTGATCGGGCAGTACCCATTCACATTAACCATGGCAACCTCATTGTGCAGTCCGCACATTCCTTTCGCATCAAT
This sequence comes from Saprospiraceae bacterium, assembly GCA_050298535.1. Lineage (GTDB taxonomy): Bacteria > Bacteroidota > Bacteroidia > Chitinophagales > Saprospiraceae > JABDMH01. The sequence goes on from JBNKUI010000086.1 coordinate 90,310, forward strand.
TCAAGCCTATCGGCTGATCTGCAGGTGAATACATACCGCAACGTGTTAGATGGAGATCAAATTAAGGCTGATATGATTAATGTCAATATCGGTCTTCAGAAGAAATTTAGGTCTGGATCTACTCTGAGTTTAGCAGTCAATGATTTACTTAATGCTGGCCTACGTATCCCGTGGGAATACCATCAACCCGAAATCTCCATTCGTACATGGGGGTTAACACAGGTCTCTGAAAGACAAGTTCGCTTAACCTACTCTTTTAACTTTGGCAATAAGAAAGTGACGAGGTATCGACATAGGAAGACAGGATCTGACGAGGAAAGAAATCGAGTGAAGAATTAGTGCTGAGTCAGATGCCCATGAATATAATGAATTAAGCAGTAGTCCGAAATAATAGAGAATAGATTTAATCAAGATCTTAAACTTTAGGCAGATGATAAGCTTTCCCTTATTTATTTCATCGATGTAAGGACGGACATCTCTTCAATCTATTCTTATTCAAGAGCTGTTGTAGCTATTGTAATAAAATTCAATTATACTTGTAAGTAAGTACTTACTTTTATGACAGAAAGGCAGCAACGGATTCTCGATGTAGCATTGGAGCTTTTCGCAAATAATGGGTATGATGCCACCTCGACATATATGATTGCAAAAAAGGCCAATGTGTCCGAATCACTCATTTTTCGTCACTTTAAGAACAAGCAGGGATTACTTGATGCAATTTTAACCCAGGCCGATCATCGAATAAAAGAGCTTGTCTTGCCAATAATCCAGTCTGAGGATCCGCAGGAAGTCATCAAAATGGCGATCAATCTACCCTATACTGTGGATGAGGCGGATTATTATTTTTGGAGGCTGCAGTTCATTTTGAAATGGGAAAAAGCCTATAATAATCCAAATAAGATGAATTTTTTCATTGAAAAACTGAAATGGGCTTTTCAGGAATTAGAATTTAAGAATCCAGCTTATGAGGCCCGCCTGCTCAATCAAATCGTGGATGGTTTGGCAATCGATATATTACAGAATGGATTAAATAATGCGATGGACCTGAAGCCTTTTTTACTGGCAAAATATAACTTATGTGGATGACAAAGAAGTCAAGTAAATTATTTTATACGGTGATATTTTTTAGCACACTTTTTTTCTTGTCAGCCTATAATTTGAGTGAGTATTCCTCTCAGAATGCATCCCAATTATCTGATACACATTTTGATATGATGATGTCAGTGCTGACCCACAAACGGTGCATAAACTGCCATCCGTCCGGTGACCGACCCAAACAAGGTGAGGATAGTCATATCCATTTATTCGAAGTGGCGAGAGGAGAGGATGGTCATGGACTACCCGCCATGCATTGCAATACCTGTCATCAGGAAGAAAATAATGATTTTTCCGGAGTACCCGGTGCACCTCACTGGCATCTTGCACCCCGTACTATGGCCTGGGAAGGCCTGGATAAAATTCAAATAGCACAAAGTATGTTAGATCGTCAAAAGAATGGAGGAAGATCCGCTGAAGAAATTCGAAAACATTTGACGGAGGATCTTCTGGTGCTGTGGGCATTTGATCCCGGAAAAAATCTGCTGGGAGATGATAGGGAACGTCCACCTATCACGAAGGAGGCATATATTGAAGCCGTGAATGCATGGTTCGAAAATGGAGCCAATATTCCTGACCAAAATTAAAATAGAAGAGATGGAAATGTCTTTGACAATAAATGGTAAAGTCCATCGACTGGATGTCGATGAAAATGTTCCTTTGCTTTGGGTGATTCGGGATTATCTGGACTTGAAGGGTACAAAGTTCGGCTGCGGAAAGGCGGCCTGTGGTGCCTGTACATTGTTGATCGATGGTCAGGCAGTTCGCTCATGCTCGTATGCTGTGAAGTTTGCGGACGGTAAGGAAATCACTACGATTGAAGGTCTTCAGCAGGGTGAAGAACTACATCCCGTTCAGCAGGCCTGGATTGAGGAAATTGTACCTCAGTGTGGTTATTGTCAACCGGGATTTATGATGGCTACTGCAGCTCTTTTAAACCATAACCCTAATCCAACGGACGAAGATATAGATCGCAGCATCATCAACATCTGTCGATGTGGTACCTATTATCGCATGCGAAAGGCAATTCACAAGGCAGCTGAAATCAATTCTCAAACCTCCAAAATTGAGCAATAATGGGTAGCGGTGATGGTAAAAAGAAAAAAGGTTTTTCCCGACGCAAGTTCTTAGTTAGGTCGGCAGTGGGTGCCGGTGTGATACTGGGTGCCGGCTATCTCAGTCGAAGACTAGCCTGGCGATACTTTGCAGGTCTTGCAAACACTATCGAGCTACCCTATTCCAATTCTGCCCCCTTAAATGCATGGTTCGAGGCAACGCCCAATGGTTTGATTACTTTGTATTCTCCAAAGATTGAAATGGGACAGGGTACCTTGACGGGACTTGCTCAGTTGGCTGCAGAAGAACTTGAAATCAACATGTCGCAGATCCGGATGGAGCAAGCAGATTCATTAAGTGGAAATGTAGATCCCTTTGCAACCGGGGGAAGTACTTCCATCTCCGGTTTGTGGGTGCCTCTCAGGGAGTTGGCAGCTACATTTCGTGAGATGCTTATTCTTGAGGCATTGAGACAAACAGGTGTTGATAGGTCGGACATCAGCGTGTCAGAAGGTATAATCTCTGCTGGTCAAACTTCGATCACGTATGGTGAGGTGGTAGCTAATGCCAGCGAATGGAAGGTGCCAGATACTCCTCCGTTAAAAAATCAGGGGCAATTTAAACTGATCGGAAAACCGATTCAACGAGTAGATCTGAAAGAAAAGGTGGTTGGAGATCCAATCTTCGGCCTGGATGTGGAGTTACCTGAAATGGTGCATGGTGCGATTCTCAGACCTTCAAAAGTAGGTGCTACATTAATTTCAGCCGATACTTCCAAGGCAGCAAAAATGCCGGGAGTTATTAAGATTTTGCAGGAGGAAGATTTTATCGGAGTAGTGGCAGAAACCAGAATACAGGCAGAGCTTGCTAAGCAAGCCATTCAAGCTGAGTGGGAAGTTGAGGAAGCATGGACATCCGAACTACTGGAAGAAAGACTCAAGGTAGGAGAGGGTGAACCCGTAGTGATACAAAAAAAGGGGAATCCGGAAAAGGCACTTCAGGAAGGCGACATAATTGAAGCTGAATTCTTTAGTCCCATTGGAGCTCATGCTCAATTAGAACCCAATGTGGCGGTGGCAGATGTCAGAGCCGACGTTGCCACGGTATATGTGTCCACACAGGTTGTCGGAATTACATGTAAGGAAGTGGCTAAACGGCTGGGCCTCAAGAAAGAGCAGGTAAATATCATTCCCACATTCCTCGGAGGTGGATTTGGTCGAAAGCTGCACAGTCCTCATGCCATGTATACAGCCGTCATGTCAAGAGAAGTGGCTAGACCTGTAAAGTACTTTTTTGATCGCAAAGAAGAATTTCAACATGATACATTCAGACCACCCACACATCATGTATTGAAGGCTAAAATGATCAATGGTAGTATTTCAGCCATTGAACATAATGTATCGAGTGGTGACGTAATGTATGGTTCGGCTCTGTCCCCTGGCTTGATTACTGCAATCATTGGATCTGATATCGGCGCATGGAGGGGAGGGATGATTCAATATGGAGCTATTCCTGACCATCGAGCAGTTTCCTGGAGGGTCCGATTACCTTTTGCTACCAGTTGGTGGAGAAGTCTGGGTCTTCTGGCTAATACATTTGCCATTGAAAGCTTTATGGACGAACTGGCGGTTCGAGGCGGTAAGGATCCTGTACAATTTCGTTTAGAGCATATCCAGGATGATGCCAGAGGATATCGTCTAAGCGAAGTGATCAAAGCAGCAGCGGAGAAATCGGGCTACAAAGACACGGTTAAGGATGGCATCGCGATGGGATTTGCGGTATCTACGGATGCAAACACCCCGGTAGCCCAGGTTGCAGAAGTTTCACTCGAAGGAGACAAGATCAAAGTGCACAAGGTCACCTGCGTGATTGACCCCGGTCTTGCAGTCAATCCAGATCAGATCAAAGCCCAGTGCGAAGGTGCCATTATTATGGGTATGAGTGCATCCTGTTACGAGGAGATGAGGTTAGAAAATGGAGAGTTACATCCCGTCATATATGGACCCTATCGAATGGCAATGATGCGCGATGTGCCCCAGGAAATCGATGTGACAATCCTTCAAAATGCAGAGACCCCGGGAGCGGTCGGTGAACCTCCACTGGGTCCCATAGGAGCTGCAATTGCCAATGCATTATACAGACTTACGGGGAAACGAATCCAGAGGATGCCCTTTATTCGGGAGGGATTTAGTTAGTCGCAGCCTACTGCTATTATTTGTATTTTCATCGAGCATTAATGTAGTCAACCGATGACCTCATGGGGTAAACTTTGTCTGATTAGCCTTCTTACACTTTATTTCAGTGATGTCATCCAAGGGCAAAATATACTGGATAGCATCCGGGTGGAAGTTTCAGAAATAGAGGGAGATACTGCCAGGATCAGTTACCTGCTAGATGTCATTTGGGAAAACCGACGCAGAAATCACCAACTCAGTCTTGAATTACTGGAGGACGTAGCGAAAATTCAGGAGAGGGCTGAAATAGCCTTTGGTAAGGATGTGAGCTACTATTACTATGGTATTATTTATAAGGATATAGGCCAGTACGAGGAGAGTGAATATTATCTTTTTAAGTACTATGATCTCTGGGCAGATAAAGACACACTACGACTTTCCAGAGTAAGTATGGGCTTGGCAAATCTCTATTCGGATCAAGGATTGTGGAATAAAAGTATGGAAATGATCATGCAATCTTTACGTTTTTCCGAACATGTCAACGACACCGTTGGGATCATAAATAGTACTACCAAACTCGGAGCTGTACTGCAGGAAATGAACCAGCAGAAGGAAGCACTAAAATACCATCGCAGAGCCCTTAGTGTCGCGACTTTTCATAGGGATTCAGTCCATCTAGCCATTGCAAATTCTAATATCGGTCATTGCTACGAGCAGCTTCACATATTGGATTCAGCCCTGGTATATTATCTTGAATCATTTCGACTGGACAGTTTAATGCAAGATACCTGGGGTCTGGTCTATGATCACACCCAACTGGGCCGCGTATTGCACTTGCAAGCTAAGACGGAAGAAGCAGTTGGGCATTTGCGTCAGGCTCATAAGTATGCGAATGAATTACAGGCATCAAGTTTAATTGCTTTGAGTCAATTACCATTGGGAAGTGTACTTATTGATGCAGGGAAGACTGATGAAGGAATCAACCTGCTGGAAGAAATCATTGAGAACAATGACTATAACAATGGTATGAAGGAAGTAAGAGAGTCGCATGAGGCTCTTTACAAGGGGTACAAACAGCAAGGAGATCTTAGGAAAGCAATCTATCATCTGGAAAAGTATCAATACCTGGCAGATAGTATGCTCAATTTGGACATCGCAAATCAGATCAGTGATCTCGAAACAAAATACGAGACCGACAAGAAGGAGCAGGAAATTGCCTTGCTCAATATTCAGCGCGAAGCCGATGCATTTAGAATCAAGAATACGAGAATGCAATTGATGGGAGTGGGCCTGGCATTCATTCTCATGCTAGGTATGGCAATCTGGCTCTATTCTTTGCTGAAAAAAATTAGAGAACAGAATCAACTCATTTCCAACTCACTGGTAGAAAAGAACTTTCTGCTCAAGGAGATCCATCATAGAGTGAAAAATAACCTTCAGGTAGTGTCATCGCTGCTGGATCTGCAAAGCGAGCATGTGTATGATCATCAGGCGCAATCAGCACTCCTAGAGGGAAGGAATCGAGTAAAGTCAATGGCACTCATTCATCAAAATCTCTATCAGGAGGAAAATCTAAAGGGTATTGATGTGAAAGAATACTTGGAAAAACTGACCTCAAATCTCTTCTCTTCGTACAACATTGCCCCTGAAAAAATCCATCTAACGATGGATGTGGATCCTATACACTTAGATGTCGATACGCTGGTACCCCTGGGTTTGGTCATCAATGAATTAATTAGTAATGCACTAAAGCATGCCTTTGAAGGCAGAGAATCAGGAGAAGTGCACGTAGCATTAAAGGAAGAGGGAGAAACACTAAAACTCATGGTAAGTGATGACGGTGTTGGCCTGCCGACCGATCAGGCAGAGGCTTTGAGCAAGTCGTTTGGCTATCGCCTGATCGACGCCTTTTCGACTCAGCTAGATGCAGATTTAAGTATCGATGGAGGGCAGGGCACTTCAGTGACCATGATGATCCGGGATTTCCAGAAAGCTGCTTAGTAATCCTGGAGCCTTCACAATCTCAGTAAATAGATAGTATTTCCTCAAATAGCCCGTATGAGCATTGGCTGATGGCGTCATGAGTAAAAAGGATCGCCTTTCATATTTAAATACCAGGCAAGATAGTAGTCCAGGTAAACTGAAAGTTGGAAACTAAAGTGAGCTTCCAGCTTACCTTGTGTCTCAACTCGTTTTTTTAAGATATGTCCCTATTATTCTATTATTTTGGTAAAAATGTCTTGATCTATGCGACACCTCCCTTTCCTCATCTGTTCTCTGATTTCCATCGTAGTATTTGGCCAGGAAGAATCAGAGCCTATCATTATCGGAGAGCAATTTACAATGACCTCAGAGGTGTTGGAAGAAGACCGCCCCATCCTGGTGTATACTCCGCATGATTATAAAGACCATGATGAAAAGTACCCTGTGATGTACTTGCTGGATGGTTGGGGTAATTTTCATCACACGACCGCTTGCGTCAAATTCCTCGCTAAGAATAATCGTGCACCCGAGATGATCGTAGTGGGTATTCCTAACACGACGGACCGTACACGCGATCTTACCCCTCCTACAGCCGATACCTCGACATTCTCGACGGCGGGTGGTGCTGATCGATTGCTCCAATTTATTGAGACTGAATTGATCCCTGAGATTGATAAGAGGTACCGGACAAAAGCGTACAAAATGTTGGTAGGACACTCTTTTGGAGGACTATTTGCTGTCCACACTTTTGTACATCATCCTGATGTATTCGATTCATACCTGGCTATATCACCGAGCCTTTGGTGGGATGATCAGCTACTGGTAGATCAGATGGAGACTTATCTCAAAGGGGATGGCAAGAATAGGAAAGGTCATATATATCTGACCATGGGCAGTGAAACCGGACCCATGTTGGGGGGTGTCAGAAAAGTAGCTGCATTACTGGAAGAGAATAGAGCTGAGGATTTCAACTATCAATTTGATCATATGCCGGATGAATCACATAGTTCTATTCCGCATCTCAGCACCTACAAGGGATTGGAGTTCATATTCGAGAAATGGAATATCGAAAATCGAAGAGAAGCAATTGCTGAAGGGGGATTTTCTACTTTGGAGAAGTACCAGGAGGAGGTTCAAAATCTTTATGGACTGGAGCCCTCTTGGGATGAGCAGATGCTGGATCGGCTCGGTCAGGATCTTATCTTGTCAAGAAAACCAGAAGAAGGCCTGGCTGTGTATGAACTGGCCATTGCTGAATATCCCGAATCAGAACGAATTGCTATGCATCTTGCTGAAAGCTATCAGAAGGTGGGTAATAAAGATGAAAGCAAACAAGCCTATCTCCAAGTGCTAGAGATCAATCCCGAAAATTTTGCTGCCAGGGTGGCACTCAAGCAGATGGGAGAAGATGTGGGTGACTTGGTTCCCGAGGTTTCCCTTACTGAAACGGAGATCGCAAGGTATTCAGGACATTATCTGATGGAAATGGGCGTCACTATAAAAGTTGATGCTGAGAATGGGAATATCTTTGCCGAGGCGGATATTCTGCCACGCGAGCAACTGTATCCATTGGGAGACCATCGATTTTATGTAATCAGTAAAGAGTCTACCATGATCTTCGATGTGGCAGATGATAAAGCGATAAAACTGCGGGTTGAGACTCCTGATGGGTCATTTGAAGGAGTTGTAAGAAAATAGGGATTGCGATTTTCCGCCACTTTATGATTAAATACGATCTGTCATGCAATCATCTGGGTTAGGAGTTAAACTAATGACTTGGTCGATTCTGGTAGATGAAGAAGTCATTTCCAGGTACATAGCCCATAGGTCCATTTTACGTCATCGTCTCAATATTTTTTGTGGCTGTATATTATAAGGCATCCACACCAGTGATATTATCGTCAGATATACGGTCTATTAGCTTATTATATGGATCTATTCCTGCTCGCAAGGGCTCTTGGTCTACAGTGCACTCTATTTTATGAATACCCGGAGTTAACCACATTTTCTTTAAATATATGGGCGTCTTGGCCGTCATGCCATATTCGTTCTTACCATCGGGTCCAAAAACACCAATTTCAATAAGACTCGCCTCCCGCGGTTCGTCAACAACCATTCCGTCACCATCATATGTCAGCTTCTTTACCTCAACCTGCATCGTCACTTCGTATTTCCCGTCACTTTTTTCCACAGAGGTCACCTCCATCGCTTTGTTTTCATACATAGTGATCTTCTCAAAACTTTCCTCAAGAAAGTATTGTAATGAATCTGGCGTGACATCTTCAATATATCCATACCAATCGTATGAGGTGGCATAGGGAGGCTGATTTTTCAAGCCAAAGTCATCCAGGAATCGTTGGAAAGCCACATTGAGTGTATCTTCTGTAAGATAATCCTGGAGTGTGTACATGATATTAGATCCCTTTCGGTACCATACATAGGCCTGCGTATCATTATCAAGCAAAGTCTTTTCAAACTTACTCTCGTTGGCCCTGCCTCTGAGATAACTGTCTAATTCATATTTTAGAAACTTGGGCATAACTGCTTCTCCATATCGCTTCTTTAAGACCATCATCGCACTGTACTGGGCCATTGTCTCAGAGATTTGATTTGCTCCGCGAGTAGCACTGGGTGCTATTTGATGTCCCCACCATTGATGGGCCACTTCGTGTGAGGTGACATAAAAAGAGTAGTCTGTATCGTCCGGATCACTAAAATCTGCCACCCAACCAAAGCTTTCTGAGTATGGCACTGTGTTAGGAAAAGACTGAGCAAAACTGGCATATCTTGGAAATTCCAGTATGCGCATTTGTTCAAATTGAAAAGGCGAAAAATGGGTCGTAAAATAGTCAAGAGATGCCTCCACAGATTCGAAGTACCGATCCAAATTGTATGTGTGGTCCGCATGGTGGAAAATCTGAATTTTTACATTTTCACCCTGAGAGCCCTTCCAGTTTTTTTCCTCCACATTGTACCTGGCTGAAGAAATATTAAAGAAGTTCTGTATTAAGCCATTATTCTTATAGTGGTAGTACTTGCGACCATTTTCCTCCCATTCTTTTTGCAATTGTCCAGGAGCGATAGCTATTTGATCAGGAGCAGTACTAATGGTTGCTTCAAAGGTTACAAAGTCTGCATCATCGCCAAATAATAAGTTTCGCAGGCCAAGAGAATCGGTATGAGGGGGCGCAGTATATTCTTTGATTTCCAGGCCATGTTTTTTTCGTTGCAAATCACTGGTTAGTTCAGCCTGATAATTATAGCCGAAAGAGGGAAAAATGTCGGAGCTAAGAAAGGTCCCATTGTACAAGAGATCTCTTTGAAATCCTTCATTAGGAAATCCATCATATCCATACTCAATTTCCATAATCATGGTAGTGGAGTCGCCTGGTCGCAAGGGAGGATCCAATGATCGAATCTGATATTGATGAATGGAATCATTATAAATAATGTCAGGTTCAATGCCACCTATTTGAAATGTGCTCAGTGTGCCTCGCTTGGGAGAGAAAGACAAATTGAGATGCAATGAATCAATAGACTGCGGCGATTTGTTAGTGATTTGATAAATGGCTTTCGCCTTTGTAGACCGGCTTTCTGGATACAATTCCACTTCGTATTTTACATCGTAAATTTTTGGCTGATAAATCCGACCATATTTACTGAGCTCTTTCTCGTAGTTGGCTTGTCGTTGTCTGCTTTTATCAATCCCTACATAATCATTTTTTACCGTCACATTCTTATAAATAGTAAAGCCGGTCCAGATAAAGATGGCAAAAAATCCAGCGAATCCAAGTGCAGGTTTCATATTCCATCGATCATTAAATTGCTGGATACGTGTGCGCCAGGCGGTGTCAGTACCGCGCGACCATAACTGACTGCCAATGACGATCATCATCCCCCCCAAGGCCAGCCAGTATATATTAAACCAGGTTATGGCCGGAATAAAATGACCGAAACCATTCATGTCAGAAATTCGATATCCGGGTCGGTTGGCATAAATAGCCATATTAAAGTCAATGTCTGCAAAGTTAGGTATGCTAAACATGAGTACATAGATCGCAATGGCAATGACATGACCCAGGAATTTCTTATTGACCAGGACATGAACGAAGAATGCCAGAATGGTGAGGGATAAATACATGGGGAACGTAAGGATATATAAATCCGTAAAATATTTTCCGAATTCATAGTTGAAGTAGCCCTGAATAGTTTGGCTGAAAACTCCCACAATCCATATCATACTGGCAAGCAAGAATGCAATTAATGCCATGGTGAAGAATTTACCGAGATAAATGGACCAATTGGGCACAGGGAGAGCATCTGCTATCTGATTGAATCCTACCGTTCGATCCCGATGGACAACTTCACCCGTGTAGAACACCAGAATAATCATTACGAAAATGATATAGTTCCCATTTTTTGCTTCTAGCATATAGTACGTCATGGGTAAACTTGGTGTTCCATAAGTTGTATTTCCAAACCACCCATCAAAAAACAGGAATAGTACACCCCCCAGAATAATACCGATAAAGTATGGATCTCTGATTACACTTTTAAATTCAATCCAGGCTTGACTAAATAAATTACCAAGGGCAAAGGAATTTCCGAAGTGTTGCTGAACAGCCGGTATGGGAGTACGGTCTCCAAATGAATTATAGGTGTCGATGGATTCATCCTCTTTCTTTTTTCGTCCCTTTGTACTGCCACTGATGAAATTGACAAACTTAAATTTGGTGATAGTAAATATCAGTAGCAGAATGGAGAGTGCAGGCCAAAGAATGCGATTTATCAGGTAGTTGCCGGTCAAAGATTGGCGCATCTCATTTTGCTCTGAAGGCGTCCAGTACCTTGTCAACTCATCCCATGCGGTATATCCAAAGGGATCAATCAATGCGGCCATTTCCTTGTTTTCCAGGTCAGCGGCTAGCGTGATGGCGACAAGATAGCCTATGAAGAAAAGCACACTCCCTACATACGCTACCAGAATCTTTCGGGTGAGAGCTACCAGGCAGAAGAACATAGTGCCTGTAAATAGCAAATTGGGCCATAGAAAGTGGGTGGTTGCGTGCCAGTAATCCCCCAATCGTAAGGGGCCAAATCGTTCGGCTTCCTCCCAACCCAGTCCCGGCCCCATGGCATATCCTAAGATCATTCCAAAGACAAGACCCGTGCTGATCAGCATCAATATTACAAATGAACCCAGGTAACGACCCAGTAAATAGGAGCGCTCATTCAGTGGATAGGTGAAGTAGTAATTTTTTACGCCATGTTCGATGTCGCGATATACGGGGACACCCATGACTGCCGAAGCAATCACGGTGCTAAAAATACTGATGATCATAATGAAGCTAGTCACTTCGTAGGCCGAGTTTGCAAATGCCTTCTCAGACCCACCATCATTTCCTCCATTGGCTGCGATCAGCCATCCAAAGAGAAAGAGAATACCGAAGTAAGCCCATGTGGCTGGGCGTTTCATTCTATATTTTAATTCAAAGAGAAAAATATCTTTTAGCATGGTTCACATTTTTAGGAGATACTAAGCGGATACAGGAGAAGAGTGGTGAAATATTTGAGTGAAATAAACATCTTCTAAATCGGGCTTCACCGATACAAATCCATTATCCGGATTGATCTCGCTGTAAATGTGAATATTAGTCTGTCCTTCGATGAGTCGGGTTGATATCACCTGATAATTTTGTTGATAAGTCTCGAGGTTCGCTTTGTCGATACTTTTTTCCCAGATTTTGCCTGCTGCTGCCTGAACCAGTTCGGCGGGATGGCCCTGAGCAATTACGGATCCTTCGCAGATGATGGCCATATCTTTGCATAAATTCGTCACATCCTCCACTATATGTGTGGATAGGATGACAATCGTGTTCTCACCTATTTCACTGAGGAGATTGTGAAATCGATTCCTTTCCATAGGATCGAGGCCCGCCGTAGGTTCATCTACTATAATAAGTTTGGGATTGCCGATGAGTGCTTGTGCAATTCCAAAACGTTGTTTCATTCCTCCTGAAAAGGTGCCCAGATTTTTCTTTCGCACAGGATAGAGATTAACACGTTCCAAGAGTGCACTTACCAATGCTTTTCGCTCGCTTCCGTTACCGACTCCTTTGAGTCTGGCAACATGATCCAGCATCGCCTGCGCAGATACCTTGGGATATACGCCAAACTCCTGAGGTAGGTACCCTAAGATTCTCCGCACTTCATCCTTGTTTTTCAGGACATCAATTTCTCCTAATGTGATCGATCCAGTATCGGCTTCCTGCAGTGTGGCGATAGTCCGCATTAAACTGCTTTTTCCCGCTCCATTGGGTCCTAATAGTCCAAACATACCCTGCGGGATGGTAAGAGAAACATCCCGGATGGCATGCACTCCGTTCGAATATGTCTTGTTGAGATTATTGATTACTAGTTCCATAGGGCCGATCAGTTTTAGATTTCTTTGAAATTATCAAAAAACCGTGAGGACCTGTGTCTAATAGTTCTTTAGGTAGACAATATTTAGATCAGAGTTGATTATTGGGGGATTAAACATCCTGTGTCATTGATAGATTACTCTGTAGTATCCATCCAGTGTGCCGAATTAGGATCGATTACGATTGCTTCGGACAGGGAGATTTGCGAAGCAATTAAAGGATGTTTTGTTTGTGCTTTCAGATGTTTCGTTGTGCATCCAGCTAGCAGAAATCTGGTTGGTTATTTTTATTCCAATGTGGGTATTTTTTGAACTGGAGAATGCAACATTGATTTACTAGAATGGTCAGGCCACATTTATAGAACCATCCTTCATCGACGACTCTTTTTTAAGATAGACGATATGTGCATGGTGAAAGGTTGGTCCCTACTCTTACAGCGAAATTCCCTTCCAATCCTCTGGGAAATGGCCGGGATCGAAATTCCAGAAATAGGCTAGTAGAAAATAAACCATGGCAGTAATTACCAAAATGGAAATTACATTGAGCCAAATTCCGACGCGTACCATATCGGGAATACGTAAATAACCGGAACCAAATACTACTGCATTTGGTGGAGTGGCTACTGGAAGCATAAACGCACAGGAAGCAGCGATAGTAGCACCGATCATCAAAATATAGGGATGTACATCCATCGACAAGGCCATGGGAGCTAAAATTGGGAGCATCATAGCGGTAGTCGCAATATTGCTGGTAATCTCTGTGAGAAAATTGACTGCTGCTACCAGGATCAACAGAAGAAATACTAACGGAAGCGCACTCAGCAAGTTCATCTTATTACCGATCCATTCGGCAAGGCCAGTGGAAGTGAACCCTTGAGCCAATGCAAGTCCACCGCCAAAAAGTAGTAGAATACCCCATGGTAATTTTACCGCCTCGCTCCAGGTCAATAAAGCCCGTTTTTTTTCCTGATTGGCTGGAATGAGAAATAATAAAAATGCTGCCGAGACAGCGATGATCGTGTCGTCAATATCCGGTAGTATCTTCGTCAGGAGAAAAGATCGAGATATCCAGGCAAAGGCTGTCAAAATAAAAACTCCTAGCACCATTTTTTCTTCATAGGAGATGGGACCCAGATTCTTGACCTGCCGGTTGATTTCTGCACGTCCTCCAGGAAAAGACTTTTGCTTAAAACTAAAAGCAATGTCTGTCAGGTATTTCCAGCAGATGAATAAGAGAATTAATGAAATGGGAAGCCCTAATACGATCCATTGCGAAAATGTGATTTCTACATTATACAATTCCTTGATAATCCCCGCAAGCACAAGATTGGGAGGCGTTCCGATAAGAGTAGCAACTCCACCGATCGATGCACTGTAGGCAATGGACAGCATCAACGCTTTTCCAAAAATAGTAGTTTCATTTTCTTTTGTGTCCGGGTTGTCTTTAAGCTGTGAGATAATAGCAAGACCAATGGGCAACATCATAACGGAAGTAGCTGTATTTGAGATCCACATTGACAGAAAGGCAGTGGCCACCATAAACCCCAAGATGATTCGCTTTATATTGGTACCAATGATTTGTATAATCTTGAGTGCTATGCGACGGTGTAAATTCCATCGTTCGATCGCCATCGCTAGTATAAATCCGCCCACGTATAGAAATATGTATGGATGACCAAAGGAGCTGGTCGTGTCTCGGATCCCCAGAGCCCCTGTCAAAGGAAACAACACAATGGGAAGAAGACTGGTGACCTCTATAGGAATAGCTTCTGTGATCCACCAGACCGCAATCCATAAGGTGACAGCTAGCACCGACCTGCCTTCTGGAGAAAGACCTTCTGTGGGCAAAACGTACTGAACCAAAAGAAATAGAAGTGGTCCAAGTACAAGACCCAGGATTTTTGATCTCATTATATTGTAGCAGCTGAGTTGAAGATCAGCAAGATAAAATATTTTTCTGCATGGCCAGTAATTACCAACCTGAATGATATGCATTGGATATCACATTTGCAACACAGAAGTTAGGGTTGTGAATTGGTGTCCTTCCATCGCTGTATTATCTTGTTGGTATGCAAACTACAATGACATGGAGAGTAATGATTTTTCTCCTATGGAAGGTACCGTGCCTGTGGAATTGTACCGAAGGGTGGACTGTGGATTGTCTCTAAAATCCATAGACGCAATCACAAGGGGTCTTCCCGCATCATTATTTATGGTACATGTAAAAAAGGATGCGCAGATAGTAGGTATGGCGAGTAATTGGTGATGGGTTGTTTTTGCCAGGTGGTTGATATTTGTGTACTACCTCCTTTTCAAGGGCATGGTTTGGGAAAGCGAATCATGGGTCGCATCATGAAGTATATCGATGAGGTACTTCCAGCCACTTGCTATGATAGTGTAGTTGCTGATGGGGATGCGTATAATTGTATGAGCGGTATGGTTTTAAGCCCGTTTGGCCTGCTTACCGCGGTATGTTTTTTCGAGTAAAATGAATAAAGTCATGCATTACCAGTTCTATTTTTCATGCTTTCTAATCGTAAGTATTATGGTCATGGATTCTTCAGCACTTAGTGCGCAAAAAAGGCCTAGAGATTTAGGTATTGAAATTGGCATTTTAAGAACGGGTAAGGAAAATGCTATTACAGATGTTGCCGGAGTAGAGGTGGGGCATTTTTCACTGATAGATGGGGAAGATGTGCGCACCGGTGTCACGGCAATTATACCTCACCGGGAAAATATCTTTCAAAATAAGGTGCCAGCTGCCATTCATCTGGCTAA
Organism: Saprospiraceae bacterium; assembly: GCA_050298535.1. GTDB lineage: Bacteria > Bacteroidota > Bacteroidia > Chitinophagales > Saprospiraceae > JABDMH01. Next base: position 105,817 of record JBNKUI010000086.1, read on the forward strand.
TGGATTTGGAAAACTTGCCGGATACCCACAGGTCAGAGAACTAGGAAACCTGGAAACACCCATTATTCTGACAAATACATTGAATGTCAGTGCGGGTATTGATGCCTTAATTGAATATACATTTGGATTTGAAGAAAATCAAAATGTACGCAGTGTAAATGCCGTGGTGGGTGAGACGAATGATGGCTGGTTAAATGATATCCGAAGTCGACACTTGACAAAGGATCATATGCTGAAGGCTCTTGACGCTGCATCTTCTGGTCTGGTAACGGAAGGATCGGTGGGAGCCGGGGTGGGCACTTCCTGTCTGGGATTTAAGGGAGGCATTGGGACGTCCTCCAGGGTATTACCTACGAAAAGGGGAGGGTACACAGTAGGAGTGCTGGTGCAGTCTAACTTTGGAGGAATACTTAGAGTCGATGGAGTGCCGGTCGGGGAGGCGCTCGGTATACATAAGTTTACTGATGCAGAGCGATTGTATGAAGAAGATGGATCCTGCATGATCGTAGTGGCTACTGATGCACCTCTCGATAGTCGAAATCTGGAAAGATTGGCAAAGCGGGCTATGTTTGGGTTGGCAAGAGCAGGAGGCATTGCCTCCAATGGAAGTGGTGATTTTGTCATTTCCTTTTCTACATTCGACAGCAACCGCATACCCTATAGAATCACTGAGGACCTCATGTCTCAGCAATTACTACAAAATGCGAAAATGGATTACTTGTTTGAAGCAGTAATTGAAGCAACCGAAGAAGCGATACTTAATTCTCTTTTTGCAGCAAAGCCAGTGCGTGGAGTTCAAGGTCATGAAATGAAGTCGATACCTGTGCCAGATGTACTTCATATTATGCGGAAATATGGGCATTTAAAATAATGGTCCAATAAGGTTTTACAGTGCTTGAAGTTGTTGCTTCAGTTTTTCCCTTTCGAGGTAATCATTTAAACCAGTATAAGTTAGCGGCGAAATGTCATTACAAGTAGAGCTCCACGTGCTTAGTACCGCTAAATCAATTTTTTCCGGCACATCACTGACGTTTCTGTATGCCTTTTCTACTAGTGGACTGTAACATTTAAATCGAGTGCATCAATGGGTTTCTTTTGCACCAGTTCTTCATCCCCGCACAAAATGCGGGACAAGCATCAATAGCCTTACGTCCCGCAAGAGTGCTGGATGTGCGGTATTGCTTCTTCGACCTGATACAAAATAACTCCAATTTATACTACTCATATAAGTGTTACAGTCCACTAGGATTGTAGAATGCTTACCATTTATCGGGTAGATTTTACCCCTTAAAATCTCCCGCTTTTAAATCTGTGATAAGTGAATATCCTACAGATCCTTTTCGATTGGAAGCTCCAATGGCTTCCACTAATTTGGGATAAAAAAAGTTTATTTAAACTGCTGAATCATAATCGGGCACTGATGTCCCAGCTGGAGCTGAGGAGGTTAAAGGTGATATGTTTATTTAGGTCGTAATTATTCCAGTCTCTGATCTTTGAGACTGTAGGGGTTTCATGGTAGGGCATTTTATCGCGATTTATTCCGGCTATGAAATTTGCAACACATTTAGGAAGTACACTTACATTATATCCCCCTTCTAGGACGGCGAAAATCTTATCAAATTGCTTTCTTAGCTCAAGACCGATCTTGTAATAAGTAGAAAGAGTGACATTGAGATCCAGCAGAAAATCTTGAGCATGGGCATCAAAACCTGCCGATATTCCGACGATGTCCGGTTTAAATTGTCTTGCAATAGGTAGGAAACTGTAAAAAGCATCCAGAAAGATGTCATCTCCACTATGGGGAGGTACGGGATTGCAAATCGAAAATCCGGTACCGGGTCCTGTGCCAATCTCAGATGAAGTTCCCTGATGCGGAAAGGCAGGGTATTGATGTATGGACCAATAGAAAGTTTCTTTTGATTCCCTGAAGATAGCATAGGTTCCATCTCCAAAATGTCCATCGAAATCAAAAATGAGCACTTTCTTCCCTTTCTGGTTCCAATGCTTTGCTGCGACCGCTATATTGTTGAAGAGGCAGAAACCTGATCCCTTATCTCCATACGCATGATGACCCGGTGGTCGTACCAGTGCAAAGTCATCTTGTTCTGATGCAAGAATCGTGGCTCCGACGGCATGGGTTGCGGCAGCAAAACTGCCCCTGGAAGTCATGGTGTCGGCATCCAGTTGTCTCTGTTCGAGGCAATACTTTTCCACCTTTGAAATGTATGCAATGTCATGTACCAGGTCCAGTGATGCCCGACCATTGGGTACAGCGGTAATGGAGAGCTCACCAAATGCTTCCAACCTCTTGGGACTTTCCGGGTGCATACCATCGGTTTGGTGATTCAAGAATATTGGATTATAGAGTATCTGCATATGGTACTTTAGATCTTCCTATCAAACAGTTATAAAGATGGTATAAAGCGCCACTAAAAATATTGATTCTCGTCGGGCTGTAAAATGATTTGGGAGGTGGATATAATTCCAGCACCTTCTGGTTAACAAAATCAAGGGAATTATGATTATAATGTAGTGTAAATCATTGATGTCATGAGAGATTTTAGCAACCTGGTAGAAGCAATTAATGTACTAAAAAAGGAAGGGTATACGGAAGACTTTGATTTGGAATCTGATTGTATAAGTTGTTCTAGTAATAAATTGAAGCTACACCCGGATCAGTTTCATATCGATGAATATTACCGTTTTGAGGGCACCTCAAGTCCGGACGATAGTAGCATATTGTATGCGATATCTTCTGACACATTAAAGATCAAAGGGTTGATGGTCAATGCTTTTGGAATCTATGCGGATGAAATGACGGCTGACATGGTAAAAAAACTGGACATCCGCTAAAAGTAATGCCGCCACATTAAATATGATGAAACATCATGAAGGGCAATGGGATGGATGTGATCTCCCCGGCTTATCAACTTGAAAAGGACGATGTAGTAGAATACTTTTCGACAAGTCCGGATCATGGGCTGTCAACAGCTCAGGCAGTAGAGCGATTAAAGGAATATGGGCCCAATGAATTACAGCATGTCAGCGACCGAAGTATAATTCTCATTTTCCTGGATCAGTTTTACGATCTATTAGTGATGCTGTTGACTGTCGCTGCAATTCTGGCATTTCTATTTGGAGAATGGATAGAGGGCTTGGCAATCATCACAGTAATCTTGCTGAATGCTTTCATTGGAGCCTTTATGGAGATCCAGGCTATACGGTCGATGGATGCCCTTAAAAAATTGTCTCAAAAGTCAGCCAGAGTCGTTCGGGACGCGGTAGTCAAGAAGATACCTTCACGATCAATCGTACCCGGTGATATCATTTTTATTGAAGCGGGAGATGTTGTCTCGGCAGATGCAAGGTTGTTGGATATTCACAATCTGGCTGTCTCAGAATCTGCCCTGACTGGTGAGAGTATGCAGGTAAGCAAATCGGTAGAACCGATCAAAGAGAAGGTGGCTCTTGGAGATCGTCGCAGTATGGTGTTCAATGGCACCGTGGTGACCCGCGGAAATGCTCACGCAGTGGTGACAGAAACCGGACAAAAGACGGAATTAGGGAAAATTGCGGCACTGACACAGAGTGCAGAAAAAGTAAGCACACCTCTGGAAAAGAAATTGAACGTGCTCTCCCGAAAAATGATCTGGCTTACACTCGTGCTGGGAGCATGCATCTTAGTGATTGGCTTACTGCAGGGTAGGCCCCCTTTTCTCATGATAGAAACCACGATTGCTTTGGCAATTGCTGCCATTCCTGAGGGGCTTCCGGTAGTGGCAACCATTGCTTTGGCCAGAGGCATGTTGCGATTGGCCCGGCATCATGTCATCGTGAAGAAACTAAGTGCAGTAGAGACCCTGGGTGAAACCGATGTGCTCTGTACAGACAAAACTGGGACGTTGACAGAAAATAAGATGCTGCCTGAGCGTATATGTCTCTTGGATCATGAGATCACTGTACAGCATGCACCAGATGGAATAAGGCTTGATGTCAGCGAAGATCTCAAAGATATCCTTAATGTACTAGGTAGGGTAGCGGTGCTTTGTAATAATGCGGATCTGGATGGCCGGGAGGGGGTAGGTGATCCACTCGAGGTCGCTCTGTTGCAATTATTTCAACCCTTTTACGAGTCTCTTTCCTCATTGAGATCACAATATAGTCGGGTGCGGGAGATACCCTTTGACAGTCAGACCAAATGGATGGCCACCTTACACAAGCTACCGGATAGAGATGAGTATCTGGTCACTGCAAAAGGAGCACTCGAAGTCATATTGCCACGTTGCAAGTGGGTCCTTACCAAGCAGGGTGTGGAGCCACTCGGTGATCTGGAAACTTGGTTGTCAATGGGTGAGGACCTGGCATCAAAGGGTCTGCGACTTTTGGCATTTTGTTACAAGAACACAGAAGAAAATAAGGAGCAGTTCTTTGATTTGGATTCGGTCTTTTTGGGCATTGTCGCTTTCCTGGATCCTCCTCGTAGTGATGTGTCTGAGGCTATACGGCAATTTCAGAAAGCTGGTATTGAAGTCGTCATGCTGACAGGAGATCACCTGGCGACTGCAAAAAATATTGCTCAGAAAACCGCTCTGGTTACAGATCCAGGAGCCGAAGGTATGCTGGGAGAGATCCTGGAGGATGAGGGGGAGAGCTCAATATCATCCGATGATCTTATGAGAGTGAAGGTGTTCGCCCGAGTGAGTCCTGCTCAGAAGCTGAAGCTAATCGAGTTTTATCAGAAAGAAGGGAAGACTGTGGCGATGACCGGTGATGGTGCCAATGATACACCAGCCTTGAAGAAATCAGATATTGGAATTGCAATGGGAAAACGAGGTACAGAAGCGGCTCGGGAAGTTGCAGATCTGATCCTGGAAGATGATCAGCTCAGTTCCATTGTGACAGCCATCCAGCAGGGGCGTGGAATATTCGATAATATCCGGTATTTCGTGGTATATCTACTCTCCTGTAATCTTAGTGAACTCCTGGTTGTATCCATTGCTTTTTTTACTAATATGACTAGTCCTTTACTACCGCTTCAGATACTTTTTATAAATATGGTGACCGATGTCTTTCCTGCGTTGGCCCTGGGAATGAACAAGGAGGGTAACAAAGTGATGGATAGATCACCCCGGTCACGCAATGAACCGATCGTGACAAGAAACATGTGGAAAGCCATTGTAATCTATGCGATAATAATTTCAATCTCAACGTTGGGTGCTCTATGTTTTGCGGCATACTATCTTAAACTGGATAGCCAACTCACCAATAATTTTGCATTCTACACCTTAATCCTTGCTCAACTCTGGCATGTTTTTAATCTGACTCAATTCCATGAGTCTTTCCTGTTAAATGCAATTACAAAAAATATGTATATTTGGTGGGCAATCATACTATGTATTGTCATGGTTTTGATTGCTTATTCAATCCCTGTTTCAATGACAGTGTTGAATTTAACCCCGTTCCCTACAAAGTATTTACTTTATCTTTTTGGATTTAGTGTCCTTCCCATTTTCGTCATTCGTTTTCTGAAACGTCTTAATATTGTGGAATAGACATTATCCTTTATATATTCTTTTAGACCCCAATTGATTTCAATTTCTTTGTTTACTTCCAATCTGCGATCATGGGGATGCAGCAGGCAGCATTTATTTTTAAGTAATTAAGTATCAAAATCATGGAAAATTTAGAACAAATCAGAAGCATGTTAATTGATTATGCACCCAAGGTCCTGGGAGCGATCCTGATGTTGATCATAGGATTTATGATCATTGGTTGGGTTTCAAGAATGGTTAGTAAATCACTGCAGAAGAGGCAGGTAGATGAAAGTGTGCGTCCCTTTCTGGTCTCCCTTATCAGTGTGGGTCTAAAAATTGTACTGTTGCTGGCTGTCGCGGGTATGTTTGGTATTGAAACGACATCCTTTGTGGCAGTTTTTGGTGCACTTGCTTTTGCGATTGGTATGGCATTGCAGGGTAGCCTGGGCCACTTTGCCAGTGGTGTTCTAATACTGATATTTAAGCCATTTAAAGTGGGTGACTTAGTTGAAATAGGGGGTGGAGAAAAAGGAACTGTCGAACAAATACAGGTTTTTAATACAATTCTCAAGACGCTGGACAACAAGCGACAGATTGTTCCAAACTCTTTGGTGACAAGCAACGTGATCACCAACATTTCTGGACAAGGAACTATAGGTGTAGAACTGACTTTTGGTATTGATTACGGAGATGATATAGACAAGGCACGTAAGATCATTTTGGAGACTGGCAAGTCATGTGACTATATCTTAGATGAGCCGGCACAAGGTGTGGTGGTCAGTTCGTTGGGAGATAGTTCGGTAAATTTATCTACGAGACCGTTCTGCAATAGCGAGCATTACTGGGATGTATATTTCTACATGCAAGAAAATGTGAAGAAAAACTTTGACCGCGAGGGGATCAGTATTCCATTCCCGCAGATGGATGTACATATGGATAATAATAATTAATACTTAGTAAAAAATACCCCCGACACATACGTCGGGGGTATTTTAAAAATCATTACTTGCATTAATTCTTATTAGTTTAGGAGCTATTTATTCTTGATTATATTTTGATAGGACTTTTAGTTGAAAGCTAGCTACCGCTTTGTTTTTGGTGTTAGCGTTTAATAATACCAACTGATAGGCCATTTTAGTAAGCTTGCAGTCTCGCATTAGTCCTTGGTTGCATTGTGTATATAGGAAACAGAAGTGCTGCCGGGTAGGAATACCTGCTGCCTCACAAACGTTGTAGGCTCTTTCTACCCCCTCATTAATTTCATCTGGTGAAAGACCCTTTTCCAACAGACTGCTAGCGAGTATAGACATCTTGCTTTGATATACCTGATCCAGGAAGTTTTCAAGGACGGCTCCAGACGTCCATTTTTGTTCTATCGCTTGAATCTTCATACACAACATTTTTAAAAAAAAATCGGGAGCGATAAATATCTATCACTCCCAATCATGATCAACTACTGTATGGCTATGCTTTTGGCTTTAGGGGCCTCTACTTCAAGTTTATTTACAGTCAATTTCAAGACACCATCTTCGTATTTCGCTACAATTGACTCTTTGTCAACATTCTCAGGTAGTGAGAAACTTCGGTGAAAAGAACTGTAATTAAACTCTCTTCGTGTAAAATCTTTTTCTTCTTTTTCTACAGTTTCTTCTTTTTCTGCAGAAATATTCAAGATGCCATGATCGATTTCTATATTGAAGTCTTCTTTTTTTAGGCCAGGGGCCGCGACTTCAATTTGAAAGTCACCTTCATTGTCTACAATGTTGACTGCTGGTGTACGAAATCGTGGTAAATTGATCCAGTCGTTTTCAAAGAATTTGTCTGCACCCCAGAAATCGTCCATTATACTTCGAAAGTCGGGGAACACACTCCTTCTGTCATTTTTCTTGGCAAGTTTCATTTTAGGACTTTTTTTAATTAACAAATTCTTGATAATTCAAGAGAATTCTTTCTAATTCTGTTAATAAAGTTATGGCTAGAGCATTCATTGTTCGCTGATATATGACACAGCTATTGATGATTTTGATCAACATGGCTAATTCAAATCATGGAAGAGTGATTTGGTCTTGAGCACTACAGCACTAATGATACAAGTCATTGTATCTACCGGATTAGATCACTACTTTCATGATGAGGGGAACATAAATTGATGGAAATAAACTAATAGACGATGCCTGACTATATTAAGCAATATCAGTATTGGAAGCGGCTGTTGAAGGAGTTAGAGGATAAGGCACCGGATACAGTTGCGGGGTTTGAAACCCTGAGTAGACATGCAAAAACAGACGGTGCTCTGACTGCTTGCACAAAAGAATTAATAGCGCTGGCTCTTACCGTGGAATCTGCCGATCGACCTGCTATTTCACAAGCGATTCATAATGTAGTGGATACAGGGGCTAGTGATGAGGAGATCGTAGAAGCAATTGAAGTGGCCGTGATGATGGGTGGCCGGTTGACATTAATTCATGCATGTGATGCCCTTGAGGCATTAAAGCAGTTTCGCGGCAAGACACAGGCGACACGGCTCTATGAATCGTCAGAGCAGGACAAGGGTTAAAGGATTGGACTTAGCATCCTTGAAAAGCCTTCGATAATGCGATGAGTAAGTGGTCGCTCCTGATAGGTTTTATTTTCCAGGATCGTACATTTCTCTGTGTCGAGTTCAAAGCTCTCTTTTAATCTTATGGCCATTTCTTTTCCGTATACCACCGCATTGACTTCAAAATTTTGCTCGAAGCTTCTGATGTCCAGATTGGCAGTACCGATGGAGGAGATATTATCATCCGAAACTAAAGTCTTACTATGTAAGAAGCCATCCTGATAGAGATAGATCTTCACTCCTGCGTCCAACAGCGATTCAAAGTATGATCGTATACTCCATTTGACAATAAATATATCGGATTGCTCCGGGACCATGATACGAACATCAACGCCCGACAAGGCAGCAGTTGTCAATGCCTCGAGTATCGGTTCTCCCGGTATTAGATAAGAATTGACCAGATAGATGTATTCTTTGGCTTGGGTTATAAATGTGAAGTACTGTTGTTGTACAGCTGAAAAGTCACTATCCGGTCCACTGAATACGATTTGTACAATATCATTTCCAGGACATTCAGGATGTGATAGATATTTGGGTTTGAGGAGATCCTCGTTTGGATTTACGAATAGCCAATCCATTGCAAATACGGCTTGAAGACTGCTTACACTGGGTCCCTCCAACTTTAGATGATGATCGTGCCAGGTGCCGAGCCGGGGATCTCCATTTATATATTTGTCAGAGAGATTGATCCCACCAATAAAACCAATAAGGTCATCCACGATCAGAATCTTTCTATGATTCCGGTAATTGATCCATGTAGTGATACCCCAAAAACGAAGCGGTAAAAAGGGCAAAACCTGAACGCCATATGATCTTAATTTCTCCATGTAGGTCTCGCTCAAGTTTCGACTGCCGACACCGTCGACGATAAGCCGTACTTCAATACCTTCTTTTACTTTTCTCCTAAACAGAGCGGCAAACTTTTCAGCAAGCTCCCCTTCCTCATAAATATAAAATTGCACATGGATAAAGAGTTGTGCCTTTTCCATCGCCTCCATCATGGATTGAAAGGTCTCAGGTCCATCGGTCAACAATTTCAGTTTGTTACCGCCAGAGGGGAGAAAGTTTGAGTTCTTACTGATTAGCTGAATCAGCTTTCGGTTCTGCTGAAGAAATGCGGATGACAAATCTACGTGGGTGCCATCATACATTTCATTGATCGCATTCACATACTCATCTACGTTCTTTTGGGGCTTTCGCCGGGTAAACTTATATTTTCGAAGATTCCTGCCCAGCATAAGATAAAGAGCAATGCCCACAACCGGAATGAGAATAATGACAATCATCCATGCCAATGTTTTTGTGGGTCTCACCCCGGAAATGGCCAGATGTACGATTAGATATGCAAGAAAAATCAGGTATAGAATGCCAATCAGCGAATAGATCATTCCCTGAATATAAATATTCTGACCCTGAATTGATGTCAATGATTGTCAGAAGATGGGGGTATATCCTGATATCACACAATCGTGATGGGATAACTCTTTTCTACTTGCTCCAGAAGTTCAACTTTTATCCGATTGAATCGATGTTGAAGCGTTGTCATTCTTTTATTGAAATCCAATAGGGAGTCGCGGTCTCTGGGCAGGAGAGGATACGTAGTTGCCAGAAGTCCAGAGAAGTATACAGCCACCTTTTTTAAGGCTAATATTTCCTGCTCAAAAATTATGCAAAGTGATTGTCTGAGGTCCCCCAGTCTTCTTAAGACCTGTTCCTGGCCTGAGATGCAAACTGATGAAAGCTTAAGTAGTAATCTAGCTTCCTTCTCCCAATAATCGATGCACCGGATCCAGATCGAGGATCGTTCTTCAATCTCATTTCTAGATATTTCAGTTCGTTCAATTACCGGGAAAGGATGCATGAAATTATATTTTGATGTTGGTGATTATGTGAAAAAAATGCAACGGGAGAAATGAGGCCTGTCGTCGTGCCTATTCAATTGTTTTCGGAAAAATCTCCTCGTACGCAAAGGGCAGTTCTCGAAATAATTTTCGTTTTACGCCCTGTAGTCTGTTTTGGAGATTTGATAGGGTAGGGTATGGCGAATTCTCATCGGTAGACCAAAGTGCTGAATTCACTGGGTCGGTGTCAGAAAATATCAAATCATCAAGTTCCGCTATTAACCTTTTTATCGCTTCCCAGATGCGTGCAATCATTTGTAGACTGGATTCAAATCCGGCAATTAGGTGTGCAACGATATTGTAGAGAAGTATCGCCTCTTCCTTCAGGTTAACAAGTACCTCTTTTCCTTCATCTTTCGGAGCGTCTGCCTGATTTAGGCTATGAACCGATCTCAAGGACAGGTCTTGACACAATTCTGATTGACTCATACTAAAGAATAGTTGGTGAAGTCAAATTGCTGTCATTCAAAAGGTTTTAAATGAAATAATACAATGAACCTTAAAATAGACTTGAGAAGTGGTCGTAAGAAGAACTCTGAGGGAGTTCGTATGCATTTAATAACGCAATAATTGGAATGATATTTTACAATGAATGCTAGGAAAACGGTGAAAGAAAGGAAAAATTGATATAACTATTTGATTACTAGTGAACTAGATGATTGTCAGGGGGTATGCCCTGGTGAGTTGTTCCAGGAGCTCAGTTTTTAGGTCAATAAATCTTGTTTCCAGTGTTTTCATTTGGTTCTTAAGAGCTTGAAATTTCTGCTCGTAGCAAAGCATATTGCTCCTCATTAGATTTACCTGATTCTGACACTGTGCAATATTCTTCTCCAGCTTGGATATTTCTTGCACTTGAAATTCATGTAGTCTCCCATGTAATCTGACCAGACCTGGAAAAATGTTTTCCTGACCAGAAAAGGTTAGCACTGCCAGTTTTTCAAGGAGTTTCGCTTCTGTACGCCAGGTACCCAGAGTAAAAATCCATCCCTTGGAAGATCGAAGCCATTTGTTAATCCTCGACGTTTTATCCTCCTCGTTAGAAAACTCACTTCGCGTGCGTGTGAGATCATGTGAAGTACTAAGGTCTAAAGTCTCCATTGAAGCAGTTATTACCAAATCAACGATCGATTGAAAGAATTAGTTTGAATAAAACATCTTTCCTATTGACTTTTTACATATTATTTTTTCTTTCATCAACAGTCAATGACGTTAATCATTTAGATGCAGCTACACTATTAATTTCGGGTTGTGTTTTTATTAAGTGAGAGATCTGGATTATTCTTTTTATCTCGATGGATATCCGATTGTTAAGACCCACGTGAATCATGATTGAGAATGTCCTCTTTTTGACAGCTTATTTGCCCAGATAATGCCAACTTAGTCACATGATTTGGGAGCGAATCGGTACACATCTATTAATTGTTCTTTTTCAGATGGGCTACCCACTGGTCACCATAGCACAGACCTGTTGTTCTGCTGGGGCACCGATTACGTCTACATTTGATATCCCCGGTCATCAATACCGTTTTCTGTCTATGGGTATAGAGTATGAGTACAATGCGGTAAATTGGTTGGTTGAAAATGACAATCGCTTAGAGAATGATCCCCGTTCGAGACAAGGCAGCAGTCTCATAGCACGCATGGATATATCCCTGGGCAGCCATTGGGCTTTTGGTGCTTATATCCCCTTTGTGACGCAACAAAGAGCTTCATTTTCTGCAGAGCAAAAGGCTTCCGGGTTTGGAGACCTCACGCTCTTATCACAGTATAGCCGGATCCTGAAATCTGGATCGTTCAAGTGGGGGCTGGGTATCAAAGTGCCGACAGGAAATCATTTCATTACGGATGAAATTGGTGTGATTTTGTCGCCAGATATGCAAAGTGGAAGTGGGACATTCGATTTTATAGGGAGAATCGCGATCACACGTGATCATTTCATTGTCAATAGCCTGTACAGTCAAACTGACGTTACTTACAGATACAATACCACCAATAATCATTTTGGTGATAGAAAAGGTCTGAATGGTCGGATGTTTAAGTTTGGAAATGAAGTCCTGTTCAGTACCATACTCAGCTACCTGATCATTTTTGATCATTGGTTTCTGGTGCCTGATGTAGGAGTTCAATTTCGGCATGCTCTTCCTAATCAGGAGCAGGGTCGAGAGGCTGCAAACTCCGGGGGTAATTGGTTTCGATTGCTGCTGGGAGCAAGATGGACATCGGATGAACGATTTACCATCAGACCCTATGCAGAGATTCCAATATGGCAGAAATTAGAGGGTACACAGATCACTACCAATTTGAAGATAGGTATGCAAGTGCGATATATGCTGAACCTGGATGATAATGAAGACACCCTGGAACCCATAATTTATTAATAGAATGAGTACGATGATCAAACATGTCCTTGTTATGATTTGCATTACCAGTCTTTTAGCCTGCAGCAAGGACGGTAGTA
>JBNKUI010000087.1:0-967157 GCA_050298535.1 Saprospiraceae bacterium
TCATTAGGTAAGAACAAAATGTCAGTTATAAATGCTATCCGAAATAAAATAATTCACCGAATATTCGCTATCATTCAAAATGATACTATGTATGACAAGAATTATCAATATGTATTTGCATAACCCATAGAAAACGGGGAGCCTGCCCGCGTAGTTCAGAAACCAAATATCTAACGTCCAATCATTCTCTGATCACCTCCTAAGTGCCCTTTGAACATGCAACACTTCAGTGACCTTAGTGGCCTAAGTGGTAAACCAAAAAACCTAAATTCAAACTTCAGACAGATTAAAAAAGCAAACCCCCAGCCTCTCCGGAATCCGAAGCCCTGGGGCGAAGGATACCTGTTTTTCTTTCGCTACTCTTCAGAAAAACCGGGGAGCGAGACTAACCAATGGCTGACTGCCAACCGCAGACTGAACTACTGACTCAAACTCTTCACCACCTGCTTAATCTCCTGCTCATCACTCTTAGGGTAGATCAGGAGGGCGTCTGGCTCGTCTACCACAATGTAGTTTTCCAGCCCCTTAATGACCACCATCTTACGACTATCGGATCGGATCAGAGAATTGGTGGTGTCGATCAATTTTGTATTAGCCCCTACCACTACGGTTTGATTTTCATTTTTATCCATAAAGGCATGAAGGCTGCTCCATGTACCCAGGTCTGACCATCCTATGTCCGCCGGTATGGTGTATACATTATCCGCTCGCTCCAGGATGGCATAATCTACCGAGATGTTTTCAGTGTTGGGATACACTTGATTTATGTACGCCTGCTCATCCGACCCTCCATACTTACTGGAATCTGCTTCCAGCACATCGGTAATGCCTGGAGCATTCTGACGGAAAGCAGTCAGGATCGTTTTGACGGACCAAATGAAGATACCCGCATTCCAGAAGTAGTTACCTGCATCCAGATACTTCTGGGCAGTCTCTGCATTGGGTTTTTCTTTGAATGCCTGGACTTTAATGATTTCCTCGTATTTATCCTTAGAAGACACCTCAATATATCCATATCCTGTATCGGGTCGTGTAGGCTGTATACCGAGAGTGACAATTGCCTGCTCTTTCCCAGCAAAGTAAAATGCCTGATTGAGTCTCTTGATGTATTCATCTTCCTTCAGGATTACATGATCGGATGGCACCACTGCAAATACAGCATCCGCATCATCCGCAGCAATGTGTAGAGCCGTGTACGCTACACAGGGTCCTGTGTTATTCATGGAGGGCTCGCAAAGGATATTGCGCTCTGGTATTTCGGGTATATGTTCCTGCACCAGACCTTTGTATCGTTGATTGGTGACGACCAGGATGTGATCATATGGTACAATCTCCGCGCAACGCTCATAGGTAAGCCTGATCAGGGATTTTCCCACACCCAGGATATCTAAAAATTGTTTCGGTCGATCAGCAGTACTTGCAGGCCAGAAACGGGATCCAATTCCACCGGCCATTATGGCTATATAATTTCTCATACAATTATCAATGTCATTTTTGATCTGATAGTTCGATGGCTGAAGGTTAGTTACTTAATTTGTTAAGTGCGCTATTTATTAAGCCAAATTCACTTCAGTGGAAGAGTTGAACTGTTGACTCTTATTTCTTTCCAACCAACCACTGACTGCACGTAGTGGACTGCAGGTTGCAAGTCTGAGGACTGCTTTTTTTCTCGCAAAGGCGCAAAGGTCGCTAAGATCTGATCAATCAACCCACCCTCGGCAAACCTTCACATGCAGTATTGCCAAACTTTCATTACTCGCTCAAGAACTCATCAACCAATATCTTCACGATCCGCTGCGCAGTTTGACCATCCCAAAAGGGCGGTGCTTCTCCCTTCTTCCATTTACCTGCAACCATAGCTTTAATATGAGGTATGAAGTCTTCGACTGAAGTGCCCCCCAATATATTAGTACCTATCGCGATCGTTTCGGGTCTCTCGGTGGAATCTCTTAATGTCAAACATGGAATTCCCAAGATGGTAGCTTCTTCCGTAATACCTCCTGAATCAGTAATTACCCCCTGTGAGTGCTGAATGAGATACATGAACTCCAGATACCCCATCGGATCGACTACTAAAATCTTCGGAAACCTCTGATCAATCTGATCAAATGATTTTTTTGTCCTTGGATGTATTGGAAAGATCATCATATGGTCTTCCAAATTGTCACTTATCGCCTGTAGCAGTGACTTCAAATTATTCGGGTCATCTACATTACTGGGGCGATGCAAAGTCCCCACTATAAATGGTCTATCGTTAATTTTGCCGAAAAAGTCTGGCTTTATAAAACGAGTCCTATTGGCAAAGAGGGTGTCAATCATTGTGTTACCCACCAGGTGGATGGTATCCATAGAAGTTCCTTCTTTCACTAACTGATCTCCTGCCAAGCTCGAGGTTGTAAAGAATAAATCCGCTATTCGATCAGTAACCAAACGATTTATTTCTTCTGGCATGCCTAAATCCCCTGATCGAATGCCTGCCTCCACATGTATCACCTTGATTCTCGCCTTTTTTGCTACTAAAGCGCACGCCATTGTAGATGTAACATCCCCTACGACCAAACAATACTGTGGATTAAAATCCACTAGTGACTTCTCATAACGAATCATGATTTTTGCAGTTTGTTCTGCCTGTGTACCCGAACCAACATTAAGATTTATATCTGGTTGGGGAATACCCAATTGTTCAAAAAACTGAACACTCATTTTACGATCATAGTGCTGCCCTGTATGAACTAGTCGAAATTGTATTCTAACATTGGAAGAATCATTGTTATTTTCAATAGCTCTTATTATTGGAGCAATCTTCATAAAATTAGGTCGTGCCCCGGCTATTATATCTATTTTGAATATTCCCAAACTAGATTCTGTTGTATTTATTTACGATAGATTTTTTACCCAATAATACAATAGTCCAATATATTCATGTAACGAAACTTGCACTTTATAGAAATTCCCATAGCCCAATAGATCCCATGTAGCACCGGGATATCTCTTTATCATAAAATTGGTAGGTGCCGGGATTGGATTAAGACCTACTCCTCGGAAGATTCGCATGGCTCTTTTCATATGGAAAGCGCTCGTTACCAAAATTAGTGTGCTCTCACTTCCAAATTTCTCTAAATACGCCCTAGCCTCCTCCTCGGTGCTTGTCGCTGGAGCCAATATTTCGGTAGAGGCCGGCATGACACCAAGATCGATGGAAGCGATCTGCATGATCCTGGAATGTGGCATTACTGAATGAACAGAATATCCCGAGAAAACCATTACCGCAGAATCTAGATTATTAAATATCCTAATTCCTTCTGTCAATCTCGCTAAGGCTTCACCTGTCAACTGGTTTACTTCCGTAAGTGAGGCATCATCCGCATGTCCTGCTCCAAGGACCAGAACATTCACCCTTTGTGTCTCAAGACCTTCCACGTCCTCTAAAGGAATAAAGTCATTTTCCAACGTATTAATAAGTGCATTGGGAAGGATATCCGTGCTGGTCACCACAAAAAGCATCACCGCAGTGATCAAAAGCAATTTCCTCCACAAAAACGACTTTCTGTAATGAGAAATGACTGACAAGAATAGCAATAAAAATATCAACTGTAGTGGATCTATCAAAAACTCTACAATTGACTTAATTATCTTAAGCACTGATCAGAAAGGTCTCTTTGGTAAGGTCTTAAAAAAAAGATAAGGTAAATCTTTGGAAGGTGATAACAACACTAAAGCTGTTACGAGAATAATTTTCAGGTCCGTAATGAATGACCTATTACTCTGATACCATTTCTCTAGCTCACCTTTATACGGATAAATTACATTTGTATAAAAGTGCCATGTGTCTCCACCCTCTTCTTTTACTTTAGTGACAAGATCTTCTTCATCTCTGAATATAATCGATCCTATACCTGTCAAGCCAGGTCGAACATCATAAATCACTTCTTGAACATCTTGAGGGTATTGATCAAAGCTCTTTTGCATGACAGGTCTGGGTCCCACAATACTCATATCGCCCTTGATAATATTAATCAACTGGGGTAACTCATTAATCTTACTCTTTCGGAGAAAAGGTCCCAATGGAGTCATGCGAGGATCATTTCTTGTAGTGATGATTCCTCCTTCCATATTAGGACTATCTTTTAACATCGTTGCAAACTTGTATATATTAAAATGTCGATTCTTAAATCCCACTCGCTCCTGAAAATAGAAGACATGATGCTCCCCGGTAAGAAGTAATAGGACGATCACCGGCAATAACAATGGCAACAGCAGAATAAACACAATTAATGCAAGCAAAAAATCAAAAAATCTCTTAATTAGAGAATACATTTACATCCTTTGGTCAAGAGACTTACCTGTCTCAATATGTACAAAATCGGAAATCATCGACTGCAGTGAAAGCACTAATTCTGACTTTTTCATTTGTTCCCTTCTAAATAATTCTTTGAGCGAATCGATAACTTCCGGTATTTTTCCTTTTGATGTAGAACCAATAGACTTGATAATTCCCAGACTATTAAACCTGTCTGTATCAATAACATCATTATTAGAAAAGAATTCCTCGAATAATTTTTCCCCTGAGGTATCAGTGGCAAAAAAATGTACCGGATATTTTTTTTGATTAGCAGATAACGAAGATGCCTTCTTTTTAGCCTCATCCTCAGTTAAACAAATGTCAGCTTCGAGATCATTTGCAAATAAAAAATCCAACGTTATATCTTTGAAGAACTTCATCGTATCTGAATCCAATTTAGGATAGAAGATATCTCCAGAATCACCTAGCATGCAAGACAGTAAACATATTTGACCACTTTCCTCAGGAGACACGAAATACCTCCTTACATTTGACGGGCAGGATAATGGCTGTCTTTTTTCCAATCTTCTCAGATATCCATAAAGGAGGCTTCCGTTGGAAAATGCCACGTTGGCGAATCTTGCCGTTGTTATATTAATTTGATCCTTAAAAGACATGATGACATCTTCCATTAGTTTTTTGCTGGCTCCCATAACATTGACAGGATTGGTCGCTTTATCAGTGGAGACACAAAAAAACCTTTCAGGAGGACTCTTAATCAAATAGTCAAGAAGTTCATAGGCATTAATCACATTGTTATTGATCATTGCCTCTATAGATAGCTCGTCCTTTTCAGATCGAACATGTTTATGCGCAGCAAAGTTTGCGACAATTTCAAATGGACCTTCACGGTCAAGAACTTTGTAAAAAATCGGACTTGCAAAACTAAGTGGGTAGGTAATATAATGATCCGGCACTCGAATAGTGATGGAACTTCGAAGATCGCGAGTTAATTCAGTCAACTCGTTTTCACTTAAATCAACAACAACTAATTTTTTCGGATTAAAAGGTAAAAGAGCCTTAATAAAAGATGAACCGATAGTCCCGGCTCCTCCAATTACAAGTACAGATCTATTTCGAATCCTCTCATTGAGCTTAAACGCATTTCTATCGATATCTACCTGAAACATACTTTCCGGTCGATCTATTATTTTTTTTGAAATAAATTGATCCACGTAAAATTTCACATCCGAATTTTTAATAATCCTGAAAAAACGATTTAATAGTACCAACCACTTCTTTCAACTGATGCTCACTTAATCCTATAGAACTGGGAATAGAAATTGCTTCTTGATATACCTGGTTCGATACATTTCCTTTCTCTATATAAAGACAGTCAGAAAACATCGGCAATTGATTCATGGGCTGCCAAAAGGGTCGGGACTGCACACCATTACTATTAAGGTATTTTAATAACGACCGCATTTTAGATGTGCGGAAGGTAAAAAGCCAGCAATTATGATCCACCTCGTGCTCCACTGTCTGAAAAGATATATCACCAACACCTTGCAATTCGTTGCGGTAATAAGTATCAATAAGCTTCTTCTTCTGGATAAAGTTCGGAAGTTGTTCCATTTGCGCAACACCAATAGCTGCCAGCACATTTACTAGTCGGTAGTTATATCCAATTTGATCATGTATATATTCATCGGGAGACACTTTAGCCTGAGTAGACAGATGCTTAAATTGATGCGCCAATGTCTGATCGTTGGTAACCATGACTCCGCCGCCGCCGGTGGATATGATTTTGTTCCCATTAAAACTGTAGACCCCCATCAGCCCGAATGTGCCGGCATGTCGACCTTTGTACCGCGAACCCAGTGCCTCTGTAGCATCTTCGACTACTCTAAGGTAGTATACTTCTGACAGTCTTATTAATCGATCCATATCTACCATATTGCCCAATACATGCACCGGCATGATAGCAGATATTCGTTTTAGAGTGGATTTATGAATGCACTGATTATCTAGAACATCTACTTCTGAGCTAAGAAATTCCTCCAGAAGATCGAGGTCCATTTGCCAATTATTAGGGCAAATATCAATTAGCAACGGTTTCGCTCCTGTGTAGCTGATGGCGTTGAGACTTGCTACAAAAGTGATATTTGGTACAATAACCAAATCGTCCTTCTTCATTCCTGCTAGCTCCAAAGCCAGGTGTAAGCCGGAGGTCCCATTCACACAGGCAACTCCATAATGTGTGCCTGTAAAGCTAGCAACGCGCTCTCCAAATTCATCTACGAATTTTCCCGCTGAACTGATCCAACCGGTATCAAGACAGGATTTTACGTACTTCCATTCATTACCCCCTAAATGGGGAATCGAAAGTGGTATCATTTTTTATTTTGCTTAATGGATCTTGCCGGGTTTCCGACCACAACATCTCCCGCAGCTACATCCCTAACCACGACTGACCCCGCACCTATAATTGCATCATCACCAACCTTGACCTCCTCCCTCACTGTGGCATTAGCACCAATCAATACCCTTTCTCCTATGTGCACTCCCCCTGCAATGACTGCCCCGGGAGCTATATGAGCAGCCCGATTGACAACACAACCATGCTCAATGACGCATCCCGTATTTGCTACGACTCCCTGGCCAAGCTTAGCAAACGCATTTACAACAGCTGCCGCACCAATAAACACACCCGAAGCAAGCGACACGTAATTGCTAACAGAGCTATCCGGATGAATTACAGAAAATGTAAATAATTCCTGTTCATTGAGATAGGTCAACACCTTATCCCGCATTTGATTACTACCGATGGACACATGGCATTTATAGTCCCTTAGTCTTTTTAATACCTCCCTATTTTCTTCGTGTCCCAAGTACTGAAGGTGAAAAGGATTGAATTTCTTTTCCTCAATATCGCAATAGGCCGAAACAGGCATTTGTAACAACTCACATGCATCACATATCACATGCGCATGCCCCGAATACCCTATGATAGCGGTTGGCAGATTCATTTTCCGATTAATTCTATCGAATTTAAGTACTCTTGAGCCAATTTCTTACGGTCAAAGTACTCTTTTGCATATCTATGGCCTGCCAAACCCATATCAGAGCGCTTTTCCTCTGGCCAAACACGGATATCATTTAGCTGGCCCACAAATGCATCTGTATCTCCGGGTGGAATGTACACCCCGCATCTCGCTGTTTCAACTAGATCCCGCGATACTCCATCAATCACCATCAGAATAGGTGTTCGACAAGACATGTAGTCAAATGTCTTATTAGAGTATATGGTTTTAAAAGTATCAACCTTTTTTAAAATGGAAAGGCCAAAGTCTGATGCAAGGATATACCTGAAAACCTCAGCCTTAGGTACGGAATCTACAAGCTTAATGTTACTAAGATTTCTGGTTTCTATTTCTTTAACTAGTTTCGGCTTTTCCATACCATCACCGATGAGCACAAATAATATCTCCGGGATGGTGTGTTGAATTTCCTCCGCCACTTCGACAACCTGCATCAAATCATTGGCAACACCATGGGCTCCCACATAGGTAATCACAATTCTAGCATCATATTCCAATCTGATTCGTTCCTCCTGCCTTCTATACAGGCTCATGACATGATCCGCAAGAGAAAAATCAGCTCCATTGGGTATCATAATCACCTTTGAAGGATCCACCTGTTTGTCCTCTATTAATTTAATCCGAAAAGCCGGGGTCAGTACGTTAATAAGAGCGGCCTTTTTATAGATGACCTTTTCAAACCAAAAAGCAAAATGAATCAGTAACCTATTTTTCAATACACCCGTATCAATGGCAGACTCAGGCCATAAATCACGGACTTCAAATACAAAAGGAAGCCTCTTAATCCCACTAAGAATAATGGCTGTAATTCCTACAAACAATGGAGGCGAAGTAACTAGTACAATATCATACTGGTCCCTACACTTAAATAATCCTCCGTAGACACTTGAAAAAACAAAGGAAAAGTAACCCCAAAGTCTGCCAAGAAAATTGGCATTATACGATTCAGATACATGACATCTCAATACCTTGATGCCTCCATGATTTTTCAACATAAACCATCTTCCCTTGTACTCAGCTCGCTTTTCGCTTCCGTTTGCATGCATCATACCTGCCACAACCGTGACATCATGTCCCAAATCCCTCCAGTATTTACTCATCTCGTTAAACCTGGAACCACCCCCATCATCCTCTTCCAAAAAATACTGATGAATTAGTAAAATATGCATCTCCTATTCCCCCTCGTAAGAAATTATGGTACGTATTGATCCTCTCGATGATGTGAATTGTATTAAGGGTGAAGGCAATCGATGACCATAATAAGCACTATAATAACCTTCAAGATTCACAGATGTCATAGGCTTTCCATTGGAAGTGGCTTCAATTTTTATTTGATCTGCATATCTGCTATTGGGGTGCCACCACTGATGTAACGGAAGATTATTATCATTTTTCAAATAATCAAAAACTTGCCAAACTGGACGATTTTTCTCTTTTATTACTTCACGACCCACAGTTATCCAAGACCCTAGAGATCGAAAGCCCCTCATTTCTCCTTTGAAGTAAAATGTATCTTCATCTTCTCCCACGTCTACGACTTTTGCTTTAGACCAATTAAACCAAATAAAACGGGGACCTCTTTCCATCTGATCTTCTGCTCCCACTGTAATTGTATTATGAGCTTTACCAGAGATAAAATGAGATTCAGTCTTTTTATCCGTATTGTACAAATAACTACCTGCATCCCTCAGAAGATTTATCCCCTGGTACCAGATGTCGAGATGAAGATTATCTGATTGATAAGGCCTGTGGCGATTATCTGAGCACTTTATAAAAGTAAATGCATCTTCTTCTCTAAAAGAGTAAATACCACCGTCATCATACTTTCTAATTCCAACGGAGTTTTCATTTTTCTCAGAAAAGTCCGACAGTTTAGCACCATACCACTGCAATTCTTCTGTGACCAACGGATCTTTAAAAAGTGAGCTCCTATTAAAATAATGATATGCAGCATTCACTGAGGGTCGAAAATCGGAATAATCGCTATCAGTCAAAGGAAAAAACAGTGCACCGTCGTTTGGTCCATAATTAGGAACTTCGCCTCGTTTGCCCGCTATCATATTCCTCAAATACTCCACCGCTGCCTTCGACCTTTCTACTACTGCAGAATCCAATGTGTCATCATTTTTTTCTGCCAGATAAAAAATCCACGATAGTAGCTGCAGCAGAACTCGATGATAATTATGAGAATATTGAAGAAAGGTGCCATCCTCCGCTATTTGATACATTAATTCTTTCTGTAGCCAGTCCTTTCCCTCAGATGACCATTGATCAATTTCATCGAAAAAAGGAAAAATAAATCCCGATAAATACAACAAAGACGACTCAGTAATAGCATGATTATTTCTGACAAATCTTCTAGAAAAATTAATATTATGTCTGACATGGTGGATCTGCCAATAAATTGAATTCAGTATTTTACCGAAAATACTCTCTGTAAGAGCAGAAGAATTTTTATAGAAGTATAAGACAAAAATCCAATTTAAAATCCTCAAAGACATTTCCTGACTGCACCGATAGTTGGGCCCTTGATTTATCGGGTTTTTTTCGATCCAATTACAAATCTCATCGAATATAAAACCACTACTGTCCGCTGAAAAATGATGATCATATCGGACAATAATATATAGATAAGAAAATCTGGATTTTTCCCAAACGTATTTTATATCGCCTGACGTTTCTGAAAAATCACTAATTTTTGTCCAATGTTTGTTAATATCAAACTTATATTTCGTAATGGGATGTGTAATCCAATCATAATCAGACCCAATCTCTTTCCAACTATGATTAAAAAAAAGAAAAACCCCATTTCTTATTTTCTCATAGGAATCCCTTAATTTATCAGTAGGATTTCGGACCACCTCTACTTCATCACGAGACTGAAAAAAAAATGGAGGGTTTAGCACCTTCCATTCTTCCAGACTTATTCCTACTCGAGCTGGCGGATTTGTGGGGAATTTTTTCTCCTGGCTCCCCCATTTTCTTTCTAGTTCATAAAGTATCCGATGATATAGGTAACTCCACCCATGGTTCTTTATGAGATGATATAATACCCTAATCATGATGAAGTTTGACAAGGCATTCTTTTAACTCTACACGATATCAACCCAGGTATTATTTTTAAAACTTTCAATTGCTCCAAAGGTGGTTTTTGTCACATTTACAACATCATCGAATGGAATCAATGAATCTCCCCCTCCTTCGATACGTTGCTTTAACAACCTAAACTGGGTTGCGTGCCCCTTGTCCAATCGTGTCTTGAAGGTTGAAAAACCGGGAACGCCATACCCGGAAGTCTTCCGGTAGTTGTCCATAATCAAGGTCTTTCCTTCAAAGAAAACTTCCAGTCGTTCTTTGCTATAACTCTTATGACCATTAGAAAAATAATGGACTGAGCCCTGATCGCCATTCTCAAAACGCAGTAAAATGGATGCATTATCTGTATTGATTGCAGGGTTGATGCCCATAGATGACATACATACCTGACGAACCTTACTGCCGCTCAGCATTACCATCAAATCAATGATATGGCATGCTTCACCTATGATGCGTCCTCCACCTACTTGCATGTCATGGATCCACACCTCCTGAGGAATGTGACCCGCATTCATTGTCATGACCAAATTCTTCTGGGCAGAAGCAGGTACCAATGACTTTATTTTCTGCATGTGCGGTGAAAACCTTCGATTGAATCCCACATTCAAAGTCAATCCAGTTGCATCCTGATATGTATCTATAATATCATCCAGCTCCTGAGCATTGATACAGAGAGGTTTTTCAACAAAAACGTGCTTTCCTGCTTTGAGGCCTTTTGCGACCATTTGGGCATGAAGGTGATGTCTCGTTGTGATGAGCAGCAAATCTACTTCAGGGTCTTGTAGCACCTCCTCAATATCAGTACCGGCTCGTTGTATTTGATACTTGGTCGCAAGTGCCTTGCTATTCACGCCTCCCGCACCTACTATATACTTTAATTTGGCCCCCTGCAGATTAGGAAGCATTGTCATCTTGGTAAAATTGCCCGCGCCTATGATCGCCATCACTCCTTGCTTTACTCCAAAGGATCGATCATCCAGTGCCACCGAAGAACGATAGGAGACTTCCTCGGGATACTTGAGCAAGGTTGCAATGGACCTGGATCCTGACATATCTCCGTATATCTGCAAATAGTCATTCAAATCTAGCTCCTCTGTGATCAATGATTGAACATCCAAACGACCTTTACCGATAGCTTGAAGTATGGCCTCAAAATTTCTTTTTTCTGTCCAACGAACGAAGGGTAAAGGATAATCCAGTCCTTTCTCTTCATAATAAGGATCATAACGTCCCGGCCCATATGAGCAAGACACTTGAAAAGTCAACTCTTTTTGATAGAAGTCATTTCGGTTTAGTTGTAACCCAACGACACCTACTAATATGATCTTACCTCTCTTTCGGGACATCGCTGCAGCCTGATGCATAATGGCATCTGATTTAGATGATGCGGTAATAATCACCCCATCTGCCCCAACATTATCAGTCCATGCCAATACACCCGCTACTACATCTTCCCGCTTAGGATCAAGCACCGAAATACCCTTACCAGCCGCCAATTTCAATTTGGATGGATCTAAATCTATTCCCAGCACCTCACACCCATTTGCCATAAGTAGTTGTGCTGTTATTTGACCAATCAGACCCAATCCTATCACCACTACACGCTCCCCCAACTGAGGATCCAACAGCCGAATACCCTGTAAACCTATAGCACCAATGACCGTAAAGGCCGCTTCACTATCCGTCACACTGTCTGGGACTAGAGCCACCAAATTTTGCGGCACACATACTACCGAAGCATGAGGACCATTGGAGGCCACTCGGTCTCCCACAGCAATGCCAGAAACACCTTCCCCGATTGCAATCACCTTACCCACATTGCAATAGCCAAGCGGCAGTGGTTGCTCCAACTTATTAAATACCGCCTCAAGTGTAGGAAGTAGGCCTTCAGCCGTGATCTTATCCAATACCATCCGGACCTTTTCCGGCTGTTGCCGTGCCTTCTGTACCAGATTCGCCTTTCCAAATTCAACCAGCATACGTTCTGTACCCAAGGAAACCAGAGACCGTGTAGTTTGGATCAACACGCAGCCCGGTTGTACCCGGGGTGTAGGCAACTCCTCTAATGAAGTTTTGCCCGTCTTAAGGGATTGAATTATTTGGAGCATGTGGAAGATTCTTTATGATGCCCGTTTTGTTTCATCCTTCATCTAACTAATATCTAATGGTTTGTGAGCCACATCTCACCGATAATCTATAAAGAATTCATGTTTTGGAGAGAATTTCTTCGGGAAGAATAGATATTGTTACCGCCTCTAGGTCCAATGTCCTGAATTTGAGTCTTTACACGCTGACTATCGTATATCAAATTATTGATTATCTTAATATTGGAATTCTGAGCCTGATCAGTAGAGTACAGACTTATACCTGCATTCGCTGGGCCGTTATCGGAATGTTGACCGTTATTGTAAAATTGATTCTTTCTCACTTTGATATTGTGGCTTCGTCCTACAATTACAAGCCCAGCTCGATCATTATAAGCAACTACATTCTTAAGAACCTTTACGTCTCTAGAACGCGTCACAGTAATTCCCATATCACCACCGCCGATGCTTACATTATTCTTTATTAATACTTTCTTGCTTCCGAACACGCTAATCTGGTCAGCAGAGCCTCCTTCGGGATAAGGCGTTGTGTCATTCATCACCACATTGTCAACAATCTTTATGTTACCGTGCATGTGTTGACGAAATGCATCTGAGCAATGAATCGGATACCTTCTTACACCTCTGATGTCATTCTTTTCTATTTGAATCTCCTCGCAGGAGATCCCCTCCTTATCTTCCAGAATAATTCCATTGGTAACTCTACCAATAACATTTTCGCTTATCGAGGCTGCTTTAACTCCTAATAGTTGTATCCCTGTTCCACAATCGTCAAAAGAACTTTTTTGTATTGAAATCTGAGATGAATAGCGGATGATAACACCCCTATTGATGTTCCTGAAACCACAATTGATCAAGTTGATATTCTTAAATTTACTCTGACTGAGAACATAGTCTCTTTTCGTACCCCGAATCACAAGACCTACTTCAGTAACTCCCAACGATTTATTACCATGAAAATGAATATTACGGAGGGTCACATCGTTTAGTTCTTCTGTTGAAATTGCAGTATGAAAGACTACCTGTATACCGCTATTCTCAGCTATTCTGAGTACAACATTACCATGCCCTTTGATCTCTATACCTGAGATGAGCACAAGTTCCTTATCAATGATATATGTTCCTTCCATAAGTTGTAGCACTCCTCCTCCGGCAGCATCAATAGTTCTAAATGCATTTTGAAACGCCAAACCATCAGGTATTTCATCTTTGCCACTACCACCAAAATCATCTAGAAAATATGTTTTGCTCTGGACAGGATATCCCATCAAAAAATTGAATAAAATGAAAATCCCTGTAAGAACCCTGATTACCCTACATCGATCTATCCCCATTGTTTTGATTTATTGCACTGGATTTTAAGAATTCAAATGTCTGGTGTGCACATGACTGCCATGAGAAATTTTGTGACAATTTATGCGACCTTCCGGCCAAGCGTTGTCGAAGCTCACGATCCAAGAGCATCTGCCTAACAGCATTCTCGATACTTGTACTACTTGTAGGATCAAAATACATAGCTCCATTCTGCAGTAGTTCAGGCATAGGGCCATAGTGCGACGAGGCGATAGGCAACCCAGTACTCATAGCTTCTATGGTGATGATGGAAAAAGCCTCACATGTCGAAGCAAAAAGAAATAAATCAGAACTTTTATAAAATCTGTGTATCGACTCAAAACTAACTAGGCCATGATATTTCACAAAGCTCTTGTCACCCTCTATTAAATCTAACTCTTGATGTAGCTTTCGTAAAGCAGGACCATAGGCAGAACCAACTAAATGCAATTCGACTGGAAATTCTGAGCGCAATTTGCTAATCGCTCTAACTACCTTCCATTGATGTTTATATAAGTTGACAATGGAAACATACAAAATCTTATAAGGTGATTCTGTAGAATAGCTATCTACAGATTTTTGTGCTCTTGGGAAGTCTCGGAAAGCGGATGAAATACCATGGGCCACTACTACACTTGGAGGTTGGAATCCTAATTGATCTAAAATGAAATCGCGAGCATACTCCGTCAGAAAAATCACACCTGCAGCATCCTTAAAAGACCTTTTCTGCAAATAATTTAGAAGTTTATAACGTAATCTGGCAAAACTCAATCCGAATCTTTTTCTCTCTAATCTGTCAAATACAAGCATATTCTGAGACATAGATACATATGGTATACTTCGTATATTTAATATTCCACCTGGTGAAAATACCATATCGCAATCTCGAGAAATAACAGTTGGCAATCTAAATAAAATCCAAAGCAATCTCCTGACAAAACTTCCATCCAAATGACGTACTTCACGTATTTCGAGCCAAGGCCGAGAATCAAGTTCATTTACTCGACTATTTCCCCACACTATAACTTTTTCAAATCCATACTTATAAGGCTCGGCTGCTGCCAGAAGTTCTTTGAGATGAGTCCATCCTCCTCCTGCACGTATATTTGAAGCGTCAATAGCTAATCTCATGAAAACCTCCTTTTCCTTGACAAAAAATATCTATTATGTGCTCTTGGCCAATATGCCTCCTGATGTCGTCTATTAAATACTTGCCCTTCGTACGAAAAATAATTACAATAATTTGTTCCGCTAAAAATATAGCTATGGTATTTCTGAGTAATTCTCAAAGCCATTTCAGAGAAATGCTTAAGCTGACCAAAACTCCATGCAAAATATTCACAATTATAGTGTAGTCTCTCTTCCAGAATTCTCTTATTCTCAGAAACCTGATAATCAATTTCCAAATTGGTCAATTCAGTAAAATTCATATGATCTAAATTGTGAGATCCAATCAAATGGCCACGATTATGAAGATTCTCGACTTGAGTCCAGGTCATCGGCCTTTTAGGAGTGGATGCAACATTTCTTCCATTGTATCCTTCTTGATACTGAGATGAGGAATCAATATAATTCGCATTTATAAAAAATGTACCCCTTGTGCCATACTTTTCCAATAGAGGTGCAATTATTGTCCCACATTCTTCATAACCATCATCATATGTGAAAGCTATTAGTACTCTGTCTCTGGGAATGTTTCTTTTCATTATTCTCATGACTGCCTCCTTCAGATCAATAAACTCAGCAAATACACTTAGATATCTTAAATATTCATCAAAAATTACTACATCTCTTTCATAAATGACCTGAAAAGGAGTGACATAGTGCGAATTAATTATATGAATACCAGAGCTAGGACGGCTAATTGCACCCACAACATTTAAGAATAAATTTCTTAATGTCCCTCTCATTTCAATAAGTATGATAGTTTATTCCATTTAATGAAATTGCAGCAACCTGCTTTTCATTAATTTGTCTACTGTCCAAGATCTTATAACACATATTGGCCCGACTTGGAACTTTGATAAATAAATTACTTATCATTTGACTCCTTAATGGATTATTTCCAGAAATTGGTATGCTGATTAGATCATAATCCCATTTTAATCGGCAACTGCTTATAAATAATCCTAAATTACATTTTCCTCCAAACTTGGGATTAATGAAAAGAACTTGAGCCTCAGTTACCCTACCTCGATTACCAATTCGTAAAATAGAATAAAAATTTTCCGTGTCTAAAATTGCATACTCACCTACAGGATATGTGAAAAATCGCCAATTCAAATAATCCAAATCAATTACGGATGTTAAATTCTTTGTCCCTATTGATTGTTGAAAAAACTTTGGAGAATTGAGTTCATTTAGGTTTGATTGCTTGTGTCTAAATGGTTTCCTTAGATCTAACCAATGAAGAAATATGTTTCTCGCATTGGTCCAGTATTCAGGGCTTCTTAGTGGCTGCCAACCCATTCTAAGGTAACCCTGTAAACTATTTCTGTTTGGAAAAACAAACAGAACACTAAGCCCATTTTCGAAGGCTGCCTTCTCCGCTAAAGAAATAAGTTTCTTAAAAATCCCTCTACCTTGATATTTAGGGTGAACAAAGTTTTCGAATGCTACAGCACAATTGATTATCTTTTCACCCATTACAAAGGGTTGTATCCCATAAGCAACACATCCCACAATCTGACCACTCTCTTCTGCACAGGCTAGAATAGTGCTTCCAAATGGGTTATCAAGAAACTTCCAGGTAAACCAATCCTCCCTTCTTACTTCATCGTGCTTATGTGCCATGGTAGCACTCTTCAAAAAACTATGAATAAGATCAGAATGCTCTCTTAAATTGAAGATGAAATAGTGCACTAATTGTTGTCATTTAGCTTTTGCTCAATGTTTTTATTTCACTCGCATAAATGTGTATGCATTTTTTTGTATCAAAGAATTTTCTGTATCTGTCCAGTGAAAATTTCCCCTTTTCAGAAAGTTGACGTCTGGTCATGAGTAATATTTTAGCAATTATTGACTTATTAAATTCCGCTGAATCTGATGGATCAAATGACCATCCATTTTTCTCTCCTTGAACATGTTCCAGATTACCAATACGATTTGAAACTAATAGCGGTAAACCTGCAGCAGTTGCTTCGATAGGACTCAAAGGTGAAGGATCCTTCAAACTCGGTAAAATAAATAAATCTGCGGCCGCATAGTATCTAATCAATTCTTCCTGCTGTATAAAACCAACCAATTCCACATTAAGTGAAAACTGAGATACAATATTCTGAATTTCCTTTTTTTGAGGCCCATCTCCTAGTATAAAAAGTTTGAAACCTTTCATATTTATAAGTAACCTTAAAAAGGGAATAATTCCTTTGATTTTGATGAGCCTCGCTGGCAACACCCACATTTGTGTCTTTCCATCAATACCGACTGAGGATCGTATGTCATCTTTTTTAATTCTTAGATTTTCAACAGCATTAATAAAAATCTCTTCGTTTATTAAATTTGGGAGTACTATAAATGGTCTCTCACTATCATTTTCTATAAAATAATTTATATAGTCAATTTGTGGTGACCCTGTAACCTGGAAGGCATCTACCTTATTCAAAAGCAGTTTTTTTACTACGGCACCAATACCTGACCTTCTCGTTACAGAATGTAAATTGGACTCAACAGACATGATTTTCAGAATCCCCCTTGAAATAAAAAAAGGAGCAAGCCAATGGGTTGGGCTGGCCATACCTCCTATTATAGCGACATGATAGTCCTTTTTAAGAAGTCGCCAAAGTAAACTTGGGTTGAAGTGTGCAAAAAAACCTCCAATTACAGGATGAATTCCTCTATAAATCTTAAAAGCGTAATTATAACTATCTTTAGGTATGATCCATTTTCTGTTTGGTTCAATTTTGGCCATGTAAAGTACTTCCAAATCAATTCCGTATTCTGGAAATATTTTCGCCATCATATTGAATCGATTCTGTCGATACGGTGCGGGAATATTTGTAATGTAAATCAGTTTCATTTTGGAAATTGAGTTTCCAATTCCCTATAGTATCTCACTTTGTCAATTGACATCCTGAATACAAAATAGACACAGATGACACCGATCATATTAAATGAGGCAGTCAATGGGGATCGAACAAAGAAAAACGCATATCCATAGCATGTCGCTGCCAGAATCAATCCCGTCGTGTGTCCAACATCAACCTTGTGTTTAACAAACAAATCGAGATGTGCCAAGAGAAGACCCAACAAAAAAGAAGAAAATACGGCCCCAAGATAACCAAAATCAGCATAGGTCTCTCCGGTAAATCCAAGGGAGTAACTATGACCCTTTGAAAACCCCTTACTACCTCTTGTCTCCCTAAAAAGCCAGTACCCTAACATCGTGGGTTTATCCGGCCAAACCTTTCTAGGTATCCAAAAATACAACAAATAGGCACTTGACATCCCTCTGAGGTGCTCATGATCCCTAAAAAAATCCATCATTAGAGATGTCTGATCAATTACACTCTCATTTGATCCAATTAAAATCCTTTCACTTTCCTTTTCCTGGATCAAAAGACGAAATAGACCCTCCTGTGCACCAAATGTGCGAAACGCCTTCATTCCCTCTGCCAAAGTTATTAATATCAGACATGCTACTGCACCAATGACCATTTGCCTAAACGCCAACCTTTTACCAGCAAGCAAGACAATGAAGAGACCTGATGCAGAAAACAACAATGGAAATCTGGTCCCACCCATAAACAACAAAATCAAGACCGGCATACTGAGTGCAATCGAATACAACCAATACCTCCTCCGATTCCAAACATACCTAACAACAAAACTTAGTATGGCCGGCAGGACCAGACCAATAGATTGCATGAATCCAGACAAGAATACAGGTGTTGCATTTCCAGTCAAATTAACCCTTCCATATCGAAAAATCTGCAGGGCCCTGGGCACCGCTCCATACAAGAATAAAATATATAATAACAGGATCATAATTACAGTGCTCAAATGTGCTCTATATCCGATTTCATGAATTGCGATCTTCTTTTGCCCCTCACTATACTTCAATCTGTGTCCAAGCAACAAAACCCAGTTGGCAAGACATATAAATTTTGTGGCCATGAATATCTCATTCGATTCAGGTAAAGAATCAACGTAGTGCATGGCTTCAGGAATTATGATATAAATAAATGAAACGATCCATGTATGGTACAACCGAACGAACCTACTTAATAAAATACTAATCAATAAATATATAGATAACCCAATGACGTTCACAGTAAACAACATCTCCATGGAACCAGAGAGAATGGAGAGTAAGGCTCCCCAAATCAACCAGAGGCTATATACACCACGCATAAGATATTATATATACACTAAAAACCATTGTCCTCACAATCAAATTTTCAAAGTGTGTAAATATAAGTGGGCTGGCCCCCTAAGAACCTAACTTCTGCTTTATGAAGTATATCAAGTTTCTCAAACTAAATAAACTAAACTTGTAGCAAGGAGACAACAGAAGCAACCCATTCAAAATTGGCATAGACATAGCGTAATTGAGGAGAAATCCTTGTTTAAGTCTAGCTACTTTTAGATTCTTACTACTCGTCCGTACATCTCTATGTTTTATCAAAAAATAGAGCCCTCGCAAATTGTCAGAGAACTCTTTAAAAGCAACTTCCCTTGTTATCCGTCTCTTAGACCATGAGCCCGCTGTTCCCTTATTGTAGACGCAAGTGATATCAGGAACATGTCCAATGTCACCAATGGATAAGGACTTATAACGAAGTACAAAATCTCCTGCAAAGGCCTTGGTCATCCATTGTTCGCTTTCAATATCCAGCACTTTCCTCCTAAATAACAAACTTGCTGTTGTCATAAAATAATTTTTTGTCAGATAATCATCAGGTGTAATCGTCGAAATAGAAGGATAGCTATATGTCTTCCTCTCTCCTCTCATCTTATTTACCTCACATCCCGTAAATACCATAGAGCAAGCTTCATTGGTCTCCAAAAAATCAACTTGTTTCTGCAACTTTTCAGGATCTGTCCAGTAATCATCTCCCTCACATAGGGCAATATACTTACCTCGGGCAGCTCCTAGTAAGAACCTTGTCACCCGACCAAACTCCTTTGATCGCTGATTTTCCTTTTGTAATATATTCCTAAACATGTTTGGATAGTGCCTCTCATATTCTCTAATAATTTCTTGAGTATTATCTGTTGAAGCATCATCGTGTACAATTATTTCCATTGTAAAATCACACTTCTGCATAAGAAAACCATCCAAGCATTGACGTATATATGCAGCATGATTATAAGACATACAACAAACAGATACTATTGTCTCACCATTCTCCATTGACTGTCTTCTAGTATCAAAAATCAATAAATATTTTACAGTGGCTTTATTTCCTTGAAAAATTCCCTGGCTGGATTTCCGTACACCCTCATATTATTGGAGAGATCTTTGACAACATTTGAGGCCATTCCTACAAAAGTATTGTCACCAATCTCTAAATAATTGTTAAATGTGGCATTCAATCCAAAAAAATTCTTACTACCGATTCTATTATTACTACCTATTGCAACATTCGAAGCAATAAAATTATAATTTTGCATTTCAGTATCATGTCCAATAAGTGTAGAAGAATGAATAGTGCAATGATTCCCAACTCTAACATTTGCATTGACTACGCAATTCGCTAAAATAACGCTTCCAAAACCAACAAAAGCACTTCTTGATACAACAACTGATGGGTGTATGAATGTGGCAAATCTCCTATCTGGAATATTATAAGAAGTCAGTAATCTGACTCTTTCATTCATCAGATCTGGTCTATAAAGTTGAAAGATAAATTTTATGTCCTCATACTTCTGATATTTTTTATAAACTTGCGTTGTTTTACAAAGGACAGGAAAATTATTTATCTCCATTCCAAAGTTCTCGTCATCAAATGCAAATCCTAAAAATTCGATGTTATTAACCTTTTTCGAAGCATCATAAATTTGCTCTGCTACAACAACGGCAGAGCCTTTTCCTCCTATTACTATGACTTTTTCACTCATTTAGTTCTATCACTAATTTTTTGTTGTTTTTGTAGAATTTTCCTTGCTTTCAATACAATTGGAGGACCAATGAACTTACCATTAGAAATAATAACACCTTGATTATTTCTCCTGGCTTCATCATCTAATCTCAAAATTTCTCTGGCTTCATCTATATCCCTTTGTGACGGAGAAAAATATCTATGCACCAAGGGTAGCTCAATAGGATTCAGGCATAACATTCCATCAAAACCCAACTTCTTAGATAGAATCAGATTTTTCTCCAAGTCATCGAAATCTCTTACTCGTACATGAACCGTATCAATAGGGATGACATTGCAGGCTCTTGCAGCCATTGCTATTAAATTCCTTGCAACGAATAGGCTTTCATGTTCCAAATCATGTTCCCCTTCCAAGTCTGCCACAAAATCCTCTGATCCAAAGGAAATGGCAACAACACGTGAAGAAGCATTACAAATCTCCTGTGCATTTAAAACTGCAGAAGCTGTTTCTATAAGAGGAATAATACCATAAGTCCCTCTTTCTATTCCCTTTTCAAATTCGATTGTTTCCAAAAGCTTATCAAAGAAGTAAATATCTTCGCCTCTCTTAGCCTTAGGATACATGAATCCGGCAATTCCTCTAATAGTTAATTGTGTTACATCCTTTAACAATTGTCCACTACTTCGGTCGTTAATCCTAGCAAAAATTACTCTTCCCTCAAAATGTCCTTCCTTCACCATTTGAACAACTAGGTCACGAGCCCTCTCCTTATTTCCAACCGGCTGAACTGAATCCTCAAGATCAAAAAGAAGGACATCTGCATCGCTCTCTATTGCACTTTCCATTAATCTACGATTATGGGCTGGGACAAAAAGCAAACTCCGCATCAAGTAATTCCTCATAGTAAAGGTCTTTTAGGTACCAAAACTTTTCTCTTTAGGCTCAATATTCTCTCCCCATCATGATTATACGCATTTGTCTGTACATAAACTACGCCTCTATTACCATCTGAAGTCATCCATTTATCAATAATTCTACTTCGAGCATAAATCGTATCACCAATGAAAACAGGCCCCAAGTGCACAACTGATTCATACTCCAAGTTCGCAACAGCTTTTCCTGAAATGTCGGGAACTGTGATCCCCACTACTATGCTAAAAACTAAAGTGCCAACTACCAAAATCTTTCCATGGTGGTGTTGCTGAGAAAAGTGCTCATTTAGGTGTACTGGATGATGATTCATTGTTAAAAGGCAAAATAAATTATTATCACTTTCAAAAATGGTTTTCGAAAGTGCATGATCAACAGTTTCTCCCACTGTAAATTCCTCGTAATAGTTTCCTAAGTTACTTGCTCTCATAATATCTAATAATCTTTTCAACTCTATTCAAATGAGGCCTTTCGATAATCTGTCCATCTATTACAATCGGAGCAAATTCCTTCGAGTTATTAGCCTTTGCCAATTTCTCTCTTATCCTAGTAGCCCATCTAAGGTCTTCCTCTGAGTAAAACAGTATCTCATTCTTCACTTCGATTTGCCATGGATGAATAAAAAACTTAGCATTATACCCCTTTTCAAATCCGTCTAAAATCTCCCTCCTTAAATTAGATGCAGAATTTAGCTCCATTGAAGCAATGTCAATAGCACTACAATTAATCATTCGTGCTAAATATAGTGTTCTAAGACGTACATACTCAAGATTCTTTAAATTATGTACACCTCCCACCTCGGCTATGAAATCATGACTTCCAACCCCAATACCAGAAATATTACGTTTATTCTCAAGTAGCACATCTTTGATTTCAAAGAAAAATCTTATGGTTTCCACTA
Source organism: Saprospiraceae bacterium (assembly GCA_050298535.1). Taxonomy (GTDB): domain Bacteria; phylum Bacteroidota; class Bacteroidia; order Chitinophagales; family Saprospiraceae; genus JABDMH01. The sequence goes on from JBNKUI010000087.1 coordinate 22,792, forward strand.
GTAGAATAATATCTAGATCTTCTGATTCTTTTTCGTCCATCAAACTCTCAAAATCCAACGATCGCTTAATTTTCGGAAAAACAAATCGGTTAAATCCATGATTATATAAATCCAAGAATATAGATTTGTCAAGGCGATCCAATTCATTATATAATGGCACCCTAATATAGAGGTTCTTATAATCTGAACTAGCCTTAATTTCATCTATCACTCTTTCTCTTTCTGAAAATTTGACTGAGTCTTCAAGGTCAATAATGATCTGAGAAACTTTTAGATTTTCAATTTTCTTTAGTTTGTGTAGTCGTGTTCCAGGAACAAAGAAATAACTTTCCATTAGATCCGATAGATTTGAAATAAACTCATATATATAATTATTTTAAGGAAATATTAATTGGGAGGTAAGGTGCCCTTTTAAATCATGTGCTTGTTCCAACTAGTCGTGCAATTGGATTTCAGAACAGCAAACACTTACTCTATTTTATTCATAATAAGCCTAATTAAATTTGATATTATACGCATCTCCTCAATACCATACCGATGATCAATAGGTAGATGGACTAAGTTCTGGGCTAATTGATACTCCCAGCTTGTATTCTCGCACCATTCCAGAACATTAGGCCAAAAGACTGGACAGAATATTTTATTCTTTATCAACTCTTCTCTCAATTTTTCTCCATTCCCATCGATCAACAATGGGTACGATAAAGGAATTTCTCCAGATGAAACTATCGAAAAGGTATTTATACAATCTAGCTTTTTCGATAAATATTCGAAGTTATCAATGCGTTTCTTAGCTGCACAATCATAGTCAACTGACTGTAATATTCTTCTTGTAAATTGAGACATATGCGCTAATTCGAAACTATTTATATATTCCTCATTTACTAAAAAATCAGGATAACCCATTTCTGTAGATAAGTCAACTTGCTTCGTTAAGTGTGATATTCTATTATACGAAATTGATGTATCTAAACTGATTTGAAAATCAGAATTTGTGTAAGCATACCCACCATCGGGTACACCAAAAAACTTTCTAGGTGAATAAAAAGTGTCTAGTCCCTTTTGCGGATATACAAAAAAGGATTGTGCATTATCAATAATTATATTGCGCGCATCTACCAATTTATTTTTTATGAATTCAGATTTCAGACCAAAATAATTAGTATACAAAAAGGCCTCGTCAATCTTAATATTCCCAATGTCGAAAATAGGCTCGAGATATTCATCTATTCTGTAAAAATCATATGAAACACCCAATCTGTCGAACGGTTTAAGTACCGCATCACAATTGAAATAGGCTAGATATACTTTTTTATACTTCCTTGCATGTAATATATATTCAAGTGCATTTCTACCACTATTGAGCTTTATTGCATCATGGTGATACTCCTGAATTATGGGTAGCTCCATTCCCATATAGCCCCCTATGGATTGATCCACATTCATTCGACTAATATTTCTATATATCGATTCAAGTTGGACATTACTGTATTCAATCTCCGCTGTGTATCAAAATTTAGCACCAAAGTACCTATAGTATCATTTGCCGCTGTAACCTCTCTTACCACATCTCCCTCTCTAACCCATAAATCTATTTCCACCACATTTTTCACAATTTCATCAGCAATTTTCAGCTCCTTAAACCTACCTGACTTGTTACTATGCAAAATAACTTCACCCCAGTTTCCTGAATAAACTGGTTGATCTAGATTGTCTATTCTTTCACCCAAGGCAGCTTGAATAGCGCAAGTTATCAGGTCAGCCCCAGTAGCATATTGCAGCATTTCGGAAAGCCTGTTACCTCCACCTCGTGGAGCAACTTCCATTATATACATTTTTCCGTCCTTACCTTCGCGAACTTCAATGTTATATATCGAATTCTTCATTCCCAAAAGGTCGATTAATCTCTGTAATTCATCCATCAGGACCTCTTGATTCTCTTTTGAAATACTAGAAGGCCAACTAAATGCAGAAGGAGTGTATGGATTAGGGGAATGGGAGTCAAATCGTTGATTATTAAAAGAAACAAAGGAAAGGTTCCCATTTATTGAAAAGGAATCGGTATCCGAGGCAAATCCCTGACTTTCAATAAAATCCTCAATGATAAACTTCTTTGAATATGAAAATTTGAGAGCTCGGATAATAGCAGGCTCTAAATCATCATACTGTGTCACCTTAGTAACACCTTTGCTCCCAGCCGCATCTACAGGTTTTACGATTACTGGTAAGCTATTCCTATCAAATTCTTGTAGAGCCTCAACGATATTTGAGTAACTGTGAAAATTGGGAGTATTAAAACCATTTTCTTCCAGAAACTTCCTAAACAATCCTTTGTTCTGAAGAATCTGAACCGATTTATGAGGTCCAGGAGAAGGCAATTCCATTTTGGCGCTAACATAGGCAGCGGTCAGAACTCCCGGATCAACAGCAAAGGACATAATACCATCTATTTGTAGTGACTGAGCTAGTTCCAAAACGGCATCTTTGTCAATAATGCTAACATTGTAATATTCATCACTGTATTGGTGAGCAATATTATGAGGCAAATAATCGCAGGTAATGACGTGGTGTCCCATTTCTTTTGCCTTTTTGATGACAGGGATAAGGTACCGAAGGCCACCAAGCATTAAAAGTCTTTTCATACTTAACTTAAGAAAATTAGCAACGTTCTTTTTATCGAAAACTTGATTAAAACTCTGTTTTAACCACCAATCACCTGTAGTATTATCTCACAAATAATATCAACTTCTGATAAAAGAAGGTTGTAGAACAATGGTAAACACAACACTCTTTTAGCCACCATATCAGTTACCTCAAAGTGCTGTTTAGATAGGTAGCTTACGCTATTTGCTAACGAAGGATAAAAATAACGTCGGGCCTGTATCTCCCTTTTTTCTAACAATTCTAGGACACGGAGCAAATCGGTCTCCTGCTTAAAAAGAATCGGATAGTAAGCATAATTCTTTGTCGCCGCTTCACTCCAGCTCGGCCTTAATAGACCGGATCCCATTAGCAGACGATCATAAGCCTCAGTTAGCTCCTTACGCCTCTCATGAATCGCATCAATGTAATTTAAATTGACCAAACCCATTGCCGCATGAAACTCAGAGTTCTTACCATTAATACCCAGTGTATCAAAAGCTTCTAAACCTGCAAAACCAAAATTACGCATTGACCGCAGTTTTTGAAATATAATTTCATCTTTGGCAAAAACTAATCCCCCTTCCCCAGAGTGATACAATTTCGTCGCATGCAGGCTACAGGCGCTGACATCACCAAATGCAAACACCGATTTTCCATTTACTTCTACACCAAAGGCGTGTGCAGCATCATATATCACTTTAAGATTATTTCTGTCGGCTATTTCCTGAATTTTTACAACTTCACAAGGATTACCATATACATGCGTAGCAAGGATTGCCTGAGTATTTGGTGTAATAGCATCTTCGATCTTATTAGCGTCAATATTTAAGCTATTGGGATCAATATCTACAAAAACAGGTTTACATCCTTCCCAAACGATAGAACTTGTGGTGGCAATAAATGAAAAAGGCGTTGTAAGGATATCTCCATTGAGTCCAAGGGCTTTGATTGCCATCTGTAAGGCAATTGTGCCATTTGTAACAAACAATGTTTGACGAATCCCAAGATGGCTAGCAAGTTTCACTTCCAACTCCTTTGACAAAGGTCCCATATTGGTCAACCATTGGGTATCCCATACACGTTGTAAAAGGGTTTGGTATTCCTTCTGCGGTGGTAAAAAGGGTTTAGTTACAGGTATCATGTACTTTCTTTCTAACCACCTAGTTCACAATGTTTCATTTTCTTCATGTTTATTCGAATTATGTACATGATGAATCCAGCTAATAGTAATATTTAAAACTTGCATTTTAATTGAGGAGTCCAAGCTCATTATCCTGTCCTGTTTTCCCAGGGAAAGTTTTCATTATTGTATGATTTTCCAAGAAAATCACATAATTTCTTGTAAGCATCATGTTTGGCTACATTCAAGACCAAGAGATCATTCGGGCGATGTCGAAAATACTCAAGAACACTGTCGTTATAATGGTTATAGGCTTTTATGAGGGCCTTCTTCTCATATGGATCTTCTTCTGGGGTAGTATAACTTAACCTATTTGCCTCCCAGGGGCTACCCTTATACCTGTATGTTGCATTTTGAAGGTCTTCTCTGGTGGGAACTCTCCCATTTTTGCCCCATAACCTAGCGTGAAATTTTGTCAAAGACTCATACCACTGATCTGGAGAATCACGAACAGTAAGAATAAACTTGCTCTTTGGAAATTCGTGATCTAATATTACATAGGTATAGGGCTTACTAAAGGGAACGTCCTGAAAGAACTGAGCGGTACGACAATATCTTACAATTTTCTTAAACTCTCTTTTCGCCCATAGATCAATCATATCCTCTGCAGTCCGTTGATGGCCCACGGTATAACCGAGATCAATCATTGCCTTTTTTAAAGAAGTGGTACCCGTTTTGTTATTTCCAATTCCAAATATTTTGGGTTTTCCAAAGGCTTTTACTGTCCCAATCACTGCCCGTCCTATTGATCTGACCCTGGTTTTTATCAAAGCAATTTTGTCTTTACTTTATTGAAAAGTAGGGGATAATTAGACTTAACGAAAACATATCCCTCATTCCGAATAAACTTATTATAAAGTATGTACACAAAAATAAACAAGCATGTCAATACTACCCGATGTAATATGGATTGAAATTCAAACAATTCAGATATGAGTATGATCACAACCAAAGGAATGGCACCCTCAAATATCTTTCGAAAATGCAAGCTCAATGACAAGCCAGTATACTTTTTTAAGAACATGATGTTTGTCACCGTAAGGAAATAACTCACCACTACCACACCTATAGTAAAGGGGATAATACCATATGCATACGCTATGTAAAGAGGAATGATACGTATTGATTTACGAAATATTCCGACGTAAAAATTTTCTCTAGAGCGTCCTTTACTCATAAAGGCATTGATCATCATCACACTCAACGGATAATTGCATGCAGCCAGGATTAAAATCTGAAAAATAGCAACCGAAGGTCTCCACTTTTCTCCAAAGAGTACGATAATGATGTCCTCGCCTAAAACGTAAAGAATTCCGGTCAGGCCAAATGAGACAAATGCCACGATCGATATCACTTTAAAATACACCTTGCTAAATTCCTTAGCATTGTCCTGTAATGAAGCCAACACCGGAAAAAACACTTTGGAAACACTGGATGATGAAAAGGTTGCAACTTGATTTTTTAGAGAAACAGCCCTGGTATAGAACCCTAAAGTTGCAGGACTCAAAGCCTTTCCGATAACAACTATATCCAATCGTTGAAAAATCGTTGAGACAAATCGATCAAAGAAAACATAACTACTATACCCAGTGAGTTTTTTAATTTCACTTATCGAGAATTTGAAATCAGGTCTCCAACCTGCCGCTGACCATAAAAGCACTGTGACTAAGAGAGCAGTGACTATGTTGTGAATCACTAAACTGTATACTCCAAAGCCGAGAAATGCAAAAACCACACCTACAACACCTCCTATCGAGCCTCCAATAATCGTACTGATAGATAATACTCTGAAGTTCAATTTCTTTTTTAACAAGGCTGTCTGAACTATACTAAAGGCATTAAATACGAAAATCAGGGATAGCCATCTAACCAAGCTTGTTACTTCTTGATTTTCATAGAACCTTCCTATATAAGGTGCAAAAAAATAGAATAGCGAAGTCAGAAGTACACCCATGACCACATTAAGCCAAAAAACTGAACTGTAACTAAGATGGGTGGTTTCTTGATTTTGTATCAAGGCAGAAGCAAATCCTACGTCGACAAATACCTGACTTATTGTAATAAGAACCAAAGCCATTCCCACCAAACCAAACTCTTCAGGAGTTAATAACCTTGCCAAAAAAATGGAAATAATAAACCCACTTAGTGTCTGAGCTAAAGTACCTCCAAAGTCCCAGGCTAAAGCAATAGCAGTTTTTTGCTTTAACGACATGGACTATTTAATCCACCTAATATGGAATAATCTATAAGTAAATTCCAATATTGTGCCTTATTTGTATCCCTTTTTTCAAGACGCTATGAATAGGCTATCTGTCTTTTTGCCAGAAACCATTCATAGGTCTTCTCCAACCCTTCCTCTACATACACTTCAGGAAGGTATTTAAGATACCAGGCCGCTTTACTGATATCTGCAAGGCTATGTCTGACATCACCCAGTCTTGATGGACCGTAATTCGCTTCGAGATGAGTGCCGGTCAGCGTTTTTATTTTATTCCACAGTTGATTGAGACTGGTCTTTGTACCACAGGCAATATTATAGACCTGGTTCAGTGCATCTTCACGCTCACATTTCAGGGCCAGTATATTAGCCAGTACCGCGTTGCGCACATAGGTAAAGTCCCGGCTTTGTTCTCCATCACCATGGATAGTTGGAGCCACACCATCCTGGGCCGCCTGAAAAAACAATGGGATCACCGCAGCATACGATCCATTGGGATCCTGCCTGGGTCCAAAGACATTGAAATATCTCAACCCTACAAAACGGATATCATAGAGTTTGCCGTACACCTGGGCATACAGCTCATTCACCAGTTTTGTCACCGCATAAGGTGATATGGGAGAGCCTATGCTGGCTTCGCGTTTCGGCAGCTCCGCACTATCTCCGTAAGTAGAGGAGCTAGCCGCATAGACGACTTTCTTGATTCCGGCCTCTTTTGCAGCCGTAAATACATTAAGAGTTCCGGTTATATTCGTATTGTTGGTAGTGACCGGATACTTTATGGATCGGGGTACTGACCCCAAAGCAGCCTGATGACAGACACAGTCGACATCTTTGGTCACATCCAGACAGGTTACATATTCGCGGATATCTCCCCACTCAAACTCAAACTTTGGATTGGCATAAAACTCCTGAAGATTTTTTCGACTCCCCGTAGAAAGGTTATCTAACACGCGTACTAATTGTACTCCCGGGTCCTTAAGAAGGGCTTCCACAATGTTAGAACCAATGAACCCCGCACCTCCTGTGACTAATACTCTCATGATTTGATAGTTTTATGCAAGCATGGAATCACAATAATGGTACCAGTGTCGGTTTCCGGTTTCCGGTTTCCGGTTTCCGGGGGCTTGGGGTGTGAAATAGTTTGCTTGTCCCTCTGTAGTTGGTGCCGGGTGCCAGGTTCCTGGTGCCGGGAATTTTTCAATAATTATGTACATCTCCGTATGATTCGGTATCCGGTTTCCGGTTTCCGGGGTGTCCATTGTAGATACCGATATAGCGTTGACCGTTTTGACAGCTAAAAGGACCAGATCTAACATACTTGCGGGCTGGGCTCCCCGGTTTAAATATTTCCCCTTCAAAGAGGACTTTTCCTTTATTTCTAGAGAAATACTTCATTTTTTTAACAAAAACATCCCACTTCAGACTTCCAACGCCCCACTTCCAACTTCAGACTTCTAACATCCAACTTCAAGCTCAGACTTCTGACAAACACTTCAGTGACCTTCGTGGCCTTAGTGGTGAAAAAACGAGTTAATCTTTCTCAAAAGAGCTCACAATCTGTTGATAAAAAGACTCAAAATCCTGGAGGTGATCCGTCAAAATTGACTTCAATATGTCAATGTTTATTTTTCGGTAGTCGTGCACTGCAATATTTCTAAATCCACACATTCTTTGCATCTTTTCGCTAATCTCTGGTGTAAGCACATCTTCCTTTTGCAAAATTGTAAAGCTGTCGGCGTATGTACTGGGCATTGAGAACTGATATGATCGAATGGTTATGTTAGCGAGATCAATACTTGCCTGCACGGCTCGCTGCAAATTCAGCACATAGGCATCTTGCTTGTCCAGATTGTCTAGGCTTGCGGGATTTCCTTCCGTGATTTCTAATATCCTGCGAAGACAGTTCTTAATTATACTAATCTTTTCAATTACAACATCATCGATCATCATTTGAGCTTTTGAAGGTGTCGAGAACACTATGATCTATTTCCTTTTCCATCTGACGTCTACTGATCTTGAGGTCAGCATACAGGTTTAGCTGTTTAAGGACAAACTCTTGATGTAGTTTTGCATCATTTTCCAGCAGAAGTTGACCCTTTGCGAGGATTTGGTGATTCAAGATCCAGCCTGCCTCCTGCATTTGAATGATATCAACTTCAGGATGATCGGTGATTAGTTTTTGAATCTCTGTCCTTAGACGGTTTACTTCATCAAAAGTCAAAGGATCGTAAAAGTAGATCGCGAGATCGATATCGCTTTTACCATGCTGATAGTGCTCGGTACAGATCGAACCAAAGAGATAGGCAAATGCTACATTTTCGCCCATTTTACTCAAGGCAGAAAGAATGATCTGTTCTATTTCTTTTTTCACGCTTTTTGTCATTCAACTTCGTCCAACTAACTCCATAACATCCCACCAACTTCGAGCATTAGAGGGTGGCCTCCCCGTTTTCGGAGCATAGCGACTAACCTTCGCCCTTGCTTCGATTAGCTTGGAAAACAGGCATCCTTCGCCCTCAGGGCTTCGGATTCCGGAGAGGTCGGGGTAGAGCGAGAGCGAAAGCAAAACAAACGCAGACTTCATCCCCTAATTTGGTAGCAGAATCGGAGATTCTGACCAAATTCTCCCCTTCAAAGGGGACTTTTTCTTTTTTTGAGACTCCATTAAATATCATTTTTACGAATTCTCTCCAATTCCTGAATATCGAGAAGATCTTTAGGCCTTCCAGATCGTATTTTAGATTCTATCAAATCTCTGTAGCAGAGTACACTATATTCGGCATTAGAACCTCTTAATCTGGTAATTATACTATCCCTCTTTGCCTCATCAAATGTTTTACCGGGATCAAATCTTCCAATTAGTTCAATATCGAAGATAGGTGAAATCTTAATCGAAATATTTTGAAGACCTGCCTTCACATCTTCAGGATATTCCAGAAATTCGTATCCCATCTTCTCAAGCACTTCCTTTAGCTTCAACAAGTTACTATCGGACAGTTTAATCCAAAAGTCAACGTCGGCTGAATGCCTTTGATATCCATGAAAGTTTACTGCACCACCTCCCACTAAAATCATTTCCACACCTGCCTCCTGGCAGAATCGGATGAATTGCTCTACCGTATTATCAAAGTTCATCTTTAGTCAAGACAAAGTGCTGCTCTCGCTTCATAGGCTTTCTCTCAAAGACTGACATTTCCACCACCATTTTTAGGAATGTTCTAAATCTTTCATCTCCACTCATGGCAAGGAAATCCCTTTCACGCTTGTGGTTAAGATTATCCTTCGTATCAAATGTGACTTTCATCTAATATTGGTCCCAGATCTCGGGTGCCGGGTGCCGGGGGGGGGCACTCATCCCAAATATGGATACATCTCCTTGATTCGGTGTCCGGTTTCCGGTAGCGGGGGGAGTGGTGGTGCAAAAATAGCTTGCTTGTCCTTTTATACTTCTCATTCTCAATAACCTGCCTTTCATCCGACATCCCACATCTAATTGCAGACTCCAGACTTCCAACACCCCACATCTGACACCCAACTGAAGACTGCCTTCGAAAATCATCCCCTAATTTGGTTACAGAATCAAGATTCTGACCAAATTTTCCCCTTCAAAGGGGATTTTTTCTTTACTCCCGGAGAAATACTTCATTTTTTAAAGATAAGAGCACACCCAACTCCCGACTTCCAACACCCCACATCCCACATCTAACTTCAGGCTTCCCTATCCTGACATATCACTCTCCATTCATCCAATGTCTGACTTCAGACTCCCGACTTCTAACCTCCAACTCTCCACCAACCGAAACTTTAGTGTAGGTTGGCCAACTTCTAACATCCAGACTGAAAAGCAACGAACTGCTGACTGAAAAACTAACCTTCGCTCAAAGCTTCGGTTAGCAGGCTGCCCACTGAAATACTGGAGACTGACGACCGCAGACTGAAATCAATCTCTTTCGAACGGATGTTTTGCCAAAGGCAAAGAAGCCAGTGGATGATAGTTGCCCGTCAGCCCCACCGGAATCGCCGAGCGGATATCATGGACCATTCGGATAGAGCGCCGACTTGCTTCTGCAGAATATCCATTACCGGCGAGGATGGCCTCATAGCTTTTGGTATGCAGATCGGTGAAGCCTCCGCTAAATTCAAATTCATCGCCCTCGATCTGGATGGATCGGTAGGTGCGAAGTCCTTTTGCTTTCACTTCCTCCGGCAGGCAATCGTAGTTGATGCTAAGAAACCATCGCACGCGCGCCTTCTCCAAGTGAAGGTATCCCGCCGCCCGATCATGAGTATGTATATGCACCACATTTTCGATCACATCACCAAATACCCAGGCCAGCATATCGAAAAAATGCACGCCGATATTAGTGGCGATGCCTCCGGATTTTGTCACATCCCCTTTCCAGCTGGTATAGTACCACTTACCCCGAGATGTGAGATAGGTGAGGTCCACATCATACACTTTATCTGCAGGATCGTTGTCGACACGTTCCTTCAAGGCCCGGACACTATCATGCAATCGCAGCTGCAGGATGGTATTCACCTTTCGTCCTGTCTCCTCCTCCATTTCCAGCAGCCCGTCAATATTCCAGGGATTTAGTACCAACGGCTTTTCACAAATCACAATCGCTCCCTGCCGCAATCCAAAGCGTATATGTGCATCATGCAGATAATTAGGCGAACAAATCGATACGTAGTCGACGCCTTCTCCACGACGTTTTAGTTTATCCAGATGCCGATCAAATCGTTCAAACTCTGTAAAGAAGTCTGCCTCTGGAAAATGACTATCGATTATTCCAACAGAGTCACCACTATCCATGGCCGCTACTAATGTATTTCCTGTTTCCCTAATTGCGGCCATATGCCGTGGGGCGATGTATCCCGCTGCTCCTATTAATGCGAATTTTTTCAATTATTGTTTAGTTGTTTAGTTGTTTAGTTAGGTGCGTGATCTTGCACTTTTGGTGAAAGAGATTTAGGGGTAGTTCAATTTTATCATTTAATGGGTTGAATCGTTGAATTGTCTACTTGTTGAACTGAAAATTCAAAATACAGCCGCATATTGATTCATCTTCCTTTTACACTATTTGTCAAGGCATTCAGCTTGTTTGCTATTTCACTAATGTGGTTCCTTGAATTCTCATAATCGACCTCATCCATAAAATTGAACTCTTTAGCTAAAATGACAAAATTCAGCACTTCCATTAAACTTCCATAGGCATAACCATAAAAGCGAACTTGATCCTTTCTACTGAAGCGAGATGCTCCTTCGGCAATGTTTGCAGGTATCGAAATCACAGCTCTACGAATCTGGGCAATGAGACCGAACCTTTCTTCTGATGGAAAATCAGCAGAGATTTCATACACTAACTTGCTTAATGTAATTGCATTTTTCCAAACTACAAGTCTTTCAAATCCAAACTGATGCATTTCCGACCTTCAGTTCAACAATTCAACACCTCAACAAAACAATTCAATACCTTAACAAACACAGATCAACAAATCAACCGTAATATCCCTTAAACCAATCCACAAACAACCGCAGCCCATCAGCCAGAGAGGTATCCGGCTTATACCCAAAGTCGGCCTGTAAATCAGAGATGTCGGCATAGGTATGTTGCACATCTCCCGGCTGCATGGGGAGTAGCTCTTTGGTGGCTTTTTTGCCCATAGCTGCTTCGAGTGCTTCTATGAAGGTGATGAGCTGAATGGGTTGGCTATTGCCGATGTTGTAGATCTTATAGGGTGCAGAAGAGGAAGACGGTCCGTCATTGTCGGTCCAGGAAGGATTGGCTTGTGGTGGTTTTTCCGAGATGCGGTACACTCCCTCCGCAATATCACCGACAAAAGTGAAATCGCGACTTAACTTGCCCTCGTTAAATACTTTGATGGGTTTGTCCTTTTGGATGGCGGTGGCAAATAAATTAGTAGCCATGTCGGGCCGGCCCCAGGGTCCATAGACCGTGAAGAAGCGAAGGCCCGTCACGGGAATATTAAACAGATGGCTGTAACTGTGCGCCATCAATTCATTCGATTTTTTGGTTGCGGCATACAGCGATACCGGATGGTCCACATTGTCGGAGGTACTCAGCGGCATCTTCTGATTGTTGCCATACACGCTACTACTGCTGGCAAAGACCAGGTGATCGACGCTATGATGGCGAGCCGCCTCGAGAATATTGAGAAAGCCAATGATGTTGCTTTCAATATAGGCCTCCGGATATTTCAATGAATACCGTACCCCGGGCTGAGCGGCCAAATGTATAATTCTGTCAAAGACAAATTCATCAAACAGATCCTCGACCACATTCTTCTTCTCCAATCGACCCCGGTAAAATTGATAGTTTGGATTTTTAGCGCTGGTCAGCAGCGTCTTCCACTCTCGGAATGTCGTCTCAATACCGGCTTCTGCCAGCCGATCCAATTTCAGCTGCGGATTGTAGTAATCGTTGATAGAGTCCAATCCCACCACACGATATCCCGCCTCCAGAAATCGATTCACGACATGAAAGCCAATGAAGCCGGCGGCGCCGGTGACCAATATGGTGGGTGCCGGGTCCCCGGTGCCAGGTGCCCGGTGGTTCGACATCGTGTTCCCTTTAAAAATAGTCATGTCCAGTCTAGAAAGGTGCCAGTCCCTGATACCTGGTGCCGGGCAGTTCGTTGCGTTCTAATCAATATAATAGCGGGTGGGATACCCTGCTACCCGGTACCCGAAACCTGGTACCTGCTATATAATCATCCCCGCTGCTACCGTACTATTGGTACCTTCATCAATAAGAATGATGCTACCGGTGATCCGATTTTGTCGGTATGGATCGGTGAAGAGTGGCTTGGTTGTTCTCAAAACAACCCGACCCATATCATTCATATTTAAGGTTTTGTCCTCCAGTTCCCGATGCAGGCTATTAATATCCAATTTGTACCGAATGTCTTTGACAATGCACCGCGCTTCCTGGCTTGTATGTCGGATGAGATATTTGCCGCGCAGCTGCAGAGGTTTTGCATGATCGAACCAGCAAAGCATTATATCCAAATCCTGCGTGACTTTAGGTTGATTGTTTAGACGCACGATCATGTCACCCCGACTGATATCAATATCATCTTCCAACAGCAAGGTTACTGACATCGGTGGAAAAGCTTCTTCGAGTTCACCGTCAAAAGAATCAATCTTCGCAATTTTGGACGTAAAGCCACTAGGCAGGACCATCACATCATCACCCACTTTGAAAATACCCCCCGCCAATCTTCCAGCGTATCCCCGATAGTCATGAAAGTCATCACTATATGGCCGGATGACACTCTGTACCGGAAACCGGCAATCAATAAAATTATGATCGCTTGCGATATGGACATTTTCCAGATAATACATCAGGGTGGGACCTTCGTACCAACTCATATTTTTACTCCGATCCACAACATTGTCACCCTTCAGGGCGGATATCGGAATGAAATGAAAGTCCTTGATATCCAACTTAGCGGCGAAAGCCTCAAAATCTTCATGAATGTCCTCGAACACATCCTGCTTATATTCTACCAGGTCCATCTTGTTGACGCAAACCACCACATGAGGAATCTGCAACAGTGAGGCTATAATTGCATGACGACGGGTCTGCTCTACCACTCCATGACGAGCATCTATCAACAAGAGGGCCACATTAGCCGTGGACGCACCTGTCACCATATTTCGGGTGTATTGTATATGCCCCGGAGTATCGGCAATGATAAACTTTCGTTTGGGTGTCGAAAAATATCGATACGCTACATCAATGGTGATACCCTGCTCCCTTTCCGCTTTCAGACCATCTGTCAGCAAAGCCAGGTTAACTTCCTCTTCACCACGCTTAGCACTAACCCGCTCAATAGCTTCGTATTGATCCTGAAATATGCTCTTACTATCGTAAAGAAGCCTTCCAATTAAGGTTGATTTTCCGTCATCCACCGATCCGGCGGTGGTAAATCGGAGTAGTTCTGTTGTTTCCATCGATGTTATTTGGTGCCGGGTACCAGGTGCCAGGTGCCGGGCTACTTTTTTTTAAAATGGTGCCGGGTACCAGGTGCCAGGTGCCGGGCTACTTTTCAAATGGTGCCAGGTGCCGGGTGCCAGGAGCCGGGCTAAAATTATCTTCTTGCCCTTATCAGGGCGTTTATCATGGCGCCAATACTATTGCATTTTGTCTCAAGGTCACTTAATTGATGATCTGAGATATATCCAATAGCACTAGCAATAATCAATTGCGTCTGCACCTCCGCCACTGAACCTCGCGCGTGAAACAGGTAATTTATGGATTGCTTATTGGTGCCCAATTCATCACCTTCCGCAATATTGGAAGCAACAGATACTGCAGCTCTTCGGATTTGATCGCGAAGTCCAAAGTCTTTTTCAAAAGATCCCTCAGAAGTCAACTGATACACTTCCACCGCTAGATCCTTTGCTGCTTGCCAAACTCTTAATTCCTTAAAATTTCCCATACTATCCTGGTACCTGATACCCGGTACCCGGCACCTAAAAATATCCTTCCTTCTTCCGATCCTCCATGGCTGTTTCGCTACGCTTATCGTCAGCACGACCGCCGCGTTCGGTCATGCGGGTGGTAGCCACTTCGGCGATGATCTCTTCTACCGTACTTGCATTAGACTTCCATACCCCGGTACAGGTCATGTCGCCGATAGTCCGGCATCGGACCACCTCTTCAAAGACCACTTCATCCGGCTTTTTGTTGATATAGTCGTTGTCTGCTAACAAGACACCATCTCGTTCGAAAACCTTGCGTTTATGGGCAAAATATAAATTAGGAAGTGGCACCTGCTCTTCTGCAAGGTACTGCCACACATCGAGCTCTGTCCAGTTGGAGATGGGAAATACCCTGAAATGTTCTCCAATATGCTTTCGGCCATTGAAGAGATTCCAAAGTTCGGGTCGTTGGTTTTTAGGATCCCATTGTCCAAATTCATCACGGTGCGAAAAGAATCGCTCTTTTGCTCTGGCCTTTTCCTCGTCTCTCCGACCCCCGCCCAGCGCGGCATCAAATTTTCCTTTTTCCAACTCATCCAGGAGTGTGAAAATCTGCAATTTGTTTCGGCTGGCATTGGCCCCTCTCTCCTCCGTGACCAATCCTTTATCAATGGCATCCTGCACATATCCTACGATGATTTTGAGTCCATACTTGTTGACCAGATCATCCCGGAAATCTAGCGTCTCCTGAAAATTGTGACCCGTATCTACGTGTAATAGAGTAAAGGGGACCCTGGCAGGATAAAAAGCCTTGACCGCCAGATAGGTCATCAATATAGAATCTTTACCACCTGAAAACATGAGGCAGGGGTTTTGGAATTGCGCTGCAACTTCACGCATCACAAATATTGATTCCGACTCCAGCTCTTTCAGGTGATTAATGTGATAATTCATTGTTTTCTGTTCTAATTTTTGGGCCCAATATTGCCGTTTTCGCAATAATTAGCCCGCAAATGTATGGAATTTTTATCTTAAACAGGTTTGGCCCTTACTTGTTCCTTTTGCCACAAGAAAAGTGGCTAATATCGAGCCGATGCTTTTCTTCAGGATCCAAATTATAAGCCTGACAAATGAGAAACCATGCTGCATCCAATCGTATTGACGGGCTCTGTTTCAACCAGTATCGAACACTCGAGCTTTTATCAGCAACTCCACTTGCAGAAAAAGTGGACTTATCCAATCTAAAAGAACTCATTTTTTACCATTCCTGGCTATGGAAATAACGTAGGCCAGCACCTCATCCACACAATCATCCAGCGTTCGTTCGGCCGTCCTAATGGTGAGTTGAGGTGATGGTGGCGCCTCATAGGGACTATCTATACCTGTGAATCCCTTAATCTCCCCTGCCCGAGCCTTTTTGTAGAGACCTTTCACATCGCGTTGTTCGCAGATCTCGATAGGGGTGTCGACGAATACTTCATGAAAATCATTCTGACCGATAATCTCCCGAGCCATGCTTCGAATCGCCCGCGTCGGACTGATAAAAGAACATAGCGTGATGACTCCACTGTGCATATACAATTTGGCCACTTCTGCAATGCGCCGTATGTTTTCTCTCCGATCTTCTATGGAGAATCCCAGGTTTTTATTAATCCCGTTTCGAATGTTGTCTCCATCCAGTAATTGGGCAAAAAATCCCTCCTTAAATAGTCGATGTTCCAGTGCGGTTGCAATCGTACTTTTTCCGGAGCCGGAAAGTCCGGTGAACCACAACACCAAGCTATGTTGCTTCAACGCTGATTCACGCTCTTGCCGAGACAGCATCTTATCGTAGATCGGATGTATGTTGCTCACTTCTTGCGTTTGAAAAACTGTCGAATACTTCCTCTGGGGGCTAATTGCCAGGCACGTTCATGCAAATAATAGATACCGATTTTCAAAAGAAACTCGGTACCACCTACCATCAGTGCCGTGTCCAATTTGCCAGTGTACCAGTATGTGATGATCATGGTGGTGGAGGTGGCAACTATCCGCCAGGTCACACCCTTGAGGATACTGCGCAAATGCGACTCCTTTCTAATTTCGATACTTTCTTCAGCAGTTGTCATAATTTATTCTTCTGGGGTCACAAGATTTCGACCTATACTATCGTAGTAAAAGCCCATTTCCTGTAGATTATTTAAATCGTAGAGATTTCTGCCATCGAAGATAACCTGAGATTTCATTAATTCCTTCATTTGGTCAAAATCAGGCGTACGGAAGACACTCCACTCGGTCATAATGGCGAGGGCATCAGCATCTTTCAGGGTATCATATGGGTCGGAAGCAAACGTGATTTGATCGCCAAATACTGCCCTGGCATTATCCATGGCTTCAGGATCATAGGCCGAGATTTGTGCTCCTTCTTCCAGTAGTTCCTTTATGATATGGATAGCCGGAGCCTCCCGAATGTCATCTGTATTAGGCTTGAAAGCAATCCCCCACACCGCAATCTTCCTGCCTTTCAGATTCCCATCAAAATAGGCTTTTATCTTCTCGACCAGACGACCTTTCTGACGACTGTTGACATTCATAACCGCATCCAGGATCTTGAAATCATAGGAGACCTGTCGAGCCGTCCTTGACAGAGCCTGTACATCCTTAGGAAAACAACTTCCCCCGTATCCTATCCCTGGAAACAAGAATCGTTTTCCGATCCGGTTATCACTTCCAATGCCTTTTCGTACGAAGTCCACATTAGCACCCAGGTGCTCACAAAGGTTAGCTATTTCATTCATGAAACTGATCCTTGTAGCCAGGTAGGCATTTGCCGCATACTTGGTCATTTCTGCAGACCGGAGGTCCATGAAATATATGGGGTTACCCTGTCGTACAAAGGGGTCATATAGTCTTTTCATCTTGGTACGGGCCTTCATCGTCCGGGTGCCAATCACCACACGGTCGGGCTTCAGAAAGTCATCGATGGCTGCACCTTCCCGTAGGAACTCCGGATTTGACACCACATCAAAGAGGTCCGGATCGAGTTTTTTGGCCAGAATTGCCTCCACTTTTTCGGCAGTACCGACAGGCACCGTACTCTTATCAACAATGATAGTATATCGGTCAATGATATCACTGAGATCTTCGGCTACCTTCAGTACGAATGAAAGGTCGGCCGATCCATCTGCTCCGGGAGGTGTAGGCAGGGCCAGGAATATGATCTCTGCTTGTTTTGCAGCTGAGGCCAGATCGGTGGTAAAAGTCAGTCTTCCCTGCCGCGTGTTTCGTTCAAATAATACTTCCAGTCCGGGCTCATAGATAGGGACTTCGCCTCCCTTCATACGTTCCACCTTGGCTTCATCGATGTCCACGCACGTCACATGATTTCCTGTTTCGGCAAAGCATGTACCGCTTACAAGTCCAACGTATCCGGTTCCAATTACAGCTATATTCATTAAAAATTTACTTACAAGCCCTTTACCTCCTTCGTTGCACGGCTCCGCCGATCATAGGTCGCAGGAGGACTATGGCTTTCATTTCACAACATTTTGATCGTCAGCTGATTAATAGGTATCAATCAACCCACTTATAAATAACCATATACCGTATCACCTTGACATGGCATATGTATTAATCCCAATAACGCTTTCCCATGGCCTGGGTCAGCTCTTCATTATCACTTTTAAATTGGCCTTTCAGGGGTTTTAGCATTTTGGGGTCAATTTCCATCCTCAATCCTATGCCCACATGATCTAATTCCACCAAAAAGTTATGGCCTCTATCTTCCATCAGTCTTCCTTGCACACCCGTGAGGTTACCACCAATAATCTCCACCATTTGGTTTTGCTTAAAGGATAGTTCGGAAACTTCGATATTGGATATTTCCTGACAGATGCGTTTCAGTAGATTAATCTCATCATCAGGAATGCTGATCAGATTTCCGGAGAATTGTATGAAACGACTGACATGCTCGGTTTGTAAGACCGGCACATATTCAGATCGTGTGATATGCACGAAGGCATAGCAGTTTATCAAAGGGAGCTCCACTTTCTTGCGTTTCCGAGTATATTCTCGCACTACTGTATTTATAGGCACGTAGCAATGAATACCTTTCGCTGCTAATCTTCTGGCCACCTCTTTTTCGGATTTGAAACGGGTATAAATGGCAAACCATTTGGCGGTTTGCTCATCCAGGTGGTTTTCTTTCATAGCACTTTTCACTCCCATCTATAGGCTCCAATAGGTTAGTTCAGGATCATCAAAATCGTACATACCTTTAATATCAAATACAACGGGATGATCCTTCATGATTGATTTAAAAAAGGCCGCATCATAGGCAGCATAGGCCCTATGGTTCACTGCTACCACGATGGCATCATAGTCATCATCCAGCTTGGCCGTCAACGAGTACTTGTACTCTTTAGACACTTCATTAGGAGATGCGTGGGGATCATGTATGTGCACATGGATAGCATATCCCATCAATTCCTCAATGAGGTCTGCCACTTTACTATTTCGAATATCCGCCACGTTTTCCTTAAACGTAACACCCAGCACCGCGACTTTACAGGCTTGTGGATTCTTACCCTGTTTTAGTAAGGTCTGAACAAGTTTCTTGGCGATGAAAGCAGGAATACCATCATTTACCCGGCGACCACTGAGTATCACCTGAGGGTCATAGCCTACTTGCTTAGCTTTGTGGACCAGGTAATAAGGATCGACACCAATACAGTGTCCACCCACCAGCCCGGGGTGATATTTTAAGAAATTCCATTTTGTGCCAGCCGCTGCCAGCACTTCTCTCGTGCTGATACCCATCTTATCAAAAATGATGGCTAGCTCATTCACAAAGGAAATATTGAGGTCGCGCTGTGTATTCTCAATGACCTTTGCGGCTTCTGCCACCTTGATGCTTGATGCCTCATATACACCTGGCTCAATGATGCTCTCGTATACTTTTGAGATCTGCTCCAGTGATTTTTTATCACTGCCCGATACAATCTTTAGAATTTTGGTAAGGGTTCGCTCTTTGTCACCGGGATTAATCCTTTCGGGTGAATACCCTAATTTAAAGTCGTCTCCCAGCTTCAGCCCGGAAATCTCCTCGATTACGGGTAGGCAATCTTCTTCGGTACACCCGGGATACACAGTACTTTCAAATACTACATAGTCTCCCTCTTTAATCGCGTTACCTACTGTTTCAGATGCGGAAAGAACGGGTTTCAGATTGGGAATGCGATGTTCGTCTACCGGAGTAGGCACGGCGACCACAAAGAAATTAGCCATTTTTAAATCGTCAGGATCGGAAGTAAACAGGATATCTGTACCCTCAAATGCATCCGACTCTAACTCCTCTGAAGGGTCGACACGGTTGCGCATCATCTGCACCCTGCTTTCACTAATATCAAATCCGATCACCTGATATTTTCTGGCAAATTCCAGCGCCAGCGGTAGTCCGACGTAGCCGAGACCTATGACGCCAATTTTAGCTTTCTTTTTCTTTAATCGATCAAAGATGTCCTTACCCATTACGAATTTTGTTTTTCGTTGTTCCACAATAAAAGTGGGTGTGGATTAAAACTACTCCAATCGATTTGCTGACTCTCATCCGGTGCATAGATCAAATACCTGATCTTGCGGTGGATCAATTTTTCGACACGTTCGATGAGGTGGACCAGATAGTTGATATCGATGTCACCAATGAAAATCAAATCTATGATCTGACTGTCCAGACCCCGGCTAAAAGAACCTGCTAGGTATACTTTCAGCACATTTCCCAGGCGCTCGATCACATTATCTACGACTTTATCAAGACCGATGTGTTTCAAAATAATCCTGTGAATTTCTTCGAAAAGTGGGTGTGCTGTATTTGCTTGAAAATACTTCTTGTTGCCATCCGCAAATGAGGAAAGCATCCCTGCTTCCTCTAGCCGATTTAACTCCAGGCGAATCGCATTGGAAGATTCACCAAATTCAGACTCCAGCCCACGCAAATAAGCCGTCGTATGGTGATTGAGAAAAAACTTTAATAAAAGCTTGATTCTCGTCTTCGATGAAATCAGCGTATCTATCATAGATTGAGTAACAAAACTACTCAATCTTGACACAAGAGACAAGAAAAATATAAGGAATAATCCGGATATTATGCCATGGCGTCGCGGTATACCTTTCGCCCCAGAACGAAGGTCACGCCGACCATGCATCCCAGTATGCCGCCAATGATCAGTGCCATCAATTTTGAAGGCACTTGCGCTTTAATTGGTGACAGCGGGCTGTCTATAAGTGTGATAAAAGGCTCTTTATTTTGAAGATTCAACTCACTGATCTGCAGATTTTTAAGTGCCTCCCCATACATGGTCTGTAATCGGGTCACCTGTGCAGTTAACCTGCTTTGTTGCAACTGACCCTCAGTGACTGAGTATACGTTTCGATTGCGGTCCATAAACTGGGCCAGGCTATACTCTGCTGAGGAAAGCTCCTGTGCCAACGAGTCCGTTTTCTCTTTAATAATTGTATACGTTGACTCTGATTTTTCAATCGTCTTTTCTACATAAAAGGACCGTAGACGGTGAAACATAGTATCCAGAAAATTGATGGTGAGGTCTTCGCTCCTCCCATTGATTCCCAGACTCATTATTCCCGTATCCTCATCATACGAAGTGGCATATATTCCGGGTTCATCCTCATTTCCATTGAGGAGCCCCAGCAAAGCTTTCAATGCCCTATTCTCATTTTTTGAAAACTGTGGCACATCTCCGTCCGTGTATAGGAAATCCTTCATACCCGTGGTATCATCTTCCCACTTTTCATGAAATTCAAACTGCCGAATCAAATGATTGGCGAGATAATCTTCTTTACCCTGCACTTTACTCTTCGAAAATAGTGCCATTTGCAAAACTCGTCGAGACTTAGAAATCTCCAGGATTTTATCGAGGTTGTACTTGCCAGTGCCGCCGCCTCCCAGACCAACCTGACCTAAAACCCTCGCGAAGGGACTCAACCGGTTACCTTCATCTTCGTCTACCATGAAAGTGAGCGTACCTGGATACACGACCGGTGAGGTAAAGGCATCATATAGTTTATAGGCTACAAAGGGCACGCAAATCAATCCGATGAGGAGCCAGTTTTTCCACAGCTCACCCCAATACTCCTGGATTTTGAGGATCAGCTCCTTGAGTGTGATCTCGTCGTCCTGGTATAGTGGTCTCTGATGCTCCGGGATATCTGTCATACCAATTCGTAGTTGAGAAATGGGGCCATCCAGCGCTCAGCGTCTTCTCGGCTCATACCTTTTCGAGCTGCATAATCGATCACCTGATCTTCTGAGATCTGACCCAACCCAAAATAGCGACTTTCGGGATGACTGAAGTACCATCCACTCACAGATGCTGCCGGATACATAGCGTAATTTTCTGTGAGCGACATGCTAATCTCTTCCTGGACATTGAGTAAATCAAAAAGCGTGGTCTTCTCGGTATGCTCCGGGCAGGCCGGATAGCCCGGTGCCGGACGAATTCCCTGGTACTTTTCGTGGATCAGGCTTTCGTTTTCCAGACTTTCATCCGCCGCATATCCCCAAAATTCCTTCCGCATTCTTTCGTGCATATGTTCAGCCAGTGCTTCTACCAATCGGTCTGCCAGTGCCTTGAGCATGATAGCCCGGTAGTCATCATGTGCTGCTTCAAATTCCTTCACTTTGCCTTCAATGTTCTTACCGGCGGTGACGGCAAAAGCTCCGATATAATCTTGCTGTGTTCCTTCTGGTGCAATAAAATCTGCCAGGCAATAATTAGCCTGCCCTTTGGCTTTCTGCCTTTGTTGCCGCAAAAAATGCAATCGATGCATCGGGCTGCCATCTTCATTATACAGATTTACATCATCTCCATTACTTTGAGCTTTCCATAAACCCACTACCGCTTCTGCTTCTACCCATCCATGGGCGATGATGTCATCCAGCATGGCCTGCGCATCTTCAAATAGCTTGGTGGCTTCCTTTCCCACGACCCTATCACTCAATATGGCCGGAAATTTACCTGCAAGCTGCCAGCTGGTAAAGAAAGGGGTCCAATCAATGTAATCACGCAACACCTTGAGATCATAATTTCGGAATGTGCGTGTACCCAGAAATTTTGGTTTAGGCGGGATGTAATTTTCAAAATCCAACGCCATCTTATTGGCCCTGGCTTCTGCGAGGGAGACGTATTTTTTTGCAGTCAGTTGCGCCTGTCTTCTTACTCGCATTTTCTCATATTGGTCTTTTACGTCCAAAATGAAATGGGTGCGATGGTCTTCATTTTTTGATAGTAGGGCACTGACTACTCCCACACTTCGGGAAGCATCCAGTACATGTACCGTGACACCGGAATATTTAGGCTCAACCTTCACAGCCGTATGTACCTTGGAAGTAGTCGCCCCTCCGATGAGCAGTGGCAATTTCATCTTGCGGCGTTCCATCTCGCGAGCTACGTGGACCATCTCATCCAGTGAAGGAGTGATCAATCCGCTCAGACCCACGATATCCACATTTTCTTTAATGGCTGTATCCAGGATTTTATCGGCCGGGACCATAACCCCCAGATCTATGATATCGAAGTTATTGCAACCCAAAACCACGCCCACGATATTTTTTCCAATGTCATGGACATCTCCTTTCACGGTGGCCAACAGGATTTTTCCCTTTGGCTCAGCCGCGGTACTTTTCTTTTCTTCTTCTATATAAGGCGTCAGATAGGCGACGGAAGTCTTCATAACCCGGGCACTTTTCACCACTTGTGGTAAAAACATCTTTCCCGATCCAAAGAGGTCTCCGACAATGTTCATACCGTCCATTAGAGGTCCTTCGATCACTTCCAGAGCAGCCGGATATTTTTGGCGGGCTTCCTCGGTATCTTCTACTATGAATTCTGTAATTCCCTTCACCAATGCATGGGCAATTCGATCCTCCACTGGGGCTTCCCGCCAGGAGAGATCTCTAGTCATCTGCTTGCCTTGACTTTTCACTCTTTCTGCGTAGTCGGTCAGAGCTTCTGTGGCTTCTGGCTTTCGGTCAAATATTACATCCTCGACCAGGGTCATAAGATCAGCCGGCACCTCTTCGTACACTTCCATCATGCCTGCATTCACAATACCCATATCCATTCCCCGGGATACCGCATGATAAAGAAAGGAAGCATGCATGGCTTCACGTACCCGATTGTTCCCCCGAAAAGAAAATGAGAGATTACTCACGCCCCCACTGATCATGGCTCCCGGACACAATCTCTTTATCTCAGAAATGGCATCCAGATAATTCATAGCGTATCGATTATGCTCTTCGATACCGGTTGCTATGGCAAATATGTTGGGATCAAATATGATATCATGAGGATCAAAACCCACCTCACCTACCAGTAAGTCATAGGCACGCTTACAGATAGATACTTTTCGTTCGGTCGTATCAGCCTGTCCTTCTTCGTCAAATGCCATGACCACCACTGCAGCACCGTATCGCTGCACGATTCTGGCCTGCTCCAAAAACGCCTCCTCTCCCTCTTTCATGGATATGGAATTGACGATTCCTTTACCTTGCAGGCATTTGAGACCTGCCTCAATCACACTGAATTTAGAGGAATCCACCATGATGGGTAATTTGGCAATATCCGGTTCTGAAGCAATCAGATTCAGAAATTCCGTCATGGCATTTTCCGAATCAAGCATCCCCTCATCCATATTGACATCAATGATCTGAGCACCTCCTTCTACTTGCTGTCGCGCTACGGTGAGTGCCTCTTCAAACTGGCCTTCCTTTATGAGACGTGCAAATTTTCGGGATCCGGTGACATTTGTTCGTTCCCCGATATTGATAAAATTGGATTCAGGACGTATGATCAGAGGTTCCATACCGCTCAGTGCGGCGTATGGTAGTTTTGCTGAAGGAACCCGGGGTGGCAATCCTTTTACGGCTTCTGCCATCAGACGAATGTGCTCAGGTGTTGTACCGCAGCATCCTCCGACGATATTGACAAAACCACTGGTTGCAAATTCACGGATAAGCTCTTTCATCTCCTCGGCCGGCTGATCATAGGCACCAAATTCATTAGGAAGACCGGCGTTTGGATAAGATATAATATAGCTGGAAGCAATATGGGAAAGATCCTCCAGGTGGGGTCGCATCTCCTTTGCTCCAAGGGCACAGTTGAGACCCACCGCCAGTGGGTGCATGTGCTTGATTGAAATATAAAAAGCTTCTACCGTCTGGCCGGAAAGTGTACGACCACTGGCATCTGTGATGGTACCCGATATAATGATCGGCAGATTAGTCCCTCTTTCTTGCTGCAATTGATCGATGGCAAAAAGTGCCGCTTTACAGTTTAATGTATCAAATACGGTCTCTACCATGAACAGGTCGACACCACCATCCAGTAAACCTTTCGCCTGCTCACCATAGGCATCCACCAGCTGATCAAAAGTAATCGCTCGCATGGCGGGGGCATTAACATCAGGAGAAAGAGAGGCACTACGAGTAGTGGGTCCTAATGCTCCGGCGATCCATTTCGTCTCGCCCGGGTGATTTGCAAGATATGCTTCGACTGCCTCTTTGGCTAGCCTGGCTGCAGCGACATTTATCTCATATGACAGGTCCTGCAAATCATAATCTCCCTGCGAAATCGCCTGCGCACCAAAGGTATTCGTTTCGATCATATCGGCACCGGCATTGAGATATTCCAGATGAATCTCCCGGATGACATCTGGTCGTGTAATGGCCAGGATGTCACTGTTGCCCTTGATGTCGACAGGATGGTCCTTCAGTCGATCGCCCCGGTAATCTGCTTCTGACAAATTGTACCGTTGAATCATCGTGCCCATGGCACCATCCAATACCAAAATGCGTTTTTTAATTGCTTCTTGTAAGTCCTGCATCATTGATTGCCGTAAAAACGACACAAATTACTACATTATTTGCTTAGGTGTTGATTGGTCGAACTGGGTCGGCAGCCAATTTTCGGTATCTGGTGTGCGGTATTTCTTTGAATGTGGTGCTATTTAGCGGGTCAGATTTTTTGCTGAATTGTTGTGACCTACGCCGAGGGCTACGTTCACCGCAGGAATCGTTGAATTGTTGAGTAGCATCGTAGACATGGAAATATATCTCTGTTCTTTCATACGGTCTATTCCTGAAATCAATATGCCAGAATCAGGACATTAAATGCAGGGCCAGAATCTACTGCCGTTTTTGTTGAGGTCTTGTGACCTGCGCCGAGGTGCTACGGTCACCGCAGGAATTGTTATATGGCATGATCCCAAAGACTAAATAAAAAGCTAAGTAACGCCGAATTCATTCGGCGCGACTTAGTCCCTAGAAGTGGAAATATCTCTCAATTCTTTCATACAGTATATTCTTGAAAACGATTTGCCAGATAAAGAACACCAAAGGCAGGGCCAGGACCCACTGCCCTTTTATTCAAGTGTGTATACCGGCTTCTTACTCCTCCTCATTCACCATTCAGCATCTTCTTCTTCAAAACCCAAACCGAACATACTTAATGGTTTTTCCCGCCTCCAGATGCATCTTTTCGTAGTAAGTTTTGATCTCTAATTCGGGGATAGGCAGAGGCTTTGAATAAATATCAGCATCCGCATACTGGATCTTGATGTCCTGCTCTTCCAGTGTTTCCAGGGTGTATTCATAGAGCTCCGGTGAGTCTGTTTTGAGATGCACTACACCTTGTGGGTTGAGTAATTTCTTATACTTCTCTAGAAAAAGAGGAGAAGTCAGACGACGATTAACCTTACTTTTACGGAGAAAGGGGTCCGGGAATGTAATCCAGATTTGATCTATTTCATTTTCATCAAAGAATAAATCAAGCTGCTCAATGCGGGTACGCAGAAAAGCAGCATTAGAAATCTCCTCCTGCAAGGCCTTGCGAGCACCCTTCCAGATTCGATTGCCCTTCACGTCGACACCCATGAAAAAATGTTCTGGATAAGACCTAGCCATGTCAAGCGTATATTCCCCTCCACCGCAGGCGAGTTCGAGGATGAGTGGTCCAGATCCTTTGAAGTGATCGGATCGCCATCTGCCTTTTCTATCAACCACTTTTCCGTCGACCCATTGCAATTTGGGATCCCTGGGATAATAGTTTTGATACACATTAGAGAAGGTCAGCAGTTCTGCAAACTTTTCTAATTTGTTTCGACGACTCATGTGTACTAATTTCGCTGGCCACAAATTTAGAATTCTGACGTTTTAACTAGAGTCAAAAATAGATAAGCATGCATCGAATTTCCGGACGCACCCTCTTTTTAGCCACGCTCTGTGTATTTCTCATACAGACGATTCAGGCACAAAATCTATCCTACGGATTTAAGGCAGGGCTAAACTCCAACAAATTCAGTGGTCCGACGACTAACGAGACCTATGAATCCAACATTGGATTTCACATCGGGATCATCTTTAAATATGAGATCACTGATCTTTTTGGTTTGAAGGGTGAGTTCATGTATTCGCAAAAGGGTAGTGACTATACCTATAATGGACCTTCGCAGTTCCTGATCAAGGGTGAGTCAGAATCTGTCTTGGCCTCGGGGATAAGAGACATGAATGTCACTATATCTAATGACTATTTAGATTTCCCTGTGATGGGATATGGTAAATTTGGACCTGTAGAATTGAATCTGGGTTTTAGTGTTGGCTTACTTGCAGGATCAACCGGCGGAGGGCAAATGCGGTTCACAGGAACTGATCCCAGCTTTGACGAGTTGTCATTCAATTTAGATCACCGATATTATGGTGATGAAGTGGGTGATGCACAGGGCATCGAGATCGAAACCGTCACTCTGGCGGGCACGCAATATCGCATTCCCCGTCAACATGGGGCCTACTATGAATATAATGAGAAGGAAGGGTCGAGATACCGTCCCCTTGATATTGGTCTCATTGCCGGCGCTAATTTTTACCTGAATGATGGTCTCTATCTAGGTTTGCGAGCTAATTTTGGATTGATAGATGTCACTCGGCCTTCAATGGATGTCAGGTACGATGAATTTGAAAACAACGCCCCGAAAGTTCAGGATGATGTAGACAAGCAGGTCTCCCTTCAATTCTCGCTCGGATTTAGCTTCTGATATTTTTTTTGGATTTCATGTCCTTGATTGAAACTCAGTGCATTAAACCCCCACCTGTGCCTTAGCCAAGAGTTTGAATAGATCTTCTTTCCACTGCTGGTTGTGGATTTGATTTTCCCAGGACAAATCCTGGTTTTTCTGAATATAGGTCAGTACCTGCAGCTGCCGGGTAGAAAAAACATGCCGGGGGTCTTTTTGCTGACCCACCAATGCATTGGCTTTTACTGCTTGAATGGGGCTCATGGGGAGGTACCTATATACGGTACGTGACAAATAGTATTTGGGCTCCCGATCCATTTTGAAAGACTCACTGGCTTTTACCCTTGACTTACCCACCACCTTTTGTGCTGCGCTTTTTTCCCTGGCATCCTTTACATATACCTCATCCGCACATTGAGTCGATTGACCTTCCTGAATGATTTCGTCCAACCCAATTACTTCAGGATTATAAAAGACATTGACGACCTCATGACCATTCATGAATCCGGCTTCTGTATGCACCACGCCATCCAATTTACCCAGTTCCTTCTCACCCGTCCAGAAACAAAACATACTCAACGTTGTCTTGCTCCTTGTAGTTTCGTCTGCTTTCAGTTCCTGCGCTACTAATGACAGATACTCCGGCACGGGCTTCTTTATTTTTTCGAGTGCCTGTATCATGTATTCTACCAATCCGTAGGGTGTATAATTGGCATTCAACCGTGGCAAGATATCTTTCTGATCCGGATCCACGACCCGAATCACGGGATTGTTCCAACTAGGCTCGCTATAATATCTCAGGACTTCCGCATCATGACCTCTCCGATTATTGAAAATAGCCAGTGGGGTAAAGAGTGTTTCGATGGCTTCCACAATCAAGGGATGGCTAAGGACCCGATTTCCGTAGTTCTTGCAGGTCATGCATCCTGGCACTTCCTGAAATAAGATCAAGATGGGTTTCTGTGACTCGAATGCTTTCTGTTTAGCAGACTTCATGTCACGCAGCCAATGTACTTCACCCAATTCTTCAGGATTACCTGGACCTGTGGCATAAACATCCTCTATCACCAGGGCACCAAAAAATAAAATCAACCAGCACCAATTTTTTGCCATCATATCTTGATAATTGTAAAACTTTGGACAAGTACAGCAGTTACATTTGTTGCACTTTCATAGCTAAATTTATGAATAATAAGGCTTCTTTGCTTAAGCACGCAAAGTGCTGGTTTAGATCCGAAGGGAGGAAACCCTTTCCTTTCCAGATATCAACCTGGAAAGCCTATTTAGAGGGTCAGTCAGGACTGGTAAACGCTCCCACCGGTAGTGGCAAGACCTTCTCCATGATGGTTCCCATTTTACTGGAAGGCCTGATGGATCCTTCGGAGGAAGGTCTCCGTGCTATTTGGATCACGCCCATCCGTGCATTAGCTAAGGAAATCCGAGAAGCCGGAGAGACAGCCATTCGTGGCCTGGGTCTGGATTGGCACATTGAAATACGGACGGGAGACACCAAAATGGCTGACCGGAAAAAACAACTGGAAAAGGCACCCGAAATTCTAATTACCACACCGGAGAGCATTCACCTACTATTAGCAACCCGCGGATATCCCTCATACTTTGAAAATCTGCGCTGTGTCGTGGCCGATGAGTGGCATGAGCTCATGGGCAGTAAACGTGGAGTACAACTGGAGCTGGCCCTCAGCCGGTTTAAGACATTGGCACCTCGACTCAAGATCTGGGGCATCTCAGCGACGATCGGCAACATGGATCAGGCAAAAGAAGTACTTTTTGGCAATTGGTTTCGAGAGGAGAGTCGTCCATTGCCTACTATCAAATCTACTGTCAAGAAATTAATCGAGATCGAAACCCTCCTTCCGGATGATATCGAGACCTATCCCTGGGCCGGCCATCTTGGGATCCGGATGGTTCAGAAGGTGTTGCCTATCATTAATGGTAGCAGATCCACGCTCTTATTTACCAACACCCGCAGTCAGTGTGAGCTTTGGTATCAAAAATTATTGGAGATAGCCCCCGACCTAAGTGGTCTGATCGCGATGCATCATGGATCTATCAGTCGAGAATTGCGGGATTGGGTAGAAGATGCCTTACATTCGGAAAAAATCAAGGCCGTAGTATGTACATCCAGTCTGGACCTTGGTGTTGACTTTCGCCCGGTGGAGGCCATCGTTCAAATTGGTAGTCCAAAAGGTGTGGCACGATTTGTTCAGCGGGCAGGCCGCAGTGGTCATCAGCCAGGCGCTACCAGTCGGATCTACTTCCTGCCTACCCATGCCATTGAGATTGTGGAAGGTGCTGCCTTGAAGGAAGCCATACGACGAAATATTGTAGAGGACCGGCTACCTTTCCTTCGCAGTTTTGATGTACTCACGCAGTATCTGGTCACCCTGGCAGTATCAGAGGGCTTTGATGCCGAACAGATCCTGCATGAAGTACGCAGCACTTTTTGCTATGCAGACATCACAGAAGACGAATGGTCCCGAATCCTGGACTTTACCATATCAGGTGGATCATTAGATGCTTATGACGATTTTAAGAAATTAGGGCGCGACAAGTACGGCTTATATCGTGTAACGCATCGATCTGTGGCCACGAGACACCGGCTTTCCATGGGTACTATCGTAGGGGATCATGCGCTGATGGTGAAATACCTTTCAGGAAGAAATATTGGTAATATCGAAGAGAGCTTTATCAGCAAGCTAAACCCTGGCGATCGCTTCTGGTTTGCCGGAAAAAGTCTGGAACTGGTACGTGTGAAAGCTAACATTGCCTATGTCCGTAAAACCAGGGCCAAGGATGGTCGGACACCCAGCTGGCAGGGAGGTCGCATGCCACTTTCCTCCCAATTGGCGGCCATGATACGATACAAGTTGGACCAGTACAATACCGACCCACGGTCAGATCCTGAAATGGTAGCCCTAAAACCCTTGCTGGATGTACAGGAAGATCTTTCGATCATCCCGGCTGAAGACGAATTTCTGATAGAGCACTTTAGTGATAAGGAAGGACACCATCTTATCATGTATCCATTCGAAGGAAGATATGTCCATGAAGGCATGGGTGCTCTTCTCTCCTACCGTCTGGGAAAGACGCGACCTGGTACGTTTTCAATAGCCATGAATGACTATGGATTTGAGTTGTTGTCGGATCAACCCTTCCACCTGGATGAAATTACAGATCACCAACTCTTTGACACAAAAGACTTGCAGCGGGATATACTGGCCAGTGTGAACGCTACCGAAATGGCCAGAAAACGATTTCGGGACATAGCCACCATTGCAGGCATGGTATTTCGTGGATATCCGGGTAAGTATAAAAAGGAACGACACCTGCAATCTTCAACCGGATTACTATTTGAGGTGTTTCGAGATTATGACCCTAATAACCTACTATTTCTACAGGCATATGATGAAGCGCTGATTTTTCAACTGGAAGAAGCACGGTTGAGGATGGCTATGCAGCGCATTCAGTCACAAAAGATCAATTTGGTGGCATGTGAAAGACCCACGCCTTTTTCATTTCCTATCATTGTAGATCGGCTACGCGAGCGACTGACGACCGAGAAAATCATGAAGCGTATTGAACGGATGAAACTTCAACTGGGGGGTTAAAAGGTGAAAGAAGATCATTCAGAACATCAGGCTGGATTGCAGACTCTCACCTTGATTGTGGAGGGGCAGAATTTTGAATTACATCCTCACCGATCCGTGTTCTGGAGGGACCAGAAAATCCTGATCGTTTCAGATTTGCATCTCGGGAAGATCCATCACTTCAGACGATCAGGTATCTACCTTCCTTCACACGCTGCGATGGATAACTACGAGCGATTATCAGGACTCCTTTTACAATATGAACCTACGAAGCTTCTGATCCTAGGTGACCTTTTTCACAGCACATTAAATACAGACTGGAAGATTTTTTCAGAGCTGAGGCACACTTTTGAAAAGATTGAATTTCACCTGGTGCTGGGAAATCACGACATTATAGATCCTGAGATTTTAACTGACAACGAATTGCACTTGCATGAGGACCTGACGTTAGATCCCTTTCAATTTTCACATTATCCAGATGAGGTGGCTACCACAGATTACTACAACCTGGCTGGACACATCCATCCCGGTGTCCGCTTGGTGGGTAACAGCAGACAATCGCTGAAATTGCCTTGCTTTTACTTCGGCTTAAAGAATGGGATATTACCCGCTTTTGGCACTTTCACCGGTATTGCCCTGATCAAGCCTGAACCGGGCAGTCAGGTGGTTGTCATTTCTGAAGAACAATTGGCAATGGTGCAGTAGAAAATGCAGCGTGCCTGTGCGATTATTTACTGAATTTTTCGATCCAGTAAGCATAGGATCCGCCCGGAATCGTGAGAATAACATGATGGATTTTAAAAAATTAATGTGCCCTAAATAAAATGGCTATTTTAGCCGCTGATATGGCCAACGACTATAAAAACCCGAAGGATGATGCCCTTTTTGAAAGGGAATTATTGCCTCACATTGATGCCCTGACCACCTTCGCCTACCACCTCACCTATAATGAGGAGGATGCCAAGGACCTGGTGCAGGAGACATTTATGAAGGCCTATCGTGCACTTGGATCCTATGTTGAGGGAACGAATGCGAAAGCATGGTTGTTTAAGATCCTGAAGAATGCATACATCAACCAGTATCGGAAGAAAAGTAGACGACCGACGAAGGTTGATTTTGAAGAATTTATTGGGTATCAGGATAAGGATGATGCCAGCACGGCAGAGTATCAGGATCTCCGTACCGAGATTTTTGAGAACCTGCTGGGTGATGAAGTAACAGTTGCGATCAATGCATTACCGATCGATTTTCGGACGGTTATTTTGCTTTGTGACGTGGAAGGCTTCACATACGAGGAGATAGCCAAAATTATTGACATCCCGATAGGAACAGTTCGCTCGAGACTTCATCGTGCAAGAAACATGCTCAAGGAGAAGTTGAAGAAATATGCTGAAAGCCTGGGCTTTCAGGATAAACGAAGTCGCAAGAAAGCGGATTCGGATAATGAGGAATAATCTTTTGTCAGGTTTTTTATATTTACTTTTTCAAAACATGGCGAAAGACGATATAACAACCCCAAACTTATTTTGATCGTATGTCTTTTTTAACGAGAACAGACATGCACGATTAGTCGGTATTATTTTAAACTAAATTAAAACCAGAATAATGCGTGGTCCAAACGATTACCAAGAGTTCAGACAAAAGGTAGATATGATGCTTGACAATGCACTCAGTAAAGAAGATGAGGCACAGGTACTAAAGAGCGTCGAAGACAATCCCGAGTATGAGCAACTACTACGTAACGAGCGGAACTTTCGCAATTTTGTGCGAGGCAAGGTGGTTCGACCCAAAGTAACCCCCGAGTTTATCCAGAGTATCAAAGATAAGGTGCGTATACATCATTAGATACTCTCCCTTTCATAACTCTTTCTGTAGGGCGGCCTGGCACTTTGTGCAGGGTTTGCCTACCTTTGATTTCATTTTATTGAACATTGATATTACCGAATGTTAGCTAAGCTAGCGGAAATAGAATCGCATTTCAAGCGCCTCGAAGAGCAGATGGCAGACCCTGAGATCTTGGCCGACCCTTCGAGATATGCTCGTATCAATAAGGAATACAGTGACCTGCAGGATATTGTAAAGGCATATCACGAGTACCGGGACCTCTGTGCCAATATCGATACTGCGAAGGAGATGCTCAATGATCAGGATCCCGACATGAAAGAAATGGCCCAGGAGGAGTTGAATGATCTCCATCCGAAAAAAGAAGAGCTTGAAGAACGAATCAAGGTACTACTAATCCCAAAAGATCCCGAAGATGCCAAAGACGTAATCGTCGAGATCAGGTCTGGGACAGGAGGCGATGAGGCTGCGATTTTTGCCGGGGACTTACACAGGATGTACACAAAGTATTTTGAGAAGCAGGGATGGAAGGAAGAAGTACTGCAGGTAAATGAAGGTACTGTCGGAGGCTACAGTAAGATTGTAGTGGAGATTTCGGGGGCTGATGTGTACGGCAAACTCAAATTTGAGTCTGGTGCTCATCGCGTGCAGCGTGTGCCCAAAACTGAATCACAAGGACGTGTACACACTTCTGCCGCCACCGTAGTAGTAATGCCAAAGTTGGAGATGGAAGATGTGGATATCAAAAAGTCCGATCTGAAAATTGATACTTTCCGATCGAGCGGTGCCGGTGGTCAGCACGTGAATAAAACCGAATCCGGGGTGCGATTTACGCACTTACCGACAGGTATAGTAGCCGAAAGTACTGATGGCCGATCACAAATCAAAAACCGGGAAATCGCCATTCAGCGATTGTACCAAAAGATATATGACTCCCAACGAACTGCCTATGAAAATGAGCAAGCGGCAAAGCGCCGATCGTTGGTCGGTAGTGGAGACCGGTCAGATAAAATCCGTACATACAATTACCCACAAAATCGGGTCACTGATCATCGTATCAACCTGACCCTCTATAGTCTGGATAAGGTTATGGAAGGAGATCTTGATCAAATATTCGAGGCGCTGCAGGTAGCTGAGAATGCCGAGAAGATGAAAGGAGAAACGGTCTGATCAGTTGGCAGGCTGGCAGTGGGCAGTACTCAGTTTTTCAGTCTTGCAACAGCACGGTATCACTGGACTGAGGTACCATTCCTGTATTCCAGTTATCAGAATTACTCGAGTGTAATCTATCGCCATCATTATCCCATGTGATGGTAGGAGTTTGTGCAATGGCTTTTACAGTGATACAAAGCACATTGACTAAAAGAAAGTGAAAGGATAAAATATGTACGAAAAGTACATAGCAATACACCCGATCGGGTGAAATTACTATCTTTTCCGAGGAAGCTAATTTTAAAAATAACTGAGACGAGGTGGCCAGAAAAAAGCTTCTTTCGATCGCCTCATTCTAGTGCCCGACAACATCCCAACAATTTGCAGCTGTATTAAAGGCCCATCAAAAGTTTGACGGGATCTTCCAGAAGTTCCTTTACTTTCACCAGGAAAGTCACGGACGAGCTACCATCAATCACACGGTGATCATATGAGAGGGCTACATACATCATGGGTCGGATTTGTACCTCACCATTCACGGCTACAGGTCTTTGTTGAATCGTATGCATTCCAAGTATAGCAGATTGTGGCTCATTGAGGATGGGAGTGCTCAGTAAAGAACCAAATACTCCACCATTGGTGATGGTAAATGTACCTCCCCGCATTTCATCCAATGTCAGTTTTCCATTGCGTGCTTTATCTGCCAGCTCCTTTATTTTCAGCTCCACTTCGTGAAAATCGAGTGACTCTACATTTTTGACGGGAGGCACCACGAGACCTGTTGGTGTTGATATGGCAATACTGATGTCCACATAATCATGATAAATCAAACTATCACCATCTAAATGTGCATTGACCTGGGGCATTTCGAGGAGCACTTGCGCACAAGCCTTGGCAAAGAGCGACATGAATCCCAACTTGATGCCATGCTTCTCGACAAATTTTTCCTGATACGTTTTTCTCAGCTTCATGATCCCGCTCATATCCACTTCATTAAAAGTGGTGAGCATGGCTGTATTGTTTTTAGCTGAAACCAGTCGGGAAGCGATAGTACGGCGCATTCTGGACATCTTTTCCGTCCGTTCTTCCCTGCTAAATGCAACAGATGTTGATGGTGCCGAAGTTGTAGCTGCTTCCTCCTTTGCGGGCTCTTCGGCCTTTTGAGCGGCAGCCTTCTCGGCATCCGCTTTGGTAATACGACCTTCTTTACCACTGCCCTGCACATCGGAAGATGATACACCACCCTCCTTCAATATCTTAGATGCCGCAGGAGAAGGATGTCCTGTAGCATAGCTTTCCCTTACCTCTTCCACTTCTTTGGGAGCAGCTTCTTTCTTGGCGGGTATTTCTTCTTTTGCTGCCGGACTATCTGAACCCGCAGGAGCTTCCACGCTTGTATCTATTGTAGCCACCAGTGCTCCTATTTCCAAATCATCTCCCTCGGCAGCAACCCAGGTAAGCTTACCTGCTGCCTCTGCGGGAAATTCCAATGTAGCCTTATCAGACTCAAACTCACAGATGGGCTCATCCAGTTGTACATACGAGCCATCACTTTTTAGCCATTCCGATAAGGTCACTTCCGTAATGGATTCACCAATCGTGGGGACCTTCATTTCTACAATACTCATCCTTACTTTATTTTCATCGATGTTGGATGAGTAAAGGTAGAAATAATCTTATTGAGCAAATGTGCTCATTAGGACCATTGCAGAAGATTTTTGTGAAAAAAAGTGCTGATTCTGCTCTCCGGCAAAACCAGCACGTAAACACTCAAGTCCGCAGCTCTTACTAAATCCCAGTCAAATTCCAGTCAGCTTTGGGGTGCCGGAATAAATTCCATATCGCTCCTCTTAAGAACTACTGAACAACAATAAGCAGCTCTCACCTGATACATAGCTATTTCAGGTAAGTTAGGCACCACTTACGCCACTATTACTAAACCGCACCATTCAATGATTAACAATAGTACATTCTATTTGAGAACATACTATATTGATGATTATCAGTACATTATGCCATCGACATATCAAATATATAGCATTTAAGGGTAAAGAAAAAGGACACTTTTACAGATTTCGGAACCACTAGATTGTGTGTGGGTGTGGGTGTGGTATCCTTCGCTGAAGCTACGGATACTGGTAGTGTGAGTGTGTGGGTGTGGGTGTGGTATCCTTTGCAAAAGTTACGGATAGTTGTGGCGAGAGTATGGGTTTGGGTGTGGTCAGAAGTTAGAGCCCAAAATTCGGCTGTCTTCGCTTTCTTAAAACTGAATAGGATCTCCGGGAATCTGCGCTTTCTAAATATAGATCCCTTTGTTTGGTGTTCTACTCAATACCATGCCTTCGCCAAAAAACAACGTTTTGGAAGAAGAGCATCTATTCATTCCTACAGTTCTAAATCCGGTCAACCTTATTTAGGCATGGACAGCCGGGGACCTGGCACCCGGAACCTGGAACCTATGAAAACGGAGCTGTGCAAGTTATAAAGGAGTTAAAACCGAAAAGGCCCACGGATCTTTATCCGCAGGCCAATTCCTATAAAAAAGTTATAAAAGTACATACCTATAGGGCAAAAAGGGTACCACACTACGACACCAGTGTATCTGTAGATAGAAGTACGCTGCCCGCATTGTTTCCATTTGGCTTTAGAAGAATGTCCCTACTCAATCTTCTAATTGATACCTCTAATCTATCTGTATATTCTGCCTCCTCAAAGGACAATATGCATGCATTTGTACTGGTCACTTTCTCAAAAAGACAACTATATATCATACATTATTACCTGTTTATCAGCATTTTAAACTATCTCAATTACGCACCATATACGGAGTCTTCTGGTATCCACTAACCCATCTCACATGTTAATAATTGCATATTTAATTTGCTAAAAAGATAAAAAGTAAGACTGGTGGGTAAAAAACATAAACTATGCTCTTATTAAGTATGCTTTAAAGTGTGATGACTTAAGCTGGGAAAGCCAGATCTTTGAATAATATATTATGAATTTAACAGTGTTGTAAATCAACCTTCAGTGAAAAAAATAAGCGCATTATATGACAACAACTAACTGTGTACAGGATGACACCCACTAATATTAAATGCGATTTTAATATATATAGAATAGATAATAAAAATCAGAATATAAGTTTATATGAAGAGTGTACGTAAATTGTAAGAGCCTGTTGTTCTGCATGTTATAAAACAAAAATCACCCCAACCTAGAATAGTGAAGGGGTGATTTAAACACACTCAAAACCGTCTTTTTAGGAAAAAAGAGCCCGCAGTGGAGAACTGCGAGCACTTATTAAACACTCAAATCCGTAGTATATAGAAAAGTTAAACTCGCTTTTTAAAAACCATCCATAGTTTGCTCAACTGTCAAATAAACATTTGAATGATTTACTTCTTTTGTTGACTTTTCAAACTCAACAGTACTCTGTGATTGTTCGATATTTATCGAACTTAATGACATTAAAATTGATAATAATACGTACAACATAACTTTTACTTTTATAACTTACTGCTAAGGTACATGGTACAAGACTTGAATAACAGGACACTTTTCTTATTTTTGATCACCCCATATTGACACTTATTCTTCATATATATTTTACTATATTGCTGTTTATCAATGTTTTAATTTCATACAATTATGCGTGATCTTATTGAACTTGCTCAAGTGGTTAATCGTCACAAGACCAAATCTTTGAGGACTTTAGACAATCATGCAGAGGATCGTGTAATAGACTTCTACAATAAGATACTTGATGGGGTCTTTAAAAACGATGATGCTGCCTCAAATTTCTATTTCGGGAAAGACTCAAGTTATCACCAATATCGAAGACTAAAAAACAAACTAAAGGACCGTTTATGGAACTCAGTCGTATTCGTAGATGTCAACAGTCCCAAATTTAGTTCCATTCAAAAGGCTTTCTACACATGCCACAAGAATCTGGTGATAATTAAAATCTTACTTGGAAGATATGCAAGAACCTCCGCTATTGACTTAATAAATAGAACTCTAAAGTACAGCCGAAAGTATGAATTCTCTGAAATATCACTTGAGCTTTGTAGGTTCCTAAGACGTCATCACGCTATCAAAACTGGAAGAAGGAGCGAATATGAAAAATATAGAAAAGAAGTGAAGGATCTTGAAAAAGTTGTTCATGCAGAAAATGTTGTAGCTGAATGTCTTGAGGCAGCAACCTTGGAACTATTGAAAAGCACTAAACCATCTAAGCAATATTTCGAGGTAGCAGAACACAGTATAAGTATTTTAAAGGATATCAGAACTAACACATTCAGATACCTTGTATTTAGTGGTGATCTTATTGTTACTTATCATTTACATAGAAGAAATTATGAACAGGCAATTCAAGAATCTGATCACATCATTGACCAGTTCAGAAGAAAAAAATACCTTCCCACACAATTAATAATACAATTTGTATACCATAAAATAATTGCATATGCGGAGCTCCGAGACTATAAAATGTGTCTAGAACTTTATGAAGATAACATATCATTGTTTGAAGTGGGCGTAATCAGATGGTATAATATAAAGGAGTTAATGTTTTTGTTACAGTTTCAACAACAACAGTACGGTGATGCTATTGAGACATTTAGAGAAGTTGTTACTAATGATACATTTAAGAACCAGTCAGTAAAACGTCAAGAAAGCTGGAAGCTTTTCAATGCATATCTTATTTACCTACAGGAGAAAAATATAATTAGTTCTCAAACTATAGATAGGGGATTTCGCTTGAACAAGTTTCTGAACGAAGTTCCATTATTCTCCTCGGATAAGATGGGACATAATATACCCGTACTAATAATTCAGATTATCTTTCTTATTCATTATAAGAAGTATGATGATCTTAATGAGAGGATTGAAGCTATCGAAAAATATACAACTCGATACCTAAGACGTGATAATAATTTTCGATCAAATTGTTTCATCAAAATGCTTTTGCAAATTCCCAAGAGGCAGTTTCATAGGAAAGCCGCAGAAAGACATGCCAGGCCATATCTATCTAAACTACTATCACTCCCTTTGGGAAAGGCAGATCAACCCTTCGAAATCGAAATTATCCCTTATGAAACACTCTGGGAATATGTTCTTGAATCTCTTGACAACCGATTTCATTAGGTCCTAAGGTTTTCGTTAGATTTGGTAATCATCAAATACCAAATCCATGCATGAGCTCCAGGAACTCGTCGATGTCGTCACTCGCAACAAGGTAAAATCCATTCGTCTACTAGAACCCTTTGGTGATCAGCCGCCGGATATGCTCCATGACTTCTATGCACGACTTGCCAATCATGAATTTACCAGTGATGAGGAAGCGGCGCAATTCTATGGGTACAAGGATGCCAGTGATCGAGGATATCGTAAGCAAAGAGATAAATTGCGGGATCGGTTATACAACTGTTCTGTTTTTATTGACGTAGATAATAGTCAGTTTGATAGACCCCAAAAAGCATTTTACATATGTCAAAAAAATTTAACTATAATTAGAACTTTACTTGGGCGATATGCGGATAACTCTGCAATTGACCTTATCAAGAAAACAATCAAGCTTAGTGATAGATTTGAATTTTCAGAAATATCACTGGAGCTATACAAACACCTTCGTGGATTCTATGCTTTTAAGCTTGGGAATAAGCAAAAGTACATTTCCTATAACAAAATTGTGAAACAACTGGAGCAGGCTACCTCTGCCGAAAATATCGCAATTGAATACTACGAAAGACTTGCCCTTGAAATCGTTAAGAAGAGCATTCCCTCTGATAAGTATTTCCAAGTTGCAGAAGAATTCATCAACGCAACAAAAGATTTAGGTGTCAAGACTTATAAATTCATTTATTTTAGAAATGTTATCAAGTCAAATTATTATCTACACATAAAAGAATATACCCAAGTTATTGGTGTTTGTGACAATGCAATATTAGCATTGAGATCGAAAAAGTACGTTTCAGATCAATTTATTAATAATTTCTATTTCATTAAGCTAATTGCTTACACTCAGGTAGGTGATCTACAAACTGGCCGAATATTATTCAAGAAATGTGTTGACGTCTTTGAACGAGGAACAGTTCGATGGTATAACACTTATGACCAGTTCTTTCTTCTATTATGTCGTACAAAGGAGTACAATCAACTACCTCTGCTCTATGATACTGTTGTATCTTCTTCAAGTTTTGAATATCAGTCACCAAAAAGAAAAGACACTTGGATAATGTACAAAGCAATCATATATTATCTAAGGCTATTAAAGAAGATCACGCCTTCCCTAAATCATATACATACTGATTTTAATCTAGGTAAGTTTGTAAATAGTTTATCCATATATTCTATGGATAAATCGGGCTACAATATTCCGACATTGATTATACAAACACTGATACGTATAAAG
The DNA here is from genome assembly GCA_050298535.1 of Saprospiraceae bacterium. Classification (GTDB taxonomy): domain Bacteria; phylum Bacteroidota; class Bacteroidia; order Chitinophagales; family Saprospiraceae; genus JABDMH01. The sequence goes on from JBNKUI010000087.1 coordinate 63,367, forward strand.
AGGCAGAGTAAAGATGTTTTTGACAATATTGATAGCATAGTAGAGTATGCTCAACGCCACCTAAAGAAAGACACCAACTTCCGATCGCACTACTTTTTCAAAATGCTACTACTGGTACCAAAATGCAATTTTGATCGAGGTGTAATCGAAGGCAAGGCAAAGCCTTATCTCAAAAAGTTAGAGTCTGTCCCACTTTCTGAGGCAAAGCAGTCCTTCGAAATAGAGATCATCCCCTACGAGACCCTCTGGGAGTATGTGCTGGAGTCCCTGGAAAATTAAGCTATGACCCAGATGAGGATCACAATCCAGACTTCATTTCATGTGATGTGGTCAGTTTATAGTGTAACTTTGCCCTTGCAAAAGCTTTAGGCATTGGTAATACACATTGATATCCAATTAACCCCGCAGCGGAGAGGTTTTCATCTGATCACTAGAGAAGTGTCACAGTATTTGGGTGCGCTGCCCCAAAATGGATTACTTAACCTGTTTATTAAGCATACTTCTGCGGGTATAACGATCAATGAAAACGCGGATCCATCAGTTTTATATGATTTTGAGCAAATCTTTAATGCCATTGTCCCGGAAAATCTTCCCTATATCACCCATGACATGGAAGGTCCGGATGATATGCCCGCTCATATAAAAGCATCCATGGTCGGCAGTTCCATCATTATCCCCATACGCAATGGCCGTTTAGATCTGGGTACCTGGCAAGGTATCTACCTGTGTGAATTTAGAAATCACGGCGGAAGTCGAAAGTTGGTTGCCACAATCTATAGTTGATCCCTAGGAAGCCGTTGAAGGATTTGGAAGAATCAGGCTGACATCTTTTCTTTGCGTATTGATTAAAACATTTTTGATCATTTCAACCTTACTATTGTAGCAAATAAACACGCATGAGTACAACTTGTCAAGCCAAGATACGATTGGATAAAAAAGACATAGAAATTGAAATCAAGGAAGAAACCATCTTGCAAACGCTAATCGATGCTGGCTACGATCCTCCTTTCTCATGCACCAGCGGCGTCTGCACTACCTGCATGGCCAAACTTACCAAAGGTGAGGTCCGCATGGATGAGCAATATGGTCTGGATGAGGATGAAGTGGCAGAGGGATACATACTTACCTGTCAGTCACATCCTACCACGGAGGAGATTGAGCTGACGTATGACGTATGACGTCTGAAGTCAGGTGCCAGGTGCTGGGTACCGGGTCCCAGGTTGTTTTTTTTGAAAACATTACCTCTACGGCTTTTTTGAGTGTCAGGGACCAAGAGCTCGGGTTTCCACATTTTATAAGAATACGTTTACAAGAATGCTTGGAGTTCTCCCTGGTTTCGCAGCGCGGAGAAAAACAGGGTTAGGTGGTTGAGAAAGTAAACTAACCTAAGCCAGAACCATGCCTCGCCGGGAAACCAACATTGTTGGCTAGTAACGGAGACGTTTCTACCTTAGCAAAAGAACCTGGTACCTGGCAACCTGGTACCTGGGACCCAAATAGACCATCCACAGAAAGTTCAGCGAAGGATACCACATTCAATCCAAACCTTTACCTTAGAAATTCCGTTTTAATCAGGCATGCAATTAATAGAATTTCGCAAAGAAGGCTTGTATGTACCTCCTGCCGATGTATATATTGATCCATGGCGGAGGGTGAAGAAAGCCCTGATCACCCATGGTCATTCTGATCACTCGCGGTGGGGACATCAACAATATGTTTGTGCTAAGGAAAGTAAACCCATCATACGGCAACGCCTGGGGGATGTGTCGATCAGCACGGTAGAGTTTGGTGAGACTTTTCGAGTAAATGACGTACAATTCACTTTTTATCCGGCAGGTCATATTGTCGGATCTGCGCAGATTCTAGTGGAGCATAAAGGAGAGCGCTGGGTTGTATCGGGAGATTATAAGGTAGAAGATGATGGGATCAGCGGCACCTTCGAGCCGGTACCTTGCCATACCTTTATTACAGAATGCACTTTTGGACTGCCCATTTACTCCTGGATACCTCAGTCAGAAGTTTTCGACAAGATCAATCATTGGTGGGCAAATAACAGAGACATGGGAGTAACTTCTCTCCTGACAGGCTACTCTTTGGGTAAGGCGCAACGACTTCTCGCAGGGTTGGATACCAGTATGGGTCCTATCTATACGCATGGTGCCGTGGAGCAGATGACGGAAGTACTAAGACAGTCAGGAGTAAAATTGCCTGCCACGACCTATCTGACAGCCGATGTATCCAAAGAAGACCTAGCGGGCGCCATTGTGGTCGCGCCGCCGGGTGCCACAGGATCCGCCTGGATGAAGCGATTTAAGAAAGTTTCCATCGCAAATGCCTCCGGATGGATGCAACTGCGTGGTGCGCGGCGCCGGGGAGGAGCCGATCGGGGATTCGTCCTATCAGATCATGCCGATTGGGAAGGCCTCAATGAGGCTATCAAGGCCACTGGTGCTACCCGGATCTATGCCACGCACGGCTATACTGATATCTTTCGAAAGTGGTTAGCCAGTCAGGGATATGATGCTCACATAGTGAAAACAGCTTATGAGGGCGAACAAGTGTCAGAAACCAGTCAGGAGGAAGGATGAGACAATTTGCCGCACTATTCGAAGCATTAGACCAAACCACAAAAATCAATGCCAAGGTCTCGGCATTAGAATCTTATTTTTCGGAAGTTTCAGATGAAGACAAGCTTTGGACCATCGCCCTGCTTTCTCACAAACGACCCCGGCGTACCGTTACTACCACTTTACTTCGTACCTGGGCGGCAGAAGCTGCCAACCTGCCACTGTGGTTATTTGAAGAATCCTATCATATCGTAGGAGACCTGGCAGAGTCAATCGCCCTGGTATTGCCCAAACCTTCGCACAGTGCTGACATGAGTCTATCCGAGTGGATCCGCACCATTCAAAACCTTAAAGACGCTTCCGAAGAAGACAAAAGAGCCACCATACTGGAGGCCTGGGATAGCCTAAACCACAACGAAAGATTTGTCTTCAACAAGTTGATCACTGGAGGTTTTCGCATCGGAGTATCGCAGAAACTGATGACAAGAGCCCTATCGCGCTATACGGGCATCGAAGAGAATATTCTGGCGCATCGTCTCATGGGTGAATGGACGCCGACCAATACTGATTTTGAATCTCTGGTCCTCACTGAAAGACCGGAAGACTTATTATCACGCCCTTATCCTTTTTACCTGGCATATGCTTTGGATGTCGACTATGAGGCGCTGGGTGATCCGGATCTCTGGCAGGCTGAGCGCAAGTGGGATGGCATCCGCGGTCAAGTGATCAAGCGCGGTGATGAACTCTTTGTCTGGTCGCGAGGGGAAGAACTGATGACCCATCGATTTCCGGAATACCATATACTCACGGATCTACTTCCCAATGGTACCGTGATCGATGGAGAGATTTTGCCCTTCGATGACAAGCCCCTACCCTTCCAGATACTCCAAACCCGGATCGGTAGAAAGACGGTATCCAAGAAGACTTTAGCCAATGCACCCGTGGTTTTGATGGGGTATGACTTGCTGGAACATGAGGGAAAAGATATTCGTGAGCGACCTCTTCAGTATCGACGAGAGGCTTTAGAAGAAATCGTGCAGCAAGTTGATCATCCCGTGCTTCGGCTTTCACCCATTGTAAATTTTACTTCCTGGGAAGCCCTCAATGCCGAACGAGAAAACGCGCGACAGTATCTCAGTGAAGGCATCATGCTGAAACATCTGGAAGCCCCCTACGAGACTGGCCGTAAAAAAGGTAGATGGTGGAAGTGGAAAATCGATCCTCTCACGATTGATGCCGTCATGATCTATGCCCAGCAAGGCCACGGTCGGCGGGCCAATCTATTTACCGATTACACCTTTGCAGTATGGGATGGTGATCGATTGGTGCCTTTCACGAAAGCGTATTCGGGGCTGACAGATGCCGAATTTATGGAAATCACAAAATATGTCCGGTCTAACACCATCGAACGCTTCGGCCCTGTGCGGTCCGTAACACCCAATCTTGTCTTCGAAATTGCCTTTGAAGGTATTCAGGAAAGTAAGCGACATAAGTCGGGCGTTGCTCTACGATTTCCCCGCATGCACCGGTGGCGAAAAGATAAGCACCCTAAGGAGGCAAATACCCTGGAGGATTTGAAGGGGATGTTGGAGTTATATTCTTGAGACGGTAGCCGGGTTGTGAGGAGGTAGTTTTTTACCGTAGCAATTCCAAAACAGACTGCAGACTGAGGACTGAGAACTGGGGACTGAGAACTGAAACACTTACTAACTGAATAGTTCCATAAGGGGTTGCCCCAATCCATCCGGAGTAGTGTAGAAAGGTCTTCCCTCAATGATATAATTTGTTTCTTCAGGGATACCCAGAGCATGGTAAACACTTTGGTGGATTTGATCGATGTAAATCGGCTCAGTCGTTGCAGAGAAGGGCCGCTCATCTGCAGTCTCTCCGATGACATGACCGCGTCGGATACCACCTCCCCACATCAAGATAGAGCACCCATCGGTAAAATGGCGATGCATGCCATAGTTCTTTAAGTCTTCGACATAATCAGGTACGGTCACTTGATCCTTTACTTTCAGGCCGGGTCTGCCTTCCACAAGCATATCTCTGCTGAACTCACTGGCTAAAATGACAATCGTCCTGTCCAATAGGCCGCGGTCATCCAAATCTACGATGAGCTGACGTACTGGTGCATCAATTTCCTTTTTCATTTTCTTCAGTCGGACATGTCCGTTTTCATGCGTATCCCACCCAAGGAATGGCTCATACTCCGTGGTAACGCTAACAAAACGAGCTCCATTTTCCACCAACCTACGGGCTAAGAGGCACCCTTGTCCAAAGCGACCTGTGTTGTAGCGTTCAAAAGATTCACTGGGTTCTGCATGAAGGTCAAAAGCGCTGGCATCGGGAGATTTTAGCAAGGCATATGCACGTTCCATCGAGCGAACTAAGGATTCCTGTTGATAATCACTGCCATGATCACCCATAGGGCTATTTTTCACCAGCTCCCGGTATAGTTGCTGCCTACGTTCAAAACGTTGGATCGTCATTCCCTGTGGTGGCCGAACACTTTCCAATCCTCGGCTGGGATCAGGTATTATAAAAGGCCCATATTCCGTCCCTAAGAATCCTGCAGAGTGAAAAGCTTTGAGCTCTTCCCCCTCACCTACCGTAAACCTTTGACCAATATCGATGAAGGGTGGCATCACCGGATTCACGGGCCCCATCTCTTTAGCAATCCAGGCCCCAATATGCGGCACCTGTACCGACTGGGGTGGTTCATAGCAGGTGTGCCAGTGATATTGATGCCTGGTATGCAGGATGTGCCCGAGATCAGCCGCTCGATAGGATCGTAAGAGGGTGCCGCGATCCATAACAGACCCGATCCCTTCGAGACCTTCGGAAAAGTTAATGCCATCTAGGGAGGTAGGTACTGAAGGAAAGGTGCTGATTACACTCTTACTTTCCATTCCCTTCTCAAATGGTGTATATTTTTTGGGATCAAACGTCTCAGTATGGCACATGCCACCAGCCATCCATAGCAAGATCACATGATCCGCCTTTCTATCAATTACCTGTTTCTCCTTACATCCAGATAACAACGGAAAAGACAGGGAACTACCCATGGCAGCTAGACTGGCCAGTTGCATTTTTTTCAAGAAGTTGCGTCGTTCTAATTGATGTTGCATGTTACTCCCGATTAGATAAATAGAAATTCTGGCAAGAGCAGCACCGACCAGATCACATCTGTCACTTCTTCTACCGATGGAGGGGTAGACATCACATCGATCAATTGCATCTTTTCTTTCTCAGTTGGCAATCGTCCCAAGGCCGTCTGATACAACTGGTCAATCAGCAGTTCACGGTCAGTACCATAATCCGACACCCATTCCTTAGCTCCTTCGGCAATAACTTCGGCAAAAAACTGGTCGTTAGATAAAAGCAGGGCTTGAAGGAGCGTAGGTGCATCGTCTCGCTGTGTCAATACATTTTCACGGGAAGGTCTACCCAGACCCTTAAGGAAGGGATCCAGTTTTACCAGACCGGCACGAGCCAACTCATCACTGCCCTCACTATCAAAAGTGAACGCAAGTAAGCGCCCCCAATGACTATTAGCATAATTTCCTGCCTGCCAAGCGTCTTCCCAATCGCCATCGTCATAACTGTAGTGGGTCCATTTGTCAGCAGTTACCGTATCGGCAACTAACCATGCGTCGTCGGAAAAGATCGTGTCAGAACGACCATTGACATAATCCAGCTTAAGGGCAAAAAGAAGGCCCGCGTGATTGGGGATTTTACCATCATTCACCGCTTTGATGGCGATTATATTTTGCTTTTCAAGGACTTCCAAAACATTATAACGATCCACCTGATCCCAATCTGCACCTGATCCCAAATGCTGCTGATTGACATATAAATCATATTCGTGATCAGCGGTGATCAGAATTTGAGCTGCACTTAATGCCGCAGGTTGATGCAGTGAAAAGCGATGCCTAAAATATCGAGGTCCGGGATATGGCAATACGGTCCGATCGAATTCTTCTTGTCGCATCCAAATCCATTTGGCCCCCATGTCTATTCCTTGTGGATCAAAAGCAAGGGAATGATACATCGGCGTACAAATGGAGCTCACAGCATCAGCAAATTGCTCAGCAGTCATTTTCCTGGCCATCGGACCCTGAAAGACGAACTGCGGAGACTTCAGATACAAAGGATCTGGATACAAGGCAGGCACAAGTTGGTAAGCTTTGGAGGTGACAATCTGTCGAATCAAGGCCGTGAGATCATACCCATTTTCCCTAAAATCTGCAGCAAGCCAATCGAGGAGTCCCTCGCTCCAGGATCGATTATCCATTTCATCTACCGGAGCTACTAAGCCACGGCCGAAAAACTTGGCCCAATAGCGATTTACCACCGTACGGTAAAGACGGCCATTATCGGGTTGCACTAACACCTCCACTAAAGAAGCAAGCCGATCCGACAAGCTATCACCCTCAATCAACCCCAGCTCAGGATAGAGAAACGAAGGTTTGGCAAATTGGCCCATAGGTTTATCACAGCGATAAAGCTCCATGGGGCCATCAGCAAAGACTTGAGCGAAATCATATGCTTGCTGCAAGGTGACATTGTTTACAAAACTGTTGTGACAAGAGGCGCATTTAAGGTTAAGTCCGAGTAACGTTTGCGAGATGTTTTGTGCAGCCTGCAATTCAACCCGTTGACTGGCATTCACTTCTCCACGCCATTGGATGCCTTTAATGAATCCTTCGGAAGCTTCTGTGGGATTGAGCAATTGACTAACCATCTCGTCATAAGGCATGTTTTCTACCAAGGCTTCAAACAACCATCCGGATATCTGCTTGCGGCCATTGGTAATAAATCCAGTCCCAGAATAGTCGTTGCGCAAAAGATCGTTCCAAAAGGTGATCCAGTGTGCCGCATAGTCCTGACGATCCGTCAATAATGTGTCAATCAGCTTTGTTCTTTTATTTGGATCCCCATCTGAGATGAAAGCCGTCACCACATCCTCCGATGGTAAAAGACCGACAATATCCAGATGAATGCGCCGAATGAATGCTTGGTCATCAATGAGCCGGGGCCAATCAATGTCATTTTCTTCGAAATATTGTGAGACCCATTGATCTATGGGATGATCATCGTCTTGATCAGGTAGAGAAGGCATAGACAGTGAAAGAGGTGCTTCACGAAATATCTTGAGTTGCCGGTCAGTCCAGGTGGCACCTTGATCGATCCATAAAGCCAAGGTTTCGATTTCCGCATCTGTCAGCTTTCCATCTTCAGGTGGCATCACATCCTCATGGCCTTCGGGCAACTCGACTCTCCGCATGATCTCACTCGCTCTTGCATCACCTGGCACAATGATCGGTCCATTGTCACCACCTTCAAATACTCCACTCTTTGTATCCAGGATTAAGGCTCCTTTGTGCTTTGAAGTACTGTGACAGCCGAAGCATCGATGGGCAAAGATGGCCCGCACATGAAGATTGAGTCGATCTTGTTCATCTGCAGACAACTCTCCCTCCTCGAGGGTCTGTTTCCACCCAGCCAGCAAAACATCTGTTTCAAGTGCAGCATACCTGTGGTTGGCGGGAGTGATAGAATGATGCCGGCAACCCGACCAGGCAAGACTTACGACAAAGATCCATGCTACCAGGTAGGAAAGATGTGATTTAGATTTAATCCTTGAACGCATTTGCATTATACTGAAAAAGAATTTTGCGCTAATACAGATGACTGGCCATCGTATTAACAATATACCAGTTTTTCAGTCAGCAGGGAGCAGCCTGGCAGTCCGCAGTCAGCAAGGGGCAGTTTTTCAGTCGGCAGTGGGTCGGCCTGCAGTCGGCAATCTTCAGTAGGCAGTTTTTCAGTCAGCAGGGAGCAGCCTGGCAGTCCGCAGTCAGCAAGGGGCAGTTTTTCAGTCGGAAGTGGGTCAGACACTAACACCCCAGTCAAACTCACACTCACACACAAACTCACACTCACACACAAACTCATACTCATACTCACTTAATAATGTCCTTGAACACGTTTCACTCAAGTGACCTTAGTGGCCTAAGTGGTTAATAATACGGACCGCCAATTTCCCCTCTGAATACTCCACACTCAAACCGCACACTCAAATACAAACACAAACTCACACCACTTTAAATGTGCAATTGTTTATTATATTTCTTTATTTGAATTTTTAATCACTTCTCATTTAATCTTATGCGCTTACTTAAAAAATTGACCCTGGTCTGTATTTTTCTCACCTATTCATTGACTGGACGAGCTCAGAACGAATATGCTGCCTTACCCACCTACGAGGGTACGTGGGCCCTTAAACTACCTTTCGATGGCAGCAATGATGCAGGCTGGATGGAGATAAAGGCCATGGATGATCACATCTATGCCAGTGTATTATGGCATGGAGGAAGTGTAGTGCCGGTCAGCCATGCATATCTGTCTGGCGAAGATCTGGTATTGCACATGATTAATCAGCGAAATACGCCTCGAGGTCAAGTCCCGGTGGTGTCTACTTTCAAGGTACATAAGGAAGGTGATGAAATTGCGGGCATCCGATATACTCCGGCTACCGATGGCAGCTCGGTAAAACGCGAATCGTTTCGAGGAAAAAAGTTACCCCCTGATCCCTCCACGCCTGACCTAAATGCTATAAAATACGGCGAGCCCATTCAATTGCTGAAAGACAATAGTCTGGAAGGATGGGAGATCATTGGAGATCGCGAAAACGGTTGGAGCGTAAACAATGGTGTATTGCTAAATGATCCGGTGCAGCCGGCAGACGGTCATCATGTGCGCTATGGAAACTTGCGCACCCAGCAGGTTTTTGAGGATTTTAATTTGAAACTAGAAGTGAATGTGCCGGAAGGAAATAATAGCGGTGTCTACTTGAGAGGGATTTATGAAATACAAGTCGTAGACAGCTATGGTAAAGAGTTGGATAGTCACAATATGGGCGCCCTCTATAGCCGTATCACACCCAGCGTGGCGGCAGAAAAGCCAGCTGGAGAATGGCAAAGCATGGATATCAAACTGGTAGATCGTCATGTCACTGTGGTACTCAATGGAAAGACCATCATCGACAATCAGCCGGTGCGGGGAGTCACGGGTGGCGCTATGACTTCTGATGAATTTCATGCTGGACCTATCTACTTGCAAGGAGACCATGGAAAAGTACAATACCGCAATATAATGCTCACTCCTATTGTCCAGTAGGCGGTCGGCAGTCTGGCAGTGGGCAGTTCTTCAGTCGGCAGGAGGCAGTTGGCAGTTTATAATTACTAGTTCCAAAACAGACTTCATAGTTGGGACCGGGGACACCAGACTTAAGGACAGAAACGGGTATTCAGTAGTTCTATGAAAATCAAAAAAGCTTGCCCGACCTTTTGACGAGCTCTTGAATAAAATTGTATACTGATAGAAAATATTCAAATTTAGAAAACTTGCAATTTGAGCTTCATTTTCTTGTAATAATGGCTCGATCTGAAGTGATCTGATCAAATGTAGTAGAAGTATACTGAGCCCATGCGAACACGGTAAAATAATAAACTATGTATATACACATCTTCAGATGGACAAATAAGAGTCTGACTTATTTAGTTGACATTTAAAAATATGTACCTTTTTTATTCGATAAAAAAATATGGCATTCATTTCATTGGGTGGGTTGGCTATTTCCTGTGGATATTCAACTGGTATAACTCTAGTGTTTTTTCTGTCTCAATCAGTACCTGGATAGCAATACGCCAGGTTTTTCTGCACGTCCTGCTTTTTTACCTGAATAAAGAAGTATTATTGCCTAACCTTTTTGATCAAAACCGATATCTTTCATATCTAGGAATTATAATTGCTACCACAATAGCGGTTTATTATGTTGAATATTTTACTAATCCAATCCTGATTAACCCTGATGAATTAGGCTTCGGGATGCGAACGCCAAAAACTTCGTCATTGCCCGGAATAAGCCGTATGATCTGGAATAATGTAGTCACTTCAAGTGCTGTGCTATTTATAAGTACAACAGTTTGGCTTGCAGAAGAATCAAGGAAAAAGAAAGAACTTGAATTGGAGGTACAGGCAGAGAAACTTAGCTCAGAAATGAAATTTCTGAAATCTCAGATTAATCCTCATTTCCTTTTTAATGCGCTTAACAACATTTATTCTTTCTCGCTAAAGAACTCGCCCATTGCTTCCGAAAGTATCATGAAATTATCCGAAATGTTGAGGTATGTTCTTTATGAAAGTAATATTGACAAGGTAGCTCTGCACAAAGAAATTACTTACCTAAAGCATTTTATAGGTTTTCAGAGAATCAAATTCGAATCTGCACCCGATATACGACTGGATATAGATATCTCCGAAGAGGATATTCTTATCGAGCCTATGCTTCTTATCCCCTTTGTGGAAAATAGCTTTAAACACAGCCAAATCAATGAAACACAAGGCTGGATTGCCATTACTCTCAAAGCCAATAAAGAGATTATACAGTTTACAGTTGAAAACAGCATCCCTGAAGAAAACTTCACAAAGGATGCCGTGGGAGGCATAGGACTTTCCAACATTGAAAAAAGATTAAAATTACTCTATCCTGAAAAACACCAATTGCTGATTGAAGAAGAAACGCATCGTTATAAAATAACGTTAGAAATTGACTTACTGTGAAGCTTTCCTGTATTGTTATCGATGATGAATACCCGGCCAGAGAATTGATTGAAGCCTATATCAAAAAGATCCCTTTTCTTGAGCTTCAAGGAAGCTTCAAAAATCCCCTGGAGGCTATTCCGGAATTGCAATCAAATACAATTGATCTGCTTTATCTTGATATACAAATGCCTGAACTCAAAGGCACCAACTTTTTAAAACAAGTGGACACCGATGCCGAAGTTATTTTCACTACAGCCTATCCCGACTACGCCCTCGAAGGGTATAAGCTTAATGTGATCGATTACCTGCTAAAGCCTATTAGCTTTGATGAATTTTTAAGAGCTTCTACCAAGGCTTTGGAACATATCCAGTTAAAAAGTAAGATATCACACTCTGAACAGGAAGATGTCTTACATGTAAAAGCAGATGGAAAGGTTCACTTTATCCGTTATGATGATATCCGGTATATTGAAGGGCTAAGAGAGTATGTTCGCATTCATACTCATGAAGTGAAATTAATCTCTCTGTTTGCATTAAAAGACTTACAGGAGGAACTAGAGCCCCATGGTTTTATCCGTACCCACAAGTCTTATCTCGTTAATTCAAAAAAAATTATTTCTGTAAACGGGAATATGGTGGATCTGGAAGACCTTTCTTTACCTATTGGGAAAAGCTACCGCGATGCCGTTTTAAAGAAAATGGGAGTCTGACAGTGGCTTTCACTAGAGGGGTACTCAAGGATTAATAATGTTCTTTCATTCTGTAAGTAAAGAGTTAGTTATCTAATCAATCTCTCAAACCTGAACGTATTAGGTGCAGGTAATTTCATATCGGCCCGGGGAGGTTCTATGCCAATCAAGCTTTCCGTTCCTGTTAATATTCCACTATCATTTATCACTCCTTTTGAAACCCATGCTCCCCCACCTCTGTTTTTTCTTCCCCATATAAGAGTATCCCCTTGTACAGAAAAGAAATCGGGAATCATTTGAAAGTCATCCATATAACCAAATTTACCGATGAACGACAGTTCTGAATTCTCTTCCGTTATTTTGAATTCATACTTCATGGTCATTCCGCGCTCAGGGATGATGGTACCTTTCCAATGTCCGGCGAATTTCCTGGCGGCATTCCGGTCAGGCCCTTCCATTCCATACAGGTAATAGTCAACCATAGGATCGGGTTCTTTGGTAATTCCGGCAGCCTGTTCCCGTATGGATGCAGAACGATCGCTCTTTCCAAAATGATTGTCTGTGAAATCAAGAAGCTCTATGATCTCCTTTTTCCTGTTTTCTACTATTTTTCTTCCCGCGCTTGCAAGCAAAACCTTTTGAGGAATATCGGTAACATACCCGTACTTTTCAGAAAGCATAGCATAATGTTCAGTAAGGAGATTGAGCTTCATATCATTTCTTGGAGGAGAAAAATCATTAAAAAGAAATTTTAATCCGTCATAAATACTTTTATAGGGCATCGACTCGTGTGTTTCTCCCGTTACCATAGCCTGAAGAGCACGATCCTCGGTTTGAATAGCTGGTTCCCACTGATCTGACCATCCATATACAGCTTCAAAGCTGGCATAACGGGTGGCCGGATTGACCTGAAGCACCTGACCTATTTCCTGCCTGATGGAATTGAAACTTGGAAAAATTCCTATTGGGTCATCTAAAGCAATAACGAACGGAAACATCTCATGATCTTTAGCAAATAAATAAGACGAGAACAGACCTCCCTGAGAATGCCCTATTAAAATATTAAGCCCGTTAGTCTGATACTTGTTATTGATATACGGAACCAGTTCTTCCGTCATGAAGGCCCTGAAATTTTCCTCTCCAAAATCTCTGAAATAGCGTTGAGGAATGGGCATGTCTCTCCCCCGATCTACATTTGTAACCCCCACAACAATCGCCTCGGGTATCGGGGGAATTTCCGAAGAATAACTCATAAACCGTACCGCTCCGGCTACCGCCGGAAATAATGACTCCCCGTCAAATACATATATTACCGGGAAGGTAGCTTTTTGTGCGGGATCGTACCCTCTCGGGGTTGCTACCCATATTTCCCTTTGCTGGTCAAGTATGGATGAGTGTAGCTGATACTTTTTGCCAATACTGATAGATTCAGATGGTTGATCCTGCGCACATACACTTTGAAAGCAAAAAAGTAACGGCAGAATGCATAACAATTGTTTCATTTCTTTGTCCTTAATTAGTTTTTTCTTGATGCCTGCATGTTTCTAGGGACTTGCTTTATAGTAAGCTCTGTAACATTTCCTTCATCATCTGTATTAAGAAGTAAAATGACATCCTTCGGCCCGGATAAATTCTATATCGATTCTGGCAGTTTAAGAATAGCTGTAGCGGTAATCTGTTTATTGATAGACCTAATCCCCATTAAAGTCTGATCGCTCAGAGAAATATTATCCCCAATACTGGCCATTCTGGTTGAAAGCCTGAGTAGTTCAGTCCCATTTTTTGATGCAAAAAGAGCGGCTCCCGAGGCATTCATATTTCCATGTCCGTAGACTTCAAAAGAAACAGCCTCAGCCTGACTCGTGTAGTTGCTATCAGTATAATTGCTATCCGCTTTTTCTGTGCAACTATATATAAATAAGAAACAGAATGTTAAAAGAAGAAATCTATTGGATATTTTGGGTAATAGCATACTTTTTGACACTATTTAGGAATAATTGCCTTCGCATGCTCGCTTTTTCAACGAAACCAGTCAATTCTTCAACGAAAAGGCCAGCCTGTCAAAGCAACAGGCTGACTAAATGAAGGAGCATTTCGTTACCGGTACTTTCTCGTTTGTATCCAGATCGAGATAATAGATTTCAGGATCTCCGTCAGTGGAACACATAAATACGATTTTGTTTGAAGGAGGAGACCATCGGGGATAGAGTATTACTGTCCTGATTCGGAATTCGTAATGTCTTTATGATTTGATCTATCTGCATCTGTTACGATAAAGTCAATATCTCTCAAACCAGGACGGTATTGGAATACGATCTTACTTTAATCGTGCGACTACATTGGAAAAAGATTTTGGACTCCACCATCTGTAATCTGTCCCATACTACTCCCATCCGGATCTATACTGTAGATATCCGATTTCCTTCCTGCTCCTTCTGAGAAAAGAATCAGCTTTCCATCAGGAGAATATTCTCTAAAACTTTCACTTTTATCTCTGTTAGTCAGGTTATTCAGATAACCTGAAGCAATATCGAGTTAATAAATTTCATGGTTCCCACCTCTTTTGGAGTTAAAAAGAAGACGTTTCCATCGGCAGACCATGATACATAAGAACCTCCACCAGCTTCAGGCTGAGTGGTACGGCGTTTGATATTTGTTATCGGTGATCACTGGTCATCCCCCCGCTATCTGAAGTTTGCAACTTCAGATCAATATCCAATCGCTAATCAGTGGTCGCATATCCTTCTTGGAGACCAAAGTCGATCACATACACATCCAACAATTCACCTGACCTCACTCTCTAGTTTCTGGTTTTGCTATACGTTTAATCTGCCGGCTTATCTACGATTCCAGATACCACAGGAATATTATGAATATAATGTATTTTCTGGACCATAAATCTAGGTGCAAACACGCATTAGACTGATTACTCCACTCTCCTACATAATACCTTGAGGTGTTCTTGTTTGTGCCGCCAGACAAATTTCAGAATACATTTCTAGATCTCATGGACTCCGCGTTTTCCATCCTCCACCAAAAATGTACCCCTGGTGAATAATGGAGCATCTGGTTTTGACACGTAGGGAACCGCCTGATATTTTGCTATCCATCTTGATGGCGTCACTTCACAGGATACGTACCCACGTTCTTGCGAATGAAACTTTAGGCATGGATTGTCACGCATTATACCTTCGTGACCGTCCGATATCAGCTTTCCATCCCCACCTGAGGTGATGGAAGTACCCACAAACTCTGTAGCAACGGTTGGTTCTTCGGGTCGATTACAGTTTACTCGTAGGTCGTTCACGTAATTAGCGTGAATGTCACCTGTAAGTACAATCGGATTAGAAATATTGGGTTGACTCAGCAGGTCCATCATACGTTTACGACTGGCATCGTATCCCGGCCACTGATCCACAGAGAAACGTTCACCAGATTCCGGATCTCTATCTATTGCCGCCATCATGACTTGTTGCGCTAATACATTCCAGCAGGCATCCGACTTTTTGAGCTGTCTGGCTAACCATTTCTCCTGCTTCTTGCCCATGATGGTAGCCTTGGGATCAAATGCTTCCTCACAAAGGATTCCACTGCGGTCTCCGCACGGCTGATCTGTCCGATATTGCCGTGTGTCCAGCACATCAAATTCGACCAATGAACCAAAGGTGACCTTCCGGTAGAGCTTCATATCGGGACCCCTGGGTATAGCCTTTTTCCGCAAAGGCATATGCTCATAATAGGCTTGATAGGCATTGGCCCGACGACGCAGAAAGGCGACCGGGTCGATTCCTTCTTCTTCAGAAATCGCATTGGCATAGTTATTATCAAACTCGTGATCATCCCATGTGACAACCCACGGAAATGCTGCATGGACGGCGATCAGGGCAGGATCCAGCTTATATTGGGCCAGACGATTGCGATAGTCATCGACAGAGTTGATTTCATCTCCAATATGTTTTCGCACACGGTCATCCGCACCTTTATACTCATAAATATAGTCTCCTAAGTGAACGATCAGATCTAGTGATTCTTTGGCCATGTGTTCATAGGCGGTATAATAACCATACTCATAGTGTTGGCAAGAAGCAAACGCAAAACGAAAAGAATCCATCATCTTACCCGCGTTGGGAGTAGTCCGCGACCTACCTACTATACTCACTTCATTTCCCGCTTTGAACTGATAGAAATACCACCGATCTGGCTCAAGTCCATGCACCTCCACATGCACCGAATGTGCCAGCTCTGGTGTCGCCAAAACTTCTCCTTTCGCGACGACCTGAGACATGCTTTCATCTTTAGCCACTAGCCATTGTACCGCAACATTGACGAACGGCATACCTCCCCCCTCCAGTGGTTTCGGTGCAAGTCGGGTCCAAATGACAAAACCATCACTCTCAGGATCTCCCGATGCTACCCCCAGCTGAAAAGGATAATCGGAAAAAGACACACCCTTACGAATCAACGATTGTAGTGGCCGATTGATCAACAATGGCCAGGCTGCCAGGGAAAACAATCCCGTGCGTAAAAAATCGCGTCGGCGCTGGTGTTTTATTAAATGATTTATTCTGTTATTATCCATCCAGGTCGGGTCTTATTTTGCCCCTCCTGAAGATAATGACTATTCTGTATTCTAATAAATCCTGATTCTTTGCCTCTCGTAGTATTAAAACTTCAAAGCGTGGCTTGGATCGGTGGGTACAAGCCATAATCAAACATGGCCGGATATACCAAACATGATCGAAAGTGGATAAAAAAAGAGGTCTACACTCAACCGACTTGACCGTCGAGAATCTGCCACACCGGACCTTCGACTCGCAGTATTGGTTAAAGATTACCTCTGAATGACTGCCTATACACCAACATGCTTTAGTGCATTAGCAATGTGATATGTGCTTCAATTGCAGTAAGTTGCGATAGTTTGCAGTTGCCGACTACTCTATTTCGTACCTCTGGCACGATCACTTTTATCAGGGCTGTTTAACCTCCATGGGGTCCCGCTGGGACCTGGAGTTGATCGAGTTGGTATCATGCCAATAGCTCACGAGAAATCTCCACACTCACACACAAACCCACTCACACACTAACCCTACTCTAAATAGCCGCTCGCAAACTGACAGAAATGTTGCGGCCGGGTGCGCTCACTCCCGATGCAAAAGGTCGGTAATGGATGTCCAAGATGTTTTCTACCGCTAATTGCACAGAGAAGGTTTCATTAAAATCATAGGCACCATAGACATTATAGGTCGTCCATGCAAGTGTGCCTTCCGGTGTTGCTTTTTCAATATTGTCCGCTGAATTATTGGAGTAGTCTTCAAGTTTCTTGGCACCATTAAATCGTACGATACCCTCCAGCTTGATGGGTCCTTTGGTATGCGTCAGCAAGACCTGACCGTAAGTAGGGGGTAGGTGTGCCATTGGAGTAGACGTACCTTCCAGATCAAATGTCTTTCCTTTAATCACATTAAATGAAGCGGCTGCTTTCAAATGCCTGGCGAGGGGAACCATAGCCTGCAACATAAAACCCCACATTTTGCCCTTTTCGGCATTAAGATTTCCCACGGTTGAAAAAGACTCTCCGTCATGCAATAACATCGAATCGCCATTGGGAAGGGGATACGGCATCTGCACTATTGCATCCTCTAACTGTGTATAAAATCCGGTCACCTGAAAAGACAATTGACCATTCGGTTGACTACTGTGATATGCAAGACTTACTTCCGACTGAATGGCATGCTCCGGTTTCAGATCAGGGTTAGGCACACTGGCACTTCCTCCCTTAATGCGGATCTTTGCCAGATCATCCACGTTGGGGGCCCGAAAGGCAGATCCTAACTGACCTTTTATTTGCCACGCCTCAGAAGGTCGAAAATCGACGCCCAACCCCCATGTAAGAGCTGTATTTGGATTGTTGATTCCTGTTATAAATCGCTCTGGCCAATCCACCAGTCCTCTATTGTACTGAATGCGCGTAATGACATGACTAAGTCTTACACCGCCGTGTATAGTCCATTGCTCAGATACGGACGCTCTTCCATTTGCATAGATGCCGCCCGATTGCATATTAGCATCATTATCCGGATATCGTGTCAGTTCATCATCGTATTGGATCGTCACGGCTCGGTTCTCAGCATAGGCTTGTGAGTTCAGGTCATTCCAATCATACGATCCACCATATGATAGATATATCGAAGGTGCAATCTGTTTGTTCAGATCCACCGTGAGTGAAAGGACATCCACTTCTTCCAATTGAAAAGATCTTCTGTCACTCCCAAACCGTCTGTTGATCCGATCCTCACCCACTTTTTGATAGGAAGCTATTACCAGGGATTTGTCATAAAAAGAAGTTTTTCGCAAAAACTGATGCCTGGAAGATAGTAGTAATCGATCCTGAGGTCCATAATACCATTCTGCATATGTCAGGTCAGATGGATTGCCTCCCACATCCGTCAATTGATCATATCTAGGTATGTCGCTGGATGTGGAAAGCTGGAAATTGAGGGTATGATTACTATAGAGCGAGGGAGCCCATTTCAACTTATGTATCATATCAAACTGCTGGTATCCTGTTCCGATTTGCAAGTTTGTCTGATCATTTTCCAGCACCCGATCCACAGTACCCTCTGTATCTACGTAAAAAAGTCTTTTGCCGTATTCAGGATATTTTTCGCTGTATCGCCTCCCCGTTCGGAGATCTCCAAAATCAGAAAAGGTTAGGCCACCCCAGTATCCAAATCCTTTACCTCCGACTCCAAAATCTACATGCGCGGTTTTCTGTCGACTCGCCGATGCATATCGCATCGATGCATTGAGGTCAAGTGTTCCCTTCTCCACTCCAACTTTGGGAGACTTCGTACGAAAGTGTACAACACCACCCAGGGCATCACTACCATACATGAGAGATCCGGGACCAAAGATGACTTCCATCTGCTCCAGAGATTGCGCATCGACTGTGATTGCATTTTGTAGGTGACCACTTCGATAGATGATGTTATTCATACGCACTCCGTCCACCACCAGCAACACTCTATTCGCCTCAAACCCCCGAATGATAGGACTTCCTCCACCCATCTGACTTTTCTGTACAAAGACACCAGGTGTCGCGGCTAATGCGTCTGCTGCATTTGGACTTTGCTGAAAAGTAATCTCTGATTCAGCCAGCCGCTGTACCTGATAAGGGATCATGCGTTCGGTTAGATCCGTCCGCCCTATTATCTCTACCATCTCCAAATCCTGTATAAGTGTCTGCAGAGTCACGGTCGAAAGTTTAATCAGGTCTGAGCCGGCATATGAAGCTTCATAGTAGCCCATGGCCGCGATATACAAAGTATCCGATCGGTCAGGCATAGGGATACGAATATTTCCTGCCATATCTGATGCGGCCTTAATGCTGTAATCCTTGTTGTGGATGATTGCGGCAGGGAGTGGTTCGCCGTGGCTATTTGTCACCTGAAACGACAGGCTGTCGGGTATCTGGGCTTTTACCAGTGATACGACTGCTAGCAGAGAGATGCTGAGTATCAGCTTCCGGATTATTCTTGGGAAGTTTAATAGTGAAGGTTGTCCCAACATTCTGCTCAGATTTCTTGACAAATATCTTGCCTTTGTGGTAATTTTCAATAATACGCTTTGCCAAGGATAATCCAAGCCCCCAACCCCTCTTCTTGGTTGTGAAACCTGGTTGGAAAACCATTTTCTGTTTTGAGGCCGGTATTCCTTTCCCAGAA
Organism: Saprospiraceae bacterium; assembly: GCA_050298535.1. Lineage (GTDB taxonomy): Bacteria > Bacteroidota > Bacteroidia > Chitinophagales > Saprospiraceae > JABDMH01. The sequence goes on from JBNKUI010000087.1 coordinate 82,960, forward strand.
TCTGAAATATCAATTACGATATGATCCTGATCTTCATAGACTTCTGCCTTGATCAATCCCTGACCTTCCATAGCATCTAACGCATTTCTCAACAGATTTTCGACAACCCAGTTGAACAGATGAGAGTTAATATTTACATAAAGTGGCGCTTGATGTTCATCAGGAAATTCGAATTGTACTCTTCGGGAGGCCCGGCGTTGCATATACCGCTTGGATTTGTTTAGCTCATCATAAATATCCTTTCGATCAAGGCTGGGTGCCGATCCGATCTTTGAAAAGCGATCTGCAATCAATTCAAGTCGGCCGACATCATCCGTGAGTTCGTCCAGGATCTCTAATTTTTCTGGTTCATCCTCCGAAATGGCACGCAAATGCTCTATCCAGGCTACAATTGCACTGATAGGTGTACCCAACTGATGCGCTGTCTCCTTGGCCATCCCAACCCAAACTCTGTTTTGCTCTGCTTTTCTGCTGGAACTCAGCATAAAATATCCCAGTGCCATAAACACAGAGATCAGGAGGACCATAATGATGGGAAAGTAGGTGATAAACTGGGACAATCTGGATCGGTGAAAATATACCAGGGTCTCTAATCCGTATCCCTTATATCTTACCGGTTCAATACCTGATCGTTTGATTTTTTCAAGGTCGTGTCGTACATCCTCTTCAGTGGTTCCTTCCGGAAAGTTATTATACTGAATCTCATCATTGTCTGAAACGACAATGATCGGTATCGTCTTATTCGCTTCAATGATCTCTACCGAGAGGCTCACATCCCGGTCTGGATTGTCCAGGTCCTTTGCCAGATCTTCCTGCGCCATTAGCAGCAACTGAACCCTGTTACGCTCAGACTCATGAAGATTAGCTGCCAGAAAAGATGTATACAAAACGACTACTACCATGATGACCACAGCAGCAATAGTCATGTAGAGCTTCCAGGCACTTCGCTTCTGATAAATATCCATTCCCCTTAATATCCAATCAAATATAAAAACGAATTAAACGTCTTGATGGTATTCAACGGTATATCCACTCCCCTATAATATATTTCTCATCCGTTCCATGCTGACATGCCATTGGAGCTTCGGTTGATATGGAACTTATAGTCTATAGCGATGTTTGTATGAAACGTATCTTTGCAAGCACGTGAGCGAGAAGAAAGACATACGAACCCTTTCAAAGGAGGACTTACAGGCCTACTGTAAAGAGGTCCTGTCCCTACCGAGATACCGCGCAGACCAGGTATGGCAATGGCTATGGCAAAAAGGTTCAGCCAGTTTTGAAGAGATGTCGAACCTGCCCAAAGCATTGCGAGCGGCACTAGATACGCACTTTGTCATTCAGCAAATAAAGCTTGACTTCCAACAACATAGTGCTGATGGTACCATCAAAAGTCGTTTTCGTCTACATGATGGACATCTGATCGAATCGGTGCTGATCCCGGTACATCATGAAAACCGCTATACGGTCTGTGTAAGTTCACAGGTGGGCTGCAGCCTAAGCTGTAAGTTTTGTGCAACCGGACAAATGAAACGAGAGCGTAATCTGACGGCCGGAGAAATTTATGATCAGGTTTATCTTGTAAACGAACAGGCGCTAGCGCATTTTAAACATCCTCTGACCAACATTGTGTATATGGGAATGGGAGAACCTCTCCTGGCTTTCAAACCTGTGATGCGGTCAATTGAACGTATCACGGCTGAAGATGGTCTTCACATGTCGGCACGACGCATTACAGTAAGTACCGCCGGAATAGCAAAAATGATACATCGAATGGCAGAGGATGGTGTGCGGTTTAATCTCGCCCTATCGATGCATGCTGCCGATGATGCAAAGCGCAATGAAATCATGCCGATTAATGAGCAAAACAATCTGGAGGTTTTGCAAGAGGCACTGCGATCTTTCTACTATGTTACTCGCAACAAGATTACATTGGAGTACATAGCTTTTCAGGACTTCAATGATGGCATTGAGGATGCTAAGAATCTCGCCAAATTTTGTAGCGCATTTCCAGTCACCGTGAACATTATCGAGTACAATCCAGTCTCCGGAGTATCCTTTATTAAGTCGGATCCTGAGCGTCTAAATCGATTTGCCAGCACACTTGCAAGTCTTGATATTCCAGTGACGGTGCGAAGAAGCCGGGGCAAAGACATTGATGCCGCCTGTGGTCAACTTGCCAATAAGGAAGCCCAGGCGTCATAGTACAATCTTTTGTGGAAAGCCTCGCATTGATAAATCGCGCAATACGGTAAGGTATTTGCCGTTTAAAAGTAACTTTGCCGGGATATTACTACATGAAGAGCAAATTTAAAATTTACGTAGCAGTGATCTGCTTATGTCTAAGTTTGACCGCTGCACGAGCACAACAGGGATTTGAAGTCGGAGGATGGTTAGGCGGTGCCTTCTATTTTGGTGACTTGAACACACAGTTTGATGTGACACATCCGGGCCAGGCCGGTGGTATCATCGGCCGGTACAATTTCAACAACAGACTTGCATTGAAGTTTTCGGGCAATTATGGTTTCCTTCGTGCTGATGATGCGAACTCTGACAATGCCTTCGAGCGTAGAAGAAATATCAACTTCAGGACGCATCTGTGGGACCTCAGTAGCCAGATGGAGTTTAATTTCTTCCGATACATTCACGGTCACCGGGACTATTTCTATACTCCCTATCTCTTTGCTGGATTTTCTCTTTTTTCATTTAATCCTTATGCAAAATATAATGGTGAAAAGACGCCCCCTCTCCGTGAGCTAGGTACCGAAGGGCAATTTCAGGGAGAGGAATATGCCAATTTTCAGCGAGCCCTGAATTACGGTATCGGACTGAAGATGGATCTTTCTTATGAATGGAGCCTAAATGTCGAATTAAGCTTAAGAAAGCTTTATACTGACTACCTGGATGACGTCAGTACGGTATATCCTGACATGAGTGAATTGCGAGGAAATCATGGGCCCGAGCTGGCTGACATTGCCGTGTTAGCTTCTGACCCGTCAGTCCCTGATGCAGATGGCAACTTACTGGGAATGGAGGGAAGGCAGCGTGGTGACTCTACCACGAAAGACTCGTATGCATTTCTACAAATCGGTCTCGTATACTACTTTGGCAATGTCAAATGCCCGGATATCTCCAAATAAACAAAGGTCCACACTTGCGCATAGACCCTCTAATTAATAAACGACGGAATATCTTGAGGATTAATTAAAATCCTGTTTGTTCTTCAACTTCTCTACTGCATCCATCATACTTTTCTTGTTGACTTCATCCGGCGCCTCTTCCACAGCCATCTCCGCGTGTTTGAGCGCTTCATCATATTGCCCAACGGCAGCCAGACCTCTGGCCATTCCCACATTTGTGGGCCAGGCACCTTCGTAACGTTCATAGTTGTAGTTGAATACCTCCAGTGCCTTATCCTTCCGACCCATAGTGAGCAGCTGTCGTCCAAACTGATGGATTTGCAGGGTAGTGGCGGTAGGGTCCTTAATGGCGAGCATCATGGTCTCTTCTGCCTCAGACATTTTCTCCAGTGCCATCAGTACAGAAGCCTTATTCTGCAGTGTGCTAAAGTTTGAGACTCCCACAAAAGGTGCACTTATCGCATCTTCGGCCCATTCCAGGCCTTTCTCAAGGTGGGTGTTATTAGCTACACAAAACTGGGAGGCCGCCACATAATTTTGATAGGTAAAGCCTGCTCCTCCAGTGAGCTCCCGATCAAATGTCGTGACATACAGGTCATTGTAATCCGGCACAGTGACCTTCATTGGGATAGATTTTTTCTCCCATTTAAGAGCTAACACGGCAGACTCAGGCTGACGATCATCAAATTCATAGGTGAGCCATTCGTGATATTCTGACTCTACCGGTTGAACATCCACGCGTAAGACATCATCTGTCTCATCATAATTGTAGCTTCCCCATTGATCCGTGTTTTTAGTGAATATCCAGGTCCAGGGCCCGGTCTCACGAGGTATCAAATGTAAACCGTAGCTTCCAGCTGCGATGGGTTTACCTTCTATTTCGACATCATGAGAAAATGTGATAACAGTGCTTTCATTAGCACCAGCGCGCCAGGGTGCAGGATTGCCAGAACCGAAGCCCACACCGAAACTTAAATCAGATAATCCATAGGGTACTAACTCGCCCCAGATTTTACCAGTCCTATCTTCACCCGTTGGAGAAGCGACATCCGGACTACTATAGTCGACTTTGACAGTCACCAGACTGCCGATAAACTGTGTTACAGAGCTTTTTTGATTGTTTCCAGAGGGTGGAGTGCTCAATGTCTGACCTGCCAAATACGAAGTAAGCAAGCCACTCAAAAGAGCAATCGAAAAAAGTCGTTTCATACGATATAGATTTAGTGAAGTAATCAGTCGGTCAATGTACCGAAAGGCGTCATCTACCACGTTACTTTATCGATGAAAGCATATAAATACTGGATATTGCATACCTGTGGACATCACAATTCCAATTCCCAAAAACGGGGATTGATATACGGATCAGTAATGATAACCACAGACAATGATTATTTTCGCTGCCGCAACCTATGAAGAAAAAAATACTAGACACCGATCAAAAGGCCCTTGAGATCAATCTTGATGAGCAGATTTACGGGACCTTTGCTGAAATCGGAGCGGGACAGGAAGTTGCCCGTATATTCTTTAAGGTGGGAGCAGCTGCGGGAACTATTGCCAAGACCATGTCTGCCTATGACAAAACATTTTCTGACAGGATCTACGGTATTGAGGAAAGTGGACGGTACGTTTGTGAGTCCCGACTATACAAGATGTTGGATCATGAATATGGTCTATTACATACCAGGCTTCAAACGCAGAAACCCAACAATCTTTTCTTCGTTTTTGCCGACACCGTTGCAGCTCTCAACTACAATCGAACGAATATTGGTCAGGGTTGGCTAGGTGTAAGATTTCAATTGCACCCGAATAGCGAGCCCAATGACTTTGTTCTTCATGCAAAGATGCTGGACAACAATCCACAACTGCAACAGTCTGCCATTGGTGTTTTGGGGGTCAATATGATCTATGCCTGCTTCAAACATTATGATGACATCAGCACCCTGGTGTCTTCCCTACAGGATGGTATCAGGGATCGAGTTATTATCGATTTGATTCGGCTATCGGGACCTAATTTCAAGTCGGTAGACAATCGACTTATCTCGCTGAGAATGGTACAAAATGGTCTAACGGATGTGGCTATGTTTGGACCAGATGGACAAGGGATTCACCCTTCTGAGTTTCTCTACAAAAAATCACTCATGGTGGTGAGAGGTCACTTCAGACCACCCACTCTTGTGACTAATGATGTATTTCGCATTTCTTTTGATCAGTTTAGAGATGACCCAGAAGTAGATGCCGACAGAACAGAGCTTATGGCAGAGCTGACACTTGATTATCTAAAAATCGAGGATAACCAGATCGATGATGCGGATTTTCTGGCCAGGGCCGAGATGTTGTGTGCTTCTGGTCGCAAGGTGATCGTTTCTGACTGTAGCAACCATGTCTCGCTGATTAAGTATCTATCAGATTACAAGATTAGTCATCTTGGTATTGTGATTGGTGTCAGGGAGCTATCTGAACTCATCACAAATAAGTACTACCAGCATAAAGATGGCATGCTTCTCACTGAATTTGGACAATTGTTTGTGAATAACATGCGTGTATATGCCTATCCAGCCCTTGCCAATGACCTGAAGCATCTGATTACATTGGATAATCTTCCGATTCCTGAGGGTATTGAATTTCTGGTAAAGTTTCTTATTGGTAACGGTCTCATAGTACCCGTCAAAGATTATCATGAAGACATACTCACAATCATACCACACAATATCTATCAAATGATCAAAAACAGTGAGAGGGGCTGGGAGAAATACGTACCCGGCTACCTTGCTGATATCATCAAGCGAAAACAACTTTTTGGCTATGTCAGTCCTCTCTAAAATCTTCTCTTTTCTTGTCCTGATATTACTTATTTACAGCTGTATTAGTCAGGCGAATGATTTTGAGAATAACGCTCAAATGACGGCTAATTTGTCGAACACTCCCATGGAGGATACACTGATGTACGGTGGTGACACACTTCCCATAGATCGATCCGTTGAATACATCATGGGCAGATTTGAACCCGATACGCACCCATCTTTTGAGCTCATCGAAAGCAAATATGCGGATAGAGTCGGCATGTATTTGCGGAGCGACGCGTACGAAGCTTTTAAAAGAATGTATGAAGCCGCTCTTCAGGATAGTATTGAGCTAGTGATCCGCTCTGCCACCAGAAATTTCAACTACCAGAAAGGTATCTGGGAGAGAAAATGGAGTGGAGAAACTACACTGGAGGCAGGTATAAAGGCCACTTCTATTGAGGATCCCACTGAGAGAGCTTTGGAAATCCTAAAATATAGTTCAATGCCCGGCTCATCCCGACATCACTGGGGCACTGATATAGATTTAAATGCATTTTCCAATACGTTCTTTGAACAAGGACAGGGTCTTAAACTGTTTAATTGGTTGACATCGCACGCGAGTACATATGGTTTTTGCAAGCCCTATACTGATAAGAATGCAGCGCGACCGGATGGCTACCAGGAGGAAAAATGGCATTGGTCCTATTGGCCAGTGTCCTCTCAACTTCTAACTGCAGCAGAGGATGTATTGAGAGATTCCATGATCACGGGATTCATGGGCGCTGATCAGGCATCACATATCAAGGTGGTGGAAAAATATGTACAAGGTGTAAATATGCAATGCAAACTAAATTAAACCTTAAAATATTATGGCACTTACAGAATCAAACATGCTTGAACTGGGCACAGAAGCTCCCTATTTTAATCTGCTTGATGTGACATCAGGTGATAAGAAGAGTATCGATGATATTGCATCTGAAGTTGCAACGGTAGTAATGTTTTGGTGCAATCACTGTCCCTATGTAATTCATGTGACCGACAAGGTGCTGGAACTTGCTAATGAATATCAGGAAAAAGGAGTTGCCTTCGTAGCCATTTCTTCAAACGACGTTGAAAAATATCCTCAGGATGGACCAGTTAAAATGAGGGAATTAGCAGCAAGTAAAAATTACCCATTCCCATATTTATTTGATGATACACAAAATGTGGCAAAAGATTATGATGCTGCATGCACACCTGATTTTTATGTTTTCGATGGTGATCGCAAATTAGTATATCGGGGTCAACTTGATGGTTCACGCCCTGGAAATGACGTGCCACTCACCGGTGAGGCTCTGTCAGAAGCTCTTGATGCTATATTAAATAGAAAACCCCTTCCGATAATCCAGCGCCCCAGTGCCGGTTGTAATATTAAATGGAAATAGCTTTAGCTAAATTACTGATAAATAAAATGGGATCCCGATACCGGTGATCCCATTTTTAGTAGCCGTATGTTTATTCTTATGATTAAAATGGCCATAAAACCAACCCTACACTAAAGGGTGTCACTTCATAACCACCATTTTTATCCTCATCAAACAGATCATTAAGTGCTACAGTCCCGTATAATATCACTGGACCATATCCGACTTCGGCTCTCAGTCCATACCTCCATGTATTCAGACCAAAATTGTCTCTGGTTTTTTCCTTATTTCCTTTTTCCTTCGTTTTAAAATTTGCCCCCAATAAGACTCCGGCGTAAACTCCGGCACTAATATGTAGTGACCGATAGGAATATCGGGGGTTTGATTTAATATTAAACATGACAGGTACCGTCAAATAGGAATAACTAAGCCGGTTCTTTTTAAAATTAGCGTCCGGTATGAATTCAAAGGTTGCTTCAGGAGTATCGGGAAGGAGCACCACGGGATTATCAAAAAACGCCCTATGCATTTCCCAGGTCAACCCATAAACAAGATTTAAATAGCCTCCAGCCAAACTTACCCGCTGCTGTACAAAATGAAGGTTTATATTGGTGGACTTCCAGGGTCTTAATTCAAAAGGATCGATTCCATTATCCAGTCGGTACGTCTCGGGAGTGGCCATACCACTGGTTCCAAAGTCGATCAGGCCAAATCTTGTCTTTGTGTTCCTCCGACTTCTGTATTTCTTACTGTATTCATAATTCCTGCTATAGGAAGGAACAATGGTATCCTGAACATCTTCTGTCGGGATGCTATCCTGCTGACCAAACAAAGCCAGTGTACAAAAGGTAAAAATTAATAAAAGTGCATTTTTTTTCATCGTGTTTCCTTTATTTCCTGAAATGATTCAGGTACAAGCTTTTCCTTAAATCCAACTCCTACAATATCACCGAAACTTCTGGGTAATAAATTTGCCTTTGCCAAAAACTTTCCAAGTCGGAATTTTTCGTCCGTCTCTTCATCTATGATTAGTATAGGCATTGTGAGTTCTCTATCTTCGGTCTCAAACAAATTGGGAGTCATCTGGCGTTGCGGTAGAGCAGAGATCAGGACCACATCGCGAATAGGCCTTACATCTCTTGATATATCGAAATTTAAATCTTCTTCCGGTTCGGCTATTAATATTTTATCATCAATTGTTTCGATCGGCTCAACCATTGCTAGGTCATTTGATGATTTTCTATTTTCCTTTGCCTGCAGATCTTTAGTTATACTTGATGTTTCTTTTTTCGGATCACCGACATTTTTATCAATTGTTTTTTCTGGTACGACTAATTTTTCCTGAGAATTTAAGGTGGCTACAATATCTTCATCTAAAACTTCTTCTGAATCTATAGATTCCTTTTGATCCGACGGTACATCTTTTTGAATTGAAGAGGGAGGTACCCCGACGAGATCATCTGATACGTTTCTATCATTAGTTGTTGTATAGTATGTTAGTCCCAGTAATAATAAAATGGAAGCAGCTACACTCCACTTTTTCCAGGCACGTCTATTATTACGTGCTTGCAGCGGAATAGTTACAGCCACTGGTCTTATTAATCCTTCCTTGTTGGGGAATTTTTCAAGGAAGTTGGGTTCAGGCAAATAAATAAGTTGAAAATCATCAAACTCAGCCTTTATATGAGGGTTTTTCCATAAAAATGATTCGAACTGCAATCGATCTTCGGGTGACATCATGTCTTCCAAATAATCCAGTGCATATTCTTCGTAATTTTCTTTATTAAATTCCATGTTACTTATTCTAACAGTGACTACTGGTCAAAAAAAATTGCAGTTTTTTTCGTGCTCTAAATAAATTGATCTTCACCTGTGCTTCTGTGAGATCTAAAATCTCCGCAATTTCCTTGTAAGAGTACCCTTCATGGTCTCTCATTAAAATCAGGGTTTTCTGACGTGTAGTTAATTTTTTCAATAACTCCTCTATTAGCTGTCTGTTTTCGAGGTCATCTGCCTGCACGATGGGCTCTGCCTTATCCATCATTGTAGCAGCATTCCTTCGAGTTTGTCTTTTTCTAAACAGGTCAATGCATGCCCTGTTGACACTTGTAAACAGATAGCTCTTTGCAGCGCCAATCTGCACCTCTTCGTGACGTTTCCAGAGTCGCTCAAATACTTGCTGTACCACATCTTCGGCGTCCATACTATCCGAGACCATCCGGAGTGCAAACCGGTATAGTCTATCCGAGTATTCCCTCACACATTCGTTGTATTCGGTGGCTTTCATTTGCTAGTAGTACGTCTGAGCTATGGGAAAGTTACAGTATGGTACAAAGATTTTGTCAAAGAAATCAGGTGAGAATCCTCCGGCAGAACTCATCAGGCACTTAGGAGACCTTTTGTAGCTGCTTTTTCTTGATATCATCCATGATCATAGTGGCATGCACCCGGCTATTTTCAATAAACAGCTTGTTGGTTTTAAGTCCTCCGGCTACCACACCGGCCAGGTACACATGTGGTACATTAGTCTCCAGGGTCTGCTCATCGAATATCGGTGTCTTAAATTCATCATCCTGGGCTTTGATTCCGATTTTATCCATCAGTGTATAATCGGGCTGATATCCAGTCATTGCCAGCACGAAGTCGTTCTCAATAGTAACCATACCTTCCGGAGTTCTGATGTCAACTTCTCTGGGTCGAATTTCCACCAATTCCGAATTAAAATAAGCTTTAATAGACCCTTCCTTTATGCGGTTTTCGATATTGGGTTTTATCCAATACTTAACCCGGTCGTATATGCTATCGCCCCGGATCACCATGGTGACTTCAGATCCTTTTAGATAAGTTTCTAACGCTACATCACAGGCCGAATTAGCCGCACCCACAACCACCAACTTCTGCCCTACGTACGGGTGTGCTTCTGTATAGTAGTGACGCACCTTATCTAAATCCTCACCCGGAATTTTCATGTCTACAGACTTTCCAAAAAAACCGGTGGCAACAATGATATTGTCGGCTTCATATTGATCTTTGGAAGTTGTAATCGTAAAACGGGCCGTAGTCCCTAGCACCACATCTATTACCTCTTCGTATAGATTTACCTTAAGCTTCCAACTATCCCACACTCTCCGGTAATATTCTAGCGCTTCCCGTCTTGTTGGTTTTTCAGAGTGAGAAATAAAAGGAACATTGCCAATTTCAAGAAGATTTGAGGTAGAGAAAAAGGTCATATTCGTAGGGAAATGAAAAAGAGAATTGACCAGGACTCCTTTTTCAATCACCTGATAAGAAATTCCGGATTTTTCTGCCTCAATGGCACATGCCAGGCCAATGGGACCCGCACCTATGATCACTAAGTCTAACTTATCTTCCATAAGTGTGCAAAAATAACAAATCACAAAGTTAGTCAATGGAGAAGAGCCTATTCAAAAGAGTCGGCCCAATCCAAAAAGTATGAGGCCTTTCTCTTCTTTCGAAAAGGCAGTCGATAAGTGAAGGCTGAAGCGCTCCTTGAGTGGAACAAAATATATGCCGACTCCGTAGCCATCATGCCAGACCCTGGACGGCTGATCTCTGACGGTAACCTTCCCTCTATCCAGAAAAAACCGAATCCCAAATTTATGTGGTATTAGAGCAGAAGGTCGATCCAACAACAAGAGCCGAAGATCGGAATTGAAAAAGATGGCACCATCTCCCGTAAATCGATTGCGGCGGAAACCCTTTAAGTAGCGATTCTGTCCGATAGTAGGTCGATCATAGTAAGGAACATCGTGAAAGCTGTAGCTACCTCCCGCTCGAAGACCCAGTGTGAAAGGCCCAAAACTGGTGAAGAACTCGGCAAATCCTTCACCCACCTGATAGTTTTCCAACTTGCTGTTGAGTGTTTTGCCATAGAGGTGTGTTGTGTAAAGTCTTGACCCTCTCGTAGGTAGATTAGGCCGGTCCCGAAAATCCAGGTCTAATTCGACAGATAATTTTCCGATCTGAAAGGGATCGACACCTATAGTCATCGCATCTTCTGTTATAGTATTCTCCAGCGTTTGAGCACTATTTGCCTCTACATTTAATTTGAAGTTCACAAAGCTGTTCTTCCAGAAAGACCGTTGCAGTCCCACATAAACAGCAGCAGAGGTATACTGTAAAGTATAGTATTCTTCCAGCAGGAGATCAGGATCATATGTAGTTTCATTTCCAACTCCAAAAAAATATCGATACCTACGGCGGTTTTCGGCAGAAATCCCTGCTATTAAATCATGCTCTCCCACGACATGTCTCCATTGTCCATCATAATTGATTTTGGCATTGCCAATCGTTGATACCCCCATCTGCACACTATGTTGGCTACTGAAGTCAGGCTTTGCATATCGCTGATTTGTAAAGGTGACACCACCGTTCAGTGATACTCCGTAGTCGCTGCTAAAACCCAGATAGACTAGTGGAAAATATGTGGGATAGGCAAATCGTGTCCTACTATAGCGGTAGGCATCATCAGGGGCGCGAACGACTCTTCGCAACTCGCCATCATTTTCCAAAGTACTAACTGCTGCCTTTTCGTACAACAGCGTTTTTTTTCCACCCTTCCTTACTTGAGAATGGTCCTGTATATCATCATGACCTTCACCTGGAATAATCCGAATCAAAATACTATGTTGGCTCTCACCTGTGATAACAAATTGATCGTCTCCATCCATGCCGAAGAGCCTGATCTCATGTGTCTCTTCAGGATAAAATGTCCTGCTATAATACAAATCTGCTTTTGCTCTATCTTTCAATTTGAACATTTGAATGTCCACCGATCCATCATCTTTCCTAATCACCTCAAATCTTTCATGCTTATTCGACCCCACTACATCCACTTCCTTTGCCAGCATTGCGTAATATTGTTCCGCATAATATTCAAGGTCGCGGATCCTTGCTTTCAACTTACCTGCGATCAGATGTCCGTCTGTAGCATAGATTTCCGATGGCATCGCTGCCACAGCACTGTCGATGACTTCATCTGAGATCTGATGCTTAATAAACTGTGCAGCCTTCGACCAATCTTTTCCACTGGCCTCTGCCGCCACAAACCGGTCCAGATGCCTGGCTTGCCACATGAGGCTTCTCAGTCCCTTGATCTTGAAATCAAAGTGTTCTCCGGAAGGCTTGGCCCACTCCCGATCAGCTAACCAGGGAAGGATACCATCCCACACCGAGAATACGTGATCTCTATCTCGTGGAATGGGTCGATATAGATATCCTTTATCTTTCTTAAAGCCTGCCCACTTCCAGTTGTCCTCATGTTTTCCCCAATCCCCCACCAGAATATCAAACACTCTTGCCCGGACGAATTCTTGTACATCAATTATATTATCTCTATCCCGAAACATGCGCCTAAACAGATTTAGGCTACGCTTTATATCATCCGCTCCGGCAAAAGAAATACCCTTTGCTTTGGGGTCAACGGGTCTATCTTCCAGCAAGCCCATCATCCCCCCAAACTCAGCTCCGAAAATGCCCAATTTTGTATCATTTGGCATCGCATACAAGATCGGTCGAGCGTGTAATATGCCCAGATGATCAAGCAAATAGCTAGCTGTCAGTGCCCCATAGGGCTGCTGGGTAGTCGTCTGATCCTGTATCAACAAGGAGATAATAGTGGATCTGAGGTCTCGGTCGAGGGCCTTGCTGGGATCTTTATCAACCGATCTAAACACATATTCGAGCCCTGTCTTTGGAGCAATAAACTTCAAGGATTTTGTTTGTCTTCCGCCACCTACTTCCAATGGATCAATACCTCCCTGAAATGAATCAAGATCAAGTACCGGAAGATTTACCTTCTCTGTCCAACTATCTCGGTAGTGTTTGCCCAGCCATTTAATTTTTCGCTTATTAGCGGCATAGTTGGGATTTGCCGCCATAGTAATTCTCTCTGGTCGATCTAGATTGCCAAGAGGTTGGTATGATAGAAAATCCGTGCAGGGAAGCAATCTGTGATTTACCGGTATAGTAGGTTGTGGCATAATACAGGGTGCCTGGAATAAAGTCTGTAGAGGTAGCGCAAGAAATCCTGAATCCTGCTCGATATAGGTAGTCGATTGTACGAGTCCTGAAGGATAGTAGGTTACGGCCACCACTCCTTTGTCAGTAGTTGCCTCGATAGTCTCATTCACCTTTCTGACATACCCTTTTCCATTTATTGACCCACTGTTAATCATTACGTTTTCCTGATCACGTATGATCTCTATATTATGCTCATGCCCGGATGCATAAATGAGCGAAAAATGATCGGATAAGATTCCCCGCAACTGATCTCGAAAATGGAGGAAGTGCTCGTTGACCGTTTCATACCTAGATCCGACATTCTGCTTAAATGAAGTGACAAGGTGCGAAACACCTGGTATGGGGAATATCCACTGATACCAGGGAAATCTGCCACCATACCTGCCATTACTATAGATAGGATGATGTCCGACCAGCATGAGATTGCCAGTTACCTGATCATCAATCATTGATTCTACCTCTTCAAGAATACCTTCTTCTGTCGACAATTGACATACACCAGACTCACTGATGGGCTTACTATATGGATGATTAACCCATTGTGTATTTAGAAGCATTAGGTTCAGACCATCTATCACATGATATATTTCAGGTCCCGGACAACCATCTTTTAAGGGGAATTCTACATTTTGGTAATCTCCCTTTCTTAAGTATTCTTCCAGCAATCTGATGGCAGACCAACCCTGCTCTTCCCCGTTATCCCAGTCACGGTCTCCCGGTACAATCAAAGTCTTACCCCCTTTCAGCTTATCTACTCTGCTAAGGAATAAGTCGAGCAACTGGGTTGCATCCCGAAAATTCTTGTCAGGATCCAGTACATCTCCATTGAGTACCAAAGTCCATTCGTTAGGAATGTTGACCAAAACCTCATTGATCTTTTGTGCATATCCTTCTACATCATCAACATCCCCCAGATTACCTAGAAGGAAGACTGAATGAGTCTGACACAGTGTGTTAGAGAAATAAATAAAAGAACTGAGCAGAAAAGTAATGGCAAGACGCATCATATATATATTTCACCGAAATATCGCTACGCACTTAATGCAAATCGTAGAATAGTATTTAATATAGGCATATTAATGAAGTCAAGACAAGTTTTATATGAGCTTCTCTTCAAGTTCATAGCGCCATTTTGGAAAGGGGTCTACCATTCCACTGTCTGATTTCCTGTGTGTAATAATATGAAAGATTAAATCTGGCTGCACAAGCTGCTCCGACACAGAGAGCCGATATGCATTACGCCCGGTTTGTTGAATCGATTGAATGATTTGTTCTATCTGCATTCTGGCAGAATCCATATCATATTGAATACGATTTAATGACCATAAGTAGGTAGCGTGTGAATTCAGCAATTCCCAACAAGCATGTATAAAGGATGAGGTTTCAACAAAAAAAACAAATCCAAAGAGTGGCTGTAAGGTGATCGCGAGTCTATCAGATGTAACTTGTTTCTTACCTGATAAATATTGTAGTTGCTTTTTATTTCTGACCACCTGATATTCAAGCATCATGTCCAAAACATCTGTTGTGGTTAGATCGAATACATTTCCAGATGACAACTCGTCATATTGATCAAAAATATCTTCTGTTGAAAAAAGAGCCTTATCGACGGATATGATTTTGGGCTTTTTATCTAAGACTTTCACTTGTGCGTATTTAATCAATTGGATCATCTGCCCATCTATCCTATCTATTTGCCTTGACGTAGCCTCTACTTTTATGCTGGATCCCTGGATAATCACCTCTCCCTTTACATCATATGTTTTGCGGCGAAACCGCTTAACAAAATAATTTTTAATGAATTCAAATTCAGGACGAAGAAAGGAGTTCTCTATTCGTACAGGCACATCTGTATCAATCTGGACTATGTAATAACTAAATTCAATGGCCCCGGTGACAAATCGGGACTCCTTAAAATGGGGACTTACTTCGAAAGATATCCTTTGAGTGAACTGCTGACCAACCCGCGAATCACCCTTGCCATTAATTAGATTTGCTAATTTTTCTTTTCTGTAAAAGACCAAAAAGGGCTCCAATGCATCCCAATCAAACGGTTTGAAGACAATCTTGCTAATTTTAGATTTTAACTTCTGATCAAAAAATCGATCAGTATCTAAGGGATAATAATCCATGACCTCAACGGTCAAGTCTCCGGTTGATTCATTGAAAGCCAAGAGGTCGATTTGCCAATAGAATACATTGGTTCTAAAACGCAAGTACTCCCCTGGCAAATTTGTTTGGTGCAAAGCAATACTATAATCCTGTGCAACAAAGATCTTCTCATGCTCAAACTTTATAAGTCTCGTTCGTTTTGCTTCAGTCATTGAGCTGAAATTACGGTGTAATTTTTTAAGTTTATAGGGTGCGAAATTTTCTGATTTATTTATTCTGGCTGCCACTACTATTGCTACTTATTGGGTGTTCTGAGGAAAAGCAACCCAACATTGTCTTTATACTGGCCGACGACCTCGGCTGGACGGATATCGCCGCAAATAACCCCAACACATTTTATGAGACACCGAATATTGATCGCATTGCTGAGGAAGGAATTACGTTGACAAATGCGTATGCTGCCTGTCCCGTCTGTAGTCCTACACGGGCTAGTATCATGACCGGTCTATATCCAGCACGCATGAATACTACCGATTGGTTTGGCGCTCCGCAGCCCGATAATGTCGAAAAGCACTGGACCCGTGACAAGCCCCTACTTCCAGCTCCCTACACGGAATACCTAGACCGATCGATTCCCACCATCGCCGAAGATTTGCGATTTGGCGGGTATAAGAATTTTTTTGCCGGAAAATGGCACCTGGGCACGATGGACTACTATCCTACCCATCATGGGTTTGACATAAATAAAGGGGGATATGAATCGGGCTCCCCACGGGGCGGATATTATAGCCCCTACAATAATCCACAGTTGAGAGATGGTCCTGAAGGAGAATGTCTCCCCATCCGATTAGCCGAAGAAACCGTAGCATTTATTGATTCAATGCATCAATTAGAGAAACCATTTTTTACATTCCTGTCTTTCTACTCAGTGCATACCCCACTTGAGACATCGGATACATTGAAGCATAAATATGAAGATAAGAAGGGCTTAGTCAGCAGGGAAACACCCGAGTTTCTACCTGAAGGAGAGAGAATGGCCCGCCAGGTCCAGAATCATCCCGTGTATGCTGGCATGATGGAATCAATGGACAACGCGGTAGGAATTGTATTGGATGCGTTAGACAGACTCGATATCACAGGAGAGACGATTGTGGTCTTCACCTCTGACAATGGTGGATTGTCTACTTCTGAAGGATCGCCAACCAGCAATCTTCCACTTCGGGCCGGAAAAGGATGGCTCTATGAAGGCGGTATCCGGGTTCCTACATTCATGCGATGGCCAAAGAAAATTGCCGCGGGCAGCATGCTGGATCAACCTGTATCCAGTATTGATTTCTACAAATCACTGCTATCTATGTCCGCAGTAACGGATACTTTTTTTCACGATGGGATCGATATTTCACCTGCATTACTGGCTGAAGCCTCTTTACCGGATCGAGATCTCTTCTGGCATTATCCGCATTATGGTAATCAGGGTGGATCCCCAGGAAGCGCTATTCGTTCCGGACAGTATAAGCTCATCCACTTTTATGAAGATGACCGTTTAGAACTGTTTGATTTATCAGAGGATATCGGTGAAAAGAATGATCTATCAGGTAGTCACACAGACGTGAAAGAGGAACTTCTGCAAAAGTTAACGACCTGGCGTCAGTCCGTAGGGGCCAGAGTACCTTCTTCTAATCCTAGTGCGGCAGAATCATCAGAATAGAAGATTATATATTACAAAGGTATTACAAGATACCTCAATAGAGTATCGTTAAAAATCGTACTGCGGTGTGATTACAAGCTTTTTCATATTTTGACAAACCCTATTACCAAACATTATTTCAAATGATTAAGGTTTAACAAATGCTATTTAATTCAAAGGGAATTCAAGAAGTTACTTACGATGCTATTGTGGTGGGGTCTGGTATCAGTGGTGGATGGGCCGCCAAAGAACTGAGTGAAAAAGGGCTTAAAACCCTGGTGCTAGAAAGGGGAAGAGACGTCAAGCACGGAGAATATCCAACTGCCATGTTGGAGTCGTGGGAGCTACCAAACCGTGATCGTGTTTCAAGAGAAGAGATGGAACACTATCAGAAACAAAATCGTACAGGATATACTATTCGGGAATCCACCAAACATTGGTGGGTAAAAGATACCGAACATCCATACTCTGAGGTAAAGAGATTCGACTGGATACGGGGTTATCATGTGGGCGGAAGGTCACTCTTGTGGGGCCGTCAAAGCTATCGATGGAGCGATCTCGACTTCGAAGCAAACAAGGCAGATGGGCATGGTGTGGATTGGCCCATTCGATATAAGGATATAGCACCTTGGTATGATTATGTCGAGTCATTCGCCGGTATCAGTGGTCAGGCGGAAGGTCTGCATCAATTGCCTGATGGTAAATTTCTCCCTCCCATGGAACTCAGCTGTCTTGAGAAACACGTAAGGGAAAGTATGGCTTCCAAGTTTAATGATAGAATACTTACCATTGGACGAGTAGCCAATTTGACAC
Source organism: Saprospiraceae bacterium (assembly GCA_050298535.1). Lineage (GTDB taxonomy): Bacteria > Bacteroidota > Bacteroidia > Chitinophagales > Saprospiraceae > JABDMH01. The sequence goes on from JBNKUI010000087.1 coordinate 100,940, forward strand.
AGGATCATAACGGACGAGGTAAATGTCAGCATCGAAACCGATGCATCAGAGGCTGTCCTTATGGCGCCTATTTTAGCAGCAATGCGGCTACATTACCAGCAGCCATGGCAAGTGGCAATATGGAGTTGCGACCATTCAGTATAGTAAATTCTTTGATCTATAATAAGGATACCAAGCGTGTAGAAGGGGTTCGAGTCATCGATGCACAAACTCAGGAAACACATGAGTTTTATGCGAAGGTAGTGTTCCTCTGTGCCAGTGCTTTGGGTAGTACATTTATCCTCATGAATACACGTGATGAAGATATGCCCAATGGACTGGGTGCGTCCAGTGGGGAGCTGGGACACAATCTGATGGATCACCATTTTCGATGTGGTGCCAGGGGAGAATATGACGGATTTACGGATAAATATCACAAGGGGAGACGTCCAAATGGAATTTATGTGCCACGCTTTAGAAATGTAGATGCAAAGACCTCCCGAAAGGACTTCGTTAGAGGTTATGGGTATCAGGGTAGGGGAAGCCGTGACTCATGGACACGAGGTGTCGCTGAACTTGGATTCGGTGTGGATCTCAAAGAAGCTCTAATCGAACCAGGGAAGTGGCGTATAGGATTTACAGGGTTTGGAGAGTGTCTGCCATACCATGAAAACAAAGTCTACTTAAATGACGAAGTCAAAGACAAGTTTGGTCAAAGCACACTGACTTTTGATGCGGAATGGAAAGATAATGAGATGGCTATGCGGGAAGACATGAAGCAGGCGGGTGCGGAAATCCTTGAAGCAGCAGGGCTCAAGAACGTAGAAATTTATGATAGCGGATGTGCTCCTGGATTAGGCATCCACGAAATGGGTACAGCCCGTATGGGCAGAGATCCAAAAACCTCTGTTTTGAATGGAAATAATCAATTATGGGAAGCCCCTAATGTATATGTCACCGATGGAGCATGTATGACATCGGCATCATGCGTAAATCCCTCCTTGACATATATGGCACTAACCGCCCGTGCAGTTGACCATGCCGTGAAAGAGTTAAATAAAATGAATATCTAAAAGCAACCAGAGATGAATAGAAGAGAAGCAATAAGAAAGTCAACATTACTATTCGGAGGGGCATTATCAGCCTCAACCATTGCCGCAGTCATGTCTGGTTGTAAGGCCCCCATGGATCCTGACTGGACACCTAGTACCATGACCAGAGACCAGGCAGAAATTGTTGCAGAATTATGCGAACGTATAATCCCTGCTACCGACACCCCAGGAGCCAAGGACGCCCTGGTACATCGTTACATTGACGAATTTCTGACTAATATCGCCAGCACGGAAGAACGCGAAGTTTTCACCAAAGGTATACAGAACCTACAGGACCAATCATTTTTGAAATTAAGTGATGCTGAAAAAGATGCTGTGCTTGCAGAAATGCAAGGTAGCGCTTCCGGACCCAGCGAAAGTGAAGTGGCTGCAGATCTTGCCAATGAAGGTGAAGCTAATATGAATGGTGAAGTTGCCAATCAATTCTTTCAGGGAATGAAGCAATTGACGATTACTGGTTTTTTCAGCAGTGAAGTGGGTGCCAAGCAAGTGCTTCGTTATGATCCAATTCCAGGAGAATTCAATGGATGTATTGACTATCAGGAAGGAGAGGTTGCCTGGGCCTACTAGAGGACTGAAACAATTACAGAATTTCCTATCTACATTGTTTTTGAGATTAAGACCTCAAGCTATCCTTTGTATTGCGCCTTAATTAGCCTACTTTAGGATATATCTAAATGCCTGTCAGATGATGAGATCAATCAGCTTTATAGGAGCTATGCTTCTCCTGGTATCTAGCCATGCTCAGGAGGTATCGGATCGTGTAGAATCTCTACTTACATCCATGTCTATAGAAGAGAAAGTGGGACAAATGACCCAGCTCGCTATTGATCTGGTGCTCAAGGGTGAGATATACAATCCCGACAATCCTGCTTCGATTGATGAAGAAAAATTGAATAAGGCAATTCTTACCTATGGAGTAGGCTCCTTGCTCAATACCCCCAGTGGACAATATATCACTCCTGAGGATTGGCAAATACTGATAAGTACGATACAGGATAAAGCCATGGAGTCCCGTCACAAAATACCCGTGTTATTTGGGCTGGATCACATTCATGGTGTGAGCTACATTCGTAATGGCACCCTATTTCCGCAACCCCTTGCCATGGCGAGCACCTGGAACACTGATCTGGTAGCGGAAATGTCAGAAGTGACAGCCTATGAATCCAGAGCAGCAGGTGTCCCCTGGAGTTTTTCCCCCGCTATGGATATCGGTAGAAATCCTGTATGGCCCAGATTGTGGGAATCCTTTGGAGAGGATGTGTTAATGAATACTGAGATGGGCAAGGCTATGGTGGTAGGATTTCAGGGAGACGATATGAGTGACCCCTACCATATCGCTGCCTGCCTAAAGCACTTCACTGGATATGGCATGCCCTTAAGTGGCAAAGACCGTACCCCTGCCTGGATTCCAGATCGATATTTGAGGGAATATTTTCTACCTCAATATCAAGCTTCCATTGATGCAGGAGCACTGACCATTATGGTCAATAGTGGAGAAATCAATGGTATTCCCACACATGCTGACAAACGATTACTTACTGATATCTTGCGAGGTGAAATGGGATTTGAAGGACTGCTGGTGTCAGATTGGCAAGACATCCATTATCTGTATGATCGCCATCATGTAGCCACCTCTCTAAAAGATGCAGTTCGTTTGGCCATTGAGGCCGGTCTAGATATGAGTATGACCCCTACGACGTATGATTTTGCGGATCTATTGGTAGAGCTAGTCAAAGAAGGGACTATTAGTGAAGAGCGCATAGATTTGTCAGTACGACGCATTCTGCATGTCAAAGAAAGATTGGGATTATTCGACTCGACCCACAGACCGTTTAGTGATTTTCCTGCATTTGGTGATGCACAAAACAAAAACTTGAATCTGCAAGCCGCGAAAGAGTCGATTATTTTGGCAAAGAACAATGATAACATCTTACCTATACCCACTACAGCCAAACTATTGGTGACCGGACCTACTGCTAACACCATGCAGACTTTGATGGGTGGATGGTCCACGACATGGCAAGGGGATCAGGTGGATAACCATTTAAGTCAGTTTAACACCATATCAGAAGCGATAACTGGCAAATTTGGCAAAGTCAATGTAACCGTGATGGAAGAGATGGACAATACTCCCATGCTCATGACCAGTGCTCGGGAAACCGATTACATTATTTACTGTCTGGGCGAAACTTCCTATACAGAAGACCAGGGAAATATTAATGACTTAAGTCTTCCAGCCGCCGAGCTGCAAAATGTCCAACAACTTGCCAGCAGTGGAAAACCGATTATACTGATCGTGACAGAAGGCAGGCCCCGAATCATAACACCGATGGAGTCAATATCTTCTGCTGTGCTGATTGGTTTCTATCCTGGCACCTATGGAGGGGATGCCATCGCATCGATCCTTGCCGGCGAAACTAATCCCAGTGGGCGAATGCCAATCACTTACCCCCGATATTCTAACTCTCTAATGACTTATGATCACAAAGGCACTGAGGATCGAGTCGTTGATCGTTCTGGAAGTACGTTCGATCCACTTTATCGTTTTGGTGATGGTCTCAGCTATAGCACCTATGCCTACAATGATATGAGTACGGACAAGACCACCTATGAAAAGGATGATAATATTCATCTGAAGCTTACAGTATCTAATGAGGGTGAAATGGCAGGCATGGAAACTGTATCAGTATTTGTAAGAGATGTGAAAGCCAGCATCACTCCTCCTGTAAGGCGTTTGCGGGCCTTCCGAAAAATTAATTTAGCACCAGGAACAACTGAGGAAATCACCATTGATATTCCAGTACAGGATCTTGCCTTTGTAGGACAAGACCATGAGTGGATTGTCGAACCTGGTCAATTTGTTATCATGGTGGGAGACCTATCCACGGTGATTGAAGTGACGGACTAAGAAGTTCGAAAACCGGATTGTGGCTCGGTCAATTTAAGGACGAGAGGCATTTCAAATCCTTTGTTGACCGCATACCGGACCAGTTTTTGCCTCTGTTGGAAACTATTTCCTTCGGTCAAAGTTTTCATTTTTTGCTGAAGAACGGATGAAAGCAGTGCCTCATACTCCTGCGGGTCGATCTCTTCCAGGGCCTTCTTTTGTAGATATTCGCTAATCCTCTTATGCTGTAAGCCCTGTCTGATTTTTAATTTACCCCACTTATTATTTCTGAATTTACCTCGCACATAAGCCCTGGCATATCGCTCCTCATCTAGAAAGCCATCCTTCACTAATTCAGTAATAATCTCTTCCAGGTCGTCTCCATAAATCTTAAGGGAAAGTAATTTGGATCTTACTTCAGAGTGACATCGGTCCTGATAGGCACAATATCGCTGCAAATGGATCAGTGCATCCTCCTTTGAAGTGTATCCCGATGACCTTTTCATGACGATAGAACCCGATCAACAAGGTGGGTGATCTCATCCTGAGGATCAACATGCACCGCGTCAATCCCTACCGACTTAGCGGCTTCCACATTTCGGAGATGATCATCAAAGAAAATTGTTTCCTCCGGTCTGGAGTTGGTTTGATCCAGGACCGCTTCATAGATCTCAAGGTCTGGTTTTCTCAATTTTAATTCGTGTGAAAAAAAGATCTCATGTGCAAAGGGTTCTAAACTGGCCACATCGTGGGTCCTTGATAGATAATCCACCATCCATCGAACATGCGTTTCATTAGTATTGCTAAGTACGTAGACATTGTGATGGTCCATCAAGTCCCTCATCATTTGGAGGCGCTGTAGTGGAATACGTACTAGCATAGCATTCCAGGCCTTGATAACATCCAGTGCCTGCACGGGCTGCAAGGATCGACGGATAAAGTAATTAATGAATATCGCCTCCGGAATTAATCCTTTCTCAAAGTCATAAAAGGTCTCGAGGTCCTCCTCCGTGGCCTCGAGAAATCCGATTCCGGTCGTCTCTTTCATTTGACGATTACCCTCCGGCACATCAAGATCGATGATCACATTGCCCAGGTCGAAAATGAGATTTTTGTACTTCATTCCTCTGAATTGGTGCAAAGGTACGGAAGAATCACACTGCCCATACACCATTTCGCGCATTCACTGCATCTGAAAGAAATACATCAACAACTACCATCAATGAGAACCATCTTTCAGCTATTCCTGCTATGCCTATTTTTTCTCCCGTATGGATGTGCTACTTCTGAAGCTTCAGACACATCATCGATTGAAGCAAGACCGGTTGTGGTTACAGGGAGAGTTACTGGCACTGAAGAACCGATTCCACTTGTTTATTCCACCAGATACGGACAGGGCTTCAGTAACATGGAGGACGATGGAGATTTTGAGTTCACTTTTGAGTCGGATCAACCGGAGATCTTTTCAATCAGTTACCAATTTCAACGTTGGCACGTTTTCGCGATTCCTGGCGACAGTATTTATCTTGAGTTCGATCACTTCGACATGCTCAACTTTGGTCAACCTATTCAATATAAAGGAGATCATGCTGAAGACAATAAGAGCCTCAATCGATTAAGAACTTTGCTACAATATGGAGAACAGCATAGCAGGATGTACTATGAATCACAAGATGATTTCGCATTAAAGCTAGCTAAGACCTTGGTTGATTTCCAAAACTACGCTGAAAATGGAATTCTCTCTAATGAGAACCTCTCAACGGAGTTTCGGAGTTATGCCATCGGGTATGGCCACATCCTGATCAACTTACATCTGGAATTGTATTTCAGAAATCAGCAATCTCCGGACAGGGATTTGAGTGCCATTAGAAGCCTTCGCGAGCAATTACCGGCTTCATTCAAAAGCCATACTTTGTCTGAATTTGGTGCTACCGTTCTTAATGTTGCTCCCTACCGAACGCTTCAAGTGAGGTCAATCTACAATGAATTAATGCAAGAGCGTGAACAGAACCCAGTACCAAATCCATTATATGGCATCGAAAAAGCGTATGAATTGACTTCCAAAGTCCAGAAAAATGCTGATATCAGGGAGGGAATTCGATTTGAAATTCTCAGGGGTCACTATGGGGCACTTGGGTTCTCGAATATTGAAGATCTAACTGATGATTTTATCAAAGAAGCAAACAATGCTATTTATATCGCCAGTATCCATGACTCGCAGGAGCGATGGAAGTTTTTATCTGGCCAGGACCGGGCACCTAGATTCTCCCTACCTGACTTGCATGGCAACCTGTACAACCTAGACTCGTTCAGGGGAAAAAGCCTGTATATCGATGTCTGGGCAACCTGGTGTGGCCCATGTCTAGATGAACGCCCACACTTTGAAAATCTAATGTCTGATTATCAGGATAGCGACAAAATTTCGTTTGTCGGCATTTCCATTGATCGGGATACCGTAGCCTGGAGTAAAATGATTCAATTTCATGAGATGAAGGGTTTGCAGTTATACGCCGGGGTAGAGTCTTCTTTTCGAGAAGACTATCAAATTCGTCCCATACCGCACTTCTTACTGATCGATAAAGACGGTTATATCGTTGACTATGATGCACCACGACCCAGTTCAGAAAAGATTAGAGAGAGGATTGAGGAGCTGACTCAGTGAGTTTGCGATGTCTGGTTTTTTATGCAAATTTCTTGATTACAATTCATTTCTCTAATGGTTTTCAAGAAAATTCTCGTTAAAGACACACTCCGTGATCAGTACATACTTCAAAACCTTTCCTCTCCAAACCGAAAAACAAAATCCCCAGTGCTAATACAGTGAGAATCTTAAAATATGGTCCCATACTCCTTCGCATGGCTACGGAGCATAGGCCTTTTCTTCGAGATATTATTATCCCTTACATCCTCATTCCTCTCAAACCGATAAAGAAAATCCTCACCGAGAATCACAGTGAGGATCTTAAAATGTGGTCCCACAAGGGCTCGAACCTTGGACCCCCTGATTATGAGTCAGGTGCTCTAACCAACTGAGCTATGGGACCCCTCTTGTGAGGTGATGCAAAGGTATAATTTCTCTCTTATTTTTACACCAGATTCATTATTTGATATCACACCTAATCTTTTGATCCCGTATGGAAGCACTTCAGGATTACCACAAATACTTCATTGATGAAATCCAGCGCAGACTCATCGAGGAATGCAAGGACAGAACACTTAAATGTCTGAACCTTTTGACAGAGAAGGAGATCTGGTACCGGCCCAATGATGAAAGCAACTCCGTCGGCAATTTGGTGCTGCACTTGTGTGGTAATGTAAAGCAATGGCTGCATGCGACAATAGGAGGTGAAAAAGACACCCGCACCCGACAAGCGGAATTTGATGAACGTGGGCCAGTGGCAAGAGCTGTCCTTAAACAAATGGTCATCGACCTCATGCAAAAATCTAAAGACATTCTTGATGCTTGTACACCTGAAGATCTTCTTCGCAAGTATAGTGTACAGGGCTTTGAAGAAAATGGTGTAGGTGTTCTGATACATGTTACAGAGCACTTCTCATATCATGTCGGGCAGATCACCTATTTCGTAAAGGCGCACAAGTCTAGGGATGTAGGATACTACGAAGGCTTGGATCTTAATAAGACCGATTAACTCCCAGCCAGACGATCAGGATTATCCTTAATAAAAGCACTCCAGTCTCTGACGTTACCGGCTCCTGTGGAAAGTGGATTTTTCTTCTGAAAATGATGACAAATAGCGGCAGCAAGGGCATCTGTGGCATCCAGTAATTTACGGTCGATTTTGTCCCGGATCAACTGGTCTACGAGAGCAGCGACCTGTTCTTTAGAGGCATTTCCATTTCCAGTGACAGCCAGCTTGATCTTCTTGGGTGAGTACTCCTTTACAACCAATTCTTTCTGCAAAGCAGCCGCAATAGCGACACCCTGAGCCCTGCCTAATTTAAGCATCGATTGCACATTCTTACCAAAGAATGGTGCCTCTATCGCCATTTCATCAGGTTCGAAACCATCAATGATCCGCTGAATCTTTAGGAAAATCTGATGCAACTTCTCCTGATGAGAAGCTAATCGGCTTAATTTAAAGACACCGTGCACCAGAAGGTGAATCTGTTTTTTCCTTATCTCTATCACCGCGTATCCAAGATTATTGGTCCCGGGGTCAATGCCTAGTATTCTCATCTCTATCAACTGTTTCGCAATATATTAAAAATGATGCCTATATGAGACGCTTGTAAAAAAAGTCTAAAGTAAATTTAATGTTAGGAACTTTGCGGAAGATTGTTACCTTTGTGAGAGTTTGAAGCACTGTAGAGTTGTAGCTCAAACACTCAAATCTGTATGTAGAAAGGGTATGGTCATCGGCCATACCTTTTTTTGACTTAGCCAGATTATAGCACTTACCCGTTATTGTTTCTGATGGACCATTAGTATTTCCTTAATTCTTTTTGTGAACTTGACAGCCACATTGATAGTTGAATGATACAGAATAAAGTAGGAAAGGATATCGTTATCGGCATGGAGATAGCGACAGTACAATTACCAACTATCACGAAATAATGGAAGCGATGAAGTCTTCAAAATGGTTGACCTTAGTGTCACTCTTTTTACTGACAAGCTGGGCACTACCCTCAGAAGATAGTACCGTGCTTACAGATGCTCCGGAGCTTTCGGTGTGCACGACATCTAATGAGGTATTCACCCAGGGAGAGGAAATGGTCTACAAGATTTACTACAATTGGGGATTTGTTTGGATTGCTGCAGGTGAAGTTGTTTTCAGGGTGCATGAGGACCAGGGGAATCAATACCACATTTCTGCTGTGGGAAGAACACTCAAGTCTTATGATTGGATTTTTAAAGTTCGGGACTATTACGATAGTTTTATCGACAAAGAAACCATGCTACCAACACGGACTATCCGCAAAGTACATGAAGGTAAATACCGCTTGTTCGATGATGTGCGATATGATCGATCTAAAGAAGTAGTACATTCCAGAAAGGGGAAAACTGAATCAGATGTAAATGAGGAAGCTATGCCTATTGAAGCTTGTACGCACGACATCCTATCCAGTATTTATATGATGCGTAATATCGATTTTCAATCACATCAGGAAGGCACGAATTTACCTCTTAAGATCTACCTCGATCGAAAGATCTATCCACTTGATATCGTCTACAAGGGAAAACGAATGGAAAAGCGAATCAGGGGCTATGGAAAATCCAGCACCTTGCTCTTTCAGCCGGAAGTCGTGGTGGGTGAAATCTTCAAAGATAATGATGGCATGAAAGTTTGGGTGTCTGATGATGAAAACAGAATACCTCTCATGATTGAATCACCAATTTCTGTGGGCTCTGTGAAGGCCATATTGAAGTCACATAAGGGATTAAAGCACCCTGCATCCTACTGATCTCATGAAAAAACTGATCTGGGGCATTGCTTTGGTAGCCGCTTTTGTTGGGGGAATTTTGATATCAAACAATTTCAAACCCTTCAATTATCAGAATCATGTACACGAGGAAGCCCAGGTGCTACTCTCCAGAATCGAAAAGGTCTCCAAATTAGTGACCGTTGATGGATACTTCTCAGAAGTTTATGATTACAAGGACTACTATGGCTATGACTGGAAAATATTTCGAAAGAAAGCTTTGATACGAGTGAAAGCCAAGGTCTCGGTAGGCTATGATCTGGAAAATATTTCAGTAGAAGTTGATGAGTCCTCCAGGACTATTAGCATCGGTGGATTGCCTGAACCCACAATTCTTAGTATCGATCATGATCTCGATTATTACGACCTGTCAGAAGGTACTTTCAATTCCTTCAGTACCGCGGATCTTACCAAGCTGCAGGATCAGGCAAAAGACTACATCGCCGCTAGAGCAGCGAATAGTGACTTAATAAACCAGGCAGAGGAACGAGGTCAGGAGATATTACAATCAATCGCCTGGATGGTAGAATCACACGGCTGGAAAATGGTAGTGCACGAAAAAAAGATAGCAGACAATGAGAGAGATTAGTAGGGAACTTCTCCAGGAGTGGATGGATGCTAAAAGAGAATTTGTGCTGATTGACGTCAGAGAACCTAGGGAGCATCAAAGCCACAATATCGGAGGCCAATTGATACCTCTATCCGAGATTAATAAACCGCTAGAGCTGCTCAAGACAGATCTTCCAGTGGTAGTGTATTGCCGTAAAGGCATACGAAGTCAGATTGCAATTCAGCGATGGCAGAGAAAATATCCAACCACAAAGTTCTTCAATCTCAAGGCAGGAATTAGCAATTCCTAGTATGTAAGTACTTCCAGGACTGTTGGCACTTTTAAAAGCTATTGTTAACTTCAACGATTCTGTGTCAAATCAAATGAAGTATGAATTCGAACAATGGATTTTTTGGTCATCCGACAGGTCTCTCCACTTTATTTTTTACAGAGTTTTGGGAGCGGTTTTCCTACTATGGAATGCGTGCCATACTCATCCTGTTTATGACCACAGAGGCGGCGCAGGAAGGACTAGGTCTTGACACCGAAACTGCCGGAGCGGCATATGGGTTGTACACGGCTGCCGTGTATCTGCTTTCTTTACCGGGAGGTTGGTTTGCTGATAATCTAATTGGTCAAAAGAAAGCCATCTGGTATGGTGGAATAATGATCATGATTGGCCACCTGATACTAGCAATTCCAGCGGGACCGGGCATCTTTTTCCTGGGTCTGGCATTTGTTGCCATGGGGACCGGGTTTCTCAAACCTAATATTAGTTCGATTGTCGGTGCACTATATGGAGATGATAAGGGTGCCCGAAGAGATGCAGGTTTCTCTATTTTTTATATGAGCATTAACCTGGGCTCATTCTTCGGTCAGATATTTGTGCCCATCATTGCAGCCTACAACTGGCATTTAGGGTTTGGACTTGCCGCCATTGGTATGGCCGCAGGACTCATTTGGTTTAAAGTCACTAACAAGAAACATCTGGCGGGTATCGGCGACGTACCGGAACGAAAAATGAAGCAGGATATGCAACAGACGCCCATTCAGGGTGTCCTGAAATGGGCCATTCCCCTCCTTCTTCTAGTTGTTCTTTTGTCCCTGCAATTGACCGGGCAAATCAACATTACCTCCACCACTGGTATAGCAGAGGCTATGAAGGCGGTCATTCTTCTTATAGTGGCATTCTATTTTGCGTATGTGATTTTTACCGGAAACCTTAACAAAGAGGAAATACGAAAGATATTGGTCATTGCCGTGCTCTTTGTGGGCGCTGCGATTTTCTGGTCTGGCTTTGAGCAGGCAGGTAGTGCGCTAAATCTATATGCACGTGACTTCACCATGCGAAATATTTTTGGATGGGAAATGCCGGCAGGTGTTTTACAATCGGTTAATCCGGCCTTCATCATCATTTTCGCTCCTCTGATGGGTGCATTGTGGGTGAAGCTGGCGGCAAAGAATCTAAATCCTCGGACTCCCATCAAATTTGCCATCGGTCTGGTATTACTGGGACTGGGGTTTCTGGTGATGGTTTACGCAGCCAAAATTGCTACTACCGGTGCAAAGACGGGGATGTTCTTTCTGGTGGTCACTTACTTTCTACACTCCATTGGAGAACTCACTTTGAGCCCGGTGGGGTTAAGTGCTATGACAAAGCTTTCTCCCGCAAAATATGTCAGTCAGATGATGGGCATATGGTTTGTGGCTGCAGCCCTGGGAAATCTCATTGCCGGAACCTTTGGAGGACATTTTGATCCTTCCAATGTGCAGCAAATGCCTGATCTATTTATGACCTTTGTGAAACTACCTGTGGGAGCTGGCTTAGTCATGTTGGCTTTAAGTCCCATCTTCAATCGATGGATGGGAGATGTGAAATAAACTAGAATAAAGAAGTCTGGGCGCCTTCATCACTTTCATCACTTACCTGGGGCGTAATCAGATCTGCATCGTTCTCGGTTACTTTTCCCACTCTTGATGATACTTCATATGCAAGTAGGGATTCGTCAGGAGGCGGATTTAGGATGGAAAGAGCATCCTCAGCAGGCATGTCAACATCTAACCAGTTTATTTCCTGATCAGGAGATAGTATAGCAGGCATCCTATCATGAATGTGCGCAATTGCTGGGCTGGGTTCTTGTGTGAGAAGTGTATAGGTCTCATAAACTATCCCTTCCGGAGACTTCCACTTTGCCCAGAGACCCGCTACAGAAAATATCTCCTGATTTTTTACTGTGATCCTAAAGGGTTGTTTTTGCTTTCCTATTTTCTTCCATTCATAGTATCCATCCATCGGTACAATACAGCGTCTTTTTTGCATCGCTGATTTAAATGCGGTTTTTTCCAGGACCGTTTCCTTTCTGGCATTGATCATCTTGTAACCAACCCGGACATCCTTCGCCCAAAAAGGAATCAAACCCCATCGGAGAGGTCGAAAATGCTCCGGATCTTCATTTGTGATAACCGGCATCACGTGGGTAGGTGCTACATTGTAGTTTGGTAAGGGATTATATTTTTCAAGATCTTCTGAATAGAATGTGGCCTTGAAGCGGGCTTCCAGTTCTTTTTCTGATTTGGTTAGAGATGATCTTCCACACATAGCACGTTTAGTATTTGATTAATCCCTTGAAATTGTAATTTCAAGATGCATCTTTCATGCGAGAATGAAAAATTATGAATGACCGAGTCATGGTATTGAGCACATTTGCACTAAGAATGAGTTTGATGGTTGTCATTCTACTTTCGGGACTTAGTCTATGCACTTTAGAGGCACAAACACATTATAGCCATCGATTCACCAAGGCCCTGGAAGAGTGTAATGCCACTTTTATTCAACCTATAGAAAATCTATATCGGCCTAAAATGCTGAGAAAAGATGCTTTTGGACGCTATGATCAAGTGATAGAGACCCGCTCTAAAGACTTTGAAATGCGATTTATGCTTGATCCATATTATCGCAAAAATGTACCGAATATTACCTGTCTGGCATTGGCTTCATCTCTTGCCACAAACGAACAACATTTTGATATACAGATTAATGTATTTCCTCAAGAGGATGCTCAGACTTATTATCATGCCGACTGGGCTGCGTATGCGGATTTCATTCCTAAGAGAAGCCTAACAGATAAAAACTACGGACGACTGGTAACGATCTACAGCGTTGAAAGCGGAATTATGCATCAAATCATGCTATTTGATGAACATAATGATGAAAAAGACCGTAGGCTCTATTCACTTGCCTTCAAAGGCTCTACGGATTCTTTTTGACCCGAAATTTTATTATCGTACAAATACTTAATCCTGGTTTCTATGCGGTCATCATAGATTTCCAATAAGGCATATCCAATATGATGGTGATCTACAGCAAAGTCTTGCAAGTCCCCTCGAAGTTGGAAATAACAAGATGGAAGTATTCTGATGGTCATAGCACCTATCATCACTGTTTTATCGATATGATAATGACCACAAAGTAGATAGGGTGCTACATAAAATTTTTGCAAGATATCTAACACTTCTGCATGATCGCGGAGCTTATGATTGACGTCCATATAAGGAACATGCATGATACCCGGAGGATGATGTATAAGGATAATAGAGGGCTCTCGACGATCAGCAAAACTCAAAAGCCATTTTCTCTGGTCGGACGAAAGCTCCCCTTTTGAAGAATCCAGAAAAATCACTCGATTATTATTTGGCAGCATTTCTGTCCAGTACAATTCATCACCATGCATATGTACAGACTGCTGACTAAATACTTTGGACAACATTTGGGAATCATCGTGATTCCCTGCAATAATTCGATACGGAATTTGCATGTCCTCGAGAATACTATGCTGCCATTGATAGGTATCTCTCAGGGGCTCTTTTAGGCAGAGATCTCCACCAATCCAAATATAGTCCGGGTCCGAAGATTTTATATCATCAAACACACGTAGAAAATTCTTCTTTACATCGACGCCATGGGAGGTTTTTCCCGATAGGCTAGTGTGTAAGTCCGTGACTACAGCCACTCGAATCGGATTTCTAATTTTTTTCGACGAAAATTCCACGCAGTTAATATATTGTTAAACCAAAAATGTTGGAAAACTCGCACATTACCAAGTCGTTAGCATCATTAGGCAGCTGGTAGGTGCAATCTTAAGAAACGAAACCATGAAAAGACTTATTTCTCTGATAATTGCCGGTATGTCAGGAGGCCTTATTGTCCTCGGTGGCATTTTACTTGTGCAGGGAGACCTCCTTATTGGCACAAAACATTCTAATGTTCAGTTTACAAGCTCTTCGAGTGTCATCGAGGAAAAAATACCTGAAGATTTTGCAGATGCAGCCGAAGCTGCAATGCCATCAGTCGTACACATCAGTGCGGAAGAAGCATTATCAAATTTAAATGATCAGCGAAGTAGAAGAAGAGACCCTTTCAGTTTTTTCTTTGGAGATGATTTTTTTGGTAATCCGCAACCCCGCTCTGGCAAAGGTAGCGGCGTGATCATTTCAGATGACGGATACATTGTGACTAATAATCATGTTATTGACTTTGCAGATCAGTTAGAAGTTACCCTTTTTGATGATCGAAAGTTCAAAGCAACCCTAATCGGACAAGACCCACGTACTGATATTGCAGTAATCAAAATCGATACTGATAATCTCCCCTATCTCAAGTTTGGAAATTCAGATGAAATCAGAGTAGGAGAATGGGTACTTGCTGTTGGAAATCCATTTGATTTAACTTCCACAGTAACGGCTGGAATTATTAGTGCCAAGGGTAGAAATAAGATTATAAAACGAAATGATGCAATCGAGGATTTTATTCAAACGGATGCAGTGGTCAATCCTGGCAATAGTGGAGGGGCATTGGTCAATACGCAAGGAGATCTGATTGGTGTTAATACCGCCATCGCGACTGCAACTGGATACTATGCTGGATATTCCTTTGCTATTCCTTCAAATATGCTGCAGCCAGTCGTTGAGAATATAATAGAACACGGTGGACCAAGGGGTAGTCTGGGGTTATATGTTGCTGCTATTGCGGATTATGAAGCTTATGAAGAAATAGACCTCGATGTGGACCAAGGGGTAGTAGTAACACAAGTAGAAGATGGAGGAGCTGCCCAGTATGCCGGTATTCTTCCCGCTGATGTGATTACAAAAATCGACGGTCAAGATGTCAAATCTGCAGACAACCTTGTGAAAATAATGCAACAGTTTCAGATCGGTGATGAGGTAGTAATCACCATTAGCAGAAAGGGAAAAGTTAAAAAAGTTAATGTTAGATTAAAAGCATAAGTTCTGCGATAACTATTCAGTTATAAAGGTGTTATACACATACACTACCACAGACTAAAGAAAAGGTTTAAGTTGGTTTTTCGTTTTGTTTTGATGCGCCTGTCAGTTCTCTGACAGGCGCTTTTTTTGTTTAGATTAGATTTGTCAAAGCACCCCAAAAAAAAGCTGTGACCTATTTATCAGATCACAGCTTTACTAATTCTCTATTTGAAGACTTATCCTTTTGGCTAGGAGGCCTTTTCTCTATGTTTGAAGAGATTATTATAACGACTATGAATTAATCTCTTTAGCTCTTTTCTGGCAAAAAATATTCGACTTTTCACTGTTCCTAATGGAAGATCTAGTTGATCAGCAATTTCCTGATACTTGAATCCCTCATAATGCATCAAGAAGGGTACGCTAAGACTCTCATCCAGACTTTCTATCATGTTTTCCAGTTCAGTCATCATGATATTTGAATCTGCCTTATTAGTAATAGTGGTCGATCCAGAATTAATATAATACAGATTATCCGTAGAATCCTGTATCGTATTCTTCTTCATCTTCTTTCTATAATTATTGATGAAGATATTTTTCATGATGGTAAACAACCAAGCTTTGAAATTAGTACCTGGTCTGAACTTATCCTTATTACTCAGTGCTCTGAAGGCTGTCTCCTGAAATAAGTCTTTAGCATCCTCCCCATTTTTGGTGAGGTTGTAGGCAAAAGTGTTTAATACAGATGACAACTGATTTAATTTATCTTGAAATTCTACTGCTGACATAGCTTTCCATTTATTTAGACTCAATATACGCAATTGTTTAACCAGAAACAACTAATAGTTGTACAAAAACGTCGCCCAGACAACATTTTCTCTATAAAAAAAAGACAAAAATCAACATAATTAATTGATTATCAACATGTTGTTTCTAGTTAAACAACTTTCAAAAAAAATTGAAAATTATTTCTGTGCTATACGGACAAGATAGAGTGCTACAAAAGAGAATATGATGTTTGGAAGCCACACTCCCAGCATGGGTCCCATCGATTCCGAATTGGTAAAAGTCATCGTGAATCGGGACAGTACTATAAATAACGCACCGATGGAGATTCCTATTGCCAGATGTATCCCAAGTCCGCCCCTGGTTTTCCTGCTGGCCACTGACATTCCTATTAGGGTAAGTATGAATATCGAAATAGGTTCGGATGTACGTCGGAAGAGTTCCGTTTCGAAAACCCGAGTGCCTCCAATACCCCTGGCTCTTTGCTTTTCCAAATAATTTTTTAGCTCAGGAGTTGTGAACAATTGCTGCTGATTTTTCACTATCAAGAGGTCCTCTGGAGTAATGTTGATGGTTGTATCTAAAGGCTCCTTTTTAAAGGATTGGATCTCTTCTTTTTCACCATCAAACTTGTGGATCATGTAGTCACTAAGGGTCCATTGATTAGGAGGTGCTTTCCATTGAGCTCTGCGCGCTTCCATATATTGTATAAGGTTTGCATCCGCATCATAAGTTTCGATGCGCATATCGATCGCTGTACTATCTCGCTTACGAAAATTCATGATGTATAGTTTCGTTTGAGGATCCAACATTACATGAATATGGCGAGTCTTGGATCTATCGACATTCTTCCAAACATATTTATTCTCAAAGGGAATGCGAATCTTACTTCCTAATGGGATCAAAAAGTGATTGGATAGCAAGTGGATACTAAAAACGATGCCGGCAGCAATCATATAGGGTAGCATTATTCTGGTATACGGTACTCCGGCATTTAACACACTTATGATTTCAGAATTCTTAGCAAGTCTTGAGGTGAAAAATATCACGCTTATCAGCGCAAACAGGGGCCAAAGTAGTCCATTTATATGGGCAATAAAATGGAGGTAATAGGTGAAAACCGCTTGTTTTAGTGTGACTCCATTCTCCAGGAATGCGCCTAATCGGTCGCTGAAATCAATGACAACCGCGATTAGTGAAAAGAGCATTGCCGTAAAGAAGAAAGTCTTTAAGTATTGCCTGATAATGTAGCGATCTAAAATCTTTGACTTCAACTTCATTACAGCCTTCTGGTTACAATTTGCGTCATGTCATTTTTCCAGGAAATAAACGTCCCTTGTTTAATAGAGGAACGTGCTTCTGACATTAAATGTGTATAAAAACTTAGATTCTGTAATGATGCTAATTGAGCCCCCAAATACTCTTTACTTACGATCAGGTGCCTCAAATAAGCTTTTGTATGATGTCGTAGTACTTCCACCGAGCTGTTGGGGTCAATAGGTTCAAAGCAAGTGGCCCACTTGCGATTTTTTATATTTAGCAGCCCTTCAGAAGTATAGATCATGCCGTGCCGTGCATTGCGTGTAGGCAATACACAGTCAAACATGTCTATACCCAAACTTATACACTCCAATAAATTAGCGGGAGTGCCTACCCCCATCAGATATCTCGCCTTCTCAGCAGGCAGGATGTCACAAACCAGATTTGTCATCGCATACATGTCTTCGTGTGGCTCTCCTACCGACAACCCACCAATAGCGTATATGGTGGCTTCAAATTGTGATATCTCTTGTGCAGACTCCTTTCTCAGATCCGGATACACGGAGCCCTGAACAATGGGTGCAAGGGTTTGTCGATACCCGTGCAGTGGAGGCTGGGCGTGCATGTGATCCATGCATCTCTTTAGCCATCGGTGAGTCATTTTCATCGAGGATCGGGCATAGTTCTTCTCACAGGGATAAGGAGTACATTCATCAAAAGCCATAATGATATCGGCTCCAATTCTTCGCTGCACATCTATGGCTTTTTCCGGAGAGAAAAAGTGTTTAGATCCATCAATATGTGATGTGAAGGTGACTCCTTCCTCCTTTATCTTTCGCGTCCCGCTCAATGAGTACACCTGATAGCCGCCACTATCTGTCAACATAGGTTTCTCCCATCCAATAAAGTGATGGAGACCGCCAACCTGTTCTAGAATTTCTTCTCCGGGCCTCAAATAAAGATGGTACGTGTTTCCTAATATGATCTGAGCTTGGATATCGCCGGCCAATTGTTCTTGGTTGATCCCCTTGACACTCCCTACGGTACCTACCGGCATAAATACTGGGGTCTCCACAATACCATGATCGGTCACAAGAGTTCCAGCACGTGCACCACAGTCGTCAGACGTATGAGTAAGTGTAAAAGTCATTTGCGATTAGTTGAGATACCGCTGGCTGTCAAACCTTAATAGCACTCCAATCATCAAAGTAAAAACCAGCAAGGAAGATCCTCCATAACTAATAAAAGGAAGCGGAATACCTATAATGGGCAGCAGACCCATGGTCATACCCATATTAATGGTAAAGTGCAGGAACAGTATACCTGCAACGCCATAGGCATAATGTCTAAACATGTTCAACCTTTGTCTCTCTGCAATAGTGATTATCCTGACCATAAGAAAAACAAACAAACCAATGATGATCAGAGAGCCCACAAAACCCTGCTCTTCACCCACAGTACAGAAAATGAAATCTGTAGATTGTGCTGGAACATAATTCAACTTCGTTAAGGTTCCCTCAAGAAAGCCCTTTCCAGAAAAACCACCAGAACCAATAGCCATTTTTGAAAGTAGGACATTGTATAAAGGCCCTTGTGGATCACACTTCTCAGGATGTAACCACACATTGATTCTGTCCTGATGATGAGGTTTCAGTACATTGTTAAAAACATAGTCGGTACCATAAGCTAGTGCCGAAAAAATGATAGCTCCAAAAAATACAGTTAATGCTAATTGCATTTTTCCTTTGATCCATTGAAATGAAACAAAGAATAGCATCAATACAAGGTTTACTATCAGTATCTGATATTCCAACCCTTGCCGAATGCAGATTACAGAGGCAATGGCAAGAAATAGAATGCTGAGGTTCCAGTAGAGTGGATACCTAAGATTTTGAACCAATAACAACATGGAGACCAGTGTCAAAATGATGAGCACAGTCAATGGGTTAAAAAGTAGCGCAAGTATAAATATTAAAGCTGCAGCAATACCCACCACGTAAGGAATGGGACTCAAGCCTTCTCTATACAAAACAATAAAAAACGATAGGAAAACCAGGGCTGATCCCGGGTCAGGCTGTAACATGATCAGTGCCATGGGGGCTAGAAAGATTGCCATGACAGCAAGAACGTGTTTGGTATACTTTACTTTTGGTATCGTGCCCGCCAGATAACTTGACACAGCAAGGCAAGTGGCAAACTTTGCAAACTCAGAAGGCTGAAATCCAAACCCACCAAAATTGAACCAGGACTGGGCTCCGTTGACTTCGCGACCTAAAAAAAGGACAAGTATCAACATCAAGATGCTGACACTGTACAATACGAAAGAAAAATTTCGCCAAAACTTCCAATCGATGTTGAGAATCAGGAGCATCAGGATAAACGCTGCACCCATGAACGCAGTCTGCTTTCCCACCGGAGTTGTCAGTGACCAAATCTCGGTATCTGGACCCTTGTACTCGGCTGCAAAAATCATGAGCCACCCAATAAAAACCAGACTTAAATAGACCGAAAAGGTGATCCAGTCGATCCCCATGTTCTGAGTACTATTACTCTTTCGGTAGGTCATCAATAGCTCTGACTATTTAGCAGCTGTTCTGTTCGCACGTCATCAAGCACTAGTATTGCAGATGGGTACCTTGATTTGATCCGGTGCAGCAATGCCAATGCATCCACCTTGCTACGATATGCATGGTCCTGAATTTTCAGGATATAATATGGATTATCATGGAGTAATTCGAGACCTAATGAGGGATATATATTCTCAAACCGTCTCTGTTCATTTTCAATCACCCTTCGATCACTACCCGCTGCGACCTGTATCCTCCATGCCTTTACTGTCTCCTGTTGCATATTTTTTGCTGAATATGCCGACATCATTCTACTGATCTCGGGACCTTCCTGCAACGTGTTTTGAGCTATTCCCGACACACTGCAGATGACAGCAAAAACCAGGATTAGATACTTTATTTTACTTACGACCATGACAATGTTTAAATTTTTTACCACTACCACAGGGGCAGAGTTCATTTCGACCTACCTTTTTCTCTGACCTTTTAAAGGTTTCGGGTTTTTCCTTCCTACCCCCTGCGGATCTGGCGGCTGCTTGTGCGGCGGCTGCTTCTTCATCGGCTCCTCTGTTGACCCGTACTTTACTGAGGTCAGTCTTTTGATCCTTCGCTTCTTTGACCTGGTCAGGCTGAGAGATTAATAATTTACCTTTCGACAAAAAGGACGTCACATCAAAGTTGACTTTATAAATCAACTCCTCAAACAATTCGTAGGCCTCCATTTTATAAACGACCAATGGATCTTTCTGCTCAAAGGAAGCCGCTTGTACAGATTCCTTCAATTCATCCATTGATCGGAGATGCTCTTTCCAATTGTCATCAATCAATGATAACGTCACTGCCTTTTCGATGTCCTTCAAAATTGACTCTCCTTGCGAGTTCACGGCATTTTCCAAATGAGCAGAAATCGGCAGCTGCCGACTACTGCCATCTGTGATCGGCAAGGCGATATATTTATAACGGTGTCCCTGATTTTCGTAAACATTCTTTATCATAGGATACAGGGCTTCCGCCATACGGCTTCCCTTCTCCTCATAAAACTGGAAGAATTCATCATGAAAAGCTTCAACGACTTCTCCTTCTTTTGCCTCGTTAAAGAATGCTGCATCCATTTTGGGATCCATCCCCAGATTTTGCATTGAGGCTTTTCTCAAGGTTTCAAAGGTTCCATTAGTCTTATGTTGAATCACCAGAGACTCTACCAGTCCTGAAAACATATTATTTAGGTCAATAGAGAGCCGATCACCGGATAGTGCATTCTTCCGTTTTTCGTATATGGCTTCCCGCTGAATGTTCATGACATCATCGTATTCGAGAAGCCTCTTTCGTATACCGAAGTTATTTTCTTCTACTTTCTTCTGTGCCCTTTCGATCGATTTAGAAATCATTGAGTGCTGAATGACCTCCCCTTCTTTCAAACCCATCCTATCCATCACTTTGGCGATCCTTTCAGATCGGAATAACCGCATAAGATTGTCTTCCAAGGACACGAAAAACTGAGATGAACCGGGGTCTCCCTGACGACCAGCACGCCCGCGAAGCTGTCTATCAACGCGACGACTGTCGTGACGTTCTGTACCAATAATGGCCAATCCACCGGCCGCTTTCACTTCGTCACAAATCTTAATGTCCGTACCCCTACCTGCCATGTTGGTGGCTATTGTCACTTTACCTGCCTTACCTGCCTCGGCTACGATTTCGGCTTCGCGTTGATGTTGCTTTGCATTTAGTACGTTATGGTCGATATTCCTGAGCTTCAGCATCCGGCTGAGCTTTTCGGAAATATCCACAGATGTCGTACCCACTAATACAGGTCTTCCTGACTCACTCAACTGTACGATCTCATCAATGACGGCATTAAATTTCTCTCTGGCCGTCTTATAAACAAGGTCTTCACGATCATCCCGTACAATCGGCCTATTGGTGGGAATGACGACCACATCCAATTTGTAGATTTCCCAAAACTCATTGGCCTCTGTCTCTGCCGTACCGGTCATCCCGGCCAGTTTATGGTACATTCTAAAGTAGTTTTGGAGAGTCACTGTTGCATACGTCTGTGTCAACTCACCTACTTTTACATTTTCTTTAGCTTCCAGCGCCTGGTGCAATCCATCCGAGTAACGTCTACCTTCCATCATGCGACCCGTCTGCTCATCTACGATCTTCACCTGACCATCGAGGACCACATATTCCTCATCTTTTTCAAATAATGTAAAAGCTTTGAGTAACTGGCTCACCGCATGAAGCCTGCGTGATTTCGTCCCGTACTCCTCTATGACTGCTTGCTTCGCTTCAGCTATTTCAGTAGCTGATTTAGACTCATCTTCTTCTACTTCAAGAATCTTGGTGCCAATGTCGGGAAGTATAAAGAGATTGGGATCATCTCCTCCTCTCGCTAAGAATTCTGCCCCATTCTCCGTCAAATCTACATTCCGATTCTTCTCATCAATGGTGAAAAGAAGAGGTTCATCTACGATATGCATGTTTTTGGATTGCTCCTGCATATAGTAGTTTTCAGCTTTTTGCAATGTGATTCGTACACCTTCTTCACTTAAGAACTTGGTAAGTGGTCTGTATTTGGGTAGGGCCCGGTAAGCACGTAATAATGCCATCCCTCCCTCGTCTTCATTATTTCCAGTGGAGCCTTCTTTGATCAGGGATTTAGCTTTGGCAAGATAATCTGTAGCTAATTTTCTCTGAGCATTTACCAGTCTCTCGACAGAAGGCTTTAGGAGAATATATTCCTGATCTTCAGCACCTTGTGGGATAGGACCTGAGATAATCAAAGGCGTTCGCGCATCATCAATCAAAACCGAATCCACCTCATCAATCATTGTGAAGTGGTGCTTTCGCTGCACCAATTCACTTGGAGATCGCACCATATTATCCCTTAGATAATCAAACCCAAATTCATTATTGGTACCATAGGTGATATCACATCGATAAGCCTTTTTCCTCTGTGGAGAGTGCGGTTGATACTTATCGATGCAATCAACTGACAGGAATAAAAACTCATAAATGGGTCCAACCCATTCGGAGTCTCTTCGTGCCAGATAGTCATTGACCGTGATCAGATGTACTCCTTCTCCTGACAATCCATTCAGATAGGCTGGAAGTGTAGCGACCAGAGTTTTACCCTCACCAGTGGCCATCTCGGCAATTTTACCATCATGTAATACCATGCCACCAATCAGCTGTACATCATAGTGTACCATGTTCCAAGTAATCTCACCTCCAGCTGCCGTCCAAGTATTCTTCCATATTGCCTTTTCACCTTCGATCGACACATAGGATTTTGAAGCCGCCAGATCTCTATCAAAATCTGTAGCGGTTACGTGCAACTCACTATTCTCCATAAATCTTCTGGAGGTCTCCTTAACGACAGCAAAGGCCTCTGGCAAAATCTCGTTTAAAATCTCCTCCAGATGCTCATCTTTCTCCTTCATCATCACATCCACCTCCTTAAAGATTTCTTCCTTGCGAGCAAGGTTTTTCTCATTTGCTGCTTCTTCGTTGAGGGAGGTAATATCGCCCTTTATACCTGCCAGATGATCCGCGATCCTAGACCTAAACTCGTGTGTCTTATTTCGTAGTTCATCATTGGATAAAGACTTCAAACCTTCATATATCTCCAGTGTCTCCTCAACAACAGGTGTATATTTCTTGACATCCCGGTCAAACTTTGTCCCAAATAATTTGGTGAAAACTTTCAGCATAACTTACATTTTCTCTCTATTAAGCAAAGATACGATATTACAGATCTACAACCTCTAACGTATCCACTTCCTACCTCATATATCATACCACCCCCGATTTCTTTTCTCTTCTAAGCCATAATGACAGATATTTGACGTTAAGTAGTCAAAGTACGTCAGCAGTGGGAACAAATCGACTGACTACAAGGCCGATTAAAAGAAATTTGACACTCCCAACGCAAAAACGTCAATGTATTCATGTACCGATTTTTACATCTTGCGAGCACTCTTCTAATCTTGATCTTATTCACAGGATCTATTCAAGGTCAGGTGGTGGCACCAACTTTTCAGTGTGTCAAAGGTGACACCTTGTTTTGGGTAAATAATAACAACACATGTGGCTCATTCGTTTCTACAGACATCTATTCTGCATCGGATGAAACGGGCCCATTTTCATTGCTAACCAGTATTACGGATCCAGCGGAGACTCAATTTTTCCACAGTAACAATGCAGGTCTCACCTACTACTACCTACAGCACAACTACAATTGCGGTGGCATGGCCCTTTTATCTTCCGACACCCTGGATAATCTCACACCTGGTGTGACCAAGATCGAAAGGGTATCTGTGCAGGGGGATGATGTGCATATCACCTGGTATCCTAACCAGGACCCGGAAACCATCGGATATGTCATCTACCGATCTACCAATCAGGGAACTACTCCCATTGATACAGTCTATGGAGTACTTGAATACCTGGATATCACGGCTGATCCTAACAACCAAATCGAAGTATACTATGTGATTGCGATCGATGCCTGTGGAAATACAGGTACTTTTGATACCAATCCGCATAATACCATGTTGCTTAATGCCGAGGTCAACTTCTGCGAACAATACGTAAAGTTGACATGGAACTCCTATGGCCTTTGGGAAAACGGTATAGACAACAATCAAGTCTGGCTAGGACTGGACGGAGCCGATCTTGCTTATGAGCATCCGCTCAACATGGACGACACTGTAATTTTCATCACCAGAATTAACGATGGGCTGGAGTATTGTTTTCAAGTCAGAAGCGAAGAACAAGGTCGTAATGTAACCTCAACCAGCAACACGGTTTGTCTTACTGCTGATGTCATAAATCCGTTGACACGCTTAAACATTAGAAATGTAAATGTGCTGGCTAACAATAATATTGAGATAGACTGGGTGTATAATGCAGATGCTGATCTCACAGATCTAACATTGGAGCGCGGCATGGATACCATTACGTTTGACCCAATCCAGTCTTTAATTCCACAACCAACAACCGATGACAATACCACAGTTGATAACAATGTGGCGCCGGTAAATGATGTATATTTTTATCGTTTAAATGCCATAGATGATTGCGATACTTCCACCACGTCAAATATATTTTCAAGTGTTAACCTACAGGTGACGGCATCTTCTCCCACTGAAAACACATTGTCATGGACCCCTATTTATATTCCCGGAAGACGGGTAATCGCATACGATATTTGCCTTCTGGTCGATGGATCAGAAGAGTCCGTAGGCATCGTTGATGCGAATACACTACAGTATGGAGCGCTGGTAGATTTTGATCGCACCGGAGGGCAGTATTGCTACATAATAAAGGCAATTCATGTGAATGATCAGGGGCAGGACACATTGCGCTCCAGATCTAACATAGATTGTACGCAGCAGATTGCTGAGATGTTTGTACCCAATGCATTTGCACCATCCGGCGTTAGTAATCCGATTTTTGAGCCCAGGTTCGCCAATAATCTGAATGTGCAATATCAGATGAATATTTACAACCGCTGGGGCGGTCATATTTTTTCCAATAAAGGCGGTAATATAGGATGGGATGGTAGAATAGACGGAGGAATGGCCAATCCAGGAGTTTACATGTACACCATATCCTTTACTCAACCTAGTGGAGAAAATCAACGCGTCTCTGGCACCGTCACCCTCATACGATGATCTAATATCGGGTCAATGTAGGATCAATTTCATCGATGTATGCCAATACGCCCCCTTCCAGATTGTAAAAACGATCGTTAGGCATCACCTCAGACAGCATTTTAATTGCTTTCTGACTTCTGGCACCACTACGGCAATGAAAAACAACACGAACATTATCTGGTATTGTGTCTCGCCGCTTAAGAAGTGTATCAAGTGGTATAAGAGTACCTCCAATCTGGACGATCTCTGCTTCATAGGGTTCTCTTACGTCAATTAAGGCAAATGACACCTCCGAGGCCTTCCACTCTTCTAATTCTCGCACTGTAATCGACTTAACATCATCCGTGGTGACTTTCTTAAGACCACAAAACTCTTCATAGTCTATCAACTGTGTAATGGGTGGTAAATCTTTATTGATCACTACATTTAGAGTGGTGGTTGTAAAATAGAGCGCGTCGAAGATAAAAAGTCTTCCATCCAGTGTTTCCCCAATATTTGCAGCTACCTTGATGGCTTCGTTAGCTTGTAGACTGCCAATGATGCCCGGCAGGACTCCCAGTACACCTCCTTCTGCACAATTAGGTACAAGACCAGGTGGTGGTGGAGTGGGAAATAAGTCTCGGTAGTTGGGACTTCTTTTTGGACCTCTATTCAGATTAAATACCGAAACCTGCCCTTCGAACTGATAAATACTACCATAGATGAGTGGTCTCCCAAGTATCACGCAAGCATCATTAACCAGGTATCTGGTGGGGAAGTTATCAGTGCCGTCTAAAATAATATCATAGCCTTCTAAAATAGAAAGTGCATTTTCACTGGTCAATTGCTCTTCATGCCGTACTACTTCAATAAAGGGATTTAATTCCTTGATAGTTTGCTCCGCCAGCACGGCTTTTGACATTCCCACATCCTTTGTTCGATAGAGAATTTGCCGCTGCAAATTAGAAGAGTCAACGACATCAAAATCCACAATACCAATTCTGCCAAAACCTGCAGCGGCAAGATAAAGCAATGCAGGACTACCTAATCCTCCTGCACCGATCACTAGTATGCTGGAAGCTTTCAGTCTTCTTTGAGCGTCAATGCCAAAATCAGGTATAGCAATGTGTCTGCTGTATCTCGATAGTTCTTCAGAAGAAAAGCGCATGACAGGCATCAAATGTATAATATGATATCTGATGCTAAGTTAAGTTCTTGAAAATTAGCAGACCCGAAATAAAGAATAAAATGGAAATGTAGGGAAGGGAACTTATAGAATTACCTTTTGCTTTTCTACAGTCTGATTTAGGTCTTTCGAAATCCATGAATTCCAGTCTTGAGTGATTCCATTTAAGACCTTCAATTGAATAAAACTCACACTACCTTCATGATGATTGGGAATTGGTAATTCTCTTCTTGAGAAATTTTTGCCCGAATAAACGTATCCGATAAATTGCTGCTTTGAAGTATCAATTATTTCATCAATTGATTTTTCTGTAGCTGCAGTTGATGTCAAAATTTCAAATGGAACTGATCGAATGGATTTTACGATACGATAATTTTCTGTTTCATCCCCGAAGATCAAGCTGAGAGAAGCATCAAAATTACTTTTCTCAACATTAGTTTCAAGTTGCTTGCGAAAGAATATGGGAACTATTATGTACTCTCGATATTCAGAAATGACAGTACCCTGTAGGGCACCACGGGTGGCGACAAGCATGGATTACAATTTTGTTTGGTTAGTGTAATGACGACTGAAAATCGAATCTAATTTCGTACCTAGAAATCGTACTAAAATAAATAATTGATTTTCTTATATCATACTGTAATCAAACGGCGTGCCAATCGAAAAACATTCAAAGTAATCCCAAGACTAAGGTAAATAATTTACATGAAATTGTTTTACGCAATCATCTGATTTCCTGTAGTTTATACAAAAATGCTAAACTTCAATAAATTCTTTTGATTTTTTCTTGGTTTTGAGATTATCTGCAGCCTGGTTGACCTTATGGAATGATCGGAAACGATGCCATCCGTCTGTCAAAAACAATATGAACAATCCACCAAGAATGATTACGATTCGGGTGATTTCCACTGTATCCACGTATGCCTGCATAAAGGGACGGATAAGTAAGAGCTCTACTGCAATAGTTGCTGCAGCCAGTAGAAACAGGAATATGCTGAGTCCCTTCACCCTCCTTAAATAACCTGGTTGATTCTTAATCAAACATCTCTTAAGTAAATAAGAAGCTGCAGCGTTATCGGGATCCATTTTCAGCAGTTCCCACAAGATTTTTTCAGCTTGCGAAAGATGCAATAGCTGATACAGAGCGGCAGCTTTCTTAAATAGAATTTTCTGAAAGATATCTTCTCCCTGAAAAGTCTGAATATTATGATATATCGTAAACTCAAGAAGAAAATCTGCTAGCTCGAGGAATTTATGATATCGGCCCAACTCAAAGTATGCCGTGGCAAGCATCACCTTTACCTCCAGGAAATACGGCATTTCAAGATGATCCAGACGGTCATCCTGGTCATGACAAAACCGAACAATCTCATGATAGTTTGAACTATCAATTGATTTGAAGTCATTATAGATTTCGTCCGTATATATTCGGAAGTAAGGCTCCAAGGGACAAATTTTGTTTCAATTTATCACTTAAACATCACAAATTCCACTAATCTATTCGCATTAGTGATGAATTTCACGAGGAAATATCCCCTATCCTCTATCCGGTGGGTTTTCTAATATCAAATCCCCACATGAGTTTATTTCGCATGGTCTTAGAAAAGGACATTTTATCCAACTGTACTAGATCGATCCCAAAATCGCACTTCCTGACAAATAGTTTATACTTGTCAGTGATCAGTTCAAACCGTGAGTCTAATGTGCAGAGAAAATTTTCTGTCCTCCCTTCTACTTCAAAGCTGATTTCAGAATCATCCGACACCACCAGCGGTCTTACATTGAGGTTATGAGGTGCCACAGGAGTAATCACAATGCTATTTGAATCAGGGAAAACGATAGGGCCACCACAGCTTAGTGAATAGCCGGTTGAGCCTGTGGGGGTAGCAATGATCAATCCATCAGCCCAGTAAGAATTGAGAAACTCTCCATTCAGATAGGTGTGTATAATAATCATTGAAGAATTGTCTCTTTTCAACAATGTAAAGTCATTTAAGGCAAATGGGTTATCTCCAAAGAGCTTTGGTTCTGACTTTAACTGCAGCATGGATCGATGGTCGAGTCTATATTGACCAGCAACGAGCTTTTCAATAGCCTTTTCAATATATTTTTGCTCTATGCTGGCCATGAATCCTAATCTGCCCAGATTGATTCCCATCACTGGTATCTTGAGCTGTCGAATTAAAGTGGCCACATTCAAAATCGTCCCATCTCCTCCTAGCGTGAAAACAAAATCAATTGTTTCAGAGATTAAATCCTGATGATCATGCACAAAGTGTAGATCGGATTTGATTTGAATTTTTGAACGTATAACTTCAAAATAGGGTGAATAGATAAAAACTGAATGACCTTGATCATACAGCACATCAAACAGTTGCTGAATGGCCGACAACTGACCGTCGCTGGCTGACTTCCCGTATACGAGTATTCTCATTAAAAATCAGATCTGACGTGCAAAAATAGACCTTTTTCATTCAAATGGTTAAAACTGTACTCGATCTGGAATACGTACTTCTGATAGAGTATGATATCCAGACCCAAGCCTCTCCCCACTAACCACCTATTAGTAAATGAATTGGAGGATTGAAAAAGTCTATTGGTTGCATAACCCAAATCTAAATTTGCAGTGAGCCAAATCTGAATCGGTAAGATTCGATAGTTGTCAACTGGCATTTTCTTCTTAAGATCAAATGATCTGTTCAGTAAATTAAAGCGAAGCGAATTTCTACTGAGAACAAAATCGGTGCCATCAACCACATAAAGCTCATACCCCCTGATGTAGTCTTCACCAAACCCCAACGCTTCAAGCCCATAATATGGATGTGGATTTCCTGTCCACTCCTTTTGGACCTTTGCCCTCAATTCAAGATTAAGGTTGTGTCTGAAGGGAACATAGTGGGCATAAAACAGGGAAGTTGTAAGCTTGTCATAATCTTTAAAAATGCCCAAACCCTCTTTCTGAATCTGACCCAACCAGAAATTTCCTTTTAGTGCATAAAATCGACTGTCTCTTTTCTCACGAGTGAACTTGTAGGAAAGCTCAAAAAACCTGAAATCTGTTTTTCCATTGAAATATGCATTGTTTAGATCTAGAATCTGATCTGTCACTTTGTTTCTTTCAAACTTCATGAATAGTTCATGAAATGTCGTCACACGAGGACGATAATGTAAAGACACAATAGACTTGAGGCTTTTAAATGTAATTTCATCGTCATCCTTGTAAAAGGTCCTCTTATTCTCAACCGTACTATACGGGAACTCTCTTCTATGATCGAAAAAAAACCGTCCAGTGATTCCGATGGTCTTGCGTCGATTAATATAGGGTCGGTCATATTGCAGTAACACTTTACGTGTATATCCGCTTTGCAATGTTAGCTTCAGGTTGTCTTTGTTTCCGGTAAAATTCACATACACAAACCTGAGACCGTAATTCACACGCTTTAGCGAATGGTTGTGCTCAGTCCACCATACGTTTAGATTTCGATCTGCCAGATTGAAAATGGGTAGGGGAAATATATACCAGGACTCAACGACTTTGAGTGAGATTGCTATGTCTTTGGATTGATCGGACCAATCTGTAATATTGAGTTCCACATCATTGAAAAGTCCGGTATTCATTAATAACTGCTCATTTCGCTCCAGGCGATTAGTCAGATTTGAGATCAAAATCGAATCACCCTTTTTGAAGTCGATTTCTCTAAGTATCAATGCCGTTTTGGTCTTCTTGTTACCCGTGATTTCGATATCTTTTACGTGCACGCTACGAGCACTAACCCATTGGGTCACTGATGACATTACCAGTAGACAAACTAATCTGACTAGGTATTTTGTGCATGATATGTTCATAGTTGCACTGGGAAATAAAACCCTGCTGCTTGAAAGACTAAACGTTCAGATAATGCATGAAAGACTCAAATCTGTCTTTGAGTACATCACGATCTTCGGACTCTGTGTACATCGCTTTCACGTTATATTCATAACGTTCTAGTGCAGCTTTAACGCGGTGTACTTCTGGTTTATTGATTTTGAGATGCACTAGTATTCTATTCGTATTGGGTTCAGAAGTGATAAATGAGCTGATGATAGCAACATTTTCTGATTCTACCACACGAGAGATCTCTGACATGGCGTAATCAGGCTTATTCATTTCCAGGATGAGAATACTACCTCTTTCGGCAAATGAAAAACTCTGCGCAAAAAATGTCAACAAACTTTGTTGACTGATTACACCCATATAATTGCCATCTTCATCAACCACCGGTATCGCACTCAAGCCCATCCGAGCCACCTGCGCCATAACATCAAAAACGTGATCTTCTGCATTAATGGAGGGTTTTTGCAGGGACAATTGATAGGAGCCAACCGCTTCCTCAATATCGTGCTCCAGAATATCCTCTTCAGAAATGAGCCCCAAAAACTGTTCATTGTTCACAATGGGCAGGTGTTGTACATAGTAATCACTCATCAACTCCAGTGCTTCCTCTCCAGTCATGGAGGTGGTGAGTGGCACAATGTCGTGGGATATTAGTTGTACAGCATTCATCACTTAATCAACTTAGCTTTTTGCTCAATAAATTCTTTTTCTGTAATTAATCCCTTCTCCTTTAACTCATTTAACTTCTTCAATTGCTGCAGCAGCAAGTCATTATCAAGAAGATTTTCCTTGGGCGCCTCTAATTTCTTAGAGAGAGTATACCCGTTTTCCTTAAACGATTCCCATTGTGGTTGTATTCTGATGTAGGCAAGTGCATCGTGTGAGTCAATGCGGTCAAAATCATTAAATCCCATCTCCACTGCCGTGCTCAGATGCTTGTAGGCTAACTCCACTTGCTCCGTCTGAGAATAAGCACATGCGAGATTGAAATGTATCGTCAAGTCATTGGGATCAATCTTTAGTGCCTGTTGAAAATCTTCAATAGCAGCCTCCACATCAAACTCCTTAAATTTTTTGATGCCCGCCTGCTTAAAGGGATTATTCTTGACCCGCCGTGGCTTTCTCACCGGACGCCGAGTTGGAGGAACATTTCTAGCCGGTCTTTGCTGTCTTCTGTGCGGCTCATAGTCGTTTGTTACCTCACTTCTCCGACGGGTCGTTGGCCTCTCAAAGTCCGTTTCCCGATGCCGGAAGGTAGGTCGTCTCCGCTGGAAATTTCGATTATACTTCGCATCAAATACATCTGGATTCATCGTAAAGAATAAAATTGAATCCAGGATGCCCAGGATCACTGAAATTCCCGTGAACATCAAAATTGCATACAAGATACCCAGGCCAACCTGACCCAAATAAAATCTATGTAGTCCAAAAAAACCTCCAAATAACGCTAATAAGGCCGCAGCATTTTTGTTCTTCATCGCCTCTTAATCTATGTTAGCTGGTTTAATTTTGCAAGTCAGCACGGCAATATCATCAGGATATTCCTGTTTCCCCTTAAATAATTCTAACGAGTCCAGAAGCTTTTTGTTAAAATCTGTAGCTGAATACGTTCGATTTTCTTCGGCAAACTCCATTAATTTATCTAAATCATAGTAGTCGCCATTGCCATTCATTAAATCAGTTAAACCATCCGTGTATAACAATACCAGAGCTTCATCATCACCTACGTCTACCTCACCCACACCAATATCTCCCAATTCGTCAATAGCTCCCAAAATGGTACATCCTTCTTTCAGTAGCAATTGTTCTTCTCCCTTGAGC
Organism: Saprospiraceae bacterium; assembly: GCA_050298535.1. Classification (GTDB taxonomy): domain Bacteria; phylum Bacteroidota; class Bacteroidia; order Chitinophagales; family Saprospiraceae; genus JABDMH01. The sequence goes on from JBNKUI010000087.1 coordinate 133,308, forward strand.
AAAATCGGTGGATTATGGCCTGCGTTCACATATCGGATGATTTTTCTATGTACGTCAAATTTCAGAATGAAGAATGTAACAATACGATCACTCTTCGTAATGGAAACAAGGGTCGTATTCACGGCTCGTACAAGATCATCCAAATCTTCATAGATCATAAGCGCCGATCTGAGAGTTGCCTGGAAGTTGGCCATCAATAACGCAGCTGGAATCCCCTTCCCGGAGACATCGGCCAGGCATATCATAAAGCTTCCATCATCAAACTTGCAGTAGTCCACATAGTCCCCACCAATGTCTGAGTGAGGGCGATATATGGCCGACAGTTCCAGATGGGGTTCATCTGGAAGCACAGAGGGTATCAGCATCTGTTGAACTTGCTGAGCAAGCTCCAATTCTTTCTTGTAACTCTCTTGCTCCAACTGACGATTAAACAGTCGCTTATTCTCGATGGCCACGACAACTACATTGGTAATCGTGATCATAAACTTAAAGCGATCATATTCATCCTCGGCTTTATCCATTTTTCCCACCAGGACATATGCCAGGGGGTCATGCTTATGAAAAACCGGAATGATTAGTTGAAAAGGTTTCAGAAGTTCATGACTCTTCTCACCTACCCTGGAAAAATCCCGATACTTCTGTGTGAGTACTTTGACGAGCTCTGGCATCCTGACGGGAGTATAGTCTACGGTCTTCTTACACACCCAATGATCTTTTTCTCGAAAAAACATGGCCAGACGATTGACTCCCAATTCCTTTTTGAGAAAAGCACTATACATGTCAAACAACTCTGAAGCTGAGATATTTTCATTAATTGCTTCAGTGACCCTCATAAGAAAATTAAGCTGAACTTGTTTGTTTTGCAGTTCAGATTCCAAATGTTCGATTTGCGGATACATGTAACTCGGTAAGGATCTTTGCTTCATAAGAGCATCAAGTCTCTTGAGATTTAAAATTAAATTTAGCAAATACTTGATTGGCCTTAGATACAAAATGAAAATACTTCTCATAGAGCCCTATATGACGCCCAGTCACGCGATTTGGTTTCAGGGGTTGGCGGAGGGTTTGAATGCCGAGGTCAGGACCATTCACCTACCTGGCTATCACTGGAAGTGGAGAATGCATGGAGGTGCTATTCAGATTGCCGATCAGATAATGAAAATGACCTGGCACCCTGATCTTGTGCTGATATCTGAAATGGTAGATCTATGTGTCTTAAAGAGTCTATTGTCAAAAGACTTCTCTGTGGTGCCATTCGTTGTATACTTTCACGAAAATCAACTCACGTACCCAAAATCTGGGGAGGATAGTGACATTCGGTACCAGCGAGACAACCACTATGCTTTTATCAACTATACATCTTGTCTGGCTTCAGATTATATCATATTTAACTCCGCCTTTCACAGAAAGGCTTTTTTTGAAGAACTCCCAAACTTTCTAAAAGCTTTCCCCAACAGTTCATCTCTCTTGCATACTCTTCCGGACTTGTCAGAAAAAAGTATGGTTATTGCACCTGGCTTTGACCATGTGCCTTTCATGTTTAAAAGCAAAACTATTTCAAGTACTTGCCCGGTGATTCTTTGGAACCATCGCTGGGAATATGATAAAGATCCAGCTGAATTCTTCGATACAATGAGAAAGGTGAAAGATCAGGGACTAGAATTTAAACTAGTGGTGGTGGGCAAGTCCTATGGAAGATCACCGCAAATTTTTTCTCAGGCAGAAGATGAATTTGCCGATTGTATTCTCCAATTTGGATATGTAGAAGATAAAGGGGAGTATGCTCAATGGCTCGTAAATGCCGATCTGGTCATCTCGACTAGTCAGCAAGACTTTTTTGGGATCAGTATGGCTGAAGCAATTTTTGCCGGATGCTTCCCTCTCATACCTGATAGACTTGCACTTCCTGAGTTAATACCCAAAGAATATCACGATGCCTGCATATACCGAAGCAGGACTGACCTTGATAGAAAGGTGGCCTCATTTATCCACAACTTTGATTCCTTTGAAATTTCATCAGTTTTCCGAAATCACATTTCCCAATTCAACTTCAGTAACCTTATACCCCGGTATGAGGCTTGTTTTCGTCGGTTAGTATATCCAAAGAATTAATTTTAGGCCAGCACTTGTGAAACTACATGGCCATGCACATCTGTCAACCTAAACCTTCTGCCTTGAAACTTATAAGTGAATCGCTCATGATCTATTCCCAGCAAATGCATCATTGTAGCTTGAAAGTCGTGCACATGTACAGGATCCTGGACTATATTGTAACTAAAGTCATCTGTCTCACCTATTGTAATGCCCTTTTTTACACCTGCTCCAGCCATCCACAGACTAAAACACCGAGGATGATGGTCCCGACCATATTTGTCAGGAGCCAACTTACCCTGACTATAGCAACCGCGGCCAAACTCTCCTCCCCAGATCACCAAAGTATCATCCAGTAGACCTCTTTGCTTTAGATCAAGTAGAAGTCCGGCAGATGGCTGGTCCGTATCTTTAGTAAGCAATTTGATATAATAAGGCAAATCACTATGCATGTCCCAACCCTGATGGTAGAGCTGCACAAAACGAACTCCACTTTCGATCAGTTTTCGGGCCAAAAGACAGTTGTGTGCATATGTGCCTGGTTTTCGTGCGTCCTCACCATACAAGTTGAAAATATGGTCTGGCTCACTCTTAACACTCAGAGTTTCGGGTACGGACATCTGCATCCTAAATGCCATCTCATATTGTTGAATCTTGTCCATGAGCGCTGGATCACCTGTAGCATGATACTGAGACTGATGGAGCGCGTTCAGATGATCTAACATCTGCCTTCGTGAACTTCGATCCAGCCCGTCAGGATCGTTAAGATATAGTACCGGCTCGTGGCCTGCACGAAACATAACTCCCTGATGAGAGGAGGGAAGAAAGCCATTTCCCCATAACTTTGCATACAGAGGTTGTCCTCCATTCCAACTACGAGAGAGAAGCACACAAAATGTTGGAAGGTTTTCATTCTCACTACCAAGCCCATAACTCAACCAGGATCCAATACTGGGTCGTCCCGCTTGCTGAGATCCCGTCTGCACGAAGGTGATTGCAGGGTCGTGGTTGATAGCTTCGGTATGCATCGTTTTGATCACACAAATATCATCAACAATTTTACGGTGGTACGGCAACAAATTACTGAGCCAGGTTCCACTCTGGCCATATTGATCGAAGGAAAAATCTCCCATTGCGATGGGGAAGGATTTTTGCTCAGCCGTCATACCCGTCACACGTTGATCACCTCTGACAGATGCAGGTAATTCCTGGCCAAACATCTCTTTCAATCTGGGCTTATAATCAAAGAGCTCCATCTGAGATGGTGCCCCGCTTTGAAAGAGGTAAATGACCCGTTTTGCTTTTGAGGCAAAATGTGGCAAATCCTCTCCGTTGATTATGGAATCTGACATCAGCCCCTTGAGTGCCGTGCCTCCCAGAGCAAACAAACTATTTCGAAGGAATATCCGCCTGTTCATCATATCTGCACTCTTCTGAATATATTCCTTCATCTCAATTACCGTTTAGTGATAAACTCTTCAAAATTCATGATTGTGCTTACAGTCATAGTGAGGGCTGCCAACTCATCTTGCGGTAAGTCCTGATCGACAGGATATTCTCCAATCTCCAAAAGAACCTCCGATTCCTCCGATCGATTTGCAAAGTGATCCTGCCAGTGACCGAGTGCCTGAGACAAAGTGTTCCATTCTTCTTCGGTAGGTTCTCTGCCTACCAATCGTCTAAAGGCCTCCATCGTAGGTTTATTCACATCCTGGCTTAACAGGTCCTGCGCCAGCACTCTGGCTGCTTCAATAAATTGGGGGTCATTCATCAAAACCAGGGCTTGCATAGGTGTCGATGTCTCTTGTCTTCTCACCACACAATAGTAGCGATCCGGAGCATCAAAACTTAACATAGAGGGCGGCGGGGCACTACGTTTCCAAACTGTATACAGACTTCTTCTATAAAGACTATCACCTGACTGCTGGTGATATTCGGTTGCATTTCTCGTGGCTAAAGCTTTCCATATACCTTCTGGTTGATATGGGTACACACTTTCTCCTCCGATTTCTCTCACCAAAAGTCCGGATCCTGCGAGTGCCTGATCTCTAATTGTTCCAGCTGAAAGCCGTTGCACCGGATACTTGCCATACAACCGATTGCCAGGGTCAATTTCCGCCAAATCCAGGCGAAAATCTGAGGATTGTTGATACGTTGCAGAGCTAACAATTTCCTTTAACAAGGCCTTGGTATCCCAACCCAGCTCCTGAAAACGTAACGCTAACCAATCCAACAATTCGGGATGTGTAGGTAAGGACCCTTGATTACCAAAGTCTTCCTGAGTTTCCACCAAACCCTGACCAAAACACATTTTCCACAACCTATTTACTGCGACCCTTGACGTCAATGGGTTGGAAGATGAGATCATCCACTCAGCAAAACCTTTTCTTGAACTCGGAGTGGTAGAGTTTTTTGTAAAAACAGCAGGGATAGATGCCTCGACAGTATCCATGGGTTGATCATACAGACCTCTGTCCAAGAGATATGTAGTACGTGGATATTTTTTTTCTCGCATTACCATGATCTCTGGTTGATCTGTCGCCAGCAAGTTCTCTTTTCTTCGCACTTCTGTAAGCTCAGTGAGGATTCGATTATATCGTGCATTCTTACAGGACTTCAAATAGTAGTCAAGGTTTTCTTCCTGGGTGTATTTCTTTTGTTCTCCCAAGCCATAAAGCACCATCATTTCAATATCCGACAAGCATCGATTATAGATTTTCAGCTCATCCATGACAATTTCCTGTATGGATTTCCGAAGCTCCATTCCTAGTAGAAAAGGTTGGTTGGACCAGTTAGTCCCATTGACACCATGCAACAGGCTCTTGCGTAGATTGTCCGCATGAAGGCGATATTTCGGCCTCTTTCCATTTATGAAGAATGATACTCCTTCCGCCCGACTACTGCCATCATAAGCCATTACAATATGTACCCACTCGTTGATGGGCACCGTATCTAGTGTCTCAAAATCGATGGCATTATCTGGCCAGACATGATTTAGCTGAAATGATAGTGTACCATTCTTATTGAGTTTACAAAGCCACCCCCTGTATCCTTCAAAATCACCATTTGTTTTCCCAAAAATAGGACCCTCTTCTCTGGCCCTTAGTCGCTTCACCCATAGACTAACCGTAAATGGTTGATGCCTGTCATAGTCTAGACTTCTGTTGAAGCGTACACCTCCATCTCCCACAAACTTCAATCCGCTACCTTCCACACCTTCCACGATTTCAGGACGATCATCCTCATGTCCCCAGATCGAAGCGTCTAGCTTGTTAATTGCCTTATTATAATAGGCATAGGTATACTTGATTTCCTTTGGTTTTTCTTTACTTGTCTTATTGTCCAAATTGAGCAAATGAGCTGCAATCCTTTTTTCTGACTCAAAAGAGAAATCAGCCACTAGACCACTATTAAAGGTGCTGGTAACCTGTGGACTATCGTCTCTTCGTTTCATCCATTCTTTGAAATCCTCTAAATATTCACTCGAGACTAATTGTGCTTCAAGGGAATCGATTTGCTTAGCATAGGCTTCCAAAGCAACCTGGGCTTCTTCCGAGGGCAACATGACGGTGGGTGATGCTTCTCCATTATAAGGTACTATACCTGAATCGTTATTATTGTTGAAGTATGCGGAAAAAGCATAGTAGTCTTTCTGAGTAATGGGATCGTATTTATGATCGTGACATCTTGCACACTCCATGGTGAGCCCCAGAAGACCTTTTCCAATTGTATTTACCCGGTCTGCCACATACTCTACACGATATTCCTCATCAATCACTCCACCTTCCTGTGTCTGAGGGTGGTTTCTGTTGAAGCATGTGGCTATCAATTGATCGGTAGTAGGGTTATCTATTTGATCTCCTGCCAACTGATAGAGCAAAAAGGAATCGTAGGGAAGATTCTCATTAAAAGCATCAATGACCCAATCTCGGTAAGGCCAGGTATTCCGGAGTCCATCATCCTGATACCCATGCGAGTCAGCATATCGTGCCACATCCATCCATTCGCTGGCCATCTGTTCACCATAGTGAGGAGAGGCAAGTAAAGTATCTATGTAGTCAGTGAGAGTAAGACTTCCATCTTGTAAGTACTCAGGTGTCGGGGGCAATCCGGTCAAATCCAGGGCCAGTCTTCGCATAATCACGGTTCGCGCTGCGCGGGGAGAAGGTCGAAGCTCATCCTCTTTGAGCTTTGCCAAAATAAACTGATCAATCGGACCCTCTATCCAATCATCATCAATCTCAGGAACTGGCTGAGACTTTGGAGGCACAAAAGACCAATGAGGCTGGTATTCTGCTCCCTGATCGATCCACCTAACTAAAATTGCCTTCTCGCGATTGGACAACGTCAGATGTGCGTCAGAAGGAGGCATCACAATTTCAGGATCCGTTGCCAATATTCGATGGACAAATTCGCTTTGATTTATATTGCCGGGTTTAATCACATATGGGGCACTTCTTCCCTGAGAACTAGTCTCTTTATATGCGGTTTCAGGAAGATCCAATCTAAGGTCACCTTCCATTTTCGTCTCATCAGGTCCGTGACACTTAAAGCACCTGTCAGAAAGGATCGGCTTTACGTCGTAATTAAAACTAATTTCTTTAGGAATTACTCCTGAGGCAGTCAAGACCTGATCAGGCACATCTACACCACAGCCTCCCAGAAAGAGGCATGCAATAAACAGGGGCAGACAGAAGTACAAGCGAAAAATCATCCCCGTCAAAATACGAGTATCTTTCTACAAAAGAAATGATCGATACTTCTATACTGTCAAATTTAATGTGAATCTCTTGTTACAATATTGCCAGATTTGCCAACTAGAAAGTCGAGATCTACTCCTTTATCCGCTTGCTGTACATGCTTAATGTAATGTCCTATATATCCTCTGTCATGTCCCAGATCCGGTGCCTTCCAGCCTGATTTTCTTCTTTCGAGCTCTTCTTCAGACACATGCAGATGGATCAACTTCTCTTCCACATTGACTTCTATTTCATCGCCATTTTCCACCAGGGCCAATATTCCCCCATCGGCAGACTCGGGCGCCACATGTAGGAAAACGGTACCAAAGGCAGTCCCACTCATACGCCCATCTGATATTCTAACCATATCAGTCACTCCTTTTTCAAGAAGTTTCTTAGGTAGGGCCATGTTTCCGACCTCCGGCATTCCCGGATATCCTTTTGGCCCCACGTTTTTCAATACGAGAACGCATGATTCATCTACCTCAAGACTGTCGTCATTTACCCGAGCATGATAATCCTCAATGTCTTCAAATACAACTGCCTTACCCTTATGTTTCATGAGGGAAGGTGTTGCCGCTGAAGGTTTGATAATGCTACCATTCTCAGCAAGGTTTCCTCTTACGACTACAATGCCGGCATGATCCTGAAATGGCTTATCAATGTCGGCAATAACCTCCTTGCTAAAACTCCTTGCATTTTGCACATTTTCGCCCATAGTTTTTCCATTGACGGTTATGACATCATTGTGGATATGGTCTCGGAGTTGATTGATAACCGCAGGTAGTCCACCAGCATAGTAAAAGTCCTCCATAAAGTACTCTCCAGAAGGTTGGAGATTAGCCAATAGGGGTATTTGACTTCCCAGGCGATCAAAATCATCCAATGATAAAGGCACCTCAGCTCGACCGGCAATAGCTAGGAGGTGTAATACAAAGTTTGTAGATCCTCCAATAGCAGCATTGATCTTGATCGCATTTTCGAAAGCTTCACGTGTGAGTATCTTTGAAATCGTTAGATCTTCCTCTACCATTTCCACAATTCTTCTTCCTGACAATTGTGCCAGCACCTTTCGTCGCGAGTCAGCTGCAGGTATGGCTGCATTTCCAGACAAAGTCAAACCCAGAGACTCCACCATACAGGCCATAGTAGAGGCGGTACCCATGACAGCACAATGACCGCGACTACGACACATACAGGCTTCCACTTCTCGTAGTTCCTCTGCCGAAAATGTACCCTTGGTAACTTCATCCGCATATCGCCAGACGTCAGAAGTTGCAATATTTTTACCCTCATATTTGCCCGTAAGCATGGGACCGCCAGAAACCACCAATGTCGGTATATCAACACTGGCCGCACCCATCACAGAGGCAGGGGTTGTCTTGTCACACCCACATAATAGAATAACTCCGTCTATGGGATTCGCTCGAATGGACTCTTCCACATCCATACTCATCAAATTGCGATACAGCATTGCTGTGGGCTTGATCAGTGTTTCACCAAGAGACATGACGGGAAACTCTAAAGGAAACCCACCCGCTTGCAGGACTCCTTTTTTCACCGACTCAGCCAATTCTCTAAAATGAGCATTGCAGGGGGTTAATTCAGACCAGGTATTACAGATGCCAATAACAGGCTTAGCCTTAAATTCATCATCAGGTATTCCCTGGTTTTTCATCCACGCGCGATAAATAAACCCATCTCTACCTTTTTTACCAAACCAACCCTGTGATCGCAATTTTTTCATTGTGTTCTTTCGATTTACTTCAAATTTGTACAAAATTTCGGGCTATCAAGATAAGAATAGTCACCTGTAATTCGTCAGATAAAACTGATTAATAGATGGATAAACCTCGTAATAGTGTAGTTCACCTAACAGACTTGAAAATGGAACACGGCGAAGGGCCTATATGGGACTTTCGCAATCAAATTCTTTATTGGGTTGATATCATGAAAGGACTGATATACGCACATAATTTTATCAACGATGAGATTCTCATCTACGAGGTCAGGCAGCCCGTTGGGGCAATAGGATTGGCTAATGATAATCAACTCGTCCTTGCTATTGAGCATGGCTTTGCCATGTTAGATCTGGCCACTAAAGTAGTGAGTCCTTATCCGATCCCAGGATTAGTTGATCAGGTAAGAATGAACGATGGTAAAGTAGATCCTCTGGGAAGATTTGTTGCTGGCACCATGGATTATAATGAATCTGCTTCGATCGCCCATTTGTATCAATTTGATCCTTCCCATCAAATAAAAACCCTACACTCGGACTTGACAATCTCCAACGGATTGGATTGGAGCCCCGATCTAGAACACTTTTATCTAATCGACAGTCCAACCCAGGAAGTCGTTCGATTTGACTATGATCAGGAAACTGGAGGTTTCAACGATCCAATGGTCATTTACAAGACAGCACCGGGAGAGTTTCCAGATGGAATGACAATTGATGCTGAAGGCAACCTTTGGATAGCTCTTTGGGGGGGATCCAAGGTTATTCAATTAGATCCGGCCGGTCACCTTATAGACGAAATCGAATTACCTGTCTTACATGTCACCAGCTGTTGTCTGGGAGGTGAAGACTTTAAAACGTTGTTTATTACTACCTCTGGCATTGCCTTGACAGATGAAGAAAAGGCGCAACACCCAGATGCAGGAAAACTGTTTTCAGTTTCTGTTAAGACACCTGGAAAACCTTCAAATATTTTTAATTGATGTAGTTAAGTGTGTGACAGAAAGCGCACCAGTTTCGTTATATTCTGAAGAGGGATAATGTATACAAAGTCTAGACTTCGTATATACCTGAAAATCAGTATCTTTCTGGATAGATCTATTTTTTCCAGAATGGCTTATGTTTATTAACACACACCAATATGAATTTCAGTGATTTTGGCATTCAGGATGATATTTCAAAGGCTTTTCTGGTCTGGCATTACGGCATCTATCTCTTTTCACGTTTTGACGACCATCATGAGTTCCGACTCTGTGCCTTAGAAGATTTTTATGTTGAGGTAAAGATCGCCTTAAAGAACAATCAAATCGTTGAAATCTACCATTATAGGGAGGGGAGCAGACTTGACTCCTTTCTCAAATTGATTAATCTATATGAAATAACCACGAGATTGGTGATACAATAACGTTGCTTCATATGCCCCATGTAGTTTGTATCACCAGATGGAATAATTCCTAAACAATATTCGCTCATGGAATGGTAAGTAGATTTAAAATTTCTTTATTGCTTTTCTCAAGATTGGCGTCACAATTTCCTTAGTTTTACCTTACAGAACACAACCTCGTATGTGCATTTAGCGCTTCTACAGTTGCCATCTGATGAGTAAAAAGAGATCGACGCGTAAAAAAAGTCCGAATAGTTCAAAAAATAGCGCCAACAAATCCATACCCAGGAAGATGGACTGGGGGAAATTGGCATCCATATCATTCACCTGTATTCTTGTACTCCTGGCGATCCTGTTTTTCAACAATTTCAGACAAAGTCCCGATAATACGAATCAACTATTTCTCAGTAGAGCCGGATCGACGATTACTATTGAATACCTTGTTTTTATCATTCTCAGTAGTGGATTTCTATACTTTATGCTACGGAGTTTCGGAAGCTTTTTGAACTCTGTATCAAAACATGTTGATATTGTAGTCTTTGGTCTGGTGTGTCTTGCCCTGATTACCCTATATGGTCTCGGATTTACAAAAGAAGTGCTTCCTAATGGTGATAATGCCGAATACCTCATCAATACAAAATCCATAGTAGAAAGAGGAGCCCCATACCGCCTGGAAACAAAGAATGAAAACCCTAACTCACTGGCCTCTATTGGGTTACCGTTAATCCTGACTCCAATCTACGCAATCTGGGGATTCGACTTTGTAAAGATGAAGGTGCTAATTACAATCCTCGGTCTTTCCCTGTTCCCTTTGCTAATACTTATCTTTCGAAAGCACCATGATCTGTATTGGAGCATTGCTATCTCACTGGTCTGCTGTGTCTCAGCTCACCTGGTTTCAAGCTCTACGGTGATCATGACTGAAGTTCCCTATATGTTTTGGTCCTGTTTGACCATATTGGCAGTCTACAAATATCATAGTACAAATGTATTTAAGATTAAGTGGCTCCTGATTTTATTTGCCAGTGCACTGATGACATATCTAACCCGGGCAATCGGGGTCTCAATGTTTGGTGCTGTAACCATATTCCTGCTTTTGCATTTTCCATGGAGAAAAATACTCAGTTATGACATTAGATCCATTGTGCACTTGCCTGCAGTTCAGAAACTTCTATTCTTTCTAGGTCCAATTCTTCTATTTGCAATAGTCTACCAACTACTACAGGCTAACCGAGGGGTGTCGCAAATGAGTATTTTCTTGAATGACATCATGACTTTTTTCCCCAAGAATCTGGACAGTGCCACGAGAGTTCTTGGGCCTATGCTTTTTAGTGAAGGGACGTACCGATGGTATATCTTCACTAATAATTATTTCCTCTCTCCCTTCAACTTTATCTGGTTAAGTATACTGGTACTCTTTATCATCGGTATACTTATTTCAATCCTAAAGAAGCAACTTATTGGCATTTATACTCTTCTTGCGTTTGTGATAATCATTCTGGGTAGCCAAACCCCGGCTGAGATGGTGATCATACGATACCTTACCGTCATAAGTCCCTTTCTGGTGTATTTCATAGTATTAGGTGCTTCGAAAACGGTTCAGTTTGTGATCAATCTGGCCAAAAACACGCAATCTATTGTCTGGCCAAAGTTTATCGGAGCATTATTGCTGTCACTCATGTTTTTCAATAACTTGGGAAGTAGCGCTGCCACTATCGCATTAAATACGGTAGGAAACGGTCCAGCATACTATGACTACATTGAAGTGGCAGAGTGGTGTGGAAGAAATCTGCCCGAAGATTCTTATGTTTTGACAATGAAACCTCGATTATTTTGGCTTTATTCTGAAAGAAAGGTTGGTAAGTTATCCAGCATTGAGGAGAAGTATGATGTACAATTTGAGCGGCAAAAGCTGAGAATGTGGAAAAATCAGGGCGTGACCCATGTCATCATCGATGGAATGAGTGCAGCAACACGTGAAAATATCAGCCCCATCATTCAAAATAATCCCGAATTATTTCGAACTATATACGTAGCATCAACGGCTGGAACGGCCGCTGTTATTAAAGTAAATGACTATTAACTAACTTGCTCAAGAAATAAAGAAAAGTCTTGGAATTTTATCAATGGCTAGTCCCGTTGATTGCCCTCTTCTACATTTATAGAATTGTTAGGCAGTACCGGAAGCACAAAAGGTTGTTCTCAAGTATGATGATCTGGTTATTATTTTGGGTTACTATTAGTATTCTCGCAATAGTGCCAGACCTTGTTTCAACAAATATTGCTGATCTGTTGGGCTTTAAGTCCAACATCAATGCCGTGATATTTGTAGCATTAGGCTTTCTTTATTTATTTATGTTCTACATCACTGCCATCGTTGAAAAGCTGGAGAAACAAATGACGGAGGTAGTCCGTGAACTAGCGTTGGAAAATCAAAGACTAAAAGAAGATCTAGCCGAAATCAAGAAAAAGCAAGATGAAAATACTGCTGATTCTTGAATACTATTATCCGCATATCGGTGGTATTGAGACCTTGTTTAAAGGGCTAGTAGAGGAGCTTACTTCCTCCGGTCATACCGTCACCATCATTACAAATCGTTTTCGATCCGAACTCCCTGCCCGGGAAAAACATGGTTCCTTGACCATATATCGGTACAACTTCATAAACAGGTATCTTTTTACCCTCCTGGCCCTCTTTCCCGCGATTACAAAAGCCAGGCATCACGACCTCATTCAAACCACTTCCTATAATGCAGGGTTCCCAGCATATATCGCAGCGAAAGTGACGGGTAGACCTGTTATTATCACTTTCCATGAGGTTTGGGATACTTTATGGTTCCGGTTGCCAGAGATGTCCCGCATTTCGGCGTATCTCCACTATCTATTTGAACGTATGCTGCTGTCCCTAAATTTCAGCCGATTTGTGGGGGTCTCAGATTATACGGCAGATGCTTTAAAAAATTTGGTGCGAAGACCCCAATCTGTGGAGAGGATTTACAACGGAATCGATTATTCAAGTCTTAAATCGATCCAGCACAATCCTTCTGAAGGCCCATTTCAATTTCTATATTTTGGGAGAATTGGTGTATCTAAAGGAGTGCATCTCTTTGTTGAGGCCATTTACAAAGCTAGGCTGAAAAATGAGCATTTTGTTGTAACTCTTATCGTGCCATCCAGACCAGCGAGGTTGGTATCCGAGCTCAAAGACTCGCTTAGGAAGAAAGGACTTAATACGATTGTTAGTGTCGAAAGCGATTTATCAAAAGTGGATTTGCATACCAAAATCACCCATGTCGATGCAGTCGTGATTCCATCTTACAGTGAAGGTTTTTGTTTTGCAGCTGCCGAAACATGTGCCCTGGGTACTCCTGTCATATCGTCACACTGTGGAGCTTTGCCGGAAGTTGTATCGGGAAAATATATTGATATTAAGTCCCTGAACGCTGATCACTTGGCAGAAGCCATGCTACAAGCGATGGATGGAGATTGGAAGTTCAAACCTTTGCGTAGGTTTCATCTCTACGATACCATTGCTCAATATCAACAGCTCTATAAGGAAGTATTGCACAAAAGTATAGTACCTGACTAAGACCGGAAGGGATTCAATAATCTTCCCAACATCATCATGCCACTCCCGAAGTTCTGTCCCTTTGACATGGTTTCAGGCGTATATCTTACATTGATAGGGGCTTCAGCTACTTTGATTCGATTGAGGCGAGCTTTCTTTATGATATCGATACAAAACTCAAAACCATTATAGTCAATGTACAGTTTTTCAGCAAAGCTTCGCCTCATCACTTTCAGGCCTGATTGACTATCAGAAAGGAAGATTCCAGTCTTGAAGTAGCTTACAATATTGCCAATGAAGTTGTAAAAGACTCTTATAAAGGGGATCGAATTTTTCTTCAAAAACCTACTGCCAATCAAGAGGTCTGCATTTTGTCGCCTGATTTCTTTAAGGAGAAGTATGAGGTCTTCAGGGTCGCTTTGATGGTCTGCATCAATGGTTGCTATGTATTTGGCATCTTTAAGTAGGGCAAACTCAATACCTGTCATAGTAGAAGCACCGGGACCTAAGTTTACTATATGTTTTAGGAGATAAATATTGCCTTCAGAAACTACCTGGTCTGACGTCAGGTCTGTACTACCATCATCAACCACTACAATGTTTTGGAAGCCGAGCTCCTTAAGCTTTTGCAGTACGGTAAGAATCCGATTCTGCTCATTTAAAGCGGGAATAACCACGAAAACCTCTTCGAGACACAAATTAAGTCGTTTCACAAGGGTGATAATTTTTAAGAAGTTAGAACGTGTGTCCTGATTTCTTGAGAAGTAGGTCGCAGAGCAAAGATACATAATTGTAAGCATATTAGGAGAAGACTTAATTGCTAACTTTGCAATAGTGGAAGAAGTGAATGCACAGGCAAGAAAGGAAGACAAGTCCTTGTTTAAGTTGATCTTTGGCAAGATTGCTTTACTATTACCTGAAAACAACCGGCTAGAAAGAATCTGGAAAATCGCTCAGATTGACTTTAAGAAGCGCTACTACAACGATAGATTAGGCCTGATCTGGGCCTTGATCAATCCAATCTTCCAGATCTTCATATACTACTTCGTATTCACATTGGTCTTTAAATCACGAGAGGAAAACTTTGTCTTATTTCTGTCTTGTGGTATTCTATTTTGGAATATGTTTTCGGAAATCACTACTAGAGGTGTGTCGGTATTGCAATCTCGTAGGTACCTAATTGAGAATATACAATTTGAAAAGATCGATTTGTTCATCTCTCACATCCTCAGTGGGTTCATGGGCTTTAGTTTTAACTTGGTAGTATATCTTGGGGTTGCCATTGTATTAGATGCGGATCTGAATTTGCATATTCTATATCTTATACCAAGTCTTATTACCCTCTTTTTGCTTTGTCTTGGAACGGCTATCATTCTTAGCAGCCTTTTCATCTATTTTGATGATGTAATTCATTTGTGGCAAATGATCACTTTCGTCGGTTTTTGGGCCTCGGGTATCATATATAGCCTCGACACTGTCGTTCAACGGTATCCTATAATTGAATATGTGAATCCATTTATCTCTTTGATAGAAAATGCACGGCACGCTCTTCTGTATGGTACCACCCCAGATTTATGGATGCTACTATATGACTTTATATTTGCTGTCATACTATGTTCTATTGCCGTACTATTCTTCAGGCGAACAGAGCATTTGATACTGGAGAAGTCGTGATCATGAGTGAAGAACCCGTCATACAGGTAAAGAATCTAAGCAAGACCTTTTCTGTAAGAGAGCGAAGCATACGTTCGATGCGTGAAATGATGCTAAATCTTCATGAACTCAGCTCCAGAAACCACAAGATCTCAGCACTTCGTAATATCAATTTTGAAGTGAATCAAGGTGAAATCGTAGGTGTCATCGGAAGAAATGGTAGTGGCAAATCCACCCTACTTAATCTTATCATTGGAAGCATGCGCGCTGATCCAGGAAGCACCGTGGTCACCCGTGGGAAGATCATGCGAATGTCATTGGGCATGGGCTTTGATCCTAACCTCAGTGCTCGTCACAACATATATGTTAATGGTAGTATCCTCGGTTTGACCTTTAAGACAATCGGACAGATCTTCTGGGAAATTATTGAGTTTGCAGATCTGATTGATTTCGTAGATACACCCATCAAGTACTATTCCACGGGTATGCGATCTCGACTTGCATTTAGTATTGCTGTCCATGCAGAAGCTGATATCTTTTTGATGGATGAAATCTTCTCTAGTGTGGGTGATGCAGATTTTCAGGCAAAGTCCAAGAAAGTCTTCGAAGAATCCTTCCTTAACAAGCGAACGATTCTATTTGTAAGTCACAGCATGCGCAACATCGAAGAATTTAGTGATCGGGTGCTTTTAATTGATAAAGGTGATCAGATTGCCTTTGGTGACCCCAAAGAAGTAATCCAAGAATACCATGATCGTGTAAAAAATCGGAAATAATTAGACTCTCCAGCCCTATTTTATTTTCAAAAGTACAGTTCAGTTTTAGTTGTTTATAAGCTGGCAATATTCTTGCTGTTAGCTTTGTGAAGCCCTCTATTTTATTGTACTACCATGAGAGCACATGTATTTTCGATGTTGCTGATAATCAGCACATTGGGCTATAGTCAAAATATTACTCCCCTATTTTTTGACTTTCAGAGTAAAAACAATCAGGAAGCTGTTTCGCGTACTGAACAACTAGGGCTCAAAAGAGCTCATTATACGCAAGTGAATACAGCAGCATTGCAACAGATTGTCCAGGCATCTTCCAATGTGCTCAGTGTCGAAGTACCGGTGACTGAAGAAACGATGCTAACGGTTGATCTTCAACGAAGAGATATATTTGCACCAGGATTCAAAGTGATCGGCCGTAGCGAAAGAGGTGACCGGGTAGATCATTCATACAAAGGTGTACATTATATCGGAAGAATCTTGGGAGAAGATCAATCTCTGGTGGCAATCAGTTTCTTTGAAGAAAAACTCGCAGGTGTTATCAGTTACAAGGATCAAAACTATAACATTGAGCTCTTAGATAACAAGGTTGGAAATCCCTATGTAACTTATCGATCTCAGGATCTGAACAATCAACCCACCTTTGAATGCTATGCATATGATGAAAATGTATCGACTCAGGATGAATCTTCTTCCACCGGTACTAGTCGATCTGCAGCAGGCACTATCGATGTCTATATTGAATGTGACTATCAAATGTTTCAGCACAAAGGAAGTGTGTCAAATACGAGTAGCTACGCCACCGGATTGTTTAATGTCGTAGCGGGCATTTTCGCTGATGCAGGAGACCCCGGAAATGGTCCCGTACTTCAGATCTCAGAAATGGTGGTTTGGACGACTCCTGACCCCTACGGTGCGACTGTATCCGGCAATTCTTCGTCAGATGTTCTGAACAATTTTAAATGTGAGGCCCGCAGCTATAATGGTAGACTGGCACATCTTTTATCTACCTCATCAAGAAACCTGGGGGGTATTGCTCAGTTGCCTTATTGCTCCAGCACATATACATCAACGATTCATGGCTTCAGCAATATCCACCAGGGTTATAATTCGAACCTAAATAATTACTCTTGGTCAGTAAATGTGCTAGCACATGAGCTAGGTCACAATATGAGTTCACCCCATACCCATGCCTGCTCATGGTATGTCAATGGAGATGGTGAACTGGCTCAAATTGATGACTGTGGAAATATTTATCTAGCCGGGCAAGGCTCTACTCCTGGTAGCTGCTATGTACCTAATGATCCAATCATACCTGCTAAGGGGACTGTCATGAGCTATTGTCACCTCAATACAGGAAATGGTATTGATCTTTCTCAAGGATTTCATCCTTTGGTTGCTCAAAGAATAATTGACTTCTCTAATTGTGTGGCAAGTGAACATCGTAACAGCTGCGCAGGCCCCAATTCATCTAATTTGAGTGTAACCAATCTCACCAACACTTCATCCAGGATCACTTGCTCTTTAGTAGACAATATGGAGACATACTACTGGCGCTACAAAGCACCCACTGGAAATTGGATGTATACATCCACCAATACTAACTCTATTATTCTCGAAGATCTGCAAGCAGACACTGAATATGAGTACAAGGTACTTACCTATTGTACTGATGGGAAGACTTCTGGATATTCGTGTAGTATGTACTTTACTACTGGTGTAAGTTGTCCAGAAACCGTAGTAGTGAGCGGCAACCCAATCGATGAAGGGACCTACCAGGCCAGCGATCAGATCCTGCTCGATGGGATGGTAGCATCTGGTACAGAAATTACAGTCCAGTGCAGTAACGAAATTGAAATCATGAGTGAATTTCAAGTACAGATTAATGCAGTCTTCACGGCCATGATTTCCGATGGTTGTAATTAGTATCTACTGCGAGGAAAGGCCTACCCATATGACTAATTGACGATCTAATCTGCATGGTCTCATTAAACAAATTGCAGATAATTCACATGTGACCTTTACATAAGATCACTTATCTTGTCGAAAAATTCAGTGCTTGAGAAAATGAAAGTCTTTCAGATCATTAGGACTTATATAAATATACTTCGGTTTGCGATCTTACAAGAAAAACCATCTGAGATTTTTCGTAATGTCCTGAGGCTCTTTCAAAAGACTAATCCTTACAAAATCGTTTCTCACAATTCTTTAACCTTCCAATTTACACATATATACCAAACCCCTTCAAGCATTGAAGTGAAGGGTTGGATTTATCATCCAACAAATAAAAATATTGACGTTTATCTAGCGGGGCTTGAAAAAAAGTTTACAACTGGAATTCGGGATGTGGCATTGATGAATAAAATGAAATTTTCGCATCCAAATTTGGGAATCTATCTTTTTGACAAATTTGAATCTTCAAACCCTAAAAGGCTTCATGTTTCCATAAAAGTCGATGGTGAAAAAACGTATCATTTCCCATTTAATTTACCCGTTTTGTCCAGTCAGATCGCTAAGCCTGGAATTAATAAGATATTGGGTCCAATTTACTGTCCCGTCAAAAACACTCCTCCTATTACAACTAGTTGCTCAATAATTATTCCATTTAAAAACCAGCTTAGACTTCTCTCTAGCTGCCTTAATTCAATCTCAGCTTCTACTATGCTAGGAAGGCTTGAGATCATTCTGGCAGATAACTCTTCAACAGACCCTGAAGTAAAAGAATATGTGCGTGACTTAGTAGAAGAAAGAGGTTTTAAGTACCTCCTATGTGATTATGGTTTCAACTATTCTAAAATGATAAATGAAGCCTCTAAATTATGTTCAAACGAATTTTTGATATTTCTAAATAATGATATTGAAATCATTTCCTCTAACTGGCTAAATGAACTCTTAAGAATTATTAGTGATGATACCGTTGGTGTATGTGGTCCAAAGCTTCTATACCCAGATAATACCATACAACATATTGGACTTGTCATTCCCAATTTTATACCAATGCACGCTTTCAAACACTATCCAAATGATCCTAAAATATCTGTACTTCATGAGTCCAGGGAATATTTTGCAATTTCAGGAGCCTGCATGGCTATTAAAAAATCTAAATTTTGGGATGTGGGTGGTTTTGATGAGAGATTAGGCGTCACGCTCAATGATGTCGATCTTTGCTTAAAACTCAGGTCTAGAAATCTAAAAGTAGTTAGTCAACCTTTAGTGACAATGATTCATCATGAATCCAAGACAAGAGGCATACATGATACACTTGTAAATTCTCCCAGAAGTGAGAATGAAAAGAAGTACTTCATTGCGAAATGGAAGGATGTTCTGTCTGCCGGAGACCCTTTCTTTAACAAAGATCTATCAATTAAGTATCCTGATTTTCGGAGGTCAAATTAATGATTACTTAGTACAAGAGATATGATCGACAAAACTAAGCGGAAGAAAATCTTAATTATTTCGGACCCTCTTGACAATCAATACGCTGGTGTTTATACTTTTACCAACCAGTTTCTACATGCCTTACACCAAATAGAAAACAATTCATTAATCATTTATTTGGTTACTATTGAAGACCACTCGAAAACCTTTCCTAACTTTCATCACATCATAATACCAATTCATGCATCAAATTCGCTTAGTAGAACTAAACGTCTGTTCTATAGTATACCAAAGAAGGCTATTGAATTCAATATTGATATCGTAGTAGAGTTGGTTCATTTTGGTCCGTGGAACTTACCAAAAAAAATAAAGCGCGTTAATTTTATTCATGATCTGACACCCATTCTTTTTCCAGAGTATCACGTCTTTATGGGATGGTTCTTGCACCGAATCTTTCTAAGAAGAATTCTTCTGAAAGCATCACTAGTGCTAACCAATTCTGAGCATTCTAAATCTGATTTATTGAGACTGTACCCATTTATTTCTCGCAAAACCAAAGTCATTCATCTAGGTGTAGATCAAATATTTGAACCCACATCGAACTCGAAAGTCCTAGAAAAATATTCAATCCATGAAGAATACATTTTATTTGTTGGAACCATTGAACCAAGAAAAAATATAAAACTGCTTATTTCTGCTTTTGAGTTCTTAAAATCCCGAAATCGATTTGGAGGCAAACTCGTCCTCATAGGGAAGAAAGGCTGGAAGAGTAAAACAATAATTCACTCAATTTTTGATAGCTCTTATCGTCAGTATATCAATTGGTTGGGCTATGTCAAGATAGAAGATTTACCAGCTCTTTACAGTCACGCAAAACTATTTGTTTTTCCTTCTATTTATGAAGGTTTTGGTCTGTCAGTATTAGAAGCCATGGCATGCGGAACTCCTTGTCTAGTTTCAAAATCATCAAGTCTAACCGAAGTTGGAGGTAATGCAGTAGAATACTTTAAGGAGGGAGATCTAACTGACCTGTCTAATAAATTGGCTTACCTTCTTAATGGAGAAACCAAATTATTAGAGATGGCAAGAAAGTCAAAACAACAAGCAAGCAAATTCAGCTGGCATTTATTTGCAAACTCCTTTATTCAAGCATTATCAGAAGTTGATCTATAATTATTCAGACATACTAATTTGACCCCTTTTTGTGATATAAGATTTTTAAGATTTCTCTCTTGTCTCTAAGTTTTCTTTCATGATCTATCTTCTGTAATACTTTTAATAACTTGTTGATTACTCTTCTTCTGAGAGACAGCGTGCTCCAATCACTTATAGGGGGAGGGTAAATCTTACCTGTTTCAACATCCCTCAGTCTCATCAACTTCTCTAGTAGCAAGTCTTCACACGTGTTTATGTCGAAATAATCTAGATTTTGATCAAACAATCCACTTTCTGTGTAGTTATGTGGGTAATAGTTCTCAAAATAATACTCCTTTGGTACTATGTAATCTGGCCATATTCCAGGCAAGGGTGGCCAACACAAAGTCAAATAAGTCCTTGGCTTATTAAATATTTCAGGATAGTTTTTCTGACAAAAATTAAAGTACGTTGACCATTCGCACAAAGCATATTTCTCAGAAAACTTGGAAAAGAAAGCATAACTTTCTTCCAATAATTTCTTATTTACTAATTGAGGCATATGACTACTGTATGCTAACGTTGGGTATTTCAAATGCCTTAATAATATGAATGTCTTCTGAAGACAATCATCATATGAAGTTTCATGATTTTTCCACTGACCTAGGTGGTAAAAGTAATATGAATTGTACGAGCTCCCATCTTTAAATATTTCCAAATTGATTGGCCTGATTGGCCTATAGTCATCATCTGACATGATGAACTCTTCTCTGATAAGCGAAAAGTTTACTAATGCACCTCTCAAATGATAGTTTCTGTAGCTTTTAGACTCCTTCATATGTAACCCATGATGGACTTTCGTTTCCTCATCATGAAGAACAAAAAATTCTGAGAAACCAGGATTCTTGAATTCTGCGGCACATTCTCTAGGAGACATGACCACCACGCTGCTGATAAAAGGCATGAATAGCCTGACAGCAGTCATGGTCTTGTTCAGTAATAACGGGTTCTTTGAGATATAGACTATCTGCATACATAAACCTTCATAAAGTCAAGTGCCTGCATGAATTTAATCGTTGATGACAATGATCTTCTCTCTATAAAAGTATTAAAATCAGAGGAGAATGAACAAAGCACATCTGAATCAATGTGTCAAACCAGCATGATTCCAGATCAGTAGACTTGGCCTGATCTTTGAAAATAAGGTGTTAATAGTATTTCACCTCAAGATTCTATGGAATACTCCGTTTCTTGGACTCTATATAGGGTCCGATTATACTTGTGAAACACCAATTAATAGTATTTTTAGTGTTAATATCTACCATCTATGTAATCAATTACTAAAACATCTAAATTTTATTTAATGAAAAGGATTTTACTAGCATTTTCATTTCTAGCTGTCATTACTTTTAGTGCGCAGAGTCAGGGTATCGTGAAACTGGATCCACTGTCGCTGGCGTTTGGAAGTATACGGGCTGGCTATGAGACCTTTACCTCCGAAAAAGCTTCTGTTTATGGAGGTCTTTCCTTTGTAAACAGGGGAATATTAGGAATCGACTATACGGGCGTTGGAATCTTTGGCCAGTACCGATTTTACCTATCAAATACGGAGGTACCCAAAGGAATCTTTGCCGGACCCCATGCAGGAGTAAACTTTATCGGGTTTGATGACGCATTTGACGAGCGATTCAATTACACTTTAGTTAGAATTGGTGGAATTATCGGATATCAAGGTCTTATTGGTGACAATTTCACCTGGGAAATTGGTATTGGACCCACATTTGGCATTATCTCGGGAGATTTTGACGATGATGACGACCTATATGGAACAGGTGTTGTACCGGTATCTACCTTAGCTCTTGGATATCGAATCAACTAAGAATCATATTAGAGAAATGGGTTTGACTGGATTCGAACTCATTTCTCTTAAGATATATTTAAGAATGAGGCTTGACAAGCATGCAATAAATCTTGTATATTTGGCGGCTCTTTAGTTGGTCGGGTGGCCGAGCGGTTAGGCAGAGGTCTGCAAAACCTTGTACGGCGGTTCGAATCCGCTCCCGACCTCAAACACATTTAAAAAAGGCTGTAGCGTTTAACCGTTACAGCCTTTTTTATTGCGTTTTTTTGAGCTAATGAAATCTAACACTAGTAATCCCAATCCTGAATTGACATTAGGTAGGCTACTAGTTCACCCTTTCTTCCTTGAATTTCTGACTTATTGAGACCTTCCTGCGTATACACTTCTCCCCATACGGGCATCGTCCTTGGTCCATGTGCTTTCACTGCCATTCGACCATCGATAATTCGAGCAATTTCAACTATTGGAAATTCCTTTGCTTTAGGTCTCCGAGCCATGATGCGGGTCAAATCGGGAGCAGGAGTACTCAGCGTATCTATGGTAGGTGCCACTTCGTTGAGGCCATGACAACTTATACATTGTTTATCAAAAATTGCCTTTCCTCCCAGGGCTTGTGCCTGTCTTGAATTTGGCGGAGGTCCTTGATTGCAGGCAGATAACATATATAAAAAGGAGGACAAGAAAAGTAGAAAGACACCATATATCCACTGAGTCCGAGGAGAGCTTTTGTTGGTTTTCATCACATTCTGATTTTGATGAATTTGGGTTGATCTCTTCTAATCTAGAAAATGCTTTTTCCAAGAACAGTGACGATCCTCATGAGTCATGATGAGAAACATTTCAAGATCATACTTGTAACATGAGAGGACGAAAATGACAAATAATTGATCAAGATCTCAGCGAGCTTTTCATTTGAAGATTGAGCATAGATTTTAATTCGGGAAAAGGCTCTCAGCTATGGATTCGAGTCATTTTCACTTGGGTAGGAATGGAACTTCAGAGATGAGCAAAGTGATGCTATGAATGATGAATAACCATCAACCGCCTAACTAAAGAGAGGGTTGCTTGATTGCGAGTTGGATTATTCTATCGTCTGTTTCTTGAACAACGTCCTGGGCATTCTGATTGGTTTCTCTATTAGATGTACATATGAATATTCTTCCATCAGGAGCAGCCATCACATCTCGCAATCTCCCAAAAGAATATGTGAGAAAACTATTCACATGTTCCACTTCGGCTCCATCATCGCTTAAACGGACCTGTAAAAGCCTTTGACCTTCTATGCCATCTCCAGATTTTAATGTTGCCACAAGCAATGAATTGGTCCATTCTGGAATAGCGGTATGCCCATAGTAGCAGATTCCGCTTGGGCCTATAGTAGGAGTCCAGGTGTAGATCGGCTCCTTCACATTATTCCGACGACAAAAATTTTCGTCAAACCATCCTTCGCATTGGCCTTGAACATTTGGGAAGCCATAATTTCTTCCCTTTTCGATAATATTGAGTTCATCATCATGAGAAGATCCATGCTCAGAACTGTAGAGAATTCCATTACTAGACCACTCCAATCCTTGAGGATTGCGATGTCCTAGACTCCAAACATAGCTATTGGGAAAAGGATTGTCCTCCGGAATGCTCCCGTCATCTTTCAGTCGTAAGATCTTACCATTACTTCGCTCTAAGTCCTGTGCAGCCTTACGCTTGTACCCATCACCAATGCAGAAGTACAGACATCCATCTGGCCCAAAGGTTATTCTTGATCCATTGTGCGACTTATTTCCTTCCAAATCAGGCAATAACACTTTTTTTCCAAGCACCTCGTATGAGGATGAATCAACTTCAAAACGTACCAATCGCGATCTATACACCTCATACGTGTAATGAACATAGAAGAATGGCTGTTTGGGAAAATCAGGGTGTACAGTGAAACCATGCATTCCTGAATTATCGGAAGATTCAAAGACGTCCTCAACCTGGTGAATAAGTCTTGTATCTCCTGTAGACAAGTCAAGACGTTTAACAGCTCCTCCTCGCTCATTGAACCAAATCACATTATCTTCGACCCATACCAACTCCCAAGGTAGCCTGAGATTGGCGGCGACTGTGGTAACTTCAACATTCGAGGAATCAAGCGAAATCGTGGCTGGTGGACTCAAGTATGTCTTTTCCACCTCCACAAAGGAATCAATGGGTGTTATTTCAAAAATACCATCTCCTCCTTCCCTTGGTACACCATATACATCTAAATTTGAAGTTGAGACAAAAATTCTTCCTTCCGGATTTACTAGCACATCCCTCAATCGACCCAATTCTCCATTTAACATTTCTCTTGTGGTACCACCTTTCTGCCCTTTTGTACTAGAGATTAACACCTTCTGTCCCTTTAGACATGAAACTAAAATGGCATCCTTAATAAAAGGAAATCGGTCATGCTGATAGAATGATGCACCGCTTGGGGCAACCGTAGGTGTCCAACTGGATATCGGTGCTGTATAACCCTGTTGTCCACAGCTGTCTGACGGATCACAAAATCCCGACTGAAGGGGCCATCCGTAGTTAGCACCCTTAATTACCAGATTCAATTCATCATTACTAAATGTACCATGTTCTGTGATGTAAATATTCTCACCATCACTCGTGATACCCTGGGGATTTCTAAAACCACGTGACCATACAGGGCTCATTGGATCTGGATTATCTTCAGGAACTGAACCATCTAGATTTACCCGGAGAACTTTCCCTGCCCAAGAATCCAAATCTTGAGCGGCTTCGCTATCAAGGCCTTCACCAACAGTTATGAATAGTTTCTCGTCCTCTGAAATATGTATGCGACCACCTATACTTATTGGAAATGACGGAATGTCTCCCAGGATCGTATTTATAAAGTTTAATTGCCCATTTTCAAAGTGAAGAACATCCACCGCCAAGAAAATCGAACTATCCCGACGATAGTTCCTACTTATATACACCAAAGAGTCCTTCTCAAAAGATGGATGTAGGGCCATTCCCATGAGACCCGATTGAATATCTCTGGCTAGATCCTCAACTTGGTAAAGGTCCTCAATCTCTCCGGATTTAGTATCCAAAAGCTTGATCGTGCCAGACAACTCTGTGAAAATGATGGAATGAGGTGCCAGCCACCTCATTTGCCATGGTACAAATAGCCCATCTGCCAAAAGCTTAGATTGTGCTTGTATTTGGCTGGCTTGTACCGGCGTCGATCCTGATTGGTCAGTGCGGATGAAAAGGTACACGACAACCGCCAGAATGGCAAGTATACCAATGAGAAGAGAATATTTATTTTGCCGAATTTTCAAGTATCAGGAATTTCATGCTGAGATAGGGTCTACTGGGCGATTGATCACCATAGGAGCAAGGAAATGATTTACCATTACCTCCTTTTTCACTAAACGGATGAATCAGACAGTGCACAATTCCACCCCTTGACGAAGACTTGCTATTTTGTCTTCACGTACGGGGATAAATTCCTGAGCTATGAATCCATCAAAGCCGGTCTCCGTAATGGCCTTGACAATAGCCGGATAATTTAGCTCTTGCGAATCATCAATTTCATGCCGCCCAGGCACACCTGCTGTGTGATAATGAGCAATATGATCTTTATTGTCTTTGATGGTTGCAATCACATCACCCTCCATGATTTGCATATGATAGATATCGTACAACAATTTGAAATTGGGTGATCCAATCTTCTCTACCAACTGAACTCCCCATGGCGTATGGTCGCACATATAGTCTGGATGGTTGACTTTACTATTTAAGAGCTCCATCACAATCATGACACCTGCCTTCTCAGCGTGTTTTGCCAGAGAATCGAGCCCAACCGCACAATTCTCCATACCTACCATATCATCCATTCCCCCTCTGTTTCCTGAGAACACGATGACATTAGGTACTCCTGCATCTGCGGCGGCATCTATAAGACCCTTATAGCTCTCAATCAGCTTTGCATGATTCTTCGGATCATTAAATCCATCAGTAATACTGGAAAAGGTATCATTTCCCAAAGCACATCCAATATTATATTTCTTTAGGATTTCCCAATCTGATGGACCTACAATTTCAATGGATTCGATCCCAATATCCTGGGCAGCCTCACAAAGTTCTTCCAATGACATATCTCGAAAACACCATCGGCAAACAGAATGACGTAATTTAGAAGCAATTGCTTCATTATCCTCCATAATTAGGTTTCTATTTAGGGCCATGACACTTGCAGCCATGGAAATATTTTTTATCAAATCTCTTCTTTTCATTGGACAGACTAACTTTTTTTAAACCGACTTAAGATACAACATTCTACCATGCCCATGTTCATAGATTATACGAAAAGATGATTTGATACATATGGTTGTTCGCAGCACTTGCATAAAGAGCAAGAGAACCATCATGCTTCGTGATGCTCTGTATCTGCACCACATCGCTTGATATCTCTTGGTCTAGAATTGGCATAGGTGAGCGTGCAAGAACCATTTTGGGATTTAATGGATCTAGTACTACTTGACCTGGCCGTATAATGTCGATACCAGAAGAAGATTTAAAAGAACTTCCATGGTAAAACATTAGAATTCCATCAGAATGCCAAATGGGAGGTGGACCGATCATCAGCTTGGTATCATCAAACCCTTCATTTGCTGGCCCATATAGGATATGCAAGGCTCCTGAAGGTGTGCGCAAAGGCGTCCATTCGAGAAGATCCGTCGAAGTGGCCAGATGAAGCGCATCTTCACCCCATATCATCCAGTATCGATGGTCAATTTTCTTCGCTATGAAATCATCTTCTTCATAATACCCCACGATCACACCTCCCATAGAACAAGGTCGTGGGTCACTAAATGCAGGACCCACAGTCTTCCAAGAAATTAGATCCCTAGATATTGCTAGCATAAGCTGTTTTACGTCCTGTATTGTGCTTACATACGTCATTACAAAATCACCCCCTATAGTTCTGACAATGGAGCATGACTGTTGGTCACTATTTTGAAATCCTACATTATCTAGAACTCCTTGGTAGTTAAATTTCCTACCGTCTCCCATGGCGTGTAAAAGTCCTGAAGTGGTGTTCTCCTGGGGTCGAATAGTAGCGAACAGGTGCGACGTATCCTTTATACGCATGACGACAGGTTGGTAAACAAGCAAATTTGATTGGTGCAAATCCAGGAGATCAATTGAATAAACTTTACTCGGAGCCGAGACAAAGAGGTCGTGCTTCGATTCTATATGATGACATGAGGTCCATAGACCAGCTATCATAAAAACCAGCTGTACATACCACTTTTCAATCAAGAGAAGATTCATTGTTTAGGAAGAAAGGCACTTACAAGAGCCGCCCATTCCTCATCTAATGATTTTGACGGCATGACCTTGCCAGCTCTTTGATACCAATAATTTGCATTCCAATGGTCTCCTTCTTTTCGGTGTAAATAGGCATGAATCCACGATCCGTTATTATCCGCAAGATCCTGAGCAATGTCATGCGCCCGTTCCCAATCTCCCTTTGCATCATACCATAGCGATTGCAGGTATGGAGAAACCTCAGGGGCAGCATCTTCTTCAAGAGAAGCTCGAAATTCAGCGATGTTTTGCATAGCCTTTGGAATTAGATCCACTAATCTATTAAAGCTATCTCTACTTTTACAACACCGTCCTGCAGCATTTCCAATTCTCTAGCAGCAGATTTTGATAGGTCAATGATTCGTTGTTTCACAAAGGGACCTCTATCATTAATAATGACATCGACCGTACGATTATTAGTAAGATTTGTCACACGAACTTTTTGTCCAAAAGGTAAATCTCGATGTGCTGCCGTCAGTAGAGTGCTGTCATAAGGTGCACCACTAGCAGTAAGCTTTCCATGAAAAAAATCAGCATAATAAGAAGCCAGCCCTGCATCATGCGCTGTGGGTACGGACGCACATCCAGTAAGGGAAAAAACCCATACAAACAGTCTGAAGTTGATAGATAGTATCATTCTCACATAGTCCTGTTGGAACATTGTTATAAAATTCAGTGAAAAAATAATGCCATGACGTGATTTTCTGCACGTTTTTTTTACGATCTTTTAAATCGAACGTCAGAAATCTTACTACATGGAATTTTGGAATTGGATTGGTCGATTTCATCCGATTTTAGTGCACTTACCTATTGGATTTATTGTGTTGGGGGTGATAATACAATATATGTCCAGAAATCCCCGCCGAGAAAACTGGAAGGTATTGATCAAGCCTGTTTTTTTTCTGAGCTTCTGTGCTTCTCTGGTGTCTGTCATTGTAGGTCTCTTACTGGCCAGAGAGGGTAGTTACAATCCGGACACGCTGTTTTGGCATAAATGGCTAGGGATTGGCATTCTGGCTTTAGCCTTCTTGTTATGGAGAATGCGGCCTGGTGGTAGTGGTAAACTGACGACCATGGTAGGTGTTTTCACCTTGTTATTGCTGACATTTGTGGGTCATCTGGGAGGTAAAATGACGCATGGAAAAGACTATTTGCTTGAAAATGCTCCAGGTTTTGTAAAAAAACTAGCTTCCTATGAAGGAAATACATCTTATGAGACCTTCTTGGATCCTGATTCTACAGTCCTTTATGAGGATTTAATCCAGCCTTTTGTTGATCAAAAATGTGTGAGCTGCCACAATGCCAAAGTTAGTAAGGGTGGATTAGACCTTTCGACGAAAGAAGGTATTCTGGAAGGTGGTAGAGATGGTGCTGTTATCGAGGCTTCAGCTCAACAAAGTGAATTGTTTAGTCGTGTCACCATGAATCCCTCATCCAGGAAATATATGCCCCCGAGTGGACTTCCCTTGAGTTATCAGGAGATTAAACTATTGGAGTGGTGGATAAATTCAGGAGCTTCATTTGAACAAACAGTAACCGGGGTGGAGGTTCCCGAGGATGTGAAGAGAATATTGATCCAAAGACATAAACTAGATACAAAACCCAAAACATTCCTTGAAAAAAATACAATCGAACCGCTGGATTCATCCCTTTTTGCAGAAATTGAAGCGGCAGGATTTTCAATTAAACCAATATCACAAACCACTAACTTTGTCGAAGTACGTTGGAAAGGAATCGATAGTCTCTCTATAAATGATCAGATCTCAGCACTAGATCCCGCCAAGAGTCACATTGCCTGGCTATATCTGGCAAAATCTGGCATAGAAAATGATGCACTCAAATCCATTGGTGAAATGGATAACTTATTGCGTTTGAAACTTGAAAACAACCCTCAGATCACAGATGAGGGTATCGAAAATCTGACAAATCTTAAAAATCTGTCAAGTTTGAATTTGTACAATACAAAAATTAGCGATCTTTGTGCACCTTACTTGGCTTCTATCCAATCGCTAACCAAATTGTATATATGGCAGACTGATCTGGGTGAAGAAGGCATAAACACCATAAAGTCCAAGATTCCTGATGTGGAAGTAATCGGTGGGTACGAGTATACAGAATCAAATTAATTGAGCTGGGGGGCTTCTCGAATTCACTAAGTGTGTAAACCGTTTAAATCTTTTGAAGCTTCATGAATGCAATGAAGACCCGTCGTAGTTTTCTGACTCGAAGTGCTATACTTTTAGCAAGCACTCCGTTATTACCACATGCATCTTATGCTATACACCATAAGACACCATTTGTGGGAGAAGTCGTTGGTCACGGTGACTTCAAATACCGTGTTGATAAGCACTGGGGCATTCAAGATCCTGGCAACATTCCTGTCAAACACTGTCATGAAATGGTGCAGGACAGTAAGGGAAGACTGATACTTGTGACTACACACACAAGAAATAACTTCATAATCTATGACAAGTCAGGTCGTGTACACAAGACATGGGGACATGATTATCCGGGAATTCACGGATTAACTCTATGTGGAGAAGGCGCTGACGAGTGCATTTTCATTACGGATACTGATCGGCATCAGATTTATAAACTCAACATGAAGGGTGAAGAACTCTTGAAGATTGATTATCCCAAAGAAGCCGGCATTTATCAGACAAAAGAGCAATTCAGACCAACGGAAGTAGCGATTGGACCCAATGGGGACATTTATGTTGCAGATGGTCATGGCCTTAATTATGTGATACAATACGATGCCCAGGGACGTTATAAGTGTCATTTCGGAGGCTTGCATGATGACCATGGAAGCTTGAATGGATGTCACGGCATTACTGTTGACTACCGTCAAGTACGCCCGACATTACTGGTTTCCAGTCAAGCTACTAGCGAGTGCAAGCGATTTTCGATGGACGGTCAATTCATTGAATCTATAAAAATACCTGGATGCTGGATTTGTCGGCCTGTTATCAAGGGTGAGTATCTGCATTTTGCTGTGATTGGTACGAAGTCTTGGTGGGAATATGATGGTATTGTCGTTATTCTTGATAAGAAGAATAACATTGTGGCAGCTCCTGGTGCTAATGAAACTACCTTCCATAATGGTGCACTAGACAGTTTAACGTATGATGGTCGGACTTTTATGAATCCACATGATGTCTGCATTGATGAAGATGAAAATCTCTATGTACCTCAATGGTATTCAGGCAATACCTATCCCGTGAAATTAACACGCATATAAGCAGTTGGCACAGACTCCTCCTTCAGTCCCAAGATGGAAATCGATCATAAGAGCTCTTCGTTTCGTTGCTAACCCTATAGAAATACTAGAAGAAAATAGACAGAAGTATGGCAAGACCTACTTCTTTCACATTGGAGGTATTCAAAAGGGAATTATGACCACGGATCCTTCCTTGATCAAACATATTCTCCAAAAGAACCATCGGAACTATAAGAAGTCAGACATTCAAACTAAGATTTTAGGACGTTTTGTTGGCCGAGGGCTCCTGACTTCAGAAGGAAAATATTGGCTACAACAGCGCAGACTCATACAACCAGGTTTTCATCGGGACCGACTTAGTAATCTGATAAGTCTCATGGAGGACGAGGTGGATAATCATCTAAGAAATCATTTAGCTCCTGAATGTGACGGACAACATGAAGTGAACATATCAAGGTCCATACATAGATTGTCTTTTCAGATCATAGCAAGAACTCTCTTTAGCGATGCGATCAAACCTACCGATGTAGACAGACTCAGTAGTAAGATCGAAAAGATTCAATCCTTTGTTGTCCGACAGATTCGCCAGCCGTACTTAAAAGCCTGGTTTATAATCTCTGGCAGGGTTAGGAAGCATGATGAAATTGCAAACGAGGTTCAACAAACACTACTTGATGTCATCCAGGCACGGAAAAGCAATGGCAGCAATTCCGATGATCTATTGCAGATGCTGATAGACGCCCGCTATGAAGATACCGGGTTAGGAATGAATCCACAGCAACTACTGGAAGAGAGTCTGATCTTGTTTATTGCTGGACACGAAACAACATCAAACGCACTGGCCTGGACTTTGTACCTACTTTCACATCACCCTGATTGGCAGCAAAAAGCATACGAGGAGATAGGTAGCAAGGGTGTGGGCTTCGATCCGACAGACTTTAGAGAAACTTCCGTCATTCAAGCGATAATAAATGAATCGATGCGTCTTTATCCTCCTGCCTGGATCATTGACCGAATAGCGAAAGATGACGACGAAATGGGTGAACTCTTAATTCCAGGAGGATCCCGAATATTCATTGACCTGTACGGGCTACACCATGATCCCGATCTTTGGGAAGATTCAGGGGAGTTTAAACCTGCACGATTTCTCCATAAGCCCCCAAACAAGTATATAGGATTCATGCCCTTTGGGGGAGGTCCCAGACTCTGTATCGGCCAACACTTCTCTATGATGGAGATGCAAATTGTGGTCTCCAAAATCTTATCGAAGTATGAGATTCTACCCTCAAGTCAAAAGGTAGATCTCAAGCCCTTAGTAACATTAGGCTCCAAGACAGACATTCTAGTGAGATTGAGAAAAAGGTAGACATCATGATTTTAATGCCCTCCAAATGAACGTCAATCCTTCCCTTCTCATAGTATCTTGTCTTTTACTGTCCTCCTCTCTAAATATCAGATAGACCAGTGTCAATATACTTTGAAGCATTAGATGCATTTTCACATTTGCATCACCACTCCGCAGCACCTTTAGATCAGCACCATCATTCAAACTGTCCAGAATCCTCGAATAAATGACATCAACCTCGGATTTGAGTGATTCATCATAATATGATGAATGAGAAATCTGACGTACAAATTCAAAATACTTTGGATTTCTTATCCAATAGTCAACAGATTGGCGCAGTGTCTTTTTCCATCTTTTGGCGAGGTCCTTCGCCGTGGCATTATGATCAAACAAGCCCATGATATGCCACAGGTAGTCATTTTGGATAAATAGATACGTAGCCTTGAGTAGATCGGCTTTTGTCTTGAAGTGATGGAACAGGGTGCCATTGGCTACACGAGCCTTGCTGGCGATCTTGGCAGTAGATGCACCTTTTAAACCTTGGTCACTTACCACAGCGACTGTACTTCGACACAAATGTTCCCGGGTTGTCAAAACAGAGCAATCAGTCTACTACAAATCTAAAAAAAATTTCGATAGAGTGCCTAGTCGGTCTGTTATCGATATCCTTTTCGTGGCTTATAACCAAGTAGTCGATTAGCATCCTTGTTTTTAGCAAACTTTTCTTTGACCGGATCCCATCTAAGTGGTCGTCCTATCTGATAGGCGATATTGGCAAGATTACACACACTGGAAGAGCGATGTCCTGTCTCTGCATCACATATCGGTTGGGTTCTCTTCTTGATGGCATTGATCCAATCCTCATAATGATCATCACTATGATATACATGAAGTTCGTCACTCGATATCTTAATGTTTGCCAAATGACCTGGTTTAGAGTCAAGGAATTGACGACTGACATCCAGTGATCCTTCGGATCCGATAAACCGTACAGCCCAACCTCGGTCAAAATCTTCGTGCACCATTTCTACACCACTGTCATAGATCATCTTCAGACCTCTTTTGGCAGTTCTATCAGAAGGGGGTATCAATAGTACCGGTCCGCTTCTATCCATGTCCAGAGCCCATTGAGCAATATCAAACATGTGGGCACCCCAATCAGATAAAATTCCACCCCCATATTCTCTAAACTGTCGCCATTGGGCCCAGATTTCTTCGTCGACCAAAGGATTCAACATCGTATGATAACCATGATATTTAGCGGGTCCTACCCAGGCATCCCAATTCAGGTGCTGTGGTACGGACATGGATTCAAGTTCACAAGGAATGGCGGGATCGCCAACATTCACCAGCACTTTTTGTATGTCCCCGATGTATCCATTCCTGACGAGTTCCACTGCGTGTCGGAATGGTGCTGCAGAGCGTTGCATGCTTCCGGTCTGAAGTATCCGTTGAGTTTTAGCCGCCGTATCAACCATCTCCCTGCCTTGTTCAATAGTATGGGCCAATGGTTTTTCGCAGTATACATCCTTCCCTGCCTTCATGGCATCAATCGACATTTTCGCATGCCAGTGATCCGGAGATGCTATAATGACCGAATCAATATCATCCCTTTCCAGGATCTCTCCATACTCTTGATATATATCACAGCTTTCGGTAGATCCATGTTGTTTTTCCATGACTGACTTAAGATCGCCCTGAAACCTGGAAAGTTTCGATCCATCAACATCAGCCCCCGCCAGAATTCGTACATTCTCTTTCTCTCCAAATCGAGAGGCAAGTCTTCGTCCTTGTCTACCAGCACCTATGACCCCAATTGTAATTTTGTCACTAGGCGCCAGGTGTTTCGTTCCTCCCAACACATGAGCCGGCACAATTGATATGCCGGAACCAACGATCAGGGACTGTTTTATGAACTCTCTTCTGCTACGTGAATTCTTCATGAGATTGTAATGATGTCATTTGTAGTCTAGGAAAATTACGAAATTCACCAAACTCAAATTGTGCTGAATGAATTTCCAATACTTTTCACTAATCCTACTTGTAGCCTTTATGGGCTGTCAAGTAAGTCCTAAAACCGTACCAGACTCGGACTGGGCGCATTATCAGGGAGATCCCGGTTCCAATCAATTCAGTACACTTGAACAAATCAATGTGAATAATGTATCAGAGCTGGAAGTCGCCTGGATTTATAATAGTGGCGATGGCGATGGTGATGGCAGATCACAGATACAATGTAATCCTCTGGTAGTTGATGGTGTCTTATACGGTACGTCTCCAAAGCTTAAACTTCTTGCCATTGATGCTGTATCAGGAGAAGAGATTTGGAGATTTGATCCATTTGATGGCAGCTATGACATGTTTGGTATGGGGGTAAACAGAGGTCTATCTCTTTGGCAAAATGGAGATGAGAAGAAATTGATGTTTGCTGCAGGTGATAAATTGTTTTCAATCGACACTGAGACTGGACAACCCATAACTGGCTTTGGGACAGAAGGTGCCATTGATTTGCATGTTGGTCTTGGTGATCGGTCACAAGAATTATTTGTGAGCGCCAATAGTCCGGGTAGAATTTACAAGGACTTGTACATCCTAGGCGTGAGAGTATCCGAAGCCATGGGTGCCGCTCCAGGCTACATAAGAGCATTTAATGTACATACCGGTGAGCTTGTTTGGGTCTTCCATACGATTCCTCATCCAGGAGAATTTGGCCATGAATCTTGG
Organism: Saprospiraceae bacterium; assembly: GCA_050298535.1. Lineage (GTDB taxonomy): Bacteria > Bacteroidota > Bacteroidia > Chitinophagales > Saprospiraceae > JABDMH01. The sequence goes on from JBNKUI010000087.1 coordinate 168,262, forward strand.
CCGGCAGAAAACTGGGAAGAAATGGGTGGTGCAAATGCATGGAGTGGAGTCAGCATTGATCATGAACGGGGTATTGTTTTCGTTCCTACAGGATCTGCAGCATATGATTTTTATGGTGGTGACCGAAAAGGTGATAATCTATTTGCCAATAGTTTAATTGCACTCAACGCAGAGACAGGCGAAAGAATATGGCACTTTCAGACTATCCACCACGATGTATGGGATCGAGATTTACCTGCACCGCCTAATTTGGTGCGACTAAATGTTGACGGTGAGGAAGGTGATTACGTGGCGCAAATCAGCAAATCAGGTTACGTTTGGATTTTTGATCGAGAAACAGGAGAACCCCTTTTTCCTGTTAATGAAATTGAAGTACCGCCCTCTGATCTAGAAGGTGAAGAAGTATCTACAACCCAGCCCATTCCTTCCAAACCTCCACGGTTTTCGAGGGGAAGCTTTGATGAAGAAGACCTTACTAATCGAACCCCTGAAGCACATGCATTCGTGCGAGCCTTGTGGACCAGCTTACGGAAAGGCAGAGAGTTTATTCCACCCAGCGAAGAGGGAACCATTTTGCTTCCCGGCTTCGATGGTGGAGGAGAATGGGGGGGTGCCTCTGTGGATGAAAACGGTGTTATGTATATCAATGCAAGTGAGATGCCCTGGATCATCAAAATGATCAAATACAAAGAAGAAAATGATGGGTTCCTGGCCACTACCGGCAAAAATCTCTATGGTACACAATGTCAGATGTGTCATGGTGCGGACAAGAAGGGGGCCAGCATATACACTGTGCCTTCTTTGGAAGGTATAAAATCACGTAAATCAGCTGAGGAGATTAGCGAAATCATAAAGAATGGTCGAGGATTGATGCCTTCTTTTTCAAATCTCAATGATGATGCCATTAAAGCTATCACAGCATTTCTATTTGACTCTAAGGAAAAAGCTGATCCAGATATGAGATCCAATCTCGCAAAATCGGATTGGAAATATCCATACTTCATGAGTGGTTATGTACGATTTAAAGACCAAGATGGATTTCCAGCGATTAATCCACCTTGGGGGACTCTCAATGCCATTGATCTGGCAAAAGGAGAGATCAAGTGGAAAGTCACTCTGGGCTCTCACCCAGGAAGTAGAGACTCCGAGGATCCCACTGGAACAGAAAACTATGGAGGGCCTCTTTCCACCGCGGGAGGTCTCATCTTTATCGGTGGGACCTTAGACGAAAAGTTTCGGGCTTTCGACCGCACAAATGGTAATCTACTATGGGAAACGGATTTACCCGCTGGAGGCTATGCCACACCCGCCTCGTATGCTGTCGATGGCAAGCAATATGTGGTGATTGCCTGCGGTGGAGGTAAAATGGGCACCAAGTCAGGTGATGCTTATATAGCCTTTCGATTGCCTGACTAGCCGATTAAATTTCCTTCGTCGTCCCATTGTGGGAGTTGATCCCGCTTGGACTGATCAACACATTTGGCCAACCAATCCTCATCATAGGATAATCCCTGCTTGGCAAGCACCTCATCTGGAACACCATCCCATGTATTAGGAACATTTCCCTTGAAGCCAAGGTCATCAATTCCCATACGAGTAGTGTAAAAACCTGTGAGGGTCAAATTTCGCATAAGATCAAAAAACTTGGCGCCCTGTGAATATGCGGGTTTTACTTCATCTGGATAGGCTATATCTTCGACTATCGCAATTTGCTGCTGATCCTCACAATCTACAAATGCCTTTCCAAATCGCTTGGCTGACTCATTGTCCAGCCACTTGATGCCACCTCGCATTGGGAGCTGATGATAGGGCATGTCTTTTACTATGAAATCAATAAATTCGGGCACTCCAGCATCCGTTGCCGATCCAGAAGTTTCGTCGGCAGGCAAAATGATATCACAAAGCACAGCAATAGTTGCTAGTTCGTGCTCGGTAAGAAAAGATGCTTCGCGGAGTTGCTGATCCCGGATCAATTCTTCCTGAGTTCTACCGTATCCACCACCGGGTTCACTTGCTACATCACTTACTTTCGCAGTGTCTGCATCATATTCTTTGCATCCTTGTACAATTAGGCCACCGGCCATGCCGGCTATAAGTAACGACTTAAGTGATTCTCTTCGATCCATTAGATGTTCATCTTTTTTAGTTCATCAATTAGAAACTCGGAAGCTCTCCAGGAGAGGGCCAGAATGGTCCATGTTGGATTTTTATCCGCTTGCGATACAAATGATCCTCCATCTACGACATATACATTTTTTGCATCGTGTAGTCTTTGATACTTATCCGTGACAGAAGTGCGAGGATCATCGCCCATGCGAGTAGTTCCGACTTCATGGATAATTCTACCGGGTGCGGCCAACCCATATTCTTGTTCAGGACCTGGCTTCTCACCTAAGATTTCTGCACCCATGTTGGTGAGAATTTCTTCAAAAGTATCCTGCATATGCTTTGCCTGCCTTATTTCTTGATCCGACCACTTATAGTGAAACCTCAATACTGGAATTCCGTATTTGTCCACCACATCAGGATCAATCTCACAGTAGTTTTCCTTCCTTGCTATACATTCACCTCGACCACTCATGCCGACGACTGAACCATAGAACCTTCGGGCATCTTCTTTAAGCTTACTTCCATAACCTCCTCTACGGTAGCCCGTAGCATCTTGTACGAAGCGATTCATCTCATCCACATTGAATCCAAAACCGTAAGATGGCATACCCATACCTCCCCACACTTCAATATGATAACCTCGCGCAAAGTCCAAATTCTTATTATCAAGCCACCAGGGAGTATAGACGTGCATTCCTCCTACTCCATCTTCATTATATCGATCCCGATTCATCAGAGCCGGAACAAATCCAGATCGCGATGCCCCAGTGGAATCATGAAGATACTTACCAATCAGGTCACTACTATTTCCCAACCCATTAGGGTGTTGTGCGCTTTTTGAGTTAAGTAGTATTCTGGCTGTGCTGCAGGCCGAAGCACCCAAGACAACTACTTTGCTTTTCACTTTGTACTCTTGGCCATCGTCCTTGCTCACGTATGATACACCAGTGGCAAGACCTTCATCATTAGTAGTCACTTCTCTCACCATAGCGTTCACATAAAGATCAACATTATTGGTCTCCAAGGCAGGTATTACCAAACAGCTACTGGAAGAGAAGTCAGCGTAGACCTGGCAAGCTCTGCTGCATTGACGGCAGTAGAAGCATACCCCACGTTTCTTATTGATCGGTCTTGTCAGAATAGAAAGCCGGGAGGGAATCACCGGTATCTTTGACATACGCGCTGCTTTGATGTAATGCAGTTCGTGCAATCGAGGTTTAGGAGCTGGCAAGAAAAAACCATCAGGCTCATTCGGCATGTTTTCCTTGGAACCAAACACTCCAATGGTCTTGTCCACCCGATCATAGTAAGGAGCAATGTCGTTATAACTGATAGGCCAGTTGTCGCTTAGGCCATCCACTTCTTTTCGCTTGAAGTCCAGAGGGCCAAACCGTAAGGATATTCTGCCCCAGTGGTTGGTTCGACCGCCTAGCATTCTGGACCGGAACCAATCAAACTCAGTTCCGTCTTTGCGGGTATAGGGTTCGCCGTCTATTTCCCATCCACCATAAGCCGCATCAAAGTCACCAAATGCCCGGGTACTGCCCGCTCCCCTCCTTGGAGATTCCCAGGGCCATTTAAGTTGAGTCTGATGCTCAGGTTTAGCCGGATCAAAGAAAGGTCCCGCTTCTAATAGTGCGACCTTTAGACCTGCAGCAGACAAGATATTGGCTGCCATTCCACCTCCTGCGCCAGACCCCACGATACATACATCATATTCCTTGGATTGCTCCTTTATTTGCATATTTCATTTGATTTTTAGAAACTCACAATGGTTTCTCTGAGTGAACGCTTGAATTTAAAACAATTTTTTATTAGCGGAATGTTAACCTTATAACCCATCAAGTGAAACTATGCGTGGCGTATCCATCCCTCAAAGGAAGGCAATTACTTTTTTTGGAATTAGCATGGATAGTAACCTGTAAAGGGTTGATGAAGTTATATGGCACATTCCCAAGATAAAACCTCATATTGCTTGACAACATATAAAGCTTTAATTGCTTAATAATCAGCAATATATGTGGACACTTGTGCTACATTATTCCTGTGTATTGACTATCTTTAAAAGAACTTGTTAAAATGTGGTTTTATGAAAACGATACTTTGGATCACTACCGCGGTATTTTTTCTTCTCTCCTGGTGGTGGTACGTTTGCCCCCACAAGCAGGTTTGTCCATTTGGTCAAACGGTAGAACAATCTGTTGCGACATCCGTCGAGGATAGCAACTCAGAGGTTGAAGCTCCTGCGAATACTCCCATCACTGAGGAGTTGAAAGCAACTGAAGGAAGGCTACTATTTAATTGGTCTGCCACTGAGGCTGTCACAGGTCCTGGATTCGATTCTTACAGGGACTCCATTCTGAATACCCTGGGACCAACAGACATTCTGGAAATCACCGGCTTGTACTCAGCAAACGAGGCCAATAATACCACATTCGAAAATCTGGGGCTTGCTCGTGCCAATCAAATCAGAGCACTTTTCCCAAATCTGCCAGATGACCGCATTCAACTTAAAAGCAGCTTGATAGATATCCCTGATTCTGATATTATGGAAGCTCCCTTTAAGTCTGCTTCTTTTAGGAAAGTGGTTAATAATAGCTCAGTACGAGAGATAGAAGGCAGAATGGTAATTCGTTTCCCGCATGCAAGCGATGACATGTTGGAAAATCAAGCACTTAATGAATACCTTGACGAACTGGTTGCTCACCTAAAAACGAATGATAAGCGTGTGAGGTTGGTCGGACATACAGATAGTAGTGCAAGTGCGCCACACAATCTAAGACTGGGTCAAAAACGTGCAGATGCCATTAAAGCGCTTTTAATAAACAAGGGCATTCCTGCTGATAGGATCATTGCGCAAACCAGGGGTGAGGAGGTACCGATTGCCAGCAATGATACCGAGGAAGGCCGTCAGGAAAACCGAAGGGTAGAACTCACCATCATTTCATAATTAGCAAAACAAAACGATCGATATGTTAATACTATTGCAAGCACAAAATCCAGTGTTGCGTCCAGGCACTGGAACATTTACTTCCCATAGTTTTGAGATTCTTTTCATTTGTCTTGGAATGTTTCTCCTGGGCTGGTTTTTACACCATCTTATTCACTGTACTCGCCATAAATCAAGAATAGCGGAACTAGAAGGAAATCTCAAAAGTGCTCGCACACGCATTGGAGATCTGGAGAGTGACCTGGAAAGTTGCAACAGCGCAATGATTACTGTAAAGGGAGAAAATGCTTCGCTTTTTAGTAAATTATCACATGCTGAAAAAGAACTAACCCGTTTGTCACTGCAATCTGAAGCTGGTGCAGATGTGCCCTTGGAACCCACGACCAATGTAAAGGCTGAAAGTATTGAAGTTGACCCTGCTCTGGAAGAAGCCATGGTTTCGAGTCTGGCTGCAGATATAGCCGGTGCCGGTATCAAAGCCTTTGATGGTGAAGGTGCCAAGGCGGTATTTGGAAAGCGTATTGCAGAGGACGATTTCAAAATCATCGAGGGTATCGGTCCTAAAACCGAGTCTCTATTAAAGACTTCGAGTATTCATACCTGGAATCAATTGAGTAGTACATCTGTGCCTCAGATACAAAACATACTGGATGAAGCTGGAGAGCGATTCAGACTATTAAATCCAAGCACATGGCCCAAGCAGGCAGGGATGGCAGCTAACGGTGAATGGCTGAAACTGCGATCATATCAAGACTATCTTGTGAATGGCGTGGAACCCTCGGGTGAGGATCAACCCTCCTTTGAAGAGTCTATGAATGTGGTTTTTCACATGGGGAAACGTATCAAACAGGACGATCTCACAGTAGTAGAAGGAATCGGACCAAAAATTCAGCAGCTACTCCATGATAATGATATAAAGACCTGGCTACAACTTTCACAGTCTTCGCCAGATACAATCCGTGAAATCCTTAGTGCTGCCGGAGAGAGATATCGTATACATGACCCTAAAACCTGGCCAAAACAGGCCGAGATGGCAGCGGCAGGTAATTGGGATCAGCTAAAAGAGTATCAGGACTACTTGGATGGAGGAAAAGATCCACAATAGTACATTACATTCATAGAAGTCGAATAAACCAAGGGCCTGCCGACAATCGGCGGGCCTTTTCTTATTATAAGATCGTCACATCTAAGAAATCAAGCTTATTGGGATAATCAGTTGTGTAATGGAGACCTCGGCTTTCTCGACGCATGTGCGCTGACTTAGTCACTAGATATGCAATCGTTATTAGGTTTCGTAACTCAAATAACTGTGGAGACAATATTGTGGTCTGGTATAGATATTCCGTCTCTTTATATAGCAAATGTAGCCTTGCCAAGGCCCTTTTCAATCTGACATTGTTGCGTACTATTCCCACATAACTACTCATTATTTCTTTAAGCTCCTTCCAGCTCTGCGTTATAAGGACCATCTCTTTGGGTTCGATAGTACCCTCTGCGTTCCACTCAGGAATTCCTTCTTTATAAGAGATGCCGTCAATGATTTTGTCTACATCTTCAGCTATTCTATGGGCAAAGACAAGGCCTTCCAGCAAAGAGTTTGAAGCCAGTCGGTTGGAACCGTGCAGTCCCGTACTTGTGCACTCACCTGCTGCATATACATGATTCACAGAGCTCCTCCCCATAGCATCTACTTTGATTCCTCCACACATATAATGGCATGCTGGAACAACAGGAATCATGTCTTTCATGGCATCAATTCCCAGAGAAAGACATTTATTATAGATTGTTGGAAAGTGTCCAAGAAATTGTTCCTTGTCCAGGTGGGTACAATCGAGCAGTACATAGTCATTACCCCGGATCTTCATTTCATTGTCAATGGCTCTTGCTACAATGTCTCGCGGAGCCAGCGACTTCCTTTCATCATATCGGTGCATAAACTCCTTACCATCTGTCGTACGAAGAACTGCTCCAAATCCCCTAACTGCCTCAGAGACCAAGAAGTCTGGATTTTCACCCGCCGGGTTATAAAGTGCCGTCGGATGAAACTGGACAAACTCCATGTTCTCAAGTCGTCCCTTTGCCCGGTACATCATAGCGATTCCGTCTCCGGTTGCTATGGTTGGATTGGTAGTGTTTCGGTACACTTGTCCTGCTCCTCCTGTTGCCACCACCGTTACCTTGGCAATGATAGCATCGATCTCTGTTCTTGCCTTGTCCTGCACATAAGCACCAAAACAGGTGATATCCGGTGTCACTCTGGTCACACTATAACCCAAATGATGCTGTGTGATAAGATCAATTGCATATATCTGTTCCACCAGCTCGATATTTTCAAAGGATTTAGCCTTTTCATTCAGAGTGCGTTGAATCTCCCAGCCGGTCAAATCCTTATAGTGCAGAATCCGATTTTCTGAATGCCCTCCTTCACGTCCAAGGTCATAACTGCCCTCATGTTTATCAAAGCGGGCCCCCCAACTGATGAGTTCCTTCACTCGCTCGGGACCTTCCTTCACGACTATTTTGACGATTTCAAGATCACAGAGGTCATCACCTGCATCCATTGTGTCTGCGATGTGTTTTTCATAACTGTCTACCTTAAGATCCCACACAGCAGCTACACCACCCTGGGCATAGCTCGTATTTGTTTCTCCCAATTTAGATTTGGTGATTACTTTGATCTGAAGGTCTGGTCTTCGCTCGGCCATTTTTATGGCGAAAGTCAACCCCGCAACTCCCGCCCCGATGACCAAAATATCTGTATGTTGCACCTAGCTAATTAATATTATAAGTCACTAATTTAGGAAAAGATCACTCAAAGAGCCTCCCAAAAATTAAGGTTCTGGTTATGTGAAATCTGCACGCACATGAGAATTTTGGTCAATGCCCGGTTTCTCCTCCCTGATAGATTGGAAGGAATCGGGTTACATAGTTACGAGATACTAAAGCGGATTGTAGAGGGCCACCCTGATGATCATTTTATCTTCTGTTTTGACAGACCATATTCTAAATCCCACATCTTCGGACCCAACGTAACACCTATCATTCTGAGGCCACCAGCCAGACATCCTTTCCTGTTCTATTGGTGGTTTGAAAAATTGATTCCCCAGATTTATAAGTGTCACCGGGCAGATCTGTTTTATTCTCCTGATGGTTTTATGTCCTTATCAGAGACCGTGCAGAAAACGCTTCTTGTCATACATGATCTTGCATATCTTCACTATCCGGATCAGATAAAGTGGTCAGAGCGAAAGTACTATCAATACTTTATGCCAAAATTTATTGCGCGAGCTGATCGTATTGTGACAGTTTCCAAATCAACACAGGAGGATGTCTTAACACACTTTCCAGCCTCAAAACATAAAATATCCGTCGTCTACAATGGTGTTAGAGAATTCAAATGCCCTGATTCTGTCACAAATCCTTCACCTGGGCAGACCAGGTACTTCATAGCCTTGGGTGCTATTCACCCTAGAAAGAACATCTCAAATTTACTGCTGGCATTCGACCAGTTCAAGATGAAAACGGATAACAATATCAAATTGAAACTCGTGGGAAGGATGGCATGGAAGGTAAATGAAATACGAGATACAATGCAAAAAATGAAGTATAAGAAGGATGTCCATTTCACAGGATATGTGGACGATCCTGCACTGATCGACTTAATATGCGGAAGTATAGGACTCGTTTATGTTTCACTATTTGAAGGGTTCGGACTTCCTATTGTAGAGGCAATGAAACTGGGAGTGCCCGTAATTACATCTGACAAGTCTTCCATGAAGGAAGTTGCTGAAGGGGCGGCTCTCCTGGTGAACCCTCTAGACCCGGAAGCAATAGCAGAAGCCATGGCAAGTCTTAGTAAAAGTGCAGATCTGGCTCTAACGTTACGAAAGCAGGGGTATGAACGAGTCCAACAATTCAGCTGGGACAAGTCAGCGCAGGATATCTATGATTTGATGCGAAAGGTTGCGAACCTATAGTCCTTAGCCCGCTTTCTTTTTCTTGTGTATCTGGATAAGATATATGATACCGCCTATTCCAATGAAAAATAGCAGGAATGAGATAATCTCAGCTTGTGAGGGATTCATACCCAGAAATGGAATTTCATCATTCACTCTGATTTTTTCTATCCAAAAGCGCTCAAATCCATTCAGGGTCACATATATGAAGAAGATCACACCCGGTATGGTAATTCGTTTGCGTAGTCCCCAGAGGACACCAAAAATCAGTAAGCTCGCAATGACCTCATAAAAGGGTGTTGGATAGACAGGTTGCGCAAGTCTTCGGCAATACGGTCCTTCGCAGCCTTCTATGGCTACGCCTTGCTCCAGAACATTATGAGGAAAATCGTATGCCCACATCCAATCTGGAAGAAACCACCATGAAGGTTGAGAGAGCGCATTGACAATACCCCAGTCTCCATCCCCAGATAGTTGACAACCAATCCTCCCTACAGCATAGCCCATGATCATGGCAGGTGCCGCAGCATCCATCACATGAATCGGCTTCATACCCTTTTTTCTTACATACCAGAAAACATAAAAGAAAGCAACAATCAACCCTCCGTAGATAGCAAGTCCACTTCCTGAAAAGAAGGTGCTTATGGGGTTGGCTAAGAAGGCCTTTACGTTCTCGACACTCTCGAATATGGCAAATATCTTAGCTCCGATAATACCTGATATGGCCGATCGAATGGTGATATCAACATTTCGTTGATGTGGGTGCACGTCAACTTCCTTGACCACTGGCTTCTTCAACTTCTCCCGATGCTTGCCCCACCATTGTAACCCCCCGAATGCAACAGCACCAAGTAAACCCCCAATCCAACTTCCCTCCCAGGAAGTAAGAAAGGGAAAAATATCATTACCAATCTCGCTATGGTGCTGTATCAGATAAATCACTTTAAAACCCAGGAGAAAACCAATAATTGCATTTAATATGATTTCGGAAGGTGTGGCGGGAAAGCCCAATTTCACGGTTTCTTTACTGGGTTTTATCAATCCCTGGGCTTCTTTTCTTTTTAGTTCTTTGCCAAAAACATAACTACTCGCCAGGAATGCCAGGGCAAGTACAAACCCGAATGTCTTAATCAACGAAAGACCATTATGTAACTCTGTTCCAAAAAGATCATGGAATAAATACGAAAGATCTGGATACATTTCCTGTTGTTTGACGCAAAAATAGAATTAAAACAAGTGACCACATCATATATATGCCCTTTGATACAAATCAGACATAATATGACTTTATATGGTTAAAAAAGTCCATGGGGTGCTTTCTTAAAGACACCCCATGAATATGGGGTTTTTGGGTGGTGCGAAGTTTCCTTACTTTGTCCGTAAGATATTGCGGTCGGTATATCTAATAAAGAACTGACCATAAGAATCAAATTTTGTTGTAAGGGTGAATGGGCGCCAGCATGTGTTTCAACACTGGCGCTTATTTTTTTAGCCAAGGTAATTGGCCGATTTACAACTCTTTCAATGCGCTTCTTTTATCTAGCCTCCATTCTTCTGTTTATGTGCTCATCGCTCAAGAAAGCATCGCTTCGTTAAAGGGAGGTTTGATTTGAATGACATTTTTGACGGCGGAATTTATTTGCCCAACATCAGAAAGGCCATAATCTGGGATTTGAAGAGTTCACTTTACTGTGAAGAAAGTGTACAGCACCTTGAAAGCACTGCGCGGTATTGAGTCCAGATTATATCGCCACCGTCATCTCAATTGGCAACTAGGCCTTGGAGGCATGTTCCGCTACATCGCCAATGTGAAGGGTTCAGTTGTGCATGAATATCTAACCGAGGGTTTGCCGGGGTCTACAATTAAATACGGGGGTTGACATCCATTTTATCACACTCGATCTCAGTGTAAAATATGCCTTCTCAGACTTACTTCAAGACAGAGAATAAAGCAGACCGGTATCAATGGGTCTGGAGTTGGGATTTAACTTCAGGTAACTGATTCATGTCAGACACCTGTTCTGCAACAAACACACCGTCCGGTGTAATTTCCTTTAAGTGCACATTCACAATTTTGTTAAAATGACCCCTGGTATCCGGTAGCGAAATCTTCAGGTAATTATCAGTAAAGCCGGAAAGCAATCCCCGTCTTTTATCCCTTTCAAGCAACACACTTCTGGTTCGCCCGATAAACTGTTTATAGAAAGCTCTCTTCTTTCTCACAGACAGAAGCCGCAGTTCCTCATTTCTTGTTCTTCGTTCCTGGACAGGTACGGGCTCAGACATATTTTCAGCAATCGTATTAGGCCTTTCTGAGTAAGTAAAAACATGTAGATAGTCAACGGATAGTTCGGCAATGAAGGATTTGCTTTCGTTGAAGTCCTCTAATGTTTCACCAGGAAACCCCACAATTACATCTACACCGATACAGGCGTGTGGCATAAGCCCTTTAATCTGCTTGACCCTGGATTCATAAAGTGCCCGTGTATATCGGCGCTTCATCATTCTTAATTGCTTATCATTTCCTGACTGTAGCGGCATATGAAAATGTGGCATAAAGTGCTTGGAGCCAGCCACAAATGATATTATTTCGTTGGTGCACAAGTTGGGCTCGATGGAGGATATCCGGAACCGTGGCACGGCTCCCTGGTTTTCCAGTGCAGTCATCAGGTCAATAAAAAGTGCTTCCTTTTTAGGACGCAAACCTTCGATGACATCGGTACCGTTGCCAAAATCTCCCAGATTGACACCTGTCAGAACAACCTCCTGTACACCTTGCTTGGCTATTTGTTCCACATTACGGAGTACTTTGTCAATCGTGTCACTTCGGCTTTTTCCACGTGCTTGCGGAATGGTGCAAAAACTACATTTGTAATTACATCCATCCTGTACTTTTAAGAAGGATCTTGTGCGATCTCCGAAAGAAAATGCTTCTACAAATGTATTAGCTTCTCGAACATCTGACGCAAAGACCCAGCCCTTACCCGACATCTTGCTCAAGTCTTCGATATATTCCAGGATACGAAACTTCTCCGCCGCACCCAATACCAGGTCCACTCCAGGTATCTCTGCAATTTCATGTGGTTTAAGCTGTGCATAACAACCTACTATGCAGATTTTCGTATCATCATTTTTTCGTAGAACATTCCGCACGAATTTCCGGCATTTCCGATCCGCAAAATCTGTAACACTACAGGTATTAATGACACAGATGTCTGCACCTTCATCTATATCAACGGTCTGATAGCCCTCCTTCTCAAATTGCCTTCGAATAGCCGAAGTCTCTGAAAAATTAAGCTTACAGCCCAACGTGTGAAATGCCACTGTTTTTGGTGTAGCCATAAAGAAATTGACCCTTTTCGCTTACAAATTTAGCATTTCCATTTCTAATACTTGCGGCATGTAAAGTTTGCTGTGATATACACAATGATCCAACGGGGTTGGTTACATTTATGATTAGACTTTAATCAAGAAATGTCATGGCAGAAACATGGTGGAAAGAAGGGGTAATCTATCAGATCTATCCAAGAAGTTTTCAGGATAGTAATGGCGATGGTATCGGAGACCTGAGGGGCATTATTCAGCGTCTGGACTATGTGCAGCAATTGGGTGTGGACATCATTTGGTTGAACCCGATATTTAATAGTCCCAACGATGACAACGGCTATGACATATCAGATTACTTTTCAATACATCCGGAATTTGGATCAATGGATGATTTTAAAGAACTGTTAGATGAGGTGCACAATCGAGGCATGCGGTTGATCCTGGATGTTGTGTTAAATCACACTTCGGACGAACATCCCTGGTTTGAGCAGTCTTCCCGACCGGAAGAGAATGAATTCAGTGATTACTACTATTGGAAAAAAGGCAAAAATGGAGGACCTCCAAATAATTGGCCGTCATTTTTTGGGGGCTCCGCCTGGGAATATATGCCAACGCGAGATGCCTACTACCTGCACTTATTTTCTAAAAAGCAGCCCGATGTAAACTGGGAAAACCCGGCAGTACGAAAAGCCATGACAGATGTCTTGCGGTTTTGGTTAGATATGGGTATTGATGGTTTTCGCATGGATGTAATTCCGCTGATTAGCAAAAGACTAGACTTTCCGGATGCTGACTTAAATAATTTCGGCAAAGTGATCGAAGAAGTATATTCTAATGGACCAAGGGTACACGAATATATAAAGGGTCTACATCATGATGTTTTGAGTCAATATGAGATTTTCACAGTAGGTGAGGGGCCTGGAATAACTCAGGAACTTGCAGATCTCTATGTAAGTCAGTCAAGAAATGAGTTAGATATGATCTTTCAATTGGACCATATGGCAATAGATCACGGGCCAGGTGGTCGATTTGACCGGAAACCATTCGATCTCATCACCTTTAAGAAACTCCTGCGAGATTGGGATCATGCCTTAGCTGAAGATAGTTGGATCAGTCCATTTCTGGACAATCATGATTTTCCAAGAATGGTTTCCAGGTTTGGAAATGATGGAAAATTTCGGATTGAATCTTCCAAATTACTGGGTATGTGGATTTTAACTCAGAGAGGTACGCCCTCCATCTATTTTGGGTCTGAAATAGGTATGACAAACGTATCATTCCCGTCCATAGAGTACTATCGAGATGTGGAGATCCTCAACATGTATCAAATCCTGTGCAAGGATGGAGAAATGTCAGAGTCCGAGTACCTATCGTTGGTAGAAACACAGGGGAGAGATAACGTAAGAACACCAATGCAATGGGATGATTCATCACAGGCAGGATTCTCAACTGGAGATCCATGGATTCCCATTAACCCCAACTACCAATCCATCAATGTGAAGAATGATCTTGAGGAAGAAGCATCTATTTATCGGTTTTATCAGCGTCTAATGCATACTCGAAAGAACAATAAGACCTTGGTTTATGGCAAATTTGACTTGTTATTGGAGGATCACCCGAAGCTCTATGCATATACACGAACGGATGAGCAAGAGAGTTTTCTGATACTGTTGAATTTTTCTAATGAAAGAACTCCCATGCCCATAAATCTGAATGAACACCGTTTAATACTGGGAAACTATAAGGCCATAGAATCCGACGAGCTACAACCCTGGGAAGCTCGATTATATCTTAAGGATTAGATCGATTTCAGTCGTTTTTTAAGCGCAAACAACTCATCACGCAATTGGGCCGCACTGATGAAGTCCAGTTCTTTTGCTGCTGCTTTCATTTTTCTTTCAGTCTCTTTTACCATCATCTCAAGCTGGTCTCTGGTCATGTACTGGACAATCGGGTCTGCTGCGATATTGGGTTCTTCGGGTTCGATATAGGCTTTTGATTTATTACTTCGGATATCAAGGATCGAACCCACTCCAATGGATTTTTTGACGCTGGTGGGTGTAATATTATGCTCTTCGTTATATACCATTTGTTTAGCCCTTCGACGATTCGTTTCATCCATGGTGCGCTGCATAGAGTCGGTAATCTTATCAGCATAGAATATGACCAGTCCGTTCACGTTCCTAGCAGCCCGCCCAGCTGTCTGCGTAAGAGACCGATCATTACGGAGAAATCCTTCTTTATCTGCATCAATTACTGCAACCAGAGATACCTCAGGCAAATCCAGTCCTTCCCGCAAAAGATTAACTCCTATCAGGACGTCGAATGTGCCTTGTCGCAAGTTTTGAATAATTTCGACCCTTTCCATAGTATCCACCTCAGAATGGATGTACCGACACATGATATTTAGCCGGGTAAGATACTTGGTAAGTTCCTCCGCCATTCTCTTGGTGAGCGTCGTGACAAGAACACGCTCTTTGAGCTCAATCCGCTTATTGATCTCTTCTAGCAAGTCGTCAATTTGGTTCAGACTGGGACGTACTTCAATGGGAGGGTCAAGCAGGCCGGTAGGCCGCACGACCTGTTCCACAAAGAGCCCTCCGGTTTGCTCTAGTTCATAATCTCCCGGTGTTGCACTTACAAAAACCACCTGATTAATCAATGATTCGAACTCGTTAAAACTAAGGGGTCGATTATCCATTGCGGATGGTAACCTAAAGCCATAATTTACCAGATTCAGCTTTCTAGCTCTGTCTCCACCCCACATTCCCCGCACCTGAGGAATCGTCACATGACTTTCATCCACCACCAACAAAAAGTCCTCGGGAAAATAATCCAGCAGGCAGAAGGGTCTGGTACCCGGCTGTCTCCCATCAAAGAATCGAGAGTAGTTTTCTACCCCATTACAATAGCCCAATTCTCGCATCATTTCGAGGTCAAAAGTCACTCTTTCCTTGATGCGCTTTGCCTCAATATATCTGGCTTCTTTTTCAAAGTATTCTTCTTGCTCATGCAATTCATCCTCTATCTGTCGTAGGACTCCTTTCATCCGGTCTTTAGGGGCCACATAAAGGTTTGCCGGGAAAATAGCTGCATGTTCAATAGTCTCAATCCGCTTTCCTGACTCCGTTTCAATACGCTCAATAGTCTCTATTTCATCACCGAAAAAGACGACTCTATATCCGTAATCAACATAAGGTAAGTTGATGTCAACAGTATCACCCCGGACCCGAAATGTAGCACGATCAAAGCGGACTTCGGTTCTTGAGTACAGACTTTCTACCAGGTTATACAAGAAAGTATTCCTACTTATTATCTGCCCTCTGTGCACACGGATAATCCCTGTTTTGTAATCTTCTGGATTTCCCATGCCGTAAATACAAGATACTGAAGCCACAATGATAATATCTCTCCTTCCGGATAGTAGGCTGGTCGTAGCGCGGAGCCTAAGTTTGTCCACCTCTTCATTAATTGAAAGATCCTTTTCTATGTATGTATCCGATACAGACATGTATGCCTCTGGCTGGTAATAGTCATAATAGGAAACAAAGTACTCTACAGCATTATCAGGAAAGAAACTGAGAAACTCACTATACAACTGAGCGGTCAGCGTCTTGTTATGTGTTAGCACCAATGTAGGCCTTTGCACCTCCTGAATCACGTTAGCCATCGTGAAGGTCTTACCCGAACCCGTTACGCCCAGCAAAACCTGTGCGTACTCGTCCGCATTAATGCCTTCCACCAGCTGTCTAATTGCTTCAGGTTGGTCTCCTGTGGGTGAGAAGGGTGAAGAGATTTTGAAACTCATCGTAGCTCTATATTATATTAAACCCGGCGCACGCCATCTAGTCCAGTGGTATTTTTTGTATATCCTGCACAATAACGTCCCTATCAGGTACAGAAACAAATTTTAGCGAGTTCAAGTTTTATAATGGTGAATAAAGGCAGATGAAACTACATTTCAAGCAAATAGGACAAGGAAGTCCTGTAGTCATCGCACATGGTCTACTAGGCATGTCCGACAACTGGTACAGCTTTGCTAAGAAGCTGTCAGAAATGCACATGGTGTACACTATAGATTTACGCAATCACGGAAGGTCGCCCCATGCTGACGAAATGAACTATCAAGTCATGGCTGCTGATTTGATACAGTTCATGGAAGATCAGTGGTTGTACGATGATGTGACGCTTATGGGCCACTCCATGGGTGGAAAGGTCGTGATGCAATTGGCCCTAAATGAACCAGACATGGTGGATAAATTGATTGTGGTCGATATCGGCCCCGGTGCCTATGCAGACAGGCATAGTCATATCCTTGAAGCACTAAAAAATGTGACCCTATCTGGTGTAGAAAGCAGGAAGGAAGTAGAGCGACAGCTGTTTGAGGGTCTTGCTGATCAAAGCATCGTAGCCTTTCTGATGAAAAACCTAAAACGATCCACCGAAGGATTTCATTGGCGAGTAAACCTTCCCGTCTTATTTAATGTATACCCGCAACTCATGAGTGGGCTTTCATCCAATAGCCGTTTTGATGGCGAGACTCTGTTTGTTCGGGGCAGCAGATCTGACTACATAAAAGCGGAGGAAAGTAGTCTGATTGATCAGTACTTTCCCAATGCATCGATACAGACAATTGACAATGCGGGACATTGGGTCCATGCCGACCAACCAGATATGCTCCAGAAGTTGGTGCGTGATTTTATTGGGAAATAAGAGATTGACCAGTGCTTTATCTGAGGGACTGAAACATCTCCTCCGAATAATTCGTTACATTAAAACTTAAAATCTTCCGGTATGAAATTCTATAAGTTATCGACTCTCGTTCTTCTTGCTCTGTTTAGCATGGCATTTATTGACGGTGACAACAAGCAATTTGAGATTAGTAAGAATCTTGAGATCTTCACTAACATATATAAAGAGCTCAATACACACTATGTGGATGACATCGACCCAGCGAAGTTTATGCGTACGGGTATCGAGGCGATGTTGCAGACGCTTGACCCGTATACTAATTACATATCAGAGTCTGACATCGAAAGCTATCGTTATATGGCCGAAGGAAAATATGACGGGATTGGCGCCCGAGTGCGTAAAATGGGAGACTACGTGACCATTGTAGAGCCCTATGAAGGAGGTCCAGCTATTGATGCCGGGCTACGTGCGGGAGACATGATTATCGCCGTCGAGGGTAAAGATGCAAAGGGCAAGAAGACCGATGAAGTAAATGATGTTTTGAAGGGATTTCCCGGAACAGACGTAACGATAACGATCCGACGACCCGGTGAAGATCAGGATAGGGATGTTGTGGTGAAAAGAGACGAAGTGTCAGTAAAAAATGTTCCTTATAGTGGCATGCTGGATAATCATACAGGCTATGTAGTTCTAACCACATTTTCTGCAAATGCCGGAAAGAATGTCGGCGACGCCATCAGAAAACTAAGAGATGAGAACCCCGAAATGACAAATCTGGTATTTGACCTTAGAGATAATGGAGGGGGATACTTGCGTGAAGCAGTAAGCATCAGTAATCTATTTATCCCACGCAATGAAGTCGTAGTGACTACCAAAGGAAAGGTTCGTGATCGGGATCGTAGTTATAAAACAATGAATGAGCCGCTTGTGCCAGACATGCCAGTAGTTATCCTGACAAACAAATGGACGGCTTCAGCATCAGAGATTGTAAGTGGCGTAGTGCAAGATCTGGATCGCGGTGTAATACTGGGAGATAAGACTTACGGGAAGGGTCTGGTCCAGAACACAGTGGACCTGGACTATAATTCAAAACTTAAACTTACTACCGCAAAGTATTATATACCGAGTGGGCGATGCATACAAAGCGTGAGCTACTCTGATGGTGAGCCAATTGAAGTGCCAGATGATCAGAAAGCTGAGTTTCGGACGGTAGGAGGTAGAATTGTTTTGGATGGTGGCGGAATCATCCCAGATGTGAGAATTGATGAATCTGAGGAAACTTCTATTATCAGATTTCTTCAGGAAAACAATTTAATCTTTGATTATGCTACGAAGTATCATCAAGAGCATGCTGAAATACCCAATGCTGTTGATTTTCAATTTGAAGATTTTAAAGAGTTCGTTGATTTTATACACGAGAAAAACATTGCCTTTAAAACCAAAACTGAGAAGGTGATTGACGACCTAATGGCAGCAGCAGAAGCTGATCATTTTGATCAGTTTATGGATGAACATATTTCGCAGATTCAAAAGAGCATTGAGCAGGAGAAAGCAGACGATCTTGAGGAAAACAAGGATCGGATCATTGATCTTCTCGAGACGGAAATCGTCAGTAGATATTATTACCAGACCGGCAAGACAGAAAAATCACTTAGAAATGATCGTGAGATTCAAATGGCACTTGATATTTTGAGTGACCATGAAGAATACCGATCGTATCTTCGTAAAAAATGAAGGTAAGAGTATTATTCCTGGTTATCACACACGATGTTCTATAGTATTATATGTCTAGTATCAGGTTATGTATTGAGACTACAGGACCCGTCTGTTCTGTAGCAATCGCAAATGGAAGCAAATTATTAGCACTTAAGGAAATCACGGAACCATTCCAGCATGCTTCTCAAATTACCTTTCTGATAGATCAATGTCTGCAGGCAGCAGGTATTATGCTTGAGGATCTTGAGGCCGTTGTTCTTAGCGAAGGGCCCGGTTCATACACGGGTCTACGAGTAGGTGCAAGCGCTGCTAAAGGTCTCTGTTATGGCCAGGATATTCCCCTGATTGGAGTCAATACCTTACTTGCGCTCGCATCGGGTATGAACGAAAAGACCAAAAGTTTGAGCCCATCTTTGCTCTGCCCAATGATTGATGCCCGAAGAATGGAAGTATTTGCGGCCCTTTATGACCGGGATTTGAACGAAATAGTGCCTGCTGGCGCTTTTACATTGAACGAATCGTTTACAAGTATGATTAATAAACGAGACGGATATGTAGTTTTTGGTGGTGACGGGGCTCAAAAGTTTATGGATAATTTTAAAGGTAAAATGTATAAATATTGCTCAATAAGACCCTCCGCAGCGTATTTAATCGACCTTTCCGAAATTAAGTTTCAAACCGAAGAATTTTCTGACATAACTTTTTTCAAGCCAAAATATTTAAAACCCCCTCATATTACAACTCCTAAAAAAGTCTTATAGCGCAGATTATCTGTTGTTTATATATTTAGATTTATTTAAATTTGTTGTGTGTTCAGTGCATGTCCCTTCCCCTTGATTCATGAGCACTTTAACACATTACGATTTTTGGTACAGTTTTCGATGTTGAATAGCGGATTCCAAAAATTGTAAAACAACTTAGATATGAGAAAGCAGAAGAACGAAAATGTCACTCTAAAGCATGGGAAAAAAGACATACTTCTCGATTATGCTGAACTGCGGAAAGCTGTCCTCGTACTAAGAGCAGTCAATCATAAGCTTAGGCAAAGGATTATTGATCTCTTAGAGGAAGGGGAGTCGATGACAGTAACCGACATTTACATAAAACTTCGATTGGAACAATCAGTTGCTTCACAGCATCTGGCTATTTTACGTCGAGCTGGCGTAGTAAAAACTGAACGACAGGGCAAATTCATCTACTATTCATTAGATAAAGATCGACTTGCTCAAATTTCTAGGTTAGTAGAAGAGCTTGCTGTTTAATAATTCAAATCAGAATGCGTTTGATATCAAGTAATTATACACTTTGACTGTAGTTTTACTGTAACTAAATTCCTAGGAAAGATTTAAGATGCTGTAAGTGGTAACACATTACAGCATTTTTTTATGCGTAACCTTGTATATAAATTATTTTTAATGCATATTTGCTTTTGACTAAGGCTTTTCAAACTAAGAAACACTACACTATGAACAGAACTAAGGTTACGTTCAATCACGATCAATTGAACATGTCTTGTGAGATCGTGCGTGCACTAGCACATCCTCTACGATTAAAGATTCTCGAATTTATCGATCGAAATCACAAGATTAACGTAAACAAGATTTACAACACGCTACGTATTGAGCAATCAATTACCTCTCAGCACCTTCGCATTTTGAGATTGGCGGGACTAGTACACGCTGAGAGAGACGGTAAGTTTATACACTATTCCGTGAACTATCCCAAAGTGGAGATTGCACAAGTGGCCATCGATCACTTCTACGGACGTCCATAAAATGCATCGTATAGGTTAGAAGTTCTACTCTTCCTCGGTATGATCAGCAATAGGCTCCTGAACGGGGGCCAGGTGCTTCTTTTTGGCTAATTCATCATTTTTGAAGAATCCTCTTTGAAATAAGAGGAGGCTCATGATACCAACACTAATGGACGAGTCTGCAATATTGAAGACAGGCTTAAAGAATTGGAATCGTTCACCACCCCAAAAGGGCACCCATTCGGGCAGAAAGGTGTCGACCATGGGAAAATAGAGCATATCTACTACTTTACCATGGAGAAAGCTCGCATACCCACCTTCGGATGGGAACATTTCTGCCAAACCGCCATGATAGGGTGATTCAGAAAAAATGATTCCATAAAAGGCACTGTCTAGTATGTTGCCTATGGCACCTGCTAGAATCAGGGAGAAACAAATCAGAACGCCCATGTTCTGACCTGTTTGAATCAATCTTTTTAGAAAATAAATGAGAAAGCCAACGGCTCCAATTCGAAAAAGACTCAGCGCCAATTTACCGATCTTACCTCCAAGGGAAAGTCCAAATGCCATCCCATTGTTCTCGACAAAGTGGATATAGGCCCAATCGGCTCCAAAAATAGATAACTGATCACCATACTGCATGTTGGTCTTGACCCAGATTTTGGATAACTGGTCAATGATCAGAATTAGGATGACCAGTGCCGTCAGTTTTTGAGAAGCAGTGAATTTCAAGAATAATCTAATTTCTTACCAACGTATACAACACTGATCGCACCTAAATGTTATCGATTTTGTTTCGCACCTATACTAAGGGTTGCATGTGGTACTGCTCGCAAGCGTTCTTTGGATATTAGTTTTCCTGTAGCTCGGCACACCCCATACACCTTATTCTTAATGCGAATCTTGGCGTTTTCCAGATGTTTAATTAAGTTTTGTTGTCGAACTGCCATGTTAGTGAGTCTTTCACTTTCCAGCGAACCTATACCATCATCCAGTCCTTTAACTTTTGAATCGGGATTGTCAGCCAATTCCTCAAGTTGATTCCGATAGAAGTCTAATTGATCCTGAGCCTTCGCTAACTTGGCGTCGATCAAGGCATCAAACTCTTTCAGCTCTTCGTCAGAATAGCGTGTTTTTTCTAATGTGTTTGCCATGTCGTTTGATTTTGAAAAGTGAGTGCAAAGCTATATAAAATTTTGTCAATTAGTGATTGAAAGAATTTAAACTCACTTTGCTCCTTCAATGCTTTCATCATCTACCGCATCCGGGTCCTCTTCGACAAGGGCATGTTTCTTCATTGGATTGGCAAGTTCCTGGGCATATCGCTTCCTATTTCTAAAGATATCCATAGCCATGTAGAGGGCAGATCTGAAGGAAGATGGGCTTGCCAGATTCTTTCCTGCTATTTTAGCGCCAGTTCCATGATCCGGTGATGTCCGCACGATAGAGAGTCCTGCCGTAAAGTTCACCCCTTTTCCAAAACTAAGGAGCTTGAAAGGTATCAAACCCTGATCGTGATACATAGCTAAAACTGCATCAACTTCTCGGTACTGACCTGATCCAAAAAACCCATCTGCAGAATAGGGTCCGACCGCAAGGATGCCCTTCTTCTTACATTCGATAACAGCCGGCCTGATTTCAGAATCCTCTTCTTGTCCCAACAACCCATTATCACCGGCATGGGGATTGAGTCCCATCACGGCGATGGTTGGTTTCTCAATGCCAAAGTCCTCCTTCAAAGTCTGGTTAAGTGCAGATATCTTCTCTATCACCTGTTGCCTGGTTATTTGAACCGCCACTTCTGAAATGGGCAAATGATTAGTCACCACTCCTATACGCAATTGATCTGCGACCATGAGCATAAGGCTTTTGGAAGACTGGAACTGTGTAGATAGATACTCCGTATGTCCAGGATAGGAGAACCCGGCGGTAGACATGGCATGCTTATCGATAGGAGCCGTTACCAGGACATCGATTAGGCCCCCTTTAAGATCATTCACGGCAGAGTCCAACGCTGTATAAGCAAATTTTCCACTGTCCTCGTTCGGCGTGCCTAATGTAATGGTGATGTCGTCCGTCCAACAGTTGACTATGTTAATCCTTTCCTCATCCAGTTGACTTGCGGAGGAGATACTTTGAAACGAAAAGCCGGAAGGTTTGACGATATTCTTGTGATAAGAGACCACTTTTGACGAGCCATAAATGACAGGAACGCAGTATTCTAAAATTCGATCGTCCTCCAAACCTTTAATAATAACTTCTAGACCAATCCCATTTATATCCCCTGACGATATTCCTACCCGTACCTTTTTCATATGTTCCTTTTTCAAGCAAAGTCGAAGATAGACAAACTATGTTATTTTTGTTTGACACGTTATGAGAGCAAAGAAAAGTCTGGGACAACACTTTCTGGTTGAGGAGTCAATTGCAGCCAAAGTTTCCAACTCCATTAAAGACATTCAGGGTGTAAATCAAATACTGGAAGTAGGTCCTGGTAAGGGAATGCTCACCCAGTATCTGGATCAGAAAGAACAAACGCTCTGGATGGTAGAAACGGATAAAGATATGATTCCCATCTTACATGAGCGGTTTCCCAATCTCAAAAGTCATCTGATTCATGCTGATTTCCTGCGTTGGAAACTAGCAGCCCATTTTACTGAACCACTGATTCTGACCGGAAATTTCCCCTACAATATTTCAAGCCAAATCGTATTTAAGATGCTTGAAAACAAGTCATTGATTCCTCAGATGGTAGGTATGTTCCAAAAAGAAGTCGGAAAACGAATAGCTGCAGGTCCTGGCAGTAAAACTTATGGTATTCTAAGTGTTCTTGTTCAGTCCTTCTACCAGGTCGAATACCTTTTTGATGTTGCACCGGGTTGTTTTCAACCACCGCCTAAAGTCGTCTCAGGAGTGTTACGTGTCACTAGAAAGGAACAAATAATGATTGAGCCCCATCTTGAAAAACTTTTGTTCCAGGTAGTAAAAATGGCATTCAATCAGCGACGAAAGATGATCAGAAACTCTCTAAAATCAATACTACCAACAGCATTCCCTCCAGAACACTCAATGCTTACATTGCGTCCTGAGCAAATCAGGGTAGAAGACTTTATTAATTTAACCTCCGAAATTTCGGAAGCCCAACAAATATCTGAATAATGACATTAGAGGAAAAAATATCAACCGATCTCAAAGCGGCTATGAAAGCAAAGGATCAAGTGGCCATGAGAACACTTCGTTCAATTAAATCCGCAATTCTCCTAAAGAAAACGGATGGATCCGGAGAAGCCATTGATGAAGCAACAGAAATCAAGATGTTGCAGAAACTCGTTAAGTCCCGTACAGACTCCCTGACCATATACGAAGAGCAGGGACGTGATGACCTGGCGAAAGTAGAGCGGGAGGAAATTGAGGTCTTGAAAAAATATTTGCCTCAACCTTTAGATGAGGACACACTATACGCCATTGTCAACGCAGCTATCCAAGAGGTCGGTGCATCGTCGATGAAAGACATGGGCAAGGTGATGGGTATTGTTACTAAAAAAGTGGCAGGAAGGGCAGATGGAAAGCTACTAGCCGGTATCGTAAGATCGGCGCTAAGCTGAGGTTAGTCGATCAGTCCAAGATTTTCTAGCAAGGTGTCGACTTCACTGTAGGATTTATATCCAACTTTTTCTTCAGGACCTCCACCTGCAATAACACCTTTTATCGCTTTTCCATACTTCAACGCGGTTGTGGTGTCTTCTACAGTATGCACCAGAAACCAACAGTCCGTCATGTCAAGCCACTTGCGGTCCCAGGAAGCGTTGGGGTCAAGAATGAGCCCGGCAATAATTTCCCGATCAATTAACGCCTCCACATCTTGAACCTCGTGCAACACTAAAAACTTCTTTAAGTGCCCAGGTGCTTCCAGACAATGTTGAACACTATGGAGAATCAATCCTTGGATATTGAGCTGCTCATCTGCCGTGGCAACCTGTGATATATCCAGGGGTTCGATCGCCCATGAAACACCCTCTACCCATGATTGAATCTCAGATAATCTTTGATAAGTAGATGGATTATCGTCTAGTAAATCTAGGGAAATCCAGGTGGGTAAATACGCCGCAAAGTATCGGGCATCGGTGAGATTATTTATATTTCTGGCAAACAGCTCCATGTCAGCACAAAGTTACGCATGTAAGATAAAGTAATAACGGGCAGTAGATGAAGAACAAAGATTATTTTGATTGGGTCTATCACGTGGTAAAGCAAGTGCCCAGAGGAAGGGTGACAACCTATGGGGCAATCGCAGACTATCTTGCTTTAGGTTCTGCCAGAATGGTGGGCTGGGCCTTACGCAATCTGAGTGATCCAAAAATTCCTGCGCATCGCGTAGTCAATAGCTCAGGACACCTTACGGGCAGACATCACTTCAAACCACCCTCATTGATGCAAGAACGTCTGGAAAGAGAAGGTATTGAAGTTATAAACAGTCGGGTCCTACAGCTGAAAGATAAGATGTGGATACCTTCAAAGGAGCTGCCCCTGGATGATGTTGACCTGTAATACATTTGAAAACACCAAGGAATTGGTCCGTCTACTGTCACAACACTTTTAGATTCCTTTGTATATGAATGAGTTGGAAAAAAATTTTAACATTTGAAATTTCCAGTCGAAACAATATTATCTCTTTGGCGCCTGTTTATTAGGCAGTTATTTAACCAAAACTTGTTGTATGACGCAAAACTACACACTTGATGATTTAGTACGGCTTATTTACAAAGAAGCTTCTACGACAGAGCGTCTCTCGATGGAGATTGATCTTGATCGAGATTACGAACTGCGGGAAGAATTGAAAAGTCTTCAGTTTGCTGCCAGTCAACTTCCAAAATGCACATTTGCTCCATCGGAGAAAAGCATTAAACACATACTGGAGTATAGCAAGCTATCTGCTAAACCGATTGAGGCTTAAAAGGTAAGTAAAACTAAATCATAAGCCCTTAAGAGTAGAATAGAGATACTCTTAAGGGCTTTTTCTTTTCTAGGACTTACATATCTTATATTATCATATATTTGTTAGTTCTTAATTAATTGAGCTATGTCCAAAGAGAATAAGGAAAAAATGAAAGCGCTTCAGTTGACGGTTGACCGCCTGGAGAAGACCTATGGAAAAGGATCCATCATGCGCCTGGGTGATAAACAAGTGGTAGAAGCCGATACAATTTCGACCGGTTCGTTAGGACTGGACGTAGCCCTTGGAATTGGTGGATTTCCCAGAGGACGTGTTATTGAGATCTATGGTCCAGAATCCTCGGGTAAAACCACATTGGCTATACACGCTATTGCTGCATGTCAGAAAAAGGGAGGTATAGCTGCCTTTATAGATGCTGAGCATGCATTTGATCGTTTTTATGCAGAATCATTAGGCGTAGACACAGAAAACCTCCTGATATCTCAACCTGATAATGGTGAGCAAGCTTTGGAAATCACTGAAAACCTCATACGTTCTGGTGCAATTGACATTATTGTCATTGATTCGGTTGCCGCACTGGTTCCTCGTGCAGAAATCGAAGGTGAGATGGGTGACAGTAAAGTCGGACTGCAGGCTAGGCTCATGTCTCAGGCTATGCGAAAGCTCACTGGCTCCATTGGCCGAACAGGTTGTTGCTGTATCTTCATAAATCAGCTTCGTGAAAAAATCGGTGTAATGTTTGGAAACCCCGAAACCACAACTGGTGGAAATGCACTGAAATTTTATGCTTCCATGCGCTTAGATATTCGTCGAAGTGGATCTCCCATCAAGGACCGCGAAGGAAATGTTGTCGGGAACACGGTGAAAGTTAAGGTCGTGAAGAATAAGCTGGCACCCCCGTTTAGAATTGCCATGTTTGATATCATGTATGGCCAGGGAATCAGCCGAAATGGTGAAATCGTTGATATTGGTGTTGATCTGGATGTCTTGAAAAAAAGCGGATCCTGGTTCGGGTATGAAGGAACTAAGATCGCTCAAGGTCGAGAGGCAGCCAAGCAGTTCATGGCTGACAACCCAGAGGTGGCTGAGGAGATCGAAAAAAAGATCCTCATCAAACTAACAGGTAAAGAGACTCCTGTCGAGGCAGAAGAATAATTCCAAATTTACCTTTTCTCAAGTATCTAGATAGTCTGTTTCCACTCAAAGGTGTTAATCATGTGCGAGATATCTTGCTTGACAAACTCGTACATCGGCGCCAGTGAGTCTGGTCTGATTTGAGTGCGAAAGTATAATGCTCCGCGGATAAAGTGCTTTGTACTATCCGTTAAGTAAAATTGAAAGGGCGTAGCAACAGGACCTTCCAGATTGAAAATGAAGCCACTAACATCGTTGGGCTTTTCTATTCGTACTTCATCAATGTATGTCGCTCTGCGATTATGTTCCATTGCGAGTTTGAACGCATCATCATTCAACTTCGAAAATGGATTCTCCTCCGTGATGGGATAATAACTGCAGTGTATCCGACAATCGAAGGCAGGATAATAGAGGTCAAACCAACAAGGATCAACAGTTTTCTCATTGAAGAACAAAGTGTCCTGCTGCACCAATGCTGATACTGGTTTTTCAAATGTGAATTGACAATAGTTTTCATCAAATGCTTCATAGTCTTTCACTGGGAATTCAACTTTTGGAAAAGCTCTGGGCTTGGGTGTATTTACCGTTTCTTCACAACTTGCAAACAACATCATCACCAATACGAGCCCAAGACTAATTTGGCGGAGGAAGGGTAACTTGTATTTTTTCAATTCTCTTTGCATTCACTGCCACAATTTTAAATCTGTAATTCATGTATTTGATCTCGACATTTTTCTTGGGTATCCGCCCCAGAAGCTCGAGAATCAATCCCGCAACACTGTCAGAACCCCCCTTAACTTTTTCAAAGGTATCGGTGTTGATGCCCAAGACACGACACATATCGTTCAACAGCGTTTTACCTTCAAATACAAAATTCCTTTCGTCTATCTGTTCAAATTCGACTTCAATGTCGTCATCAAACTCGTCACGAATTTCGCCAATCACCTCCTCCATGACATCCTCCAGGGTCACTAACCCCCCCGAACCACCAAACTCATCTACCACGATAGCCATGTGGGTTCTCTCCTGCTGGAATTCTGTCAGCAACTCATTAATCTTCTTGGCCTCGGGTACATACTTGACATCTTTTCGGATGAGTTCCTGCCACTGAAAATCTCCACCTTCATTAAGATGCATCAACAAATCCTTAACATAAAGTATGCCCTTGATATTGTCAAAATCCTCTTCATACACCGGAATTCTAGAATACCCCGATCGTTGAACAACGTTCATTACCTCCTTAAAAGAGCTTTCAATATCAATGGCAATGACATCCACTCTTGATCGCATGATCTGTTTAGCACTTACCTCGCCAAACTTTATGATGCTCTTCAGAATATCAATTTCCTTTTTGGAATTGAGTTCGTGACTTACTGTTAGTTCTATTGCCTTATCAAGATCGTCCTTACGAGATCGGTTCCTACCGGGTTCCTGACCCAGTTTCCTCTCAAACCAGTTTGACCAGTTGACTAAAACTCGTGATACTGGATTAAACAAACTGCGCAGAAAAATGAGGGGACCTGACATTATACGTGCCATGTGTCGGTTATTGACATTGGCATAAATCTTCGGTGCCACTTCTCCAAAAAGGACTAGAAGAAAGGTCGCTCCTACCACAGTAAGGGTGAAACTAAGGGCCCGGGCCAAGACAATTACTTCGCTATTTGCAAATAGTGCGGTGCTTTTGACCTGAGTAGCCCAATCAAGGAACATTTGCTCAGGCAACAAGTTTCTCAGCAAGTAATCCGAAAGGATCACAATAGCAATATTCACGAAATTGTTGGTTATCAGAATGGTGGCCAATAGAATGCGCGGTCTCTCCCTCAGTTGCAGAATCCGGTGTGATGATGGTTTGTCGTCAGAAGAAAACACATGTACATCAGATGGGTTAAGTGAAAAGTATGCTACTTCTGAGCCGGAGATGAAAGCGGAGCAAAGCAACAAGATGATTAGTAACAGAACGCCACCTATGACTCCGGCAATAGATATCTGTAAAAGAATAAAGGGTGCAAGAAGAAGGTAAAAGCCAGCACTAGGAGGTTCGGTGCTTTCCAATTTTGCTTTGATTAATTAACAATAAGACACTCTGTCTTAAAAAGGCAGATCGTCGTCCACTTCCTGAGCATCAGAATCCACTTTCTCTACCGTAGCGTCAGACTTCAGTTCATAACTTGTCCCCTGTGGGGGTGAGTCAGATGAAGAAGGAAATGATGTGCCATAATTTCCAGAGGATCCACCTTCCTTTTTGTCAAGCACTCTGAAGGTATTCGCTACAACTTCGGTAATATATCGATCAATGCCATTTTTGTCTTGATATTTTCGATGGGTCAACTTACCCTCCAGATAAACTAAAGAACCCTTTTTTAACATACGTTCTGCTCTTTCTGCCAATCCCCGCCATACTACAACATCATGCCATTCGGTGATGGTCTGCCATTCTCCACTCTTATCTCTATAACTCTCATTAGTAGCGACAGGAAACTTTCCCACCATGCTGCCGTTTTCAAAATGTCTTACTTCCGGATCTCGCCCCAGGTTACCAATCAATGTTACCTTATTTACCATGTATGAATCTTCTATATGTTAAAACGACTAATTTAAATTTACACCTTTATCTCTTAAATAACAATCTACGATTTTGGGGAACGCGAAGTTCCGCATTTTTTTCTTATTTACCGCAGAATAGCCTTCCTTAAGAAGTATGTTGTCTCCAGAAATAGACGCCAAAGCAAACCTCGCGTGGATAATTTGATGAGACAATGTTTGCTTATAATGGGCCGTCACATATTCCAGATCACATGAAATTGGAAGATTTTCAACTACTTTTTGCCAATTTTGTTCCTCCGCCTGCTCGATAAGATAGAATTCGTACAGACCTTCCCAGACATCCTTTTGACTCCTCTTTCTTATGTACAGATTATCTCCCTTATGAAAAATGATGTAGTAAAAATACCGTTTGCGTTTTGGTTTTGGTCTTTTTTTCAATGGTATTTGTCCTACGGTGTCATCATTGTAGGCACTACAAACTGTTGTGAGGGGACAGCGCTCACATTGAGGTGAAGGAATGCACTGCATAGCGCCAAAGTCCATAATGGCCTGATTGTGTTTTCCTGGTCGGTCCTTATCCAGAACTGCGTCTGCCAGAGCTTCAATACTTCTCTTCACGGGTGCTGAAGTAACTACGTCAGAAATGCCAAACAGCCTGGTCAGTATACGGATTACATTTCCATCTACAACAGCATATGGCAAGCCGTATGCAAAAGAAGCAATGGCTGACGCTGTGTAATCACCTACTCCCTTCAACGATCGAATACTCTCATAGTCATCGGGAAACTCACCTTTGTAATCAGCAAGGATCTGTTCTGCTGCCGCATGCATATTACGCGCTCTCTGGTAGTATCCCAAGCCTTCCCATTTCTTTAGGACATCATCCATATCCGCTTCAGCAAGCTCTTTCACTGTGGGATAACTTTCAGAAAATTTCAAGTAATAGTCCCAACCCTGAGCCACCCTGGTCTGCTGCAAAATAATTTCTGACAACCAAATTAGGTAGGGATTTTTGATGCTGCGCCAGGGCATGGGTCTAGGGTTTTCATCAGACCATTTATGAATCTCTCTTCTTATCGTTTTAATCTTCCTGCGATTTGCTCTTTCCATGCACTTCAACTATATTCAAAATTAGAATATTTGATAAACCATCTTAGTCCTACCAAATGCTTATCAAAACACTCCTTGAAGATGTTCTTCAACTGTTTTACCCGCACCTGTGTATCGCCTGTCAGAAGGAGAACGTACCTACTTCTGAGCTATTCTGCATTCAGTGTGAAGTCGAGCTATCTCCTTCGGATATGTATTTGCACAGAGAAAATCAATGCACTGATCGCCTGTCAGGAAGCGTGCCTTTTTACTCAGGAGCCAGTATGTTTCGATTTTATCCACATGGGCGCATTCAAAAGATCATCCATAGTATAAAATATGAAGACCGAACAGATATCGCCGAACGGCTAGGGTTGCGGTTTGGAAGGATGCTTAAAAATGCCCCACACTACAGAGACCTCCACCTTATCATTCCTGTACCTCTCCACCCGAGGAAACAAAGAAAGCGTGGATATAATCAAAGTGAGCATTTTGCATTAGGCCTCGGAGAATCATTGAGGATTCCGGTAAATGTAAAATCATTGGTTCGTTGCAAAGCTACATCCACACAAACAAAAAAATCCAGGGAGGAACGAATTCTAAACATGGAGAATGCTTTCAGAATCAAAAGACCGCTTAAAAACAAAAACATTTTAATCGTGGATGACGTGATCACAACCGGCTCCACAATAGAAGCATGCGCATCCACAATACGCCGGGCCATGCCGGAGGCAAAAATCTCCTTTGCGACCATAGCGCTTGCACAATAGCTATATTTTACACAGTCTTTCCGCAGCAGCTGCCAGCACTTTTTCAGTTTTTGCAAAACATAGGCGAATAATCCGTTCGTCAGGATCGGGCTCAGAATAAAATACGCTGATCGGAATGGCGGCAACACCATGCTCAATAGTGATATACTTCGAAAACTCCACATCCGACAAGTCACTGATATCACTATATTCGTACAGCTGAAAGTAACTACCATAGCTCGGCAATGGTTTTAACCGGCTTTTCTCCAGAGAGCTGCAAAGAAAGTCTCTTTTTTGCTGAAAGAAATCCGGCAGGTTGACATAGGTGTCCCTGTCCTGCAAGTAGTCGGCAATGGCATATTGAATAGGGGTAATGACTGAAAACACATTGAACTGATGTACCTTTCTAAACTCACCCATCAAGGCTTCTGGTGCGACACAATATCCAATTCTCCAACCTGTATTGTGAAATGTCTTTCCAAAGGAAAACACGACAAAGGCTCTTTGAAATAGTGCCGGATATCGTAGCACACTTTCATGTCGATTACCATCAAAAACCAAGTGCTCATATACCTCATCACTAATCACATAGATACCATGTCGGAGGACTATATCCTGCAGTGCTTCCATGTCTTCTGCACTCATGATACGACCAATCGGATTATGGGGGGTGTTGATCATTATCAATTTCGTGCGTTGGGTGATCAGCGACTCAAGCTGATCCCAGTCGATCGTGAACTCGGGTGCTTTAATAGAGTAAATGACAGCAATTCCTCCATTCAGCTTTATTGCGGGCTTATATAAATCATAGGCTGGGTCAATCACAATCACTTCATCTCCGGGTCTCACCATGGTAGTAATGGCAGAATAAATACCCTCTGCGGCTCCACTGGTCACTGTCACTTCAGTTCCCGGATTGACTTCAAGCCCATACATGAACTTTATTTTATCTGCGATAGCATGTAAAAGCGAATCCACGCCGCGCATCGGAGCGTACTGATTTAGGCCTTTAGTCATGTACTCATAGGCCTTTTCTTTCAGGGCATCATCACAATCAAAGTCAGGATAGCCCTGGGACAGATTAATGGCTCCCTGTTCTTTTGCCAGGGCTGACATGATCGTAAATATGGTAGTGCCCACATCAGGCAACTTACTTTCAAAAGATGTCATTTTCTTGATATTCTTATTCAAACGTCTTATAAATCGCATCAATGCTTTTTGCCAACTTGTGGTCTTTGTCTGTCACCACGTCTCCCGCAGAATGCGTTGACAGTTCAATGTTCACCTGGTTATAGACATTACTCCACCACGGATGATGATCCATTTTTTCAGCCACCAAAGCCACTCTTGACATAAATCCAAATGCCTCATTGAAATCCTTGAATTCATAAGACCTCTTCAGTTTGTTTTCACTTTCTTTCCACATCTCTTTTTGCTTTCAGTTAGATTTTCCATTCGTGCTGGTCGAGATCTAATATCACTTGTTTTAGAAGGCTAATACTTGCCGCGATATCTTCTTTGTGCGCCATTTCTATGACCTGGTGCATGTGCCGCAAAGGAATTGATATAGCTCCTGCGATCGAACCATCCCGGCCATAACGTTGCATACCTGCTGTGTCGGTGCCACCTGCCGGTAATATCTCAGCCTGCCACTTAATATCATTTTTATTGGCCACATTCTTCATGTATTCTACCATTCGATAGTCACAAATAGTCGATCCGTCCATGATTTTAATGGCGGTGCCCTCACCCAGTTTGGTGATCATTTCATGGGGTTGCGCACCCGGAAGATCGTACGCGATCGTGACATCCAGTCCAATGCCAAAATCAGGATTAATGTGACCCGCAGAGTTGATTGCACCGCGCAGTCCAACCTCTTCCTGCACCGTAAATGTTGCATATAGGTCGTAAGGTATCGTCTCCTCTTTCAACGCTTCCAGCGTCTGAAGCAAGATAAATACGGAAACTCGATTGTCTAATGACTTACCATTGACGCAGGGTCCCATTTCAATTAGACTGCGTTCCCTGGTGATGGGATTACCGAGTGTTATCAATTCATTTACCTCGTCTACCGGTCTGCCGGTATCGATGTAATAGTCTTGGATACTCGTTGCTTTGTTTTTCTCCTCGCCCTTCATTAAATGGATAGGCTTGCTACCCATGACTCCAATGATGTCTTCTTTGCCATGAATGATCACACGCTGTGCAGTGAGTGTTTTAGGGTCAAAACCACCCAACGTATGGAACCGTAGAAAGCCGTTATCATCAATATGCGTCACAATAAAGCTGATCTCGTCCATATGGGCAGCCACCATGACTCTTTTATCCTTTACGCCCTTTTTGACAGCTATCACATTTCCCATGCTATCAATTGACACTTCATCAACCAATGGCTCCACATTCTTGAGGATCACGTCACGAATTCTCATTTCAAACCCAGGAGCACCCGGAGTTTCGCATATTTGCTTCAGCAGTTCAAATTGTAGCATCAATTACATTTTGTTGTGTCTAAAGGTATAGTATATATTATATTTTTCGACTGTACTGCTGGGTAAAATCCGTTTATTTGGGGCATTGTCAACGCATGTCATTAGTAAAACAACTAGCAGGAGAAACAGCCATCTATGGCCTGAGTAATATACTAGGTCGCATACTTCATTTTGTGGTATTCACAATGTACCTCACGAGGGAGTTTAGCGATCGAGCACTGTTTGGTATATACCAGGATCTGTATTCTTATGCCGCGTTTCTGTTGATCCTATTTACCTATCGATTTGAAACAGCATATTTCCGATTTGGCTCAAAAAAAGAATCAGAAAACACTGCCTTCAGTACGGCTTCCTCCTCCATTATAGGTACTACTTTGTTGTTGGCATCGGTAATGATTGCTTTTCGTCAGGATGTTGCTGATTTGCTTCTCTATCCTGATAAGAGTCGTTACATTATTTACTTTGCCATGATTATAGGATTCGATGCAGTGTCGGCGATTCCATTTGCACGGTTACGTTTGTCGAATCGTCCATTGAGATTTGCTTTTATAAAGATCCTCAATATTGTTTTTACCCTGGTCTTGGTGCTGTTCTTTCTCGAAGGATGTCCTTGGCTGATTGAAAAGGGTTATTCTGGTATTGCAAACAT
This sequence comes from Saprospiraceae bacterium, assembly GCA_050298535.1. Classification (GTDB taxonomy): domain Bacteria; phylum Bacteroidota; class Bacteroidia; order Chitinophagales; family Saprospiraceae; genus JABDMH01. The sequence continues at coordinate 202,376 of JBNKUI010000087.1, forward strand.
TTATTCGCTTGAAAACCGACTAGACCTGGTTTTCATTTCTAACCTACTGGCAAGCGCGCTGGTCTTTTTGTTGCTACTGCCTGAATTCTTAAAGGTACAGTTCAATTTTGACAAAAGACTTTGGATCAAAATGGCGCGATACGCTTTGCCTTTAATCATCGTCGGTCTTGCTGGTGTGTTTAATCAGTACGTGGCTGTCCCCCTACTAAAGTATTTGCTGCCGGGTAGCCTGGAAGACAATCTTAGCACCGGAGGATTGTATGGTGCAGTTGCCAAACTAGCGATCATTATGAACCTTTTCACTCAGGCATTCAACTATGCTGCGGAGCCATTTTTCTTTAAGCAAGCAGACGATAAGAATGCGAAGGAAACCTATGCAGACGTGGCTCAGGCTTTTTCACTCATTGCCAGTATTGCATTCCTGGTTATTATGCTCTATATCGATGTAGTCAAATTAATCCTGGGACCAAACTATCGTGAAGGGATTCATATCGTACCTATTCTTCTACTAGCCAATTGGTTCCTTGGCATGTATTACAACTTCAGTATTTGGTACAAGATAAAAGACAAGACGCACATAGGTGCACTCATATCCATTGGTGGTGCCGTCATTACGTTGCTTATTGCATTTCTGATGGTGCCCAAAATCGGCTATGAAGCTATGGCCTGGGCTACGCTGGGATGCTACTTTTTTATGGCATCGGCCGGTTATTTGACCGGTCGGTATTATTATCCGGTTCCATATCCTGTGTTGCGAATTGGCCTATACATAGGCTCTGCGATTCTCTTTATCTGGGTGGGTAATTTCTTGAGTGCGGAGATATCCAATCCCTTTATCTTGTTCCTTTCAAGCACGGTATTGTTCGTGACCTATCTCGTGATTTGGTATCGCATAGAGCGGAAGACGTTGCAAAAGTGGTGGTCTGGGTCCATAAGAGACTAGAATTGAAATCGCAACCAATCCCAAATATATACCCGGTTTTTAAAAAGTAATATCGCCGCTGCTATGAGTCCAAAGATTAAGACCAGTTTAGTGTTCCTCTTTGTCGTTTCAAACTTTTCCTTTCTACTTTTGTATCGGTGTTTTGGTTGATATGCCACTCCTCCTATTTTAGAAATCAAGCCCCAGGGCTAAATGTAACTTAGGTTTTTGAACCAAACGTGTTTCGACTCCCCAGGCATAGTCCAGTCGGATAAAATATCCAAACAACATCGTTCGCACACCTACACCATACCCTACGACCAGTGGATCACGGTAATAGTTTACCTTCAATCGTACAGTGGGGGGATTGCTAAGGTGAACAATGTTAATAGGGTTATCATCATCAAAAGGATTTAGACCTTCCCATGCAGCTCCCACATCAGCAAAACCCACCAACTGAAGGTGGCGGAAGAATGAGATTTTGATGGGCCGTCTGGAAAGATATTTCAGAAAAGGAATTCTCAACTCAGCATTAAATAAAGCAAAAGTGGATCCATTTCGAATGTTGTAGTCAAACCCTCGAAGATTGGGATTGATCGTGCGGAAAGCAAAATCATCGCCTGGAGGCTGTGGAATATCGTTGTTGAATTTGGGAATTAAAGCATTGTCAACGCCCCCCAGAAAATAAAGAATTCGTTCGGATCCAAATGAAGTGCCAGCGGAAAATCGCCCAGCCAGGACCGAATGCTTTGCAAAGTTGAAATAATGCCTTGCGTCTGTGCCTAGCACGGTCATAAAGCCTTCATTCAACTTTAGGGACAAAGGGTCAATCGAAAACGCAAACTTTTTGACAAGCTCTGTATATACTTTAAAACGCGTGCCGGAACGAATATTTAAATCAATGTCCAAAGAGTTGTCAAACACATACTCCAATCGAATGCCCAATCTTTGAGACTCCAGATCACTTCGACCCAGGGTTTGCTGGTCCGACGCCAAGAATGTGATCTTATCTTGTCTAAGCGTTGCCGTGGCCCGGATACTATTATATATATCCAGAGGATACTTCAATCCATATTGACCTAGCAAAATAGTGTTCCGGTTTCTTATGGACTCTCCGCTTTCTGTGCTGGTGTTTTCCACAGATGTCTTGCGATAAAGGGCATATCGTTTATCAATTCTATTCTTACGATCATCGTGTACCAGGAAAAACTCGGCACCATTGAAGGAAGTTGGAATTCTAACTCCTCCTTCAAAAACATAGTCCTCAAACAGGTCTTTGAAATTTGCCTTTAGCAAGATGCCCAATGGTTGTGGTTCAAACTCGCGTTTAAAAGCCGCATAACTGTCCAACCCACCAAACAGAAGGCTGTTGTCCATGTTGGTGCTCAGCGAATGCATCTTAAATTTTAGCTGGTACGGCACAATCCGCAACCGGTTGATCGCTGTGCTATCAGTAGAAGATTGCTTGTTTACCTGCACAGAAGTGGTCGGTACAATGATGTCTATAGCGGCCTCTTCCAAGAGATCTTCGGCTTTATCTTCCTCCATGTCAGCAAATTCTGACTGAAACAAATACTTCTTGCCTTCTTCTGATGCCTCCCTTATTACTTCCTCCCTCGGTCTCTGAGTCGTTGGCAACTGCGGCCTGTTCGGTTTTCGCTTTTCCTTGCCAGCTCGATCCAATATTTGAAGATGAAGACTGCTTACACTATCCGGCTCACTACCTGAAAGTGTGCTTTCATAGAGTTTCATTCTGTCCCCAATCATGAATCCTTCGATGACTCGATCCGTGGGTTGGTTCAAGTCATAGACTTCAATGTTTCGCAGGTGGTTTGATTGGAAGGAAGAAACGGTTTGATATGCTATTACACTAGTATCCCGTGCATCTACAATCAAAGTGTCGTTGAATGGAATTTCCTCATCGGGTTCAAAGATTCGCTCAATGCCATCTTCCAGAATGATTTTCTTGCGCAATTCTGTGGTTCTCTCAATACTTATCTCCTTGCGGTTTGCTACACCATTCTCGTTCGAAATGTATTGGACCTCATTTCCTTTTATTCTGGGATCTCGAAGTTCTCCTATCTCGACATCCGTCAGTTGATAGAGAATGGGGGCCTCTTCTTCCAACGCCAATAAGAATAGATTGAAGTTAGAGAAAGGAAGAATTGTATCCACACTTGACGAAGAGGCTTTGCTATTTGGACGATTACTACTGAAAACGACACCATCAATCCCTTCAATTGACCCCACATCTATGTCTATATCATCATAGATGTCATCAGTAAGTTGCGTGGATTGCCGTGTATTAGTGGTGTAGTAAAACAGGTCAATCATTCCTTCTGACAACGCAGAAAAGATCAGTTCTCCTTCACTGAGCGCTGCCATAGAAAATACGCGTTCATATCGTTCGGGTAAGACTTGCTCTACACTGGTACCTTCATTAAAATCAATGAGTTGGAGGGTGATTTTATCCCTGTGCTCATACAGAATAAACAACCCCGAACCATCAGGAAGCCACTCAACCATAGGATAGTCATAATCTGTAGCCTGCTCATTATTCCTAAACCCGTGTTTGAAAATCTTACGCGAATCTCCTGTCGTAAGATCCTTAAGTGTGATGCGGGTTTTACTGATTTGATTATCTACTAATGCTACTCGATCCCCCTGGGGGCTATATCTGATAAAGGTCGTCGGCACTCTCTTTTTTCTTTTGTAGACCACCTCGTTACTAGGGTCCACCTCGCTAAACCGTTCGAGTTCCGATTGATATCTTTTTAAAAAGTATGACTCCCACTGCTCTGTGATATCGTCGAAAGGAATGCCAAAAACATAAAGAAATGCATCTTCAATGCTACGATTAATACGTGTGAGGTATAGTAAGTTTGAAATCTCAGACCTTCCATAGGTCAGTCCGATGTAGTACCAAAGCGAATGGCCAATAATTCGTGGGTAAAATCCATGTAAACGTTTAAAACTGGTCTTCCTTTCGCTTAGGAAGATATTTCTCAGCTCTGCATCATTCTCATAATCCCAGTACGATCCAATATATTCGGCGAGTCCAGACTGAAACCAGGTGGGTACCGTTCCGGAAACAGAGTTCTGAACTACCTCCTGCAAATTGTTTCCAAAAAACATCGAATTTAAGAAAACCTGTGCGACGCCTTTTCGGATCTGCCTTCGAAGTGATTCGTGATCTCCATCAAAGTATACAAAGACCTTACTGCCTTCAATTTTGGTTTGATTTAGGATGGTATGAAAGGTCTCTTCGTGTCCAATGTTACTTTGTTTTAGGTCCGATACGTCGGAAAACACAATGATCTCTATCTTATCGTTAATCCGATGCTCGATGATATCAAGGATCTCATCATGATCCTGCTCGGCATATTTAACCGTTGAAACACCATGATTTCGGGCCTTTCCGTACCAGTAGGTTATAAAGTTTTCACTTTCATATAGCAACCATTGGTCAAAATCGTCGTGGTACTGAATCCTGTTCTTTCCGTACTCAACCTGGGATACCTGCGCAAGACTTGGACAAAGGCAAGCAAAGATGACGAAATATGAGACCTGGATAGTTTTCCGAATAATAAAACCCATATATAGTTTTAGGTAATTTGTTGGTACGGAAATAGTAAAATACAATATTACTCTTTTTCTTGCCAGTATATAACGCAGAAACCATGAGTATCGTTACATCTATGACTTTTAATGCTTTCCAGGAAAACACCTATATCATATCTGATGGGGAGGAAGCAATCATTCTTGATCCGGGTTGTCACTCGGTTTCCGAGCAGCAACAACTTAGCAGCAAGATCGACAATTTGGGGGTAGTCGTGAAGCACTGTGTCAACACGCATTGCCACCTGGACCACATATTTGGCAACAAATATGTTGTAGACTTATATGGCGTCGAGTTAATTATGCATAAGGGTGAGCTTCCCCTTTTACGACAAGCCCCCATGATAGCCAACATGTATGGATTATCAATCGAACCATCCCCTGAACCTAATCGATTTCTGTCCCATGGCGACACGTTTACCTTCGCCCATACGGAGTTCGAGGTGCTTCTTACCCCAGGTCATTCACCGGCCAGTATTTCTTTTTACAACAAAAAGGAAGGATATGTTTTAGCCGGTGACGTGTTATTTCAAAACAGCGTGGGGCGCACTGATCTACCCGGAGGGGATCAGGCCACACTATTTCAAAGCATCAAAGAGCACTACCTTTCCATGCCTGATGAAGTTATTGTATATCCTGGTCACGGACCTGCCACAACGATCGGAGAAGAGAGGAGGTCAAACCCTTTTCTGCAAAACCTTTAGAATAAAGTCCCCTGTACAGGTAAGGGATAAAGTTGAAAGGACTTTCGGTGAATAGGTGTCGTACCGTGCAAAACGATAGCTTCTCGATGTGCTATAGTGGGATAGCCTTTATTGGTGTCCCAGGAATAGTGGGGAAAATCCCGGTGCTTGCGCAACATATAGTCGTCGCGATAGGTTTTTGCCAGAATACTTGCCGCGGCAATGGATGCAATCTTACCATCGCCTTTCACTATGCATTCGAAAGGGATATTCTTATAGGGCTTAAACCGGTTTCCATCAACGAGTAGCTTTTCTGGCGTGATCGATAGTCTCTTCACTGCTTTGTGCATGGCTTCAAATGAAGCATTTAGGATGTTAATTCGATCAATGGTCGAGGGTTGACAAAAAGAAACAGCGTATGCAATAGCTTCCTTCTCGATCAGTGCTCTCAATACCTGTCGATCTGCTGCCGTCAGCTGTTTACTATCGTTGAGCTTTTCATTTTGAAATGTGGCTGGAAGAATCACCGCAGCAGCATACACGGGTCCCGCCAGACAACCCCTTCCTGCCTCATCGCATCCTGCTTCCAGTGTATTTGGATCTAATCTGCTCGGTAACACAGAACGAAGATACGTATTGCCAAACTTATTAGTAAAGATTAGATACGTCGAATCCTGAATTCAACTCTTCGATTTTGCTGACGACCCTCCTCTGTTTCGTTGGTCGCGACTGGTCGGGTAGTTCCATAACCTATATACGTCAATCGCTCGGGCTCCACTCCATTTTTCTCAAGAAAGCCGACTACCGCACGGGCTCGTCTATTTGATAGGCGTATGTTGTAATCGAAGCTCCCCTGAAAATCAGTATGTCCTCCAATTTCAACCTCCATGGTGGGATATTCCTTCATAATCTTTATCAACTTATGAAGATCATCCTGACCTTGTGGTTTAAGAGTCGATCGATCTGTATCAAAAAGAATATTGGTCAGCGGTATGACTTTATCCTCCTGTAGAGGATACCAGTCTGCAAATTCATCTTTGAATCCGTCTTTGATGGGCGGCCGTTTATAGACACTAACGTCATCAATGTAGTAGTAAGCATAGTTGTGACTTCCCTCCGTGGGGACACTGCTTTCGGTTTCATTATCGGAGAAGAAGTTGCCAATCACGAGAAACTTACAGGCCTTTTCTGCGGTAAAATCCCCCTGAATCTTGTGCCATAAATATTCATTTCCCGGCACTATACGCTTGCTGTAAACCTGTGGCTCTCTCAATACCAGACGGTCTGTCTTCTCATTGAGTTTGCTTTCGGAAAAATAGATGCCTATGTTATTTGCATGTATACCCGTTTGCAACGGTGACGCCCAAAACTCCACATGGTAGGCCTGGCCAGGAATCAAAGGCTCTTTAAGGTTTACCTGAATATATTCCCTGCAATGAGGTTTGCCCTGGTTGCAGCCAAATGCCGTAATTCCGGCCATATATAGTCCAGATCTGGGCTTCTTTTTTCCGAAGCCTTTTTCTTTCCAACTATCAGGCACTGTAATCTTTGGTCCATACATATCGGGAGATGCCGCAGATGCCGAGCTCCAATCCTTCACCAGGGCGGTAAAATCTCGTCCTCGGTAGAACCAACCATGTGGCATAATGGAAAATTCTTCAAATCCCGGATTGGGGACAAGATTCTCCCCTTCTGCTGCAGAGTTATACACTCCGTAGATCAGCAGTCCAGGTACCAATGTTGATAGTATTGCAGCCAGTATCTTAGTTAACATCCCAACTCATTAGGCACTGGTTTACCATCCAAAATCTTACCAAAGATTGATGAGAAGAGTCAATCGCTTGGAGATTCAATAAATTTTGTAAACCTTTCTTCTCTTAAACGTCAATTTATGGTTTCTGATTTTCTGAAGCAACTAGGTATAGAAAACCACAATCCAGGGAGCTGGATAAATGGTGATATAATAGAAACAGAAGACACAATGACCTCTTTGTCTCCTGTAGATGGCAAGGTTATCGCCAAGATATCAACTACCTCTGATCGTGTTTACGAATCCATTGTTGAGTCTGCACATACTGGCTTTGAGGTCTGGCGCAGATGGCCCGCCCCCAGACGAGGTGAAGTCGTACGACTGTATGGCGACGTGTTGAGAAAGAACAAAGCTAGCCTGGGCAGGCTGGTTTCCTATGAAATGGGAAAAAGCCTACAAGAAGGAGAGGGAGAAGTACAGGAAATGATTGATATCTGTGATTTTGCCGTTGGCCTGTCAAGACAATTGTATGGCAAGACTATGCATTCAGAGAGAGAAAATCATCGAATGTACGAACAATGGCATCCGTTGGGTGTGGTAGGAATTATTTCTGCTTTTAACTTCCCGGTAGCGGTTTGGTCCTGGAACGCTATGATTGCATTGGTTTGTGGCAACTCCGTGATATGGAAACCCTCAGAGAAAACGCCCTTGTGTGGCTTTGTTTGCCAAAAACTCCTCGCTGAGGTGTTACTTTCCATGAATGCGCCTCGTGGTATCAGCTGTCTGGTAACTGGTGGTGCCCACATGGGACAGAAACTGGCCTCTGATAACCGTATTCCCTTAATTTCGGCAACGGGCAGCACGCAAATGGGCCGATCAGTGGCTCAGGTGGTAGGGAACCGGCTAGGAAAAACGATTCTTGAGTTGGGTGGTAATAATGCCATCATAGTTAGTAACAAAGCCAATGTTGATCTTGCCATTCGTGCCATTGTTTTTGGAGCAGTAGGTACCGCGGGTCAGCGTTGTACGAGTACGCGTCGGGTCTTTATACACAAAGACATTTATGAGCAAGTGAAAGATCGATTAATACGTGTATACAACCAAATCAAAATCGGAAGTCCTCTAGATCCCGACAACCTCATGGGTCCTCTAATTGATATGGATGCGGTTCGTTCTTACCAGGCAGCAATGGAGGAGGTTAAAAAAGCGGGGGGTAAGTTTGCGGTAGCAGGAGGTCGGCTGGATGGTGCCCTATATGCAAGTGGCTGCTACGTGAGGCCTTGCATTGCCGAGGTGAAAAACGGCTATGAGATAGTCCAAAAAGAGACCTTTGCTCCGATCTTGTATTTGATGGCATATGAAGACCTCATGACTGCCATCAAGATGCAAAACGATGTCAGGCAAGGTTTGTCTTCTGCAATTTTTACAAATGACCTAAATGAAGCTGAACTATTTCTGTCCAGCGCCGGGAGCGATTGTGGCATTGCCAATGTGAATATTGGTACCAGTGGAGCAGAAATCGGAGGTGCCTTCGGAGGCGAAAAGGAAACAGGCGGAGGCAGAGAAAGTGGGTCCGACGCCTGGAAAGCATATATGAGAAGACAAACGAATACTATCAACTATGGTAGCACGTTACCGCTTGCGCAGGGGATCAGTTTTGATCTGTAATTGAAGAATTGAGGATTTATAGGGTAATATATTTATTTCCAATTCATCATCACTTTTCACAAGAATCCAATTAGGATTCTTTTTTCCATTTAATATATCATTGATTGAAGATTTGACTTTATCTCGGAGAACGATGGTATCATTTTGTGTTTGATCACTATAGTTCACAATCACAAGGATGGCTTCTGCACCATGCGACCATTGACGTACATGGAGGTTTACATTTTTATTATCAATCACGTAGTATTTCCCTTCCTTCAGCACCGGGTTATTAATGGCTGCGGTGAGTGCATTGTAAAAAGCATGCTGACAGGCACAAACTACCTGGCTTTTCTCTATGTTCAGTTGGTTTGCAAGGGGGCATGGACAGGCTGGCTCATGGCCAAAGCTACTTAGCTGGACAGGCATTTTGATTCTGTGCCCTTCCCATTGCCCATCATAAAAGAGGTGCATGCCCGGTGTGGTCGACATGATGACCGCTGCTGCCTTGGACCTGGTTTCGCCCAGCACCTGCATCGATCGCGGCTCATCGTGGTTTTCAATAAAGTGTAACGACTTCCTTTGATATTCCTCTTCAGCTCTTAAATGACCTTTTAATGCATAGTTGTCTCCACGTTCCAACAGGTCGTGCAGCTTCTTGTCATAGGTAAAGTCGAAACCCATTTGCTGTAATGTCCATTCTGTATCCCAGTACGACTCCGCAATAAATATAAAACCAGGATTTTGGTTTTTAATTTTGGCGGTAGTTGTTGTCCAAAAATCATCAACATAGGAAGTTGGACCCAAAACAGATCCCCAGGTATTTAGGAAAAGTTCGGGTAAAACCAACATAGCCATATCGCACCTTACACCGTCACACACCCCGGCAATCTTCTCTAGCCGTTCTGTCATTAGTTGGTGTGTGATTGGATTAGAGTAATTTATTTGTACTGTATCCGTCCAGGCTGGAAAGTAAGGGTCCCTGCCGTGAGCAAAATACCTTCCTTTTCGCTCAAAGAATGAATGAGGATCTGATGCATAATGGGCCTCTGAAACCTCAACAAAAATCTCTGGATTTGTTTCAATGAGTTGGCTGAATGCATTAAAATGGTTAGGAATAAAATCCAAAATAAGACGGAGGTCATTTTTCTTGATCTTTTGATATGTCTGGGCTAGATCCTCCCATGAACCGAGCAGGCTAGATACTTTATAGTCTTCAATGGCATACGGGGATCCTTGCACGTCATTTCGGGTCCAATCAGGATCTGTATGGTCATAAACCCTCATTAAATCTGGATGGAAACAGCAAGCGTCAATTGATGCAGCTGTTGTTTCCCATACTCCCATTAGCCAGACACAATCCATTCCGTGGGACTTGAGCATGCTCCAATATTCGTCTGGAATGTCTTTCAATGTTGCACCTTCACCAAATTGCTTGATCCAGGATCGTGTATTAATCTCATATAGATTCAAAGACATACAGTAAGATTACCAAAATGTGATATAGATAATGGCAAGCAACACCATAATTGCCAGACTGGCAGTATTAAATTGCTGGTTTGTCCTAAATAGCCCGGGTTCAATATCTAAGGATTTTGTATACGGGGCCCTGCGCTCGTTTATCAGTACATACGAGAGCAAAACTGCTAGAAACACGGAAACGAGTCCAAAAATATTAGTCAGACCATTTTCTATAAGGGCTTTTATTCCTGGCACCATGGCAATGCAGAAAACGGTAATGATAATTCCTTTCTTAAACGCCATAGTGGAAGAAACCACTCCTCGGGGCTGTTCCTGTAAAGAAATAAGTACCAGGATAGTAGAGAGGATCAAGAAACACATTCCCATGCGATCGATAAAAGGTAGTTGAGGAGCAAAATACTGAAACGCCCATGAAAGAGGAATGGCGAGGAGAACAACAACCATTGCGGCATTAGAAGTCGTTGGTTTCCAGAACATTCCAAAGATGAATATCGTGACTACCCCAGGACTGATAAAACCTGTATATTCTTGAATATATTGAATGACCTGACCTAGAGATTCAAGTGAGGGCGCTAGCAACGCACCAATGACGAGCGCCATAGCAGCAGAGACCCTTCCCATCATCACCAGGTGAGAATCGGCGCTGTTGGGTCTTAATTGTTTATAAATGTCCAGGGTGAAAATAGTAGACGTACTATTTACCATCGAGCTTATCGAAGAACCGATCGCTGCCACTAATGCGGCAAACACAAGTCCTTTGAAACCAACCGTCACGTAATTGTTTAGAACCCAGGGAAAGGCTTCGTCAGCCTTAGCAATATCTGCATGCAGATGATACGCAGCAATACCAGGAAGCACAACGATTAATGGCATGAGAATCTTAAGAAAAGCAGCAAACGCCACGCCTTTTTGCGCCTCTTGAATGCTCTTTGAGGCCAATGTGCGTTGGATAATATATTGATTCGTTCCCCAATAGTATATGTTGGCAATCCACATACCACCTAATAAAACACTTAGGCCGGGCAGTAAGTCATAGGAACTTTTAGTTTCGCCAGAGGAAATATCAATATAGCTGTCCGTCTGTGAAAACACCATCTGAAATCGCTCTGGGACTTCTTTCAATAATGTGCTTAGTCCTTGAAAATATGCTCCTTCTCCCACAGCTTTCACAACTAGATAACTAGCTGCAAACCCTCCTATCACCAAAACAACGACTTGAATTACATCGGTCCAAACCACTACTTTGAGTCCACCAAAAATAGAAAACGAAGCCGAGTAGAGAACCAGTCCAATAATGCCCCAGATCAAGGGAATACCCATGATATTCTGAATGGCCAACCCTCCCAAATACAGTACAGAAGTGATATTTATGAAGACAAATAAGAAGATCCAAAAGATCGCAAGACCCGTTCTTACTCTATTGTCAAATCGCGTTTCAAGAAATTGGGGCATAGTATAAATGCCTTTGCTAATGAAAACCGGTAAGAAAAACTTGGCAACAAGTACCAACGTCACGGCGGCCATAAGCTCATAGCTTGCTATTGCCATGCCAATTTCGAAGCCCGAACCATTCATTCCCAACACCTGCTCTGTAGAAATATTGGAAGCAATAAGTGATCCACCTACTGCCCACCAGGGCAAGGAGCCGCTGGCAAGAAAATAGTCTTTCGTATTGCTTTGCTTGCTCTTTCCAGCAAACCAAATGCCTATGCCGATCATTATGATCAGATATGCATAAAATATGACACTGTCGGTAGTTGAGAAATTCATTCGTGGTCACTTTTGGGCAACTGCAAAGCCTCTTTCATCTTCGCGTGCACTTCAGTATTATCGTATATTCCCTGGAATAGTTCCGCCTGGGGTCCAAAGGCAAAGACTGGCACCATTGATGCGGTGTGTTCTTTCGAAACAAATTTGATGATAGGTTTTCCTTTTTCATCTTCTGATGTAATGGAAAATCCACCTGTCTCGTGGTCTGCCGTAACAATTACAAGTGTGTTTCCGTCACTTTTTGCAAAATTCAAGGCAACTGCAACCACCTCATCAAGCTCTAGCACTTCATCAATTACAATTTCCTCTAAGTTGGAGTGCCCTCCCCAATCGATTTGTGAAGCTTCAATGAGGAAAAAGAAACCTTTTTCGGGTGTCTTTTCGGATAAGAATTTCAAGCCCCTTTTGACTGCAGGTACCAAATAGTTCCTGCCCGCTAAACGTGTTTTAGGTTCTTCATCTGCGGTAAAGTATGCCAACTTTGCAACATTGTTTAAATTGATAGCCTCTATTGATTCTTCATCAATATTACCAATCATGTAACCTTTGTTCTGGAGTTCGACAAGTAGATTTCGCTCGTCGACATGTCTATCAACAAAGTAATTTCTACCACCACCTACCAGATAATCAACATCTGTCAACAAAAAATCTGCCGCTATCTGTTCGTGGTAGCTTCTAAATAATTGATATGTAACAAAGGCAGCAGGTGTAGCATGTGTAAGAGAAGAGGTCACTGCAATGCCTGTAGACCCACCCCGATTTTCTAATTCTTCAATAATTGACAGTGGTGCTTTTTCTTTTTCAGTAGTACCAAAAGTGTTATAGTTAGCTTTGATACCTCTTGCCATTGCCGTGGCACCGGCAGCACTATCGGTCACCAATCTATCCTTACTGTGTGTTTTCTGCATTCCAATGTGTCTAAATTCTTCTAGATTCAGTGTTTTCTTGCGTGTGCTGTACATTCCTGCGGTTATCTGAGATAGTCCCATGCCATCTCCAATTATTAACACAATATTTTTCGGATATTTAAGCGGTTTGTCTTGTGGTGCAACGTTAGATACAATGGACGGCGCAGTACAACCGCTTGCCAAAAGCAAAAAGATTACTATTATTTGTAGTTTACACTTCATCTCAAATGCAGGTCAGAGCTCTTATTCTTCTCGAAAATACTAATCTGAGGTTAGATTTATCAGAATACCTGAGAATCTTACTTGCATTATTATGCTTATTAGTATGGAATGGTGTTGCTATTGGGCAGGCAGAAAATGCTATAGCCAAAAAGACTTCAATCTTTGATATGTTAGAATCGGTTGGGGATTTTGAAGTATTTCTTAAACTGCCGCTGGATACCATTATCGCTCAAAAACTGACGGCAAATGAACATGACGCTGTGGCAACTTTTCAAGTCAAGGATTCAACCATATTGTCTCTCCCTGTCAAATTAAGTGTCCGGGGCAAGTTCCGCAGACGCACCTGTGACCTTCCCCCTATAAAGTTTGATTTTGATAAAGATGATCTACGTGAACTGGGCTATAGTGCTTCTGATGAATATAAATTGGTGACACATTGCTTAAGTGAATCTGAAGCACCAGATTTTCTCAGAAGAGAGTATATGGCATATAAAATTTATGAAAACCTAAGTCAGTATAGTTATCGAACATTGATTTTTCCAATTACTTACATAGATAGGTATACCGGAGAGAAAGTAGAAAGCATTGCTTTCCTGTTGGAAAGTAATGACGAACTACCTGATAGATTTGGAGGCTCTTGGTGTGATAGCAAATTTGTTAAACAGGACACCATCGATCCATATTATCTGGAATTCATGGCTCTGTTCAACTACATGATTGGCAATGAAGACGTAATCTATCACGCACAACATAATAGCCGTTTACTAAAATTGCCCGGCAAAGAGCTACTTATACCCATACCTTATGATTTCGATTTTTCGCTGCTGGTTGCTGCACCCTATGCATTCAAAGATGAGGGACAAGGTTATCAGAGGAAGTACTTAGGATTTGAAGAAAATGCCGTCCATATGGACGAAATAGTGGACATGTTCCTCGATGCTCGAAGTAATATTGAATCTGATATTGAAAACTGCTCCTTTTTTTCAAAAAGGGAAAAGAAACGCTGCCTAAAAATCATCAAATCGTTTTATAGCGATCTGGAAAGGAAGGACAACAAAGTTATTTATAATCAGTAAGGCTTCAACTTACTGTTTCTCTGGTGTCTTTTCCCATCTCTATCGGTCTTCTTAGTAAGATTTTGTTCCAATGATATGGTGATATCTATTTCCATCTGATTACTTAGGCAGGTCAGAACGAACATTATATCCGCTATTTCATCCGCTATTTCTTGTTCTACATGCTGGTCATGGCGTGGATCCTTAAACGATTGCTCCCCGAATTTTCTCGCCATAAGTCTTGACAATTCTCCAACTTCCTCCATCAAGAGCATCATGTTAGTGGATTGATCGAAGTATCTGACACCGTAGGTCTTTATCCACGTATCAACCTTTTGCTGATATTCTGCTATAGTCATCATTCTTTGAGTTCTGTATCGATTATAATAGTAACGGGTCCATCGTTGACCAAATGGACTTTCATGTCTGCACCAAATATTCCGGTCTGCACATCTGTTTCCATTTGTTTACATATTTCTTCCACAAATTCTTGATAAAGTGGTTCGGAAATAGATGGCTTTGCTGCTTTTATGTAGGAAGGTCTATTGCCCCTTCTTGTACTTGCATGCAATGTAAACTGACTTATAACCAGAATAGAACCACCTGTATCTTTGACGGATTTATTCATCACCTCATCAGAATCATTAAATATTCTAAGGTTTATAATCTTTCGAACAAGCCAATCGATTTCTGCTGAAGTATCTCCGTCTGTTATACCCAGAAATATTAGCAACCCTTGTTCTATGCTTCCTACTTTCTGATAATTTACATCAACTGATGCGGATTTGACTCTTTGAATCACTGCGCGCATTCCATGAAGACTTAGGAGAATAAAGTAGATTGTTGTTGTACTTTATGATGCTCATGGAGATCTTTTTCATTATAACCGGAAACAAATATTTTACTGGTCACAATGTGATATGTGAATGCTTTTAGCATCCGTGTTGCAAGCAGATCTATATACGTTTCCACCTTATCTTCTTTTAACCACAAGTCAACATCCGTGGAATCCATAATCAATGGCTCTCTTACTGTGAATTTTCGCAGTGACTTTCTGGCCTTTCGACATAGCAAACTTACTGTCCGATGATCTTCCTCTCCAAAATAGAGCGCTGGAACAAGCATAATGGGTGCCTCGCCACAAATGACTCTAATCGGTTTTCTTTCTTTTTGAGACCATGCGTAAAAGCTATCCAATAGAACTATGCAACGATTGGTGCGATATTCCATCCTGCTTCTTCTTGCAGTGTGTGCGGAAGTATAGTCTAAGCAAGGAGAATGTACGTGGTGTTCGGATGTGTTTCCCCAATAGGCAGATGACATTCCCTGGTTTGTCAAAATACTGATGGATTGACCAACCTCGATAGAATATCGTTTGATTACTTCATTTCCATCTGGAGCATTTGGTAAATGAGCAGAAAAAATCTCATTCTTCGAAAACATTGTACTTAGTCGTCTCATTAATTCTGTAGTTTACTTTGTATTACTTGGTGATTCGAATTCGTTCACCCCTCTTACAAACATATTGATAATATATAATTAGTAAAAGTATATATCTGTGCTAATTACAAATAGATTTATTTCTATATATAATGTGGATAAGAATGAAGACTTTGTGAATTTTGCTCACAGATACACATTTAGAAAGAGAAGAGAGACAATTTGTGGATTATCCAGTCAAAAATACTGGGTTACGAACGATAATGTGAATACATATACACTGAAAAACACGAAATATTTCCACACATAATTGGAAATCCACAATTTGTGAGTTATTTCTATAATTTATTGATTTACAGTGATTTACAGTGTTTATAATGTGTGGATTATATATATTATAATGTGTCAAATATATTATTATAATATATGTAGATATAGTTTTCTACATCCTAACAGCACTAATAATGATAAGAGGATTAAAATGAATTTGATAAAATCAGAATTATAAGAATAAAAGATTGTGGATAAGAATTCGCAAGGATACCACTGGGTGAGGAACTGGATCATACTTGGTTTAATCATGATCATCTTTCAAATAGTAATAGGTGGTATAACACGTCTGACAGGATCCGGACTGTCAATCACAAAATGGGAGATTGTTACGGGTATAATTCCTCCTCTAAGTATAGAAGACTGGGAATATGAATTTGACCTCTATAAAAATACCCCGCAATACAAAAAGATCAACGAGGGAATGACCATCAGTCAGTTTAAGTTCATTTACTTTTGGGAATACATTCATAGACTGTGGGCACGAAGTATGGGATTCATATTTATAATTCCATTCTTACTTTTCTGGCGACTAGGTTATCTTAAGCAGCCTGACTTAAAACGTGAATTGTTTATTGTTTTTCTTTTGGCGGGTATAGTTGGTTTGTTTGGATGGATTATGGTGGCAAGTGGTTTAAATGATAGACCCTGGGTTAGTGCTTACAAGTTGTCTATTCATCTATCATTGGCACTTATTGTCTTATCCTACTTGTTTTGGGTTTTTCTAAAGCAGTTTAAAGGAAGATCTGAAACTAGCAGCTTGCCAGGTCTGATAAAGGTTCTTTTAATCACCTTGTCAATTCAGATAGTATTAGGAGGAATGATGTCTGGTCTTAAGGCTGCTTTGGTGTATCCTACTTGGCCAGCTTATGGTAATAGTCTTTTAATTCCTAATGCATTACTTGAAAGTTCGGTTTGGAAGTGGGAATCTGTCTTAAACTATGAGGCTTCCGTAATGATGCCTGCTTTAATACAATTTCTTCACAGATCTTTGGGTTATGCGGTTGCCTGTATGGTTTGTTGGTTAATGTATAGGTACAATGCTGGTTTTCGAGTTATGAGATTCAATGTGTTATTTATACTTGTGGCTTTTCAAGTTATTTTAGGGGTTATGGTTTTAATAAATAGTATTGGAACCATTCCTGTATTCTTTGGAGTCATGCACCAAACAGTGGCAATATTCCTGCTCTTGTCTGTTATATACAATTGCTATATCGGAATTACAAAGCGGGAAGTAGGCTGGTAATCTTAGAGATTTAAGGTATTTTTGTTGTATCAAGCAAAGGTTATTATGACAGATTATCCCATAAAGGAGGAAGGTGGTTTTAAATTTATAGAAGTAGGTGATTCTGATTCGGAGCCAATTGTGTTGTTGCATGGATTATTTGGAACAGCTAGTAATTTTGATGCTTTGATCAAGTATTTCGAAGATAAGAGACGAATAATTATGCCCTTACTGCCGATTTTTGAAATGTCTCTTCGAAAGTTGTCATTGAAAGGGTTAGTGGATTACTTCACAACTTTTATAGAATTTAGAGCATTGGAACGTTTCCACATATTGGGAAATTCTCTGGGGGGACATTTAGCTGTTTTATATACTTTGGAAAATCAGGATAGGCTCCGGTCCATGATTTTAACTGGCAGTTCTGGTTTATATGAAAGTGCTTTTGGCACTAGTTTTCC
The DNA here is from genome assembly GCA_050298535.1 of Saprospiraceae bacterium. Taxonomy (GTDB): domain Bacteria; phylum Bacteroidota; class Bacteroidia; order Chitinophagales; family Saprospiraceae; genus JABDMH01. The sequence goes on from JBNKUI010000087.1 coordinate 219,886, forward strand.
TAGGAGGGAAGATTACGATTATATAAGAAACAAAGTAAAGCTGACATTTTACGATCCTGAGATTACTACAAAGGAAATGGTAGACGAAGTGTTTGGTATTGTTAATGATCGTTCAAAGGGTATTAGGATTATAAAGACAGCCAAATCGGCAATTCGTCATAATGTGGAGGATCGGCTTGAAGAGATATATATACCTACTCTTTTAGTATGGGGAAATAATGACACCATAACACCACCTTTCGTAGGAAGGAAATTCCATGAGCTTATCCCAAATTCTACATTGGAGATAGTAGATAAATGTGGTCATGCGCCGATGTTGGAGGTGCCAGAGGTATTTAATAAGAAACTGGAGGCGTTTTTAATAGATGTGGAAAGAGAGAATCAGGAGGAAGCGGTAATAGATCAATCCAATAAGTAGGATTTCAATGTAGCATAATCATTTGCGATTTCAATTTTCTCTGAGTCCTTACTAAGAAGTTTCTCTAAAACGGGATGAAGTTTTGTCTCAAATCCTAGTGCCTCGTCAATGGTACTCTTGAATTTGGAAGGATGTGCCGTTCCTAGAATAATATCGAAATAATGTGATCTATTCTTTTGAGATGCCAGGTAGCCAACTGCGGCATGGGGATCGATGATGTAATGATAGCGTTGATACACCTCACGAATGGAATCAATAGTTTCTTTGTCTGTCGATGAAGATCCGGTGATATCATCTGTAATTTTGTTCCACGTGGAACCATAAAGATTCAATATACGATCAAAATTAGATGGATTACCCACATCCATGGCATTCGATAAAGTCTCTTTAGATTTTCGCGGGGTGAATAATCCTGACTCTAGGTAAAGAGGTACAATGTCATTGATGTTGGTTGCCGCTAAAAAATGCGCAATGGGTAAGCCCATTTTTTTTGCTAAAAGGCCTGCAGTAAGATTCCCAAAGTTTCCGCTAGGAACAACAAAGCGAATAGATTTGCCTTGATCAATAGCTTGTTTATATCCTTCAAAATAGTAGAATGATTGAGGAATTAATCTGCCTATATTAATTGAATTAGCGGAGGTTAGCCGTTTTTGCTGACGAAGATTGGGGTCGTTGAAAGCTTGTTTTACAAGAGATTGGCAGTCATCGAAAGTCCCAAGAACAGATAATGCGGATATGTTGCCACCAAAAGAAGTAAGTTGAAGTTCTTGCAGCTTTGAGACCTTACCTTTTGGGTAAAGAATCACAACATTAATTCCGGGCACATTATGGAATCCTGCAGCTACGGCACCTCCGGTATCACCTGATGTAGCAACCAGTATAGTAAGATGATTTGTTTCTGACTTATTGAAATATGACAGCGTCCTTGCCATAAATTGGGCACCAAAGTCTTTGAAGGCTAAAGAGGGACCATGGAATAGTTCTAATATGCCGCACTCATCTGATAGCCTGACTAAAGGAGCAGGAAAATTTATAGAGGCTGCAATGATGTCTGCAAGTTCAATATCGGGTATGCTGTCTCCGATCAGGGTACTGGCGACCCGAAATGATATTTCCTGGAAGTCATATTTTGAGATACCTGAAAAAAAAGAGGGTTCTATTTTAGGTATGGAGACTGGCATAAGTAATCCTCCATCTTTTGCAAGGCCTAAGAAGAGTGCTTCGCGAAGTGTGTATCGCTTATTTTTATTAAGTGTACTATATAGTTCCACGTGAAACCATTTAAAAAGAGTATTCTAATAGACGATGGTGCCTTCAGAGTTGATGGGTGAAATGAAAAGATCGGAATCAATAGATTCCTTTTCAAAAACAGATTTCATTTCCTTACCTACTTTCTCAGCTATAATGGAATTCATAGAAAGTGCAAATATAGATGGACCGGCTCCTGAAATACTACAACCCAGAGCACCTGCTTTTATAGCAGCATCCTGCACTTCATCAAAGCAAGGAATCAGACTTGATCGCTGTGGCTCAATGATTGTATCTTTTAAAGATTTACTGATAGTATCGAAATCTGATTGAACCATTCCCAGAATTAAAGCAGCTAAATTACCGGATTGCTCAATATGCTTTTCCAAAGAAACTTCTAGCTTAATCACATTGCGCGCATCTTTGGTTAAAATTTCTATGTGTGGATAAACTACCGTTGCAATCAATCCTTTGGGAGTAGGCACACGGTAAAAATCTAATGTGGTTGTATCTCTGATGAGTACTAAACCGCCTAATAGACTGGGAGCAACATTATCTGCATGGTAAGCCCCGTCAGCGATTTCTTCTCCCAGCACAGCAAACGGAAGCAACGCTTCCTTAGACAGGGGTCGTCCCAAGAGTTCGTTAACAGCTACTACAGCACCGGCTGCACTGGCGGCGGATGATCCCAAGCCACTGCCAAAAGGCATTTTCTTGTGAATTTCCAGTTCTATACCCAGGTCTGATTTATCGAGATGCTCTAGTAACTTTAATGCTGCAAAGCCGGCTGTATTATTTTCTATTTCATAAGGTAATTTCTGACGATCACCCGTGATCTTTTTAATTATAAGGCCTTTGGCATCTCTCGGACGAGCAATGATCTCGTCACCAGGCTTATTGAGAGCGAACCCCAGAATATCAAAACCACATGCGACATTCGCGACAGACGCTGGAGCGAAAACTTTTACACCTGCTTTCATATAAGACTTCCGATATGAATTATTTCTGCAAATACTCCTGCTGCGGTAACCTCGGCTCCTGCTCCTGGGCCCTGTACTACCAAAGGTCTATCACGATATCTTTCTGTGGTGAAGACAATCATGTTATCACTGCCGCTGAGGAAATAGAATGGACTCACCGGATCAACGGCTTCTAAACTGATGCCGGCTTTGCCATTTTCAAGCTTTGCGATCATTCTCAGCTTTTTTCCAGTCGCCGCCGCTTCCTTTCTTAGGGACTCAAAATGGTCATCGGCTCGGTGTAATGCGTCAGATAATTCTTCCAAGGAAGCTTTTTGGCAGTACTCAGGTAAAATATTATTCACCCTCACATCACTGCCTTCCATGGCCATACCAGCTTCTCGGGCTAGTATCAGTATTTTGCGCTTCACATCTACACCATTTAAATCAATTCTTGGGTCTGGTTCCGTATATCCAAGTTTACCAGCAGCTGCGACTGCCTCGCTGAAGGATGTCTTCTCATCAAAATGATTGAAAATATAGGATAGAGAACCAGAGAGCACTCCTTCGATCTTAATGACTCGATCGCCACTATCAATTAAGTTCCTAAGAGTTGAGATGACAGGCAGACCGGCACCCACATTTGTCTCAAAACCAAAATAGACATTGTTTTTAGAAGCAAGCTTATTCAGATGGATGTACTGATCAAAACCTGAAGACGTTGCAATCTTGTTAGGAGTAGAAATGGATATTGAGGACCGCAAAATTTCATCGTAATAATTCGGTATTTCACTGTTAGCTGTATTGTCTACGAAGACACTATTTGGCAGGTTGAGAGATTTCATTTGTGTTACAAAAGCCGTTAAATTGCTGGCTGTAGACGAGGTGTTTAATACATCTTTCCATCTTTCCAAATCAATTCCGTCTTCATCAAACACCATTTTCTTAGTGTTGGCCAGCGCAACAACACGTATCTCGAGAAAACGCTTCTCTTTGAGAAACTGTTTTTGATCCTCTAATTGATTTAATAAGGCCGACCCAATCAAGCCTACACCCACCATAAACAAATTGATAACCTTGGTGTCTGATAGAAAGAAAGCTTGATGTAGTACATTCAAAGACTTGGATTCATTCTCTGCGTTTACAACTACTGAGATATTTAATTCAGAAGACCCTTGAGCAATGGCTATGGCGTTAATACCATTATTACCCAAGGCTGTTAGCATCTTTCCCGCTACCCCGGGCACATAACGCATATTTTCACCTATGATGGCTATGACTGACAAATCGGATTCAATCTTAAGGGGCTCAACGGAGCCGCGCTCAATCTCAGAGACAAACTCTTTTTCTACTCGTTTACAGGCTTTCCGCATTTGAGCGGGTTGTATAGCAAAACTGATACTATGTTCTGAAGATCCTTGAGTGATTAGAATGATATTAATATGTGCCTCAGCTAGGCTTCTGAAAAGACGTGCCGCTACACCAGGGACACCAAACAAACCACTGCCCTGAAGAGTAATCAGGCAAATATTTGAAATTGAGGAAATACCTTTAACCGCTTTATCATAGTCTCCTGCGAGACTACTAATGAAAGTGCCGTTGTGGTCCGGTTGAAAGGTGTTTTTAATGTAGATAGGAATGTCCCTCTCCATCAAAGGGTGAATCGTGGGTGGATATATTACCTTGGCACCGAAATGCGACATTTCAACAGCTTCTGCATAGGTCATTCTTTCAATGGTAAAGGCTTTTCTCACCTTTCTGGGGTCAGCAGTTAGGACACCGTTAACATCAGTCCATATCTCTACTTGATCAGCACCCAATGCTGCACCAATTATAGCGGCAGTATAATCGGAACCGCCTCTACCTAAAGTGGTGGTAAGCCCACCTTTTGCAGCACTAATAAAACCAGTTACGATCTGTACGCACTTCTTACCACTAAAGTGATCTCTAATTTTTGTATAGGTGATGTCGAGATCAACTTGGGCATTACCAAAGTTCTTATTGGTCGTGATAATTTGCCGTGCGTCCAAAAATTCACTTTCTACACCTAGCTCGGAAAGAAATTGTGATATAATGTAGGCACTACTCCTTTCACCAAAACTAAGCACATAGTCCATCGAACGAGGAGAAGCCTCAAGCACTAAAAAAATACCTCTCAGCAAATCTTCCAGTGTATCAAAGGATTCTTTCAGATGTGCATATGCATCGTCATGTGCTTTATTCTTTTCAAAAAGATCGGTGAGTATTTTAAAATGAACATCCTGGAATTGGGTTAATAAGCCTATATAAGATTCATCACCTTTGGATGACCTGATAGCCATCTCTGTCAGTAGATCTGTGCTCTTACCAATGGCAGAAACAATGACAGCAGCAGGATTTTCTCCCAGGTTAACCTTATCACGGATCACGTCTGTGACGCGTTTTATGCATTGACTATCGGCGAGAGAAGACCCACCAAATTTGAGAATCTGCATTATTGACCTTATAATCAGTTGGTTATATATTAATTTTTATCATTACTGATAAACACATAGGGACCAAAGATAAGAGCTTAAAATGAAATGGACCGCACAACCATTATGAATAAAATGTTGTCATTAGGAATCACTGAATATCCTTAAAATATAGATCTACATAGTGATTCTCTATTTGCCTCATTTCGCTCTTCTCTTTAGCTGTTTTATCATCATACCCACATAGATGTAGGAGACCATGGCCAATCACACGCAGAAATTCGTGATAGGGATCATTATGAGTAAAAAGTGAAGCATTTTCGATCACGCGTTCGCTACTAATGTAAATGTCAGACTGGATGGGATCGTAGCTATATGGGAAAGTGATGATGTCCGTTAGTGTATCATGATCGAGATATTTTCTATTGATTTCCAATAGAAACGCATCATTACAAATGTGGTAGAAAAGTGTATCAATTTGTTTGTTTTCATGCACAGAAATACTAAACAACCACTTGATAATCAAGTCTTTAGAAAAGCCAGGAATAGATACACCATCTATAAATTCGAAATCAATAGATGGAAAAGAAGTCTTTTCAGGAAACGTTATGTCAAACATTAAAATTAATGATCACAGTGCGACCATTGTTGGCAAAGTTTATCCGATCAGATAGTTGCTTCATTAGAAACACACCCCTTCCGCCGTCTTTGTCCAGATTTTCAACATTAGTGGGATCAGGAATGCTTTTATAGTCGAAACCAGGACCTTCATCCGATACTTTAAAGGTTAAACCGTCTCGTTTTTTGTAGGAATAATGAATTAGGACATTCTTGGCTTGGTTTTCACCATTACCATGAATGATAGCATTGTTCACAGCTTCGGTGAGGCTGATCAATATATCTGGATAACGATCAGGACAAATGTTGTATTTGTCCGATAGTGTTTGAACAAATTCTTCCAGCGCACAAATACTATCTGGGCAAGAAGCGAGTTTCAACATGTCAATTCTCTTTAAGCGATTTATAGTATTCTTCTACGAGTTCTTTGTAATATGGTTTTAGGGCAGGAGAAACCGTTTTGAAAGGCTCAATCTGTGCCTCTCTTTGTTTGATGTATTCTTCCACGGATGGTGGCAAGGTTGGTTCTGTGTCCTCGGCCGTATTTGATTCACGTTTATTTTCATATTCACGCTCCCTCTCAGCACGTTCTGATTCAAGTAAACGTGTAAGGATATCTTGTTGTCGCGTCAACATCTCATTAGTCAACCGTTTATTAACCAAATCAGTTTCAATACGGTCCATTTGTTGTAAAATCTCTTCTAACTCTTTACTTCCCTGACCTTGAGATTGCTTGGCTTTTTGGATATCACGGAGGGCTTTACGTAAGGCAGCTTGTTTAGCAGCCATTTGAGCAAACTCCTTACTGGTCCCTTCGCTCATTCCATTTTTAAGACCTTCCTTCATTTTCTGCATATCGCCATTGAGCTGCTGTTGTCCCTCTGAAATTTTATCCATAGGAACATTTCCCTGGCCATCTTGAGGATTTGAGTTTCCTGGTTTTGTGCACATCTGTGATCCAGACATCATAGCAGCCATCTGCTGCTGCATCTGATCCATAGATTCGCTAAACATCAAAGCTAAATCATTGACATTTTTCATCGTGCGCTGTTGGTTATCACCTGCTTGCGCCTTTTTGCGATCCTCTAACAACTTGAGACTTTTGCCCATGTGATTCTTGATGTCTGAAACTTTCTCCAGAACAAAAGATTCGATCTGGTAAACGCGCTGACTCAATGCCTGGAGGCTATCTTCTATTAAGTGGAAATCATCTTCTAATTTATGTTGCTGCTGTACCAGGTCGGTATACTTAGGGGTGCTGGTATGTGTGCGATTAAAAGTCTCTATTAATGCTTCTTGCTCGAATGAAAGGCTAATTAAGTTCTCGAGAAGTTGTCGCATGGCTGCCATATCCTCTTGCATTTGCTCCATTTCACCTTGTTGCATTTGCTGCTGCATCTGCTGAGCCATTTGCTGCATTTTCTGACTGGCATTTTTCTGGGACTTACTTGCCTTCTTATTTTGTTGCTGCTGTAATTGCTCCATACTTTGGTTAAGATCCTGCTGGATATCCTGCATCTGTTGCTCAGAGTCTTCCATATCCTTTTGCTGTTGCAGCTGCTCATTTTGCTTCTGCAGATCTTCCAAAGCCTTTTTTATATCCTCGAAAGCCTCATTGATATCTTCCTGCTGCTCTTCAAGGCTTTGAGCATTATCTTGCTGCTCACCATCTTGCTGCTCACCATCTTGCTGCTCACCATCCTGCTGCTCACCATCTTGCTGCTCACCATCTTGCTGCTCGCCATCTTGCTGCTCACCATCCTGCTGCTCACCATCTTGCTGCTCGCCATCTTGCTGCTCTTCTTCAATGGTTTGCGCTTCAGTTTCTTCTGCAAGTTCCTGTTGCTCTTCTGCAAGTTCCATCAAGTTGTCTATCTCTTGCTTCATGTCTCTTTCAAACTCAAGTTGTTTGAACAACTCCTTAAGTCTTTCCAACTCCATCTCAAGCTCTTCTTCATTCATCTCCATATTTTCCATCATCTCCAGAGCCTGATCTTTCTTGAGTTCTTCAAGAAGTTCCTGAATCTTCTGCATTAACTCTTTAGTCTCTTCGTCGGCTAATTCTTCGAATAACTCTTGTAGTTTTTCTTGCTTCTCAAGTGTTTCCTCGGGTATCTCTGCAAACTCCTGTTGGTTTTTAAGGTTTTCCTCAAACTTATTTTTGGCATCGTCTAACTCGTTCTCTAATGCTTCCTGACGTTGAAGCAAATCTTCGAGTTCTTTTTTCATTTGCCAGTCAATTGATTTTTCCTGCAGCATTTTCTCCCGTAAAGACTTAAAGTCTTGCTTTATGTCCTGAGCTTCTTTTTTGCTACGCTCAAGCGCCTGCTTTATTTCTTCTTCATTTGCATCTTCCTTTTCTTGAAACTCCTTCTTGGTCGGCTGGGCAAACTTCAAGAGAGAAGATCTACTGCTTTTACTTCCATTGATGCCATCATTATCCCAGGCTTCAAAATAATAGGATACCTCATCTCCAGGACTCAATTGTAATTCCTGAATATTGAAGATATGATCGAATGCGGTCTGTTTAGAAGTTGGATTATCTAACTCAAGGGTCATCAGATCTCCTTTAGAAACTCCTTTATTTGTTATTTGATAATTAAAGGTAATGCGCTTAAGACCATAGTCGTCCGAGGCATCACCCACGAGATAGAGTAACTTTTGATTTGTACTATCCTGAAACTGTTTAAGGCTAATACTGGGATAAAGGTCAGGAATTACGGATATCACATAGGATACAGAATCTGCCCGTGGTAGCAAATCGTTTCCTACAATTAATTTATAGGGACTATTCTTGAAGATTCTCTTGTTGAAAGTATACGTGTCATCAGTTAGACGATTGGCATCTAAAACTTCTTCTTCTGCTATTTTGATCGTCAAATCATCTGTGTTAATAGACTGGATAATCCAATCGATCTTAGTGCCTTGAGGAATCACCAGGTCACCAACGTTAGCTAAAGACTCATCTGTCCTACCAAGATAGGCTGGATAGTCCAGATCTACACGAAAGTCAAGGATGTTGGGCTTCTTAAGAACCTTAAGAGTATATGCCTTAGAAGAAACACCTTCAGCAGTGAGGTAAAAAGTCTGATCTTCCTGGACGTTGTTAAATATATAACTGTAAGAATCGTTGGATTCCTTCTTCATTCTATACTGAAAGCCCCCCACATCAACAAAGGCTTGTTCCGGTAAGAAGTCTCCAAGGATGTCCACATTCAATGTGAAGTCTTCGTATTGTGGAACCTCCAGATTTGATATACTTATATTAAATGCAAAAGGTGCCTCAGGTTCAAACTCTAGATTGTTGCGAATAATTCGATTTGTGGGTTCTTTGATTAGGCTGGGGGCACCGATCAAAAGGCCTAGCAATATGAGGAGAGGAGGAAGTGCATAGGGTAAATATCTTCGATTCTTCTTAAAATCGATAGCTGATTGAAAAGGGACTGGAGCAATCTCTTCTGTCTTTTGCTCAATAGATGCAATGATAAGTTCTCGGGAAGAAGAAGAATCGGCCTGCCGATTCAATTGCAGGATGTTGATCAGCTTATCTTTTACGTCACCAAAGTGACTACCTATGATTTCAGCCGCCTGTTCGTGCGAAATGATTTTACCAAGCCTGAAATAGTGAATAATAGGCATAGCTACCCAGTATATGAGCGAAGCACCAGCCAAACCAATGAAGGAGTAGAAGAGCATCTTCCTGACACCTGTGCCGAAAAAGAAGAAATACTCTGTCAGCGCAAATATGAGGAAGCACAGAACTAAGAACCCCGTGGTATATAGACCGCCACGAATGAGCTGATTTATGTAGTATTTCCTAGTAAACTGATCAAGCTTTTTGATCAGAAGATCATAGTTCGAATTTTTTCGGGACATACGCATATGTAAAAAGTGCACAAAAACTATACCTATAAAAATAACACAAACCTACGCCAGACTTTCTGGGTAGGCTTCCAAGATCACACATAGATTATCTGCATCAAAACCACAGTAATTTAAGTCCTTTCGGGCAAGGAAGCAACTTATCAGCATTCAAAAGGATAGATCTGGTCTTAGATGAGACGTTATGAACCTGAAAATAGTTCTAATAGAGAACTAAGAATCACAATAACGCCTCTATTATACCTTGGGCATACTTCGAAAAGCGAATTCGTTGGAAAGGAATGTATTGTTGAATCCACTCGGCATCTTCCTGATGTTTTTCATCGTATTTCAGTTCGATAACAAGTTGGTTTTCGGGTATATCAGGAACAGAAAAACCCGTGAGAAAACTTCCGAATCGCAACGTGCGATCAATGGTGATTCTAAACAAGCCTTCTGCACTACCGAAATAACTGCGTATATAGCGGTTTGTGGATATTCTAACGAAGCCTTTTGGTAAAAAAGAAGCGTCCTTCATAGCCTCGATTTCCTCCTCAATGTTGTCAAGTGCAAAGGAGTGCCAGGGCCGAAGAACTTTCTCACCCAGGTGATTTAGCTTGATCTTCGTTTCAAGTACTGGGTTTTCAGCAAAGGACCAATCTTCACCATACCACCGTAGACGATATTTTTTCCTCGTGGCAACACCATTCACTGACTGATAGAAACACTGTAGGTCAGGAGAATCAAAATAAACATTGTTTATAATACGGTCAGGATATAATGAAGTAAACCCAGCGGGATGCTCATGGATAATTTGAAGAATATGGCGAAAACCCAAACTTTTAGGATGGTACTTTAGCTCGTATCGCATCCCCTAAAGTGAGTTTTCGGTGGTGAAAGTGAGAGAAGAGCCGTCTTCGACGAGAAATGGTCTTTTTACATTTTCCATTTCGTATTTATGGACAATAATCTCTGCGGGTCCAAATGTGGACTTCTTTTGAAAGACGGTAAATCCCGTTCCAACATTAGATAGAGCGATATGATCGATCTCAAGGTTGGACAAATCCTTGGAGGCCACACCGATGACGGCACCATCTACCCATCCTGAGTATAGATGTACTTCAGAGTCCTCCCCAACAGAAATTCCCTTGTCTCCAATATTGGACATATGGACATCTCGAATTTCGACAATACTGCCAGAGAAATCAATGGCGTCGTTACCCGTATTTCGAAAATGGCCTCCATTGATTTCACCAACGCAGAAATCTGCGTCAAAAGCATCAAAAGCGGTTGAATCAAAAACTACATCCGTAAGTGTAAATTGGGACCGAACAATATTGAGAGCATCTTCCTCCTGACTATTTTTGAAGGAACAATCATAGACCTTAAGGTCTGCCTCATAGAAGGTGACGCCACCTGTCAGAGAAAAACCCCGATCATTAATGCGTGCAAGATCTCTAAAAAGCGTGTGCTTCAAAGTGGATTCAATATCCGTCTTACGCACCATTACAGCACCTGTGCGGTCTGAAGAATGAATGTAGATCGGAGCTTCTGATGTTCCGTTTATATACACCGGAGACTCTGAAAGTATGTATGCGTGTTCTGATAAGTCAATATTGGTTCCTTCGGTGATATATACTCTATAACCGGCAGGAATTCTTAAACTTTCGGTTATTTTACCGCTTCGGAGAAAGACTTCCTTACCATGCACCACTGCGGAGGGATGATCGAGATGATTGGAAACAAAGGACACCGAGTCTCCTACCAACCGGGAGGGTCCTAAAGGGTCCACCGAGATGAAATAATCTTTTTCAAAACCAAGCACCGAATATGCCAGGTCTTTTATCGGCCAATCAAGTGTAATTTCCTTCACATTCTCATGATTATGATCCGGAAAAACAACCTCGTTACGTATTTGGTCGCCAGGCCCGGGGATCTTCACTACCAACGGAAACTTATGAATGTTTCGGAGCGTGAGGGTTTTACCTTGTAAGCTCGCAAGTAGGCTAGAGTTTTCAAATGCCGGCAAGCTCAGCTGTATCGCGGTATTATGGTTTTTAAACCAGGTACTATCAAAAGCAAAATAGAAATACTCCTCCGAAAAAATCGATTCATAAGTAGCCATTTCGTTACCATATCGATCGAAGATCTGATCGATTCGAGGTGCTTTGGTTAGGCTATCTAGTGTCTGTAAATAGACGGACACTACTTTTTCATCATAGAAGAATTGTCGATAAGGTTCATAGGAGTCGGTCCGGTCGTAATAAACCTCATCAGATGAAAGTAATGATCCTGGATGGAGCACAGGTGATTTGCCGGTAAATCCATCGTAACCAATTGGCTCTAATTTATCAGACAAAGGGTTATAGTACCAACGCTGATTGTGCCAAGTAAGATTGTGGTATGCTCCGGTTATATCGACGATGGCCAGATACTTACCAAGTAGTTCCACATCAAAGATGTCCGAGGGATCAACGAGCCCGTTTTTATATAAGTACATGAGGTAGGATCCACGATGGTAGTGATCCTGCAGGGTGCTGCCTTCTTCAGTATATTTTTTCTCTTTGAATGGTCTGATACTTGCTACCTCTAATCCAGTCTTCTTGTCATCAGGGAAGACAAAGTTTGATATTCCTAGTGAGTCAAATTGTCTCGCAATGCCATCCCAGAATCGCTCTTCTGTAAACTTGAGTATCGGCCCCTCCCTACGCGAACGAGATTCCACTAATTCTTTCATAAAGTGTTCTTCGCAGGCATAAAAACCTAAAATGTCATTATTGAGAGAAACCAGGACAAAATTATATCGGGGCGACAGAATATCCTGCTCTTCAAGCAATTTATGGTATAGCCATTCATCGAGAAAGCCCCGAGTCTCTGGACGCTGTAAATTAAAAGTGGTCATCCCCCACAAAGCGTATTCATCCTTTAAGTCTACTCGGAAAGACCACTTGGTACCCTTAAGGTGATCTACCCAGTCACCCTTGAGACGTATCTTTCCATCCATTTCGTTGCCATCAGCTGTAATTCGCGCATCCACCCAATCATCATCACTCGATACCAGTAGACCACGTTTCCATGCCTCATCACGCTTCACTTGAAGTTTACGTAGAGAAGCATCGCTAATTTCCAGATCTATTCGGGGTATTTCGGATTTATCCCGAACCGTCTCAAGATTTATTTCTTCTACTGCCAGGTCGTCAAAATAAACATCCATTCCATCTCCTCCCGCATAGCAATAAATCTTGACAGCATCATAGTTTTCGCCAAGCTGAAAAACGATATGGAGCTGCTCCCAGCCAGAATTCTCTTTTTCAACCGGTTGCTTTACAGATAAGTATAAGTCTTTCGGATCATCGGCAGTAACCACCAACCAAGAATCGACGTTATCGGGATTATAGCGCCAAACGCTAACGTGATAAGTTGCCTTGAGATCTTGATCATCCGGCGAAAACAGGGTAGTTAGCCCATAGATATTCGATGAATTCAGTGCAATGCTTTTAGCACCAGATCTTGCTTTACGCGAGGTAATAAACTTAGCGCCTTCCAGCTTTTGGTCACCGCAATTGAAATAGTCTCCATCAATAGACTCCAGATCACATGAAAAAAGGGTGACTGAGTTTTGGGTATCATTTGTTGAAGTAACATCACTTGCTCCACCATCGTAAGCCAGTAGTGCAATGACGACCAGAAATGGGACACTCCATAATATGGCCCCCCAGGGGAAACGTTTATTGGATTCCTTTAATATCATACCATCAGATCAGGCTTGTCTACAAAAGACATTGACGTATTATCCGATAAACCAGCTAACGCTTTTCTTACCTCATCAAGTGTTTTTGGAGACGTAATATTACAGATGTATGTTAGGTCTAACTTCTCGTTTCTTTGATCCATCCGCTTCAGTTCCACGTAGTCAAACCGGGACTTTAAGATCTCCGAGATACTATCAAGGTCCAGCACATCCGTATTAATATTCACAAACATTTTGTCATCCTTATTGAAGATTCGCTTACTACCAAATTGATTGAGGTAAACGATAGGTAGAATGCAGGCTAAGGCCAATGCAGCCAGGATAGGTTTATCTGCTCCCGTCACTAATCCAATTGCAATTGTCAGAAAGAGGTAGGTAAGTTCTTCAGGATCTTTGATTGCCGCCCGAAAACGTACAATAGAAAGCGCACCAACCAAACCCAGAGACAAAGCAAGGGATGATTTTATAACTGAAATGATGAGGAATGTGGTGAGAGCGAGGGGCACGAAGTTCATTCCAAATTTACTTCTATTGGAGACACTGTGGCCAAACCGTGTATAAAACCAGCGAAGAATAAGTGCAAGAAAGGCCGTGAGAATCAGGTTGATAAGGAAAGAAGTGATGTCTACGGTATTGTTAAAGTCCTGTAGGTATTCTTCAAATTGTAACATAGGGTAGATTCATTAGAATAGTAAAGATCAATCTTTTTCTTGACACACAATTTGTATTACTCCAGCACAAAATTGTTATAAAGCACGACACCACGAGGAGTCTTGATAAATACATTCTTCTGGACGGGCTTGATCATCAGATTATCAATAGAAATGTTTTTTCCATAAAGGATGATTCGATGGTATGAATCTGAAGCCAGAGACTGGTTGACAAGTACCCAGTTTTTATAGATAGCGGTATTGGCCCGTATTGACTGAATACCATGGGATCTCAAATCGGAAGATCCTTGACCGGATAAATACTCAAGTGCAGGCATACCATCGTATGAAGGATCAATATATACCCAAAATGACACAGCTAAGGTTCCATTAGTTAGCAAGGTATCCAGCACAACCATATCCCCAGGGGAATGAAAGGAATGACGTCCTTCTAAAGCAAGATCAATTTCTGACAAATATGCACCAGACTCAAAGTCCATAAACGTCACATTGTCACAGTTGGGATAACAAACAATAGTGTCGACTTGACCAGGCAAGACCTCTTGAGCCATTTCAAGATGCCATTTGGTAGAGTCTATGAATGCGCTTAGTGGCAACTCGGACATTGTGATATACTCATCGCTCCAAAATGTTGTTGCCTTATTGAACAGTCTCTTCTCCGCATCCGTCAGCTCACTGTTGTGGGTCTTGATGATCAATAGTGGTTTGTCATTGAAATCCTGAAGTCGTGGTTTTTCAACTAAGGGGCCGCCCAAGAGTTGGATGTTGCTGTGAGCTTGACTAAAAGCGGGTCTTGATGCAATGGAGGGTGTGAATCCCAACCCAGTGTGATAAGCACATTTCATAGACTCTACCAGTCCCGAAAAATCGCGACCTAAGTGCATCTTATCCGTTCGCACGGCTACGGCCGGCAGAGGAAGAATGGCCTGAAAATCATCCACCTGCTTTCCACTCATTGTAAAACGATCCAAATATGATTTACTGATAGATTCCAATTTGTCGTTTTTCAATAAGGGCCTATTGGCAGTACGCAGAAAGTTTTCAAAGCCTTCTGCCAAAAATGCCATCATAGCAAATAATGGAATGAGTTTGATCCAGGTACCCAAGTGCTTTTTCCTGATCCAAAGGTAGAATTGGAAAAAATGTAGAGCGGCTAGAATACTACCGACATAGAAGAACACCCAGCTGAAGCGCCCCAAAGATCTGAACTGCTTTACGGGTGAGATTATGTCCGCCAACCCTGAGAAGATCTTATACTTAAAGGGAATACACATGGAGAAGAGAAGAACGATCAGAGCCGCCAGAAAAAAGTCGACATGTTCTCGAGAGATCTTGGGTACTAGGGATGCCCGATCTGCTCGTTGGATTAGAAGCACCAATAGAAAGAGCACTAAGCCCACAATGGTGGCAGAACCCACAAAGGCTCTTCCTTCCCATTCGTAGATGGGCTGAAAAAGGGAATTGATAATGTAATTGAAGGTTCCGCTGGGAGGCATGAAGATACTCGCAGGTGTGGCAATATACCGGAAGAACCCGTATGGAGAGACAGGACGATCATCGACAGGATCGGACAAATCACTTAGTAAAAGGAAAAAAAGGAGGGGCAAAACCGCTGCAAGAAACAATGGACCGTACATTCTTAGTTTCTCAAGAGGTCGGCCTACACGGACTACTTTAATGAAGACTAATGCCAAGATAAAACTACTGCACATTGCAAGATGATACAAATGTATACCCCCTATCATGAGCATGAAAACCAAAAGGAGTATCGACCAATACCATCGAAAGGTCTCTAGGGAACGGATTACCAGGTACCATACCGCCGGAATAATGAAACTATAGGACAGACTGAGGTGACCATGCAATCGTGACCATTGTGGCGAAAGCAACATGATACCCAGCGCAATAGGGATGGCGTACCATACGGGAGTCCGATAGTGGCGCAAAAGAATATAGATCATCACGGATCCTACGATCATACCCAACAACATGGAGATATTGATGATAGCCACACCGTAGTTTCTGATCGGATAGATATGATCGTCAATAAGATTCAAGAACCATACATACAGAGGATGGACATCCAGGTAAAGCAAGTGCTCACCATAGGGATAGTTTGCTCCGGGGAAATGCAAACCGTGACCATATTTCAGGTAGTAACAAAAAACATAGTAGCCATTTAGGGCGTCTCCGGAATTACCAAAGAGGAAGCCATTTGGATGATGGAAAATGTCAGTAAAACCCCATCCAACAACCAGACAGGAAAGAGACGCCAACAGGAATACGTAGAAAAGCTTCTGTTTCATATGGATATGTATCCATACAGGATCTATTGGCGAATATACTGTTCTACATTACATTCCAAGAAAAGACCGATAGATAGACTTTATTTCATCATCAGTTTCCGTGGACATTACTTCATCGACGAGAGGTTGAATCTGATCAGACAAGGCACGATTCTGTCGCAGGAAGACAATGATGGTCCGCATCGCCGAAATTTTGGTGTAAGGAGAAACTGTATTGTCAGTAGCCACCTTTGAACATTTATGCATCCATTCTACCAGGGTACCTTCGGAGGTCTCTTCCAGGAGCGTTTCCAACTGACGATAGAAATCCAGGGCGGGTAGTCCTTCAATTTCTGCCATATGCTGTTCGAAATACTCCAAATAGCTAGTGTCGCCGGACTCAGCATAAATTGAAGAAATGGCAGCCACGATATCAGACTGACTTTCTGTTTCAAGTTCTCCCAACTTGTTGCGGCAAGCCTCGGGATCTATTTTGTTGAGTGCTTTAATTGATGCTGCCACTACTGGATATGCATCGACATGGTTGATACCACGGGCAATCACCTCCATGTACTCGGGACCAGCAACTTCGGAAAGTTGATTTATGGCATTGACCTTCACGACACTATGTGGGTCTTCCTTTACAATCCTGGAAAGGACTTGTTTGTCCTCATCTGTAAGTGGATCAAAGTATTCTAATGCAGCACTGCGGACTGACCAAAAGGGGTCTGTTAATGCCTCCACTATGACTGCGTCACCTCCCGCTACATTATTTTCGCCAAGATGCTCTACAGCGTCGAGCCGAACACTTAGTGCGGCACTGTCTCGGTAAAGTTGTAAGTATTCCTCATCGGATCTTCGCTCGATGTAGACCGCTAGCAAGACCCTATCTGGGTCTACAACTGCAGCAGATACACGGTTTTCGACCGGTATTGTAAAGGACTGATTTCGCTGGTCTATTTGGATACTGATACGTTCTTGCGAACCATCTTCATATTGTAACTCCACCTCAGTAGGCAAGATGAAAATCGAAGGCATCATACTGACATCCTGAATCTGGGAAACATCGATGACCACTTCAGAGGGATTGTATGTGTAGTCAATTTGTAATGCGGGATGACCGGAGGCAAAATACCATTGATCAAAGAACCAATTAAGATCTAACCCGGTCGTTTTCTCAAAAGCCAGTCGCAAGTCATGTACTTCTACAGATTGATAGGCATTGTCTCTCAAATAAGTCTGTAAAGACGCACGAAAAGCCTGATCTCCCAGCAGATGTCGAAGCATATGCAAGACAAGGCCACCTTTATTGTAACTGTGCTGATCAAACATGTCTTCCTTGTCCTCATATCCAAAGTCAACAAGTGGATGGATTTCTGAAGAGGCCTGATAGAGGTACCCCTGAATTTCAGTCAATCGATGTTGATCTGCCCTGTCTTTACCATATTTATGCTCCTTCCAGAGATACTCTGAATAGTTAGCAAATCCTTCGTTCAACACAAGGTTTGCCCAGCTCTCACAAGTCACATAATCGCCAAACCAGTGGTGAAACAGTTCGTGGGCGACAATGTAGTCATTGTCATTGTCTATCAGTTCTCGTGCGTGTTTCTGAACAAACTCTCCGTAGATCACGCTGGTCGTATTTTCCATCGCACCGGAAACATAGTCGCGCACAATGATTTGGGCAAATTTATCCCACGGGTATTGTATACCCGTAAAGTCAGAAAAGAATTCTAACATCTCTGCCGTGTGAGCAAAGATCTCCTTAGCATCATCACGATAGGGTTCTTCCACCATATATAAGATGTCCTTCCCATTCCATGTTTCTTCTACTGTTGCAAATTCTCCTACAGCAATCATGAAGAGATAGGGTGCGTGAGGTTGATTCATGACCCAATAGTCCGTTCTGGTTCCATCCCCGTTTGATTTTGATGATTCCAACACACCATTGGAGAGGGTCTGATATTTTTCATCGACGGTCAGCAGAACTTCCTGTGTACATCTTTCATTTGGTTTGTCAATGGTCGGAAACCATCGAGAATTAAACTCAGTTTCACCCTGAGTCCATATTTGTTGTGGTTTTTCGGGATCGCTACCATCTGCATTGATGAAGAACAAGCCTTTGTCTGAAGAAATAGCAGCACTACCATCCTCTCCTTCCGAAGGATGGGCTATGTATTCAATATTAAGTTTTATGCGCTGCCCTTTACGGTAGGTCCTATCCAGAGCAATTCTTAGTATAGATCCATTGTATCCATATGCTGGTTCATAATCTGCTCCCAGAGTTATAGATTGAATCTCAAAACCCTTAGCATCCAGAGTAATCGTGTCAAGTGGATAAAAATATGGTGTCAATATGAGTGATGCGGTGCCGACCACAGATTCAGAAGACCAGTCGAAACGCAAGTCTAATTTGGTGTGAAGTAAGTCTGCATCCCGATCGCTTGTTGCTCGATAAACGGGCAACTCTAATACTTCTTGCGCATCGTCCTTGCCGGCATCCGCAGTAACGACAAGTGTGTCAAGATTTCGGATCTCAGTGGATGTGTCCAATACAACCGGATCGATATCCGGAATATTGGTAATAGATTGTGTGGTTGTGCAAGCACCTGCCAACAACACCACGCTAGCAAAGACTAGAAGTTTAAGATTCATACGATAAGGTCAATTTACAGGACTAAAAACCCCCAATAGCTTTTGACAAAAGGTAAACTGAATGAATGAGGCCATTATTATACTGAGACATCGTATTCTCTCAGGGCATCATTCAAAGAGACCTTTTTGTCAGTACTCTCTTTGCGTTGTCCGATGATCAGCGCACAGGACACTTGATACTCACCAGCAGGAAATTGTTTGGTATAGGTGCCGGGTATGACAACAGATCTGGGTGGGACATAGCCTCGATGTGTTACTGCTTCGGCTTGTGTCACATCAATAATTCTAGTGGATTTTGTCAACACCACATTGGCACCTAGTACGGCTTCTCGCCCTACACGGACACCTTCCACTACAATACATCTGGACCCTATGAAGCAGTTGTCTTCAATAATTGTGGGTGAAGCCTGTAAGGGCTCGAGAACGCCACCGATGCCTACACCACCACTTAGATGCACATTTCTGCCAATTTGAGCACAGGATCCTACTGTTGCCCAGGTATCTACCATAGTTCCAGATCCTACCCAGGCACCAATGTTCACATAGCTCGGCATCATGATCACACCGTTTTCTAGGTAGGCTCCATGACGAGCGATTGCATGGGGGACAACACGGACCCCCAGGGCCTCATAACCCGTCTTAAGAGGAATCTTGTCATGAAACTCAAAAGGAGATACTTCAATAGTTTCCATTTTTTGGATAGGGAAGTACAGGACCACGCCTTTTTTCACCCATTGATTTACCTTCCACGATCCGTCTTCCGAGGGTTCTGCAACCCGTAACTTTCCCTGGTCAAGAAGACTTACTACATTTCTTATGGCCTCCTGCGTCGATGCATCTTTCAGTAATGATCGGTCTTCCCAAGCCTGCTCAATTGTTTCCTGGAGTGCTTCTACCATTATTCTTTCAGCTGATTTTTCAAAATCTGCAATTATACTAAAATTCTCAACGCAATCAGCTGAGATACGATCCCTACTAAAGCACCTCCGTAGATGTCTGGAACCTTATGTGCGTTGAGCTGCAATCGACTGGAACCAATTGCACCGGCAATGAGAATCCAGATAGCGACAAGCAGGAAAATGTGAATTTTGAACGTTTCAAATCTTAGAAAACCGACATCAAATCGCATATATAAGAGAAGTAGCATGCTAACTAGACCACCAGCACCCACCATATGCAAGCTAATTTTGGTGAAAACATTAAAAAAGAAAGCAAGGCTTACTGCAATAAGTGACCCCAGTATCCAAACATGAAGACTGACAGGTATATCTGGATTATGATACAGGTTTATAAAAAACCAGGCATAAAAGATTACTACAATAATCATAGGACCAATGCGATCTTCTTTTTTCTGCATTTGAAAGTTGGGTATCAACTTGAGAAACACCATGAAAATGACGCCAATCAGTGGAAGAAAGAAAGTGTAAGCGAGCGCAACAATGAGCAGAGGTATTTCATCCCAAGGGCTTGAAACGCCAAAAGCAAAAGGATTTGATGCGACTACTAAGAAGGTGCCATATGTCAACACCAAAAGGGGATGAAAAATAAAAGCCAGAAGGGAGCTCACAAATTTCACAGTGTATTTCTTTAGACCTTAGTAATCAACACTTCCACTCGTCTGTTTTTTGATCGCATCTCCTCCGATGAGTTGTCAGTGATTGGTTGACTGGGACCGTAGCCCCGTGTTTTGATCCGATAGGACTGGATTCCCATCTTCACAAGGTACCGTTTTACAGCGGTGGCTCGTTGCGCAGATAATTGATATAAGGACCAGTCATCGCCCACATTATCTGTATGACCATTGATCCGAATGTGCAACGCGGGATGCTTTTTTAGTATGGCGGCCAGACGGTCTAACTCGCGATAAGACACAGAGAGAATTCTGTCTTTCCCACGCATGAAATATATGGGTGCCATGGAAATCTTTGCATCTACCTCTAGAGGGTCTATTGCCACCTTGATCAAATGTTCTCCATCTTCTGAGGCCTGTACTTTTGATACATCCAAGAGCATATTACGAGCAAGAAACCCCTTTTTGTCCACCTTCAATGACAAAATCTTGCCCCTTGAGGGGTAGTCCATGGCATATCCAGAACGAGAAACGGAGATCTTCTCATGATTATCATCGTCTCCGGCTATACCCAGGGTTAGATCTGCATCAAGGACCTCCTCATTAGTTGCATTCACGATGTATAGCCTTAGCTTTTTCTCAGCGGGTGCAGCTGGACTGGCGACCAAATTCTTGTCGGGGGCAGGTCTGATTTCATCAAACTGCACCCGGTATATATCACTGGAACCTTCGCGCGTGCTGGTGAAATAGAGATATTTACTTTTCAGGTTGTAGAATGGCTGTGCATCATCAGCAGAAGAGTTAATGGGTTCGGGTAATGCAGTGGGAGATGACCAGTTGGTCCAACTGTCATCCAGCCGTTCACACATAAAAATATCCTGCCCCCCAATACCAGCCTCACGTTGGGAGGAGAAGAATAAAAAACGTTTATCGTCTGATATGTAGGGAGTGATTTCATTGGCATCAGAGTTGACCATGTCTCCCAGGTGAATTGGTGCACTCCATAAGGTGTTGTGTACGCGAAAGGATACATACAAATCATTATTACCGTACGAATCATTACGATTCATAGATAGAATCATTACTTCGTTGTCCCGACTTAGCGTCAGATTTACACCAGCATCCAGGTTGTAATAATCGTAAATGTACAAGGGCTCAGGAAAGTCCCATTCCTTCTTGTTTTTTCGCTTCACGAAAGAAAACCCCTTCAACATGCTTCCATCCTTGTAAAACTGATTCATGATTACAAGTGTGTTGGGGTCTGTGGTAACCGCACAAACACTATTGGGTAATGCACTATTCAGAGGATAGCCAGGATGCTCTAACTCATCGAACGATCCATGTTTGGATTTTGCAATCCAAATATCCTGATTGAAGGAAGACGTGACAGGGTTTTTATCTTGCTCCTCTCCGAGCTGGTAAAATATGTCTTGCAACTTGGCTTTGTAATCAGCAAAGGAAAGTGTCTTTGAGAAATCATCATCGCTCACCTTCAGCGTCTTTTCAAAGGAGGGATGTCCTACCCGTGTAAAATAAATGGTTTGTCCATTGAGACTCACCACGGGGTTGATTTCGTCATATTGTGTATTTATTTGATGGTTAAGTTTCTCAATGACATACGGATGTTTTGGTCCCGGACCACACCATGATACAAGCAACAATGTCAGAAAAGCACTAAGCATAAATCGAAGGCTAAATCAGTTCAATTTTTTTGGATAAACTTAATACAATCAATTTCTTATAAGTGAGTGTTTTCGTTTGATTGTATGAAGATTGGAACAGGTTACATGGACGATGGCACAAAAATATAAATTGATTTGACAGCATACTGGAATTAATTAAGGTAATTTCCGGTTATGACCTTATCATTGTTTTCAAGGCTTTGAGATGCGATAATTGTATTTATAATCGTTATAAAACTATGCCAAGCTTTCTATATCGATATTGTGTAGGTTTTTGCCTACTAATGATCTTCGGGCTTTCATCGGCGCAATCAGAGCGACGAGAAAGATTTGAGATCGATGGAGAAATCCTGACTGCTCTCATATACGATGACGACACCATATTTATTGCCGATCTGGACGATGTTAGTATCACATCCAAGCGTACTTTTGCCAGTAAGGATGAGCAGGCATTGTACATGAGGTATCGGAGATATGCCAACAAGGTGTACCCTTATGCTGTCGATGCCATCCGGATTTTTCGGGAGTTAAAAGACTGCACCGACGGTATGTCGCGGAGGCAGGAAAAAAAGTGGGTACGGCGTCTGCAAAAAGAACTTAAGGAGGAATTCGAAGATCCACTCAAAAACTTAAGTAAAACCCAGGGAAGAATTCTTGTCCACATGATCGAAAAAGAGCTGGACACGCCTATTTTCTTTTTGATTAAGGATTTAAAAGGTGGACTCACCGCACATTATTGGAACACGGCAGGCAAGCTCTGGGGTTACCACCTTCGAAAAGGTTATATAGTTGGAGAGGATCCAATTATGGATATGGTCCTAAACGATTTCGACATTTCTCATGGGGATTAAGATCATCTTTTTAATATTGTTGGATGATCTTAACATTTTATGTCTGCAGAACTTACGATTAGCAAAGAAATCCAGCCAGGAAAGGTAACCTGGCGTAGCCCTTCCAACATTGCATTGATTAAGTATTGGGGAAAGCACGGCGATCAACTGCCCAGAAATCCTTCACTAAGCTTCACGTTGACAAATGCCTATACGGAGACTACTATCTTGTACAAGACGCGAGATACTCCAGATCAGGAGGTGTCGCTGACATTCAAGTTTGATGGGCAGGTGAATGCATCATTTGAAGACCGCATAAAGTCCTATTTGGAAAAACGGGGGAATGAGCAGCCCTTTATCAGGCAACTGGATCTCCAAGTTTTTTCGAGAAATTCTTTTCCACACTCAGCAGGTATCGCGTCCTCGGCTTCAGCAATGAGTGCGCTAGCACTTTGCCTTTGCACGATAGAGGACCAACTATTTGGCACATTGAAAGATGATCGCGCCTTTGAGGAAAAAGCATCCACACTGGCACGATTAGGGTCCGGGTCTGCTTCGAGATCCATATATTCATATGCAGCAGTTTGGGGAAAAACGGGGCTTGTCCATGGGGCAAGTGATGAGTACGCAGTGCCCTTTGGACAAAACTTACACGAAGTTTTCAAGACCTATCATGATGCCATACTGATTGTAGATCAAGACCCTAAAAAAGTCAGTAGTTCTGAGGGGCACAAGTTGATGGAAAGTCATCCATTTGCGAATGTACGCTACGAAGAAGCGAGAAGACACCTCAACGAGCTAGGCTCCGTAATGAAAACGGGGGATCTCGCCAGGTTTAATACCATTGTCGAAATGGAAGCAATGCAATTGCATGCTCTCATGATGTGTTCATCACCGGGATATATTCTTTTGCGGCCAAATACTTTAAAGATCATAGAACTCATCAAGGAGTTTCGGAAAACTACAGAGGCTCCAGTTTGTTATACGTTAGATGCCGGACCCAATGTCCACCTTCTTTATCCTTCTGAGGAAAAAGCAAAGGTAAGTGCATTCATCCAGCAGGTTTTAGCTCCTTACTGTCATCAGGGAAGATGGATCGACGATATCGTAGGAGAGGGGCCGATACAAGTAGATTAGATGAAGAAGATTTTTGTTTTTGCACTATTCTTATCGGGTCTATTCCAGGGAGCATGTGGACAGGAGACGCCCAAAATACATGTGGAAGACTCTACATTCGACCAGACAATAAGAGAGTACTTGAAATTTAGCACACCTGTCTTATCTGTAGCTGAGTTATCTCAAAAAACGGACTCTATGTTGATCTTGGATACAAGGGAAATACGGGAATTCATGATAAGTCATATCCCAGGGGCCTATCATGCAGGATACAATGATTTTAACATGAACGATTGGAAGCACTTACCAAGAGACACAGAAGTCGTTCTTTATTGTTCTATTGGATATCGTAGTGAAAAAATTGCTGAGAAGTTTCTAAAGGAGGGTTTTGCGAATGTCTACAATCTGTATGGAAGCATTTTCGAATGGGCCAATGAAGGACTGCCTTTGGAAGATGTGAATGGGAATACCACACATAAATTGCATACTTATAATAAGAGGTGGTCAGAATATGTATCTGATCAGGTAGAGAAAACATGGTAATCAAAAAGGCTGCACCTTATGAAAAGCGCAGCCTTATAAGTTTTCTGTTATTCGTTATATCTCTTAGATACCTAATTTTGCTTTTACCAGGGAAGTAACATCCATTCCTTCTTCTTTAAATAGGATGGATCCCTGACTTTCGTCCAAAATATAAGAATATCCATTCTCCTTAGCCACCTCTTCAATTTTCACACTTACGTTATCCAGAATAGGCTGAAGTAACTCCTGTCTTTTTGAGGCGAGTTGCTGCTGCATCTCTTGCTGATATTGCTGTAGCTTAGTGTCGTCTTCGCGAAGTTTTGCACCCTCTTCCTCCAGCTGTTTGGGAGAAAGCTCTCCTCGTTGCTCTTTTTGTTGAAGGTCCTGATATTTTCTCTGGAACTCCTGAACCATCCCCTCACCTTTTTTCTGTAGTTGCGTTTGCAGGGCCTCCAGCTCTGAGTTTGCTCTTTTTACTTCAGGTATTTCCTGAAGTAGCGTCACGGAGTTTAGGTATCCAATTTTTTGGGCATGAACCAGGTTCAACCCAACGACAAAGAAGAATACCAATGCGTATTTATAAGCTTTATACATTTTATCCTTTAAAATTTTAATTATTAAAAATGGGAGCACAAAAATAGATGTTTTGACCAATCGTCGCACAAATACATCCTCGCTAGTGCCTTAAAGTCCCAATTTTGCCTTGACCTTATCCAGAATGTCGTTGGCTTCGTCAGCATACAACACGGATCCGGCGCTGATATCAATGATATAGGTATATCCTTCTGCTTTGGCCACTTCAGTAATTTTACTGTTTACGTTATCTAGAATGGGTTGCAGTAAGGATTGCTGTTTTTCAGCTAATTGCTGCTCCATATTCTGTTGAAACTCCTGTAGTTTAGCCTCTTCTTGTCTCAACTTTGCCGCTTCGTCCTGAATTTCCTTGGGCGAAAGTTCACCATTCTGTTCCTGTTGTTGAAGTGCCTGATACTTCGTCTGCAACTCCTGGATCATCCCTTGAGCCTTTTTCTGTAACTGTGTTTGTAGTGCCTCGATTTCTGAATTAGCCTGCTTCACTTCAGGTATTTCCTGAAGCAGCAAGCCGGAATTGATATGGCCAATTTTCTGACCAAAGGCTGTCATCAATGTAAGTGAAAAGATGACGGCAAAAACTGATTTAATAACATTCTTCATTGTATTCGATTTGTCGTCTTTTATTTGAGTGCCCTTAATATATCATCGGTTTTATCATACCGTTCGTTGCTGAAGATGATGCCGGAACTTCCGCCCTTGTCGAGGATTATATCGTATCCGCGATCGTTTGCATACGCTTGAATAGCCCCATAAACTTTCTCCTGAATCGGAGCGACCAACGCCTGACGTTTTTGAAACAATTCACCCTCTGGACCGAATTTTTCCTTTTGAAGGGCGCGAATATCGCGTTCTTTTTGCATTATTTCCTCTTCTTTTTGTTGCTTCATTTCGTCGCTGAGTAGTACGAGCTCTGCTTGATACTTGTTATACATGCTTCGGACCTTGTCTTGCTCCACAGCAATTTCCTGATTCCAGGTTTCTGCTACCTGATCCAACTCTTCCTGCGCTTTCTTATAAGTGTCAAGGTTGTCGAGAATATAGGCCACATCGATCACAGCAATCTTTTGAGCAAGCGTTGCTGTTGAGAGGAGCATACCCAGGGCAAATGTAAGCAGCAATGATTTTTTCATACTTTGTTTATTTTCAATCTGTTAACTAAAAAACCAGCCGGGGCCAAAATTACAATTTTATGAACACCTTTCAATTGGTAGACTTGAGGAAAGCTTAATGAGTTACAAGGATAAAAGGTGGATTGGGAGACCTTGTAGTCATTATACATACACTATCAATACTTTATGAATGAAAAAAGAGTTTATTCGAGGGTTTCTTTAACTTGGGTTTAACGTAAGATCTAATGAAATTAACGGTCAGGTTTGCGGTGAATCCGGAGCTCTGCGTATCCACACATCGCGCTGTGGAAAGGGTATCTGTATGTTGTTTTCACGCAATAGTTCATTGATTTGAAACCTCAAATCACTCTTTACATTCTCTATCATCATCAATTGATAGGACCAGAAGCACAAGTCAAATAGGAGGGCAGAATCACCAAAATCTGTAAATCGGACAAAGGGCTTTGGTTTGCCAAGCACTGCCCGGTGTTCCCTGGCAGCTTGCAACAAGAGATCTCTTACAACTTCAGGATCGGAGCCATAGGCAACACCTACCGAAACGGTAAAACGTACCTTTTTATCATTGTGTGTCCAGTTGCTGACCGATCCTGAGACAAGATGTGAGTTGGGAAGTATCATCGTCGTGTCATCTTGACCTTGTAATTGAGAAGTGCGGATGCCAATTCGCTTTATCTTACCCACCTTTCCATTTACATTCACCACATCATGAACTTCGACTGTCCTATCTGAAAGAAGGATGATCCCAGAGAGGAGGTCTTTAAAAATATCTTGCATTCCTAACCCAATTCCAACCAGAAGTGCGGCCAGACCCCCCCAAACTACAGTGAGATCTATACCCAGATTGTCTACCATGACAAAGAGAGCGACTACGTAGATAAAGTAGGTCACTAACTGATTAATGGCGAAGCGCTTACCTGTATCCACGTCATTCTTACTGTAATAGGAAAACAGGAGCAGTTGTGTCACGACCCATGAAATGAACTTAGCTAGCAGAAAGATTAGTACCGCAACAAAAATACTGGATACACGAAAGTTGAAAGGGTTTTCATTGATGGGGATCGTCAGCAGTGTGCGATTAATGTCAAAGGTGCCCACCAGTACAATGATTGCCAGGGTATATACGATGTATTTGACGGTCTTACTTATCGATTCATCATAATGTGATGCATCTGGTCCCGAAGCAACCATTTCATTATGTGAGTCCTGATACTTTTTAAGCAGCAATTGAGAGGTCACAAAATCCACGATATGAGCAAGTTGGATAATGATGACACCCACCATGATAGATGACAGACGAAATACAAATGTCGCCGTTTGATATAGGATCCGATCCAGATCAAAGGATTGCAAGAAGGCAATGACAATAAGCGGATAAATTAGCCTCCTGACGATCAGATATAAACTCTTCTGCCAGGAGTCATCACCGGCATTTTTCTTAAAATACCTTGGCAGGATCAATCGAATAACAAGCTGATAGGCAACAATGATAAGTACACAAGAAAGAATAAATACCACCACAGATCGCAAAGTAACATCGATCCCCAGAGCAGTAAATAAGACTTGGTCTAGTACTTCAAGCATACCTCGTAAGCATAAAGAAGCTTAAAATACTCAGTATTTCAGACATTAGTGCAGAATGGCTCTGCTGTCAATAAATACAATTTTCTTATCATCAAAAAAAGCCTCTTGAAACCATTCCCTAATCGGAACTATCTCAACATACCTTTTGGGCAAACCCTTAAGTTCATCGCGGAGATCACCTCCTTTCAAAAGTATCCAACCGGCAGGTTCTTCCCGTGATATTAAATGTCGACTCCAATCAATCAGTTTTTGGGTTAGGCCTACTGCTCTTGATACAATGTATTGATATTCTCCCTTGTGGTACTCTGCGCGTGTTTGCAAGGCGGTGACATTAGAGAGTCCCAAATTGTCAATTACTTCTTGTACTACACTGATTTTTTTCCGAGTACCATCTATCAAGGTGAAAGTAGAAGATTCATTAACGATTGCTAATGGAATACCCGGAAATCCACCACCTGTACCCAGGTCCAGGACAGTGGTCCCCGGTTGAAAGTCCATCAATTTTTGGATCGCCAGACTATGCAACACATGACGTTCGAAAAGATGGTCTATATCCTTCCTTGAAATTACATTTATCTTGCTATTTAAGTCGCGGTATAGTGGCTCCATTGCTGACAAGAGGTCCATTGTTTCTTCTGGAAGAGAAGAAAAGTACTTCTTAAGAATCTGTGAGCCATTTACCATCGAGAAGTGGGTTTTAATACAAGAAATAATGCAATAAAGGGATAATAGAATATATAAAGACTATCCAGAATCAAAGCTATTGAGAAAAACTTAGGGGGAAGGCTCGAGTTAGATCTTCGAAACCTTTGGATCATCAGGAAACCACGACATATCCAGAGAGTGATTATCAACAACAGTGCATGTCCAGCAAAAAGCAGATAGAAAAAGGAAGCATAGAATAACCAATGACTGGCAGCAAAAACAGATAAGCGCACTTGAGTGAAAAGATTGTATCGCCAGGAAGGGGATGTATGTCTTCGTTTCTGATGAAGAAATGCTTGAAGTGAAGGAGGAGGCTCTGATATCATCTTTGCTCGCGCATGCGTTTGTACGATGATGGACACATTCCGTAGAGAGGATATCAGTAGGTCGTCATCACCACCTATGATACCATCTTGGGAGCGGTCTTCATACAAATGCTTCCGGTAGGCCATGTTTCTGCCCACTCCCATGTAGGAATAGCCACGTAATGTTGCTGATGCGTAAAGAAGAAAGACCAAAATATTGTCAAAATATGCAAAGCGGGAAATTAGTTTGTCGCGGAAGATCAAAGGAGCCGCCCCGAGGACTACATCAGCATCATGGTTGAAAGGTTCCACCATATAAGCTAACCAATACCTCGAGCTGGGCAGACAATCGGCATCAGTCAGCAGGATGTGCTCATATTGGGCTGCTGCAATACCACAAGTAAGAGCGTATTTTTTACCGGGCACATCTTTATCAGGATGGCACACACGCACCTGCCTATGCTCAGTTTTAAAATGTTCTAGTATCCGGGAGGTTTCATCAATAGACCAGTCATCAACAACTATGATTTCAAAAGGACTATATTTTTGAGAGAGAATTGAAGGCAGGAGTCTTTCCAGGTTTTCTGCTTCATTCTTTGCACAAATCACGAGAGAAATACCTGGCCCTGAGCAAGCCGGAAGGGTATCGGAACCATCAGATTTTACACCGCTAAACTCGAACACCCAAAAGTATAGCTGGACAAGAAAGCTACATATGAAAATGCCGAAGGCAAGCGTGTAAATCAATATTAATCAGGATCTCTGTATGCTTGCAAATTAAGCATTTGCTGTGGAGCTCCCTATTATGGACATTGGATCTACCCCAAAGTATTCACTTATTTTTTCGTATGACTCATCAAGGTGCATTTTATAGCGTACGGGGAAAGCAAAGAAATAGGTTGTAGCCACGGCCTCCCATTGGATATACGCTTCCGGAAGACCGATGTAATCAACGATTTGTTCATTTTCAAATCCACTGATTTCGGGTAGAACTTCCAGGTCCAGTTTGAACTCGGGCGGATGAGACATAAATATTATTTTAACCCATTCATACATTGCCGTATTAAAAAAGTCCTGAGGAAACCGATGTGCTTTCATGAAATGATCAGCGCAGAAAAGTAATACCTTATCCTGAACATACAATTCGCTGGAATGCAAATACTTAGGATGTTGTGGAGAAGGGAATGGGTGTTTGTAGATCACAATGTTTTCATACGGGTCAAACAATTTGTGCCATTCGGGTCTAAATGCAGCAAGGATATGAGCATTAGCAGCAACTACAACCTTTAAGTCTTCCGGGACTTTGTCAAACCCCTGAGGCATAAAGGTTTTTGATTTTAGAAACATACTAGTGGCATTTTCGAAGGACTGTTTCTGATCTTTCTCCATCAACCTCGCAAGTGGCATATGATCTTCGATAAAGCGCATCATACCTTTGGGCAGCTTCTGGGGATATTTTCGCACGTACCAACGATCAATATATTCGTGTGAAACATATACCGCAGCGACAGCTATAACCAGCGGTACCAACAGGTAGGAGTACTCGGACATGCCCCAGACATAGCTGGCAAGCACTACTCCACCTAGGAGCATTACCAGGGGAATAATTATCCATTTTGAAAGTATCATATCCATCTCTACTAAAATTAATTTTAGCGCTTAAATGTTTGCTGTATTAGAAAAAGAATCTAAATTTGCGATCCCCTGAAAATGAGGGGAATGGAGGTACCTTAGCTCAGTTGGTAGAGCACAGGACTGAAAATCCTGGTGTCCCTGGTTCGATTCCTGGAGGTACCACACAAAGTAAAGATTTCAAATGGCTGTCAACCCTGACAGCCATTTCTTTTACGATCAATAGCTGTGCCAAGGATTCTGGATATACGAATAATGCAGCCCACACCATAAACGCATCAAATAATTTTTATATTTGAAAGAGCGTGAACTACACTGCATATCATAGGACTCCAATTGGGTATATCCAAATCACCTTTTCTGCCCAGGGCTTGAAGCAACTTCAGCTGGTTCAGAAACCCACAAAGCAGCCAAGCCAAAATCTTGAACTTGCACATCAATACTTTGAGCAGCTGGATGAGTACTTTTCTGGAACAAGGAAATACTTTGATATAAAACTTGATTTGGAAGACCTACCTCTTTTTCAGCAGGATGTCTTAAAGATGATTGCCTCGATCCCTTACGGGAAAACCAGATCGTATAAGCAGCTGGCATCAGTACTAGGTAAGCCAAAGGCCTCCAGAGCTGTTGGCCGAGCCTCCCATAAGAACCCAATTCCTATAATTATTCCCTGCCACCGAGTCATTGGCAATGACGGAAAACTGACGGGATATGCCTATGGTGTAGAAATCAAAAGGGAACTTTTGGAGATCGAGAACCCCGATGCGTATAAGCATCAAATGGCACTTTTTGAGGTGTTAGTTTAACTTGAAGGGCGCAGTGAGATCAAATGCGGGGATCTGAACCTGAAAAATCAAATCATCCTCCAAACGTTTCATGGTGTACTGACCGGACATTTTACCGAGACCCGTACCCAAAGGGCACCAAGAATTGTATTCATGAATTTGTCCGGGTCTCAGGATGGGTTGTTGGCCGATAACACCGTTTCCTTCTACGTTCTTTTTACGTCCGTTTGAATCCACAATTAACCAGTGACGACGCAGAAGCTGAACAGTAAACTCACTTAGATTTTCGATGGTGATTTCATAGGAATACAGGTATCTGTGTTCTTTGGGGTTCGAATGTTGTGGCTCATACTGGGGTTGAACACATATTTTAATACCCTTAGTTATCTGTGTTTCCATCGTCTTCAAAAAACTTGTATTTATTAAAAATAAACTCTTCCACCATAAGTGCAGCTTCCTTTTTTGCTACCTCCAATATATCATTAACAAGGATCTTGTCAAATAGCTGTTCATATGTCATCTCATGCTTCACACGTGTAATCCGCTTTCGCAAACTTTTTTCATCCTCAGTACCTCTGGATTTGAGGCGATTGATTAAAACGTTAAGAGATGGTGGTCTGATGAAAATAGCCAGGCATCTATCGCCGAAATGTGATTTTATGCTTTGCGCCCCCTTAACATCAACATCGAAAATGATATGCTTTTTTAATGACCATATTCGATCCACTTCTGACTTCAGGGTGCCGTAATAGAGGTCTGCATAGACTTCTTCCCATTCAAGGAAGGCCTCTGCCCTGATTTTGGACTGAAACTCTTCTTTTGATAAAAAATAATAGTCTTTTCCATTTTTCTCTCCGGGCCTCTTGGCCCTGCTTGTTGCAGAGACTGAAAAATCAAGATAGGTGGAATAGCTATTGAGGAGATGTCTGACTATGGTTGTTTTGCCACCGCCTGATGGGGCAGTAAAGATTATGACCTTGCCATGAAACTCAGTGGAGTTAGGCTCTTCATTAGACGACATTGGCTAGTTGTTCTTTTATCTTTTCCAAATCATCCTTCATTCTGACTACCAATTTCTGAATGTCAGATGAATATGCTTTCGCACCCAACGTGTTGATTTCACGCCCAATTTCCTGACTAATGAAATTGAGCTTTCGACCTTTCATAACTTCCTTGTTGCCCATGATCTGAAGAAAGTAGTTGCAATGTTGTTTCAAGCGTACCTTTTCCTCGGTGATGTCTATCTTTTCAAGGTAAAAAAGGACCTCTTGTTCAAATCGGTTTTCATCCACATTTTCACGAGACAAATACTCGTCGAGACTTGAGGACATGCGCTGGCGAACTTTTTCCACGCGTTCCGCCTCATAAGGCGTCACCAGATCAAGTAATTGCATGATGGATCTAACATGGATTTGCAAATCAGCCTCAATAGCGGATCCTTCTTCGGCACGATGTGCTATTAATTTGGTTAGTGCAGCATCAAGTGTGCCTTGAATGGTCTCCCAATCTTCATCAGAAATAGATTCCTCGGATGTGGATACCACTTCGGGCAATCTCATGATGGAACTCAAGAGGTCGCCATCAGGAATTTTCAACTCTTGCTGTAACGAAGTCAGTTGATGATGGTACTGACGAAAAATCGACCCGTTTATTGAATAGTTTTCACCACCTTCCTGATTCTCGAATGTAAATGTGGCTTCAATTTTTCCACGTAACACCTTATCATGCAAGATCTTTCTGAGGACCATTTCTTTTTCCTGAAAAATGGGAGGAACACGTAATCGCAAGTCAACAAACTTACTATTAAGGGTTTTTATCTCGATTGCGATACTCTTATTAGTAAGTGCAGCTGTAGAACGACCATAGCTGGTCATGGATAGTAACATAAACCACATTTTTCCCAAATATAGCTTTTGATATTGTCATCAATAGCACAGATCATAGCGTGGCCCAGCTCAAGACGGCATACAATTTGTACAAAATTCTGATTATCAAGGTAGTGAAATCTCTAAAATCATCCTTGATGACCACAAAAAGCGTGTGGTATATTTTTTTTTATGAAATAAATTGCGAGATTTGCCTCGCTTCTGAAAAAATCACTAAAACCTTTCATAACTAGCTATAAACCAATAATATAATGAGGAAAGCTGATCTCGTTGCAGCCATATCGGAGAAGACAGGAGTACCAAAGGTAGATGTGTTGGTCACATTGGAGTACTTTTTTACAGAGGTAAAGAATGGGCTGGCAGATGGAGAAAATGTCTATATACGTGGGTTTGGATCATTTGTGATAAAGAAACGTGCTAAGAAGATAGGTCGGCATATTAAAAAGAATATTGCTATCGAAATTCCTGAACATTACATTCCATCGTTTAAACCCGCCAAAGTCTTTGTGGACCAGGTGAAAGACAATGTAAAGCAATTGCCTGAGGATGATGAAGGATGACTAGAAGACATGTCTTAGTCATAGCTATGTGGGTCCTTACAGTATTGGTCCTATTTTTTGGCTTTGAGACAAAATCACCGAATCAGGTAGCAGATACTAAAAGCAGGATTCTGTCTGGAACGCAGTTGGATGTCCAACCCATGATTATGATTGCTAAGGAAAGCCTTGCAGTATCGGATTTGACAGAGGTTGAGAGAATGGAGGCTTTGGCCGCAGCTGGAGATAGTACCCAACAGACAGCGGCCCTGAAAGAACTCTCAGGCAAATGGTACCGACTTGGCGAGTACTATGTGGCAGGTCATTATGCGGAGAAAGTTGCTGAGTCAGAAATGACAGGTCAGGCCTGGAGCATTGCAGGTACTACCTTTATGTCAGGACTGTCTTCTTCAGATGAAATGCTAAGAGAAGCATGCACTCAAAAAGCGATTCAGGCACTGGAAAATGCAATTAGTCTGGAGCCAGAAAATGTGGAGTACCGTGTCAATCTTTCACTTGTATATACAGAAAATCCACCACCCAATGAACCTATGAAAGGTGTTCAGATGTTATTAAGTCTGAATGAAAAACACCCAGAAAACGTTATGGTACTTACGACCCTAGCTCGGTTGGCCATAAAAACAGGACAACTCGACCGAGCACAGGCCAGGTTGGAACGTGCCTTAGCCATAGATCCCAAGCACGCCTCGGCAACTTGTCTACTAGCCACGGTACTGGAACAGACCGGAGATGTGACACGAGCCCAGGAGCTAAGAAATAAATGTGAATTATTAACATTAAAAGAATAAGATATGCCTTGCGGTAAGAAGAGAAAGCGACATAAGATCGCTACACACAAAAGAAAAAAGAGACTGCGTAAAAACAGACATAAGAAGAAGAATCGATAATCTGGGCTATCAAACAGTAGTAGAGCAAGTGTAAATTGCCTCAGGCCCGAAAGAATTTAGAATAATGAGATGATCTTGGTCTAGTGTGATCAAGATCCTTCTCTGTATGTATAGTCACGTTTCCTCACTAGAACAAGTATTCAAAGATAACCACGTACATCTGCTACTGAGCCTTTAGCATCTATTAATATTGGATGACTTGTGGAAAAAGAATTAATTATTAATTCAACCCCAACGGAGGTTGAAATAGCCTTATCGGAAGATAATAGACTCGTCGAACTACATCGTCAGAAAACAAATTCAAAATTTACTGTTGGCGATATTTTTCTAGGCAGGATCAAAAAGCTGATGCCTGGACTAAATGCGGCATTCGTCGAGATTGGACATCCCAAGGATGCCTTTCTTCACTATACCGATTTGGGACCGAAGTTGCCCTCTCTCCTTCGATTTACCAACATGGCTATTAATGGAGAGAGTACAACCCATTCTCTGGAACAATTTGATCTGCGAAAAGAAATTGTCAAGACTGGGAAGATTGATCAGGTGTTAAATCGACGGCATCCCATCCTTGTACAGGTTTTAAAAGAACCCATTTCAACGAAAGGGCCTAGGCTCAGCTGTGAAATTACCCTGCCGGGCAGGTTCCTCGTATTGACGCCATTCTCCAACGTGGTTTCGGTGTCTAAGAAGATTACTACTGCTGAAGAGCGAAAGCGGTTGCAAGTATTGATTGAATCGATCAAGCCAAAAAACTTTGGCATCATCGTACGCACCGCCGCGGAAGGCAAGAAGGTTGCACATCTTCATGAAGAGATCAGAGACCTGGAGGAAAAATGGAAGAAAATTCATTTGCAACTGAGAAATGCAAAGGCCCCTCTAAAGTTATTAAGCGAACTTGATAAAACCTCCAGCTTGTTGCGTGATGTATTGACCGATGACTTCAACAACATCGTCGTCAATGACAAGGAGATGTATGATTCGATCAGAGATTATTTAAGTTCGAATGTTCCTGAAAAAGAGAAGATCGTCCACCTGCATCGTTCGAAAAGGCCACTATTTGACCGTTTCGGGATAACCCGACAGATAAAGTCGTCTTTTGGTAAGACGTATACAATGCCAAGCGGCGCTTACCTGGTCATCGAACATACTGAAGCTATGCATGTTGTAGACGTGAATAGCGGGCCAAAAATGGCAAAGAAAAACCAGGATGAAGCGGTCCTTAACGTGAACCTGGAATCCGCCAAAGAAATTGCGCGTCAATTACGTCTCCGAGATATTGGAGGGTTAATCATTGTGGACTTTATCGATATGCGTTCATCAGAACATAAAAAACTGCTGGTACGTAAGATGCGTGAATTCATGCAACATGATCGAGCGCAGCATACGGTCCTTCCACTTAGCAGATTTGGACTGATGCAGATCACTCGGCAAAGAGTAAGACCTGCCGTAAAGATTGATACGAGTGAAGTCTGTCCGACTTGCCAAGGATCAGGAAAGATTAATGCATCGATTCTTATCATTGAGGATCTCGAGCGAGATTTGGACTATATCATAAGAAATAGACCCAAGTCAAAATTGAGACTCGAAGTGCATCCATTCATTTTTGCTTTTTTGAAAAAGGGTTTTCCAAACAGGCAAATGCGATGGTATATAAACCACAATCGCTGGATAAAGATTACTGAAAAATCAGATCTGCATATCAACGAGTATCGATTTTATGATGGTAGAGATGATGAGATTCGATTAAACTAACAGTCATGTGAAACGGGTCCTGGTCGCAGCTCTAAACTGGGGTCTTGGTCATGCAAGTCGCTCCATTCCACTCATTGACACGTTGATTGAGATGGAGTATGAGGTTATCATAGCTTCTGATGGTGCTGCAGGTGAGCTACTCATTCGTGAATACCCGGATTTGACTTATATAGAGCTTCCCGCATATGATATTCGGCAGCCTGTTAGTGCGAGTTATTTACACTGGTTCCGACAGTATTTCAAGATAAGGAAGGCTGTTGCAGCAGAGTGGAGAGAAGTACAGGATATCATAACCAAACATAGAATCCAATATATTATCTCTGACAATCGCTATGGTGTCTATCATGCAAAAACACCTTGCTATCTTGTCACACATCAACTCCGACTGGCAACACCCTGGCCGACGAATATCATACCGAATCAAATTATTAAAAAATGGATCGAGAAATTTGATGCCTGTTGGATACCGGATTTCAGCCCCCCTCATGCGATTGCCCATGATTTGCATGCAGGTTCATCAATAAGCATCCCTTTGGAGTACATGGGTTTACAAAGTAGACTTTACCACGAGGATCTACCCCATATCTATGATTTTGCGGTTATAATATCAGGCCCAGAACCTGGAAGAACCTTTTTTGAGAAAGCACTTCGAAATGCATTGACCGGTATCCCATGTAGCCAGGTTTGGGTGCTGGGGAAACCAGTGGACAAACCTGAAGTAAATGCTCAATCAAATTGGCACCATTACCAACCAAGTGAAGGCATTAATGACATTTTCAATCAAACAAAAATTATCATTGCCCGAGCCGGATATAGTACGATAATGGACTGTCTAAAACTCAAAAAGAAGGCGATTCTTGTGATTACATCGGGTCAGCCTGAACAAAGATACCTGGCAAATTTCTTAAGAAAGTATTCATGCTTCCGTGTGATTTCTGAAAGTGAGATATCTAACATTCCCCATCTAATCGGCGATTTATCTGAGCGTAATGTTCAATTCCCACTCATGCCTACCTTGGATCTACGGGCATTTTTAAGACGGGGTCTTGGGTGATTTCTTTTTGTTGAACTGAGTCATCGCCCTATCGATACCAATAGATGTGAAAGCATGAACCGTTTCACAGATGGCAGGTAACGACTGTGCGATTTGATCCCACTCTCCTTGCTTCCATTTTCCAAGTACATAATCCACTTGTTGACCCCGGTGAAAATCATTCCCGATTCCGATGCGGAGTCTGGGATAATTACTGGTCTGCATGACCTCCTCAACACTTTTCAACCCATTGTGACTACCAGCACCACCTTTCTTCTGCAACTTGAAGACGCCTATATCAAATTGTAATTCATCGACTAATACCAACCAATTATTTGACTGGATCTTCAGCTTCTGCACCCAATAACGTATAGCTTTTCCACTGAGGTTCATGTAGGTGGAAGGCTTGAGGAGGTATATCTGACGCCCACGATGTTTGTATTGGGCAAAGTCACCCAATTGCTCATGTTTAAACGAAACACCAGCTGCTTCGGCTAGTGCATCAATCACTTCAAACCCAATATTGTGACGGGTATGGTCATATTCAGCACCCATATTTCCCAAGCCAACAATTAAGTACTTCATGTCTGCAGCTATTTCATCTTTCCTGGTAAAATAACTGTGAAAGTATTTAATCAAGTTCATTTTGTCATGATACGGAATTGGCTCGTATTTTTAGAGTGTGATTACTGCCAGATTTTATGATGTCTTAAACTTTATCGGCAAGCTGTCATTTCGACGGATAGTCAATGCAGTCCAGATACTGGGATCCTACTATCTCAGCAAGTATTCTAAAGTTAGTAAGCATTGGGGAGACCCGATTAGCATGAGTGTAGAACCTACGACAGCCTGCAATCTTCGCTGTCCTGAATGTCCCAGTGGTTTGCGCTCTTTTTCCAGAGCGACCGGCAATCTTAAGCTGGACTATTTCAAATCTATCATTGACCAGACACACCACCAGTTAATCTATCTCATCCTCTATTTCCAGGGCGAGCCCTATTTGAATCCCAGATTCTTTGATATGATAGATTACGCTCAAAAAAAACGGCTCTATACCATTACTTCTACGAATGGGCATTTCCTGGACAGCGAAAATGCCAGGAAAACGGTGGAATCAGGGTTGGATCGATTATTAATCTCAATCGATGGTGCTACCCAGGAAACGTATGAGTCCTACCGTAAGGGGGGTAAGCTATCTACGGTACTTGAAGGTGTGAAAAACCTGGTTTCTTGGAAGCGAGAGCTACACTCTAAGAAGCCATATATCGTGTTTCAGTTTTTGGTTGTCAAACCCAATGAACACGAAATCGGTGCCATCGAAGACTTGGCCAACGAATTAGGAGTAGATGAGTTGAAGTTGAAAACTGCACAGGTATATGACTATAAGAAGGGTCATGCATTAATACCCGAAAATGCGCAATATGCCAGATATATACCGAATGAAGATGGTGAATACATGTTGAAGTATAAATTGACAGATCATTGTTGGAAAATGTGGCATAGTGCGGTCATCACATGGGATGGTCAAGTGGTTCCCTGCTGTTTTGATAAAGATGCAACTCATTCCATGGGACACCTGGAGCAAAAGTCATTCAGTGAAATCTGGCGTGATACTCCATACAAGGAATTTAGAACAAAAATCTTACAGGGACGCAACACCATTGACATCTGTAGCAATTGCACGGAAGGTTGCAAAGTTTGGACCACTAAAGCAGTTTAAGACTTTGATTTGTAACGAAATATGCCGACCTTAGATTTTCCACGGTGAAATCTTGATATCGACTAATGTTTTTCAAAAGTATCTTTCAGGGAAACTTGCAATTTGGAAATCCAAAAAGCTATGAAAAGGTGATCAAAATGTATGATCATCGGGTTGAGAACTATTACAAGACAGATGTACTTTTCAAAGTAGAAGAGGTTTTCAATAGCGAAACCTACGCCCTGAACATTCCCCGATTTGTTTCTAACATTACAGATAAAAGCTGGAAAAATACAGTTGATCTCTTTCAATATGTAGCCCAATTTGCCATCTCAGGCAACATAGGCGCTTGGCTCACCCAGGAGGGTAAAATCCTGAGATATGCTTGGATTGAACCCAAGGGTGACAAAGCTGTAGTGCAAAAGTTTTTGAAGGGTAGAAAATTGCTTGAGCAAGAAGGTAATGAAGAGGCAGCAGAGAAAGCACTTACAAAAGCCATTGAACTATACGATCAACATGCACAAGCATATGAACGGAGAGGATATGTAAACTTCCTCTTGAAGAAGTATCATGATGCTCAACGTGATTTTGGTAAGGCTATAGACCATGATATTAGTAACGCTCCCGCTTACTATGGTCGGGCCAGAATAAAAATGTTAAACGAAGACTGGGAAGGCTCTATCAAAGACCTGTCGATGGCCGTAAAGAGTTCCCTTGCGCTTCAGGACATTCATTGGACTGCCAGAAGATTAAAGGGCGAATGTCATTTGAAACTAGGTCAATATAAGGAGGCAGAATTTGAATTCAAGTTCTTTAATCGAAGAAAATTCAAAGCTGACAGTGTAAACTCACCCTTTATTCGTAAGACACTGTTTAATCATGCTCGTGCACTGATACAGCTTGAAAGATATCCTGAAGCATTGGAGACTTTGGAGAAAGTATTAAAGGCCAAACCAGGAAACGATCAGTTGACCGAAGCGGATATCCTCATCGAAAGAGGAATTGCCCGTAAACATGCAGGCAAGAACGGATTTCTCTCGGATTGGAATCAGGCTAAAAAGCTGGGTTCGAAGCAGGCCGAAAGACTACTCCAGGAGCAATAATTGCGCATATACATTCAACTTTATTGATCCCCCGTCAGAATTATTAGTTGACGTCTAGCGTTGAACTCTTTGAATTTCTAAAACTATACAAGTTGATAAGCTATCATCTAGTGACACCGGGTATTCTCTGTGCCTTTTTTCTTGGTTTGAATAGTATGGAATTGCAGGCTCAGACCAGTAAGAAGGTGATCAGACAGATTGAGAAGCTCGAGGAGCTGGGAAAGACATCTATTGAACAAAGAGATCTGGCCGGGGCTGAAGGCACCTATTTGGAGATTCTTCAGCTGGATAGTCAGCATGTGGAGGCACTTACGAAGTTGGGTGCCATCTATTTTCAACAAGGAGATATCTCTCAGAGTAAGAACTATTATGAAAAAGCCTTGACCCTGGGGGCTAATCATTCAGGTATATCATATCAATTGGGCGAGATATGCTGGCAATTAAAAGACTATCGTAACGCATCCAGGTATTTTTCAGAATTTCTCGAGAGTAATTCAAGAAACCCCAGCATGCGGGGTGTGGCAGAAAAAAAACAACGGGACGCAACATTTCGATTGAACCAGAAAAAATCGAGCAGTTCTGTCGTTGCCGTGCCGTTGCCCGCTACTATTAATACCTCTTCTTTTGAATATCTACCCGCTATTCCGGCGACTGGTGACTTTATGGTTTTTACCCGGCGAGTGCAGGGCCAGGAGGACTTCTTCATTAGCGAGTTTGAGAACGGTGCGTGGGCACAATCCAGACCTATATCAGATCTCAACACCTATGAAAATGAAGGTGCGCATTGTGTATCTGCAGATGGCAGTCTCCTGGTATTTACTGCCTGCGGCAGGAAAGATGGAGTGGGAAGTTGCGATCTCTATTTCTCTACAAGACAGGACCAGGGATGGAGCAAACCCAGAAATCTCGGATCTCAGGTGAATTCCAAAGCATGGGATGGACAACCTAGTTTTTCTCCGGATGGTAGGACACTGTATTTTTCGAGCAGCAGACCAGGTGGTGCAGGGGGCCGTGATATATATACAATTCGCCGTACCGCTGATGGATGGGCTGTACCAGTAAACCTTGAAATAATCAATACCAAAGACGATGAAGAATCCCCCTTTATACATCCAGATAACCAAACGCTTTACTTCATGTCTACGGGACATCCAGGGTTTGGTGGCTCCGACTTGTTTCTTTCCAGAAAACAAGGAAGCAGCTGGACAGAACCAGTGAATATGGGGCCAGAGATAAATACCGAGGGTAATGAGGGTGCGATTCATATCGATATAGGAGGAAGTACAGGTTATTTTGCAAGAGAAAAAATGGCCGATGGTGGCCAGGAGCGTGATATTGATATTTATCAGTATCCCATCCCTACCGACAAACGACCTACTCCGGCTACATATGCTCAGATCAACGTCTTGGATGCTACAACCAAAGAATTGATTATAGCCACAGTGGATGTTTTTAACCTGACAGATTCATTACCTTTTA
Source organism: Saprospiraceae bacterium (assembly GCA_050298535.1). Taxonomy (GTDB): domain Bacteria; phylum Bacteroidota; class Bacteroidia; order Chitinophagales; family Saprospiraceae; genus JABDMH01. The sequence continues at coordinate 261,653 of JBNKUI010000087.1, forward strand.
CACGTGCCAGGACTAATGCAGAAGGTGAGCTCCTCATATGCATTGCAAAAGGGAAAGACTACGCCATAAATATTGATAAGCGGGGATATCTTCCCTACAGTGAAAATATTAATTTGGAGGGACAAGGCTCCATCCTTAAACCGCATCCAATTGAGGCCTACCTCCGACCGATTTCTGAGGAAAGACTTGAGGCTGCGGACGAAGTATTTGTCTTACGAAATATATTCTTTGAAACAGGAAGTGCTGAGCTATTGGATAAGTCATTTTTTGAATTGGACAAATTGGTTGATTTACTAGAGGCCACGCCTAAATTAGGATTGGAGATTCAGGGTCATACCGACAATATTGGAACCCCAGGGGCCAATCAAGAGCTGAGTTTGGGCAGGGCCAAATCGGTATATGATTTTCTTGTGAGTTCAGGCGTTTCGGCGGATCGTCTCACCTACAAGGGATATGGAGAGACAGAGCCCATTGCCTCAAATGATACTGAGCAGGGCAGACAACAAAATCGTAGAACAGCTTTTAAGGTACGTAGCAACGAATAGCATGGGAAGACGAAAAAAGAAGGTCTGGCACAATGTGAAAGTGACCGGCCTGGCGGACAAGGGCATGGCTGTCGGAAGAAACGAAGAAGGACAGGTGGTGTTTCTCTCCGATGTAGTGCCTGGAGATACAGTAGATGCGCTCCTTTTGGGCAAGAAAAAGGGTGTTTGGCGAGGAGTCCCGCAGCAATTTGTGCACTATTCAAGTGATCGGGTAGATGAAAAATGTCAACACTTTCAGGATTGTGGAGGATGTAAGTGGCAGCATTTTGCCTATGATGCACAGCTTAGGGAAAAGGAAACTATCGTTCGGGATGCCATGCAGCGAATTGCGCAGATAGAAATTGAGGAATTCAGACCGATCATAGGATCAAGCAAGATCTTTGGCTACCGCAATAAAATGGAGTATTCATTCTCTAATCGAAGATGGAAGACTAAAGAGGAGATCAAAGAGGATGACATCCAGAGCAATACTGATGCGCTTGGTCTTCATCCTCCCGGATTCTTCGATAAGGTGGTGAACATCACTACGTGCTGGCTCCAGGAGGAACCTTCAAACGCTATTCGAAATTTTGTACGGGAATATGCCGAGGAACATCAGCTAGCCTTCTTTGACCCTGTAAATCATAAAGGCTTTTTACGGAATATGATCTTACGTAATAACCGGAATGGTGAATGGATGTTAGTCGTTAGTTTTTTTGAGGATAAACCCCGGCTGATTAAGTCTTTACTGAAAGCCATCATTGATAAGTTTCCCGCACTCACTTCTGTATTTTATGTGGTCAACCAGAAAAAGAATGATACGCTCTTTGATCAGGAGTTTATTCATTTCTTCGGTACAGCTTCCTTGCAAGAAACACTCGGAGATATCGAATACCAGATTCGTCCTAAGTCATTTTTTCAGACAAATACCTATCAGGCAGAGACACTTTATGAAGTGGCCAAGGAAATGGCGGGATTGCAGGGATCAGAAATGGTCTATGATCTGTATACAGGTATAGGCAGTATTGCTGCTTACATAGCAGATCAATGTCGCACAGTAGTTGGTATAGAAGAAGTTGAAGATGCTATTCTAGACGCCAGAGAGAATGCAAGAGCGAATGGAATAGACAACGCCCATTTTTATGCAGGAGATGTGCGACGTGTTTTTACACAAGGCTTGATGGAAAATCACGGACGCCCAGATGTAGTCATTACAGATCCCCCAAGGGGAGGTATGCACGAAGATGTAACCAGAACCATCATGGACATGAACCCGAAAACAATAATATATATAAGTTGTAATCCAGCAACTCAAGCTAGGGATATTAAGATCCTATCTGAATCATATCAGGTAAAAACTATGCAACCTGTTGATATGTTTCCCCATACAAACCATATTGAAAATGTGGCAAAATTGGTTAGAAAGTGAAGAAAGTAAGTAAGAAATCGCAATTCCTGGTTTTAGAAAAGGAACTGAAACCTTATTTAGGAATCATGGCCAGGGCCGCGGATGCTATACGGGAAAAGGAAGTCTCTGAGTATCCCATTCTGGTGGTGCATCAGCAACAAGTAGAGTTAGGCATAGAAGTGATTGACAGGAATAAGGTCAAAGGAAACTGGTCGGTGAATGCAAGTACTCTGGAGGAGTTTGCTATGAAGCAGGTCATACAGACGGAAAAAATAGAAGACTTTCAAGGCGTTTATAAGGATCCTGGACATCATTTATGTTTATTTGTACTAAGTGAGCTGGGAGCACAATTTATTTTTATAAGACGTCAAGATTCATAATTAATGAAAGGAATAATATTGGCTGGTGGGTTAGGTACAAGACTATATCCACTGACCCTTGCAGTGAGTAAGCAATTGATGCCGGTTTATGATAAGCCGATGATCTACTATCCGCTATCAACTTTATTGACTGCTGGTATCAGGGATGTCCTTATAATCTCCACACCCAAGGACCTACCCATGTTTGAAAAATTATTGGGAGATGGTAGTGAACTAGGTTGTAACTTTCAATATGCTGAACAAGCAGAACCAAAAGGACTGGCGGAGGCTTTTATCATTGGTGAACCATTCATTGGCAGTGATGGAGCATCCTTGATCCTTGGCGACAATATTTTTTACGGCAATGGTCTGGACAGCATTTTAGAAGATGCCTTTGATCCGAATGGCGGGCTGGTGTTCGCATACCAGGTGGCAGATCCCGAGAGATATGGTGTTGTAAAGTTTGATGAACATCGGAATGTAATTTCGATAGAGGAAAAACCTACTGCACCCAAATCGAATTTTGCAGTGCCCGGCCTTTATTTTTATGACAATCAGGTAGTTGACATAGCCCGAAATTTAGAACCCAGCCCACGAGGTGAACTGGAGATCACGGATGTAAACAGGATCTACCTGGAGATGGGCAAATTGAAAGTCTCCCTGCTCAGCCGGGGAATCGCCTGGCTAGATACGGGCACGCATGAATCACTCATTCAGGCCGGTCAGTTTGTGCAGGCTATTGAGGATCGACAGGGTTTGAAAATTGGTTGCATCGAGGAAGTAGCTTTCCAAAAAGGATTTATTTCAGAAGAGCAATTGGAGCAGCTTGCCCACAAGTATCTCAAAAGTGGCTATGGTGAGTACTTACTTAAACTTCTTAAGGAACCGCACTTTGTTAGCTAGCATAAAGGGATAGATCTTCATGATTGATTGCGGCCGCTATTAAGTCTGGAAACTTATCAGGACTGCAAGCAAAACTTGGTATTCCCAATGATGATAGTTTGGATGCCAAGTCATGGTCATAGGCAGGGGTACCCTGATCATCAAGAGCCAGAAGTACGATTAAATATAAGCTATCATGAATCAACAAATGCTTTACAACGGCAATTAGCTCCTCTTTGGAGGCGCCTTCAAAGAGATCAGAGATAAGCACGATAAAGGTCTCGGGCCCTTCTTCCAATAGTTGCAATGCGTACCGTAGTGCTTTTCCAATGTTGGTGCCACCTCCCAGTTGTCCATGCATTAGGAGTTCGACGGGGTCATGGATGTGCTCGGTAAGGTCTGCCACATCGGTATCGAATGCCACCAAATGCGTTTGAAGACTTCGTACAGAAGCCATGATTGAAGCCAGAATGCCCGCGTAGATAAAGGATTCTGTCATTGAAGCACTTTGATCAATGAGGAGGATGATTCGACGTAGAGCCTTATGTCTGCGGGGTCTTCCAATAAGAGTCTCAGGAATGATGGTATTTAGGTCTGGTTGGAAATGCTTTAGATTAGCCTGAATGGTCAGATGCCAGTCGATTTCGGACAAACTAACGTTTCGGATACGTTGACTGCGGTCGATCAATCCTGACAATCTGTCTATGAGGTGAAACTTGAGACGATCCTCGGTGGCCTTGGCAAGTCTTCTAATTAACTCACGTGCCACTTCAATTGAGTCTGGTGGGAGTACATCTTTGACGGTAAGAATGCTAGCCACCAGATTTACATCAGGTTCTACTTCTTCCAGAAATGCGGGTTGCGATAGTAGTTTTCGGATGCCAAATCTTTCAATGGCATCCTTCTGCATGATTCTGACAATGGGCTGTGGAAAAACCTCTTTAATTTTGCCCAACCATTTAGCAGAAACTGGGCGTGAAGTATTGAGCCCTCCTTCTCGATCATTTTGATAGAGACGGTCCAGGAGTTTGTCTACTTCCTTTTCCCTAGGAGAGGTTTCGATAGATTCATCCTCTTCCTCATTGCCAAGAGCCAGATGCCATCGTTTCTTTCGGAGCCGAAGAGATTCATCTTCTCCTGCCACCACCGAGAATCCTGTAAATCCATAAAACGACAAAGGCTCCGATAGCTGCTGTAATCACGGCGCCTGTAAAACCTCCGATTTGAATATCCAGCTTATCAAAGATCCAACCACCGACAATAGCACCTAGAATGCCAAGCACAATGTTCATAAGGAGGCCAGACCCGGAGCCTTTAAAAAGAAGGCTACCGATCCATCCGGCTAGTGCTCCTACAATCAAAAAATATAACCAATCCATCTTTTTTAACGTTGTCTTGCAAGAGGAAAAAGGTAGTAAATAAATAGGATTTTGATTGACGAATATCTCCTTCTTTTATTTCTATCTTTATCGATTCAGCACTAAGGTTATCATGCAGCGAAAGGAAAGATATTCCAATGAAGAACGACAGAAAGTACTCCAGTCTGTGAGTGCAAAGCGTGTCTTTCTTCCCATTCTGCTGGGCGTCTTAGTGGTAGTTTTTCTATTCTATCGTCAGTTTGACCCGCACGAATTTTCAAAAATTCAATGGACTGGAATCACGCTGTTTTGGATTTGCTGTGCTTTGGCCTGTCTTTTTGGAAGGATCATGTGCTATGCACTTCGGCTAAAAAAACTATCTGAGGATGAGTTTTCTTTGTTGAAAAGCATTCAGCTAATCTTTATTTGGGAATTTAGCTCAGCTGTGTCACCCACTAATGTAGGTGGGAGCGCAGTTGCATTATTTGTGTTGTCTAGAGAAAAAATAGGAGCTGCTAAGACTACTGCGATTGTGATATATACGATCGTACTTGACACATTGTTTGCCTTGCTTTGCATCCCCTTGTGGGTATTACTTTTTGGAGCCAATATATTAGGACCCGGCAGGGATTCTGTTACCTCCGGTGGAGGTTGGGAAATCACACTTCTACTTGCATATTCGACGATGCTGCTTTACGGAGCCTTTTTTAGTTATGGGCTATTTGTAAACCCCCGCACCTTGCGAAAAATGTCCATTTGGATCGGTAGGCTTCCCTTTCTAAAGCGATATCGGGAACGATTCAGGCAATTGGGTGCAGATATCGCTACCACCTCGAAGGCACTTGCAAAAAGGGAGTGGAGATATCATCTTTACGCATTCTTTACAACCGCGGGAGCTTGGTCATTTCGATTTTTGCTGATTATCTGCCTTATCATTGGCATTACCAATTCAGTTCCATTGCAATTTGGAGCTCTCCTTGAGCTTTATGCAAGGATTCAAACAATGTTTGTGATCATGGCCTTCAGCCCCACTCCGGGAGGAGCCGGTTTGGCAGAGATTCTATTCGGCAGTTTATTGACGGATTATGTCCCTGCAGGTATTTCTCTGGTGGTAGCAACGATATGGAGGACTATGGCATACTATTTCTTTTTATTTGCCGGTGCTATTATCATACCACAGTGGATAGGGAAAAAGATCAAGGAGAGAAAGAGAAGGCGACATTTAGATGCGACCGAAAAAGAGGAAGTGAAGCAAGAACTGGCAGAGTAACCGTCATAAATTGGTTGTGAATCTGACAAAATGACTTAAAATCAATAGTGGCAAGTAAATTGAACGATGTGTTTGATATATGTATGAAGAATATATTTGGAAAAGCAATGGCGAAGAAAAAACAAGAAGGAGAGGAGTTAAAAGAGAAGGGAGCTCCTCAAACTGAGACAGAAAACTCTCAAGAAGATCAGCTGACTCAGGAGCTTGCAGAAGCAAAAGACAAATATCTGCGGTTGTTTGCGGAGTTTGATAACTATAAGAAACGGACGGCACGTGAGCGATTGGAACTCATAAGAACGGCTTCAGAAGATGTGGTTACAAAGTTGTTACCCGTTTTAGATGATTTTGATCGGGCCAAGAAGAACGCTGAGCAAGGGGGAGAGGCATTTAGCGAGGGAGTCCAGCTGGTATATCACAAATTGTCTCAAGTCCTAAATGCGGTGGGACTGAAGGCTATGGACTCTAATGAAATTGAATTTGATCCGGAGTTACATGAGGCTATTACAAAGATTCCGGCTCAAGACGAGAAGATGAAAGGTAAGATAATAGACCATGTGGAAAAAGGATATTATTTAAACGACAAGATCATTCGACACGCCAAGGTGGTCATTGGTGAATGATGAAAAAGGCATAGATGGCAAAAAGAGATTATTACGAGGTATTGGGAATAGGGAAGGATGCAGATGCCGCAGCTATCAAGAAAGCATATCGAAAAACTGCAATTAAGTTTCACCCTGATAAGAATCCCGGAGACAAGGAGGCGGAAGAAAAGTTTAAAGAAGCGGCAGAGGCCTATGAGGTCTTGAGCGACCCAGACAAGAAAGCCCGATATGATCGATTCGGACATGCGGGAGTATCCGGTAATGGCGGTGGCTTTGGAGGAGGTGGTATGAGCATGGAAGATATCATGGATCAATTCAGTGATATTTTTGGCGGCGGAGCGTTTGACACCTTTTTTGGTGGATCAGGGGCTCGGGGTGGACGTAGATCTGGAGGCCAGAGAGGATCTAACCTTCGCATCAAAGTAAGCCTAACACTTGAAGAAATAGCTAATGGTACTACCAAGAAGATTAAGGTCAAGAAGCAAGTTAAATGTGATACCTGTGGTGGCTCTGGTGCCAAAGACAGTCAGGCCATTAGTACCTGTGGCACCTGTGGTGGCTCCGGATATGTCAGGCAGGTACGTAGTACTTTCCTTGGCCAGATGCAGACCACATCTGCTTGTCCTACTTGTGCAGGGAGCGGACAAGTCGTTACAGCCAAATGTACTTCATGCAAGGGAGAGGGAAGAAAGTATGATGCGACTACCATAGAAATTGAAATTCCCGCTGGAGTAGAAGAAGGTATGCAACTCTCTATGAGAGGTCAGGGAAATGCAGGACTCAATGGGGGACCAGCAGGTGACTTGCTCATAAATATTGAGGAAAAACCACATGATCATTTAAAACGAGATGGAGCCAATGTAATCTTTGAACTCTATCTTAATTTTGCTGATGCAGCGTTGGGTACAGCAGTGGAGGTTCCTACAATTGCCGGAAAAGTAAAAATAAAAGTTCCGGCAGGGACTCAAGCAGGTAAGATTTTCAGGTTGAAAGGTAAGGGATTGCCTGTTGTACAGAGCTATCAACAGGGTGACCAGTTGATTCACGTGAACGTATGGACACCCAAGAAACTCACATCTGATGAAAGGACCCTTCTTGAGAAATTGAGAGAGAAACCAAATTTTAATCCACAGCCTGGTAAGTCAGAGCAGGGATTCTTTGAAAAGATGAAAGACTATTTCCGCTCATGAGGCCCTTTAGGCATTTGATATATTTGAGTGCACTGATATTTGCGATTGCTTCATGCGCTGACCAGCACTTCTTCTTTGAAGAAGGTAAACTTCCACCAGAAGGATGGAGGTTTGGAGATACTCTGTCGTATGACTTTATGATTGAGGATACGACGGTTCGTTATGATATTCAGCTTGACGTTGCACATGGTTCGGAATACAGTTACCAAAACCTTTATCTTCAAATTTTCACTCAATTTCCTGATGGTAAACAACTGGACCAGACGCTTTCCATAGACTTGGCCGACAACAAAGGAGCATGGTACGGCAATTGTTCTGGTGCTACTTGCAAATTGCAGGTAGTGCTACAGCAAAATGCCATTTTTGATCAGGTGGGAGCACACACACTGAAAATCGCCCAATATATGAGGTATGAACCTATTGAGGAAATACGGTCAATTTCACTGGTCCTTGACAAAGTTGCAGTTTCAAATTAAAATTTTAGATGTTTCACTGTGAGGGATTTGTTGATCAACTGCTTAAGGCTGTTAATTCCTATCTGCAGATGCATCTCCACGAAATTAGCAGTAACCACCGTATCACTTTGGTCAGTTTTTACTCCCTCAGGCACCATGGGCATATCAGATACTAAAAGTAGGGCACCCGCAGGCATCTGGTTTTTGAATGCGGCGATAAATATGGTGGCCGTTTCCATATCGATGGCTATAGGGCGTAACGTCATGAGATAAGACTTGAAATCATCTCGATGTTCCCATACTCTTTTGTTCGTGGTATAAACAGTGCCGGTCCAGTAATCAAGGTCATGATCTCGAATAGTGGTAGATATGGCCTTTTGCAAAGCAAATGCCGGAAGTGCTGGCACTTCCGGTGGCAGGTAATCGTTAGAGGTACCTTCTCCTCTGATTGCCGCAATGGGCAGGATAAGGTCTCCTACTTGATTTTTACCTGTCTTGAGACCTCCACATTTTCCTAGAAACAAAACAGCTTTAGGTTGTACTGCTGATAGCAAGTCGATTATCGTCCCCGCATTCGGACTACCCATCCCAAAATTGATAATAGTAATGTCGTTAGCGGTAGCGCTAGGCATCGCACGATTTATTCCACGAATGGGAACACCATGCATTTCAGCAAACTTAGTCAGATAGTTAGTGAAATTTACAAGTATAATGTACTGGCCGAAGTCACTGACCTCCGTGCCTGTGTAACGTGGCAGCCAGTTTTCAACTATTTCTTTTTTCGTCTTCATGGCGCATTTTAATGAATGCACCACACATCGATACGCTTATCGACTGAGGTACATACTCCTTCGTTTATCCATCTCTCTAAAGAATGGATCACGCAGGTCTTTTATAAATCGAATGGCTTCGCCAGTACTTTTCATTTCAGGCCCTAATTGTTTATCGACGTTAGGAAACTTCTCAAAAGAGAAGATAGGCACCTTAATGGCAAATCCTTCCAGTTTCTTATCAATATTAAAATCCTTCAGCTTCTTGTAGCCAATCATTACCTGGGTGGCAATCTTCAGAAATGGTACATTGTATGCCTTAGCTATAAATGGTGTTGTTCTGGAAGCTCTGGGGTTGGCTTCTATCACATATACTTTCTCGTCCTTGATAGCAAATTGTATATTGATAAGCCCTACTGTTTTAAGTGCCATGGCTAGTTTCTTGGTGTATTCTACCATTTGAGCTATCACGTTCTCCGATAAACTGTAGGGTGGTAATACCGCTGAACTGTCTCCACTATGCACTCCGGCAGGTTCTATATGCTCCATGATCCCCATAATAAGCACATCTTCTCCATCACAAATTGCATCAATTTCTGCTTCCTTAGCGCGCTCCAAAAACTGATCGATCAGTACTTTATTGTCTGGCAAATGTTTGAAAATGCTAAGGACACTTCGCTCTAATTCAGCATCATTAATGACTATGCGCATTCTTTGTCCACCCAGTACATAAGAGGGTCTTACCAGGACAGGATAAGACACTTTATTGGCAATCTCCAGTGCTTCATCTGCATCATCCGCCACTCCATATCTTGGATACGGAATGCCTTGTTCTTTTAATAGATCTGAAAACCGTCCACGGTCTTCAGCCAAATCAAGTGCCTCGTATGAAGAACCCAGAATGGGAATTCCACGTTCGTGAAATTTTTCTGCCAGTTTTAATGCCGTCTGTCCACCAAGTTGAACAATAACTCCAATAGGCTTTTCCAGCTCCAGGATTTCTTCAATGTGCTCCCAGAAAATGGGCTCGAAATAAAGTTTATCAGCTATGTCAAAATCTGTAGAAACTGTTTCGGGATTGCAATTTATCATGATAGCCTCATATCCGGCATCTCTGATAGCCATAACCCCGTGAACACAGCAATAATCAAATTCAATACCTTGGCCAATTCGGTTGGGCCCTGATCCAAGCACAATTATCTTCTCCTTGTCAGAAGGAATACTTTCGTTTTCGGAATCGAAGGTTGAATAGAAGTAGGGAGTCTGGGCCTCAAATTCTGCAGCACAGGTATCCACCATCTTATACGTTCGACGTATGTTGATTTTCTTCCGGTATCTAGTGACATCTTCCTCTGATATTCTCATTAGCCAGGCAATCTGAGCATCCGAATATCCTACCTGTTTCAGCTGCAACATGAATTCTGCAGGGATGTCCTCAGGAACGTTGTAGCGCAGAAGTTGATCTTCCATTTTGACCAGGGACTTGATCTGTTTTATGAACCATGGATCAATTTTGGTCAATTTATGGATTGACTTACTAGGCACTCCCAATCTAAGAGCATCCTTCACACGATAAATTCTGTCATCACTTACCTGCTCAAGTCTTTCAAGTATATCTTGAGTTTTAATCCATTCTTTCTTATCTGCACCCAGCCCCATTCGGTTGTTTTCCTGAGACTGACAAGCTTTTTGCAGCGCTTCTAGGAAGGTGCGTCCAATGGCCATGACCTCTCCAACAGATTTCATCTGTAGTCCGAGTATATGACTGGAACCATAGAACTTATCGAAGTTCCAGCGAGGCATTTTCACGATCACATAGTCAAGTGTCGGCTCAAAGTATGCGGATGTAGTCTTAGTGATTTGATTCTTCAGCTCCCCTAAAGTATATCCAATGGCAAGTTTTGCAGCAATTTTCGCGATAGGGTAGCCTGTGGCCTTACTTGCCAATGCTGATGATCTGGATACCCTTGGATTAATCTCAATAGCCATGAGTTTTTCAGTCACGGGATCCTGGGCAAACTGAACATTACAGCCCCCCGCAAAATTACCCAGGGACCTCATCATGCGGATTGCATCATTCCTCATCTGTTGATACGAGGTATCTGAAAGTGTCATTGCAGGAGCCACTGTTATACTGTCTCCTGTATGTATACCCATGGGGTCGAGGTTTTCCACAGTACAGATGATCACTACATTATCGTCCTGGTCCCGTAGCAATTCGAGCTCAAACTCTTTCCAGCCCAGCACCGCCTTTTCAACCAACACTTCATGTGTGGGTGAGGCATTCAATCCTCTTCTTAATGCTTCGTCAAAGTCCTTCTCCTCCATCACAAAACCACCTCCATGGCCTCCTAATGTGTAGGAGGGTCTAATCACCAGTGGGAAGCCAATCTTTTGAGCCGCTTCTTTCCCTTCGAGGAATGAATTAGCTATAAAGGAGGGAGCCACATACATATCGATTCGCTTCATAAGCTTTCGGAAAGCCTCGCGATTTTCAGCCAATTCAATTGCTTCCAGATCTACCCCGATTAGGCGCACATTGTACTTATCCCATATGCCCTGCTCTCCCACTTCAATGGCAAGGTTGAGGGCTGTTTGACCACCCATGGTGGGTAACACCGCATCGATCTGTCGTTCCTGCAGAATGGACTCAATGCTCTCCACAGTCAGAGGTAGCAGATAAATATGATCCGCTGTGAGTGGATCAGTCATAATCGTGGCGGGATTAGAATTGATCAAACTAACCTCGATTCCCTCCTCACGCAAGGACCGTGATGCCTGAGAACCCGAATAATCAAATTCGCAGGCTTGACCGATAATGATGGGACCACTTCCAATGATAAGTACCGACTTAATTGAAGAATCTTTTGGCATAAGTTGAATTGTCTCTTTTTAAGATTGGCGGCAAAGATATAGATTTGTTGATAATCCACTGATTTACGGTATGTTTCATAACAATCTCTTCAGTAAGATTACAATGAGATGACTTTAACAATCCAAGATAAGATTGTAGTCCTTTAGCTCTTCATTAGAATGTACCTTTGTCATTTTAATCACGCTCCATGAAAAAAGTACTTATCGCAGATGATGTGCACCCTGTACTTATAGAGGGACTGAGAAAACTGGGATATGAATGTGATTATCAACCGGACATTTCACTGATAGAAACCAGGCAGATTGTGGAGAAATACCGAGGTATAGTCATCAACACAAAAATTAAGGCGGATCATCAGTTACTCAACAGAACTAATGACCTACTTTTCATTGCACGCCTGGGTTCGGGCCTTGATATTATTGATTTGGACCTTGCGGCACAAAAAGGTATTCATGTGTTTTCGGCACCTGAGGGCAACTGTAATGCAGTGGCAGAGCATGCGCTGGGAATGCTTCTTACGGTGGCTAATCATTACATCCAGGGAAATAGTCAGGTTCGGTCATTTCATTGGGATCGTGAAGGTAACCGAGGATTTGAGCTGGAAGGCAGGACGATTGGAGTCATTGGATTTGGGCACACCGGTAAAGCCTTTATTGAAAAACTCAGTGGATTTAATGCCAGAGTATTAGTCTATGATCGATTTAAGAAAAATATGACCTCACCGCATAGTAATGTTTCTTTCGTGGATTTAAAACAACTGATGCATGAGTCAGAAATTATAAGTCTACATGTACAACTGAATGATACATCTTACCATCTGGTCGATGCAGATTTTATCGAAGGGTGCAGTAACAAGTTCATTCTCATTAATACTTCACGTGGAAAAGTGGTCAAAACAGAGGACCTGATTTCTGGTTTAGAGACAGGAAAGATAAGGGGTGCATGTCTCGATGTTTTTGAAAATGAAAAACCAGCAACATTTACTGATTATGAAAAATCCCTATATTCACGCCTTTACAGCTTCAAGAACGTAGTACTTACACCACATGTAGCCGGTTGGACAGTCGAGTCAAAGAGGAAGATTTCCGAAGTGTTGCTGAAAAAAATTGCTGTATTAAGTGAGAGCCGGCCGCAGATGCAGCCATAATTCGTTATAAATTTGAAATCACCACCACAGATATCCCGAGTATCCTATGAGTGTTAACAGAATACGTATTCTAAGTCTACTTCTGCTATTTCTACCGGTCCTGGTGACTGCACAGACATCGCTTCAAGGTAAAGTCGTAGACGAAGAAACTAAAGAACCCGTCTTGTTCTGCAATGTGGCACTGTACAAAAATGATGTACTCCTACAAGGAGTAGAGAGCGACGTAGATGGCAACTATGCGTTTTCTAACATCGACCCAGGCACATATGATATCGAAGTCAGTTATGTGGGATATCAGACCCAACGAATAGCAGGTATACTGGTTGTGGCAGGTAAAGTGAACCGAGCAGATGTAGAATTGAGTGCTGGTGTGGTTCTTGATGAAGTAGTGGTCACTGATTACAAGGTTCCGCTGATAGAACAGGATAATACAACTTCTGGTGGGGTTGTGACATCTGAGCAAATAAGAAATCTACCTACCAAAAGTATTTCCACAATAGCAGCAAGTACTGCAGGTATTTCATCACGGGATGGTGAGCAGGTCGCCATTAGGGGGTCTCGGACAAACGCAACTTATTATTATGTCGACGGAGTGCGGGTCTTACAATCATCCCTTATTCCACAATCTGAAATTGATCAGTTGCAGGTGATCACCGGGGGCATTGAAGCAAGATATGGTGATGTTACCGGGGGAATCATTTCTATCACAACTAAGGGACCTTCAAATGTCTTTAGTGGTGGGGTGGAATTGGAGTCATCCCAATTTCTGGACCCCTTTGGGTATAATGAGCTGAACGCATACTTAAGTGGTCCGATCATGCGCAACAAGGAGGGTAAGTCTATACTGGGATACCGACTGGCGGGTCGCTTCAGATTGCGTGAAGAAGACAACCCCAGCACTGTGGACATATACCGTGCACCAGCCAGTCTGCTCTCAGAACTTGAAATGAACCCGACGAGAACCGTGGGTGGATCCACATTTGCCGCGGGAGAATTTCTGCATACCGAGGATGTAGATCGATTACAGGCTCGACCAAATGAAGAAGAAATTGCCATTGACCTGACGGGAAAGATTGATGCTCAACTCACGAGAAATATTGATGTGACCTTTAGTGGTTCATATCGTAACATTGAAGATCAATTTACACCACCCAGAGGCTCCAACATTCTTCTAAGTGCTGGAAATGTCTTGAACTGGGGGCTTCTCAACTATGAAAATAATCCTATCCAATATGACAAAAGGTATCGAGGCAACTTCAGATTTAGGCATAGATTGACTTCAGGTTCTTCAGGGAATGATCAACGGTTTCGGTTGATTCAAAATGCTACCTATAATGTCCAAGTGGGATATGAGAAGGCACAGCAAAATTCCGAAGATTTGAGACACAAAAACAACTTATTTCGATATGGTCATGTAGGTTCATTTGACTTCAGTTGGATTCCAGTCGAAGGCGAATCGAGCTACTCAGGTGGATTTAACGGAATCGCTCATGCCGGGTTTTTGCAAGTTCTAAATCAACCATTCGAGCCATCTACACATAATCCAGTCTTGGCCAATTATAATCAGGGTATTGATCAGGAGCAATTTCAAAACTATAGGACCTACAATGGATTTATTTCTGGTTCTGCGGGATCCTTGTGGGGGATATACAATAATGCCGGGGCAGTTTATAATTCATTTTACAAACTTGACCAGGAGATATATTCGGGAAACTTCAACGCATCTTTCGACCTCGTTCCGGGTGGATCAGATCAAGGAAGACATTCTATAGAATTTGGTTTACTACATGAGCAGACATATACTAGGAGTTGGAGTATAAGACCATTCAATTTGTGGGAATTGGCAAGACTTCAAGCCAACAGACATATAATCGGAGTAGATACAAATTCAGTCGTAGGATCTTTTTCAGGTGTTTCAATTCCCGACCTAACATTTGAAGAATTTCAAAAATTAATTGTTGAGGATGAAGGCCGTGACTTTTATCGGAAGATCAGAAGTCAGTTAGGTCTTGCTCTTACAGATTACGTTAATGTCGATGGCTTAGACCCTGACCAATTGAGTCTTAATTTGTTTTCTCCATTGGAGCTTACAGATCAACGCATTATTGGGTTTTCGGGGTATGATTACCTGGGTAATACACTTTCAAATAGTCTAGAATTTGAAGACTTTTTCACAAGTTATGGAGTTGATGGCCGGCGTAATTTTCCCATCGCTCCTCAGAAACCAATCTATCAGGCAGCATATATTCAGGATAAGTTTAGTTTTCGTGACATCATTTTCAGAGTGGGTCTGAGAGTAGATCGCTTTGACGCCAACACGAAGGTTTTGAGGGATCCCTATTCTCTGTATGAGGTCATGGATGCTGGCACATTTTATGAGCGATTTGACGAAGCAAGACCCAATAACGTAGGAGATGATTTCAAGGTTTATGTAACTGGAGAAAACAGCACTGAAGTCAAAGCGTACAGAGAAGGAGATCAATGGTATTTTGCCAACGGAACGCCAGCTAATGATGGGAACGTCATTTTTGGAGGCGAAATCGTCTATCCAAAGCTCTATGACGAACGAGTCAACGACATTAAAAGCAATGATTTTGACTATAACCAGTCATTTGTGGACTATAAGCCCCAGATCAATTGGATGCCCCGACTAGCGGTGTCCTTCCCGATTTCTGATATTGCTAATTTCTTTGCTCATTATGATGTACTGGTGCAAAGACCACCGTCTAATAATAATGTCACGCCCCTTACATGGTATTATTTTGAGGATGATCGAT
This sequence comes from Saprospiraceae bacterium, assembly GCA_050298535.1. GTDB lineage: Bacteria > Bacteroidota > Bacteroidia > Chitinophagales > Saprospiraceae > JABDMH01. The sequence continues at coordinate 277,270 of JBNKUI010000087.1, forward strand.
ACTCTTCTGGGAATCCCATTAGTAATTCCAATCTCAGGCCTGAAACGACTATTGACTACGAAGTAGGCTTCCAGCAGAAACTGTCTGCATCCAGTGCTTTGAAAATAAACGCCTACTACAAGGAGTTGCGAGATATGATTCAGCAGCAGACCTATCTCTACATCCCATCCCCAATCAACAACTATGTGACCTATGGGAATTCTGACTTTGGGACTGTGAAAGGATTCTCTCTACAATATGATTTGCGTAGATCGATCAATACAACCATTCAGGCCAACTATACCCTGCAATTTGCAGATGGGACAGGATCTGATGTGAATTCGCAGCAGGGATTAACCACAAGAGGAAATTTACGAACGCTCTTCCCTTTGAGTCGGGACGAAAGGCATGCATTCAAATTTACGTTTGACTATCGGTATGGTTCGGGATCTTCTTACAATGGCCCACAATTATTTGGAAAAAACATTCTTTCAGATTTTGGCATTAATCTCCAATCCTTCATTGTGTCTGGAAGGCCTTATACGAGACGAATCAGGCCACAACCTTTTGGTGGTACCGGATTTTTTGGGTCAATTAATGGAGCCAGATTACCCTGGACGTTCTCCATCGACATGAGAATAGACAAGAGCTTTAGGGTCCCCACTGCAAACCCTAAGAAACCATTGAGTTTCAATTTGTCATTGCGTGTTCTGAACCTTCTCAACTCTGTAAATGTAAGAAGTGTTTATTCAGTGTCTGGATCTCCATACGACTCGGGATTTATCCTGTCTTCAGACGGTCAGTCCACTTTGGAGAATATTAGAAATACAGGAGAGTTGGTCAACGAGGCCGGGCGGGATGAGCTGGCATATCGAAACGCTTTTGATTGGGTGGTTGCCAGCCCCAATAATTTTTATCTACCCAGAAGAATATTTTTGGGATTAAGATTTGACTTTTAAATAAACAAGGAATGCGATTGAGGCTTTTGCATAGAGTGATCATTACCTTCTGCCTGATGGGCATGGGGCTTACGGTTGCATTTGCTAAATATCCTCCAGGGTATGACAACCCTCGTGAACGAAAAGTGGATGAAAGGCAGGTACGTTTTGGATACAGGGCGGATTGTGCGGCATCTCGATCAGAAGCAGACATGTCAATAAACAATGTCCGAGCAAGATTGCTCGGCGGGGGTGATGTTTGGTGGGATCTTTCCGTGGGAAAATACATCGTCCCTAAAGTAGATCCAGCATCCGGACTCGATGAAGTGTCTTCGATTTTTGCAGGAGCTGTATGGTTGGGTGGATATGATCCTGTAGGTAATCTGAAACTGGCCGCCCAGACCTTCCGCTCTGCCAATGCAAATGACTTTTGGCCTGGCCCACTAGACCGGAGTACAGGTACTATAGAGCGTGACACATGTGCGCGTTGGGATAAGCACTTTCGTGTCCTGGGAGACAACATAAGAGCATTCATCAGAGACTATAATCAGGCGCTGGAAGCGGGTATACCTCTGGAGAAAAATGAAGTACCTGAAGATGTGCTGGGTTGGCCGGCTACTGGCAATCCATATTTCAGTGAAATACATGGATTTGACCTTCCCAATACCTCGCAGGGATTGGCTGGGTTTTTTGATGCCGATGGTGATTTTGTTTATGACCCTGTCAATGATGGAGACTATCCTATCATTGAAATCAGGGGGTGTCCCACACCTCAATATCCGGACGAAATGATCTTTTGGATCTACAATGATGCCGGGGGTATTCATACACAGACGCAAGGAAGTCCCATTCAGATGGAAATTCAAGTACAGGCTTTTGCCTATGCTACGAACGATGAGATTAATGACATGACCTTCCAACGATATAAGCTGATCAACCGAGCGACACAAAGCATTGATTCTACATTCTTTGCCATGTGGGTAGATCCAGATCTTGGCTGCAGCCAGGACGATTATATTGGATGTGATACGGCACGTAGTTTGGCATATGTGTACAATGAGGATCAGGTGGATGGGACCACAGGTTGTGACTGTGAAGGAACCCCTACCTACTGCGAGGATGTACCAATCCTTGGTGTGGATTATTTCCGCGGACCTCTTGATGAAAATGGCCAGGAAATAGGTATGTCGTCATTTACTTACTTCAATAACGCAGGGGTAGGTCAGTGGCCTAATGCACAGACAGATCCCGAGGTGGCTCAGGAATATTATAACTATATGTCAGGGTCGTGGAAGGATGGAACACCATTTAGTAATGGTGGTGATGCATTTAATATCGGAGGCTCTCGCATTGATTACGCTTTTACGGAAGCGCCAAATGACCCTACTGGTTGGTCTATGTGCACAGCCAACTTACCTTTTGGCGATAGACGTACGATTCAGGCCTCTGGACCTTTCCGCCTCGATCCAGGCGCCACTAATGAACTTATTGTTGGTGTAGTTTGGGTGCCAGACATTACAGATTATCCATGTCCCAGCATCGACCCTCTGATTTTTGCTGATGAGACAGCCCAGGCATTATTTGACAATTGTTTTGACATCACTGACGGTCCTGATGCGCCTGATCTTGATTTTGTGGAATTGGACCGGGAGTTAATCTGCATACTGACAAATGATCAGGAGTCAAATAACTTTGGTGAAGAATATAAAGAACTGGATCTTCGGGCACCTACAGATCTTCCTGATGAAGAGAAACTGTATAAGTTCGAAGGATACAAAGTATATCAGTTAAACGGACCGGAAGTCAGTACGGCTGAACTGGATGATCCTGATAAGGCTAGATTGATTTTTCAAACAGATATTAGAAATGGCATTTCACAGGTCGTGAATTGGGAAGCGATGCCACATCCAACGGAGTCGGGCCGACTACTTTATGAGCCCGTCCTGGAAGTAATGGGTGAAGATGATGACATTCGACATACTTTTCGAATTACGGAAGACCAATTCAGCAAGCTGGCCGATAGGACGTTGATCAATCATCAGAAATATTATTTCACAGCTGTGGCGTATGCTCACAATGAGTTTGAACCATTCAACACTCAAAACAACGTGGGTCAGCGCACTCCCTATCTAGAAGGGCGAAGGAACATAAAAACCTATGTGCCCACACCGCGACCTATTGTGTATGAATCACTGAATGCAAATTATGGTGATGGTCCTTCTATCACCCGATTAGATGGTGTAGGTGCGGGCAATACCTTTTTAGAACTGAGTGAGGACACACGTGCGGCAATTATTGATGGTTCCTTCAATGGAGAGATTACCTATGAAAGAGGTGCCGGTCCAATTACGGTGCAGATTTACAATCCCCTGGAAGTGGTAGAGGGACAGTTTCAATTGAGTTTCGTCGATAGCGATTTGAATGACGACATGCTGGACGAGGATGCACGATGGACCCTCGTTGATCTTAACAACCCCTCGGCTGTGATTGCTTCGGAGACATCCATCGCCCGATTAAACGAGCAGATAATTGGACCATATGGTTTCTCAGTCTCTGTGGGCCAGACAGAAGAAGCAGGTGATTTCTCTGCAGAAACTAACGGCAGTATCGGATCAGCTATTTCCTATGAGGATATAAATGACCCCTGGTTAAGTTTTATACCGGATGATAATGCATTCTTCAATTTTGCCAGAACGGATCTTGAAGAATCCGAATTTGATGACGACCCACAGCAGCTCTTTACCAACAACTACAATGGAATCATTCCATTTTACATAAGCAGCTTTAGGTTTGATCCCAATGATATCTATATTTCTCCTGCATGGATTGATAATACCGCCGGAATGCAGATTGTCAAGACAAGGACGGACATGTCAGATCTTAATAATGTGGATATTGTCCTGACTTCCGATAAAAGTAAATGGAGCCGGTGTGTAGTCGTTGAGACGGCATCACCCTATTATTTTAATGCACCGAATCTGGGAGGAGCTGGCTTTACTACAGTCGGCAACAGTAAGAACTTTGATCTGAGAAACTCTCCCTCAGTGGGGAAGGAAGATAGCAACAATGATGGTCTACCGGATCCCGATGGAGATGGTTTTGGCATGGGATGGTTTCCTGGTTATGCTATAGATGTGGAGACCGGACAGAGATTAAACATTTTCTTTGGTGAAAATTCAGTGTATCGCCAGGAGTTTTTTGATGCGATTCAATCGGGAGAGGAGCCAATTGGAGCCGATATGATGTGGAATCCAGATGAACGTATTGGGCTTGTTCTCCCCAACCCCTCAGTTGCTTTATTTCACACCGGAGGACAACATTTCATCTATGTCACCAGGCAACCGTATGATGGGTGTTTGGAGTTGAGAGAACGATTGGATCCCGGAGCGATCTTCACCAGAAAATATAATGCATTAAGAGATATTACATGGACTGGAATCCCAGTCACTGACGGTAGCATGTTGTCATATGCAGAAGGATTGATTCCTAATGAGGCAACAATTAAGCTTAGAGTGAGCAATCCATATCAAGTGGCAGAGGGTACCGGAGAAAATAATGGCCATCCTAGTTATAGGTTTACGATTGACGGTCAGGCATCTGATGATTTGATTGAAGAAAGAGCTCCCGGTCTGCTAGATATGGTCAACGTTGTACCCAATCCATATCTCGCATACTCTGTGTATGAGACCTCACAATTTACAAACATTGTCAAGATTACTAATCTACCACCACGTTGCATTGTTATGATCTATTCTCTGGACGGCAAATTTATACGGCAGTATCGACGTGATGAAGCAGGTATTGATCAAACTTCCTTACGTTCTAATCCGGGCATCCGGCAGACGCAAGTCACACCGGACATCGAATGGAACTTGAAAAACAGTAAGGGAATTCCAATAGCAGGAGGCGTATATCTCATCCATATAAATGGATATGAACTGGGAGAGAGAACAATAAAATGGTTTGGAGTAAACCGCAAATTTGACCCATCAGGCTTGTAATGAAGAGAAGTATAATTATCATATTATTCCTGGTAATGTGCATGGTATCTATCTATGCGGGGAATCCTGATCGTCAAGGTGAGGCGGGAGCGTATGAATTGTTATTAAACCCATGGGCCAGAAGTGCCGGATTGCATACAATGACTACCTCTATGATTTCCGGGGTAGAGTCGATGCGTCTTAATGTAGCCGGGTTGGCGAGAATTCATAAAACGGAAGTGTTGATTGGCCACACAAGGTACCTAATCGGCACTGGGGTTAATATGAATGCCATTGGTCTTGGACAACGTGTAGGTACTAATGGAGTTTTCGGCTTGAGCTTGATGGCCATGGATTTTGGTGATATTTCTGTGACAACCACTGACCAACCTGAAGGCACAGGAGCTACCTTTTCACCTAGTTTCTTCAATCTGGGATTGTCGTATGCTCATATTTTTGAGAATAAGGTTTCAGTGGGGCTTACCATAAGAGCGGTCTCAGAATCTACCTCAGACCTGTCCGCACAGGGTGTAGCGCTGGACGCAGGAGTCCAATATGTCACCGGCGAAAATGACAACTTTAAATTTGGAATCTCTTTGAGAAATGTAGGTACACCCATGAAATTTGGTGGTGAGGGTTTGTCATTTCGTGCCACTAATCCCGACGGCACTATCAACTATGACTTGTCATATGATCACCGGGCTGCCGTATTTGAGTTGCCTTCCGTTTTAAATATTGGAGCTTCCTATGATATAAGCCTTAACGTAAAAAATCGAATTACGGTGGTTGGTAACTTCACCTCTAACTCTTTTTCCAGGGATGCCATTGGTGGTGGACTGGAGTATTCTTTCAATGATGTATTTATGTTGCGGGGAGGATACAAGTATGATCTCGGTTCATCTTCAGATGCTGTGGATAATAATGTGTACACGGGCGTCAGTGCAGGTGTTTCAATGGAAGTGCCTTTCTCAGAAGATGGCAGTACTCGATTTGGAGTGGATTATGCTTACCGAGCCACCAATCCATGGAATGGAACTCACAATCTGACAATTAGGTTTACTTTGTAATGAACTTGAGCTATATTAAGCTCACACTTGATGCACGTTTTACAACAAACAGTGCGTTAATAGACTTTACATAATTAGAAATTTGAGAAGTTGCAAAAAGGATCCTGCCATAGGGTTTTCTTTGCAGCTTTATTATTTAGAAAAATCAGCTATTATGGCAAACTATACTTATTTGACACAAGAAGGTTATGATAAATTAAAATCAGAACTAGAACACCTTAAGCGCGTGGGGAGAGATGAAGTAGCCAAGGCTATTGCTGAGGCACGTGAGAAAGGAGATCTTTCGGAGAATGCTGAATATGATGCAGCGAAAGATGCGCAGGGACTATTGGAGATGCGCATCAATGAATTGGAAAAGACCTTTGCAAATGCTCGTGTTCTGGATACCTCACAACTTGACACGTCCAGAGTGACTGTCTTGTCCAAGGTGAAGATAAAGAACCAACGAAATGGTGCAGAAGTGACCTACCAGTTAGTAGCGCATGCTGAGGCTGATTTGAAAGCAAAGAAAATTTCGGTTCAGTCTCCCATTGGAGAAGGGTTATTAGGAAAACAAGTGGGTGAGGTCGCAGAGGTCAGAACACCGAATGGCGTTATGAACTTTGAAATTTTGGACATATCACTGTAGATTGATGGGATCCTTATTCAGTAAAATAGTTCAAGGGGAGATACCTTGTCATAAGGTTGCAGAAGACGACCGGTTTTTGGCATTTTTGGATATTAATCCATTGGCAGAGGGACACACCTTGGTCATACCCAAAAAGGAGGTTGACTATATTTTTGACCTGGAAGATTCATTACTTACAGACTTGCTGTTGTTTGCCAAAAAGGTCGCTAAAGGAATCGAAAACGTTGTCTCCTGCCAGAGGATTGGGATGACAGTAATTGGATTGGAAGTGCCCCATGTGCACATACATCTGATACCCATTAATAGCATAAATGATATGAACTTTTCCAATCCGAGGGTGACATTGACCAAAGAAGAAATGGTGACCTTAGCGGACTCAATAGCAAGCAATCTAGATTAGGTGTATCGTGCTTAGCATTTTATATCTTTAATACAAATTAGACTTTTAGATAAGAATGACTATTTATCAATCCATCTTGAGGGCAAATACTGAACGCGAAAAAAAGTTTGCACTCTTGATAGATCCTGATAAATTTCAATTGCACCGTGTTGATGAACTAGTGGCTCTCGCTGTGCAGGCTAGAGTGGATTACTTTCTGGTCGGTGGGAGTCTCATTGTCAATAATATCCTGGATGCTTGCTTGAACGAAATCAAGAAACGCTGTGACATACCTTTAATACTCTTTCCTGGGGATTCTTATCAGTTGAGTTATCGTGCAGATGGGATCCTCTACCTATCGCTGATTTCAGGTCGCAACGCTGAACTTTTAATTGGAAAACACGTGATATCCGCCCCTTATCTAAAAGTAAGTCCCTTGGAAGTAATCTCTTGCGGCTATATGCTTATTGACGGAGGAGTTCCCACCACAGTTTCGTACATGAGTAATACGCAGCCCATTCCTCATGATAAAGAAGATATTGCAGTTTGCACAGCTATTGCCGGTGAAATGCTGGGGCTAAAGATGATATATCTGGATGCAGGAAGTGGTGCACGGAAGACGGTATCTGACTCGATGATAGAGGCGGTCCGGGGGGCTATCGATATTCCTTTGATCGTGGGCGGTGGTATAACCACACCAGAAAAAGCTCAAAATAAGGTGAAAGCAGGGGCAGATATCATTGTGGTAGGAAACGCGATTGAAAAAGATTCCGCGCTAATTCTAGAAATTGCTGATGCCATACATACTGTCTCACCCGTTGTATAAATATGTTAAGTGTTTGTTTGCATTCGTATTCGGACTGCTACTTACGGTTGATACCCTTGCTCAGTCATTCGGTGGCTTTTCTCCATCACTAAAATGGTTTGAGATCAATACAGATACCGTTAGGGTTATTTATCCCAAAGGTCAGGAACAGCAAGCACAGAGACTTGTGAATGCAGTTCATTATCTCAAAAAAAACGATACTGAAAACGTAGGAGATAAGGCCTTCAAAATTGATATCGTACTGAATAATCAGACGACCGTCACGAATGGTTCGGTGGGTATTGCACCATGGAAATCGCACTTTGTCACAACACCCTTACAAAACAGCTTTACGCTTTCGGCACTTCCCTGGATGGATTTGTTGGCAGTGCATGAGTACCGTCATGTGATACAATTATCAACCGCAAGAAGAGGACTTAGTAAGCTGCTCTACACCTTTTTCGGGCAGGAAAGCTGGTCAGGTGCCGCAAACCTGGCTGTTCCGGATTGGTTTCTTGAAGGGGATGCCGTATGGGCTGAAACATCCTTGTCGACCCAAGGAAGGGGTAGAATTCCATCGTTTCTAAGAGCGTATCGAGCCTTAAGTATTGAGGATATACCGACATGGAATTATACACAGGTTCGAAATGGATCTATCAAACACTTTATTCCCAATGAATATCCTTTGGGATACATGATGACAGCCTACGGTTATGAGAACTATGGAGATACCTTTTGGAAAAGTATCTTGCAGGATGCTGCTTCCTATCGCGGTATTTTTTACCCCTTTTCGAAGGCACTCGAGGCCAAGACAGGTTTGTCCACGAGGGCGTTTTACGACAAGGTAATAGACGAAAAGAGGAGGCACTGGAAAAGTCAGCAAGGGGAAATCCTGCCAACCCCTATAGTGCAGCCTACCCGTGAGATCAAAACCTTTACGCATTTTCAGTACCCCTATGTCGTCTCCGAAGGGGTTGACCTGATATATTATGTTCGCAGTTTTGAACAGACAGGATCCTTTCAACGCCTGAATATATCCACAGGTGAAGTTTCAAGAGTAGCAAATCGTGGCATCAGTATAGATGATTACTATGGATATAATGGAGGTTGGCTTACCTGGTCCGAGTATTCCGTTGATCCCAGGTGGTCAGAAAGGGACTATTCTGACATCGTGTTATTCAATATGGATACAAAAGCTAAGCTGAGAATCACACGTAAGAAGCGATACTTTTCTCCTTTTCCAACAACTGACGGCAGCAAAATAGTGGTGATTGATCAACCGTCTAACGCTATCTCTACACTTGTGCTTTTGGACCAGGAGGGTAATGAGCTGGAAAGAGCAGAGAATCCGGATAGATTCATTTTTACTTTTCCGCGTTTCTATGATAATGACCAATCCATTGTCGTAGCAGCCCGAAATCTTGAGGGCGAAATGGCGGTACTTAGCTATGATCTTGAGACCAAACAATTCGACATACTCGTACCCTTTTCTAACAACATCATTGGTGCCCCCACGGTGACAGATGGGGTCGTATACTACTCTTCTACTGGATTTGATCGGGAGCAAGTGGTAAGTGTGGACTTATCTAGCAATCAGCGTTACCGATTGACCGATGAACCTAACGGTGCTTTTGAACCGGTGATACGTGGAGATACTATCTTTTACGTTTCATTCACGCCCCTCGGAAACAGAATCAAGTCCCGGCCTATAGATCGCTCAGCAGCCGAATCCTTGGAAGTAGTGCCCACAATTCAATACCAGAGAAATATTTTCAATGAGTTTCCAGATAGGACCTTTGCGAGTGAAAAGTACAAGCCGCTATTGCACAGCATAAATTTCCATACCTGGGGGTTTGATTATGATGATCCTGTCATCAGTTTAAGAGCCCTCTCAACCAATGTTCTCAACAATATTGAGTTGTCTGCCGGAGTCAATTATAATTATGACCGGGATGTATATCAGCCGTTTGGTCGGTTGCGTGTTTCGGCACTATATCCAGACGTGAGCCTAGGGATTTCAACAGCCAAACGTAGCGCCAACTTTGAGGGTGAGACCAACACGTGGAGAGAATGGAATACAAATGCTAGTCTTAGCCTTCCACTGAACTATTCCAGGGGACTGTATAGAAGAACCTTTGTGCCAGAGGTGGGAATACTAAATACTAGTCTGACAGGCGATCTTGATCTAAACTTCGTGTCTGCTTTCGGCTCCCTTACTTTCATACATGAACGCATCAAAGCCCGAAAAAATCTTTTCACCAGAAACGGGCAGTATTTAAGGGTTGGTATTACAGAGTCCATCGATGATTTTCAGGCCCGGGAATTAAATCTGCGAACAGGCCTCTCCCTGCCAGGAATAGGTATCAACCATAATACGGTGCTTCACGCTGACTACTTAAAAAACATTGAAGGAGCGGATTATAAGTTCTTAACCGGGTTACAACATAGAGGCTTGGGAGTCATCCCGGCTGACAAAGTATGGCGTCTATCGGCTAACTATCACTTTCCGGTTGTATACCCGGACTGGGGTTTCGCCGGACTTATCTATTTCTATCGTGTCAGGGCTAACCTTTTCTATGACTATAGTATGACCTCAGTTTATGAGGGGGGCATGAATAATTACCACACTTCCGGGGTGGAGTTGGTGTTTGACGTGAACCTGGTAAATAGTGTCGAGACCAATTTTGGGATTAGGTATTCATATGGGATAGACACGCCGGCTCCAGTGAATCAGTTTGAATTTTTCCTTCCCGTATATCGATTTCAATGAGTGAGCAGGCTATAGTCATCAGAAGTACGGGTAGTTGGTATACTATCAAAAGTATAAGTGGAGAAGTCTTTCAGGCAAGGATTCAGGGGAAATTTCGGTTGAATGGTATGTCCCTGACCAATCCTGTTGCTGTGGGGGATCGGGTACGATTTGAAGTAGAAGATACAGAAGAAAGAACAGCAATCATTCGCGAGATAGAACCCAGACAGAACTACATAGTGCGCCAATCACCTCGAAAAAGGCATCAGTTACATCTCCTGGCTAGTAATATTGATCAGGCGATTTTGGTCATGACGATTGTGCAACCGATGTTAAAGCAGGGCGTGATAGATAGATTCTTGCTTATGACCGAACCACATGATATCCCGGTCACTATTGTATTTAATAAATCAGATGTCTATGATGAGCGGAATCTGTATGCATTTGAGGTACTTGAGGAGATATATACCGATATCGGATATGGGGTCATTCTGGCTTCTTCGGTTTCAGGGAAAGGTATAGATGAGATCAACTCACTTTTACGTGAAAAAACCACATTAATCAGTGGGCAGAGTGGAGTGGGCAAATCAACATTGATCAATTCTCTGGCTCCTCATCTGGATCTCAAGACCACTGAGCTTTCAGAGTCTAGCGGGAAGGGTCAACACACGACTACCTTTGCACAGATGTATGAAATCCAAAATGGGTCAATCATTGATACACCCGGTTTTAAGTCTCTCTCTTTTAATAATCTTGAACCCATGGATGTCGCCCATAACTTTCGAGAATTTTTTGAAAAGTCAATGGACTGCAAATTTCCGGATTGTACACATCGAGATGAACCTAAGTGTGCGGTCAAACAGGCAATCGAAGAAGGAGAAATTAGCGAGCTTCGATATATCAACTACATCCAGATTCTCGATGAAATTGAAGATCAAAACTATTGGGAGAGGCATAAACACATGTGATGAAAAAATACAATGTGTCTATCAAGTTGCTATCTTTATGAAGATGTAATTCTTTCTCCCAGTCCTAATTCAGAAATAAAGATGACCTTACAGGAGTTTTTTGATCTACTGGCATTAAATCCTGAGATCATAATATTTTTCTTCATCGCATGTCCCCTGACCGCGTTGCTCGCCAGCTGGTTAGGTAAAGGAGAAGGCCATCTCACCCCTTGGAAGTATATGTACTCTGTTCTGGTATATCTAATATGCATTCCCGGCATATTTGCTGTTACTCTAAACGTTTACCTGTTCCTGTTTGAACGACAGAGCATATTTGAGGCAGATATGTGGACTCAGATTCTTCCTATCATTTCGATGATTGGTACGTTACTCCTGATAAGGAAGAATGTGTCTTTTGACCAGATTCCTGGTTTTGGAAAGCTAGGTGGTCTACTGTGGATGATCGGAGGGCTATTGGTACTTATGTGGATCATTGATCGAACGCACATAATTGCCATAACCATTATTCCATTTTATCAGGTGCTCCTGGCATTTGTGATTCTTCTCGGGATCGTAGTCTTTGGATGGTGGAAAATGACATCTAGAGTGTAAGGATCTCGTCATAGTTGAATCTTAGTTCAGAAAAATGGAGACAGTTTATGGAATCGCAGAAATCATGTAATCTTTATTTTACGGATATCTTGTTGTGAGAGCATTAAGTACAACAGAATCTCTTTCAATTATTTCTTATATTAACAGTGTAACATAGTGACGAGAAAGAGCTATGGTTGTTAAATAAAAGAAGCAGCAAAAAGGTAGATCATGTAAAGATAATTTATCAAAAATTGCAGTTTTCACCACAATACAACCCTATTACCGATCGAATCAAGGTCATCACCAAGCACTGGACCACCTTTGCCAAAGATCCTGATGCCAGAATCTGTCGCTGGAAAGTTGAATCGGATGAAGTCCGGATGATCGAAGCCTTCATCAAACGAGAAAGTGCCAACGAAGCAGAAACAGATGATTACTTTCTTTCCTTCCGTCCACCCTTTGATCATTACGACGACTATGCCATTCTACTAAATGCAGTAATTCAGGAAGAGATTGAAGTACTGCAAAAGCAATTTAACGAAGAGGTCTTTAAGACGCCTGCTTCGAATTCGACAGGCTTCAAAATCAAAAACGCACCATCTTACTTCCTGAATCAGTTATCTGATCTTCGCACAGGGTTCTTAGACTTCCCCGGGCATCTTGTAGCGGTTTTGTTACCAGGTGAAATTGCAGATACAAAGGGTTATTTGAAATGGTTGGAGCAGGTTATTAAAAATGAAATTCCCGATAATGTTCGATTCTTAGTGATCGACTTAGATACAGCACCGTTTTATCAAGCGCTTGCTGAGAAATATCCCAGGCTGATTCATACCATTGAGCCTAATCTAGACATGGATGGGGCGATGAAGGAGTTGGCTTCCGCTGGGGATCCACGTGATCCGGGTGTTAAATTCAGGAAACTACTGGTCGAGATGAGTCAACATGCGGCTAAAGGGAGGATCAAGGAGATGGAGCGAACTGGAGAAGCCGCTATTGCAGTCGCAACACAACAGGGCTGGCAAGAACTGCAGACAAATACTTATTTCCTGATGGCTTCCGGATACTTGCGAACGGGAGATAAGGAAAAATCCATTGCGACATATGATAAGGCGGCGCTGATAGCTGCTACAGGTTGGCAGGATGGTGATGACCTGTGCGCAAAACTTTTGGTGCAGATCCTTTTATGCAAAGGGAGCGTATTCTTTGGAGAAAAGGACTACGAGATGGCTCGTGAAATTTATACAAATGCGATCGCTCCGGCCGACGATGTAAAATTTCATATGGGTCATCTGGAAGCTAGGCGGATGATTGCTACTTGCTATGATTTTGAAAATGAGAAAAAAGAAGCATGGAAGACGTATATGGAGGCACTGGATATCGGAGAGCATATCGATGCAGAATTTCGGTCATCCAGCACACTACCATATGTAGGGGCAGCTTTGGTCAGAATAGCGGATGATGATGGCAAAGACAAAGTCGTCAAAGAGATTGAAGAGAAGATGGAAGAATTGTGTGGTGCGGATTGGAAAAAGAAAGTGAGAAAAGGTGTATAGGTGAGTGCTGTAAAACATATGGATCCCGTGATGGGAGTGGACATTCACATTGTGATGGTCCCGACGCCTGGGGGCCCTGTGCCCGTACCCATTCCCCATCCATTTGTGGGAATGGTTTTTGACCCGATGGATTGGATTCCAATCACCATCATGATTCCGAAATTTGCGGCCGATGCACTGGCCAAAATGGAGGAACTTAAGGAATCTGCTGTGGAGGCGACCGGATTTGACATGGGAGGTCAGGAGCAGTTTACGGAACAAAGTGAGGCTCCTCCGCCGGCTGATGACGCATCTGCCCAGACATCGGATAGTGAAGCACCTCCATCTGAACCTGAAGAAGCCGAGGAAAATCCGGAAGGAAACCTCATGTTGGGTCCTTCAGGTCCGGGCTGGGTTCCCTTACCTCTGAATGCATCGGTTTGGGTGAATAGCATTCCCCGGGGGCATGCCACCACCAATGGATTTGGAGCGCCACATGTGCCGATCGGAGGACCTATGTTTCAAAGGGCTCCCGTCATGACGCAAAAAAGCACCTGTGAATTGTTGCTGGGCAGTAAGACGGTGATTGCTGAAACTTCTCCTTTCACTTTCACTGGGCTTCCAACGCTAAGCTGCTCCTGTGTGGGCTCACCTGCACCTGCTGACCCCAAGGGTGAGATCGAACCAGGCCTCTATCTTCCGACCTCTGTTGTATTAGCTATACCAGCCGGCCGCCCCGTGCTCGTGGGAGGACCTCCTGTGCCCAACTATATGGCAATCCTTGGCAAGGGCTTTGGGGCCATGCGAAAACTCCAACGGGGCAGCAAGAAGATGAAGGCGCTCTCGAAAAAACTGAATGAGAAGATCGCCAGTAAATTTAAAAGTAAGATTGCCCGAAATCTGGCTAGTAAGGCCATATGCATGCTTACAGGACATCCCGTCGATGTGGCCACAGGGAAAGTGCTCACAGATCTGGTAGACTTTGAGTTGCCGGGTCCCATTCCACTGATCTGGGAACGCACCTGGTATTCTACTTCTGAGGCTGAAACAGCATTAGGTCATGGCTGGCATCACAGTTACGATTTGGCATTAGCTTTTGATGAAAAAGAAGAGGTAGTAGGATTGCGCATGAGTGATGGTCGAATCATCGGATGCCCATTGCTAAATGTAGGAGAAGAGCATCTGAACCCGCAGGAAAGGTTACGATTTTTTCGAGGCGAAAATGGGTACAAGGTCTTTAATCTTGATGAGCAAGTCACCTACTTTTTTAGTAGGCAATCCTATCAGGACCTTTTTCCCCTTATAAGGATTGAAGATCGATCCGGGCATTCCATTCAATTTTCCCATGATCCACGCGGTTTCTTACACGAAATTGTGGATAGCGCAGAGAGAAGATTGCGCGTCGTCACGGATGAGTCCGGAAGAATCCTGCAGATCAAAGCTCCACATCCAAAGTATCCCGAGAAGCAGTTTGATATCGTATCCTATACCTATAATACCCAAGGAAATCTGATATCTTCAAGTGATGCCATGGGGTTTCAATACACCTATCGGTATCAAAAACATTTACTGGTCCAGGAGACCAGTCCAACAGGTCTCAGTTTCTACTTTGAATATGATGGTCTGGATCATAATGCCTGGTGCCTGCACACATGGGGGGATGGAGGTATCTATGATCATAAATTGACCTATTTTAAAGAGGAGCAGTATACGATCGTCGAAAACTCTTTGGGCCACGAATCCACACATTTTTGGAATGACCAGGGCGTGGTCTACAGAAGTATTGATCCCCTGGGAAATGCATCATCAAAACGCTATGATGATTTCTGTAATATCATTTCGGAAACGGATGAATTGGGCAGGGTCACAACACACACCTATGATGAAGAAAGCAATCGTACCGGAACGACTTTTCCGGATATGTCTGCCATTGAAATGGTCTATGAGGGAGGTCTCCTTGTTGGTGCTACAGATCAAGTGGGAGGTAATTGGTCCTGGCAATATGATGAGCAGGGTCAGCTGACTGTGCGAACAAACCCATTGGGACATGAGACACGATATGCATACCAAAATGGTATGTTGAAGACAGTGCTTGATCCGGCCGGTGGAGTCACGACACTTGCCTATGATGCACAATTTAACCTGATCAAACTGACCACCCCGGACTTGAATGTCAGTAAATGGGAGTATGACTACCTGGGACGTTGCATTGCTTCTATCGATCCCAGGGGCAACTACCAAAGACGAAAATTCAATCTAAATGGATGGGTCCGGCAGGTCAATGAACCAGATGGAAATATTCGATACCTGGAGTTTGATCAGGAAGGGAATGTCACCCGGGTTCGAGACAAGCAATATAATGTAGGATTTGAATATGCCGGCATGGGTCGACTTAAAGTGAGAACGCAGGCGGGCACACGTGTAGAGTTCCAATATAATACGGAAGAAGATCTGATCGGTATCATTAATGAGCACGGTTATGCCTATCGGTTTGAGTTGGATGCAAATGGTGAGGTCATGGTTGAAAGTGGCTTTGATGGAATCACACGAAAGTACACTAGAGATGCAGCCAGCCGGGTTAGTAAAGTGGATCGGCCAGGAAAACTGTCGACAAACTACCAATATGACGAACTGGACCGGGTCAAAGAAGTGCTTCATTCTGATGGTTTGAAGGAAAGCTATTTGTACCGATCCGATGGAGAGCTCTTGGAAGCATCCAACAGGCACATTCGTGTCCAGTTTGAGCGGGACGCTCTTGGTCAGGTCATAAAAGAGACATCCGGCCCTTTTGAAATTTCATCAGCTTACGATGTGTTAGGAAACCGGATACAGGTATCGTCATCTCTGGGTGCCGATGTCACGATTGATAGAAACAATATGGGCGATGTCATGAGGGTCACGTCACATACAGAGGATCGACCCTGGGAAGCCAGTTTTAAGCGGGACAGCATAGGTTTAGAAATGGAACGGACCTTGCCGGGTGGTGTCAAAAATGTTTGGAAGCGGGACCGTTTAGGAAGGCCAGTAGAACAAAAGACTATATTGTCGGGAGGCAGGATCTCTCGTCAACGGGAATATGTCTGGGGCGTGAATGACCGTTTGAAACAGATTATTGACCCGAAGAGTGGGACATGGAGATTCCGACATGATGACCTGGGCAATCTGGCCTCTGTCCGTTATCCGGATGGTAGTAGTGAGTTACGGATGCCGGATGCGGTAGGCAACTTGTTTAAGACCAATGACCGCAGTGATCGTAAATATGGACCTGCAGGTCAGTTGCTGGAAGCTGAAGGTGTAAAGTACCAGTATGATCCTGAAGGTAATCTTATCCAAAAAATACTGCCTGATGGAGGATCATGGACCTATGTCTGGAACACATCAGGAATGCTCAAGCAGGTTATTCGACCAGATGGCGACAAAGTGACCTTTACCTATGATGCCCTGGGCCGCCGGATCTCCAAAACCCACCGCGGCAAGACCACTCGGTGGGTCTGGGATGGAAATGTACCCCTGCATGAATGGATAGAAGTCGCTCATCAGCCAGCACGTGACAAAGAACCACTAGGCCCTTCATCATCGAGTCATGAAGGACGCATCAAGATCCGACGAAGAAATGAAAAACTCACAACCTCTCCAGCCCATGCACCTCCTCCTAAGGGAAGTGGAGAAGCTTCTGTTTCTCAGATTGAAGAATATCCAACTGCCGACTGGCAACTGCCGACTGAAGGGCTGACTACCTGGTTGTTCGAGCCCGACTCTTTTGCCCCGTTAGCCAAACTGAAAGATAAGAAGCAATTTGCCATTATAACTGATCATTTAGGCACTCCAACGTCCATGTATGGTGAAGCAGGTGACAAAGTGTGGGAAATGGATCTTTCGATCTATGGAGACGTCCGGATAGTGGAGGGTTGGGAGAATTACTGTCCCTTTCGATATCCCGGTCAATATGAGGACGAGGAGATAGGGTTGTATTATAATCGGTTTCGATACTATGATCCGGAAGCTGGATGCTATTTGCGACAGGATCCATTGGGAGTTTGGGGGAACAACTCAACCTCGTATTCATACGTTGATGATACGACTACCTGGGTTGATTATTATGGATTAAATCAAACCCCAACATTACCTACTTCAATGATAGTTTCAGAAAATGGAATCGTCATTGAGCACTATTATCCGAACGATCATGCACCTGTGCATGCCCATGTTTATGAGCAAGGTAAAAAGAATAGAGGAACCAAAATAGGAGAGAATGGTCGACCTCTCAAGGGTCAAAGAGAATTAACTGCCAAGGAGGCCAAGGTCGTTAAGAAACACAAAACTAAGATTAGATCGGTATTGTCGAAAATTCGGAGATGGTTGGGTCGTAAAACGCATGGAATTGGTTACATTACTAATAGAAAAAAAAGGAAGACCTGTAAATAACGTTCTAGTAAAATCTATAATCACTTTATGAAGCATGTTTGGGTATTTAATGCGAACAGAAGCAATTTTCCAAATGCAGTTTTTACAACCAAATCAAAAGCTGAGCTTTGGGTC
The DNA here is from genome assembly GCA_050298535.1 of Saprospiraceae bacterium. GTDB lineage: Bacteria > Bacteroidota > Bacteroidia > Chitinophagales > Saprospiraceae > JABDMH01. The sequence goes on from JBNKUI010000087.1 coordinate 295,407, forward strand.
AGGGTATCGAAAGCATCTGGGGTTCTAACCAAGTACCCTTTAGATATCTCTGTTTCTAAATGGGCATTGGACAAGGGTTTTATTGAACCAAAGACATCAAGCTCAACAGAAAATGAACTAAATAATTGTACTGCATTCCTGGAACACATTCACTATTCTGAGGGTGAATAGCTTATGTATTGATTTTATTGTGAAGGCAGGCTGGAGTTGGGTAGATAAATCTACTGTAATATATATATTCACTATAGCGAAGAGTTAAGACATGTCTATGGTTCTAAGGCTCCTTGGCAGAATCAGAATTATATCTTATTACTTTTTGAAGGTACTTGGATACTTTAGCTACTCTTCAGTAGCTAATTGCATGAGATGTCAACAAGTAATCATGGACGATTACTGCATTCATATCAAGATGAAAAATGAGGGTGTCTTTACAATTGACGGTGTGGACTTCTAAAACACTTAGCTGGAGTTGTAAATTGAAATCAAATATTATGAAATCTTTGCCTTACTTATTACTGTCATACAATTCTACAACCTGTAGCAATTCCTGCCAGGGGAATTCACCAACGGCAATTCTTTGAGCGAGAACGAAGTCATCCTGTAAATAATAGCTTAGATTCTGATTAAATTTCTGGGTTATCGGACTGGTACTCAAGAGTAATGCATATCTTCTGTCAATTTTCTCGCATAATACTCCAACTGATCTTGAGTTTGAATGTCCGAACTCTTTGGTACGAGATCACCATTGGAATTCATGGAATAGCTGGATCCGCTGGAGTATATGCACATACTACTATTCCAGTAATAGAGCCTCAACCATCTTTTTTGATTTTTGGAATCTTCGACCATTGTCCTGTTGATTTAGAGTTTTATAGTCACAATGTGGTGTGTTGCGACTGACTGCAAAATGGTATCTAAAGCCGATTTTAGGCTTTTGTCGACTTTTTAAAACTCAATCACTTGTAGATCTTCAAAAATGGTGTGAACTATTACTTTTCCCCCAATCATATAATTGTCCCTTAATTGCGGCCTGAATTATGATAGCGACAAGACCATTATTATCATGAAACTCTATTATGACTTTGCCACCCCAACTTCTAAAATCTGATTTGATTCCCCCCACCAAAATTAATCCATCTTTTGCTACATGAAATTCTTCAATTGGATGATTATTTTTGACCAGCGAACACATTGCCTTTACAAAGACTTCTTGAATAGGTTTATTCAACATTATTAAGTCTGACTTTCCGGTTTTTATGCCAAACCGGCTGTAGATGGGAACTATAACTTCTGCTAGAAACCCTAATGGTATTCCCATAACAGATTCAGATACGAGATCGATAAATTTTTCAGCTGAGAGCTTGCTTTTTGACTTTTTAGAATACTCTTGGATTAGATCTAATACATCTGGGTGTCTAATAATTTTGTTGAAATCAACTTCGTTTCTCCACGATGCTAGTATTAGAGAATCTTCTTTGACGATTCTCGTCCCACAGTTCTTACAAGTTTCTTCATCTGTTTTTTCACCGCATTTATGACAATTCATATTCTTATGTTTTTCTAACATTGCGCCGAATATCAATGAAGCACTTAGATAGGGGATGGGACGACATCACTTCTGCAAGTATTTTCAAGAAATACAGGACGGCATAAACTCAGGCCCCAACTATACTCCATGTCTTCTAATTATCTCAAGAATCACTGTGAATATGACAACATTATCTGATTTAAGTCAAGAACGACCCTGAACCAAACTCACGTGAATTTCATTTCAGGCCCTAAGGACTCCGTCAAGATTACAAAAATTATTTCTTGTAATCTTCACAAGATAAATCACGTTCATAGAGGAAAAGTATACGTCGACTTTCGATTATTGAAATGACAAGCTGGAGTTTGAGTAGATAAATCTACTGTAGATAGCATGTAATATATATATATTCATTATAGCGAAGAGTTAGGACATGTCTATAGTTCTAAGGCTCCTTGGCATAATCAGAACTATATTAATACTTTTGAAGGTACTTGGATACTTTAGTTACTCTTCAGTAGCAAATCGCTATGAGATGTCAACAAGTAATCGTGGACGATTACTCCATTCATATCAAGATGAAAATGAGGGTGTATTTACAATTGACGGTGTGGACTTTTAAAACACTTAGCTAGCGTTGTAAATTGCAATCAAATATTAGGAAATCTTTGCCTTACTTATTACTGTCATACAATTCTACAACCTGTAGCAATTCCTGCCAGGGGAATTCACCAACGGCAATTCTTTGAGCGAGAACGAAGTCATCCTGTAGATAATAGCTTAGATTCTGATTAAATTTCTGGTTTTGTGGGTTATCGGACTGGTACTCAAAAAGGAGTAATGCATTATCTTCTGTTAATTTTCTCGCATAATACTCCAACTGATATTGAGTTTGAATGTCCGAACTCCTGGTTACTAGATCACCATTGGAATTCATGGTATAGCTGGATCCGCTGGAGTATACGCAGATACTTTCATTCCAGTAAGAGAGCCTCAACCATCTTTTAGATTTTTTGGTCTTTATGGTGTTTTTCCTGGGATTATATGTGTCAATCGCGCGACGTTCAAATATGGTTACTTGATCACCATATGTAATACTAACTCCCAGGATTGACAAGGATGGATATGATACAACATTGCTGTTTTCGTCTGCGCGATAATTTATATACAGATCTATGGGACCACTGGGGATGTCTATGAGACCGTGTATTTCAGTTCCATCTTCAAAAATGATGCTACCCGGATGAAACGAGATTTGACATATAGCCGAAGAATAAATAAGGTATAACAAGATGGTGATGGGGTTTTTGAGTCTCATAATGATCAATTTACGAGCTGATGGTTTACTATAAGATACGACTTTCGATGCGAAAGTGCTAGAATAGAGCCACTTTGAGGATTTTAGATTTTGAAATGAGATTTTTCAGTTTGATCTATTGCAAGTTGACAAATCAGTCAACGGGAAAGACCTTTATGTATTTATCCGTTTCTTTTTCAGACCAGTTGACTACAAATCCCGTAGAATCAAAAACGATATGAGGTGTTTCATTTGCCAATTTATCAGAAGTCGTCCAATTAGCCAGGAATGTTGTTGGGTCGGCGGTCTTAGTAAGTTCTGCCTTCAATTCTCCCTCTTTCCAGTCGTCTACAAATTCAGCACCACTTATGTAGAAGAATTTGTATCCAGAATCAGTCGGAAAACAACCTATGCGATAATTAGCTGACGAACCTGTTAGGTTTTGATATACGCCCATGAAAGGAGGACTAGAGGGATTCTTAGTTTCTGCCCTAAGCTTGTCTTCTGACCAACCTGTCTCAGTCTGGGTTGGCAAACTAAACCTTTTTTCAGCATTATAGGCAGGTTTGCGGTAGGGCCATTCCTTTTTTAATTTTCTAAATACTTTGGTTCGGACATCGCCAAATCCACTGTGCCAGATTTCTGTAGGAATTTCAACTTCCCACCATTCAGCGGTACAGCTATAAAAACGAACAATGATATTAGTGATATCCATATTATCTACATCGAAATTTGTTTCGATGTAAGCTATTTCACAATGACTGCTGGCATTGATGTTCGAAAAGCTTGATGGTAAACCCACCATTTCAAATCCCATGCCTGTTAAGAAATCAAAAACACCCAGGAAGACACTATGACTAGTGCATTCTTCTTCTGTCTCAAAAGGACAAAAAAGATGTGCATATCGTACACCATTCAGAAAATCTTCTAATCGGACATCTTGGGTGCTAGAGGCAGGTGTTTTCTTTTGAGCATGGGAATAGGTAAGACTACAGAAAATAATACATGTTGCAGCGAAAACCCGAACGAGATGGAAGTGCCTCATTTGTTCTCAATTTGCTTGATCTCTAAAAAACTCGGCCGAAATCGCATCTATAAAGGGCAGGGTCTGGGAGATCAATATTTCTGAAAGTTGATTCAGATGTGACATATTTCTGATATTAAATTTTGGATCGAAGTCCTTCCTCTTTATATGATCTAAATTGAACTTATGCCTTAACTTTTTTATGAGTTTTCCCTCAGAATCCAGGGACTGAATTTCCAGAATGAGATTAGGTTTAGATACACCAAAAAATTTATCAGATCCAATAGGGTCAAGTGGAGATTCTAACTTGCAGACAATAGTTAGGTATTTTTCAAAGGAAGCCCCTCTGCTCACCAATTCTTTCACCTCATATTCTCCGATCAACACAATGGGAGGAATCTCTTGGCCTCTTTTATCCAGGTCACGATGCAAATCAATCTTTGATTGATCAATCAATGGAATATATCTTGTTAGTTCGTTAACAAAATACTGATACAAGGTATCTTTTAATTGAGTTTGATAGGTTTGGGCATTCTCACGAATTGCCTGATGGACTTCACCCTTGAAAGAAATGCCTTTCGTCAAACTTACACTTACATCTTCAAAATAGTAGAACCCAATTAAAGCATGTTCATTTTGAGAAGATACATTGGACGATAGAAAGAAGGTGATCAAAAGGAGGAGATGCCTCATAATTAGGTTTTGAGAATTTTACAAGGGAACTGACAATACTAATTTAAAGCAATCAGAGTTCTACGGGTTGCCATATCCAAATCCGATATTTGCATGATCTTCAAGGATGGATATATTGATGCATTATCTGAATCCTGACCCTGGGACAGTGTAATATTACGATGATCCATATCCAACTTATACATCGCACCTGTTGCTGGATCAACAATCAACATTCCTATGAGCCCGCCAAAAAGTAAGTTACCCCAATACCAACCATCCACTCTGAAATTTACGGGGAAAGAAGTCGATTTGTATCCATCATGGCTGACATGGACCATATAGGATTCACGTTTAAAGAACTTCTTACCTGCCTTTAATTCAATAATAGCAGGTGCAGAGCCATTAAATACTTCGTTTCCGTCGCTATCTTCAATGACCACTGTAGCATTGGAGGGATCCGTGTTAACTGTGAATGGATATAGACTTTTGCTAACTATGGATGCACAACTTGAGGAAAAAATTAAGAAAATAGAAATGGAGACATACAGGAGAAGTGCTCGTTTCATGACGATGGTTTTGGTGATTGAAATAGGTGTTTAGTTATGGCAATATAAGTGAAATTCGGAAAAATACAAGTAGGGACTGAGAAAAATATTTTCCATTTTTTACGTCATCATATTCTTGTCCGCACGGTATCGAGAGGTCTGAGTTAATTCTGACTTTGGCATGAAAATTTAACAAAAACGTAAACGAGGGGCTAAAGACTTGGATCCTGGATTATTCTCGATAACTCGGGCGTAATTACAAATGAAAACGTTGTAGTTGAGATCTTCCATTATCTCTCGGAATTTTGACTCTATACTTATCCAAATGAATTCAAATGATAGATGATTCGTTGATCGAAGAATTACTCTCTCAACAAATCTTCAAGTGTCTCATATTCTCTCCATGACCTATCGTTGTCAAGTGTGACTCTTCCACCCCATGATCGCCATCTCTCTCCACCATTTGGATTATCTATCTGAAAATAGATGTATTTATTCTGAAGGTTATCGAAAGTTGTTAGGGAGCTTCCATCACTATGGGTTGGATCAAAAGGTATCCATCCATATTTCTCAAAAAACACTTCTAACCAGGCATGATTACTCGACTTGAAGATCTGATTTACAATATTATTGCCTTCTTTGATAGTAAAGCCAGAGACTCTTCTGGCAGGAATATTTTGAGTTCGGCATAAGGCCACCATCAAATCGGCATATTCTGTGCAATCTCCCTTTCCTGTGTTAAGAGCTTTGTTGGCCCCTAGATCTTCTCCAAATGCGGTGTGATATTCCAGGCTGTTTTCGACAAAAGAGTGTATAGACCGAACTTTTTCCTCAACGGATGACAGCTGAGTGATACTGTCGGGCATTGAGAAGTCTGTAAGTCTATATAACCCCAAGCATTTGGTAAATCGCTTTAATTGGCTCTTCTTTAAGGCACCCGACGTCACGGATTGGGATGCAACAGACCAATCATAATGTAAAATTTCAAGATCTATTGTAATCTCAATACGTGAGAATCTCTTAGTGGGAGTCCATTCGTAGAGAAAATATCGCGTTCCATTTTCATAGGTTGTTCGCGCATTTCCAGGTACTTTTTGGATATCATGTATCACCTGATAATTTGGAATATCGACTGGAATGGGAATCAGTAGTTCAACTTTTTCTGTCGCGGCTGTAGGTTGGATTTCATAAACATGAGTGATTTGGATATATCGGCTACTTGAAATTGCGTAAACCGAGTGACAAGAGAGTAGAAATATGATAAAAAAGGAAATGGTTTGGGTCATACATTTTGAGGTTTCTATTTCCTTTCAATATATAGTATATTTTCTACTATGTCAATGTAAAGCCTGTCTTATATCGTGACATATTGTTAGCATCATTAAATGACAGATAGATCAAATTTTATTATTGAGATCGTTATATTTATTAATATCCTTGTGATTAACCAATACACTTTCCAAAGAAAACACCATCGACACATGAAAAAAAATAAGTCTACTCTTCATTTAAAATATCCTATACTCCTGGTAATGCTTATTACTTCATTTCTAGTGCAATCTCAGGAAGAATTGGATTTTACGATTAATCACATTCTAGATACAGAGAAAATTCCTAGACAGGAGCTTCATCTTCCTTCAATCATCTTCCAGGGGATAGAAGAAGGAAAAATTGTGTGCTATAAAACTGCACGAAAAGTGAGGAAACTATCAGTGGAATCAGCATTTGATAAGATCATGTATTCCTATGACACTGTGATAGTCACTGATCCAAATACATACAAAGATGAACTCACAATCATTCAAAATCAGCGTGATCTGCAAAAGATTACATCGTTCCTGGTACAGGCCAGATACACCATTGACGTTGAAAGTGGTGTTGTTTTGAGAAAGACAATCCACAGTATAGCACCCCTTGACCCATTTCCCGAATATAAATTTGGAGTGGAGAGGTACAAACCATATTTCTGGTTAGACTATGATGATGTATTGAACTTCGTAGCGAAGGAGCCGTTTTCAGATGATAATGGTGTAAACGTTGATATTCATTCTCTTTTACAAGAGGTGGCAAGTATCAACATGATCTCTGATATAAGTTTTGGACATTAGAAAGTCAGAATTGTCAGTTACTACATATTAACACTCGGTTACTCAGAAAATTGAGAGATGAAGTCTGTATCAATTATAATTTCAGGTGAAAAGACCGGGGATGTATATTATGCAAGTTCTTATCCTCATCATGATATGAATAATGATGGTCGTAGCGAGTCTTATGCCACTCCCGTATATAAGGTCTATTTGAGTTCTGGGGACAGACGAAAAGAGTGGAAAGCATTGAGGTTTATGCCTTACTGGAATGATCCAAAGAAATCCTCAAGGTATCGAACCAAAGGATGGCTTACCGCTGGATTAAGTTTAGGAATACCATTGCAAAAAATTGTATACTATAATCCCAATTATCAGACTTTAAATCGACCATCGCCACATGATGGGGCATTTCAAATCAAAGGCAATTTTCTTATACATTCTGGCCCAAGTACCTTGATGGAGCGTGGTTGGGGGTCAGCAGGCTGTGTTGAAATTGTGGGCAATTTTAAACACTTCAAGGAAGAGATACAATCAATGGCCGGAATAATTCATGCTAATGTCGATCAGGCACTTCAGATCTTAGTTCGAGCAAGAAAACTTTTTGTTGAAGTTAAGTATGCGCCAAGACCTAATCTAAGAAGTAAAAGACCAATCCTGTAGCTCTTAGTTGTAATAGATACTACTTAATCTGACCGTCGATAGAAATGTTATTTCGATTTCTTGTCAGATAAATACCATTTTCGTTTGCCAAGCCTCTAATTTGTGGCGAAAAGAGATTTGAGCACTGAAAATGTGTCAGCCTCCTCAAGGGAAAATCAAGTTTATTTCCTTTCCCAATTCCTTGGCAGTCACGATCTTTCTCTGGTCTCAAAGTAGATGAGAACCAATTCTTTTGGCTGTTGGATTTTGCAGACAATTTTGCATTTGTTGGAGCCATTTTTTTTGTTTGAGGGCGTTGGTGCCGTGACTGGTATCATGATCGTATGCTTTCTGGATAATTCCAGCTCTTGTATTAAGATGCAACTTGACCAGAGTGTTCAAGGCTGACTTCAGTTTTTTCGGCGACACTAAGGTTGCTTCTAAATCAATAGCAAGACTTCGAGCACATATAAAGCCTACTTGATAATGGATCTCCTCATGCTTCAGCAGGGAGTCCAACTGATTGGATGAAAGTGAATCAAATTTTTTTCTATTCACTCTCGCATTGGGAGTAATTTTTAGGATCCCATTGGCAGGAAATTTCACCTTTTGTCCCACTCTCCTCTTACGACCCTTAAAACTGATATTGAAATTGAATGTGGTGAGGGCATCCACGATCTTTCCATCGTTTGGATCTCTAAGATCTCTTGCGACCTTCTTAAAGTCGGTCCATTTTAGATCTTGTGGTATGAGCTTGGCTATAATCATAGAAAGTGAACAGTATCGTCCAGAAATTTGCTAATTGATTTTTTGCAAACATAGATCTGAAAGTAGGTGCAACTAATTTAACTTTATAGTACCTCCGGTGACGGTCACCATAGTATCGCCATTAACATCCAGTTTTTTACTGGTTATTTTACCATCCTTGGGAGTTAGACTCAATGTAGAACCACTGGAATCAACTTTTGCTTCGCTGGTTCCATTAATGGTTGATGATTCGGCATTTACAGTATAGGTTTTTGTATTCACAGTAATCTCTTCACCACCATTTATGGTTACGCTTTTACCTGCACTTATGGTTATGTCCTGGGAAGAAACCGTCACAGAAGAACTTGAACTTATGGAGATGGATTTACCACTGGTATCCAATTTAATCGTATTGCCATTTTTGTCAGAAATGGTAATACTCTCCTTGCCGGACTTATCATCAAACAGTAGAGTATGACCACTACGGGTCTTAATCGCCTTTAAATTATTTTCCTTGTCAAAAAAAGGTGGAGGAATCTTGCCATGATATTTGGAACCTACTATAAAGGGTCGATCGGGATTACCGCCCTCAAAATCAACTAAAACCTCATCACCGATTTCCGGTGTAAAATAGTGACCGTGCTCTCCTCCGGCATCGCTAGTCAAAACTCTGAGCCAGGGAGAGAGACCCTCCTGCCATTTAAAGCGGATCCTAACCCTTCCCAAGCCATCCGGATCTTCATTTTCTATGACTTCAGCTATCTGTGTCTCGGCTTTTGGCAAGATAATTCTCCCATTTATTGGAGGAACCGGAGATACAGAGGAGATGGCATCGAAGGAGTTGTTATAATCCTGATGACTATCCACTGTATGTATTACCGAAACAATGCGGTACTGACCGATAAAGCCGTTCCTTGATTTCAACTTAACCTCTGCACCGATCTTCACAGCAGGATTCGAGCTTTGACCACTGAAAGTCAACGCATCACTTAGATTTCCTGATTTCTCGGCTTCCGACAAGGTACGGAGATGTGTTTGATCTAAAGTGTCGTGATCAATATGTTCTACTTCCTCCTTGGGAAATAATTCCTCAGATACCTTGAGAGCCGTCTTACCATGTGGATTAAGCCATCCTGGTTGAAAACTGGAAACAGGTTGATCCAGCACTTTGTTTTCCTGATATTTGTAGAATTTTCGCGTGGTTTTTGTTGGTCTTACATTGATACCATAATTGTAATACAGCATACTATCTCCACCGAACATAAGTTCAATTGGATCTTCACCCTCTGGGAGTTTACCGAAAACAATACCCTGACCATCATAATAAAACCACTCACTGTATTGCATGGCAAGTCTGCTTATAAACGCGTACCCAGACTCGCGATACTGGGTGATGTACGAGATCTTACTCTTGTATTCAGGATCAGATTTCTTTTTCAGGTTAGCTGGCAGGTCACTGGTGATAGTGTTAAAAATGGTATTGAGATCCTGATCTTCGAAGGTAGTTGTGGCCAACTGACCATCCAGGAGGAAGGTGGGAGAATATCCTGAAAAAATGATAAAAGCATCTCCCGCATATTGCTGATCGATATGAACACTGGTTATAATTCCATCAAATTGAAAACTACCAGTCTCCCTTTCGATCGAGATGTGAGCTGATTCACCCACATAGGAAATTGCATTATCTATGATCACATTTTCTGACGCCGACGATCCACCCATCACCTTTGCCTTTTCCGTGGACACCAACACTTCAAATTGATGATGCCAGTCATTAGATTGCTCTACACGAACCGTATATGGTAAGAGTCTGGATTTCCCAATTTCGAAGATTACTTTTGCGGTTGCCACGATGGATGATTTGGTGAGATAAACAATATAGCCGCCAATAGAAAATCATTGACGGCCTACTGGATGAAATTCTCGGAACTAATTTGAGTGCTCAATAAGAGCTTGATTTCAAAATTTTAACCTTCTAACCAGGTGTTTTCATGTGTTTCACCGCCTACAGAAATGGTTCGACAGGATAAAATCAACGTTTCTTTTGCTCCTTCCTTGATACTGACACCTGTTGTATCACCTGCGAAGGCCTCATAAGCTTCAGTGTACCCGACACAGTAAGCATCTTCAAACGCTAATGTCTTGAGTGTTTTTCCATTTGCATCAGTGAACTTGATCTCACCACTTTTCTTCATATCAGATGCGACCATCCAACCAAAACGAGCCTCGCTTGCCATGGATCCCAAGGTAACTGTTATTTGCCCACCTCTAACCTCACCTGCAGGCTGTCCAATATTATCAATGTTTTGATCAAATGAATAGGAGAGACCAATGATTTCACTTTCTACTCCGTCTACAATAAAATGTGCCTTAATTACTGAAGCCATAATATTTGGTTTTGTTGTTTAGTAAATATTTTCTTAATTATTTTCTGAATGCAAAATTAATTGCATCATTTGGAAGAGTCATTGAAGCAGTCAAATCCATAAAAGTTTTTCTTATCATAGGAAACTGTTTGGGGTCAAAATGATATCTAAACTCTCTTGCTAGAGAATGCATGATTAATCTTTCTCTTCATGGTTGAAGTTTCCTGCTGTACCAGAATAATCAATAACATAGTGCTTCGTAGCAAAGTAAGGCTTTACATTAATGGATAACATCACTGTCTGTGGATCGTTGGGATCCGGATCTGGCCCTTCGATAGTGTAACTTTCTACTAGACCGCCATATCCCGATATCTTGTCGAAAAATTTATTGAGTTCACCCTTTATCTCCTTTCTAAGTTTTCCACTATATACTTGAAAAGTAAGTGAGTTAAAGTAATCCAGAAGTACTTTTGCTATCCAGTCTTTGGCCCTGACCACCCCAATAGCTTTCTGATCCGGATCGGTACTTTCATTGGCCAATGTGGTATCCGACATGGCGACTGTACCACCCCAGGCTTTCTCATATATAATCGGCACCATTCCCATTTTGTCAATCTTGTCAACATGCGTCCGGAGCAATTGTAACCTGGTGCCTAATACACCATCGATCTTGCCGTGTTTTTTACCTGCTGGGGGTTGAATTCCATTCCCCGCATACATTTTTGCAGCAAGGGGAACAGATACAGGAATGAACAGATCATCATCTTCAATGCCGTCATATCTTTTTCTGGCAACGGCATAATTGCAGGTAACCACTGTATTTGCCAGATGTCGGGCATCGCCGTTAATTTTTTGTTCTTCAACATTATCTTCGATGGATTCAAATTCCAGTTCGTCTGTATAGTCAGTCACTAGAGTCATTCGATATTTGGATGCCATTTTACTCCAGTATTCGAGACTGTTCTCCAGGAATCCGGGGATGACAAATAGCGAGTAATTATCTTCCAGGCTAAATCGATCATAGTTTTGATCAAAGTGTTTAGTAAGGCTCTCTCGTAGATGTGAGTTTTCAGCACTGGTGAATTCTTCCAGGGGCAGATTAAGAAAAAACAAATTTCTGATGGACTCTTCTTCTGCATTCCGAAAAAAGAGATCCATTGATCGATAAGTCTTTTCAAGATCCCTGGTGGCATCAAAAATGTTAGAGAGATTATCCTTCAAAATCGTATTGACCTGCTCAGCTTTGCTTGATGCTTTATCAATCGACTCCGAAAGATTTCCCTCCTCGATCAACTCTTTTAAAACTATTAGTTCGTCTTTTAATTTTTTACGTTTCTCAGCCTTATCGCTGTCGGTAAGAAACGCTTCTCGACGAGCTTCGTTTTTAGGATTCATGTCTCGAATCCCTTTCTTTCCATCCACTATACCTTCCAAAATCTTAAAGCCCCCTTGCTTCTTTAGCAAGTTGACTTTTTCAATAACTTTCTGTTGGAGCTGCAAAGCCTTCTCTTCCATGATCCTTCGGTTTTAACTAAGTTCCTCAATAAGAGTCTGTAACAATTCAACAAATTCCGCCTTATACTCGTCGTTTCCAAGCACTGTACGCAACTTGTCATTATGCTGCAAGATGTCACTCATGCGAGAATAAATCTCCTCTTTGTCTTCGAGTTCCTGCAGAGTCTTACACTGTGCCACAATGCCATCCTTGGTGAAGTCTTTCATCTCACTGAATCGTAGTATTTTTTCCTCGGTATCACCCTCAGAGTTTTTCAACTCGACCTCGCGTGTAGGTTGATAATGCGCAAAAATCTCCTTCATACTTTTTAGGCGTATTGGATCCACATCATCGTCATGCTCATCGTTGAATGGCATGGCTATCAAGGTCTTGTTATCTGGAACTACTTTTACGCCCTGGGGAGCATCCGGTTCGTGGACATTTGCTCCGATTCGATGTCCATACAAGGTTTTTGCCATATTGTTATATGATTTAGGTGTTTAGTATTGAAAATTAACAGAACTAGAGCACAAATACAAATGACAATCGTCTTAACATATGATCATTTGAGTTTTTTCAGTCCAAAAGATCATCTCCCAGATTATCGCCACGATTTTGACCTTTTATCCGAAACCCACCTGGGTCACTTCTTTTGATGGGACTTGTATTATAGCCATCATCCGTAACGATATTTCGTGGAGCCAACTCCCTATAGTCAAGTTCTTTTAAGGCTCGAAAAATATCCTCCAAGGTTTGGATAAAAAAATCAATATGCTGCAAGGACTTCATTAAATCGTAATGTTGATAGTTCTGATTGAATACACGAGAGAACATCTCGTTTAATTGAGGGACACTAAGTTCAGTGGCATAGGTATTGAAGTACTTCAATACATGACTTCGGTCATAACCCCTATCCAAACAGAAATCTAATTTTCGCCCTAGTTTGGCAAAAAAATGTACCAAATGGATTGGAGGCAGATCTTTAAAGAGAAACTTGAACTCATCATAGTGATCAATGAAGTATTGCCAAAAGGTGGCGCATAAGTCATGTATATCATCGGCAAGCCGATTCGAACCTTTTTCTTGCTTGCGTTTGCGCTTGATCTTTTCCATGATCTGCTCACAATGGTCTCGAAGCTGATGCAGGTACTGATCATACTTTTCATATTTTCCAATTAGTTTTTCATTACTATTCAATTTGCAGCAGGGGGGAATATATTCTTCCACCTTGCGTAACCCTGTAGCTGTATACTCAAATTTGGCAAGTGGTATTGCATTTGCGAGATCATCTAGTCTAAGGTCTTCTGCTGTGATAATTTCCAGGCTGTAATTGGGTCTGGTGAAGGGCTTCCTGCGGGGACTTTCACTTTCATCAATTTCTCCGATACTAATCCGAGTGAAGGGATCAATGATCAATAACAGGTACCAGGTAGATGACAGACTTAGATCAAAAGCCTTTGTGAGCTCTGGCATATGGACATGCAATTCCGGCCAATCCTGGTCAATAATCTCAATTCGAGACCCATTTCGGGTAACTGCACGGCAGTAATGGATTTGAACCAATTCTGATCCTATGTTATCAATAAAGGAATCTGCAGATCGCTTTTGATATGCCCCTCCAAGGAGTCCATAGTTGAATTGGTTAATGTAAAGGGCGGCAGTATCTCTGAGTGCATCAGCATTAGCGAGGTATTCACTATTAAGGTGTGACTCTGAAAACGCCATCCCGTTTTTCCAGTTAACTGGTAAGAATCTTAGTTTAGAACTCATTATATATTATTTCCAGGTCTTAACTCTTTCAACATATACGGAATCATGTTGTGAAAGTAATTTACCGACTTGTTGATTTGGATTCAAGTACAACTTCTTTGTAAACCATCCCCACCAGACTTTTTTAGTCTTATAGAAACTCCACCCATACACTTTGGCTCTTTGGTTATCTTCGGCGTATTCTATCTTCTTTACAAATCGTTTTACCACATTATGTTCATGCAATTTGTAATGAAATACTTCAGCCAATGTCTTGTTAAATGGAACAGCAACCTTTGAACGCCATATCTCTTTGGATCGATAGTTCAATGGAATAATGAATTGAAAGCTTAAGGAAACACCGCCACTTTCAATGAAAGGGGGCGATCCTCCCACCGGTAGCTGAAAGACATGTTTTATGGCCTGCAAAGTAGGAATCTTGTTCCATAACTCCCACATCCATAGTATCACTGAGGGCAAAAGCATGATCGTAATCAGCCAGGGTAGATACAATACGAGGTCAGTATTCATGAAAGGACGGGGCAGACCTCGATGCTCCGCTAGAAGGAAGCTGAGGGCAAAAGTCAGTAGTCCAGTAATCATCAGGCCGGAGATATAGGCTATCTTATAGACAAGTGTCTTTTCTGTCGTCTTCTCCCAGACGTAAAAAATCTTGTTAGTGAAGACGATTCCCGATATCAGTGAAACTAGCAGAATCAAGATACCTAATAGAATGGGATAAGGGGCAATCTGCTCTTTCAGCATGAGACCGGTAAGTCCTAATGTAGCATAGATGATAAAGATATAGAAGTGATTCTTTGGAAGCTTCTTGACAAATTTGGTACTCTTTTTAAGTAATTTGAAAATTACAAATAGTACTCCCAGGCCTGCAAGTATTATAGCAATGATCAGTACTGTCTTCATGGATGTTATTTGAAGATTATCCTAGAAAGTGTGATTATAGATCCTGTACTGATGAACGGATGCTATTTAGTATGATCTTAATACGTTCCTTCAACTGATTAATTTCCTTCTGGTCATTTTTCAGCGTTAAGAATTTCTGACCTTCCAGGTTCAACAACTCCTTTTCGATGTTTTGAATGTGGTTGGCAATATTGCCTTTAGCCAATTTGCTACTTTCAAGGCAAGTTTCCATCCTACCCTGTAATTCACGAATAGTCTTGTCTTTGTCCGACACATTAAATTGAGATCGTTCAGAGATTTCTGCCAGTCGTTCTTCGCTCGATCGAAGATCAAGATTTAAGATTGCATTCTTATCGGTAGCCGCCTTTTTTTGTTCTTCACAGATAGCTATTCGTTGTTCTAGTGTTTCAATCTGCTTTTCATAATCTGAGGAGGTCTCTTCTCCCCGATCATGCTTGAGCATGAGTTTCCTTGCAAACATCTCATTTTCTTTCGCCCGGGTAAAATGCGTTAACCACTCAATGCCTAAATTAAGTATGCCCTGGACCTCAAAATCATCCTCATACTCGATCAGCTTGAGGGTCTGATTGGTGCGTGACTTAAAATCATGCATGGCATCATCAAACTCATGTTCCCAATCTCTCACCTCATATTCATCACGACTAGTAGCAAGTGCTTCCTGTAGGGACTCCAAATCTTTCGACCGAAATTGCTCAAAAGTGGAATCTGCAGCGAGCAGAGTTGTGTGCAATTGACTTCGAATTTTTCTTTCATTCGTCAAGGAGGTATTCAATGAATCAACCACGCTCGTTAAGGCAGAAATTTTTGTATCCAGCTTACTTTCGTTGACTTTTTGGATACTGCCTAGATTAAGGCCCATGATGAAGGATATGAATAAGGGGATTATGGAGGCAAAAGCAAAGACAGATATCGGTGTTTGTCGTTTACCAAAGGTGGTGGTTGGCGTTGATTTTTGCTTGATTTTCATGGTTTAGGAATTGAAGTGTTCATGAACCAACTTTCAGACTTAATTTAAAGAATTTCCTGGAAAGTCATGAGAATTGGAAGAGAAGGTTGTAAATCCCGCTTTAATTAGAAAACATTTTTTTAAATTAAGGAGCAACTTTCAACCTGAAACATCCCGATCATGAAGATACCACTTATCAGCTCCTTTTTGGTTTTCATTATCATCCTGCTTTCTATTGAGAATGTTTCATCGCAACATCTACAATTACCACTTTTTTCGCAGTATCGTGAAAATCAGTCTATTCTAAATCCAGCCGCGCTCAACATTGATTTTGTCAGAAACGATTACAACTTTTCAACAGGAGTGTCCTATCGGAATCAATGGGGACAAGCAAAACTACAGTTAGATAATGGAGAAATGGATCATTTTGGACCCGTTACCAAGACTGGAAGAGTGGAATATATATTTCCTGATAGTCGATTCTTCGTTGGTGCTCATGTTATAAGCGATGTTGCGGCGGCACTTTCCTTCACAGGAGCCTATCTCCGGGCAGGTTACTTTATTTTGGATCCCAGTGAATCATTGATAGGTCTTGCGGGTTCGATCGGAATGGGTTATAACGTTTATAAATCCGATCTAATTCAGGAAAGAAGAATAAATGCAAGAGTACAATACACTGACTTATCTTTTGAAGATTTTAAAATCGACTTTTTGGATGTAACAGTAGGGGTTTTTGGATGGGGAGAGATATTGTCCGGTGCCCTGGAGGGTGATATTATCTATGCTGGCCTATCAGTTCCTCAATACAGGGGATTGCCTCTTGAATCGGTGAATGCCTTACGTGAAGAAGATAAGCAAGGTGCTTCTCAATACTTACAAATAAATTTTGTTGCTGGAATTTATAAGTTTGTTGCGGAAGAAACTTTTATAGAAGGTGCTATTAATTTCACCCATCTGTTGAAATCTAAGGCCCCAAAGATCATCACTCCCAATGTGAGGTGGCACTACAAAGACATTGCCTGGTTTGGCGCTGGAGCCAGAATACCTATCAATAAGAAAGAGAATGCGGATGGCGAAGATTTTTCTAGCATTATTGAGGGAATTCGAGACTTGCCCTACTATAGCGCTACTTCTATACTAATTGATATAGGTTTCAATCTAGGTAAAAATGTGTCGTATTCATTTGAAAATAAGAACCTTAAGCTCGGATTCGGGTATGAGATTTCAGTAGGAAAATTCCTAAAACCGCTGGGCAATACGGTTGAGGTAAATCTGACCTATACAGTAGATACCGGAGGAGGGAGAAGGTAATGGTTATTTTTTCGTTTTAGTTGACTTTTCTGAGATTTGTTATTTGATTTTGCAATCTCTCGTTTTCGGATTTTAGTTTTTCTCTTTCAATTTTTCGCTCAATAATCTCACGATAGTACAGCGTTTAATATTCAACGAAGGTACGCACTCTATCTTTATAGTAAGAAATAAGTAGTTGCTCAATCTGGTTTTCATTTTTCAGCCGACCTGATATAATCTCATTCAAATGCGACTTAACTTCCAATTCTATCTCAACTAGTTCTCTCTTCCATTTCGTTTCAAAGTCCTCAGAAATGCTGGACAGATTTCCAAAGACAATCTCTATGTTGTTTTAGAAAGTAGAAATGGCCGTATCGATACGATTCATGATGCTTTGGGTTGACGGTGTATTTGAATGATTCTTGACATCATTGAGAAGGAGTCCAGCTCTCCCTGAAGGAATGCAATTTGTCGGATAGCACTCCTTGTGCCTTGCTTTTCGACAACAGGAAGCATTATGCCTAATGCGACAGCAAAAAGAATACTAAGCACGACAGGAACCATGAATCGTAAAATGCTTTTTGTTCTGATATCACCGGAAGCTTTCTCAGGGATTTGTTTTGATATTCTCATGTTTAGCGACGAATTATCGTGATCACACCTTTCACCACTTCAACCGGACCTCCAGGTTCTTTGATTAGGTTTATCACAAAGTAATAGGTTCCGGTAGGAACACGTCGACCGTTTCTAATATTGATACCCTTCCAATCATTATTGTATCTACGAGCGACATGAACCACATTGCCATCTCGGTCAAAAATGGTGATATCATTATCATGATACGTGTCCAAATCAGCGATTACCTGGCATCCATCAGGGTCCTCATCGGGATTGCAGACGGCCACAATATCTGAGTGCACTGCAAGTAATTCAACAGTAGCGGTGTCTTCACTTCCACAATTTTCATCGGTAATGATGTACTCAAAACTATAGAGTCCAAGTTCATCCTGTACTGTGACATCAATATCATCTCCATTGAGCATCACTTTAATTCCACGAGGTAAATCATCCGAAAGGATTCTTATGGATGGGACTTCTCCCAGGCTGGGATCATTGTCCAATAACTGTTCTAATCTAAGTTCCGTTACATTGTTCTGTCGCACATTGAAGTGATCATTTTTTGTCTCAATAATCACGGGATCCAGCACTTCGATCTGAAGAGTATCTAGTTCCAGACAAACCCCTTCCTTTTCGGTTTTTAGAATATACATGGTAGACTCCGAAGGAGTGACCTCGGTGAGACAATCAGTGGGATCAGAAAGCCCTTCGAAACTCAACCAGGTACAGCTGCAAGAGGGGCAGTCGGACTCTTTCAGTGGTATAAGTGCAATTCCCCGACAGATAGTAGTGTCATTAATTAATTCAACTTTGGGAGGATCAACTACTTCGATGGTTATTGGGAAGGTATCTCTACAGGAAATACCACCATTATTGCTGGCCACAAACTGTAAACCTTTTGTGAACTCTGGAATCTCAAGGTATCTGCAAGAAGTGTCGATTAATTCGCCAACTTCATTCACCCAGGTACAAGACTGGCCTCCGGAACCCAACAAATCTATGGTGTCGCCTAGGCAAATCTTGTCTGCTGTTCCAACGACTTGAGCTATAGGTGTTTCTACAACTGAAACCTCAACACTATCCATAATCTCACAACCATTGGGACTGACCAATTCCAAAGTATAGGTTGCAGATTGTACAGGAAATATTAAACCATCACATGAATCCGGTACAAGAACATTAGCTGCTGAAGACCATTCACACACACAACCATCACAATTAATAGATTCAACCAATTGTACGGATTGGCCAGAACATATGATGGTATCTTCCTGGAGTAGAATATCATCACCATCCATAAACACAGTAACATGTGCTGTGTCGGAATTGAAACATGTTTTCATACCAAAAGTATCCAGATCAGAAGTAAGACTTTTTACGAGTATATATGGCTGCGATATCAATGGTGAAACAGAGATCGTACAGCCCGCAGAAAGGCTGTCTCCTATCTCATTGAACCAAAGACAGAGACCTTCTCCATCACCTCCCGTCAGCGAAACGGAATCACCCGGGCAGATCTGTCCATCTCCCAGGGGATCGATTTGTGGAGTTGGTGCCACTTGAACTAAAACCGTATCGAAGGCGATACAGTCATCCCTTGTTGTTATTGTTAGAATATATTGAGTGTTCTGTGTGGGACTGGCAAGGGTATAGCAGTCATCTGGATTTTCAAGCCCGATTGTAGTAGACCAACTACAAAAGCAATCAACACAAAGGAGTGTATCCAAAAGGCGGATGCTTTCGCCAGCACAAATCACAGTATCATCAATCAATTGACCAATCTCATCCGAGAAAACAGTGATCTGGACGGTATCGTAAGAGAAACAGGCCTTAAGTCCAAATTCCTCAAATGTTTCCGAACTGGATGCGTGCAAAAAGTAATTGGAAGTGGAATCCGGTCGAGCAACAAATATACATTCATTGGCTATGGTATCCTTGCTAGAATCCAACCACAAACAACTTCCAGTGCTTGACAGTCCCAAAGCAATGGAATCACCAGGGCAAATACTTAGGTCAGGTCCTCCTGATGCGATGGGAGAAGTGACTACACCTAGAAAGACTGAATCAGTTAGAATGCAACCGTTCTGAGTCTCTACTTTCACTGTATAAAATTGGTCTTCAGCAGGTGAAACAAGGAGATTGCAACTATCGGTGTCGATCGTTCCGTTGTTATCGGACCATATACATTGGCAACTTTCACAGATAAGAGTCTGCACCAGTTGAAGAGATTCTCCACTGCATATTACCGTGTCGTCTATCAGAGCTAATTCACCCTCATTTGAAAATACTTCAATAACCAATGTGTCACTATCAGAGCATGTGACAGAACTGGAAATCATGGTTGATTCGAAAGTATTATAGGTTTCAAGAACATATGAGGTGGTAACTGTAGGAGTATCCGTGAAGACACAAAGTGAAGAGATGAGATTGCCGTCTAATGTCCTCCATAAACAAAATGTTCCTCCGCTACCTGAAAGTGCAACAGTATCTCCAGGACAGATACTAAAATCTACGCCAGCATCGGCAATGGGTTGGGGAATGTATTGAATCATCACCGAATCACCTCCCTCACAACCGAAATCATCTGTCACTTGAACCCAATATAGACCGGAATCAGAAACATCAACGGTATTGGTTGTGTCACCTGTACTCCAGAGATACGAAGCAAAACTTCCAGGGTCTAATTGATAAATTATACCATCGCACAATGTTGTATCCGGACCTAGATCGACCATCAAGTTTTCAGTCTCCGTTACGGAAACCGTGGCAGAATCAGTACAGGAGTTTTCAGAGGTAACAGTAACGCTGTAATCCCCGCTCTCTTTGACAACTGTGAGATCACTCGTGTCACCTGTGGACCAGAGATAGGAGTCAAAGATCCCGTTTATCTTTAATCTGGTTGAATCACCACTGCAGAAGGTCGTTGTTCCTTCAATTTCTACATGTGGAGTATCTACTTTTAGATCAATGTTGAAGATACTATCACAACCAAATTTTGTTGTACAGTGAATGACATAGGATCCGGAAGTATTCATCAGACTATCGCAAATCTGTAAGCGAGATCCAAAACAGATGGTAGTATCTATGTTAATACTGTACGTTGAATCAATAGTTAGTGACAGGTAATTATTGGAAGGAATCGCACAGATGCTACCCTTTACCTCGGTTATCGAAGATCCAATAGTATACGCCAATTGACTGTGGTATGATACGCCATATATACGGAACTGACCATTTCTAATGTCATAAGCATTAAAGCCTGCCGAAAGCGAATCAACGAGAAGTCCATTAGTATCCGTCAGGAAAAAGGCATAAGGAAGATGCGTGAAGCCCGTGTGGAAAAGCTCCAAGAACCCCTCTCCGCCTTCTGTCTTACAAATGAGTGTTTCATTTGATGAGTTCATAAAGGAAATGGAACTTGTATCTGCCTCACAACATTCCACTACAATTTCAAAGTCATTCACTACCCCCAAAGGTCCATCCACAGATATGTATATAGTATCATCCTGTGTAAGTGTAAGGTCAATGACCTGGAACGAATCCGTTGTTTGAGATGTGGCGATACACTTAAAAGGATTGCAATTATTGAATACGAAAAGGTCCAGCAAAGCGGTATCCTGCACGAGTTGAATTGTATATTCGCCAGTCTCCGGCGCTATAAAAGGAACCTTATACTCATATCCTGAGTATCCATCAAGGTATTGATCAAGTTCCGGTAGATAGTAAGATGAAATTTGTGGTGACCCATTCTCAAAATTATTTACGCGTCTTATTACATCGCAGACCAAAGGCATATCGTCCGAGCAGTCATACGGGCAGGAAGTGCTAAGACGAAAATCACCCGGCGTATTTTTCGAGTCAATAATGACATAGTAGGTCGATTCTGGATTTGGATCTGGTATTTGTATCATGGCAGGAGTGTTATCGCCTGTCCGAACCACGCTATCGACACAATATACAAGTGCTTTATTGTCGTCAAAATCGTTACAATCGGCAATCACGAAAATATCCAGACCCGCTTCGGCTTCCTGACCTAATTCCTTCATCCCTATAAAAATAGGTGATGAGCCCAGTTCACTTGATGTGTTTTGGATTTCATAAATGAGTTCTGATTCATGAAAGTCGATGCTTGCTTCACATATAGAGTAGTTGCTAATCCGATTGAAGAGTGATGAATCGGCTGTATTTCCAATGGTGTCTCTCCCACATCTGATGGGAATTGCCTCCGCACATAATTGATACAGGCAGCAAGCAGGTTCACTCCAGGCCCCTCCGATATAAGAATTATCAATGGCCTGCACTCTGACACAATAGTATCCACCGGGTAAGTCTTTGATGTCCCAGAATAGATTGTGACATTGGTCGCCACCACGAATTATCTTTCGATTTCCGCTGGAGATTTCAGACTCCGGTGACACGATGAAGTGGTCTGATTCATGACCTGTGCTTACTTCAATACTATAGGTCAGGGATGCACTATTTTGTTCATTATCATTAGCAGCATCCCAGGTGATTCGAATACCATTTTCATAGGGTATACAGTTGACATTTAAGGGCGCCTCTGGTGGTGTATCTGGAAAGTAACCGCATGCTAGATTTTGGTACAATACCAGACCATTATCTGAAATTACAACAATGTCCAGATCAAAATCTCTATCAAGGTCGGCAATAGCAAAATCCATAGCGGTTACATCATGGATGCCTGAGGCCGGATTTACTATAGTTAGTGCACCATCTATTATTTTTCTTGTTTCTAGAACATACATTGCCGATCTTTCATTTATTTCCCTTATGGCAACAATTTCAAGGGAACCATCATTATCTAAGTCACCAACCTGCATTTTCGAAAAATTATAATTTGATTGGTTATTGATAAAAGTTGGAGTCTCAACGAAAGATCCATTATTATTGAACCACGTTGTGACTGCAGGTAAATTTCCACCCTCATCAAAGCATTCTCCTGACGGTGCGTAGAAAATGTCTTTATCTCCATCTGAATCTAGATCGCCAATTATGGTAGGACCACAGAGACCACCACCAATGTGATGTTCCA
Source organism: Saprospiraceae bacterium (assembly GCA_050298535.1). GTDB lineage: Bacteria > Bacteroidota > Bacteroidia > Chitinophagales > Saprospiraceae > JABDMH01. The sequence goes on from JBNKUI010000087.1 coordinate 318,411, forward strand.
AGGGATTGAAGAATCCTTCCACGTTTTCAAGCCAACTCATTTCATAGAACGAACCAGAACCCGTTTGAAATGTTGGTGTGAACTTAATAATTAAGTCCAGATCTCCATCTGTATCGACATCAATGAGGTCTTCTAGTAATATTGTGCCAGAAGAAGTTCTATAGATCGCATTCGCACTGATCTGAAAACCTTCAGAGTTATGATTTGTAATGAGAAAAACCTCACCTTCATCATTTGCAAACAATATATCTCGATCTCCATCATTGTCAATGTCGCCGACGACAGGTTTGGAGGAAAAAACGGACCGGGAAAACACATTCGTAAATGTACCGCCTTCATGGATTAATAATGAAATCAAGGATTCTGAATAAAGTAAAAAATCGACTTGGTTGTCGTTATTGATATCTCTTAAAATAAATTTACCTTCGAAGCCAGGTTGAACAATTTGTCCAGCAATAAAGGGAGAATCACGGCCCCCATTTAATTGGAGTACTTTAATATCTGAATCTCGAAAGATAACTTGAAGATTGGCGCTGGTACCTAAGTCAATATCGGCAACTCCAAGATCTCTGTAAAATGCATGAGTATTTGCAATAATTTGACCATTCCAGGTGGTGCATTGAGCTGAACTAATTCCATCCCATAGAAGAATAATGAGCAGCATGTAGTATATTGTATCCTTGGTCATTTTGAGTGTTGAATGTTATGAATGGATCAAAACTATCTGCGGATGATAGTAATCACACCCTTGATTGTTGATTCCATTCCGGTGGTCGAGTCTTTTCTAGGACCCAGATTCATTACAAAATAGTAGGTCCCGGTCGGCACTCTTTCCCCTGTTTGCATGTGGATGCCCCTCCAGTCATTATTGTAATCCTTGGCTAAATGGACCATATTGCCTTGACGATCAAAAATGGAAGTTAGGTTTCCATCATACATCTCAATATCGGAGAGGAGCACACATCCTGTCGATTCTTCATCTGGATTGCATAGGCAGATAATATCGGTTGGAATGATCTGTAATTGAATTATCGCCGAAGCTGTATCCCGACATGTACGATCGGTTAGAATATACCGGAAGGAATGAAGATCTAATATACTTCCTATAACTACATCAATCCCGTTAGTACCCAAGTTTAGATCAATTTCAGGCGGTAGCTCTCTTCGATCAAGTTCGATGTCAACATCATTGGATCTGACTTTTCGATTCTCTGGACGAATTGTGTCATTTCGAAAGATTGAGTCCAAAACAAGAGTTGATTCATTATTTCTTCGATATACAAAATGGTCGTTCTCCAGCTCAAGTATCAATCGAGGTATTATGGCAATACCAATGCTGTCAAAAACAGTACAAACATTGTCACTAGTTGTAGTTTGTAGTACATACTGCGTGGAAGTACTGGGCGACACAGTGGGATTCAAAATATTAGGATCATCAAAATCTGCGGCAGGCGACCAGGAAAATGTACAATCTGTGCAATCACTTGATGCTTCTATGGGATAGCTGTTTCCATCACATACTTCCACATCTTCTATCAGGTCGACCACAGGTGGTATCACTTCCTCAATTTCTGTTTCTGCACTAGCTATACAACCCTCTCCATCCGTGACGGTCACCGTATAGATTCCGGGTTCAGCCAATGTAATTGATACTGAAGTTTCTTCGTTGGACCATTCATAGTCCACAAATCCTTCTGAGGCAGAAATCTCAATCTCTTCTCCACTACAAAATGCCGAAGGGCCCGTTATATCCACGATTGGCTCGTTGATCCTCAGCGTTACATATATGATGCTATCGCAACCCGATTGCGAAGTGCACACTATCGTATCCTGTCCTGCCACACTGAGTTCGGAGTCACATATAATCAGCGCTTCACCTGCACAGATCGTAGTATCCAGAGTCACCTCATATATCTCGCCAATCCTGACCGAGATAGAGTTGGTAGATAGAACGTAGCAGACATCACTTTCAATAGCATCTATGTTTTGCCCCACAGGAATACTAAGCAAACCTTCATAGGAAACACCGTAGATGCGGTAAGTTCCGATACTCAAAGAACTGACATCGAGGGATGGACCTACTTCCATGATGATGACATCATTGTCATTAGTAAGGACATATGTATATTCTACCAAAGCCTGAGTTTCATGCTCCAGAGTTAATACTTGTGATATCCCCTCACTAATGCAAACGGTCGTATCTTCAGAACCGCCCATCAGAAAAACATTACTTTCAAATGCCTCACAACATTCTACGGTAAGTGTGCATGTAGTTGAGTTGCCCGCCATCGCATCGACAATTACAAAAACAGTATCCCCATTTCCCAGTGCCAAATCAATTTCCTCTATAGAAGACTCTTGATCATTAGTGAAGGCAATACATTGAAATGGATTGCACTCCTCAATGATAAACATATCCACCACATTCTCCGTCAGCCCGGATAGACGAAAGGTGTAGTTGCCATCTCTGGGTGCTACAAAAGGTACTTTGTAATCAATCCCATCGTATTGATCGATATACTGTCCTGTTTCAGGTAGATAATAAGAACTGATCTTTGAAGAGCCATCTCTTGCATTGTTTAGTTCCCTCGGAGAATCACAGTCTATTGTTGGGGCATCAGCACAGTTCTCGGGGCAAGAAATGCTAACTCTGAAATCACCCGGAGTATTTCGGGAGTCAACAATTACAAAATACTCAGTGTTGGCATCTGCCTCAGGAATGGTGATAAGGGCAGGAGGATCCCCTGCATTGCGAATCCCTTTGTCAAGACAAATGGGCGTAATATTTTCTTCCCCATTGCTAAGGTCGCAATTAGCAATTGCAAAGAGGTCCAGTCCGCCTTGCAGAGTACCCAGCTCCTGCATCCCAATGTAAATGTTGGTGGGACCATTATCAAATCCAGAGATTCTATAAATGTACTCCGGCTGGGCAAAATCCTGATTTTCACCGCATAGTGAGTAGTTGTTGATGCGACTTTCTGTCAAATCTGCTGTGTTGCCTTCTGCAAAGTTTCCACACATGAGTTCCTCGGCATCCTCACATGCACAGCTGGGTTCTCCATTGCAACATACAACTTCCAGGACAAACGAACTGCTAATATCCGCACGGGCATCCACACTTATATAAATGGTTTGCAGTGCATCCAGTGAGATTTCTATAGACTCTGAAGTCGTTCCTGTTTCACGGGAGTAATCAAGGCATAAAAAGGGATTGCATTCTGACATGACAAACATGTCTAAATTACTGGTAAGTCCTGTGAGATTTATGGTGTAAGTACCTGCCTCCTGTGCTGTGAAGGGCACTTTATATTCAGATCCCGTATATTGATCAAAATACTCACCGGACTGGCCAACAATGGGACGATAATAAGCACAAATTTTTGAAGATCCGTTCGTATTGTTGTTGAGGTCAGGTCTTGGCATATCGCACTCAAGAGGTGCATCATTAGCACAATCTTCGGGACAGGAGACACTTACTCGAAAATCCCCAGGGGTGTTTCGCGAGTCCACGATTATATAATACTCATTATTTGGGTCGGGCTGTGATATGCGTATCATCGCCGGCAGATCACCTCCATTCCTAATTGCTTTGTCAATACAAGTTGGGACTAATTCCAGGCCATCGCTATTGAGAGGAGTATCTTCATCACAATTTGCAATAACAAATACATCCAGTCCTCCCTGTTGAGCACCCAATTCCTGCATGCTGACGTAAATGTCAGTTTCGTTGTCACCAAATTCTGTGATTCGATATACAAATTCGGGTTGAGCAAAATTTCTGTCTTCTCCACAAAGAGAGTAGTCATTGATTTGGCTGATCAGATCAGGGTCTGATGTGTCATCCGTTCGATCTTGACCACACATGATATCTGTAGAATTTTCACAGACGAATTGGCAATCTCCCCAGCGGTCCAGGATCTTGGAAACAAAAAACTCCGATGTTGGGTCACGGCATTCACCAACGATATAATAGCATCCTGAACTTGCCTTAATGGCATAGGAGTACTGATACCTATAGCATCCAGGTTGCTCTGTGTCAATGTTTACCTCTTGATTGTTCCATAGTAGATTGATAAAAAGATCATAAAAGCTCAAATGGACTGCACCATATCCTCCGCCACTGGTTACCAGATATCCATCATCATAGAGAATTGAGGTACTTGTATTTGCAGCATTATTCGTAAGCTGAGTGCCTATCGTTTGGTCAAAATTAACGGGGTAATTGAATTTTCGAATCCAATCAAAATCTGCGACTTCGTCGTGTGTGGGACAGATATCATCACTCCATCCCAAGATTGCAAATCCATTGTCATCAGTTGGTGTTGCATCAATGAAATTTTCATCAACATTATTATCTAAAACAGCAACATCCACAAGCTCAAGATTTCCATCTACTCTAAGAATCCAAATATCATCCTCCACTCCCAGATTTCGGTTCGGTGCATCATCGCATGTAGTTGAAAAGCCGATAGTCCCAAAAAATAGTATATCATCATTGGTAGCGCGTTCGATATCAATTACCTGATCCCCCATTGCATTATCGTAGAATAGGTTTTGCTCACCACCAAGATCTGCAGAATAGATATTTACTATGGCACCCGCAGGAGCTGAACCCTGAACTTCTATGTATCCTCCAACTACAAAGCTATCTGAATCCAGTGCCAGCAAAGCATGTTTCCCCACTCGGCCTATACCGAAGCAATTAGTTCCACATCCGAAAACTATGCTGTCTCGCACCTGACCGTTGTCCTTTTGAATATTGTAAATCAATGAATTAAAGTCATTACTTCCAATTACAATAAATGCATCACTTAATTCAATAGCGTGTAGTGCCGTATCAATTCCATTCAGAGGAGTACGCCAAATTGAATCACCATTTGGTGACCGAAGAGTGACACAACCACTTCTCAATCCAAAAAAATTGGTACCGGAAATTAACAAGTTACCATCATCAGTCTCCAATACATGATGGGACCATGATCCATCTGTGTCAGTAAAGAGATTTTCACTGTCAGGAGGAGCAATCTGTGCAAGGGTGCAGAAAGATGCAAGAAAAAGGAAAGCTGTAGATGGAAAGATAGTCTTTAGGTTCATGATCCGGGATTTATAATGCTGGTGTGATAATAAATTGATGTAGAAAGATAGAAAAATGGAGTTAAAGCTTCAAGGACCACCTTGTAGAATATGCTTTACTCGATCTGGACTTTTTCTAAGGTATTTTATCTTTCCGATCTTTGGTCCGAAGATCCCTTGATCCTGTATCGAAATGAGACTTGTCCTTCAATCAGTAACTCATCTACTACTTCGAAACCTTTTTTCTCCATTAAGTGACTGATCTTTTTCTTTGTCATGAGTTTCGACAACTATCTTCATCTCCCAATTCTTTAAGTTCTTCGGTGACCAGGAGGACACCCGAGGGCTTTAAAGATCTTCTAAGTGACTGCAGCATTGCATTAGGTTTTCTCAAATGATGGAACGTTCCGCTTCTAATCACGATTTTATCGAGATGTGAAGATTCAAATTGTGCTTCTCTTGATGAGCAAGGAACTACCTTAATAGAAGAGCTGCTTGAGACAAGATTATCATTACGGATTTTCAGTTTGAAAAATTCAATTAATACGTCATCAAATAATCCTACTTCCATTTCTAAATCCTCATACAAGTTGCCCACTACAAGTGCAAAAGAAGTCCAAGCTGTTAAAATTCCAAATTTGTCACCTGGCTCAAGATCATAGAATTCCAGCTCTTTGTAAAACTGTGGGTCATTAACTATCTTGAACGGATATTCTGGCTCCAGAAGTCCAGCTGCAATTAGATCTAAGAGACTTGTATTTTCTGCAATGATCTGAAGATCCTGCTGATTTAGTTGGAGGGTAGTATAATTTCTAAGCTCATCATTAAGGTATGCTAAGAATTCATCAGAATCTAAGGGAATTTCATCTTTTGGAGCTATGTCAAACTCATTAACGAGTCCCAATATCACTTGAACACCAAGATAGACACTGCCCATCCTCTCTAGATTGACATCTTCTTCCCGCCATTTATTTAGGAGTTTTCCAATAGTTGCCGGATTGGATTCCTGTATAACTGCGCTCCTGTGTAATGCAACTTTTTTTATAAAGTCTGTGAGGTCAGTGTTTAACGATTGAGCCGAAATGCAGATAGGAATTGCGAACAGGAATAGGGCTATTCTAATCATTTTAGATGTTTTTAGTGTGATCGATTACGTATATGAGATTAAAAACTACGGGTTACTAAAGTAATTCCAAAATCTTCAATCATATTTCTATCGTCAAAATAGGGTGTTTGAGGTTGATCATTCCCTGCAAATTGAATGACATTTTGCTTCAGTTGCTGAAAAAACTCCCTTATCGTAATTATATTGTTTCTATTGCCATCAAGAATAGGTAGATTTTCATGACGCATAGCACTTAATATGGAAGAGGCAAAAACACCATGCTGATTTGAAGAATTCTCAAAAGATGCTTCACCTGGACCACAAGCTAAAATCACAGGCGTGCTATTGGGTTTTTGGTTAAGAATCTCCACAAATTTCTCACTTAAAAGAGGTGGATCTTCTTCCTTTGATTCGCTGTCATCATTCTCCTCAGATCGCTCATTAAACACATCCAGAAAAACTAACTTCTGACAATTTATCTGTCTTAAGAAGCGCTCAATGACACCCACATAATCAATACTAGTAATGTCGGGAAAGAATCCATCAAAATTGGATGCCTTAATTTTAAAGGATCCCGGAGTAGCAATGGTAGAATGTGAAGAAATGAATACCAGTAGTATATCTTCTGGATTGATGATTTGCTGTAAATAGTCCTTTTTTAAATTATAAATATTACTAGATATGCTGCGTTCCCTTGTGTCTTGTCGATCATTTAGAAGAATCGATCGAACATCCTGGAAATAACTCTGACCAATGGAAGCAAAAAGGCTATCAAATGATAAGGCATCATTAGCAGCATATTCTTTGATATCCCTTAAAGGGACGCCTACGGAAAATATATGCAGTTTGGGTTCAATGGGATCATAAGTTATATTGATAGGACTTAGAGCATACGCTCCGGCCTCTGAAGAAGCATTGACTTGTACAGTATTTTGTCCCGAGTCAAGTGCGAATGTGACAACAAAGCGATACTGATAATCATAAACGTCCTCAAATTCGGTATCGTGCGTGTAGAGATCAATGGATTGCTTGGTCGGTCTAACCTCCTGTTGATTGATGGTGAGCGTGAAGTCATCCCCTTCCAGGGCGCTATTGGAGTATACATTGAGCCTACATCCAAAAACTGAATCCTTAACTACGATATCTGTAGAATCGGAAAATCCGACCCATTGACAGAATAACTCCCTTTCTATGGGTTGTGGTAATATTTCCTCCTCTTCGACTCGCAGATAGAAGGTGTCTTCTGTGATCAACTGCATGCTAGGATTAATGATTCGAATACCTAGCGAGAGACTATCTTCAAAAAATAAATATGAGGGCTCAAATTCTATATACATCCTAATACTTTCGCCAGGTGTCATATCACCCAGAGGTTGCCAAAGTGGACTATGGTGAGCGACATTAGGTGGAAGAGTATATTGAAAGTAACTACCAGATGAAGTTGAATTGCCAGTATTCACTATGTTTACTGCCAGCCGCATCCGTGCACCACGCTGGAATCCCTTGTCAGAGAGTGGTTCGAACTCTACATCTTCAAGCTCCAACAATGATTCAGCCTTATCGTCTGTCTTCAGAAGGATACTATATGGATCAGTAATTGATCTATAAGATCCGGAAGTGCCTAAATCCCTTTCTTGTAATTGCATAAAAAGCTCCAGTGTGTCTGTATCCAGTGAGTCAAATCCAATTACAGGTACTACTATTGTGTGAATACTATCAGGTTCTAATGAACCAATAGATATTTTAGGAAAATACTTTATCAGGGGGTTCTCTTCAATTGTCGTGACAGAGGCAAAAATGTTGAAATAGCGACTTGAAGATCTATTTTCGATGGTCACTTCCAAGTATCCACGTTCACCATTAGTTATGATATCGTTGCCATCTTCATCTAGAAGTTTGTAGTCCAAAAATCCAATATCATCACTTTGTGGAGTACTTATCTGCGGTAATTCAGCATTTAATTTCAAAAACCAGGCTTCTCCACTCCTTGGAAAACGCGTTGTAGAACCTGCCATAACGATTGACCCAGTACTGCTGAGAGATCCGGCATATAGATGATCACGTTTGTCTCTTCCAAGAAAGTTAGCTTCATCATTTTTCCATATTCTCTCTCCGTTACTGTCCACCTTTATTATCCAACCATTTTCTCTTTTATCTCCTCTGCCTCGCCCATGTCCTAGCAATACTAAGTCACCAAAGTGATCTTCGATGATACCGTAAAAGGCATCATCGCCATTGTCGTCGCCATATGGCCTGACAGATATCAGGTCTCCATCACTTGAGGTCACCAATAACGCACCATCAACAGCAAACTTTTTACTATAACACTCGCCAGCAATAGCAAGATTATCATTCTTCAATTTGATGATTTTTCTTCCGATAGTTAAATGATGTTCGGTTCGATACTTTTTTGACCACAACATTTTTCCATCTGGATCTAGAGACACTACCAGTAACTCAGATTCTTCTGTGTCATTTGATTCACCTGCTGTACCGGTGATAAATATCTTACTATCGGAGCTAGTAACAGACAAACCTTCAGAAAATTTGAATTCCTCCAGTCTGTATTTCCATCGTAATGCTCCCTGAAGATCAACACATACGGCATATAATTTATCTGATTGCTGCCCCACAATAACAAACCTGTTGCTATCAATAGGTTCAATCGAGGTGAAATACTCATTATCACTACTACTGAACAATTCCGATTCAAACCATATATCACTTAAATCATAATTGAGTTTTAGTGCAATAGCATCAATGCCACCTTTTGAGCTTTCATTTCCAGCTACAGAAGTAGAGGAACCCACGACGATATATCCTCCATCATTGGTGACTGCAACTCCTCTGGCTATATCCGTCAAACCTCGACCTAATCGCTTTTCCATCACTTTTTGACCATTTTCATTCATGGTCACTATATAGAAGTCTTCTTTTCCCTCAGACCAGCTTTTAGATTCTCCTACTGCCACAAAACCACCAGTCCACACTTCCTGTATATCATGAAGTGCATCATAGCGAGCACCACCGTACCTTTCTTCTACTTCGATATCAAAGTCCTTAGGTTTGATATTCAGCGAGAAAAAAAAGGGTATCAATAGTACAATAGGAATCAGGAGTATATTTTTCATGGTTGTGATGTTTAGATTTGAATTTCCAATAATTCTTGTCGAAGAGAATCTCTCAAAAGCATAAACTGATCATGCTTGCCAGAAGATAGTTCACTTTCCCTGGAAATTTCTTCTTCAAAAAAATCGACTTGCTCACCATTTTTCCAAAAACGTAAGCATACATGAGGGCCGTTTGTTTGCCCTGTAACACCCACATAGCCTATAACTGAGCCTTGCTCCACATCTTTTCCTGGCATTATACCCTCTGCAAAGCCAGACATATGAAGATATTGTGTTTGGTATATATCGTCATGCCGGATCTTGATGTAGTATCCATTACCTTTCGTAAATTCGGCCTTTTCAATTACGCCTCTACCCAGGGACCTGATCGGTGTACCGATGGGAGCAGCAAAATCAATCCCCTTGTGCTTCTGTGGTTTTCCACTGATGGGATTTAGTCGAAAGCCGAACGTTGAGGAAATTCTGCTATACTTGACTGGAGCTTTAAGAAATTGCTTCTGAGAAGACACACCATTTTGATCGTAGTACTTGCCATCGGAAAAGCGAAAAAGACTCTGCTTCTTTCCATTTAACGAAAACTCAATAGCTGAAATGGTCACGGATATCAGCTCTTGATCCGCATACGTTTCCTCGAAAATTGCTTTAAGATCAAACTTACTATTAGCAGTTATGTGATGTAAATCTACACTCCACTCCAGAACTTCATCAAGGGCCTGGATAAATTCAAGACTAAAGTCTTCCTTAAAAAGAGAGGTAAACAAATCATCTGAGTATAGTCGGTGCCCACGTTTGTGAATTTCCAGATTAATTGGATTTTCCTCTCTTACAGCAAAGAGAGTGTCACCAAATTCCAAGATCACTTGGTATAACGGAGGATTTGGAATAAATAGTAATCTCTTATGGGTAGGAGATTCTTGATTGACAAAAAGCTGCACTAGTGAGTTTGCCACATCATCACTTTTCACCTTGTCTCTTGAAAGTCTAACGAGTCTGGAAATATTGGTATCATCAATGCCGAGTTGAAACGTTGCATCAATGAGAGACTCATCCTCACTGAGGCGATAGTAATCTATCAGAGAAAAAGGATCATTGTCACTGGAGTTGTGGTTTTTTCGGACTTCAGTGCCGTCCATATCATTGATGTCCCAACTATGTCCTATGAGGAGATATAGGGACGAGGCACATACAAGGAGAGAGAAAGTTCCAATTAAAAGTAATCCTCTGGAAGAGCTACCTGTTTTTCCAGGTGTTTCCGTGGAATTACCGGAAGATTTTATTTTTATTCTCTTCTGGACTTTCGACACTGTATTGTCTCCAGATCTAATATGAATTTTTCTTCTTGCCATTCAAAACCGGACTCTATGGCCAATCTTTGCCAGCCTTTCCTTTCTTAATTTCTGAAATATTTCTCTTTCCTGCCTCTAATCTTTTTTCACGGTATCGAAACTGTGTACGACTATGTCTACCTAGTTGAATGATGTCTCCATCAGCCAAAGGGGAAACATGTTCAATAATACGGTTGTTTATCAACGTCTCACCCATTGGTTCAATGACTACATTATTGTTTTGCAGAAAAAAATTAACATGATGGTCAAGTACAGTTTCATCCGGCCATTTGATATACACCTGGTTTTTAGGGGCTGTTCCAGCTGTTACTTTTGATCCCTGTTGTAACCATTTGCTTATAGGAACTATATGCCCACGATAGTAATCAGGTGCAATTAATTCAAGTTCAAAATCTTCTAAATTGTTGACGACTGTCAAGATCAAAAAACCAATGATCCCCCCTAGTGATAGCAAACTTATCAGTCGAAGAGGCTCTGGATTTTCCCATCCTTGCATAAAGGAAAAATAATAAACAAAGTATGAAAAAAGACAGGATAAAGGAGCGGCTATTAATGCCCGTTTGATTGAAATTTCAGAATGTAATGTCAATGATAACCCCAACAATATTCCAAAAATCAACCATGCAAATAGACCGGCAAAAAATGAACTTGAAATTATAGTAGGATGTATAACTGCTCCAATAAAAAAGGAAATAGTACCTGCGAATGAACCCAGTAGGGTCTTTAAAAGTAGATGGGGGATGGAGAAGTCACGAATTGCACTCATTTCGTTGGGAATAGCCAGAGCTAATGCCAATCCGGTTCCGAAACATACACCGACATACGTGTCATTGGCAACTTCAAGACAATTGAGGCAAGCGGCATTCGAATCATAATGAATGAGATCAATTTTCTCAAGAACTAGTCTTATTATGTTGTGGAATGATATTGCAGAGATAAATCTTCCTGCATATAAAGCGTAAAGAACCCATGCCAACAAACCACCTAAAGATCCAAACCATAGCCAGTTGAGTCTTCTTAGTGGTCCTTTCTGTGTAAAGAAATTACCAGTTAATGCATCTGCCCCAGAACCATCACAACCGAGCGAATGGACACAATCCGGAAAATGTGGACATTTCTCTCCCACGTCCTGCCATGTTTGCAATGGAATAATTTGCCGACACTTTTCCACTACCAAAGTGCCATCCGATATGGGTTCATTGGTTACTGTGTCATAAGCTACACGATTGCCCTGCCGGTAGTAATGTTTGACAAATCGATTATGAAAATCCCGTCTTTTTAAGTAGGGGAGTAAGAGACTCAGCAGCGAGAATAATAAAAATAAAAGTCCGAGACCTAGTCCAAACAGTTTGTACCAGAAACTCGACTGAACTTTTACAGGAATGGGATAGTTCACCTTTCCTGCCCGATAGATTTGTTTGTCTTGGGCCAGAACAACTTCATTGTTCACCCACCGAGCATACAGTGTCCTTTCATTACCGATATAGGGGAGTTGATTTCCTCTTAGATGTATTCGGTAGTTTCCGCTCAGACCGGATACTACTCTGAAAAATATAGAATCCAATTGGTCTGGCATCAGTGAGAAGCCATATGAATCCCAGGGACTTGCTGATGTGTTAGGCAACTTGGCGAGAAATGTAGAATCAGCACTTTCTCCGAGGCCAATTGGGAAGAACAAGATATTTTCATCCATCCGAGATATCTCTTCTAAAACCATTTGCTCTGTCGGCTTTGTTCTTCCGTCGGTATAAAGGGGGTTGTTTCTGATATCGTGGGCACCATCAGAAAGCAAGATTATAGCCTTTTTCCCCATCTTGGATGATAATTCACGTATCTTTCTGATTATGGCTGTATAGAGGTCTGTATCTTTGTTCGTGGCCACAATATTGTTGGCAATCGATTCGACTTCATCTTGTCGGAATGCAATGTTGGTTGAAACTGTATCATGAAAAGTGGCAAGGAATAAGCTACATCCCTCTGGAAGTCTACTATGTTCAATAGTGGTTTTCACAGCCTCTCTAGCCCCTTCAATTTTACCACCATGCTGCATGCTACCACTTACATCTATAAGGAAGAGAATAGTAAGCTGGTCATTCTGTTGCGGTTTGATCTTTTCTATCAGATCAACTTCTAATTGACTCAGCAGGCCATTTTTCTCATCCATGAAGATTAGATCATTAACGCCCAAATCTATCGGGACATCTTTTTGTTTTGCAACAAGTTCGATGGAAATCTCACCATCAAACTCATTTATGGCGGGCCTACTTATTTGAAATAGCATACTAGTATCTCGTGCAAGTTGGTACGCTTGACACCAAATAGCCTGAATTAGAACAAAGAATATGAGCTGAGATTTACGTACCATCACATGTCAAGTTTTTTCTCTATCGCTTTCCATGAGAACCATCTTTTTCGAATAGAAGTATTGTTCATCTGTCCCTTTTCGAAATAGGTAAAGAATCCAAGGTCATACTCATCAGTCATGCTGTCTATTTCCATAGCAAAATGATATTCCTGAGTAAAAAAACCCTTTTGAATGGATAAATCTGGTTTAGACAGAAATAATCCATGACCAGGATGGGTGTGAAACCAACCTAGCACTACCTTATCAGGTAATAGGTCATGCGCATCACCCAATCTCTTAGCCAGACTTTGGGTGTCAAACTGTAGATGTAGATTATGTTCAATTTGGGACTCAATGGGAATAAAATGACTGACTATTACCTGGAATGAATCATTCAGACTGTTTGAATAATTACCCAGAAGAATTCCACCAATTTCTAATGTGATTAGTCCATGAGAATTAGTATACTTCGACAAATATGTCCTAAGATCTATACAAAAGTCTGCAGTAAAATAAACCGTCTGAAGTTTAGTTTTCTCCCATAATTCTCTAATGTCAAAGTGTATAAATCGGGATTTTTCAATAATTCTCTTAAAGTCATTAGGATCGGTTTGCTGATTGAAATTGTTACCCCTGGCTCGAATCTTAATCAAGCTTGAAGCACCCCTGACTCTTGATTTAAGGTTGGAGTTAGTCGAATACTGTTCATCCGAGAATTGCGTTGGTTTTGGGTACGATCTCTGCCTCCTACTATTGACTTTTATCAGAAGAAGTACGAAAACGGCAGTAATAAATGCGAATAGCCACAGTATACCAGACCATTCGATATTTTCCATTTAATGATTTTAATTTTTCGACAACAAATGCTAATCCAGGTTTTCCCAATCCTTTTGGAAATCTGCATCATCATATTTAGATTGCGACTTGTTAATCTTCTTATTTAGGATCGTCCACCCGGACATTGCTAGAATGATGCCTAAGAATGCAATCCCCACAGTCCGCATCACTAAGTTCCATGACCTGGGCAGAGTGATCATTCCAGCTTGTTGAATTTGTTTTTTACTGAAATCCTTTATTAGAACGTGAAAATGCCCTGGACCTGCCACAGTTCTTAGACTGTCCTTACTAAAGTGAATAAGATTCGTACCAAACTGGCCAGGCAACTGAATTCTTGCCCCGGTAAGTTGCAAAGACGTATCCTGAAGGTTAAGGCTATAGGGTTCGTAACCGCCATTTATTAGAATAGAAACAGAATCTTGTGACTCTTGAAAAAATAAGATATTAATATCTCTATTCCATTGAATCTTTAGTTCACGTCCCATCTCGTCATGAAGAAGAATAGAATAAAATCCGAAATTGAAAGGAATTACATTCAATTGCAGTTTCGATCTTAGCATGCTGGTGTCAATGACAAGTTCTTCATCATATGCAATGACCTGTAGTTCTTTGACATTGTAAAATTGGACAATATGTCGTTCTCTATCATGTGTAATTTTATAAAATGAGGGACTTAGATTTTCAATTCGATCAAAAGCAATCTTTCGATATTTTCCATTCGTATATTGATTTAGATAAGCCTGGAATCCTTCAACTGATGGGTTATTCATTAGTTGAGACCACAATATGTCCTCATCTGTATTACTCAATTCAGGGATTAGATTGCTGGCTTCCAGGATAAAGGCACCGTCTGGAAATGCTTGCAGATAGCTTTGATAGGCTGCTCGCGTGCCAAGCTCGGATGCCTCCTGAAACCAGGCTTCATCCAGTACGATTAATGTTTTTCTGGCCTCATCATTGAAATCCCCTTTGGGAAACTTTGCAATGTAGTCCCTCAGTATTGCTGGATCGTTCGTATTCTGTATTGCCTCCCATGCTATTTCTTCCTGCCCCTTTACTGGCTGGATGTCTTCTATATCCAAGGCATCCATCAAGTCCATCGCCTGGTCAAAGTATTTCCCACTAGGATACCAGCGCTGATATCTCTCGTAATCGTCTGATGTGTTCTTAACCAATACATCTTGCCAGATTTGCTCTTCAATACGCACAGCTTCTGAAACTGCTTCAGAGACTTTTTGATGATCTGGGTATCTATTTGTAAAGAAATGTAGTCGGTCAGTTCCTTTTCCTGACACGTACAGTTCGTAAAATTGATTAGGATCCAGACTTTCCGAGGCATCCAGAAACTGTAAATTTGAAGTTGCGAGATCCGAATATTTACCATCTGGGAATAGGGAAAGGTAGTTTTCGTATCCATCCTGATTCCATTTTGAACTGTCCATACTGAGTTCATCCCATAGATCATCTTCCAGTTGGTTCAGTCTTCTTTTGACTCGTCGACCATATCTCTCTGAAGGATAATCAAGATAAAGGATTTTGAGATCTTCTATACGACGTGAAAGATCTGTACTTCGATTTGATTTTTGAAGACTGTATTCAAAATAGTCATCTTTGAGCTTATCGAGTCTTATGCTTGCCTCCGAACAATATACTCCACGATTATCATTTGAATTGCAGAATTCCCGGACGTAATCCTGAAGTTTTTCAATCTGGGATATGTAATCAGGAGCACCCAAGACTTCTTCCCACAGATTTTCTTCAGCTATATCTTGACAATCGCCTTTCTGCAGAAACAAGATTAGAAGAAGGATCAGGGCAAATCGAAATGGCAAAGATAGTTCTGGAATTCTCAGAGGCCTCATTTTCCACCAAATTTTAGCTTCCTTGGAGTTTTACCCTGATCTTTCTTTATCGTGTCTCTTATGATAATCGTGGGAGTACTGGTTACTAAGAGTCCCCCTTCCTTACTTACAATTCCATTGGGTTCAGCAAAATCACGAATCCACTCAGCCACTTTTGCATCCTCAGGGAATGGATGGGTATGTTCAGCATGATAGTTTTTATATTGTAGAATCTCCTCAATTCTTAGCACTAATTGTCTAAGACCATAACCCTTTCCAAAGTTTTGTGTGTTTCCACAAATCCTACCCTTAAACTTTCCATGGTATTGAATATTGGGATGCCAGACTGGAGTCTTCATATAAATCTTAGCCGACTCAAGCGGATAACGTCGAGGCAATGTAATTTCCAAAGCATGGCTATTACCAAATATTGGGGTTTGATCTTCGGAGATTCCTGTAATCGTGGTCAGATGATAAGTTACTTTATACTTTGCAGGTATCTTTAATGGACTTACTGAAGCCAGGACCTCAATCTCAATATTGTCTCTGTCCAGTTCTAGGAGGTCTATGTGTTCGTTTGCCAGTCGCTTGTAAACAAAGTGCTTTTTAAAGATGGGATGATCAAAATCGTACATATTTTTGGTATTAATGACTTAAGAAACAGCTTTATTACAAGTCACAGGTTCGCTGTCCAGCTACAAGCTTTGGGGTTAAATATAAAATTTCTCCGTTTTGAACATTGCAATCTAAAAGCGACTCATTTTCGATCTTTGTATTGTTTCTCTTTGTAATTAGCTCATAGCTATATGCATTACCTTCAGGGTCAGTACTCGGAGCTGCTCCGTGATTTATTATTTCGCGTATAATTTCCTTTCCAGACATTAAGGGTGGCAATTCAATGTCCAGATCCTCACCCTGAGGCATAATTCTTACAATTACATTTATATCTCCTGCCATTTTCGAAGTATGTTCATGATTAAATAGGAATCTTTAGTTCTTAAGGTATAAAATTCAGATAATTCTTGTCACCAGTCAACTCAACAAAGTATATATTATCCTCAGTTTCCAGATGTAGTATATGCAAGGGAGGTATGCCAAGCTGATCCAATCTCAAGTCTCTTTTGTCAAAATCCAATCCTATCTGATTGAAGGAGCCAGTAATGTGAAGATCTGACAAGCTACCATCATATACACTAGCGAGAAACCTATCAGAAAGATGTGGTTTTGCTTTCATTATAGAATGCTTTTCTCCCTGAGTCGTTGAGACTTCTGTAACTATTTCGTGATCTAGTTGAATAGTTATAGATTCAGTTTTCAGCGTCTTTTGACCCCATGCTTGTACCTCACTAATCGTGGACTGATTGTTTAACTCTGCTGCTTCCAAGACATAATTCGATAACTGGATATGACTTTCACATTCATCATTGTAAGGAATACCTTTGTATAGCAGGAAAAAGTTATTCATTCCCTCAAACATAAATTTCTGTCCAGCAAGACTTTGTTCCTTATTTTGATATAGGACTTTTAGTGCTTCCTGAGCTTGAAGTGCTCCAATTATTGAAGCTGAAATTGGGGTTGTGGGTATTCTTCCCATACTCTGGTTCCTTCTGGCTATATCCGGACATCCTATTTTCGATCTTATTTGATCCCATTCGGACTCATCCAATTGACATTCATAACAAGAAGTGCCAGGAGTATAAACAGTTAACTGACCGGATAAATTCTCAATTGCTCCATCGATCCAGGTCTTTCCAAATTTAAAGCAATTTCGATTGGTAACAAGTCTGGCCAATCGATTATCAAGACAACCAATCACCACATCAACTCTTCTGAAAACACCCAAACCTACGTCTGTTGTGATGTCTCCATTGATGGTCATGATTCGGATATTTGGATTTATTTCACGAAGTCGGCTAGCAGCAACTTCCGACTTATACAGACCCAGATGAGCATCTTCGGGTCGATACAGAACTGATCTGCTGAGATTAGAGTATTCAATGGTATCAAAATCAACAATAAGAATTTGCCCTATATTGAGTAGAGCCAGATTCTTTAGTACCTCATTGCCCAGGGCACCAGCACCAATAACCATGACAACTGCCTGGCGAGTTTTTTCGGAATCCCACCATGAAATCATCCTGAAGACATCTTCCCATCGTTCATTGAGGTCAGTCAAAATTGGAATTTAGATGGTTAATGAGAAAAATACGATATTTTGAATAAAAGCTACAATTGGATTGAAAGTTATTGTTTTGATGTATCAAATGTGAATTCCCGATCATTCCAACTGACTTGAATTTCTTGGTCTGGTTTAACCTTATTACTGATTATTAATTCGGAAATCTCGTCTAAGAGATAAGAGTCAATGGCTCGTTTAATTGGCCGGGCACCAAATGCTGGCGAATAACCAAGCTCAGTAAGCTGACCCTTAGCTCTGTCATCCAGTTTCAAGTTTATTCTCTTCTCAGCTAGTAGTTTCTTCACACTCCTCAACTGAATTTCAAGAATCTTCAACAGATCGGACTTGTTTAAAGGAGCAAATGGAATGATGGCATCAAGTCTATTTAGAAATTCAGGTCGAAAGTGATTACGTAGAACCATCCTATCCCGTAATTCGGTTTCGTCTGGGTGATTACCCTTTTCAAACTCGCTCACCACCCATTCGGCCTCAGCGTTTGATGTAAAAAGAATAACGGCATCTGTAAATGTTCCCTTTTTGCCCAAAGTATCGTGAAGATGGCCTTCGTCCAACACTTGCAAAAGCAATTTGAATACATCCGGGTGTGCTTTTTCAACCTCATCAAAGAGGACAACAGAATAAGGTTTTTCGCGAATAGCATTTACTAATAATCCACCTTCCCCATAGCCAACGTAGCCCGGCGGAGAGCCCTTCAAAAGTGAAACTGAGTGGGGCTCCATATATTCGGACATGTCAAATCGAATCAGGTTACTGGAATCATTGAAGAGCAATTCGGTCAGTGATTTTGCTAGTTCTGTTTTTCCGGTTCCAGTGGGTCCTACTAGAAAGAAGTTTCCAATAGGCTTTCCCTTTTCCTTTATTCCTGATCTGCTCCTTCTAATTGCTTTGGCAATGATATCTGCAGCATGATCTTGTCCGATTACTCGTTTTTTAAGTTCTGTTTCGAGATTCAATAGTTTTTCCTGTTCACTTCCCCCAATTTTTCCAATAGGGATGCCTGTGGTGAGCGCTACAATTCTTGCAATATCATTTTCTGAGATATTGGTCTTCTCGGCATTTGACTTTTCTTTTACATGATCTAGACAAGACTTCACATAGGAGAGCCATGATTCAGGTTTATCATCGGTCGGTTCGTCAATTTCATAGTCATCAAATGCAAGTGGAGAAACAATATTCTTGACATCATCCCAAAAGTTAATAACATCTTTTGCTGTCACATTATCAGACAGAGTCTCACGAATTATATCAACTTTTTCTAACCTAGCAGAAAGATTATCTTCCATGATTCTAAAAGATGCCATCGTTCTGTCCATTAGGTCAATAGCTGAATCTGGTAGAAATCTTTGAGGAAAGTATCTTTTAGCTAGTTTGACAGATGAATTCACTGCATCTTCATTCATGCCAAATTTATGATGGTCTTCAAAAAGTGATTTGAGGCCGTTAACCATCAAACATGCCTTCTCTATAGACGGTTCATCCACCTGTAATACTTCAAAACGCCTTGCGAATGCAGGATCTTTTTCTATGTGAAGTCGATATTCCTTGGTTGTTGTAGCACCTATTAAATTCAATTCACCTCTTGCAAGTTCTGGCTTTAGCAGATTTGCAATACCGGCAGCACCTGAATTTGAATCAAGAATCATATGGATTTCGTCAATAAAGAGAATGACATGATCCAATCGTTTTATCTCGGTCAAGACTTTTCGAAGTCTGTCTTCAACTTCGCCCCTGTATGATGCACCTGCCACAAGTGCGCCTACATCAAGCTGGTACAATTTTGCGTTCCTAAAATATTCAGAAACATTTTTTTCTATAATATTGAGTGCAAATCCATCCACCAAGGCTGTTTTTCCGACCCCGGGTTCCCCGGTGACAATAACGTTTGGCTTCGAACGCCGGCAAAGAATGTTTTCCATTTCTCTAATTTCTTTGTCTCGACCGTAAATTGGATCAATCTTTCCTCCTTGAGCTAAAGCTAATTTATCGATGCAATACTGAAGGAATGCCTTAGTTTCCGAGGGGTTGACCTTGTCGTTGGATTTAGGACTTTGATCTGTTACTACTTGATCAATTGCTTTATCGCTGAGTACTGCTTGAACAAGTTCTTCTTCAGTCAACCTGAGGCTTCCAATCTGACCTTTGGGAAATCCCACTTCCGGCCTAGTGAGTGCACAAAGAAGTGAGATGGGTTTGATGTGTTTTTGATTAAACATCAACTGGAATGTTTTAG
Organism: Saprospiraceae bacterium; assembly: GCA_050298535.1. Classification (GTDB taxonomy): domain Bacteria; phylum Bacteroidota; class Bacteroidia; order Chitinophagales; family Saprospiraceae; genus JABDMH01. Next base: position 338,518 of record JBNKUI010000087.1, read on the forward strand.
CCACATCCAGCACTTTCAGTGTTTCCTTACTTGCTTTTGGATCATCATCAGGTAAACCATTGTCATGGTACTCCTCAATACGGTACTGTGCCCATGACTTCAGGTATGATAGATCCTTTCCGATTACTGTCAAGAAACTTGTTATTCCTACTCTTTCATTTAATAATGCCATCAGTAAATGAGGAGGGCCTATGGATGGATGGTTCTCCTCAATAGCTAACTTTTGTGCAATTTCAATGGCTAGCTTACTAGCTGTGTCCAGATTAACAATTGAAGTCATTAGTTAATAATTTCGTGATCAAGTTGTGTTAATAATCTAGTGGAGTATCCTAGAATGGGGGTTCCTTCGGTTGTCGCATCTGCTCTGATTTCCAGTTTTTTTTCAACCAAAATATCAATTGGGAAATAATGGTCAATTATCTCAGCAAGTAACTGATACCCTTTACCTTCCTTCAGAAAATAGTCCATGAAGATATCTTGTGAGCGGAGTTGAATTCTTAATTCACAGGTTTCATGATAGTCATAAATGATATCTCCTAAGAACACACTATGTCCAAGGATTCTTTGCCCCCCATTTATATCTAAAATCTTATCAGTAGAGCATTGAAACGATGTATTATTTTGAATTGTCAGTTGAATTGGGAGATCCAAAACATAACTGATCAATGTTTCAGTTTTCTCTAAGTTTCCAATAATCTCTGTCACTAAATGCCTTGTTCGTATATATCGAATCCATCGACTATCTGAGCAGAATGTTTTACCCCATAAATGCCCTAGAAAAGTGTCAGAGTTCTTACTGAAAATCAATTCCTTTATTCCCTTGTGTATACGAAATCTGTTGAAAAGTATTTCAAGTGGAATAAAGAATGTCCTGGCATCTTTCATTCTTTCACTTCTTTGTCGCCGGTATTCTTCTCTTTCAGATGGACTTCTTCTATTGCCGTCCAAATCTACATATTCGGAACTATTGTCTGCTTCAGCATAAAAAAACTCTGGTAAATGACCCAGGATCGAGGTTCTACTGGTATATAGCTGTACAAATGAATCAATTGATCCGATAAAGTATTGATCTTTTCCATAAGATGTCTCCTCTGGAGCCTTTACGATATCATTTCGAAAATTTCTATTGTGAAATTCATTGGGAATTACATGAAAAGAATTGGCACAATCTATAGATGAATGGCAAAGAATACTCAAGAAACTTTCAAAGCTTATGTCTACGGATTGAAATTCTATTATGTTCCGATAAAAATTTTCTATTTCCTTAATGGTTATCATTCGCAATTACTACTCTTATTTCAGTAAAAAAGGCACTTCTACTATTCAATTCATTTTCCAAATCGATCCTGATTATTTCAGAAATATCACTCGTTAATTCCCTTCCAAGCCTAACTCTTACTATGATTCCTCTTGACAACTGTCCATCTTTTTTCTTTATTAGATCATTTTCAATTCTTACTATCGAGATTGGTGGATTGTACGCTTGTTGACAAAACAATTCGATATCACCTTTTGTAAGAATCTTTTCTTTAGATCCCAACGCCCGTTGAATTTTGTGGAGGTAATGTTCAGGAGACGATTTATCCATACCATCATAAATTGGAGAAATGGTCCTTCCCCCCATATTTGACTCTGCTGACACGACCTGTAAGTCAATTCTGTCTCTAAACACTTGTATTTGAGATCCTTGTGTTTCCCAGTAGGAGTAATATAAGCGTGTGGTCCCAGTATTGAGTTTCGCAATACCATAAAAGGTGTCTTTCAGATCCTGATTTCGAAAGTATTCAGGTAGTTGAATCTTGATTCTTCTGATAGCCTTTTCAATTAAATCAAAATCTTCACGCAGTCTATTTACTCCTTCCTCCTTGAAAGTTCGATATTCTTCTATGACTGTTTCAAGTAATCTATGTATCTGATCGGTGGCATCTTCTCGATTCAATCGTCTCATTCTGTTTCCACTTCGAATAATAAATGAACCAGGTTTATCATCAGGTTGATGAAAGTTCAGAAGTGTATATTGACTTCCATCCGAAGAATTCTTGGAGTCATAGACATGATGAATATCAAGAAATTCGTCATTTGTTCGAAAGGGTAATAGGACAGAATCGTTACCTTGACTGGTCACAAAATTCCGAATTAATCTCCTGTTTATTAGGGGAATACAGTTAACAAGTGGAGGGTTTTCAATGAAATATGAATCAGGCATCGGAAAATCAAAAGATACCTTTAACCATAGAAGTGTGTCTTCAATGAATTTTGATGGTACTCCGTGATTTATCAGGTCATCTTGTGTCAGATCAAATGAATTAGGACCCGGAAATTTTGGAATTTGAAGATGTAAGAATAAACGATCAAATCGATTCCGCACTCTCTGCAAATATGTACTATTGATACCCATTCGGTCTAATAGGCTTTTCTCTAGTTCTTCCTTTGTAAAACCTTCCAGCCCTGTCTTCTTATTACAGTATAAACTATTACAAGTCCAGGTTCCTTTCCTTAATAAATTGATGTAAAAACTAGAATTCCTTTCTTCTCTGGGATCTAAATACAGATTAATCCAATCTCCCTGTACAATGCCATCGTGTGATAGTCCAAACCAAATAGTATTGCTGGTTGTCCCCTTGGAAAGCGAATCCACAATTTGGACTATTCCGTTTTCATTCGATAGCACAGAATTCTCTGTGATGATTGTTTTTAATAAACAGTTGGGAAAATCATGCTCGAATAAGGGGCTAAAATAGAAATTGACTTCTTCTCCAGTTTTTGTCATGCCGGAAATTGTGAATTGATCTTCTGGTATCGTATGTATACGGGAAGCACCAGAATCAAGTTGAACTATTGTATAACCTGGTTTTGGTAGTAAGCTCTCATCAGGTACAAGCACACCTGCTAATCTTACCAGTATTGACTGATGGGATTCTTCTAATTCGTCATACAACTTCTCGATTTCTACGGCAACAGCCTTAAAAAGTTTGTCAATGATAGGATCAAATCGATCAATATCAACAGGTTCAGATGGATCGTGAATATCCTCGTGCCAATAATAATTTGCTGTCTTGAGCAAGTCTTTTGCGATCTCAGTTCTTGATTTTGTCATCGATGATAAAGGTTAGTCAAATTCGACTCTAAAGGGCGAATAGAAGATCTTCATGCTAAAGGGTGGAGACATCAGTTTACCACTACTCCTTAGGTGACCTGAAATTATTATTTTGATTGTCCTTTGATAGACAGACATGCCGCCAGCAACTTTTTCAAAATTAAAATGAACATCTGACACATCAAGTCGAATTTCTTCCTTCTGAATCAAACGGCGTAGATTCTCCCTAAAATGTTTTCTAGCATGAGCGTTTTCTAGCAATCCCTTTCGTGTCTCCTGCTTTTCATAATATGGTTCTTTATCATGATAAAAAACTTCTTTGTCATGATCCCATATTGCGAATCCCATTGCCCTGTCATAAGCATATTCTCCAATTCGCGTAAGTATCAGTGATCTCAAATGATTTCTAATGGAGGATTCTAGATCCAGATATTTGACCTTACCTTTGTGTCGCACTAAACTATGAAAAGCAAATGGGGTGGAATAATATTGATGCATTCTGATGTTTTAATGGTCTATTCTCTCTGAAATTAGTTAATCTATGTTTGAATTCCAACATCGTAGATATCAACTGCTTACCTCTAAAGCATAAAAAAAACTGACCAACATAATGTCAGTCAGTTCTTTTCATTTGGAATAAGGAATTATTGAGTGGGTTTTCTTAGGCCTTCTTTAGTAGATCTCGGATCTCACCCAGAAGTTCTTCTTGCGTGGGTCCTGGTGGAGGTGCTTCTACCTCTTCTTCTTTAGCTTTCAGCTTATTCACGTTTTTGACAATGACGAATAAGATAAAGGCCATGATGATAAATGCAATGAGGGCGTTGATGAACAAACCGTACCCCAGGGCAATACCTCCTGCTTCCCGTACAGCTTCAATGGATGTCATGTTGACATCCGTCATATCTGCAGGCTCCTTCAATACTATGAAGAGATTACTGAAGTCTGGAGACCCAAAAATTGATGAAACAATAGGCATCAGGATGTCATCGACAAGTGATTTTACTACAGTACTAAAAGCAGCACCGAGAATAAAACCAATGGCCAAGTCGAGCATGTTGCCCTTCATGGCAAATTCCTTAAACTCTTTTAACATAGTGAATTCATTGTGTTATGTAATCGTTTTGTCCTTAACAATATAGGTAAAACATTGATTACTATACAAAACTCACTTGAACAGTAAAGATGCAGGTTCTCACCTATGCATGTGCTTCTCTGATTTTATTAAGTGCACTACCTGCACGTACCCAGTCGATCTGTGCCTGATTATACGTGTGAAGCACTTTAAACTCCTCACTCGAGCCGTCACTGTGCGACAAACGAATTGTCAGTGGTTTTCCCGGTGCCATCTCGCTAAAGTCTACAATATCTACAGTGTCATCCTGACGTACTTTATCGTAATCTGCTGGATTTTCAAACGTCAGCGCCAACATGCCCTGTTTCTTAAGGTTTGTTTCGTGTATTCGAGCAAAACTCTTTACAACCACAGCCTTGACGCCCAAAAACCTCGGCTCCATAGCTGCGTGTTCTCGTGAAGATCCCTCACCATAGTTTTCTTCTCCAAATACTATGGTTCCAATACCAGCATCTCGATAGGTCCTCGCTGAATCGGGTACTGCCATATATTTGTTCTCAACATAGTTGATCACATTATTTGCCTCTTCGTTGAAGTAGTTGATAGCTCCGATAAAACAATTATTAGAGATGTTTTCCAGGTGTCCACGATATTTAAGCCAAGGTCCTGCCATAGAAATATGGTCGGTAGTACATTTTCCTTTCGCCTTAAGCAATATGCGCATACCCTCTACTTGGTCCTGGGTGATGACTTTAAAAGGAGTCAATAATTGCAGACGATTACTATCAGGGTTCACCACTACATTGATATCTTGTCCATTTTCTGCAGGAGCCTGAAATCCAGCATCTTCTACATCAAATCCATTAGGTGGAAGTTCAATGCCGGTTGGTGGATCAAGTTTCACAGATTCTCCATCTTCATTCGTCAAAGAATCTGTGAGGGGATTGAAAGTTAATGACCCCCCCATCACCATGGCCGTGACTATTTCAGGTGAAGCTACAAATGCATGTGTTTGGGGATTTCCATCATTTCTCTTTGAGAAGTTTCTGTTGAACGAAGTAATGATAGAATTCTTCTTATTGGGATCATCCGTATGACGTGCCCACTGGCCAATACATGGTCCACATGCGTTGGCTAGTACAACACCTCCGATATCTTCGAAAGAGTCAAGAATACCATCTCGCTCTACAGTATATCTTATCTGTTCCGATCCTGGTGTGACTGTGAATTCTGATTTAACTTTTAGGTTCTTTGCTTTTGCCTGTTCTGCCAGAGATGCCGCTCTCGTCAGATCCTCATAAGATGAGTTAGTACAAGATCCAATCAAGCCTACTTCCAGTTTTTCTGGATAGTCATTTTCCTTGACAGCTTCTGCAAACTCTGAGATAGGCCAAGCTAAGTCTGGTGTATAAGGACCGTTAATATGGGGCTCTAGGGTCGAAAGATCAATTTCAACCACCCGATCAAAGTACTTTTCAGGATTTGCATAGCATTCAGCATCACCAGTAAGATGTTCTGCAACGCTGTCTGCTAGTTCAGCTACATCTGCTCGCTCGGTGGCGCGTAAATACCGACCCATCGACTCATCATATCCAAATGTGGAGGTTGTGGCACCAATTTCTGCTCCCATGTTACAAATAGTACCTTTTCCGGTACAAGAGAGCGATTGCGCTCCCGGTCCAAAGTATTCCACGATAGCACCCGTGCCCCCTTTCACTGTCAGAATACCGGCAACCTTTAGAATGACATCTTTGGAAGAAGTCCAGCCACTCATTTTCCCCGTGAGTTTCACACCAATCACTTTTGGCATTTTCAGCTCCCACGGCATATCGGCCATCACATCCACTGCATCAGCACCACCTACGCCAATAGCTACCATTCCTAATCCGCCTGCATTTGGCGTATGAGAATCTGTACCAATCATCATACCTCCGGGAAAGGCATAGTTTTCGAGCACAATTTGGTGAATAATACCAGCACCCGGCTTCCAAAATCCAATACCATACTTGTTGGAAACAGATGAAAGGAAATCATAAACTTCTGAATTGACATCATTGGCAGTAGCCAGGTCCTTTTCAGCACCTAATTCAGCCTGTATCAAATGATCACAATGAACAGTCGAAGGTACAGCCACTGTAGGCTTACCTGCCATCATAAACTGTAGCAGAGCCATTTGAGCAGTGGCGTCCTGCATGGCCACCCTGTCAGGAGCAAAGAAAACATAATCCTTACCTCGTGTGAATGACTGTAAGGGAGATTCCACATGTAAATGAGAATAAAGAATTTTTTCGGTCAGTGTCAGAGGTCTACCTAAGAGATCTCTGGCTGCTTTCACTTTACCTGGAAGACTCTCATAAAAGGATTTGATCATATTGATATCAAAGGCCATAGTACTGGTTTACTTTTCGATTTTTAAATGGCATGCAAAATAGCATTTTTAGAGGGAAGATTTCTTTGATTCCCGTGTCATTATAACATCCTTTCGGATGTATTGTTATGGCTAGAAGAGCTCTTATTGTATTAAATGAATACCGAATCTATACCGATCGTCAAGCATGTTCACATCCCAATGTCACAAGGAGGATTTAAAGAGTCCCTCATTGAGTGCCACTAGCGCATTCTTCTTCATGGATCCATCTACGAGAATCGATACATTATACCGACTTCCTCCATATGAAATCATCCTTATAGGGACATTCCTCAATGCATCAAAAATACGAGTGGCGTACCCCGATTGTTCATTGCTAAAATTTCCCACAATGCAGATGATGGTCTGGTCTCTGTCTACTTCCACGTCACCATAGTGTCGTAGATCTTCCAAAATATCTGGAAGTCTTGAAGCATCATCTATAGTCAGTGAGACTGCAACCTCGGACGTTGTAATCATGTCAATGGATGTCTCATATCGCTCAAATATTTCAAATATCTTTTTGAGAAATCCATAGGCCATGAGCATCCTTCCTGACTTAACCTTTATCGCGGTGATGCCATCTTTTGCCGCTATGGCAGTAATCTCAGCCTTTGAATCATCACTTGAGATCAGTGTTCCCCCGGCAGCAGGATCCATCGTGTTCTTTAGCCGGATGGGTATGAGTCCACGTTGTGCAGGTAGGACACATGAGGGGTGAAGAATCTTAGCTCCGAAATAAGCCAGCTCAGCTGCTTCGCCGTAGCTCAGGGTTTTTACGGGGAACGTGTTGTCAACGACCCTAGGATCATTATTATGCATGCCATCGATATCGGTCCAAATCTGAATTTCATCGACATGGGCTGCCTGCCCAATTAATGTAGCCGTATAGTCACTCCCGCCACGTTTCAAGTTATCAACTTCGCCATAGGCATTTCTGCAGATGTAACCTTGAGTCACATAGAACTGATGTTCGCCAGAGAGCATTATTTCTTTCTCCAACATGCTTTTTATAAAATATTCATCGGGTTCTCCTGACTTATCTATGCGCATGTAATTGAGCGCTGGTAGTAGCACCGTATCATATCCTGATGCTTTCAGAAGCCAGTTGAAAAGATGGGTTGATATGATTTCACCTTTTGCTACAATCCTTTTCTCCTGTTCAAATGTGCGTGAGCCCATTCCAATTTCTTCCAATTCGCGAAATTGTTCTTCAATAAATGCGCTCGCCTGTTCTCTGAGGGGGATCGTATCGTATAGGCTTGCTATAAAATTCCCATACATTCCCAGCAGTTTTTGAAGAGACGCTTTGGCTTCTACCTTTTTATATTCCTGGATCAGTCCCGCGTACTCAAGCAGTGCATTGGTGGTGCCGGATACGGCAGATAACACAATGATCTTCCTCTTACTGTCACGTGTGACGATCGACATTACTTCCTTCATCCTTTGAGGACTACCTACAGATGTTCCACCAAACTTTAGTACCTGCATAGCAAACATTTTTTTCAGGGCAACAAATGTATAAATGTACCAGTACCTGTCCTTTCAGCATTATGAAAAAGAACATATTTTTAACTTAGTGTTAAATATTTAACATGACCGTTGCTTCTGCTGTTAGAAAATATATTGAGGACTACCCATTTCTTGAAGAGGCGTTGACCGATGGAATTATCAACTACGCTGGTCTGGCACGACACATGAACCCCTTTATCGAAAAGATTTTAGATAAGAGTGTAGCTGAAGGCGCTATCATTATGGCTTTGAAAAGATTATCACCCAATTATTACTATCAGGTGAGCGCGGGCATTAAGAATTTTTTGAAGCGATTAGGTGATTTTATACTACGTTCTAAAATCCATGTGTATACTTTTCGAAACTCCCCAAATCTGATTCTCAAGCAAGGAAGGTTGTTAGAGAGGTCCGGGGCCCGTCCGGATCTATTTTGTTCTTGCTCACAAGGAATAAACGAATCAACTATTGCGCTGAGTGATACTTTAATATCAGAAATGAAAGTGCTTTTCGATGAAGAAATATTGGTCTCAAAACGGAGCAATCTAGCATCAATCACTGCATTGCTACCTCGAGACAATACTGAGATTTCTGGTATTTACTACTTTCTATTCAAGCAGTTGGCCTGGAGTGACATCAATGTAGTGGAAGTAATTTCCACCACCAACGAAATTACGGTGATCGTTGATGAATCGGAGGTGGAGCAGTCATTTAGTGTGTTGAGGAAGCTGACTGAGATCTAATCGTACATAGCATCTATAGCGGCGTGATATTTTTTCATTAATACCCTGCGTTTGATTTTAAGTGTGGGTGTCAGTTCCGAAGAAGATCCATCCTCTTTAACGGGTACCCATAAATCAGGCACTAATGTAAATCGCTTTATTTGTTCATGGCGGGCGAGATCAGCATTGACTTCATCTACGATCGCAGCATATGTAGCTATGATTTTCTCATTGTTTACACACTTCTCAGCACTTTCATAAGGAATAGACTGCTGCAGGCAATACTCCTGCAGAATAGGTATCGCAATGGAAATAATCACTGAAGCATACTTTTTCCCATCGCCGACCACCATGGCCTGTTCAACCAGACTGTGTTCCTTTAAGCGGTTTTCGATTGGGGCAGGGGCAACGTACTTACCCGCAGAAGTCTTCAGCAACTCTTTTTTTCGGTCTGTAATTTTCAAATAAGACACTCCATTTTCGGTGATGATACGACCAATATCTCCTGTGAGAAGCCATGTCCGGCCTCCTTCCTCTTTTAGTGTCCGGGCTGTCTCTTCGGGTTTATTGTAATATCCCATCATGATACTGGGTCCACTGGCCCAGATTTCACCTTCATTGGGTCCATAAGATGTATCTCCATCATCGATTTTTACATAGACTCTGTCAATGGTGGGTCCCACCGTTCCGATTTTAGCGGGTCCAGATCCATACCGATTCACGGTAATCACGGTAGCAGATTCTGTCAATCCATATCCTTCTCTGATGGGTATCCCTGCAGCACAGAACACCCTTAAGATTTTATCGGGACAGGGTGCAGACCCTGTAACGATACCGACTACCTTGTTGCCTAATGCAGCCCGCCATTTCGAAAAAACCAATCGATCGGCAATCCACCATTTGACAGCATCCACACCTCGCACGGATTTGCCATACTCATAAGAGTCGGCCAGTGACAACGACCAGAAGAAGAGTTTCTTCTTTAAACCAGTCAGAGCTTGACCTCGGGCATATATTTTCTCATATATCTTTTCAAGCAATCGTGGGACACAAGTAAAGAAATTGGGCTGCACTCGTTGAAGTGCTCCATCTGGGCCACCTAGCTGATCGGTAGCGCAATAATGCACAGACACGCATTGGTAGAGATAAGAAAACGATGCCACTCGCTCCATCACATGAGAGAGAGGTAAGAAGCTGATAACCGTGCTTCCTTTCTCCACGGGAAGGTGTTTACAAACGTCAATCACGTTTGATGCAATATTCCGATGTGATATCATGACCCCCTTAGGATTGCCGGTCGTGCCGGATGTATAGATTAGCGTAGCAAGGGATTCTGCCGATATCTCAATATTTGGAAAGGTAGTGGGAGCATTTACCCAGATCGATTGCCAATCCTCTTCAGTGGGATGATCGCTATCAAATGCAAAGAAATATTGTAGAGACTTTGCGACATCATTGGCGGCTCTCATTTTTTCACCGAGCTCCCCACTTCCAAAAAAGATTGCTTTGCAATTGGAATCTTTAAGAATATAAGCAAATTCCCCTATGCTTAGCGTGGGATAAAAAGGCACGCTCACCAGGCCGGCTTTTTGAATGCCCAAATCAAGCAGCAAAAATTCACATCTGTTTTCATTTACCACCAAGCCTATCCTGTCTCCCTTTTCAAGATCCAGACTTAGAAGCCCATTCGCAATCTGGTTAGAAATATCCTCAATATCCCGGGTAGAAAAACTACGGTCCTCACCACCTACTCGATCACATATCGCTTTTTCTATGGGTGATTGGTCCAGCTGATGTGAAACAAAATCAAATAGCCGCCAGTTTGTCTTATCAGTCATCTTGTGCTTGTTGATACAATAAGGTAATGAGAAAAATGATTCATTATATTGCTTTGCCAAATTATGATGTAAGAATGACTCAGGTTATCCGGCTTTTTCTAGTTTCCACGACTTTCCTTGCTATTCACCCAGCAATAGCGCAGGAGCGCTTTGGTGGATTCATCGATGATTATCGGTGTATTGTGCTAAAAGATCAGTCGGAAAGGTATGTCAAAGACTTGAAATCTGGGAAAGATTCAAGGATGCCAGATGATTTTGTCCGAGCAGATAGCGATCATATGGGTAGTCAACTTACATTACCGAATGGAGATCTTCTGTCGGTAATGAAAGGAGACCTTTATCTACTGGGGTCGGATGGTTCTGAACGACAATTGACCACGGATCCAGAAATTGTAGAGCAAAATCCGACCTTAAACGACGATCGGTCGAAAGTTGCCTATACCAAGCAGGGAAATTTGTACGTATGGGACTTTAAGCAGTCCCGTGAGATAAAGCTTACTCAGGATGGAAACGACAAGATTTATAATGGTTGGTCATCATGGGTGTATTATGAAGAGATCCTTAGGAGGGCCTCGAAGTACAAGGCGTTTTGGTGGAGTCCTGATAATAAGCATATAGCTTTCCTACGATTCGACGATAACCCAGTTCCTGTCTTCCCAATTTATCGTCTGGGTGATGATGCTCATGGATATCTAGAAGAGCGGCATTACCCCAAAGTGGGTGACCCTAATCCAGACGTTAAGTTAGGACTGGTTGATACAGATCAGAAAGTGATCCAGTGGGTCAAAGAAGACAGCACTAAAGATCAATACACCGCATGGCCCTTTTGGTCTCCAGATGGATCCAAGCTGGTGTATCAGGAGGTCAATCGGCTGCAGGATAGTCTCACTTTGAAGGTAGTGGATATTGCTCAACCTGATTCACCACGTACATTATTAGTGGAATCGTCAACTACCTGGATTAAATTTCATGAAGATTTACGCTTTTTAGATGATCAACATGTGGTATTTGTCACACAAGATGGAAGTTGGCAAAATTTGATTTCTTTCGACATCAGGACAGGTGAGAACAAATTTATCTCGCAGCACAATTCAAATGTGTTGAACATCATTGGGACTGATGGTCAAACAGGTCGGATTTTTTATTACATCGCAGGTGATTCCGGAGGTGAACACCAGCTGGCAGTGTCTAATTATGACGGATCGGGTCAAATGATATTGACTCCAGAACCGGGTTGGCATTCAGTTCAGTTTTCAGCGAACTACTCTTACTTTCATTCTACTTACACCACAATAGACAATCCTTATTCTTCATACATCGCTTCCATCACGGGTGAAAAAGTATATACTTTTTCGGAGTTCTCTACTGATCGAAATGAACAATCTGGAGTCAGGATATTGACCTTTACCGTTGAGGTAGACTCTTTTGCCCTACCACTTATGTGTATTCTTCCCAAGGGCTTCAGACCGGATGTGAAATATCCCGTAGTATTTACGGTATATGGGGGTCCTGAGCGCCTCGAGGTGCCCAATCGATACCGGAACTTCTCAAACGACTATTATTCCAACAATGGGATTATTCGGGTTTTCATGGATCACCGTGGATCTGGACGTTTTGGCAAGCAAGGAACTGACTATTTATTTCGGGCTTTAGGAAAGTGGGAAATGAATGATCTTGTGGAGGGCGTCAAGTATTTAAAAACCCTGGAATATGTAGATCCCGACAGGATTGGTATTACCGGGGGTAGCTATGGTGGATATCTGACCTGCCTGGCGCTGACACTTGGTTCCGATCATTTCACGCATGGTATTTCTCTCTATCCTGTCACCGATTGGAGGTTTTACGACAACGTGTATACTGAGAGATATATGGACACTCCTGTTGAAAATGAGTCTGGATACAATGAAGGATCAGCTATTTTCAATGCATATCGTTATAAGGGTAAGATGTTACTTGTACATGGTTCTGCAGATGATAATGTGCACATGCAAAACAGTATGAAATTGATCAGTAAGTTGCAGGACCTGGGCAAAGATTTTCAGATGATGATTTATCCCGGTGAGCGACATGGTGTGGGAGGTGCAAAATATAGCCATCTAAATTCTCTGATCTTCAAGTTCTGGGATCAAGAATTAAAACCTAAGAGGACGTTGGTGGGACCCTGAACTATAGGACTTAGAGGACAAAGCAAAACTGGGTCAAAAGGTTAATGAGAAGAAATGCCAAAAGCAAGCCATATCCAAGTTCGAGCAACCATTCTTTCGTCTTCATATATCACTACGATTTTCATGAGGGATATAATTAAGACGACAGAATGAGGGAGTCGTTATTCGGTAATCAATTAAACAAAGGTTAATCCCTATTAATTACTGTTAAAACAAGCCGCTGGATTATTCTAGCAGCACGAAACTGCTCCACACAGCCGGATCAACTTTCTTCCTCAACTTTGATATGGTTTTATCAAGGGCATCCCGAACAGTAAGTCCCTTTCCCAAATTCTTATACAAGTTTTTCATGAAGATATCTTTATCTCCTTCTGATATTTCCCAAAAGTTCATAAGAATCGAGTGGACACCTGCTCTTTTTAATGATAACTGTAAGCTATAAAGGGCATCGCCATCCATCTCTTTGAAGGTAGATTGCGCACCTGTCCATATTAGTAGTCTTGTATTCTTAAGATCGAGTGTGCTAATTTCCAACGCACTTAGGAGACCATTGTCTACTTCTGATCTAAGAGTGTCTGCTTTCCAGCTATTCCCGGCGCCTGCCAGTGCAAATCCAGTACTCACCTGTCTATTTTGTGATAGGATGCTTACACCAGTACTATCTGATGCCAGATCCGGATAATTGAAATATAGAGGAATGGCCAGGTGCATGAGCGAGGGTCTTTCCTCTCTAACGTGCTTTAAAAAGTTATTACGACTTGCCTCTACACCGGTCAGAAGGATGACCGATTTCTTCTTTGCATATTTGTTCCCGATTACCTTCACCTCTTGCTCGCTGGCTGATCGGCTTACAATGGGCTTTCGCATTCTGGTCTCTGGCGATGCAATAAAATGCGGAGGAACCGAAATAATTGATATAGAAACACTGTCAGATGAAGTGGGTGCAGGATATCCAACAAGTAAATACTGATCCTGCAGAGTTTTCGAGGAGGTCTTTAGTGCACCAAGGTTTAGACGTGCTAGCACTTCAATTTTTTCACCCACCATTTCACCAGAGGGAAGCGGGATAGATTGAAATGATACTTTGTGAAGTGCACCATCCTTTGAAACATATACCCTCTTGACATCATTGAGATAAGATTCGAAAGGTTTCCAGATCTGTTCATAAAATGATGTACCAGATTGTAGCTGATTGGTACCTAATACATTCTGATTTAATTGGAGAGCTATTAAGTGTATTTCAGGACCTGGTTTTGTCACTAGAGCAAAATAGTTTCGTTGCTTTTGCTCATCATCGGAAAGCGTTGAGAAAAAATCAATTGCCACCTCACCGCGAGACAATTGTTTTGAAAGATTGGCGAAAGAGTACTCAGAAATGGTAGCGAGCGTGGATGAATACGTTGGAAAAAGTGCGTCCGAAAGACTTTTGATCTTCACCAATGATTCTGACATGTCAAAATCTCTTTCTTTTTGTCCGGCTATAGTTTCGTCCTCAAATTCTACGATCTGATTACGTAAGGATTGCCACTGTCTGAACTGCTCAGTAGGAGTCTCATCTGACCTATTAATCAGTGCTGCGACCGTGTTAATGGTGGGAAGGTACTTGGCGGGCTTTAACTGCAGGAGTATATCCTGGAGTTGATATAAAGTCCCTTCCGGGAGGTTATCTGAATCTACAAAGGATACGTAAGCACTCCAGAATCGATCAAATATTGATTCCATTTCGAGTCGGTTCACATCCGTGAGCAGCGGCATCAAATTTTTATAATAGTATATCATAAATCTTGCTGCGGCTTCATAATGCATGGCTGCTTTACCCTTGTCAAAATCCTGGTAGAAATCAGACAAATAGCGCTCCACATTAAATACCCGAATATGATTGGGCCCATATAATTGTTTGATTTTTTGGTAGGCACTTAGAAGGAGTTCCTCTGCTTTTTCTCGTTGATCTGCTGCGGCATGAGCAAGACCCAAATTGAGAACAGCCATCGCATATTGTGCATTATTAGGACCGATGGATGCATTAAAAATTTCCACAGTTTTAGCCCGTTGTTCAAGGGCTGCATCGTGCCTTCCCATTTCTGAATATAATGCCCCCAGGCGATCCCTGAGCAGACCTTCAGTCCAACTGTTGTCACCATAGGCCAATCGAGCCTGACGAATGGCATCTTCATAGTAACCACTTGCCTCCGTGTACTTTTCTTGCTTTACAAGAATTTGCCCAACATCAGATTGAGACTGAATATAGGTCGGATCGGTACTGGTGGTCCTTAGAGTTAGCAGGATGTTTGCTCGATTTAAGTAATTGTAAGCCTCATCAAGCTTTCCTAATGCCTCATGATGTTTACCATACCGACCTAAAATGGTAGGATATATATTATCCTCTTGTAGATCAGTGAATCGGTCAAATAATGATATCAACTCACTATAAATATTTCCTGCAGATTGAGTCCTTCCTAATTGTTCCTGGATGTCAATGGCTGCCAATCCATAATAAGCCTTGCGAATACTACTCTCCGGAAGATTTTGTTTTGATAGCTCATAGGATTGAAGGAGCAGATTGGAAGCACGTCGAGTCTCCCCTTTAGCAGCATATATTCGACCAATATTGCTCAGCCCCTGAATATACTGATCGGAATCGCTACCATACTCAGACTGGGCAACTGATAACGCCTGTCTTCCCATGGCCTCTGCTGTTTCAAGATCCTGCGCTTGAAGGCTCAGTTCGAAGGCTTCCAGAATGGTGGAAAAGTACAGATCTATATCCGGGTCTGAATCTTCGCGCATGAAGTCAACAGCATCATTCAAATAATGGATTGCCTGACCAACATCTTCATTCTGTAGGCTTAATTCAGCCTTATTAAGAAGCGCATCTCTGTACTTGTCATTTCGCAGGTCGGGTTTTTCATTAAAGATATTGATAGCCTCATCTAAATATTTAGCTGCCTCTTCCGGGTTTTGTTCCAGAATGAATCGTATACCCTGCCAGACCGCAAATGTAGCGAGTGCCTCATCGTCTCTTTCTGTCTTGGATTTCTCTTTGTCATAACCTTCCTGAGACATGACAGCGACCACATTATATGCTCTGCCCTGAAATAGGGTGGTAATGATACTGTCCTGTTCTTGCCAGGAATATTGATCAAAATTATCCAGATACTGAGCATCACTAGGTGTGAAGTAAACGAAAGGTAATATGACAGCGAAGAGATATGCTGAAAGCCTCATGTTTTCTTATTTTCTGCAAAACTAATAAACGACTTCGCAGTGGAAGACGATGTTTCAAAATTCTATATTATAAAGAGACGGAGACAGGGTTTCCCTCTGCTTTATAAATCTGTCTTATACGGTAGGGTTTTTTATCCTGTGACTCATAATAGGTCCTCATTTGCAACTCAACAAAAAGCCCAAAGGTGATAAGTTGTATGCCCGTCAGAACAAAAAGAATTCCCACTAGCATCAATGGCTTACCCCAGATGTCCTGTCCCTGGATCTTGAGTACTAGCATATAGAGATTAATCAGAATACCGGCGAAAAAGATCAATACCCCCAGATTTCCAAATAAGTGCATGGGTTTCTGTAGGTATCGCTTAAAAAAAAGCATGAGAACCAGATCACTCATGACCTTCACAGTACGGCCCATACCATATTTAGACGTTCCGTGCGTTCTCTCATGATGTTTCACTTCCATCTGAGTAATGCTTGCACCTTCCAGATTTGCCAGTACTGGAATAAAGCGATGCAGTTCCCCATACAATCCCAGGTCTTTCGCTATTTCTTTTTTGAAAAGCTTGAGAGTACAACCGTAATCTTTGATAGAAACGCCGGAGCTTCGTCGAATGATGAAGTTGGCAATTTTACTAGGGATTTTTCTCAGTAAGACATTGTCCTTGCGATTCTTTCGGATACCTGCCACGAGGTCCCAATTTCCTTCCTTACTTAAATTGAGCATAGCCGGAATGTCTGAAGGATCATTTTGCAAGTCTCCATCCATGGTAATGATGTAGGCACCTTCGGCAACATCAATACCAGCAGACAGGGCAAGACTTTGACCGTAATTTCGCCGTAGCTCAACTATTTTCAAGTGATTTGAGTTGCATGCTTTCAGTTCCTTGAGCGTATCATCAGTCGAGCCATCATCTACATAAACTATCTCATAACTATACCCCTCGAGTGCCTCATGTATTCGCTCAATAAGGGGAACAATATTACCTTCCTCGTTGTACACACACACAACAATGGAGATTTCACATTTTGCATCCATTTATTCCACAGGTGATTTAATCAGATATGTAAATTTTTCCTTTTTCCGCACTCGAACAGAGTCTATAACCAGTTGATTTTGAAGTAAGTTAGGATATTTATGTGGATTGATAAGGAGATAACCTTCCACGTTCGGGTCATCGACAACAGGGAGAATCCTGTTTCGTTCTTTTGTAATATAGAAACTCGCTTCATATCGCATACTGTCTTCCGGTAGGAGGTAAAGTGGTTCTTCCTTCAGTTGTATGCCAATTCGCTTGCTATCTATCCTGGTTTGGTCTGAAAGGGAGTCGTTATTTCTGGAGGGCAGAACGATAAGGTTGAATCCAAATCTGACAGCAATAAGAAAGGCACAGAAATACAGCAAACGAATTTTTCTATGCGACAGCATCATTACAAAGAATGCCAACATCAAAATTGCCGAAAGACCCCATTTCAATCCTAACAGTGGAATGTCCACAGTACGAGAATTCCAAAATACAGAAAGTGAACCCATGAGGGTAGCTCCTGCCAGCACTAAGATGGAGACATGGAAATATTGACTCAATCGGGTTTTGGTCTTTTGCTGATACAGATATAGAGCACTACCAAAATACAGGGGAACAAACATGAATAAGTATCTGGGGAAAATGCTTGGTGATATCCAGTAAATCCAAATGTTGGTAAAGAACACCCAAAAACAAAACCTCATGAAGTCGTTCTCAAAAAGAGACTTTCGCACTCCTGGAGTGAAGAAGATAATAGAGATGAGGGACCACGGTAAAAAATGATACAAGGTCTCAAACGGGAAAGTGAACACATGGAGGATACCTTTTAGAAATCCATGTTTGACCACCGTCCGTTGCGTGGATTCATCCCAAAAGATCTTCAACAAATGCTCTAATCCCTGGTGTTGTTGATATTGGAGCAAATAGAGCCCGATGATAATTGCCATGGTCATGCCTCCCAATAGATGCTGCCAGCTAATTAGTTTTCTCCAGGTACCATTGATAAGTTGCCAGGCTAGCAGAGTAAATCCCAGGAAAACTAAAGCAGGCAGGGCCTTTAGAAAGAAGGCTACACTTGCTATCAGATAGGCACCGATGTATAAAGCCAGGTAATCTTTCCGACGATGAAATTCATAGATCCACCAGAAGAGCATAAATATGACCCAGGAGAAACAAATATCGATCAGCGCCAGCATGGAATCCCAAAACAGGATTCTACCACAAGTAAGGAATAGCAGTGCATTTAGTATCCCAATTCGTTCGGAAGTATATTTTTTGAATATCAGGTAGATGCTTATGACATATATATATAGAAATGTTACGGTGGCAAGTCGTGCGGTAAATTCATTAGCCTGGCCTGTCAGTTCGAAAAAAGCCCATAAGATCCAGTTCCAAAGGGGTGGTTTTTTATAGTAATATTCCCCATTTAATGTGGGTGTAATGAAATTTCCAGAAAGATCCATCTCTAGTGCTACCAGACTTCGGATACCTTCGTCTTCGATAAATGCAACGAGGCCCAGATTGATAAGAAGCACAGGAACACTTAATAGCAGTAACCACCAAAAAAAACGACGCTCGTTTGGGTAAGGCACTCTGGAAACAAGTCCCCTTATTGAATGAAAAACAGTCATTTACCTGTGGGCTACCAATTTGGCCACAATTTTAGGAATAAGATTACGCTTCACCAACTCCCTGAGATAAAGTACCTCAAATGCTGGAAGCGGAAATCACAAAACAGGGTGTTTGTGATCAGTTTTATTCAAAAGTGCGCAAGGATAGTATTATTTGAATACTATCGTTAAAAAACCGAATTTCAGACGGATTGCAATTTTGAAAACGTTTTAGTTTCATGTCTCAATTTCGACAGTGTTGTTCCATCGTAATAGTATTTTTATCTGTCTTTGTCATTTCGGCACGAGCACAGATTGATACTGAGTTCTGGTTTGCCGCTCCAAGTGTTACAGAGGGACATGGGGATCGCCCCATTGTCCTTAGATTTACCGCTTTCCAGGAAGATGCACACATAACCATCAGTCAACCAGCGAATCCCACCTTTGCAGCACTTGAACTCGATTTGATGGCAAATGAAACAAGGACAGTGGACCTGACCTTCCAAATAGACCGTATTGAAAATGAGCCTTCCTTTACCGTTTTAAGAAAAGGATTGCACATTGAATCAGACCAACCCATCACAGCTTATTATGAAGTAAATAATTTTACAAATCCTGACATATTTGCTCTCAAGGGTCGGAATGCCCTCGGCACAGAATTCTATATCCCGGCCCAAAACTTCTGGAGTAATATCGATCAACTTTATATTCCCCAGCCTACTTCTACTATCGATATTGTTGCAACTTCTGACAATACAGAGATCACTATTACTCCCAGTGTAAACGTGCGGGGACATACAGCGGGTGTGCCTTTTCAAATTGCATTAGATCGCGGAGAAACCTATTCGGTTGAAGCCAGAGATGTCGCCACCGCTTCGCAGCTCACCGGCACGCATGTTGTTTCTAATCAGTTGATTGCTATTACCTTGAAGGATGATTCAAACCAGTATGGACAATGCCATGATTTAGGAGGGGACCAGCTCGTACCGATCGATGTCCTGGGACAGGAATATATTGTGGTAAAGGGATTTCTGAATGGAGGAGACCAGGTTTTTGTGATGGCGGTGGAAGAGGGAACAGATATCATGGTAAATGGTCGGACGCAGCGCACGGGGCTCAATCCGGGTGAGATTTATCGATTTGGACTTACTAGTTCATCTGCATACATCAAGTCAAACAACCCCGTATATGTCCTTCATGGTACTGGATTTGGTTGTGAAGTGGGGCTGGCTTTGCTACCTAAACTTGAGTGCACTGGCTCACAAACAGTGAGTGTCACTCGGTCTTCTGACGAATTCTTTGGTTTGATATTGATCACAGAAACTGGAAACGAAGATGATTTTACTATAAGCCCCAGAGGCAGTATCCCTGCCGAGATTTTCGATACCGTACCGGGCACGGATGGGAGATATATGGCAGCACAGGTAGACCTAACTAATCCACCTATTGAAAATTTTGCAATGCAAATCTCAAATTCATCCGGCATATTTCATCTGGGAACGATCAATGGGGGAAGCATTACAGGTACTCGTTATGGCTACTTTTCAGACTTCAAGACACTAAAAGTATTGACAGAAGCTTCTCAAATATGTCTTGGGGCAGAAGTGTTACTTACAGCAGTTGGCAGTGATGACTATCGATGGTTTGGTCATCCGGATGTGGAAGGAAATACGAGTAATGAGATCATTGTAAATCCAGATACCACTACAGAATATGGTGTGATTGGGTCCTCAGGCTCCAATGCCTGCCTTGATACGGCCTATCTAGCGGTCGATGTCTTTAAATGGCCACAACCAGAGGTTGACATGGAATTGCCCTGCATTGGTAGTCCAATTGCTATCACCTATGTGGGAGAGGAGGTGCTGGAACATATTGACTGGTATGTGGAGGATGATACGATACGGACGGGCTGGAGAGACACGCTGCATCTTATGTGGGACCGACCACGGGATGTAGATATCACACTTTCAGCCATTAATCCTGCCGGATGCTTTGTAGATACAACACTTCACCTTGAGATTGGTGGTGTGGTGCTTGGACTTGATACCATTGAAAGTGTGGAAAGAGGGTTTTCCACTCATTTCAGCCCGGAGATCCTGGAAGGCAAAGCTTCAACCGCATCAATCCTGTGGAGTCCTCCCGAAGGATTGAGCTGCGTGGACTGCCTCGATCCGGTTATTGCTCCACAAGTCACGACTAACTACCAGATAACGATCACAGATACGCTGGGGTGTAGTACTGTTTATGAGGCGCTGGTTTTTGTGGATGAACCCGTCTATGTTCCAAATGCGTTTAGTCCAAATGGAGACGAAATGAATGAGGAACTCATGATATATTCACAAAGTCTCCAAATAGATAACTTATTAATATTTGATCGCTGGGGCAACAAAGTGTATGCTACTGGGGCCATTGAAGCTACTCACAGTGGCACCCCGGTTTGGGACGGCCGAACGGGGTCACAGAATGCGCCACCAGGTGTCTATATTTATTACTTCTCCGGGTTTCACATGGAAAGTGGAAACCCTGTCGAGAGAAAAGGTACTTTTCACCTCATCAAGTAATCATTCATACAATGTGTCATTGGATGTGCGACTTAGTTCCTCCAAAAAAACAGAAAGTTTTGTAACACAATCATTGAGATACTTTACCCCTTTGTCGGGGGTAGCCATTGCTGGATTGCCCACACCCGTATCTTCGGTCACTTGCGTCCATTCTCTTTGTGAAGTGGCCCAACCTTCTTTGAAGCCCGACAACCTAAAGGATTTTGCAGCCCCGCTACCTGCCTCAGACAATGGCCGGACCAGATCGGGTCGAATGTGCATCATTGCACTGGTCTCCATTTCACCAGCATGATCTCCGGGTTCATCAAAATATTGATTCCAGTCGACGATTGCATACCAGTTTACCCAGCATGTAAAGACTTGTGGAAATGCATATGAAAGCTCACGAATGATATTTTTAAAATTATTACCACCGTGTCCGTTGAGCAGGACCACCTTTTTTATCCCATGATTTGCCAGCACCTGGAAAAGATCTTTCAGTATGCAAAGTTGCGTAGAGGGTAGAATATTCATGCAGAACTTCACATCCATTTGTCCCGTATTGATTCCAAAAGGGATACAAGGTAATACCACAACTTTAGCGCCTTTTTCCCAGGCCTGAGCACCGCTCTTATTTGCTACATATTCTACCTGGTAATTGTCGGTAGCATAGGGAAGGTGATAATTATGCGCTTCACAGGCTCCAAAAGGAATGACTGCTACATGGTAGTCGGTATCTTTGACTATTTTCCAATTGGCTTCTGCCAGAATGTAGGGTTGGTCCAATGTATTCATCTAAATAATTGTAGGAGATCGTAATTTTTTCCGCTTTGAGCGATTTACCCGAGTGAAATATAAAGCTATTAATCCTGATAGAATTATTGTAAGCCCCAGGATTCCAAAGTTAGATGTATGATCAACCAGGATGGGCGACATGTCACCAATTGGAATATAAGCAGCCCAAAAGTATGGATGCGCAAAAGAACCTGTACTTCCCTCTATAAAGTTAAGCTTTGCCGATCTTAGGGCTTCATCTTTCTTCATTCCCTGTTCGAGATTCGCATAGAAAGACTGCATGATTTCCATTGCTGCTTGATCTTCTATATCCCAGAGACTGGTGACAAGGCTCTTAGCTCCCGCATAGGAAAAGCCTTTGGCTAAGCTGGCGACACCTTCTCCATCTTGTAAAGGTCCTACATGGGTTTGGCAGGCACTTAATGTCACCAATTGTGCAGGTAACACCCGTAGGTATAAGTCAGCCAGATAAAGGTGTTGGCCCGCTGGTTCAGTCCTGGAAAATGCCAGAAACGAATGGTCGGCATTTTCCTCATCCACTTGAGCATGGGTAGCAAAATGAAAGATGTCAAATTTGCTATACCGTCTTAGAAAGTTATCTCGACTTGCATCTCTCCCGACTAACTTGTCAGAAGGGAATATTTCTGTTATTCTGTCCACTTCCTTTTCATTAAATAGTAATGGAGGAAGACCTGAGAGGCTATCAAATGTTGGTGCAATACCGAGAAGTTTTCCTCTGGTTTTTGACTCCTGACTTTGCATTTGATGGTGCAACGTGGCAGAATAATTATAGCTGATCACTATGCTACGATCCAGGTATGGATATGATGAAAAGTCTTGCACCACTTCTGGGGATGAAATTAATAACGCTCCAAATGGAATATAATTTAGGATGCCATCAGGCACGATTATACTTTTTGCCTCCGGCGGAATGGTCACCGAATCCAATAACAGATCATATAAAAAAGTTGCATTCTCAATGTATGCCAATACTTCCTTGGCATTGAGACTGTCTTCTGACGGCCTGGAAATATCATATGCTCGAAGGGCACTACCAAGACGTGCAATTCGTTTAGAGAGATCATCCGGTCGGGGGATCCGGTACACATCCTGCTCAGTCTCCGTGATATGGAACAGGAATATCTGATTTTCGCCCACAAAGTACTCCAGAAGCACCTGTTCTGGTTCCAGGTTTTCCTGTATTTCAGGAATCGATTGAAAATGAAAATCATATTTTGCAGCAAAATATCTGGGGTATTCATTCTCTAGTTGGTGCTTAAAGCGATCATATTCCAATTCAATTCGGATGCGAGCCTGATCAAGTTGCTGTCGTATAGAATCAGGGCCTGAAATAATGCGAGTGCGAATAGCCGCCAGGCTATCTTGAAGGAGCTTTTCTCTTTCCTGAACGTGAGAAGGCAAATCCGAACCTCTGAGTGCATTGACTTCAAGCAGATCTTCCAACAAAGTCAGTGATTTACTCTTCTCGGTTAGCATAAAGGCTCTCTGAAGGGCCTCCTGGTTTCCACTCATCATATATAGTTGGACATAAGCATCTATACATCCTTCGTAGACAGGTAAGTTTTCATGTGAAAACTGGACACGAGACTTCTGATAACTGGACTCTGTCCTGTTTTTGGTGGCGAAATAGTCGGCTAGCTCATAGAGTTTTATGGCTTGGTGAAGGTATGAGGTATCGTTTTCCCGCTCATAAAGTCCTTTCCATGCACTTGCTTTCAGCGCGGTTAGGGATTTAAGCGATCTATAGTTATTTGGATCAGATCGATCTGGATCTTGCCACACATCTTCTGGATCAATGTTATGGACGAGCGTTTCCAGGGCTAGGTGAAAACATGTGAGTGCTTCTTTATAAGACTGCCTGGACATGGCATTCCTACCGAGATCCAGATAATAGAACCTGACTCGAGGGCTTTCGGGAAAATATTGCTTATGTAATAGTACAGCTTTCTCAAAGTGTATCCTTGCATTTTCAAGATCACCCATTTGAGTATATACATCTGCCAATGTGTTGTAGGATGCAACTAGAAATCGTTTATCCGGATCTTCAAGTGACTCAAAAATATTTACTGTTTTGATGGCATATCGTAACGCTTCCTCCTTTTCGCCTGACTGGAGGTAATGCGTGGAGGCATTATTCAAGACCCGGGCATACTCATTACTTCTGGTGCCAAATAGTTTTTCGCGAATTGCCAATGCTTTTTCATAGTTTTTCCCGGATTCCTCCTGTAAACCCAATGCACGCTGATAGATTGCCAGATTATTATATCCGGCTGCTACAAGCGTATGTATATCACCATATGCAGATAGATAGTATCCTATTCCCTGTTGAATTAGATTGATAGCCTTCTGATAATCTCCCCTTCTTCGCTCAGTGTGACCCCATCGATAATATATGGCTGCTTTTAAAGTGTCAGGGAGCATTTTCCCTCTGTTGATTGCCCGGTCATAGTAGATACTTGCAGAATCGTATTTTTCGGTACTTTGATAATAGTCCCCAGCAAGTAGGGAAATGCTGGCATCGAGTGAGTCCTGAATAGAGTGTTCCGAAACAAGTCGCAGCCCTGCTTGTAAAAGTGGAAAAAGTGATTCATCCTGGCGGTCCCAGTGATGAGTCAGAAAACGTAAGACTATTTCCGCACTTTGGTCAAATTCATGGTTTGTAACATATTGAAGGATGACCTTTTTTAGGTTCCCTATCGCGGGTGTCTTCTCACCATTCGTCCATAGGTCCAAACTCTCTTGATAAAGCTTTTCACGTGCGGCTGCATCGACCTGCCCTACCGACTTACCAGATGATATGAGCAGAAAGACAATGATCGAAAGAAATTTGAAGACAGTCATCATGGGATTTAACGCAATAATCTCTCTGGCATTGGAAAAATGAGGGGAAGTTGAGATTATACAATCATCTATTGTGGTGACTCTGAGGCCAAACGGCATGGCAATACGATTGCCCAGCTGCCGTTCTAAAGCTTTATATTTGAATTCACAATTGCTCAAAGATATGCCGAATCGAAGTGATAGACGACAATTTATCAAAAACCTGAGCCTTTCTGCGGGTATGTTTTCTATCGTGCCTAGACATGTTCTCGGAGGCAGAGGGTTTACAGCACCTAGCGACGAAATTACTAAAGGAATTATTGGCGTGGGTGCTATGGGTCAGGTTCATATGGACTATGAAAGTAGGTTAGTGGCGATATGTGACGTCGAGCAGAACCATATTGACCAGGCCCTGACTAAAGCACCTTCCGGAGTGAAGGTCTTTTCTGACTTTCGTGAATTGCTGGCAGAAAAGGACATTGATGTGGTACATATTGTAACGCCTCCACACTGGCACGGTGTGATGTCTGTCGCTGCAGCCAAGGCCGGTAAAGACATTTGGTGTGAAAAACCCATGACCCGAACTATCGGAGAGGGAATCGCTGTACAAAATGCGGTCGAAACCTATGATCGAATTTTTCGCGTGAATACCTGGTTCCGATTTGCAGATGCTTTCTACGGTATGGGTACACCGGTATTGCCAATCAAGAAGTTGGTGGAAAATCGGGTGCTTGGTTGGCCTCTAAAGGTAACATTGAATGCTAGTACTGGTTTCGATTGGAGATTCTTCTGGAGTGGTCGAACCGACCTTTTTCCATTGGTAGTTCCAGAATCTCTGGATTACAATATGTGGCTAGGTCCGGCACCTTTCAAGCCTTATCATCCCGATCGAGTTCATGCAAAGTTTCGGGGTTATTGGGATTATGATGGTGGTGGCCTGGGAGATATGGGTCAACACTACCTGGATCCTACTCAGTACCTATTAGAAAAAGACGATACAGGACCCGTATCGATCGAAGTAGACACTCCCCAGCAACATCCGGATGCAGCTGGTACCTGGAGACGAATCGAGTTCACCTACGAAGATGGGTGCAAAATAATCCTGGACGGAGCAAATAATGATAAGGATGCGGCTTTTATTGAAGGCCCCAATGGCAAGATTTATCCAGGACTAGAATCGGATATTCCAAACATTAACAAACTATTGGCTGACTTGCCCGATCCAAAACCTCAAGTGACTTCTTTCACTGATGCAGTGAAGTCAAGAAGGAAGTTTGCCTTAAATGAGCAAAATGGTCATCGTTCTTGCAGTCTGGTAAACCTGGGAGTCATAGCGTTGCGATTAGGGCGAAACCTAACTTATGATCCGGTCAATCAGAGATTTCCTGATGATGAAGGTGCGAATCGATTAATACACCAGCCCATGAGAGACCATTGGCAAATCTGACTTAAAAATTAATTGAAGATTGATGAGAGTTCTTTTACAGAAATTTCTATTTGGATTGTGTTTTCTCATACCGATTAGTATGAGTGCACAGAACGCGGTGCAGGAAATAATTGGACAGCTTCCGGCAAAACATACGTATGAATTGGATAGGCTCATGGCCCAACTGGCAGATCAAGGAGCAACGGCTGTCCACGAAATTGTTGAATCTTTGAAGCCGATGGGACTTGGTGAGGATACCAAGGCTCGCTTGGCCCTAAGTGGATTGACCAAGTACCTGGGAAAGACGCAACATAATAATAAGGCGATCATTGAAGAGTCCCTCCTTGAAGAGCTTGATGGAGCAAACATCGACATACAATTCTTTGTCATTGAACAATTACAATATTTCTGTTCTGACCAGGCGATTAATGGCTTGAAAAAATATGTAAAGTCGCTGTGTGAGCCTGTGGTCCAGACGATAGGTCAAATAGGCACAACCCCGGCATTTAATGCTTTGGTTGAGGCATACGGAGAGTCAAATGGGTATTGTAAGAATGCTGTAGTAAATGCCATGGCAACTTTTGATGCTAGTATAGCGCAAACCCAATTAATCAATGTTGCCAATGAACTTGGATCAAATACTCCAACTATTGCCATAAGTAGACTTGCTGACTGGGCATACGATGGATTGCCTTCCTTGCTGGAGACTCTGGACTTTGATGCATCTATGGAAGAAGAATGGATCCTGGAGTGGGCAGAAGCAACGGCGCAAAAAAACAATACACGTGTAGTACATGATGTGCTTAGGGACATGCTCACATATAACGAACTTACGCATGTAGGTCCAGTCTATAAATTACTGATTTCAACGGGTGGAATTTCTGAGAGAGATTTAGCAAAAGATTTTCGCGACAAGGATCCAGCTACTGCCTTGTCTATCGCCCATTGTTTGTCAGACACAGATATGCCTCTCGAAGACTTCTTCAAGGCCGCCTCCAGAATGAGCCCTGAAATAAAGGCAGCATTAGTGAGTACGGCCATGCAGCGAAATGATATAGGATCACTAGAGTATATCAAAGAATATGCAAGAGAGGGAGATCAACAATTGCGATTATTGGCATTGGAAGCGCAAGCCCAATTACAGGGAAAATCCAGCATACTTCCCTTAGCGGAGGCCATTGGGGATGAGCAACTCCGTGTTCTGGCCGGTGAATTATTACTCCATCAGATTGATAGTACAAATATCGGCATCTTAGTCGGGTTGTTAGATCAACATACGGGTGCTGCCAAGGCGCATGTCGTTCGACTGCTCACCCAAAGGAAGGTTGTTGATTCCTGGCCTAAGATTTCCCCCCTGCTGGAATCTGGTGATGCTGAGATTCGAGCTGCCGCTTTTGAGGCACTTCCGGTTTTGTCGGCTGACGCAAACATAAACGAATTGGTGGCAATCACTCCGCTGGTGGAGTCCAGCACTGAACTTGAACACCTCCAAAATACCTTTGCTGCCAGAATTAAAAGCTTTGAGGATCGGGATAGTCTGGCTGGGCCATTGATTGAGACCTTTGGATCAACAGGATCAGCACTGCTTTCAAAAGTACTGCCCGCAATAGGGGGCCACGAGGCCTTAAAATACATTCTCAAGAGTGATGTTCCGGCAACAGTGCTTGACTGGCAATCGCCGGAAGCGATTTATCACATGTACGAATACTTGGATAATGATCAGTATCGCTCCAGGGCTTTCGCAGCTATATTAAGACAGGCATCTTCCTCAAAACTCACAGCAGAAGAACGAGCTCTGTCACTGAGAAAGCTCTTAGAAATGTCAGAAAGTGTGGATGAGAAAAAACAGGTCATCAGCGCGTTGGGAGGAGCTAAGACGTACTCAAACTTTCGCTACCTGGAAGGTATGTTATCAGATAGTACCATAAATGAAAACGTGGCAATATCGCTACTGAATGTAGCACTGCCGCCTGGTGGATCGTCAAAAGGTCTGGAGGGGTACGAAGTGTATCAAACATTGCAAAGAGTCGATACAATACTTGCCGCTTCAGATACGGATATCTACACGAAGTCTTTTTTGCATAACTACATGCAAGGGATATCTCGTGATACGCAATTTGTTTCTTTGTTTAATGGACATGATTTTGAAGGATGGCAGGGTCTGGTGGATAACCCGATTATCCGGGATACGTTGTTTGGATTTCAGCGCCGTGCCAAACAGGCGGTAGCTGATTCCCTGATGCAAATAAACTGGAAAATTGTCGACGGCACCATCTCTTTTGTGGGTGATGGCTATGATAACCTTTGTAGTATTGAAGATTATCGGGATTTCGAATTGTTGGTTGACTGGAAGATTACTAAAGATGGCGACAGTGGAATCTATTTGAGAGGTTCTCCACAAGTCCAAATCTGGGACACCTCAATGATTGAATCTGGCGCGCAAGTGGGTTCCGGAGGGTTATATAACAACCAGGTACACGAGAGTAAGCCTCTATTTGTGGCAGATAATCCCGTAGGTGAGTGGAATACATTCAGGATCCTGATGATTCATGATAAGGTGACGGTCTATTTGAATGGCAAGAAGGTCACAGACAATATTGTGCTTGAGAATTATTGGGATCGATCGCTGCCAATCTTTAGAGAAGGACCCATTGAGCTTCAGGCACATGGAACAGATCTCCAATTTAGAAATATCTATGTGCGCGAAATAAATGCAGCTCCAGACCTCACCGATTTAGAGGCTAGAGAAGGATTTACACCCCTATTTAATGGAGTAAACCTGGATGGCTGGGTTGGCAACAAGAATGACTATGTCGTCGAAAATGGAGAGATTGTAGTGTATCCAGGAGCTTCTGGATCAGGTGGAAATCTTTATACCGAGAAAGAGTATAGTGATTTTCGTTTACGGTTTGAGTTCAAGTTGACACCAGGAGCAAATAATGGGATAGGCATTCATGCACCTCTAACGGGAGACGCAGCATATCAGGGAAAAGAAATTCAAGTCCTGGATGACAGTGCCGCTATATACGCAGACTTGAAACCTTATCAGTATCATGGATCTGTATATGGTCTTGCAGCAGCACGGAGAGGTTCATTAAATCCTATGGGCGAATGGAATACAGAGGAGATCAATGTGGATGGTGACTACATATCGGTGACCGTAAATAACAAACAGGTAGTTCGTATTGACTTAAAACGGGTCCGTATGGAGGGACCTCTGGATGGAAGAGACCATCCGGGACTCGACAAAACCACGGGACATATTGGATTTTTAGGACATGGATCTGAAGTACATTTCAGGAATATTCGGATCCTTGAGTTGAATCAGGAGGAAGGAAATGAGGCCGATGAAGATCCTGAAGATGACGGGAACTAGGTATTAGAATTCCTGCCAGCGTCGACCAAGGTTCCAGCGTATTCCGGAGCCGATATATTGGCTTTTTTGGTCGAGTGCATCCAAAGCGCTGGCTTTGTTTCTCGATTGGAAAAATAGATCAAGGAACAATCCCTGCTTGAGTTCGTATGAGAGGTCAAGACCTACGGTGGTAATCTTAGTTTCTATACCCTGACCAATATGATTGCCTCTTTCTCTCTCATAAGTGCCATTTTCAAGTAGGATGTTAGACCCCCAATTTGTGCCATTGGCATCTTCGCCGGTTTGCATATACATCATGCGTCCAATAATCGACCAACGAGGACCGGGCTGATAGTATACCTTCACCAGACCTTCGCGGAAATTAGCACCCAGCGGATGGGCCAGTGACTGCTGATAATGCGAGTAATGGGCAATCCCTCGATGAGAATAGGTATAGGGTCGCACAGCATTGTACTCCAGCTGGATGTCTAGCTGGTTGACTCCAAACAAATCCAGATACTTGAGACCGGTCTGTATACCGAACTTGTTAGCCCACCAGCCATTTCCACTGAACAATTCATTGACTTTAAATTCATCAAGTACAAATTGGCTATAGAAGGAAGCTCGATGACCCACGTTCGCCTTAAGGTCGATCCCCAGTATTACATTATCAGGACTTCCAATAGATCCTTCGACCGTTCGGTACAAAATGATGGGATTGAGGTATTGAAGTTCGAATTGATTTTCACGCGCAAAAACCACCGTTTCAAATAAGCCCACCTCTATCGATGGACTTACCTTGAAGTTGAGGTAATGTGTGGCAAAGTATTTCTTGGGAATCAGGGAGTCACCGTTTAGTCTATCCTCAGAACGCTGTAGCTCACCGAAAATGTTTTGATAATGAAACTTCCAAACCCGAGTATTCAGCTTAAGATAGAAATAGTCAGTGCTAAAATCCGAGAGGAAAAGCGACCGCATACCATTTCCGATGAAGTGTCTGCCATGGCCCAGTTCGATATTGACATGCTTTGATATGGATGCTCCCACATAGGCATTGGCAAGCAAGAAGTCTACGCCATTTTCTATGCCGAATAGAGAGCTGTCGTAGTCTTTCCTAAATCCAACTCCCGGCACATTAAATTTTCCTGAGAACTGTCTGACGTATCTGGGATAGAAGGCCTGACTTTCTAGCACCTCTGTGTGGAAATATACTTTCTGATCAATACCTCCTCTTATGGAGATGCCTCGTTGATTTTCAAATAGATGATTGTCATCATATCGATCCTTTCCCATTCGAAAGTTTAGCAAGGGATTCACTCGAAGAAAAAAATCATTCTTATCGACTTCAATTAACTGTCCGGGTGTCTTGTAGAAGTGTTTCAGAATGGGGCGTTTACTCTTGGTGGGTGTCCGGTATGACACAGTAGGATCTTCAAGTGTATAAAAAGTCTGCGTGCTATCGATGTACGCTTTTCTATTAGCATTGGCAGGTCCATCATGTGCCCACTCTGTATTTTGATCGATCAACCACTGTCGTTGATATTCTTCGATGGTTGAGGCCTCAGGATACAGAGAATCCAGGGCATACACCATGTCAACCATGTCCTTTCTCCAGTATCGCTTTACCCCTGTATGCAGTTGGAGGGGTGTGTCATATAAAATGTCAAAGCGATCCAGCCAATGATATGGTAGATCATAAGCAGGTTGCGCAGTACTTTGTGCCTG
Organism: Saprospiraceae bacterium; assembly: GCA_050298535.1. Lineage (GTDB taxonomy): Bacteria > Bacteroidota > Bacteroidia > Chitinophagales > Saprospiraceae > JABDMH01. The sequence continues at coordinate 369,867 of JBNKUI010000087.1, forward strand.
GACAGAGATATTACAAAGCCAGATTAGGCAACTAATCACAAGTATCCGATACATTGACCTACGATTTAAAGTCTAATAGAAATCCCTTGACAAGATCCTTAAATTGATCTTCTCCACCAAGAAATGTTACCTGTACGGGCAATACGAAAATTGGCAACTCATGCTCACGAATAAAATTGACATGTTTTTCGAGACGGACTGCATCCTTTTGAGTAGTGATCAGCACCTTATTTTCAACGTCCCACTTGTCAAATTGCTCTTTTATCTGAGCCACTTCATATCTGCTGAAGTCATGGTGATCTTCATACTCAATCGTCCGCACTTCATCCAGCTGGCCTTCCAGATAGTGCAAGAGATAGTCTGTACGGGCAATGGCACTGACTACCAGGGCATTCATAGGTGGCTGCAGGGTGATACTGACAGAAGGATACAAAAAGTGGTAGGGTCGGAGATATTGATATTTTGTAAAAAACATGGACTGGTGTCCCTGTAATTTCAATCGATCGACAAAGGCTGCTTTCTCTTGATCGTCCAGGGATGGAGGACATTTTGTTACAAGGACTATGTCGGCCCGGTCCGCAGCAAATCGCCATTCTCTCAACCTTCCCATCGGTAGTAGAAAATCACTTGTATAGGGATGATCGTATTCAGTGAGGAGTATGTTGAGGCCTGGTTTGACAGATCGGTGTTGAAAGGCATCATCTAGTAGGATCAACTGTGTATCAGGCGTTTGTGATAGTATTTTGGGGATTCCAATCACCCGACTTTCAGATACATAAACAGAGGTTTCGGCAAACTTTCGCTTGAACTGAAGTGGCTCATCTCCCACTTGATCAGCTGTATTATATCCCGACACAGGTAAGAATCCCTTAGTCTTGCGCTTATACCCACGACTCAAAACAGCGATTTCCAGATACTGTGATAGCCATCCTACCAGGTACTCAATGTGAGGTGATTTACCAGCCCCTCCTACGGTGAGGTTGCCAATGGAGATGACCGGCACTCCAAATGATATGGACTTTAGAAATCCAATATTATAAAACCAGTTTCTCAAGGAAACACCCATTCCGTAAAGCAAGGCGAAGGGAGACATAAGTATCTTAAAAAGAATGCTCTGGATCATGAACTGGTTTTATTTAGTAACGTGTTACCAATCGAACATTGTAAGCATTTCTTTTTGACACAATAGCACGATTTCAGTTGAAGCAGTGCCTGCGAATCAAAGGCTGAGCTACTCTGAAGACCCAGGTCGGCGAATCGGGACAACACCTGATTTTTTTCAGATTTGAGTTCTTCCAGGAATTTCATCGCGCGCTGTTTAAAAGAATCATATTGATGCCGGGCACCATAATAAAACAAAAAGGGAACAATTGTGTTGATGATGATCAGCTCGATGGATGCATCGCCTAATGTTTTCTTTCTCGATTTGGAATCGCTGGCTCCTTCAAAGGTGTAGTGTGTTCTCCAATATCCGGAAACCTCAGAAGTAAACATGTTACGGATCTCGGAAACAGATTGAGCGGCCAGGGCCTTGCTGAATAAGTGGTTGCTCCTATAAAAGAGTACGGAAAACTGTGCGATACGTACCGTAGGGAAGTTTGCCGGACGCATACGCATAAACTTCCATTGTCGCTTCTCCAAAGGTGTCAAATCATATTTTTTCGCATAAAAAAGGTAGTCATCCCTAAGTCCTCTGGTGTAGTTGTCTTCTGATTTTTCGGGGATCAGTCCTGATTGTCCAAAAAGAAGAGCTTCAATATGCCGCAGCTTGTTTTTATGTCGCAGTAGTACATTCCGTGGAGTGCTGGTGGCTAACGCTTCAAATGCATCTGCATTTTTCTGAAACCCAAAATTTCTTGCTAGAAGTCGATAGAAGGCTTCCTCCCAGTCTTCATGGGTTTCCACCAACGTTTGAGCAATGCGATGTGTCTTTGTTTCGAGTCGGTCGACTAGAAGTCTTTCGTACCAGGACGTAAGTTTGATCTCCGGCACTGGGTTTGACCGGAGTAGATTTTCACATGGAATCCATTGTTCTGAAGCCACAAGAGAAAGGTACTTTTGTTCTAACGCAGCATCAATCCGGTTCTTCAATTCCAGGCATGCCAAAGGTTCTCCATTTGGCAATGATATTTCGCAATCAGCTTCATAAACTACATGTAGTACCACACTGCTGTATCCAGGGTCGTCCTGATGTTTGTGCCGAATCCAGTCACTAGCACGGATATGCATTTCCACATGGCCAAACCATGTGTCTTTTCCTAACTGAAGTTCTGCATGAAGAAAGTCGGGTCCGGCATCTTCATTTCGATAGCCTGTCTTTACGATGGTGATTGGCTCTCCCTGTGTGGTTGTGAGGTTTTCAAAATTAAACCTCTTCAAATGCCATAGGTAATAAAGGAAAGCTTCAGGGGGGTGTTGATGCATGCTTTTTTATTCTTTTTTTCTAAGAAAGGTCTTAAAGGTGTAAGCAAATTCATTTCGGTCATCAGCGTCGTGGGGATCTTCGAAGGCTAAATCCCATTCTTCGGGATCTATTTCCGGGAAAAATGCATCCCCTTCATCAATGAAGGTATCGATCTCTGTGAGGTAAATCTTATCTGCCAGGTTCATACTCTGTTTGTAGATTTCGCCGCCACCGATTATGAAGACTTCAGACTCATCACCATCGATGGCCAGATCAACAGCTTCACTAATGCCATGCGTGACCAGTACTCCTGACGCAATAAAAAAAGGATCGCGAGTCACTACAATATTTGTTCTGTTTTTCAAAGGAACACCCAACGACTCGAAGGTTTTGCGTCCCATGATGACATGGTGCCCCTTGGTGGTTCTCATGAAGAAACGCATATCAGCAGGTACATGCCACGGTAAGTCGTTGTCCACACCGATGACCCGGTTGGTACTACAGGCAGCAATTAGGGAAATAATCATTCCTAAAATTACAAATCAGCAAGGAGATTTGCCTCCATCATCCTGTCTTCTATCCACAGACGACGAGGATCGATTTCGCCTTTCAGATATTTTTCCATGATTAGACTAGCGATAGGGGCCGCATAAGAACCGCCCCATCCTCCATTTTCTATGAACACGGCGATAGCAATTTTCGGTCGCTCGCGTGGCGCAAAGGCATAAAACACCGAATGGTCTTTTCCGTGTGAGTTTTCAGAGGTACCCGTTTTTCCGCACACTGCAATACCGGGAATATTCGCCATCGTTGAAGTCCCCTGACTGACCGATCGTGCCATGCCATCAATGACAGGATCAAAATGCTGATCTTCGATTCGGACACGCTTGGGTGTGAGATAAGGTCTACCAATTTGAGAAGTTGAATCTCTAAATTGCTTTATGAGATGAGGACGGTAGTAGTAACCTCGGTTGCCAATAATGGCGGCAAGATTGGCCATTTGTACCGTGGTGAGTTCAATTTCACCCTGACCAATAGCATTCGAAATAATGTAAGTGCTCCGCCAATCACCCTTTCCTTCATAAAAGTCATCATAGAAATCGCTATCAGGTATAAGTCCTTCTTGTTCCTGAGGCAAATCAATTCTCAACTTCTGTCCCAGACCAAAATCATTCAAGTGGGCGACAATTTTGTTGAGGCCCACTTCTGGATTTTCGAATCCTTCCACATTTACCAAATCCTGATAAACGGTGTAAAAGAAGGTGTTGCAGGACTCCTCAATTGCTTTGACTACATTACGAACTCCCGGCCGTGCATGACAGCCCCACCGGTAGGTCTTGTAGTAATAAGCGCCTTTGCAGGTAATGTAACGATCGGTAGTAAGCACCCCTTCCTCCAGTGCAATGAGGGAGAGAACCGGCTTAAAGATCGATCCCGGAGGATATTTGGCCATTGTGGCACGATTGAAAAAAGGCTTTAAGCTATCTGTTTGTAGCCGATTGAATGTACGGGCACGATCTGCACTGACACTAAGAACTTCCGGATTATAGGCTGGACTACTCACCATGGAAAGAATCTCTCCTGATTCAGGTTCAATGGCTACGATCCCTCCAATCTTACCCTTCATTAATTCCTCAGCATAGCCCTGCAATTCGATATCCAGAGAGACAATTACGTCGTTTCCTGACAAGGCATTTGCATCGCGGTCGCCATTTTCGTAGGATCCTACATTTCGACCAAAATTATCTTTGAGTTGATACTCAAGTCCTTTCTTGCCTCGTAAGGCATCTTCATAACTTGCCTCAATCCCACTTACTCCGTAATAATCTCTCTTTTCATAGGCACCCTGAGAAGATTCGATTACATCTTGATCTACTTCACTGATATAGCCTAACACATGCGCTCCGTATGGATACTCATATCCTCTAACGGTACGGACTTTGGTCGTGAAGCCCGGGAATTCATGTAGAATTTCCTGAAGCCGGGCATAAGTGACGGCATCTATCTTGTCAAGAAACAGAAAGGGAATTCTTCTCGAAAAACGGAAGTCATTGAAATCCTTGTCCAGGTTCTTCTCGAATGTTTCACGTGTAATACCTAAAACACGACACATCTTCATGGTGTCCATAGCAGGATCAAGCAGGTTGGCCGTGGCAAACAAGTCGTATATCGGCTTATTGAATACTATCAGTTTTCCATTGCGGTCGTAAATAAGTCCTCTGGAAGGGTATATAACCTGTTTTTCGATCGTAGCAGTCTCCGCCTTGATACGGTAGGATTGATCCAGTAATTGCATAAAGGCCACACGTAGCAGGATAAGTATTCCTGTCAGTATGATGACACCTTTTATGACGTAACTTCTGGATTCCATCTAAAGAACTAATCCTTTGGGTTAAAAATAAGCATATAGATCCCAATCATTCCAATGGATGCTAAAAAGGATAAAACGCTTTTCAGTAAGACCTGTAGTATCTGTGACAGATCGAATGCCTCTAAAAGAAAATAAAAAAACAGATGCAAGCTCAAAACTGAGCTGGCATATCGAAAGAACCAATTGCTTCCAAATTGTCTGATGTTTGGTGCCGAATTTATTTTGTAACCTCCTCGTGGCTCAAGAGCACTTAACATGTTAGGTCGTATAAAGGCCGAAAACACAGCTGCCCCGGCATGCATTCCCGGAGAGTTGTAAAACATGTCAACAGTGATACCAACAAGAAAACCAAGCGCGAGAAGCCAACCACGTGCAATACTAATGGGCAACAACAAAAGGAAGAGGGGATAAATGAATATCTGTATGTAATTAAATTCGGTTCCTCCCAGGTTGATGCGACTCAATATGAGTACCTGGATGAGTACCAAAATAATAAAACGCCATATGGATTTTAGAATGGGACGATTCATTTCACTACTGTTCGATTTCGAGTTGTTCTTCTTTCAACAGATTCCGAACAACGTAGACATAATTTAAACGCGATAAATCATTTGTCAGTTTTATGTCGACATCATAGAAATTGCTACCATCCCCTAGTTTAAAACTGCTAACGATTCCGATATCAACTCCCGCTGGGAAGATGGTACTGAAACCACTTGTCACAACTTTATCACCAACATTTATAGGGGCATGCTTAGGAATGTCTCCCAGCTTGGCGGTTGTGGGATCTCCTCCTATCCAGAACAAGGTGCCGAAGAAATGATTTTTTTCTAGCGCAGAGCTAATCATGCAATCGCGGTTTAAAACAGAGATCCCTCGCGCATAATGTTTGTTGACATCGATGATGATTCCAACGATGCCTGACTTTTCAATAACTCCCATCCCCTTTTCTATACCTATATCCGAACCTCCTTTTAATGTGAAATAGTTATCCAGGGCAGTGATAGAATTGTTGACAACCCGAGCAGAAATCAATTCATATTGCTGCTGAAAGGTTGAATCTTGTATTAGCTCAGGACTGTTGGAAAGTGCATAGATATAGTTGGGTGCTGTAATGCGCAAATCTGCATTCTCTTGCGCTAGCTCATCGGCAATAGTGTTGAGACGAAAATATCGAATTACTGAATCATAGCTATCTATCATCCAGCCGCTCACATAGTTGGATGATCTTAGGAAAATTGCCTTCTGTGTGGGGTTAAATCTGACAAGTAGGTTGAAGCAGACAAGCTCCAGCAATAGGAAGAGGAATACGTAGCCGTATCGATAAAGAAAGTAAAGAATATTCTGCATGCAGTGTCAATACTGTTACACACTCTTGCGATCAATCAGGAAAGAGAACTTATCTGTATTTCTCAATGCAATCCCTGTACCCCTCACAACAGCTCTGAGTGGATCTTCGGCAACTGTCACCGGAAGTCGGGTCTTTTCGGAAACTCTCTTACGAAGACCACGAAGAAGTGCCCCTCCACCGGTCAAATACAGCCCAGTCTTATAAATATCAGAAGCAAGTTCTGGAGGTGTCACTTCAAGAGCTTTCAAAATGGCTTCCTCGATCTTACTAATTGAGTTATCAAGTGCCTCAGCTATTTCCTGGTATGTAATGATTTCCTGTCTGGGAATTCCCGTCATAAGATCCCGCCCATTGATTGCAAAGGGTTCTGGCGGATCTTCCAGGTCTGTCGAGGCTGATCCTACATTTATTTTCAACATCTCGGCCGTCCGCTCTCCAATCAAAAGGTTGTGATTTCTCCGGAGATGATCAATGATATCCATTGTAAACTCATCGCCTGCAGTTCTAATTGATTGTTCACACACAATACCAGAGAGCGCAATAACAGCAATTTCTGTGGTGCCACCACCGATGTCGATAATCATATTTCCAAGAGGTTCCTCCACATCGAGGCCGATACCCAGCGCTGCTGCCATGGGTTCATATATCAGATAGGTTTCTTTAGAGTCAACATGATCTGCTGAATCAAATACCGCTCTTTTCTCAACTTCTGTAATGCCAGAGGGGATGCAAATGACCATTTTCATATGCGTAAAAAACTGCCTTCGCTGATCAATCATGTTGATCATGCCCTCAATCATACTCTCGGCAGCCTGGAAATCAGCTATCACACCATCCTTCAAGGGTCTTACTGTCTTGATGTGCTCATGCGTCTTTTCATGCATTTGCATCGCTCTAGACCCCACCGCAATGGTTTCACCAGTACGTCTGTCTATAGCCACGATAGAGGGCTCCTCCACTACGATCTCATCACCCTGGATGATCAGCGTATTGGCCGTACCCAAATCGATGGCTAACTCCTGACTAAAAAAATTAAAAAATCTCATCCCCAGCTCATTTCCTGATAATGCGTAACAAAGGGCATACCAGCTTCGCAAAAGAAACTAATTTTATCCAATTCAAGAAATATTCCCCTTGTAATAAAATATATAGTTTTTACAAATATTATTATTTATAATATTTTGGTTATCAGTATCTAGTGAATAATTACCTTGCTCATTTCATGATAATTGAGATACTTTCGTGCGATCTCGATCAACGTTTCAGGAGAGGTGTTTTGAAGTTGAGTCAAAAGGTCTGCCACATAATCCGTAGAATGACCCTCTATGACACTGCTTTTTACCATATTGATGATCTGAAGGGGTCCGTCCATCAGACTTAGAATGTAACCTCCAAGGTAATTTTTGACCACCTCCAACTCTTCCTCTGGTATTAATCGCTTTTGCAAATCATTAAGTTCCTTCTTAATCTCACGCATTGCCGGCTCGACATTGCGTCGCTCTGTTTCCATGCTTATGTTAAAATATCCGGAAAACAATAGGGTTTCCAGGCTAGAATGAATACCATAGGTTAAGCCCTTATCTTCCCGAATGTTTTTCATCAATCGGGAACCAAAATATCCACCCAGTATTGTATTGAGTAGATAGAGCGTAGGATAGTCTTTGTGGCTTCTGTTGAAAAGAGGTCTACCCATTCTGATGGCCGACTGAGCTTTTCCCATATCTTCTTCCAGGTGAAGAGGCTGTGTAGGGATGGGAGGAAGTTGCTGACTTATGGCTGATTCATTTTTCTCCGGCATCCAGGATCCGATCGATTTTTCCAAAGCATTTAAAATGGTATCAGTCGGCCGGCCTGCCAGGAACACTATTCCATTCTTCGGGGTAAAGGTATTCCGATGGTGCCCTATTAGGTCTGTCCTCTCGATTGCATTATAATCATCAATCGTGCTGCTGTATCCATATGGATGCATCTCCCCAAAGAACATCTCAGTTGCTTTCCTGTAGGCGATCACATCATTTTGCGATAGATCAACTTTCAGTCTTTCGGCTGTACGCCTCTTAAATATAGAAAGTTCATCTTCCGGGAATGAAGGTGCCTGAACAATGCCATTCAGTATGGGAATCAGCTCCGGTATGTGTTTAGAAAGGGCGTATAGTTGCACACCGATGTAGTCAAATGAAGGAGGTATGGAAAGAGTGGCACCTCGATGGTCCAATCTTTCGGCTATTTCCGGGGAACGCATCCCGTCAAAACCTTCTCTCAGCTGACTCATACAGGTAATCGCTGAGAGTCTTTTCCCTTCATAAGGTCGACCTGCCCGAAACACAATTTCAATTTTGGTAATCTCAAGGGAGCCAGCCTCTAGCAAGTACACAGGAATGCCATTACTAAGATGGAACAATTGGATCGGTGGGAAGTCAACCTTGCCTACAGGATTGATAGCGGGTTGTGGAAACTTAAATGTGCTTTTCAATACTTATTCTCCCTAATTACAATAATAGAACAGCTAAGTTTAAAAAATGATGGGGATTCGTTTATTTTTGTCGTGATTTTTTCAAATCTCTATTGATATAGGACTTAATGTTTCCATCGTATGAAATTTAGCATTTCTTCGGCTGATTTATTGAAGAAAATCCAACTAGCCAGTGGAGCCATTGGATCCAATACTGTTGTACCCATTCTGGAAGATTTTCATTTTCTGATAGATAACAACAATCTGACAATTTCCGCAACAGATCTGGAGACTTCAATTATCACTAGTGTTGATGTCCTGTCAGATGAAAATGGTGCGATCGCTGTTCCTGGTAAAATATTGGTGGATACACTGAAGGCTTTGCCAGAACAACCACTAACGATTGATGTCAATCAGGAAAAGCTGACCGTTGAAATTACTTCATCGTACGGTAAGTACAAGCTTAGTGGAGACAATGCCGATGAGTTTCCAAACATACCTATGTCTGACAATACCGAGTCCGTATCAATCAGCGCGCACTTGCTGCAGGAAGCAATAAATAAAACCATATTTGCTACCAGTAATGACGAGCTACGCCTGGCCATGACGGGTGTCTATGTGCAGATTGATTTTAACAAGATCACATTCGTAGCAACAGATGCACACAAACTGGTAAAGTACACGTTCTCCGGAATTGAGGGGGATATCAATACTTCGTTCATTCTGCCCAAAAAGTCGCTATCTCTATTGAAAAATGCCCTGCCTGACAATGGTCAGGTGCAGATAGCCTTTAATAAGTCAAATGCGTTCTTTTCGTTTGATGATCACCAACTCGTGTGTCGACTGATCGATGCGCAATATCCAAACTATAACGCCGTGATACCTGTCGACAATCCCAATGTCTTGACCGTTCAGCGTACAGACTTGTTACAGTCACTGCGACGTATAGCCATCTATGCAAACAAGACAACCAACCAGGTCGTGCTAAATATTGATGATGCAAGTCTCACGATCGAGGCTCAGGATCTTGACTTCGCCAACGAGGCAACGGAGCAATTGACCTGCCAATACGAGGGAACTCCGGTTACAATCGGATTTAACGCCAAGTTTATCATTGAAATGCTCAATGTTTTGGATACAGATGAGATCAATCTTCAACTCTCCACACCCAACAAAGCAGGTATCATAGTACCTGGAGAAGGCCCGGAAGATGAGGAGCTAATCATGCTCGTCATGCCGGTCATGCTAAGTAGATAAAAGCAGATATTTATGCGTGTTGGTCTATTTTTTGGATCCTTTAATCCAGTGCATGTAGGCCATATGATTATAGCCAATCTGGCACACAGTCTAACGTCCCTGGATCAGGTCTGGATGGTGGTAAGCCCACATAATCCCTTTAAGAAGAAATCAACACTGGCTAACGACTTTGATCGCCTGCACTTGGTCAATCTTGCTATAGGTGATAATGTAAATCTACGCGCCTCCAACATCGAATTTAGCCTCCCAAAGCCTTCCTATACCATTGATACCCTTACCTATTTAAATGAAAAGTATCCAGACCATCAGTACTCCTTAATCATGGGCGGAGACAATCTACGCACTTTTCATAAATGGAAGAACTATGAGCAGATACTGGAGAATCATGATATTGTGGTGTACAAACGCCCCGGGTATGAATTAGAGCACAGCCTGGGACAGGTCGACCTCACAATACTTGAGGACCTTCCCCTACTCAATATTTCATCTACTTACATACGCTCCTGCATTCACAGTGGGATTTCGGTCCAGTACCTCGTGCCGGATGCCGTCTATGAGTATTTGAGAGACAGCAATATGTACAGTAGAAAGAAAAAGGAAACATAACTAGAAAAGTATCGTTTTCTAAAGCATGGGCAAGACATTTAATTGGATTGGTATTTTTCTATCAATATCACTGGGTCTCTCGGCTCAGCAGGATATAGCCATAGGAAGTTGGAAATCTTACCTTCCATACAAATTTGGCTGGAGTGTGACACAAAGCCCCGAGGCAGTGTATTATGGGACACAGTGGGCCTTAATGAAGATAAACAAGGATGATCTAAGCCTTGAATATTTTTCTAAAGTGGATGGCTTAAGTGATGTGGAGGTGCGCTTTGTGGAATATTATCCGAATCAGGAGGTCCTGGTAGTCATATATGATAATAGCAATATAGACCTGATATTTAGCGATCAGATCGTAAATCTTAATCAGATAAAAGCAAACACCCAGATCGTTGAAGACAGGACTGTAAATGACATCTACTTCAAAGCACCTTTCGCTTACCTGGCCACAGGATTTGGAGTTGTTCAGCTCAATGTCGAAGAAGAAGAATTTGGCTTTACTTCGTTTTCAAGTCAAAGTATTCGAAGTGTGAGTGGCAGTGGGGATGATTTGTATCTCAGTGCTGAAGATGGTCTCTATCGGGGACAAGATGATGGATTGGTAAATCTGGGAGATTTTGGTGCCTGGGAAAAATTAGGTTTTGCTGAGGGCTTACCCGAAGAACAAGTGGGAGCTATGCTGGAAACCATTGACGACCAATTGTACGCTGGTGTCAACAATGCACTTTATAGACTAGATAACGGTCGATTTCAATTTATGCATGAGGAACCCGGATATACATTTCAATATGCTACCCATACGGCAGAGGGTATTTTGACTGGATGGAAATGTGACACAGGATGTGCCGATAAGAAGTGGCTATTTACCACCACGGGGAGTAAGATGTCTATTTCAAGTTGTGCTAGAGTGACCACTGATGCCATCACGGATGAGCAAGGGAGAATCTGGTACGCAGACCAAAGTCGAGGCTTTAAATATAGTGAAGGGATAAGCGGTCCCTGTCAGATCATTACACCCAACCGGCCACCCACACACAATGCTTCCCAACTTGCTACATACGATGGAGCACTGTATGTAGCCACTGGTGGTGTGACAATCAATTACGGCTACTTGTTTAGGGCGGATGGTTTCTACACCAATGAGTCAGGTACATGGGAAACATTCAATAGGAGTAATGTAGATATATTATCAGAACGAGACATGCGCGATTTCCTGGCGATCGAAACTAGCCCAGATGGAAAGATCTATGTGGGTACTTTTTGGGATGGTCTTATCGAATATAATAATGGAGAAGTATTCTTGTTTGACAAGGATAACTCTAGCCTCCAGAATTCGGTCGTTAACCCTGACAGAAATAGAATAACAGATATTGAGTTTGATGCTAGTGGAAATCTCTGGGCTCTCAACCATGACGCTCCACGACCCATCTCAGTGATGACACCTGATGGAGAATGGTACAATTTTCCTATAAACTCCCAGACCAACGTGGAGCATTTGGCTATTGACGCTAATGGATATAAATGGATTTCTATTGGTAGTGTGGGACTGGTAGTATTTGACTCAGGCGATGACCTTGTGTCCACATCAGACGACAGATATCGGCTTATAAACGCAAATAATTCACAATTGCAGTCTGAAATCATCAATGACCTTGCTACTGATCAGGATGGTACTGTTTGGGTAGGGACAGCAGAAGGACTGGTGATTTTTGAATGCGGAGCATCTGCGTTTGATGCAAACTGTGATGGTGAAAGAAGAATCGTTGTTGAGAATGATATCCCCGGAGTCTTATTGGGTGATGAAAATATAAAGGCAGTGGCCGTGGATGGTGGAAATAGAAAGTGGTTTGGAACCTCCAATGGCGTCTTTGTACAAAGCCCCGACGGGGAGGTTCAGGTACATGCTTTCAATGTCAGAAATTCCCCATTGTTTGACAATAACATCATAGATATTGAGGTTGATCCAGTCTATGGCGAGGTCTTCATTGCAACTAACAAGGGGATTCAAAGTTTCAGAGGAGAAGCCACTGAGGGAGGAAGACTACATCAGGAGGATATCCTTGTTTTTCCCAATCCAGTTCGTCCCGATTATCGGGGCCCGATCGCAATCAGAGGTCTTGCGGAAGGCGCCACTGTGAAAATCACAGATGTACAGGGAAGCTTAGTTTATGAGACGATTGCACTGGGAGGTCAGGCCATATGGTATGGAGAAGATTTCAACGGTAACCGGGCATCTTCAGGAGTGTACCTGGTATTTAGCTCAAAAACTAATTCTTTTACTGGGCCAGACGCTGCGGTGGCCAAAGTGATGCTAGTAAATTAGTCGTCCGCTAGCTAGTGGCTTGAAAAGATCCAGCTAATACTTCTTCATAGTATGCTTCGTACTGAGGAACGATGTGATTTATGTCAAACTCTTTAGCCCTTTTCTTTGCCCCGGCCCTAAATTTCTGTAAAAGCTGTGGATCACTGAGAAGTCGAATCGCATTGGCGGCCATGTCATCTACATCACCTACCTCACTCAAGTACCCAGTTTCTCCATGTATATTCAATTCAGGAAGACCACCAATATTGGTAGATATGACCGGCACCTCGCAGGCCATTGCTTCCAGGGCTGCCAATCCAAAACTTTCATTTCCTGAAGGCAGAATAAATAGGTCAGATATTGCCAGCAATTCTTCAATAGCATCTTGTTTTCCCAGGAATCTGATGTCTCCACAGGTGCCTAATGATCTGCATAATTCTTCTGCCGAGGCTCGCTCAGGACCATCACCAGCCAGCAGTAGTTTGGCAGGTATCTTCTTCGATACTTTATCAAAGACCTTTATTACGTCATGCACCCGCTTCACCTTTCTAAAGTTTGAAGTGTGCATCATAATCTTTTCACCATCGGGGGCGATCGCCTTTCGAAAGTGGTCTTTATCGATCTTCTGAAACCTTGAGAAGTCGATGAAATTGTAGATTACCTTAATATCCTTTTCAATGTTGAAGTACTCCTCAGTTTTTTCTTTGAGAAAATGGGAAACGGCCGTGATACCATCACTCTTATTAATGCTAAACTCTACCACTGGCGCAAAGCTATGGTCATTTCCCACAAGGGTAATATCAGTACCATGCAATGTAGTCACCACGGGTATGTATTTCCCTTCTTGTATGAGAATCTTTTTAGCCATATATGCTACGGCCGCATGGGGAATAGCGTAATGGACATGTAGCAAGTCCAGGTCTTCGTATTTGACCACATCCACTAGCTTGCTAGTGAGAGAAGTGTCATAGGGTGTATATTCGAATAATGGATAATTGACTTCCGAAACCTCATGAAAATAGATGTTTTCATGAAAGACCAATAAACGAGCTGGCCGCTTATAGGTAATGAAGTGAACCTGATGACCTCGCTGTGCCAATCCCAGCCCTAGCTCAGTGGCTACAACGCCACTTCCGCCAAAAGTTGGATAGCAAACAATTCCTATTTTCATGTGATGCCTGTTAATCTTTTGAGTGTACCCGAAGATCCAAAAAAATATCCTCGAATCAATCGAACAAAAAAAAGTCCTGTTAGTTTAATTGGATTTTCTTGTCTTATTGTCGTTGAAGTACCAATTGACCACTTATTTTATTAAACATTCAAAGACAAATTATTATTTCTTCTTTGCTACTTATTAGGGTAGACAAACTGGATAGTGATGACTAAATATTCTATTGGTGACCTGGAGGAGTTATCGGGTGTGAAGGCTCACACGATCAGAGCGTGGGAAAAGAGATATGGTAAACCTGCAGCAATGAGGTCATCAAATAACGTTCGTTATTACCTTGACGAAGAACTTCAATGGCTACTGGATGCTGCAATTCTGGTGAAGAACGGGCACAAGATTTCGCAAGTTGTCCTTATGACATCCGATGAAATTGCTAAAATCAAAAACTTGCATTCCAGTGAGGAGGGGGTCCTGGCTAGTGTGGGCGATTTTTGCCAGGAAAGCATGTTGCACTTGCGTCCGTCAGTCTTCAATTTTGCTTTTGATACAGCTGTATCAGAAATAGGATTTACTAAGACTGTCTTACGACATATCATTCCTTTTCTCGAACGATTGGGAGTACTATGGATGACAGGAAAAATCTCACCATTTCAGCAGAAGTTTGTGGCCGGTTTGATAAAGCGAAAACTATTTGCTGCAATTGACAAAGTTTCTTCTGATAGTGATGGTCCTGTTTTCTTGCTCTTTCTTCCTGAAAAGGAATCGCATGAATTGTATCTGTTATTCCTTTACTATGAATTGGCTTCTCGGGGGTTCCAAGTGGTAAATTTGGGACGCAATATTTCAATGGCAGATTTAGTGGAAACGAGCTTGATCATAAAACCAGACTTTGTTGTCACGATCATTAATGAAGCTCAATTTGAAAAACCCGTTCGTGATTACGTGGTACAACTTTCATCATGCTTCATGTCGTCTACCATCTTGCTAAATGGTGTACAGATCAACAAAAATCGAATCGCATCTGAAGAGAACTATCTGGTTTTTTCACATCTGGCTGACTTCTTACCCTATTTTGATCGACTGTTATAAAGAGGATAAGATCATGACTTTTATTATACCTTTGATAGTGAAAACTCTGTTACCATGACTCGACACCTTATCCTTGTTATCATGCTACTGGCATTGGGATGTAAGCCCTCACCAAAAGGACAAAAAGTAAATACTTCAGATCCTGTTGCTGTTCAAAATACTTCGCCAACGGAGGCCGAAACCTTCAAAATTTCGACCGGACAACTCAATTGGACGGCCAGCAAAGTGGGTGGACAGCATTTGGGCACAGTGGATATTCAAGGCGGTGAAATCCACATTAAGGGAAATGAAGTATTATCTGGGCACTTTGAAGTGGATATGAACTCAATATCTAATATTGATCTAGATGAGGAAGGTCAGGGTAAACTGGTAGGACACCTTAAATCTCCTGATTTTTTTAATGTGGAAGAATTTCCGCAGGCTCGGTTTGAGGTTACTTCAGCTTCTGCTGCCGATGGACAAGCCATGGCAACTCATAATGTTACTGGAAACCTCTCTATTAAGGGGATCTCTAAAAGCGTTTCCATCCCGGTAAACATTTCCTTTGTTGGGGACAAACTACTTGCTGCTACTCCCGCCTTTACAATTGACAGGACGGAGTGGGATATTAAATATAGATCAGGTCTCATTGGTACAGCAGCTGATAAGGTCATTCATGATCAGGTGTCGTTAGTCGTCACTTTCGAAGCTGAAAAATGACCAGTTTCTGTATTTGCAACCACACCAAATACACGCTCATCTTATAAAGGCAGTTATCTCTTCGAGTTTGGGTGAAAACAAATGACAAAATGTCAAGGATTAATACTATATTTGCACCCCATTTTAAAAAATCACTTTATTGACATGAATCAATATGAAGTAACTTTCATCGTGGATCCAGTACTGTCGGGCGATGAAATTAATGCGACAGCTCAGACCTATGTCGATCACCTTCAATCAGAGGGTTGTAAGATCGTACATGTGGACGAGATGGGTTTGAAACAACTTGCGTACCCACTTAAAAAACGCACAACAGGTGTTTATTACTGTATTGAATTTTCTACAGATGGAGGTTCAATCATCAGTAAACTGGAGCTGGCATTCAGACGTGATGAACGCATTATGCGGTTTCTCACAGTGAAGCTTGACAAGTACGGGGTCAAATACAACGATGATAAGCGTAAAGGACTGATTGGTAGAAAGAGACAGGAAAACGGAAAAGAGGAGAAAAGAAAGCAAGAACCTGCCAAAGAGGTGAAAAAGAAAGCTGCTACCGCTGCTCCTGCAGTATCAGCGGCAGCTACCAGTACCAGTGAGGAAGAGTAGATTTTAAACACTTAAAAAGAAAAAAATGGCTTCTAGAGACGATATAAAATTCTTAAGCAATCCTAAGATTGGTCAACGAGCTAAGAAATACTGCCGATTCAGAAAGTTCGGTATCAAGCACATTGACTACAAGGATCCTGATTTCTTGAAACAATTCATCAACGAACAGGGTAAGATTCTTCCCCGCAGAATAACAGGGAATTCTTTGAAGTATCAAAAGAAAGTTGCAACAGCTGTAAAACGGGCACGTCACCTGGCCTTATTGCCATATGTTGCCGATCTATTGAAATAACCAAGGTTCAAAAGAAAATTTAAGATGGAGATCATTTTATTAAAAGAAGTAGATAAGGTCGGCTATAAACATGAAATCGTTTCTGTTAAGCCTGGATTTGCTAGAAATTATCTAATCCCCCAAGGATTTGCACTCATAGCTAATGCCAGTAATCGAAAAAGACTGGGAGAGCTGAAGAGAGTAGAAACTGCCAAGGAAGCTAAGCTGGTAGGTTACTATCAGGAAATAGCTGAAAAGGTAAAAGGTACTACCCTTCGGATTGGAGCCAAGGCTGGTACTAGTGGCAAAATCTTTGGCAGCGTCACTAATGTCCAAATTGCGCAGATTCTTAAGGAGCAACATGATGTGGATATTGAAAGACGAAAGATTGAAATAAAAGACGATGTCAAAGAACTAGGTACCTATAGTGCACAGCTTAACTTGCACCCAGAGGTAGTGGTTGATGTCGCCTTCGAAGTGGTTCAGGAGTAATCTTCCTTTAAATTATCATTGTCTTTCTGGGGATTTCGCCTAGTATGGTTGACGCATTGGTGTCAAGCCAATCTTCAAGTACATTAGCATAAACGGACCTGAAGTCTATTTGGTACTTAAGGTCACCTTGATCCAATGCCGTCAGGTCAGATACAGGATTGTAGAGTCCGGCCTTTTTCAGTGATCCACTCATCATCCATACCTGATTGGCTGTACCATGATCGGTGCCCAGACTACCATTTTCTTCTACTCTCCTTCCAAACTCGCTAAAGGTCATGATCAGGGTGGAATCAAATAATCCATGCGACTTTAAATCTTGCACAAGAGTAGATACACCATCAGAGTACATACTTAGCAGGCGTTCTTGACGGGCTTTTTGATAGGTATGCGTGTCGAAACCGGGTAAGCTGATGTAGTAGATAGAGGTGTCAGTCCCGGCCATCATTAGTTCGGCGATTTGCTTGAGACCTTGTCCAAAATTTGAATTGGGATATTGCAAGGTTGATTTTCCCTTACTTGCCTTTTGTGTCAAATATTGCGCAGACTCCTGTACTTCGATCATGGTTTTATACAGGTAGTCTACGGGTTGGTGTGTTTGTTTTGGCTTGTGTTCTTTTCCCAGTTTCAGCAGAAATTTATTTTCGATGGCCTGCTGCAGCTTTTTTGGTCCCCTCATGGCGAATCCATCTCTATTGGCTCCTTTAAGCGTAAGACTCAGTTCATCTCCAATTTCAATGGCGTGGTACGAATGATGGCATCCACTGCATTCACTGTCCAGATATCTGCCCAACCATCCTGTAGATACTTCCTCATGAACGTTTCCGGTTTGCCAGATGTCCATTGAGCGGAAGTGTGATCGGTCTGGATTGGGATATCCCACATTGTTTACTATCGTTAGGTTGCCTTCATCATAAAGATTTGCCAAAGCTTTCAGGGCAGGATTTAGGCCCAGCTCATCTGTAATGGGAATGGTGGCTTCCTTTTGAATGCCAATAGACGGTCTATACTTATAGTAAAGATCATTCTGAAAGGGTATCAAACAGTTTAGTCCATCATTACCACCGGAGAGTTGGATGACAATCAATGTTTGGCGGTCAGAAGGAAGGATAACCCGCTGTGCGGCCTTCTTGATGAAAGAAGGTACCATCCAACTGCTCGATGCGAGGAGAGAATGCTGTATGAATTTCCGTCGGTCCATGGGCTACGACAGTTGAAATTCAGGAAGCGAAAGGATTCTCATCATCAGATTCTCACTGAAATTATATTGTTTCATTTCACGCCTGGTGAATTGTAAGTCAGGGGCTCCCGAAGCCAGTATTGTAGATTTCATTTCTCCTTCCAGATTTTCATAAGGTATTCCACCATATAATTCTAAAACAGGCTCAATGTTGTATGTAACGTCTATTTTTTGAATGCTGCGATTTGTTTGCATGGCTTCCAAGGGTGCGGTTGTGACGTGATCAAATCTTTCACCATTTTTTAAATACCCGGCAAAATTCAGTCTAATCATCATAGTCGCATTATTTATCCAGGACTTACCACCAGGCCATCCTGCAACATTAGGCGGATTGAACAGCTGTTGTCCGAGTGCCGTTTGCAGGTATGACAATGATTCAGCATCTTCAAAGGACAGGTTCATAAGACGCATCACATTGACAATCAATTCAATGGGTGATTTGATGCGTTGACCTCGTACCGTGTCATTATAAAAAAAAGTACTGCCAAACAGACCTTCGAGTACGGGCAGGATTTCATAGTTATTGTCGACCAAAATACCCGCCAAATATTTGATGGCATCGACATCTGGATCTTTACTCACAAAAAAGCCATAGAGTCTTTCCGCTATAAAGAGGGATGCTTCACGTTGTTCGAGTATAATGTCGATAACATCATCACCGCTAAATTTACCTGTTCGACCCAGAAATCTTTTGTCCCCAAAATCGTGGCTCTGTGACCTAAAGACAAACTGCAACTGATCATCGGTTGACCATCCTGTAAATGCTCTGGCAGCTTCCTTTATATCCTCCTCCGAATAATTGCCAACTCCAAGTGTAAACAACTCCATCAATTCCCGTGCAAAGTTCTCATTGGGTCGATCTTTCCGATTTTGTTGATTGTTTAAAAAGAGAAGCATGGCCGGGGTTTTCGAGACTTCCTTTAGGAGATCACGGTAATTGCCCAGAGCATGTTTTCGAATCGTCTGTAGGTACTGATCTGCAAGCGACGCAAGAGGACATTGACATGCAAAATGATGATGCCAAAAAAAGGTCATCTTCTCATGTAAAAGATTGTCATCACTGGATACCATGGCATGGATCCACTGATGTCGCACCTTATCGACAGCACGAGTCTCCACATCGTAATTCTGAGACGACATGGCCATATTGCCCAGGGAACCCTGGCCATAATCCACATTTGAAAAAGCCGGTGTTGCCGACTCAAGTAGGTGATTTCCAATGTACTTGTGTAGGATCTCATCAATCGACTTGGATCGTATAGATCTGATTTCAGATGGACCTATGCCAAATCCGGCTCGAAAGAAGAAATGCTTTGCTTGGTCAACTGATTTCACAAATTCTTGTAAGACGTTCAATAGGTGAATTTACAAAAGAAGACTATGAAGTACCTCTTAACTATATGGCTTCCAGTATGCTTGCGTTGAAAAGTATTAATTTTAGTGTTGATTTTTGCATTTGAACAACAAATCGCTTTAATAGTGACTTAATCTATTTACAACATCTGAAATGATTTTAGGATGATTAGAATTATAACTTTTCTGTTTATCACGTTTTTTGCACTGGGAACGGCTTTTGCTAATGGCATAGAGTTCTTTCATGGCACCTGGGATGAGGCGAAGGCCATGGCTAAGCAGCAGGGACGCGTGATCTTTGTCGATGCTTATACTACCTGGTGTGGACCCTGCAAGCGCATGTCGGCTAATGTATTTACCAAGGAAGAAGTTGGTGAATTCTATAATCAAAACTTTGTGAATGTTAAGCTGGACATGGAGAAGGGAGAAGGCAAAGACTTTCAAAGAAAGTATCGTGTGACGGCTTTTCCAACGTTGTTGTTTCTGGATGGAAATGGAGAACTGGTGCATCGCGTGGTGGGAGGTATGGATGCTAATAACTTTATGAAGCTAGGTCGATTTGTAGCAGACAAGGCACCTTCAGTCAGTAAGGAGTTGGAAGAAGCGTATGCCAATGGAAAACGAGATCCCGAATTCATGGCTGAGTACATTACAGTCATGTCAAAAGCAAAAAGGCCCGTGATTAAGATTGCCAATGATTATCTGAGGGATCAGAAAAATCTCAGTACGGATGAAAATCTAACGGTGATTTTTCATTCTGCAGTGGAAGCGGATTCTCGCATTTTTAACATGATGATTGATCATCGTAAGAAAATTGAAAAGCTCTTTGGAAAAGAGGCGTTCGAAGATAAAGTGGTGGAGGCTGCTAACGCGACAATACAAAAGGCGATAGAATATCGAAGTTTGGATCTCTTAGAGGAGGCTATTGATAAGGTGGATCGGTATGCCACGGATGATGCAAAGGAATTTGAAATGAAGTCCCGTATGAAATATTACATAGAGGCACGTGAATACGAAGCTTACATTGATGTGGCTAGAGACTATGTACGTAAGGGTACCGAACAAAAATTTGAGATCATCTCTTTCATTTTTAAAGAAATGAGGCATGAGCCGCTGCTCTTAAAACAGGGTGCTGAATGGTCAGTTGAAGCAGCGGAAGAAGATGAAAATGAACAGCATTGTTTTATTGCCGCGCAGTATATGTATCTGATGAAGGATTATGAACAATCTATGGCCTTGGCAGAAAAAGCGTTGGAATTTGCGAATGAAAGTAAAACGGGGGCGGCCCCTTATATTAAGCGACTAATAAATACACTTGAACAACAGTTGAAAACATGAGAATTGTCTTCTTTGTCATATCACTTTGCACTTATCTTGGGTTTAGCACTGTCACTGCCCAGGACCTTGCCATCAATTTCATAAAAGAAGACTATGAAAAGGCACTCAAAGTGGCGGCAATTGAAGGCAAGATTGTTTTCGTCGACGCGTATACAACCTGGTGCGGACCATGCAAGATGATGGATGCTCAAGTATTTACGGACTCGATCATTGGGGCATTTTACAATGAGCATTTCGTCAATTTAAAGCTGGATATGGAATCAGGAGATGGGATTGCTCTGGCAAAAAAGCATAAAGTTGATGCATATCCCTCTTTTCTTTTTTTAGATAAAGACGGCAATCTGCTGCATAGAGGTTTGGGCTTTCAGCCTGTTGATAAATTTTTGGAGTTGGGCAAAAAAGCCATTGATCCGAATTTTCAACTTCATCGACTCCGCGAAATTTATAAAAGCGGGGATCGTAGTTCAAGCTTACTCAAGAGGTATGCGCTCGCTTTACTGAGAGCCGGCGAAAAAGAGGGAAATATAATTGGTGCTGAGTATTTGAAAACTAAAGAAACCTGGACCGAAAGGGAGGATATGGAGATAGTCCTCTCGATTGCTGATGAGTACCAGGACCCATATTATCAGGATGTTGTAAATCGCAAGCATCTGTATATACGGGAGTTTGGACAGTCTGCAGTGTACGGAAGGTTGACTCGGATGATCGAAGAATATCTCTATCGCGATATGGACGAACTGAATTTGGAGGAAGCGCGCGAAATTTATGACAACACCTTTCCTACCTCAAAGGCCGAGCCCTTTTATGATTCCTTTGTCATTGACTATTATGATTCAAAGGGCGACCTTGAAAAATATATAGAAGCGAGCAAAAATTACGTAAAGAAGTATCCGACACTTTCGTGGAGCGCCCTCAATGGATTAGCCTGGAATTTTTATGAGCGAGTGGAAGACCCAAAATCTCTTAAAAAAGCCGTGAAATGGGCTAAAAAATCTATAAGCATTGAGAGTAATCATTACAATAATGATACCCTGGCGGCTCTATACTATAAGCTGGGAAAGAAAGGTGCCGCTACTAAATACGCGGAAAGAGCTATTAAGTTAGCCAAGGATGCTGGGGCAGATTATGCTGAAACAGAAAGTCTCCTAAAGGAGATCAATAGGCTACCTTAACCCGACCAAGATTCGCGGTCCAGGCTTCTAAGTTGGATGGCTTCTGCAAGATGCTCTACTTTGATGTCTTCACTATCTGAAAGATCAGCGGCTGTCCTGGCTACTTTCAATATTCGGTCATAGGCCCTGGCGGAAAGTTGAAGCCTCTCCATAGCCGTCTTGAGAAGGATACGACCGGCCTTATTTATTTGACAGATTTCATGCACCATTCTGCTAGACATTTGTGCATTGCAATATACTCTGGAACTGTCTTCAAATCGATTCTTCTGTATTTCTCGGGCTCTTAGAACGCGCTCAATGATGTCTGCACTGCTTTCCTGGGGCCTATCGATATCTGCTAGCATGTCATAAGACACAGGAGTCACTTCTACATGAAGGTCAATTCTATCTAGTAAAGGACCACTGATTTTGTTCAAGTATCGTTTGATCACACCCGGGGCACAGACACAATCTTTTTCGGGATGATTGTAAAACCCACAGGGACAGGGATTCATCGAAGCCACCAGAATAAAACTGGAGGGGTAGTCGACCGTGATTTTAGCCCGTGAAATGGTCACTTTTCGTTCTTCCAGGGGTTGTCGCATCACTTCCAGAACCGTCCGTTTAAATTCAGGGAGTTCGTCCATGAAAAGAACCCCATTGTGAGCAAGTGAAATCTCACCCGGACTGGGGTGTGAGCCACCTCCCACCAGAGCTACATCGCTTATGGTATGATGCGGGGCTCGAAATGGACGTGTGGTGACCAGTGATGCCTCGTTAGGTAGCAGCCCTGCAACGGAGTGGATCTTCGTTGTTTCCAGGGCTTCTCTTAGATCTAGCGGAGGCAGTATGGTGGGAAGTCTTCTGGCAAGCATCGTCTTGCCGGCTCCGGGAGGTCCAATTAAAATTACGTTGTGCCCTCCACCGGCAGCTAGTGTAAGTGCACGCTTAATGTTTTCCTGACCTTTGACATCTGAAAAGTCTACCTCATATTTATTAGAAGCATAGGCAAATTCATCTCGCGTATCAACTTGCACCGGCTCCAATTCACGTTCTCCATTAAAGAACTCTACGGCCTCCAGCAGATTTGAAATGCCGTACACCTTGAGATCATTGACAATAGCCGCTTCACGCGCATTTTGTCTGGGCAGGATCAGCCCTTTAAACTTCTCTTTTCGTGCCTGAATAGCAATAGGTAAGGCACCTTTAATGGGTCGTAACTGTCCATCAAGGGCCAATTCACCCATGATTGTATATTGCTCAAGATGTTCTCCTGCCATTTGACCTGTACTTCCCAGTACACCTAGTGCTATAGGCAGATCATATGCCGACCCCTCTTTGCGGATGTCGGCTGGTGCCAGATTCACGACCATTTTTAGTCGTTTCATCTTATAGCCAATATTCTTAATAGCGGCCTCTATGCGCTGAAAACCTTCCTTGACGGCCACATCAGGAAGTCCAACCAGGTGATAGAAGTTTCCTTTTCCCGCGTGAACGGTGCCGCCTGCGTTGACTTCTACAGCTATTCTACGGGCATCTACTCCATGTACGGCACTAGCATACGTTTTGACAAGCATGAATTACATCCAGGTTTGAGATATAACCTAAATATAGACAATTGACTTACATTGATAGGTAAACTTGTTATTGGGAGCTGATTTGGTTTTAACTCAGGGACAGGATGGAGCGTATTCTCCCTTAAATGTTCTAAAATATCGGGCACCATCCATATATAGCTTATTATCTTCGTAGGTCAATACGTAGGAAGTACTTTGACCATTGTTGAAGTTAAGTACCAGTTCAGGATGACCATTGGATGATTTCCTGATATCCCAGGTGCCATTACCCCGATTAGAGGACCCAGAAAGTCCACTACTGACATCACTTCCAACGCTGATACTACTATTCCCATAGAATTTGAAATATCCTTCTCCACAGAGATCTATTTCTTTGCTGAAACTGTATCCACCACCGGTCATTCCGGATACACCGGGTGAGATAGAGGAATAGGACTCCATGTAGGTGAGTTTCACATTTTGCATCCATACTTTCCATTCCTCGATGCTTTCACCATTAGACGCTTGTTGTGTGTCTTGATTTTGAGCCACTGCAGGTTTAGAGAATTGTACACTATTCATTACTTGCTGAGCGAGTGATTGGTACTGTGGTCCGAATAGTTGTGGTGTAGTCACCGCAATAATAGACATACCATTGCCATGCGGATTTTGAAGACCAAGTATATAGGCTTTCACAGGCTGAAATTCCATAGAGCCAGAAAACTCACCTCCAGCGGCATTTTCTGAAGTCGTGGTACTACCACTCAGTTGCAAGTTGGTGCCATTCATATCCTGAATACCCGCTTTCAACTGATTTTCAATTTCACTCACGGAATAGGGTTGGTCATGGGGTAGTAGGAGTATCATGCCAGGCACTGTATTAGAACCCATCAGATAGCCTATTTGCGTTTCTTGTCCTACCCAACCTTCAGGTATGGAGAAGGACAGGCCCAAATTTTCATAATTGATAGTGCCGGTAGCTTGAGCTGTCACAAAAGGAATACTCAGCAGTAACAGATAAAAGGTATATAAAAGTCTCATTTTGTTTCATTCTAGGATTTCAGACTAACATTCAACATAAAGATGAATGATCCATGAAATTCCATATATGAATTTATTGAAAAGTAGCAGGAGATGCTACTTATTACCGCTGAATAGCGGCTTCTTTGGCAGCTTTCATTGGAATACCGATGCATTTCTTTTCCATGTAGTCCATCATTTTGGTAATCAGGGAGTGAGTATCCGCATCAATACTTTCGAGATCTTTTCGGAACACCTCAGCAAAAGCTCGTTCTTTGATGGATTTAATCTCCGTTGGAATAGTACGGAATGCTTTCTCTATCCGTCGTTCATAGATCAGATCGTCAAACGCTTCTAAGGCATCCATCAGAATGGAATCCGCTTTCTCTACTTCCTTTTGTCGGAGTCTAATATTGGAAGAGGCGAGAGTCTGAAGTGAGGGGATATCAATATAATTGTCTTCCGCAGCCAAGGCTATATCACTATCAATATCAGGAGGCATACCTAAATCCAACCAAATCTTGGTGTCAATAAGGCCCTTGGATAAATAACTAGCCAGCTCATGTGTGAGCGTTGGCTCTGTGGCACCTGTACAGGCAATCACGGCATCAAAACTTGTAGAGTGATTTTTCAAATCCTCTAGTGTACCAACACTTCCCGTCAATGAGGAGGCAAGAGATTGCGCCTTTGCCAAGGTTCGATTGTAGATACTGAAATTATTGAATCCCTTCTTGGTTAGGTGTTTTAGAACTAACTGAATGGTGGTACCTGCCCCAACAATCAGAAACTTACTATGGGTCTTAATAGATTTTTCAAGAAGGCGCTGAACCGCCAATGACACAATGGAAACCGGCTTCTCACCAATTTTAGTGGTAGTATAAACCTTCTTTGCACTACGAATGGTATGTTGAACCAGTAGTCTAATATTATCAGCCGTTATATTCCAGCCGGATTGTAGCTCGTAGGCATCCTTGATTTGTTTCAGAATTTCTCGCTCGCCTACCACCATTGAATGAATCGATGAGGCAACCTGCAGAAAGTACATGACTGCTTTAGACGCGTTCAAAGATAAAATGGCGTCATAATCACTGGCTTCCGGGAAGAAACTGGTAATTATCCTTTCGTCTACTTCTTGGTTTGTGTGAAACAAGAACAGTATCCGATTACATGTGGCTAGATAAAATAGCTCATCGAGTTGATGCTCTTCTTTCAATTGACGTAATCTAGCCTTCAGATCGCTCTCATCCGTGTGCGAAATACCGTAAAATGGAAGGTGATCCAACGGCACTTCTTTATGAGATACAGCAAGTATGTGAAATCCTGAGAGCATAACCTTATTAAGGCTGTAAAGATAAAAGCTAAGTTGAGCGATTATGTCATTTATTTGTAACGATTATGACAAAGCAGTAAGGAAATAAGCCACTAAATACAAACGGGTTGTGATTTTCACAACCCGTATATTCTCTCAAAGAGTTCTTCTTTATTTTGACCTTAGTCCTGGAGCACCTTTACATTTATTGCCTCCAAAGCTTCCGATTCATTGACTTCATCTTTTCGGTATTGATCGAGCAAAGATTTCTTCACACTGAGCTCAATCTTGGAGGGCATGTCGCAGTCTTCACAAGCTGTAAGCTCTATCTCGAGAATCAGCATTTCATCTCCATCAAGATTTTTCAGTACGTGGCCATAGTCAAGAAGATTTTGTTTCATACCCATCAAAAACTCAGGGTACATGTCATTGACGATCTTGTTTCTTTCAGAGGGAGGAAGATTCTTCTTATTAATCGTTGGAATATTATGAGTGTCATCATGGTTTATTTGACTGGAGTAAAATTTCACATAGTATTTCACACCATAATCCTTTGTCCGGTCATATCCTGGAGCATTGGCCATATAGTAAGTGTTGGAGATATCTGTCCTGTACAGTCGATGAAGCATGGAGGCAAAAACTTCCAACTGAGGCTCCTTACTGAGATCCACCACACTCTCTTTTACATGTATTCGCTCCATCAAAGCTTCACGATCAATAGATCCCGTATTGTAGGCCTCCAGGTCACTTTTCTTTACTTCCACGACATAATTTTCCGATTGTCCCTGGACCTTTGCCATCCCCTTAAACAGTCGACTATTATTTTGGCCACCTGTTTTTATCATGATATGGTCATTTGGTGAAAGCTGATGAATTAGATCACCATAGTCTGCCAGAAAAGTCTTAAAAATTTTGCTGATTTCAGGCACCTCCACAACGTCTTCAGTTACAACATTGCCATTGCCAACACCTTCTTTTCGTATAATCACCTTAGGATTATCTGAATCATACAATAGGAGGTTCAAACTATTCTTAACCTCGAAAACAACTCCATAGTCTTTAACATATGATCCCTCGATATCACGATCATTAGAAATAACTTTGAAATGTTGTACCTGATAGGATTGCTGGATTAAAGTGGAAAGTATATTTTCTGCAATTTCCAAATCTTTATCCATTTGCGAAGCATCTACCTGAGCTTTCACCAACACTGTGCTGAAAAGCATAAGTAGACCTATTATAATTGACTTCATTATTTTAATAGTTTACATTTTGGGCAAGATCATTTGTAGGCACATTGAGTGCTCCTGCCAAGTTCAAAATTCCATCATTGATCATTTTCAAATCTTCTCTTCGTTGAGCATCCCAATAGTCCATCACATTTGAAAGAAGACTTTCCACATGCGCATTTTGTTCTGATTGTATCTGCTCCGCTAGATTTTGTTTCAATGTCAGATTTTCGTTTCTAATTGTTTGTTGTAGGCTTGCAAGAAGTTTTTGGTAAGTTTTATCGTCAATTGATTCCGTATCTACCGTTTGTACCGGTGCTATTGCTTCTTGTGCATCCAGTTTTTCTTGTAGTGATGCTAATGCTGTCTGCAAAGTAGCCAGTTGCTGCTGCATTGCCAGCTGTCCTCCGGCATCCTCTTGCTCCTCTCCGTAGCCCATTGAAAACTGACGTTCATCCCATGTGACCCGGACATCGAGTAGTTTTCCTGCCACCAAGAGTAGCAGTAACGATGCGGCAATTGCCCACCAGCGAGTATGTAATATCGATCTTGATCGTTTGGGAGTGGGTATAGGTACTTCTGCTTGTACAGTCACATCTTTGCTCGTCTGCAGAAAACTCCTGACATCCTCTAGTTCTGCTATTTTTTGCGATAGTTGCGTATTGGATTCAAGAGAACTTAACATGTCAATTCTCTCTTGATCCGACATTTCTTCATAGAGAAAGTCAACTATTTGCTCTTTTTTCATAAGTACATCTCTTTTGTAAGATTTTTTTGGATGAGTACTTTACGCATCGCATCCAATCCATAATACATACGTGATTTAATCGTATTCTCAGATTCACCTAGTAGTTCTGCGATTTCTCTAAATTTCAATCCTTCGTATTCTTTCATGATGATCACCTTCCGTTGATCTTCTGGTATCATCTGTAACGTCTCTGTCACCAGATCTTTAATCTCTTTTTTTTCAAAACGACCTGATGGTGTGTATTGGTGATCCACAGTGCTATTTGCTTCGTTCACCTCTACATATGTAGTTCTGCTGACCCTTCTGCCTTCAGAAAAGCAATTATTGCTGGCGATTCTGTATAGCCAGGATTTTAGCTTTGAGTGATCGTTGAGTTGATGAATTTTTTCATACGCCTGAATGAAAGTCTTCTGCATGACTTCATGAGCGAAGTATGAATCGTTGCTGTATCGCAACGCAAAGTTGTAGATCCGACCTTTCCACGTGTTAAAGAAGAATTTGAAGGCAGCAGAATCACCATCTTTCATTCTTCTCACTAGCTGATTTGTAGCTTCCTTTCCTAGGTCCGAAATCATATGCTTTGACGCGTAATGTCTCTTAGACGCTGCCAAACGAAAAAAAGTTTTATCTATTGTGAGAAAAAAAGCGATCAGAAAATAGCCACGGTTTTTAAACTTCTATTTTTGCCCGACTAAAAAATTGGAAAGTTATGTATCGCACTGTTGATTGTGGAGCGCTTAGGATGGAAAACGTTGGCCAAACCGTGACATTAAGTGGTTGGGTTCAGGCTACGCGTGAATTTGGAGGAATGATCTTTGTCGATTTGCGTGACCGCTACGGTATAACGCAGTTGGTTTTCAATATGGAAACACAACCAGATCTCTGTAAAGTAGCACAGAAATTGGGAAGAGAGTATGTCATTAAAGTAGATGGAGAGGTGCGAGAAAGGTCAAACAAGAATCCAAATCGCCCCACCGGTGATGTTGAAATTGATGTGCGAAACCTTTCACTGATCAATGCTGCCAAGACACCACCTTTTACTATTGAAGATGAGAGTGATGGAGGTGATGAACTCCGTATGAAATATCGGTATCTCGATATTAGGCGCAATCCGGTTAAGGATAAGATCATTTTTAGAAGTAAGGTTGCCCATGAAGTGCGGAAGTATCTGACACAACAGCAATTTGTAGAGATTGAGACTCCCTGCTTGATCAAGAGCACCCCCGAAGGAGCGCGAGACTTCGTCGTCCCAAGTCGGATGAATCCCGGACAATTTTACGCGCTTCCTCAATCACCTCAGACGTTTAAGCAAATACTGATGGTGGCAGGTATGGATCGCTACTTTCAGATTGTAAAATGCTTTAGAGATGAGGATCTCCGTGCAGATCGTCAGCCAGAATTTACACAGATAGACTGCGAAATGGCTTTTGTCACTCAGGAGGAAATCTTACAGACTTTTGAGGGTCTTACCAGATATATTTTTGATTCGGTACTGGATGTCAATCTTCCTGATTTTCCCAGAATGACCTATGATGATGCCATCGCTATGTATGGGTCGGATAAGCCCGATACGCGCTTTGAGATGACATTTGTTGAGCTGAACCAATTTGCGCAGGGCAGTGGATTTTCCGTATTTGATGAGGCTGAGCTTGTCGTTGGCATCAATGTGCCGGGTCTTGCTGAGCAGTATTCAAACAAGGACATAAAGAATCTCACTGAATGGGTAAAAAGACCTCAAATTGGTGCTAAAGGTCTCGTTTATGTAAAGTATAATGAAGACGGCAGTTTCAAATCCAGCGTAAGTAAGTTCTTTTCTGATGGGGATCTTGCCAAATGGGCGGAAGCGATGGATGTCAAACCGGGGGATCTTATGCTGATCCTGTCCGGGGATGCAGACAGTACCCGAAAACAATTGGGTGAGTTAAGATTGGAAATGGGCCGGCGAACGGGCATGATGGATACAGAAGTTTTCAAGCCACTCTGGGTTGTAGATTTTCCACTGCTGGAATGGGATGAGGAGGCTGGACGTTTCCACGCAATGCACCATCCATTTACCTCACCAAAGTCATCCGATGTTGATAAGATGCTGACAGGAGATCACGACACGATGAAAAGCTTGAAGGCCGACGCTTATGATCTTGTGATCAATGGTGTAGAAATCGGAGGTGGGTCCATTCGTATCCATGATCGTGCATTACAGGAGAAAAACTTTCAGTTACTTGGCTTCTCGGAGGAGGAAGCTGAAGAACAGTTTGGTTTTTTGATGGGAGCTTTTGAATACGGTGCACCTCCACATGGTGGGATCGCTTTCGGCTTTGATAGGCTGTGTGCTGTCATGAAAGGAAGTGTATCTATCAGGGACTTCATTGCCTTTCCCAAAAACAACATGGGACGGGATACGATGATCGATGCTCCAGCATCAATTGACGACGCGCAATTAGATGAACTTGGTCTTATGAAGAAGCCGGATTAGTCCTATTAACGGGATGTCATCCACTTCCAAATTTCTTTGAAACTGCCTTTTTTACCATACATCAAAATACCGGTGCGGTAAATCCTGCCAGAAACCCACACCGAAAATACGGCGGTGGCAATCATCAGGAGAATGGAAAGTATGATCTGCCATGCAGGCGGATTAAAGGCTAATCTGGCAGGCATCACAATGGGCGAAAACAGCGGAAATATCGACGACCAAACAGCAAGTGTACTATTGGGTACCCTCAGAGCTGCAAACATGATATACAGTGCTAGGATAACCGGAATAGTAAGAGGCATAGTGAGTGCCTGACTCTCCGCCAGGTCATCTCCAATGGCAGAACCCACCCCGGCAAATAGAGATGCATATATTATATAGCCTCCAAAAAAGAATAGGATAAAACAGGGCACGATCAACCACCAATTCACCGCACGAAGTTCGGTCATCACCTGTGATGCCATCAGTTCAAGATCTTCAGGGTTTATATCAGATGCTGCCGAGTCCATCACGGCTTGTTGTGAATCAAAGCCAAAGATAAGGTTGGCACCCGTAGCAATAAGCGGGATTAGGATAACCCAAATGATAATCTGCGTTAGGCCCACCGCTCCCACACCGATAATCTTACCCATCATTAGATAGAATGGCTTCACACTACTGATCATGACCTCAACGACCCGGTTCATTTTTTCCTCCATCACGCTACGCATCACCATCATGCCATTGATAAAGACGATCATATACATAGCAAAACCCATGACTCCACCTATGATGGCACCGATCACCGAGGTGAAAGGACTTGGATTATCTTCACTTTTATCTGCCTCATCGTCCGACCTAGTGAGAGGTTCGGGGTCGATAGTCACCTGTGTATAAAGATTATCCAGTTGCTCAGCATCGAGATTCATTTCCCGTATCTTATAATCTCGTAGCTTGTCCCGGATAGCACGCTGAAGCGCATCTGATCCATCCAAATCTAATTGATCATCAGAGTAGTAAAATATCGTGTGGCGCTTTGCCTTCACGTCTGGCAGGTCGGGTATGACCAGTACCGCATCAAAAGGCTCATCCTCCCTGTTAGCTATGACATCTTCCAGTGAATTATCAGAAAACCGAAAGAAGAAATTACGCTGATCCTTGATTTTCTTATCAAACATGTTTGCCGGATCTATGATCACAATATCTTTGGCATCATCTCCCTGGTAAGAAAAGATCAAACCCACTACTACCATTAAGAGGGCGATCGCAAGAGGAGCCAGTAAGGTAGTCAGGATAAAAGATTTCTTCTTTACTCTCGTCAGGTATTCTCGTTGTATGATTAGCCAGAGGTTTTTCATGCTTTTGCAGTCACTTTTTTAATGAAGATGTCATTGAGGGTGGGAAGGATTTCTTCAAAATCGGTGATGATTACTCCGGCATTCATCAGAGCCTTCATAAACTGATTAGCCTCCAAGGCAGATGGCATTTGAGTGGTTAGATATGCACCATTCTGAGATTGTATTGATACATTTTCAAGCAAATGCTCGGGAAGTGTTCCTTCAAATTTAAATCGAAACAGATTGTCTTTGTATGTCTGTTTGATCTCATGCACGGGTCCTTCAAGAATGTTCTTGCCATTATTGATCAGCACGATGTCTTCGCAGATCTCCTCTACCTGCTCCATTCTATGTGTTGAAAAGATCACACTGGTTCCCTCTTCATTGAGCCTGGTGATTTGAGACTTGATCAAATTTGTATTGATAGGGTCCAACCCAGTAAAGGGTTCATCAAGAATGATGAGTTTAGGATTATGAGCTATTGTAGAGACGAACTGGACCTTTTGCTGCATACCTTTTGAGAGTTCCTCAATCTTTTTGTCCCACCAACCTTGCATTTGGAAGATATCCATCCATTTATGAATGTTAGTTTTCGCATCAGATTTTGAGAGTCCTTTCAATTGAGCCAGGTAGAGAAGTTGCTCTCCAACCTTCATTTTTTTATAAAGTCCTCGCTCCTCCGGCAGATAGCCGATTTGCTGAGGATGATATCCTGTAAGCTCCTCTCCATCCAATAAGATCCGTCCTGAATCGGCTTTTGTTATCGAGGTGATAATGCGAATCAGAGATGTCTTACCCGCTCCATTAGGGCCCAGAAGCCCCAAAATGGTGCCTTTACTCATATCAAAAGAAACCTCATCCACAGCCAGATGATTTTGATACCTTTTGACGACTTTTTCTATAGTTAAGATAGATGACATAAAGTGCTTTTCAATACAGACACAATATATAGTTTTGGGGGTCGAGGTATGACAATCTTAGCCGAAGACATCAATTTTTCCGACTCAGGTACTGTATTCATGCAAATTGGCAAAATTGCCATGTGTGCGTATTTTGTTACCCGAAATCATATAATACGAACCAGTGTTTTTGACAAATTATTGACACTAAAAACATCAAAATGTTGGTATTCAATTCAATTTGTACTAATTTTGTTGTACAAGAAATTATACTAATCCTTTCTAAAGGATCTAGTCAAGAATAGATGGTTTTGGGGTGTAGGTGCGGCAAATCGATTCTCTCGAGGAGCCGCACTTTTTTTAATGGCTATTCCAAGTTTCTTACTCCTTCCTGAACTCCAAATGTATTTTGTGTTGTTAACATCATGGTGTGTGTAGCATGGTTTTTTGTTGTAACACCATGCACACGCTTCAATTTTATACCTAACTTATCAATATCTACTGCAAGATGAAAAATGTAATTACTATTACCTGGGTGTTTATTCTAATGTTTACAGGCTATGTGACCGGATTTAGCCAGGATCTGACTGAGTCTGTACAGAGCATGAGCATTGGAGCAAATAATTCTCTGACGCTGGATCTTCCCATGTATGATGACAGATTTGTGGATAATCAATGGAAGGATTATCTAAAGGATTTCAAAGGCAAGGCCAAAAAAGTGAAGCGAAGCACAGAGTTGTTTAGCGACGATGCTGAAATTAGTTATATGTCAAACAATTCTGTGGATATTTATAGCCAGGTGAAAAAAGCGGGAGATGGATCAGAACTAATTGTATGGTTTGATCTGGGAGGTGCTTTTCTAAATTCTGACGATCATCCTGAAGCATATGAGGGTGCTCTTACTTTCTTTGATGGGTTTCTAAAGCTTCTTAATATTGAAAATATCAAGGTGGAGCTTAAGGATGAGGAGAAAAACTTAAAAGATCTGGAGAGAGAGCTTACAAAATTAGAGAAGCTAAATGAGAAATACCACAAGCAAATTGAAGACTGGAAGGCCAAAATAGCTGAGAATGAACAGCTGATTGATCAAAATATCCTGGATCAGGAGGGGGCCCAAAGAGCAATCGATGATCAAAAAGAGGTGATTCGCTCCGTGGAGGTGAAATTAGCCAACGCAGAAAATTAGGAGCCATTTCACTTTTTTTCCACAAAATCCGATTTGTTTCAGATACATATCCTTGATGAGTTCCTCATTACTGTAGGGTATTCATAATCAAGACCTTGCTTATATATTGACGGGTGCTGGCCAAAAGTCGGCACCAGAATTTCTTCCGATATCGGCTCCCTGTGAGGGAATTATTAGTCAATACATATGGAAATGCCAGAAATGGTTTTTTTTCCACATTCTTCTAACATCTAATTGGCATCTATCAACAGGCTCTACAAGCGTCCTGGATTTTTCAGATCGCATTTAGACGCTTTTATATTGTAATTTTGCCTTATGCGTCAATTGTTGACTAAATAACATATGGCAGAACCTAATAAGCCCAATCAGTATACAAGTGGCAGGGTACTAACCCCTGTAAAAGGTGAAGCAGACTATAGCGCACTGCAGTTCGGTAAGATTCAACCTCAAGCCATAGCCTTAGAAGAGGCTGTGTTGGGTGCCATTATGATGGATAAGAACGCATTGCCAACGGTTCTTGATATCCTTCAACCCGCAAGCTTCTATGTGGAAGGACACGGATATATCTATGAAGCTATGCTCAGGTTGTTTGAGAAAACGCACCCCATTGATATTTTGACAGTGCATGAGGAACTGAAATCAGAAGGTCATATTGATAAGACGGGGGGGCCTAACTATCTGGTGGAGCTAACTAACCGAGTGGCTTCAGCAGCTAACATTGAATACCATGCTCGAATTATTGCACAGAAGCACATACAGCGCGAGCTAATAAGGGCTTCCACTACAATTATCAAGGACTCATTCGATGATACAAAAGATGTTTTTGAGCTCCTGGACGACGCAGAGAGAAATCTTTTTGAGATTACTCAGCAAAACCTAAATAGAGGATTTGAGTCTGTGGGTGCTTTGGCCATAAGGGCTCAAAAGCAACTGGAAGAATTAGCGAAGAAAACAGAGGGGCTCACAGGTGTGCCAACAGGATTCACTGAACTTGATCGACTTACATCAGGATGGCAGGCCTCTGATTTAATTATTTTGGCAGCAAGACCTGGTATGGGTAAGACGGCATTTACTCTTTCTCTTGCAAAGAACGCTGCCATGGATTATCAGAGGCCTGTTGCACTCTTTAGTCTAGAGATGTCCAGTATCCAGCTGGTGCAACGATTGATTTCTATGGAGGCAGAAATTTCATCCAGGAAACTCAGAAATGGTCAGCTGGAAGCACACGAATGGCAACAACTGCACACTGCGGTGGAGAAGCTTTCGACCGTACCAATCTATATAGATGATACACCGGCCATCAATAGCTTTGAACTGCGTGCGAAGTGTAGAAGACTGAAGATGCAACACGATATACAGCTCGTTGTGATCGATTATCTACAGCTAATGTCCGGTAATATAGATAGTAAGCGGTCCGGCACCAGAGAGCAGGAAATTAGCTCCATTTCAAGAGCCCTTAAAGGAATGGCTAAAGAGCTAAACGTGCCTGTGATTGCCTTGTCACAGTTGAGTCGGGCGGTCGAGACACGTGGAGGAGAGAAGCGACCGATGCTGTCAGACCTTAGGGAATCTGGTGCGATTGAACAAGATGCAGATATTGTATCTTTTATCTATAGGCCGGAGTATTACGACATCACTGAAAGTGAGGGTATGTCATTAAAAGGAATCGCAGAGATCATTATTGCCAAGCATCGAAACGGTGCTTTGGATACTGTGAAACTCCGATTTATTGATCATTTCGCCAAGTTTGCAAATCTGGATGAATTTGATTTCAGCAGTCTCACTGACGATATGGATCCTAGCGACAATATCATTACCCGACCATCTAAGATGAATGAGGACGATATCCCCTTCTAATGGCAAAAGGAAAACAAGGACCACATCAAAATCCCTTTTATAGAAAACGCCCTGGCAAGGACCAGGAGGTTGTTACCTATCCTATTCGACTCAATAAGTTTGTAGCTAAATCCGGATTGTGTTCCAGAAGAAGGGCTGCCGAATTAATAAAGGA
The DNA here is from genome assembly GCA_050298535.1 of Saprospiraceae bacterium. Lineage (GTDB taxonomy): Bacteria > Bacteroidota > Bacteroidia > Chitinophagales > Saprospiraceae > JABDMH01. The sequence continues at coordinate 405,758 of JBNKUI010000087.1, forward strand.
GGGAAAGGTATCCCTCAATGGAAAAGTTGTGCTTGAGCCCTACATTATGGTCCAGGAAAATGATATTGTCGAACACGAAGATAAGCGCTTATTGCCTGAAACCCGTCTGGTCTATCTATTAATGAACAAGCCAAAGGGTGTTATTACAACAACAGCAGATGAGAAAGACCGACGTACCGTTTTGGACCTGGTAAAAGAAAAGGAAAGTCTACGACTGTTTCCGGTGGGAAGATTGGATCGGAATACTACCGGACTTCTGTTGATCACAAATGATGGCGACCTGGCGAAGAAGCTGGCTCATCCATCCCATGAAGTCAAGAAGGAGTACGCCGTGACACTTGATAAACCTCTCTCAGAACAGCATTTTAAGATGATAGAAAACGAGGTGATGTTGGAAGATGGTCCCGTTCCGGTGAAGACAATTTCCTTCGCTGACGAAGAGGACAGATTGAATGTACAGGTATCGCTGGTCCTGGGTCGTAATCGAATCGTTCGAAGATTATTTGAACATCTGGGTTACGAGGTGGTGCGTTTAGATCGCATCTATTATGCAGGTCTCACTAAGAAAAATCTTCCACGCGGCAAATACCGGCATCTCACGGCACGTGAAGTGATCATGCTAAAGCATTTTAGTTAACTATGGGCTTGTGATATCCGAAGGATAATAGTAATCCATTGCCTAACTCCCCACTTATATTTCCAAAATACCAACTATTACTAGCACTGAATTGAAATTTCTCCCCATGAATTCCACCGGCATCAAATAAAATTCCTAGCTGACTGGTAAGGTACCCGGACTTGGAATACTGAACCATGAGCCAACCTGCCGACAGGTAAGAGGCTTGGATTCTTACGGCATAGTTTGTTTCTGATCGTTCGGTTGCATCGATCAATAGCATCGGCTTTAATTCAAAATCCTGACTGAGGCCAATGTTTAATCCCAAGTGCGCAAATAGTTGGCTCAACCGATCCAGCGAGAAGCTTTCGAACCGATGTTCAAGTGGGAGAAACTGATTGACCGAAACACCTGCCAGAAACTGCACGGGGTGGGCATAGTCCGGAGGTGTGGTCGAGTAGTTGATGCCAATTCCTACTGTAGGAGGAATGATAGTTCGCTCATCCAGTATACTCAATGTGGGATCGGATTCATTATTAGCAATAAAGTGGTCATGATCAATCCTAATCCGCTGCAATCTACTGGAAACACCCAGCATTAGTCGATCTTCTCTTGTTTTACCCACTTGAAAACCATAGGCATAAGCCACTTGAATGCCATCTGATGAAAATGGACCTACGCGATCACTTCCCAGCTGAAATCCCAGGCTCATCTTATCATTGCGAAAAGGCATTTGGATTGACAAATCGGCTTGTCGGGGACTGCTACGTACATTTCTCCAACGTCTGTTATGATTTGCCTGAATTATCACGGCATCTTGAGACAATAGAGATGGATTTACATTAAAGAATGATGACTCCAGCAGGGGCCATGTCTGTTGAATTTGAGCATTGAGTTGATGACCTGCTAAGAGTAGCAGAATCACGGTCATTTTATAATATGTAGCTAGCACCTCAGACATTAATTTCGAACAATTGTTAGGTCGCTGTCAAAATGAAAAACCCTTTCATCAATGTATAATGTAAGAAAGTAGAAGTATAACCCTTCAGGTAGCATGCTTCCATCTGTGGTTCCCGACCATCTATTATTGTACTGCTTGCTTTCAAAAATCTTTATTCCGTTCTGGTCAAAAACCTGCAGAGTGGCATTATCAAATCTATCAAGGCCCTCGAAGTGGAGATTGTCATTTTGTCCATCACCATTCGGAGAAATGAAATTAATCAATGGTGGCAGCAGAGATTGGAGGGGTATGACATGGACTTGTATTTCATCTGACCAGGTGCACCCTAATGCATCAACGTACTCAACGGATACAAGACCGTCCACCAGGGGTCTTATAGTAGGATTCAAACATTGCCGGCACTCCATACCATAAGTAGAACTCCATGACGCATCCTGGATATTTGGAATGTGTAATTGCAGTGGTGCACCCTCCACCACCAGGGTGTCTCTGTTGAAATCATGTGTAGGAGAGGCGATGGATACAGAGATCTGCAAACTATCATTGAAACACTGGTTACTACCAATCACTTTATAAATAGCGTCCTGATCTGGACGCACAGTGGGACTATCGCTTTGGGTATCCTCTAGTGAGGGGTCCTCTGTTTTCCACTCATAGGATAGAGCTCCACTGACTTCTAGTTGTATCGCATCGCCAGGACAGATCTCATAATTCGTTTGACTACTTAGGAGAATGACCGGAGATAATACTTCAAGGTCCATGACCTCAGATCGGACACATCCGTGTTGGTTTTCTACCGATAACGTGTATTGGCCGCTTTCTTGAAAGAAAATCATGGTTCCGATCGAATCATTACTCCAGCGATATATTAAGTCAGTATTCGGGGCCGCTAATGTAAATGCCGATCCATGACAAATGCTTGATTCTGTGGGTAAGTTGAAATCTGGTTTACTGTGTTCCTGCACTTCGGATGTGTCAGAGAGGATGCAATTAGGTAGGTACTGAATGGCGGCTATATACGTCCCCGGTTTATCTACATTGATTTGAGACCTCCCGGAAGTGATCAGAGAATCACCTAAATACCAATGAATGGCAGGGTGGTCTGACAGTCCCGTATGCAGCGTTGCAGGCTCGTCTTCACAAATAGCACTCATGTCTTTCAGCTCCGGGGCAATGTACTGACTATCATATGCCACATACAAGCTCAAGCTGTCTATACATCCATCTGCATCTCGCAATCTAACAAGGTGAAGACCCGTATCTAATTGCTCAAAACTGAAATTTTCAGAATAGGGTGAAGAACTAATGCTATATGTGTAAGGCGCCAGCCCCAGATCTCCTTCCAGAGAAATCTGGCCGTTCTCCATTTCACAGTACGCATTCTTTACTGTGGCATCTAACACAGGATGTGTAGATTCAAGAATAGAAGTCTCGAGGGTATCAATACAGGAAACCGAGTCGGTCACTTGGATAATAAACGTGCCAGCTTCTAAAGCTGAAACAAAAAGGTCAGTAATTGGCTCTCCATTGACAGTAGTCTGAAAAGGACCAATCCCATCACTGATTTCAATGTCCATCCATCCATTATTAGACCCGCAGTGAGTATCGTCTTTCTTCAAGGAAATGGAGGGTTTTGTGGAGGCTTCTATTGCAAAACTCGCTACTTCTTCACATCCCAAACTGTCTCTGGCAGAAATCGTATATGCCCCGGGACTCAAGTCACGAAGTGAGCGAGGGTCGTCAACCAGGGAATCACTAATGGTAAGTGTTAGGGGACCATTGCCTTGCATCGACAAAATATCAATACTTCCATTGTCATTCCCACAGGAAGTGTTTTCTACTGCGGTGACAAGTTGTACTCCTATAGATGGGCCAATCTGCACTTCTCGCTCGTATAGGCATCCATCTGAATCTGTAACAGTGACTCGGTGGTCACCAGCTGGAAGTTGATCAATGAAAGTGTCCTGATATGCTACCGAGTCAACAAGAAAGCTGAAGGGAGCTATTCCGTTTAGGTTACTTATGGAGATACGTCCATTACTGCCCCCACAGTTTGTATGCTGCCATTCGACATTTGCAAATACTGCTTCCGATGTGTCAATACTAATCTCCACGGTATCAGAACAATGCGTAGCGTCGGATACCACAACAGAATAGGATCCTGCTTCTAGGTACATGAATATGCTGTCATCCTGAAGTTGATCATTTAGAGAGTACCCATAGGGTCCAATGCCTCCAGTCACGGCGACACTAATAACACCATTTGACTCTCCACATCGAGTTCTCTGCACATCAATTTTCGGCGAGGGAGACGATGAGGCTGAAATACTGGTTTCAGTGGTGTAGATACATCCTCGTTGATCCGCTACCGCAGCGGTGAAAGTCCCTGCGGGTAAGTTTGAAAAAGTACCATCCATGCTTGTACCGGCTGTGGGAGATTCAAATATATATGGACCCGAGTCTCCTTCTACATTGATGACAACCTGACCATTCTTTTCACCACATGACGTAGGGGTGGGTTGAATGGAAATGGTGGGTGCGATCGATGATTCGATGGCAACTTCGACTTCTTCCAGACAAAGTAATTCATCTCGCACAGACACTTTGTAATCTCCTGCAGGAAGATTGGCAAATTCACTTTCCTCCTGGTAGACCCCATCAATCCCGAAGCTAAGCGTACCTGTTCCCCCTTCTGCCTGGATTTCAATTGTTCCATTTGAATGACCACAGTCAGTCGATTGGAAGTCAACATTCATAACAATGGCGTCACTGTCAAAAATTTTTACTTCTGTCAATGAAGAGCAGCCATTGTCATCGATAACTTTTGCTTTGTATGTACCAGGTGCCACATCCAGGAAGTGATCTACCTGGGAAGACTTGCTACCCAATTGATATTCAAAAGGTGCAGTACCACCCTCGACTTCAAATAGTACTTGTCCATTTTCTTCACCACAGCTGGTGTGCTTTACCAATGCAGTATGTGAAGGTGGGTTATCATAGAAAACGGTAAGTGATTTATCCTCTGAGCATCCATTTGCATCAATGACAGTAATCTTGTAATCTTTAGGTTCTAGTTGGTTAAAAATGGGATCATCCTGTGTCTTGTTGCCCAACTTGTACGTATATGGTGCGGTACCTTGAGATGCATTGATTTCAATCACGCCTGTATTTTCTTTGCATGCGCTGTTTCGGACGGTTGCAGCGATCTTGGGCTTCACTCCTTGCGACTCCACTGTTACGGATTGTGACCTGGAGCAACTCAGACCGTTTGTGACAGTGATCGTGTAATTGCCGGGAGGTACATTTTCAAACGTGCTTCTAGACTGCGAGCCATTCCCAATATCATATAAGATGGTACCAGAACCTCCTAGAACCTCGATTTCAATGACACCATTGTCTTCTCCGCATGTGGCATCTGTGACACTTACATCAATAATTTCGATGGTACAGGCATTGGCGGTATTACAATCATCCAGACATGAGGCTGAGGCAGCACGGGCCCTGATAAGGGCACCCGGTTCGGCACCAAATCCAAGACTGAAGTCTACACCGATATTGGGTTGGAGATAACAATAACTCATGATGGTGCCTTTGTCGGGAAGTGGACCTGGCTCACAAGAGCCGCAGCCAACGTCTGGATCTATTTGATGGCAGCCATCTATAGCGGTGCACTGGTCACTACCCCATACGCAGTCTTGTGTGTGACGCGACCCGAAATTATGGCCCAACTCATGGGCGACGACATTGACCGTCCAGCTGTAATTGGGAAATCCGCTATAGTTCTTGTCAATTCTACTGTACCCATAGGCAAACCCTGGATCACACAGTACATCCACATAGGCAATTCCACCATTCCCATTGCCACCGTCCAAAAGATGGGCAAGATTCCCATTGAAGGATGTCTTCTCATTCTGAAAAGACTGAAGTGCCTTTGCTGCAGTAGAGGTGTTGTATGGATCATTTATATCCCAAACAAAGATCTCAGAAATCTTTATCGAGAGACTTTCATTAGCATACAGGGCAGAAACTACATTGAACAAACCTGTCACATGGGAAATCACAGAACCTACATTACTGTTGAGTTCCTCGTACAAATCTTTTGTTACCTCAAAATATATCTCAACACACCCCACGGCCTCAGATCGTGAATGATCTGATATTTCTTCAGTATCGCGTCCGGGAACTTCCAAAGCCTCGCAGCTAAAATCATTTAATATTTGTAGATCTTCATCTTTGTAACTTACATGGAGGCCTTGTGTTTCATCTTTTCCGATGACTATATTACCATGCCTTCTGCTTGAGATCACTCCCATTAGTTCATTTTCCAGTAGGGACAGTGCAACAACAGACTGATCATCACCACGGATCACTCCTCGATAGTAGATTTCTTCGTGTTGTGTGATAGATCCTGAGGCTGTAATTACCTTGAAATCTTCTGCCAACGGTCTGAAACGATACAAGTCAAGTTCAATGAGACCTGTATCCACTGGAATGGCTATGGAGATTACATCGTTGGCAGTCCGTTTTACTCTCCTAAATAAACTCCAGTCGAGGTCAAACCACGTTGCGTCTGAAACCACAGCACTACGTTGGTGAGTGAGTCTATCATCATATACTATGCGGCAAAGTTCCTGTAGCACCAGAGCGTCATTCGACAATGTGCGCTGTCGACGCAACTCCTCGGCCAGGGGGTTTCTTATTGGATCCTGTGCACTAGATTGCTCATTTCCACCCAAAAAGATGATACAACAAACAATAATTCTGAGAAGCCTCAAATTATTCAAGGGTTAGGTTTACAATTCCGGCTCGAATATAGGCTGATTACCGTACAAAAAGTAATTCGTGTAAACCTTTAATATTAAAATTTAACTAATATATACTTTGCTCATTCAACGGTGAAGACTAGTTCGATCACCATTTGTATGAATGTTGGTGTGGTTCCCCTGAGTCGAAAGGCGATTTTAAAGTTGACATCTTCCTGAGCGACCAATTCAGTGAGATCGGTATCATAGGGAAGGACGACGACATTTCTACCGGCATTAAATGGTACCTGATCGGTAAGAAATGCATCGATTTCATCTTCGCGATCTTCTTCGAACAAGAAGATTCCAAACTCTTCCAGGAAGTCAAAATTTATATCTCCTGTGGCTGAAGTCAGAAGTGCTGAGCCAGGCCGTATTGTGATTTCCTGGTCTTCCGGTACATTAAACTGCTCCCGAATCACATCATAGTTTGTGCGAACTCCCTCGATTATTTGAAAATGCTTATCGAAAGGATTGAGTCCAGCAGGAATTTCAAATTCAAGTCGCATGGGTATTTCGAACAGAATGTCACGATTCTTTGAACAACTCAGCGAAGATATTGCCATTAGGACTAGGAGTATTCTGAACATCATAGGTACTAAACGGTAGGACCATTTATTTAGTTTATCCATCTATATTATGATGCAAGTAACATTATCACACAAATAAATTGCATTAAGTCCGTGACAACTCATAACTTATCAGGGCACAAAAAATGTGAATTCCATGGGTGAGCAGCAGGTCCACCTCCCTAGTGACCAGGAAGAGTTGAGACGATTTATTCGTTCTCTTCTAGACGATGTCCGAGCATTGGATACCATGATAAAAAACGATTGGTTTGAGCGTGATATCCGACGTATCGGTGCTGAGCAGGAGATGGTATTGGTACATAATGATAGTCACAAACCGGCCATGATTGCTCTGGAGGCAATGGAATTACTCAAAGAGCATCCATGGTTAGAGTCCGAACTGGCTCAATTTAATCTTGAGATTACGCTTACTCCAAGAACATTTACAGGTGCCTGCCTAAGTATGTTGGAAGAAGAAACATTGGCCAGGCTAAGTGTTATTCATAATGCCCTTGGTCAGATGCAGGCTAAGCCTATCTTGACAGGCATTCTTCCCACACTAAGAAAATTTGATCTGTCATTAGACAATTTGACCCCCAAGGAACGCTATAAGGCATTGATGAATGCCATCAACGAGCAACTCCTGGGTCCCGAATATGAGTTGAGAATTACTGGCATCGATGAGTTAATTATAAAGCATGACTCACCTATGTTAGAGGCATGCAATACTTCATTTCAGGTACATCTTCAGGTATCTCCCAATGAGTTTGCGAAGATGTACAATATTGCACAGACGCTAGCGGCACCAGTGATGGCCATCGCGGCAAACTCTCCTCTTGTTTTTGGACGAAGACTTTGGCACGAGTCTCGGATCGCGATGTTTCAACAGTCGATAGATACTCGGTCTTCTCATCGGCATTTGCGAGAGCGGGCACCTCGTGTCATATTTGGCAATGACTGGCTCGTTGACAGTATATTAGAAATATATAAGGATGACATCGCTCGATTTCGTGTGTTGATGAGTAGTGATGTCAAAGAGGACTCACTTGCTGCAATTCAGCGGGGAGAAGTACCTAAGTTGAAAGCACTGCAGGTACATAACAGCACCGTCTATCGATGGAATAGGCCTTGCTATGGTATCAGTGACAATGGCAAGCCCCACCTACGGATTGAGAACAGAGTCTTGCCAGCAGGCCCCACAGTGATAGATGAAGTGGCAAATGCAGCATTTTGGCTGGGGCTTATGGTAGGTTTTGCAGAGAAATATGACGATATAACCCAGCACATCTTATTTGCGGAGGCTCGAGACAACTTCATGAAGGCTGCCCGCTATGGGATAGATACCACTTTTAGTTGGCTGGACGACACCAAGATCAGTGCTTGCGATCTTGTTCTCGACCAGTTGATCCCCATAGCACGAATGGGATTAGCTTCTCAGGGGGTTGATCAGGGTGACATTGATCGTTATTTGGGTGTGATTGAGTCCAGGGCAACCAAGCATATGAATGGAGCCCGTTGGCTACTGAGGGGGTATACTAAACTTCTGAAGGAAGTACCAAGAGATGAAGCCCTTACCGTGGTTACCGCTACGATTGCTCAATATCAAAAAAAGGAGATTCCTGTCCATGATTGGCCACAGCCAGAAGTAAAGGACCTCGTACGTTATGAACCTATGACGCTAACAGTCGGGGAATGTATGACCACCGATATTGTCACGGTACGACAGGAAGATATTATCGAACTTGTGGGCGAAATGATGGATTGGAGAAGAATCAGGTATCTTCCTGTAGAGGATCAAAAGGGAAAACTGGTAGGCCTTGTGACCAGTAGATTGATTATCCGACAACTCCTAAAAGAAGAGCAATCCAGAAAGGGAAATACGGTCGGAGACATCATGATCAAAGATCCCGTCATTGCCCACACGGATACAACCGTCAGGGATGCCATGTCTCAAATGAAGGAAATCAAAATCGGCGCATTACCTGTAGTTGATGAGCAAAATCAACTAGTAGGGATTATTACCGAAAGAGATTTTTTACGCATTACTGCAAGACTTCTCAACCGTATTGAAGACCTCGAAGATGCTTCTGAGTAGGTGACACCCTTTCTCCAGGCACCTAATTTCTTATCGGATATTTTACCTCGTTTGCCGTTTATTTCAAATAATCGGTGGATTGTGACTTGACTTTAACCTGGCTTAAACATATCTTTGACTAACCGTTCGGTCAATAATAAAAATATGTCGCCAAGAACTAAAGAGCAAGTAGAGGAAATCAGGAACCGCAGTATGGTACAAATCCAAAACGCAGCATTAGATTTATTTGCTCATCAGGGGTTTCACAAGACATCTATCAGCCAGATTGCAAAGAAAGCGAAGGTGAGTAAGGGACTAATTTATAACTATTACGAAAGCAAGGATCATCTGCTGGAGGCATTGATACGGGATGTGGTTGAAATGGGAGATGAAATGATTGAGAGCGCAATAAGGGAGGATCTTGACCCAATGCAAAGTCTAATTAACATTATAGATGACGCAGTCGAAAAAGTGAGAGCAAACCCTACCTACTGGAAATTGATCATGGGTTTATCTATGCAAGATGAGATCATTTCAAAATATGAGGAACTGTTGAAACAGCATCAAATAAAGAACCTAAGTACGGTTGTCTCTTTATTGAATCAGATGAGTGTACCAAATGCAGAGCTGGAAGCAATGTATCTGGCGGCTCTCCTTGATGGAGTCCTTATCCATTTTATTCACATGCAAGATCAATATCCTTTGGACGGTATTCAAAATCTAATAAAGAAAAAGCTGTTGAGTCTAAATCAAACTTAAATAATTATTTAGTTTAGGTTAAATTTATAATTAATGAAAACTAATATTCTAATGGCGCTGGTGTTTATTTTCACTTTTAGTGTATATGGACAGAATGCTACGGAAATCATAAAGAAGGCCGATGAAAAGGCTCGAGGTATTACCTCAAGCCGAGGCGAAATGAAAATGACTATCGTCCGACCCTCCTGGTCCAGGGAAATTACGATGAAGTCATGGAGCAAGGGAGCTGACTACAGTTTGACGCTCATCACGGCCCCTGCCAGAGACAAAGGAGCGGCCTTTCTAAAAAGAGAAAAGGAGATTTGGAACTGGCAACCTTCTATCGACAGAGCGATCAAACTACCACCATCCATGATGATGCAATCCTGGATGGGAAGTGATTTTACAAATGATGATTTGGTCAGAGAATCATCGGTTGTAGTTGATTACACCCATGAACTCGTGGGGGAAGAAGAAGTAGATGGTAGAATGTGTCACAAAATCGAACTTACCCCAAAGCCTGAGGCCCCTGTCGTGTGGGGGAAAGTCATTTCATGGATTAGCAAAGACGAACTTCTTCAATTAAAGACTGAATTTTATGATGAGGATGATTACCTGGTCAATACAATGATAGGTAAAAATGTGAGGGAAATAGGGGGAAGGACCTTACCGACGCTCATTGAAATGATTCCTGCTGATGAACCGGGTAAAAAGACGGTCATAGAACAGCTGGACCTAGTATTTGATGAGCCTATTGAAACTTCTTTCTTCTCCATTCAAAACCTGAAAAGAGTAAGGTAAGCTATGAAGCAATTACTGAGACTGGCATCACGAAACATCTGGAGAAATAGAAGGAGAACGATCATCACGGCTGCTTCGATTCTCTTTGCAGTTTTCTTTTCAATCGCTATATCATCTATTCAGGAAGGTACCTGGGATCATATGGTGAATAGCGTGGTCCACTACCATTTTGGCTATGCTCAAATCCATAAAGCCGGATACTGGGACGATAAGACTATCGACAATGCCTTTGAACCTAGTTCGTCATATGCTGCAGCGGAAGGAATAGAAGAGATTTACCAATTGGTGCCGAGAATTGAGAGTTTTGCTCTGGCTTCATACAAAACGTATACGAAAGGAGCTCTCGTCATTGGAGTAGATCCTGACCGGGAGAAATCACTTACGAAGGCCGACCAGAGAATGATTTCAGGATCATATCTTAAGTCCGCTGATGAGGGTGTGTTGGTGGCAGAGGGGCTAGCCGAATATCTAAAGGTAGGTGTAGGTGACACGCTGGTCCTCATTAGTCAAGGTTATCATGGTATTAATTCCGCAGGTAAATTTCCTATTCGGGGTTTGGTCAGATTTGGTGCTCCTGATTTAAATAAACAATTGGTATATGTCGGTATAGAAAAAGCTAAATGGTTTTACGGCACTGAAAATCTACTGACCGCTCTGGTCGTAGATATTAAAGACCCCGATGACCTACGTCATGTAGTGCGAGAACTACGTACTAGACTTGGTGACGATTACGAAGTACTAGATTTCAAGGAAATGATGCCGGACTTGATTCAGGCTCGGGAGGTCGACACAGCCGGTAGTCAGATCATACTGATGGTGCTTTACCTCATCATTGGGTTTGGAATATTTGGTACCATACTCATGATGTTGAAGGAACGTGAGTATGAATTCGGCATTCTCAAAGCAATCGGAATGCGTAGCAGTCAGCTCAATGTCATGTTGTGGTTGGAGACCATCTTTCTGGGCATGATTGGCTGTGTGGCTGGCATCATTGTTTCAATGCCCTTGGTCTATTATTTCTATAAAAACCCTATTGAATTGAGCGGTCAGATGGCTGAAGCTTATGAGCGCTTTGGAGTGCAGCCATTATTGCCGGCTTCTATGGATTTCAGCATATTTATCGGCCAGGCTGTGGTCATATTCCTTATGATCACTGTCTTATCTCTATATCCCATGTATAAGATTTCTAGATTAAAACCTGTGGAAGCCATGCGTGGCTAAAAGTGGATTATTATGGTACCAATCATAGCATGGAGAAACATTTGGAGGAGCCGGACCCGAAGTCTGGTGGTGATAGGATCAATTGTCATTGGCATTTGGGCACTTATCTTCCTTCTAGGATTTATGCAAGGGCAAGTGGACAATTATGTTTCTGGAATCATCGAAAGTGAAACCTCACATATTCAGCTGCATGATCCACATTTTGAAGATGATTTCGATGTAAAACTTACGATAGATGATGCTTCTGAGATCGTTGAGGATCTTGAATCAGACCCCAAAGTCCATGCAGTGACCAGCAGAATATTACTGAATGGCATGATTTCTTCAAGTGCAGCGGCCAGTGGCATCATGGTGAAAGGGATCGATATGGTGCGGGAGGATAGCGTGACCCAAATCCTCACCAAAATCATTGAAGGGGCTGCACCTGATACCGCTAAGCGCAATCAGATTTTAGTGAGTGAGCGCACCGCGGAAAAATTGAAAGTAAAGCTTCGATCCAAGGTGGTATTGACATTCCAAAACACAGATGCAGATATTACAACGGCTGCATTCAGGGTCTCCGGTATCTACAAAACACATAGTAAACTCCATGATGAACTCTATGTTTTTGCCAATAGAAAAGATCTCGTGCGCCTTGCCGGTGTTTCGCCCAAATCTGCCCATGAGATCGCAATTTTACTGGGAGATATAGATAATGCTGATGCCTTTGCAGCAGATCTAAATGCAACATATCCCTGGAAAGCAGAAACCTATAAACAGATATCTCCAGATTTGGAGCTGTTCAGTTCACAGATAAAATTAAACCTCATTATCATGACCACCATCTTTATGCTAGCACTCATATTTGGAATTATCAATACCATGCTCATGGCCGTACTAGAACGAGTCCGTGAGTTGGGTATGTTGATGGCAGTGGGTATGAACCGGGTCAGAGTCTTCTTTATGATTGTACTTGAGACGCTCTATATCGCCCTGGTGGGAGCTCCTATCGGTATTCTCCTGGGCTACATTACTACAAAATATTTAAACAAGGTCGGTATCAACCTTTCTGCATGGAGTTCTGCTCTGGAAGAATTTGGCATGAAAGATATCGTAAGACCCTCCCTGGAATCTGGGACCATACTGACAGTTGCGATGGCTGTATTGATCACGGCCGTATTGGCATCTATATATCCTGCAATCAAAGCTATTCGATTGCGACCAGTCGAAGCACTTAGAAAACTGTAATCAATGAAAGAGGAAATTGTAATCAAAGTCACTGATGTGCATAAAACGTATGATGAGACAAAAGTACCCGTCAAGGCACTAAGAGGTGTATCATTGGACATTAAGAAGGGAGAGTTTACGGCCATCGTAGGACCCTCAGGATCGGGTAAGACAACCTTACTAAATATCATGGGCGGTCTTGATCGACCCTCTTCAGGCAAGGTGGTTGTGAACGGAACGGATATTTCCACGCTTAGTGACAATCAGCTGATTGATTTTCGTAAGTCCCACATTGGATTTGTGTTTCAATCATACAATTTGATTCCAGTGCTTACGGCCAGGGAGAATGTCGAGTTCGTGATGCTCCTTCAAAAAGTCGATAAGGCAAAACGAGATGCCAGAACCAAAGAGATGCTGCAGGCAGTAGGTCTCGGAGATCGAATGCACAATAAACCAACTGAGCTCTCAGGAGGGCAGCAACAGCGGGTGGCAGTCGCCAGAGCATTGGCTCCAAAGCCCTCTTTTATCCTGGCGGATGAACCAACCGCCAATCTTGACTCTTCATCCACAGCCAATCTGTTGGATATAATGGCACGTCTCAATGAGGAAGAAGGAATGACATTCGTATTTTCTACACATGATCAGCGAGTGATCGACAGGGCAAGAAGAGTAGTGACTATCGAGGATGGAAAAGTACTCAAGGACGAATGGCGATGATACGAGGCTTCGCAACATTGATCATTGCGTTGTTTTGTACTATCCACTCTATGAGTCAGGATGAGAAGGAACGCAATTGGACATTAAATGGCTATGTCAAGAATCTCCAATCTGTATATAAAATAGAGGGTTTTGATTCTTATTTGATCGACAATCTGGTGCATAATCGTCTCAATTTTAAGTGGTACGCCGATGATCACCTGACCGTCAGGGTTGAGATGAGAAATCGTCTGTTTTATGGAGATCTAGTCAAGTTATCACCGGGTTTTGGTGATCAGATTGAGGAAGCAAATAATGATGTTTTGGATCTCTCTTTTCATTGGCAGGAATCTGAGGGTTCGGTAATCAACAGTACACTGGATCGTGTATACCTTGAATATGTAAAAAACAACTGGGAGATTAGGCTGGGGCGTCAGCGTATCAATTGGGGCATCAGTACCGTTTGGAATCCCAATGACGTATTCAATGCCTTCTCCTTTACTGATTTTGATTACGAAGAGAGACCTGGTTCAGATGCGTTAAGAGTTAAGTATTATACGGGTGTTGCTTCCAGCATCGAAATGGCTGTCAATGGCGCTGCAACATGGGATGAACGCGTAGCTGCGATGCTATTCAAATGGAATGCTTTCCAATATGACTTCCAGTTATTGTCAGGTGTTGCCAACAATGAATTTGTCTTGGGGACAGGATGGGCGGGTAATATTGGTAATGCAGGCCTCAAAGGAGAAATTACATATTTTACGCCGCTCGAAGGTGAGGATCCCTCCAGTTATGCCTTTACAATCGGTGCTGATTACTCCTTCAGCAACAGCCTGTATGCCGGCATTGGCTACTTATACAACTCCAATGGAGTCACTGCAGGATCCCTGGCAGATCTTTTCAGTTTTCAACTCTCCGCCAAAAACTTGTATCCATTCCGGCACGCGTTATTTGCCACCACCAGTTATCCCATCACACCCTTGATCAATGGAGTGTTAGCAATTATCTACAGCCCGGTTTCTAGTAAACCGTTATTTATCAATCCAACCCTCACCTGGTCGATTGCCCAGAACTGGGATCTCGATATTGTAGGCCAGTTGGCGTTCAATGACACGGGTGATCGTTATACTTCGCCTATTACGGCCACATTCATCCGACTGAAAGTCAGTTTTTAAACGGATCCCTACTGTTTGCTGTAAGCTACAGTTGTTTGACGCATTACCCCTAATCCTTCGACACCAAGTTCCATAACATCACCAGGCTTTAAAAACTGGGGAGGATTAAGTCCTAGTCCCACTCCTGCAGGAGTTCCCGTAGATATAATGTCACCTGGGAGTAAAGACATGTATTGACTGATATAAGAAACCAAATATTGAATGTTGAAAACAAAGTCTGATGTAGAACTATTCTGCAACATTTTACCATTCAATTTTAGCCACAGATTAAGGTTGTTGGGATCACTCACCTCATCAGACGTCACCAACCATGGACCGAGGGGTGCGAAAGTATCGGCACTTTTACCTTTTACCCACTGGCCTCCGTGTTCTAACTGAAAGGCACGTTCACTCACATCATTATGTACCAGGTAACCAGCAACATAATCAAGGGCCTCTTCTTCTGAGACATAGCTCGCTTTTTTACCAACAACAAATGCCAGTTCTACTTCCCAGTCTGATTTCTCACTGTTTTTGGGAATCATAACATTGTCAAAGGGCCCAACAATGGCACTGGTAGCTTTTGCAAAAAGTACGGGAGATTTTGGTATGTCCATGCCACTCTCTCTGGCATGGGCTGCATAGTTTAAGCCTACACACAGCATTTTGCTGGGCATGCTCACAGGGGGGCCTAACCGCACATCATCCGATACTTCCGGACAGTCACCTGCATGATCTATTAACCACTTTGATAATCTTGCCACACCATCAGTTGCAAAGAATTTTCCATCATAGTCCTCACCAAAAGATGATACATCTAGTTTTTTTCCTGCGCTGTTCAGCACACCTGGTTTTTCCTCACCAGCAGCTCCAAATCGAATTAATTTCATTCTCTTGTATTATTAAAATCGTTTTAAGTTGGTAAATCCACCATCGATATGATGGTTGCTTCCTGTTGCATAGGCTGCTTCATCTGAGCATAAATATAATGCGAGATGCGCAATCTCCTCAGGCTTTGCCATTCTTCCTATCGGATGATCCTTTGATAGCTCTACAAATTTTTCTTTTTCCCTGCCTGGGTAATTCTTGGCAATGAAACCATCGACAAAGGGGGTATGCACCCTCCCTGGAGATATGGCATTGCATCGGATGCCATCATCAATATAATCTAATGCCACAGAATAAGTCATGGCTAAGACGGCGCCTTTACTAGTGCCATATGCAAACCGATGCGCTATGGCTACAGAAGAAAGAGTAGAAGCTATATTCACGATGGCTCCACCTCCATTTTTTTGCATGTGAGGAATGCAGGACTGAATACAATGAAACATTCCTTTCACATTCACACTCATGACTCGGTCAAAATCTGCAGGAGTTGTTTCTGTGATAGACCCTACGTGCGCGATTCCGGCATTGTTTACTAATATGTCCAATGAATGCTGACTTGTGACTTTAGATACAGCTTCTTGCACCGCTGTCAAATCCGTGATGTCACAATTGATGAATTCCGCTGACGCTCCTTGCTGACTGATTTCTTCCGCCACCTTGGCGCCATCGGTATTGACATCCAAAATGAATACGGAGGCTCCACAATCGGCGAATACACGGGCGATGGCCTCTCCGATTCCACTGGCGGCCCCAGTGATGATAGCCCCTTTACCCTTCAGAGAAAATTTTGACATGGAAATATTTAGATTCTTGATTTCTTGGCTCCCAAATTAAGAATCTATCCAGATAATAAAATACATACTAGTGCAACAATCCTATTCGTCGCGAATTGCTTCTATCGGATTGGCAATTGCTGCTTTAAGAGACTGAGTACTGACGGTAAAAAATGCAAGGATTAGCACCACTACGGCACTTATGAATAGTGTCCACCAGGGAAATGAAATTCGGTATGCAAATTGTGTCAGCCAGTCATCCAGCAGATACCACGTCACCGGTACGGCAAGGCATGTGGCCAACAAGATGAGAAGTAGAAAATCTTTGGAAATCAAAATGAGAATTTGCTTTACACTGGCTCCTAAAACCTTTCGTATACCGATTTCTCTAAATCTCTTTCGTGTCATGAGTGCAGCAAGACCCAATAGACCAAAGGATGATATGATGATAGCAATAATGGCAAAGTAAGTTGTCAGCTGCGACAGCCTGTTTTCGGATGCGTACTGATCGTTTAAAGACTCTTCCAAAAATGTATACTCAAAGACTTTCTCCGGGAAAAAGGTATTCCATTGGTCTTCTATTGTGCCTAAAATCGTACTGACATTTTCATTGTCCAGCCTTACCGAAAAATATCCGAATGCTCCGGGGCGAACCTCCATTATCAATGGGTCGATTTCATTTCTGAGATTACTAAAATGAAAATTCTTAAGGATCCCTACTACCTGTCCCTCTTTGCCTTCAAGTACCATGTTTTGACCCAGGGCAGACTCCAGATCACGCCAACCCAGCGCCTCCATGGCCCTTTCATTGATGAGAAACGAACTGGTATGGTCTAGGCCATAGGATTCATCAAAATCGCGACCTCCCAACAGAGGGATATCGAAGGTTTCCACATAGTCGTAATCTACAGAGAGAATACCAGCATAGAAGTTGTCCTCTTCTTTTATGTTGTCATTCCATACCTTACGCAGCACAGCACCCACTCCGGGTGGATTGGCTCCCTGTGTGACTGCCTTTACCCCGGCCAAACCCATAAGTGATTCATCAAATGCATTCATACGCTGACGTAAGTTGGCATCACCAGGTCTAAATACGCTGTTGATGTTATTTTCACTTTGAAGAGGGATATTTACAATAAGTGATTCATTGAATCCAAGTGGTCGATTCTTTAGAAAGTCCAGCTGCTTGAAAACAATGAATGCCCCGGCGATGAAGATGATGGAGGCGGCAAACTGTAGCACGATCAGTGACGATTTCAACCAGTTGCCCTCATGACCCTGACCCGACTTTTTCCCTCTCAACACTATTGCCGGCTTAAACCGACTAATGAAAAAAGCGGGATAGGTACCCGAGAGTAAGACGGTAGCGATATAGAGTCCCAATCCAGTAAGCAGTATCACTGGATTACTAAGTACCTGCTGAGGAATATCCTGTCCGGTCAATGCATTTAGGCTGGGCAGGAGTGCATAGGTGCATCCTATACCAATCACAAAGGCAAAGCCTGTCAGGAGAGATGATTCGGCTAGGAACTGCACAATTAGTGAAGGTCTGCTGGCCCCCATAACCTTTCGTACGCCCACTTCCCTTGCTCTACTGAGGGCACCGGCTGTGGAGAGGTTTACAAAATTGATACAGGCAATCCCTATGATGAGTAGACCCACGATGATAAAGAGATATAAATAGTCAATGTTGGCCGAAGGAGTAGGTCCACCCTCTGAATAAATATGTAGATCCTGCACAGGCATCAGCGTGAAAGATTGTTTGTCCCTCATTTGCTCGTACCCATATTCCTGGATAAACGCCTTGAATTTATCATGGAGTAGATCCAGATCCTGGTTAGGGTACAGTCGTACATAGGTGTATGAATGGGAGGCAATCCAGTTGTTCTCAAGAACGGATCGGACATTCTGCCGGGCGTGCTCCGGTTCGATATCAATCATGGCCTCGTAGGGTAGCAGCATATTAAAATCAATATGACTTTGATTGGGCCAATTTTTAATGACACCTGCGACCGTAAATCCTTTTTCTCCAGATAATTCCAGGGGTTCTCCCAATACATCGGTATGGCCGAAGAAAAGAGTGGCCATTTCTTCTGTAAGAATCACAGATTTGGGGTTAATCAGGGCCTCTGAGGGATCTCCTGCTACAAAGTCAAACGTGAAAATGTCTCTAGCTGAGCTATCTGCAAAGAAGACATTTTCTATTTCGTATTGATTTGCAGTTCGAGATATAGTTGTGCTAACCGTTCGATGAAAAAAACGAGCGGCAGATCTAATCTCAGGAAAATAATCCGTGAGTCTGGGGCCAATAGGTGCTGGTATCCTTGATAGGTTAATTTCATTGTCCAGCTGAATGTGATATTCAATGCGGTATAAGTCGTCCGACTCTTCATGAAATGTGTCGTAGTTAAACTCATACCAGCTGTAGGTCAGCATGAGAAAGGCGCACGTAAGACCCAGTGCCAGTCCAAGAACCTTGATTACCGTGAGGTCCTTATTTTTCCACAGCCCTCTGAGTGCTATCTTTAATTGTGTCAAAATCATGATTGGTCTATTTAGCTATATGGGTATATAGTGGACAAGAGATATACTATGTGGAATGACTATGCTCTTCCATATTTATTCCGGTAGAGCGAAGGAGTGATTCCTACAAACTTCTTAAAGGTCTGTCGAAAGGATTTAATGTCATTGTAACCGGTATCGTACATTATTTCACTGATGCTTTGATTTGTTTTTTCCAGATTGCGTTTCGCCGCCTCCATCTTCACTCGTTGCAGATATTGGTTGGGCGTATTATAGGTGGCTTTCTTAAACCTTCGTATGAGATTTCGCTTACTCAGATTAAACTGCTGTGCCAACTTATCTAATGATATGTTCTCTGCATAGTTTTCTTCGATGTAGGTCTGAATTTTTTTGATCAACAAGTCTTCGTGCTCTTTCTGTCCTTGCAGGACAAAGAATGGACTTTGAGAATCCCGCTCGATTTCGATTTCAAACATCCGGGCGGCCTGATTAGCGGCATCTTTGCCATTGTACTTGTGTACTAAGTATAAGATCAGGTTCAGAAAGGAGTATGAACCTCCACTGGAATAAATACCTCTTTCTTCAGTTATAATGCAATCCGGAACCAGATTTACCCTGGGGAATAATCTTCGAAACCGATCTGCAGCCGACCAGTGCGTACTGCACTTTTTTCCATCCAGGAGTCCGGTGGCTGCCAGAAGAAAAGCACCCATACAGAGACTTGCTACCTCTGCATTTTTTTCACGATGCATCTTTTGGATCCAAGGGACAAAAGGTTGGTTTTTCTCAATTTCCTCTGCCATATCTGGACCCATCAGGGTGCTGACGATGATGAGATCTGTACTTTCAACATCTTGCACATTCTTTGTTGGGTTGATCGAGAAAATCCCCCCGTACAGATGAGTTTCGTCAGTCAGACCCACCAGATCTATATCATAGAAGGGTGTATCCGTTTGCCCGGATGACATTAGGTATTCATTGATGAAGCTAAATACTTTGAAAGGACCCACGATGCTACTTAGAATAGCACCACCACAGGGGACCACTACCGAAACATGCATAATTATTGAGTTTTATCAAATATATAAGAATTGGCATTTTCGCCCCCTAACAATGGCAAATTTGCACTTTCCACGACATTCAATGGTCCGATAGTTTTGTGATAATTCTTTTAACTGAAAAAATCACAGCAAGATGACAACAGCACAAGTAGCAAATCGATTGGTTGAATTATGTCGAACCGGAGCATGGGCACAGGCGCAGGAAGAGCTTTATGCCGATAATGCCGAAAGTATTGAGCCGGCGGGTACGCCCTGGGAGAGTGTCAAGGGAAAATCAGCGATACAGCAGAAAGCCGCGCAATGGTTTTCCTCAGTAGAGGAAGTTCATGGTAGTGAAGTCAGTGATCCACTGGTGGCGGGCAACTTCTTTAGTATAAGGATGATGAATGATACCACAATGAAAGGGATGGGAAGGAATCAATTTGAAGAAATTTGCCTCTATGAAGTACAGGATGGAAAGGTGATCAAAGAGCAGTTCTTCTATCAACCAATGATGCCGTAAACTGAGCCTTCAATCAAACCTATAATCGAGACCTGAAGAGCGAGGGCTGATCAGGTCTTTTTTCATGTAGGGGCTTATCCAAAATTCTCCCCATCTTTGCCTTGAAAAGACGATCTTTTTTATGAGCACAGAAGAGAAGAGGACAGATATCAGTAAATATGGTGAATTTGGTTTAATAGATCATCTCACCCGCTCGATCACTTTGCAAAATCCGAGCTCATTAAAAGGAGTGGGTGATGATGCAGCTCTTATTGACAATGGTGAACATCTTACGGTAGTTTCGACCGATTTGTTGCTGGAGGGAATTCATTTTGATCTCATGTATAATCCCCTGAAGCATCTGGGATACAAGGCGATTGTGGTGAACCTCTCCGACATTTATGCCATGAATGCGCAGCCAAAGCAAGTGACCGTAAGCCTCGGAGTGAGCAACCGATTTTCTGTAGAAGCCCTAGAAGAGCTCTATGCTGGTATCAGAGCTGCCTGCGACCACTATAAGGTAGACTTGGTGGGAGGTGACACTACTTCATCAAACCAGGGACTGGTGATTTCCGTGACGGCCCTTGGACAAGGTGAAAAAGATAAAATGACCTATCGATCCGGAGCAAAAGTGGGAGATATCATTTGCGTCACAGGAGATTTAGGGGCCGCATATCTGGGATTGCAACTTCTCGAACGTGAAAAACAGATTTATCTTTCGCAACCCGATGTCCAACCCGATCTTGAAAGTCAAAAATATTTGGTAGGCCGCCAACTAAAACCCGAAGCACGTAGAGATATGGTGGAGTTATTTGCAAAAAACAACATTGTACCTACATCTATGATTGATGTAAGTGATGGCCTTTCTTCCGATCTGTTGCACATCTGTAAGCAGTCCGGCGTTGGGGCTTTTATCGAAGAGAGTGGAGTACCTATCCATCCTGAAGCTCAGCAGATGGCAATCAAGTTTAAGCTAGACCCCATCACATGTGCATTGAGTGGAGGAGAGGACTACGAATTACTTTTTACTATAGAAGAAAAAGATCTGCCAGCTGTGAGGTTACTTCCTGATATTTACATCATGGGTGAAATTGTCCCTAAAGAGGATGGCGTCAAACTGCATACTAAGGGAGGCAACATTCATCCGATAAAAGCACAGGGTTGGGATCATTTCTGAACCCTTGTCCTTACGACTTCAGAGATGTTTATCATATTATGATTCTGCTTTAATTAACTGTACCTTCGTAATCATGGCTAAACTGATTCCATATGAAGGGAGTAAGGGACGAAAACTCGGTTTCAAGAGGGTTCGGCTGGATCGTCCTAATGAGAATCAGCAATCTCAATTAAACCTCTTCGATCAGGGGATTAAGGAGCATCAGGTCCAAAGACTTAGACATCTCAACCCATTTGAAAAAGGGCTCCAACTGGATGGAAAAAACGATGAGATGGCCCGTAAGCTATATCTTGAAGCGATTCAATCGGGAGTTTGTGTTGCTGATGCATACTGTAATTTGGGTATTCTGCATGCCAGAGTCGGCGAAACCGCCAAAGCCATTAGTAGTTTTACACAGGCATTAAAATATGATGCACGCCATCTTGAAGCACACTACAACCTGGCAAATATGTACTATGATGCCGGCAACTTTGCGCTGGCGAAGATTCATTATGAAGTGGCTCTGGAGCTAGAGGAGAGTTTTCCAGAGGTCAGATACAATCTTGCCCTCACTCACATTTCTTTGGGTGAGATAGAGGATGCGGTAGAGCATCTTGAGCAGTATATGCTTTTGACGGAAGAAGATCGGGAGACAAAGGCACTCTTATACCTGCTGAGAACTAGGCTGTGAGATCAGGATTCATCGATGATTTCAATATTCTAATCCCTTCCAATTCAAAATGGTTGATTAAGTCTTTCCAGGCCCTACAGATTTTGTAAATTCCTAGGTTCAACCTTTAAATCAAAACAAAATGAAGCGTCAGATTATCGCATCGCTACTTGGTGCACTTGTACTTTTTATTTGGCAATTTTTGTCATGGGCTGCATTGAACATTCATGGAGATGAGCAACAATATACACCTGCCCAAGATGAAATTCTACAGTTCTTGTCGGAGCAAAATCTAGAGGAAGGGCACTACTACTTACCGACAGTACCTCCGGGTAGTTCAGCTCAAGAGGAGCAGTCATTGATGGAGAGTTCTGCTGGAAGACCCTGGGCAAGGGTCAGCTATCACTCATCTCTTGATATTGGTATGGGGATGAATATGGTACGAGGATTTGTTATAGACTTTGTATCCGTGTTTCTACTGGTTTGGATTCTGATGCGTTTTGAGACACTTGATATTAAAAATGCTGTCATGGCATCATTGGCAGTGGGATTTATTAGTTATTTCACCATTCCCTATCTCACTAGTATTTGGTTTAAAATTCCAACCCTTGGTTATCTTCTAGATGTGATAGTCTCCTGGTCGCTAGTGGGTGCCCTTCTGGGCTGGTACCTGAAACGTTAGGGCCTACTTAATATAATGCCATATCAAACAATCTTCTATACCTCTGCGTCACCGGGTGGCTAGAACCCAAGAGGTGGAAGAAAGCAATGGAAGCTCGACGTGGTAACTCATTTCGTATAGATTTGTCTTGCATCACCACATCTATGATTGTCTTCACCGCACGATCATAGTCACCTTCTTTGGCGGCATCGGAGGCCAATAACAGCAAAGCATCATTTTGATCTTCTTCATTGTATTCCGAAGTGTATAGCTCTTCCAGATTTCTCATGTCCTCCAATAGGTCATAATCCTTTCGATCTACTTTGAGGTCTGACATTAGCTGAAGAGCCAAATCGGGTTTTGCTAGCGCCACCTTCTTGGCCAGAAGCAATTTAGCATCTTTATGGCCGGGATGATCAATTAGGAACTGTTCTATAACATTAATCTGATCTTCAGGCACCATTTCATCTATATGTTGTGATAGATTCATCCAGTCTTCCTTGTCCTGAGAAGGAATGTGCGCATCCAGCCACTTTTCAATTTGATGCCTGGGGAGTGCTCCTGCAAATTCACCTACTACTTTGCCTTTTGAAAACATCTTTACATTAGGTATGCTTCTGATCCCAAATTGCAGGGCAATTTCCTGCTCTTCCTCAGTATTCAACTTGACGAGGGTCCAGCGATCATCATTTGCATCCATTTCTTCGATCACGGGCCCCAGTACCCTACATGGACCACACCAGGGAGCCCAGAAATCAACCACCACGGGAGTTGAATAGCTTTTCTCAATAACTTCTGTTTGAAAATCCATTTACTAAGGCATTACGATTTAACAATGTTTGATCGCCTGTACATTAGGTAGAAATATGAAAAATATGCGATCGCAGCAATGATAAAACCTAGAAATTCACGGGTGAGTTCAATATGGGGTTCAGTGGCTTTCATGGATCCAGTGATCGTTGGAGCTCCTTCTTGCAACCAGGATATAAAGTCAGGGATCAGCAGGATCATGCCTATGATAGAAATCACCCCGCCAGCAACCGGTACAATCACCAGGTCTTTTCCCATTAGGTATAGAATAATGGAGAGGCTAATACCCAGATAGATCACTATCCATCCTAGAGGATCTGGATCATTTATTTGTACTCCGGCAAAAAGGATAAATAAAAGAATTAAAAATCCGTGAATAATTTTAGAACCCATTGCAACTCAATTTTTAAGTGGTTAAGTAGCAGAAAAAAGGTGCACCGCAATATGGGAATTATGATGCACCTTGTCCATAATTTACAGCAATTCACCTGCTGATTTTCGTCATTACGAGATTCCGATGATACTCTTATTTAGTTCTTCATCGGGCTCTCCTCCTGCGAAGTCGTCAAAGGCTTTTTCGGTCACTTTGATCATGTGGTCTTTAATGAAAGTAGCTCCTTCCTTGGCCCCCTGATCTCCATCTTTAATGCAGCACTCCCATTCCAGGACTGCCCAGCTATCAAAATCATACTGAGCCAGTTTGCTGAAGATTCCCTTAAAATCTACCTGCCCGTCTCCAAGAGATCTGAATCTTCCTGCCCGTTCGGTCCAGTCCTGGTATCCACCATATACCCCCACGCGTCCTGATGGATTGAACTCAGCATCTTTAACGTGGAACATCTTGATGAACTCATGGTATATATCGATGTAAGCTAAATAGTCTAATTGCTGAAGCACGAAATGGCTGGGGTCATACAATATATTCGCCCGACTATGATTTCCGGTAGCCTCTCTAAACATCTCGAAAGTAACACCGTCATGCAGATCTTCTCCTGGATGAATCTCATAGCAAACATCTACTCCCTTTTCATCAAAATGATTTAGAATAGGGAGCCATCGATTGGCTAGCTCTTTGAATGCTGTCTGTACTAGCCCCTGTGGACGTTGAGGCCATGGATATACTGTATGCCAGATCAATGCTCCCGAGAAGGTAGCATGCACATCGATTCCCATGTGTCTACTGGCATTGGCAGCGTACTTAAGCTGCTGAACGGCCCATTCTGTGCGAGCCTTTGGATTGTTTCGCACTTCGGGCGGCGCAAAACCATCGAACATAACGTCATATGCAGGATGCACCGCTACCAGCTGGCCCTGGAGATGTGTCGATAGTTCTGTGATCTCGATCCCAAACTCTGCCGCGCGGCCTTTAAAATCATCACAATAATCTTTACTTTCTCCGGCTTTCTTCAGATCGATAATACGCCCATCCCATGTTGGGATTTGAACGCCGATATAGCCAAAATCTGCTGCCCATTTACAGAGCCCCTCTAAACTATTATACGGGGCTTCATCTCCTGCAAATTGGGCGAGGAAAATTGCCGGTCCTTTTATATTCTTCATCTTAAATTTTTATAGAGTTTATCTGATGCTAATTTTTAGAATGAAATCCATTTATCATTACTACTGGATGATTCTACCACTTTATTAATGAATTGCATACCACGGACGCCATCACTAACAGTTGGAAAATCCTGATAGAGGGGATTCACCTCTTCACCACTAATCTGAGCCTGTACACACTTTGCAAAATTGCGATAGATATTGGCGAATGCCTCAAGGTATCCTTCTGGGTGGCCAGCAGGAATGCGCGTATGGGCAGTAGATTCTTCATACAGGTTTCCTACTCCCGTACGTAGCACTTGCATGGGCTTGTCCCCGTGCTTTACAAGTAAAGTATTGGGTTCTTGTTGTGCCCATTCGATGCCTGCCTTGGTACCATATACACGGATTCGGAGATTGTTTTCTTCACCAATTGCTACCTGGCTGGCAAACAGTATCCCTCTAGCACCGTTATCAAATCGCAAGAGTACGCTCCCATCATCATCTAATTGCCGACCGGGCACAAAAATTTGGAGATCAGCACAGAGTTCTACAATTTTCAATCCTGTGATATATTCGGCGAGGTTTTCAGCATGTGTACCTATATCCCCCATACAACCAGCAATACCCGATCGCTTCGGGTCTGTACGCCAATCTGCCTGTTTATTTTCTACCACGGTGCTAAGCCAGCCTTGAGGATATTCGACGACTATTTTCCGTATATCACCGAGATCACCATTCTCCACCATTTTCCGGGCCTGCTTCACAAGCGGGTAACCCGTGTAATTATGTGTGAGTGCAAAGATGAGATTGGAGTTCTCAACCATATTTTCTAGTTCCAGGGCCTCATCCATATCAAAACATAGTGGTTTGTCACAAACCACATGAAATCCATTTTCCAAAGCCATCTTGGCTGGACCATAATGCATATGGTTAGGAGTAACGATGGATATGAAGTCCATCCTCACATCTGCAGGAAGTGTCTTTTCCTTTTCAATCATTTCCTTATAACTTCCATACACGCGATCAGGACTCAAATACAGATCTGCGCCTGAAAGTTTGGATTTTTCAGGGTCACTGCTAAAGGCACCACAGACTAGCTCGATTTCTCCGTCGAGGGCTGCCGCCATACGATGTACGGCGCCAATGAAAGCCCCGCGACCACCACCAACCATTCCCATTCTAATTTTTCGGCTCATATATTTATATCATTTTTTAAATTTCATCAATGTGCTTCAGGTCACACGATGACATCAAATTAATAAAAGCAAAATGTTAGAGATCATTTCGGGCAAATCCGATCAAAGGGATAAACCGGTAAGGACTACTGTTCGACGTATTCTTGTTGTACAAAAAAATGCAACCAACCAAATATTATTTTGAGAACGCGTACGAATAGTGTTTAACTGCTAAACAGGCTAATTATAAGCATATTTTTAATATCCTTCTAAGAAACGTCAATAGAAATGCAGAATTCACTTATTTTGGCACACTTTATTTGAGGAAACATTAAAAAACAAGGAAAATTATGAAGGTAGTCAAAGGCCGTACTGAATACTTTCCCAATATCGGTGCAATTCAGTATGAAGGTCCGACATCAGATAATCCACTGGCATTCAAGTATTATGATGCATCTAAGGTAGTTGCTGGCAAAAGCATGAAGGATCATTTCCGATTTGCTATTGCCTACTGGCATTCCTTCTGCAATGACAACTCCGATCCTTTTGGTGTGGGAGTGAGGCCTATGCCTTGGCTGAATAGTAGTGACCCGATCCAGCGAGCATATGATAAAATGGATGCTGCCTTCGAATTCATGACGAAGATTGGAGCTCCGTACTATTGTTTTCACGATTTCGACCTCATTGACGAGGGAGATTCGATTGCTGAAAGTGAATCTCGTCTTGAGAAAATAGTGGCTTATGCAAAAAAGAAGCAAGAAGCTTCTGGTGTAAAATTACTATGGGGTACCGCCAATTTATTTGGAAATCCAAGATATATGAATGGTGCAGCCACTAATCCTGATTTCCATGTGCTGACATATGCAGGCACTCAGGTTAAAAATGCACTGGATGCTACCATCGAGCTGGGAGGTGAAAACTATGTATTCTGGGGAGGACGTGAAGGTTATATGTCGCTGCTTAATACGGATATGAAAAGGGAGCAGGACCATCTGGCTCGGTTCCTTCATATGTCTAAAGACTATGCTCGAAGAAATGGCTTCAAGGGTACTTTCCTGATAGAACCCAAACCCATGGAACCTATGAAGCATCAATACGATTTTGATTCTGCAACGGTCGTTGGATTTCTGGAACGTAATGGTCTCGGGGATGATTTTAAAATCAACGTTGAGGTGAACCACGCCACACTAGCTAATCATACATTTCAACATGAGCTGCAGGTGGCTGCTGACGCCAACATGCTGGGAAGTATCGATGCTAACCGTGGCGACTATCAGAATGGCTGGGATACCGACCAATTTCCTGTCAATCTTTATGAGTTATCTCAGGCAATGCTTGTCATCCTCGATGCAGGAGGGCTAGGATCTGGAGGTGTAAACTTCGATGCGAAGATTCGAAGAAATTCGACAGATCTGGTTGACCTCTTTCATGCCCACATTGGTGGAATGGATGTATTTGCAAGAGCACTTATCATTGCAGATAAGATCCTTCAGCAATCCGACTATACTAAGATTAGAAGTGACAGATATGCTTCTTTTGATGCAGGTAAAGGAAAGCAGTTTGAAGACAATCAGCTGTCTCTTGAGGATCTTAGAGAGTATGCTCTTGAGCAAGGTGAACCGGCGATGACTAGTGGTAAGCAGGAGCTTCTGGAAAACCTGGTTAACCGATTCGTGTAAAGACGAGAAAATCAGCAAATAAATCAGGGGCTATCACTGCAAAGTGGTAGCCCTTTTTCAAAGGAAGGATCAACTATTTTTCCTAAGAAAAATAGTCTCAAATAAAAAGAGACTGCCTTTATCCAAAGACAGCCTCTCTCTAACTATTACAGTATATCATCTAGTGAGCCGGCACTGGCGCCACCTCTCTATTGTTTCTCATCCAGAAGTAGAGTATGCCAAAGAGGACAATCAATGCCAACGGTACTAACGCCATGGTCGATAAGGTCATTTGACCAGTAGCAACATCTACAGCATCACCTGTCAACCCTTGCGCCGCAGCAATCTCCCGGTTCTTGTCGATCAATCCGCCAAAAATTGGCATCACGAGACCCGACGCAAACATACCCATCGCACCCACGATGCTCATACCCAGGGCACCACTTTCAGGAATATATCTTGCAGTAAATCCAATCATATTAGGCCAGAAATAAGCGATGCCGAGTCCATAAACGATGGCGGCTATATAGACCATGCCACCAGACTGACTGCTCAGAAGGTAAAGACCTAAAGTAGCTAGGACAGCGGATCCCAGGAGCACTCCTGTAGTATCGAACTTTGCTACCACTTCCCCTCCAAAATATCGAGCTACGGTCATAAGTCCGAACGTTAAAGCCATTACCAGCATGGGTGTTGCACCACTCCCCTGTAAAGTAATAGGTACCCAGTTGTTGGGACCAAACTCCGATATGGCGGTAAAACACATACAGACAAGGATAAAGATAAATAGGGGTTTGAACATACTACTGAGGTTACCTGAAAGGCCACTTTCTGTTGCGCTAGGTACAGGCCATTTCTCACCAAAGAACAAGTACGCATAAATCACAGTAGGTATCAGAATGATGCCTACTTGCATCTGCCAGCTCCAATCCATCGATGTCATAGCCTGGCTGAGTAGACTCCCCACAAGGATACCTCCCGGAAACCACATATGAAATCGATTAAGCATCTTACTGATCTTGTTTCCTTTGTAAGCATCAGCAATCATCGGATTGCAGGCGGCTTCAGTACATCCATTTCCCAGTCCGATAAGAAGTGAAGAAAGCAGTAGGATGAAATAACTTCCAGCAAAGATGGTAAGTAAAATACCAACAGCATGTGCAAAGAATGCAAACTGCATAATGATTGCCCCACCCACTTTGTGATAGATCATACCCCCAATAATCATTGAGATAGGGAATCCCCAAAACCACATTTGATTTATAAATCCTAGCTGAGTACCTGAAAGACCCAGCTCTGACTCCAGTTGCGGCATTATACCGGCGCGAATGCTAAATGAAAACGCAGTGGTAATCAATGCGAAACAACTAGCATAAAAAAGTCTTTTGTCGTTTACCATGAATGTTTTCGTTTTGACTTTAAGAAATTAATTTAAGTTGTCTCCCGCATGCGGCTGCTCCACATACTCTTGCATCACGATTTTTGGGAAGAGACAGATAGACAGTAAATCTATATATTTTCTTTGGTGTATATCCTAAGAAAGCGTGTTTAATTTGGATCACTCCGCAAATTATGAAATAATTTATCAGGGGCTGGCCTCCTGTAGCATTTTGCAAACCTGATAAGCGGTTGAAAAACATGTTTTTATAGCTGTGATTGTTTGGAATTAGTAGAGACTCACGTCAATCGCATGAACACTTCAGGGCTCTTCGTACTTTTATCTCTAAACAAATTAAAAAGATGAATTTGAAAAATAAGGTAGCCTTAATCACAGGTGGTACGAAAGGTATTGGATTGGAAGTGGCCAGATCTCTTATCAAGGAAGGTATGCGTGTCGCAATTACCGGTAGAAGTCAGAGTTCAGTTGATCAGGCACTGGCAGATCTCAATAGCGGAGCTGTAGGATATGTATGTGATGTCAGGGATCCTCAGGCGCAACAGGAGGTCGTGAAAAACCTCCAGGAGAAATATAATGCGATTGATGTCCTAATTGCCAACGCAGGTGTGGGACATTTTGCCCCTATTCAGGAGCTGACTCCTGATCAATGGAGCGAAGTAATTGATGTGAATTTAACGGGAGTTTTCAATAGTGTGAAAGCATCTGTAGATGCGCTCCGCGCCTCCAAAGGATATTTGATTACCATTGCAAGTCTTGCCGGTGCAAACTTCTTTGCCTCCGGAGCAGCCTACAATGCCAGTAAATTTGGATTGGTTGGTTTTACTCAAGCAGTCATGCTGGATTTGAGACATGATGGTGTGAAAGTGAGTACCATAATGCCAGGATCTGTTGCCACACACTTTAACAACAAGACACCTACTGAGGCAGATGCATGGAAGATACAGCCTGAAGATATTGGGCAAATTGTAGTTGACTTACTCAAAATGCCGGCAAGAACATTACCTAGCAAAGTAGAAGTCAGACCTTCGATTCCTCCGAAGAAATGATTTCCAAAGTCTACATGTAAGTGAGAAGAGAAGGAGATGAACCATTTATTAATCCAATGGCCGGTATTTGATATTTCGATACCAGACAGGGTCACCATGATCCTGGAGTGCTATTCTTCCCTGTCGATGCATACCAAAATCTTCCATGTCTTTAAATTTGCTCTTGGCGATCATCTCATGCCAATTGTCATCATGCATAGTATACGAGAGCACTTTGGTTCCGTTTAGGTGGACTACTACATCGTTGTCTTTAATCCTCATCATGAAGGTATTCCATGCTCCGGCAGGTTTAACTACCTCCGGTTCACTGGCGATAAGGTCATACAGATCGCCTGCTCGATGGGTATGAATTTTGGCATCAGGATGACAACTGTTGTCAAGTACTTGAAGTTCGGGTCCTGAATGGTATGCCCTGCTGAGGGAGGGTTTTTCCACAACATTATAGATGATGCCACTATTGCCACACTCACTGATTTTCCATTCAAGCGATAATTCGAAATTCTCCGGCATAATTTCAGAGACGATAGCACCTCCATCTTTAACCTCACCATCTTCATCTGTCACTAACGTCAAGGCTCCATCCTCGACCACCCAGCTTGAGCCAATTTTACTTTTGTTGTAAGTCCGCCATCCATCGGTGGTCTTACCGTCGAAGAGTAATTTCCATCCCATCCCCTTTTCATCAGTACTCAACTGATCCTGGGCATTAACTATCTGACTCATGGTCAGCATCACAAAAAATATGAGGTACGTACTTCTGTGTTTCATTTGATATCGCATTAATAATCTTTATGATTGGTTTGGGTAAAATAACAAAATAAGGTTCCTTTGAAAACTTCAATTGGTGTTCAAAAGATGTAAGGTCAATTCTGATGCAAAAAACATTCATTAAAAACCTCATACTGGTCCTTGCATTAAACCTTCTGATAAAGCCTCTTTATATCTTTGGCATTGACAGAACTGTTCAAAATGAGGTAGGTTCTGTTGAATATGGATACTACTTTGCACTTCTTAATTTTGTCTATTTATTTCAGATTGTCAATGACCTGGGAGTTCAGAACTTTAGCCATACTCAGTTCAGTAGATATCAGGTGCTAATTGAGAAGTATCTGCCAAAGATCTTTGGCTTGAAAATACTTACAGCGACATTCTTTATTCTAATGACCTTATTTTTTGCCTGGATATCTGGATATCCGATCCGATCCAATAGCATTCTTCATCTGATTATCTTAAATCAATTTCTCGCATCCGTCCTAATCTTATTACGAACCATATTTTCAGCAAGTGGATACTACAGCATTGATAGTGTCTTTTCGTCCCTGGATAAATTTCTCATGATATGTGTTGTTGGGTCTACTCTTTGGATCCTTAAGATTGAGCCCTTTCAAATCCAATACTTTGTTCTGGCGCAGTCTGCTTGTTTTTTGATCAGCATTGTGGTGGCTTTTGGGCTCCTGGTGAATAAGGGCTTACTGAAATCATATTGGCCAATATTTAATGGACCCTATATTCTCTGGATGCTTAGGCAGAGCGCACCCTTTGCACTGGTCCTTCTATTGATGACGCTTTACACTAGGATGGATGGAGTGATGATTGAACGTCTTCTCACTGATGGTAAAGAACAAGCTGGCATATATGCGGCTTCTTATCGAGTGTTGGATGCCTTCAACATGCTGGGCTTACTATTTGCCGGACTTCTACTGCCCATGTTTAGCAAGACTCTTGACAAACCAGGTGCACTAGTCAGCCTTATAAGCACTTCATTCGGGTTACTTTCAGCGATATCTATTGGTACATCCATCCTGTGCTGGGTCTATTCTGATTATATAATAAGTACGCTATATGTCAATACCTCGCGTGAATGGACTCCTGTGTTTCAATTTCTTATGGTTTCATTTATTGCTGTCGCATGGTCTTATATTTTCGGAACCTTGCTCACAGCCAAGCATTCGATGAGGGTCATGAATACCATCTTCCTAATGGGATTATGTATCAATCTCGTCTTAAATCTAGTCTTGATTCCTCGGTATAAAGCGGTGGGAGCTACCTGGGCTACGATTGTGACACAGTATGCGGTTTCACTGGCCCTTCTGATATACTGTAATGTAAAGTTAAGTTTAAATATTCGCGGGTCCCTGGTTGTTAGAGTGATCCTTTATGCCCTAGTGATCCTGTTCATGAGTATTTTATTTCATCGCAGTGCGATAGAGCCCCTTTGGGCTCTACTATTGATGATAGGAATTTGTGGCATTACCGCCCTGGCTACAGGTTTGATTTCTCGCCGATTACTTAAAGAGCTATTTGCTCCTCAGATATCGCCATAGCCGGGGTAACGTTAAATGATATTTCATAACCTGATTTTTCTACATTTGTGGACTTAGAATTTGCTATGACAAAGCCCGCAGTAGATTTGAGTCTGAAGGCTCTCTTTCATTTGATTTGGAAAAACAGAAGATTATTCATCATAATATCTGCCATTACCGTTGTGTTTTCGGCTATTATTTCACTTTTGTTAACAGAGTATTACAAGTCTACCGTGGTAATCTTCCCTGCCAGAACAAATTCTCTGACACTTAATGAAAGTGGAGTCAAAAGGGGAAATATTTCTGACTTTGGGGAAGAGCAGGAGGCAGAGCAACTGCTTCAGATCATCAACTCTGAAGAGCTACAGACAAAGGTTATTGATAAGAATGACCTATATGAACACTACGAAATAGATAGATCTGAGCCACATGCTCGTAGCAAAATCAGACAAACATACAATAGCAATGTAACTGCTAAACGTACTAAATATAACTCCATTGATATCTCCGTCGTTGATAAGGACCCGGTGAAGGCTTCGGAGATTGCCAATAGCATATCAGGCTATACAGATAGTGTGAAGAATGATATGATTCGGGAAAGAGCACGAACCTCCATGAATATGGTATTAGGTGAACGTAAAAGACTCACCCAGGAGTTGGCTAGGTTATCTGATGCTATGGATAGCCTTCAGGCTCTCGGAGTCGTGACAGAAGTCGAACGAGCCGCTTTACGAGAGTCCCTGGGTCGAGCTTATGGGAGAGTGAGTGAAAATAAGATTCGTCGATTAGAGGATCAGATTGAAATCAATCAAAAGTATGCTGAGGAATTTGATGCCATGAAACGGCAGCGCGAGATATTAATTGATCAGCTGCAAAGGTTTAGGAGTGTAGAAAATCAACTGCAGGCTGATGCCTCAATTGATATCCCACAAAAGTTTACTGTGGATAGGGCGGTTCCTGCTGACAAAAAATCGTTTCCCATTCGGTGGCTTATAGTGGCGGGTTCACTCGCGTCGGTTTTGTTCCTCACGCTCATTTTGCTGATTATGAAAGATCAGTACACTGAGTTCTTTGGGGAAGAGTCAGCTTAGATTAAAAAGGCTCAAAATCATGACCACAATAATGTCAATGATTAATAGACGATCTGACGCTTTTGTCTATGTATTCGTTGCATTGTATTTGGTCTGCCTTTTAGTATCGCTGTATTTAGAGAAATGGTATTTACTGGCGTTACCCTTTATTCTGGGTCTTATTTTGTTTTCCTTCTTCCGTCCCAAGTACCTATTTTATACCATAGTCTTCATGACACCTCTGTCGTTGAATCTTGAGGAAGTGGGTATGGGTAATATTTCTTTCTATTTACCTACTGAGCCGCTCCTTTTTGGTTTTTCCGTTTTATTGATCCTCACCCACATGTACCGGGCAATATTTCCAAAGGAATTAATCTCACATCCAATTTCTAGAGCCATCTATTTTTATATTGGATGGATGTTGTTGACCTCGATCACTAGTGTCGATCCTGTCGTATCCCTCAAGTTTCTTGTCAGTCGTCTGTGGTTTATCATACCCATGTATTTTGCTGGTGCGACCTTGTTCATCCATCTACAGAATGCCCGCACGTTTTTTATGGCATATCTGGTTCCCTTCTTTGGCATTGTGATCTACACACTGCTGAGACACAGTGTACTTGGATTTGAGGAAGATCCAGCACATTCGGTAATGGAACCTTTCTACCGCGATCACACGCAGTATGGAGCGATTGTAGCCTTTTTCGTACCTGTAACCTTTGGATTTTTTCTAGATCGGAAGGCAAATCTGCCACAGAGAATTTTAACGGGGACCTTTCTTGCCGTCCTACTATTTGCATTGGTGTACACCTATAGTAGAGCTGCATGGCTTAGCGTATTTTTTGCCTTTGTATTGTGGGTTATTGTGCAGTCCAAAGTACAATTGAAGGTGATCGTTGCCGGAAGTTTGATCCTATTGATTGGAATGTTACTTAGCTACGACCAGATAATGGTTGAATTACGGAAAAACAAAACGGATTCCTCAGAAAACCTTGTGGAAAACGTGGAGTCAATCACTAATATCTCAACGGATGCATCTAATCTGGAAAGAATAAATCGATGGAATTCGGTATTCGCAATGACCTACGAAAGACCCCTTTTTGGTTTTGGTCCCGGGACCTATATGTTTGAGTATGCACCCTACCAAAATGCACGAGATCTAACGATTATCAGTACTAATTTTGGAGATGTTGGTAATGCTCATAGCGAGTATCTAGGTCCACTGGCAGAATCGGGAGTACCGGGTATGCTGTCTGTAGTGTTATTGGTATTCTTTATTTTCCAGACTGCTTATCGAACCTATCATCGATTGCCACCCGGCAGAACTCGCCATTTGTTACTTTTTGCCTCGTTGGCGTTGGTCACCTATTTCAGTCATGGTTTATTGAACAATTATCTTGATTCAGACAAGGCCAGTGTTCCGGTTTTTGGCACAATGGCTATCATCGCAGCTATCGATGTGATCAGTCGAAAAAGACAGAATCTGACATGACTTATATGTTAGTGATACTATTAGTTCTTTTTCTTGTATTGGCTTTAGTCTTGTGGCAAAGACCTTTTATTGTCAAGGGTTTGCGTATGGCTTATAAGTCTGGTCGGTTGGGGCCGGATATAAACGAGAAAGAGGCTTTTGCAAATCGGGAAATACACTGTGCTAATCCTCAGGCCTGGCCGATGGATCCCCTTTACAACCATCATCGATTGTCGGAGGAGAGTTTAGACAAACTTATAAATCTGCGAACCACGGCTTTTGTCGTCATTAAGGATGGGCAATTGCTTTTTGAAAATTACTGGGAAACCTTCAATAGGGAAACGCCCATCAATTCCTTTTCGGTGGCTAAATCCATTGTTAGTATACTCATCGGCATTGCTATAAAGGATGGACTATTGGCATTGGATGACAATGTGGGAAAGCATATAGGATCGTTCCAGCAGGGAGAAAAGCGACATATTACGATAAGACACCTCCTAAGTATGAGCTCTGGTCTATCCTGGCGAGAAACGGAAGGAGGGGCGTTGAGTGATAATGCGGAGGCCTATTATGGACAGGACCTGGCAGCGGTGATAAATAGATTAAGTGTAAAAAGGCCACCAGGTAAGGTCTACAGATATGCAAGTGGGAATACCCAGATATTGGGAATGGTCCTACAGAGCATTTATGGCAGATCAATTTCAGATCTCACCAGTGAGCGAATATGGGGAGAGATAGGAGCTCAATATCCAGCCTACTGGAATCTTGATCGACCCGGTGGAATGGAAAAAGCGTTCTGCTGTTTCTATGCCACACCATTAGACTTCGGAAGAATAGGACAATTATACCTGAATAATGGAGTATGGAAGGGAAAGCAAATTCTTCAATCGGAGTATGTGGCAGAGTCATTGACACCCCTACCCATATATGATATTTGGACTCAAAAGACCAATATTAACTATGGATTGCATTGGTGGCTAGTAAAATATCAGGGACAAGACTATTTTTATGCCCGAGGTATACGTGGACAGTATATCATTTGTAATCGTACACTCAAGACTGTAATAGTTAGGATGGGGCACAAACGAAACCCGGTGGAACGCCACACAGGGCACCCACCGGATTTATTCGACCATATCAATGCGGGCTTGGAAAT
Source organism: Saprospiraceae bacterium (assembly GCA_050298535.1). GTDB lineage: Bacteria > Bacteroidota > Bacteroidia > Chitinophagales > Saprospiraceae > JABDMH01. Next base: position 442,436 of record JBNKUI010000087.1, read on the forward strand.
CATTAAATCCAATCCGCATTAGCTCCATCCTCAGTTTTTCAAAAGACGTGCCATACCAGGTTAACTTTTGACATAGTGATTATTGCATGATTTATAGCACTGAGCTTAAGTACATTATATATTGACATAATGGAAAAACATATAGGTAGACCGAGATCAATTGACGTGCATGAAAATTATACTCGTTACATCGATTTGGTGCAGGATGATGAATACTTAGCTAGGTTGCAAACCCTAGCCAGAGAAACACCTCAATTTCTCAATGAGATCTCATTTGATAAGTGGAATTATAGATATAGGGAGGACAAATGGACCATCAAAGAAGTAATGATTCACATTATAGATACCGAGCGTATCTTCAACTACAGAGCCCTCCGAATAGCACGAGGAGATGTAATCCCTATGCGTGAATTTGATCAGAACACCTATGTACCTTTTTCGGAGGCTAATCAACGATCTATTTCGTCGATCATAGAGGAGTACCAGACGGTCCGGGCATCGACCGTATCTTTATTCAAGAATTTCTCTGATGTTATGTTGATAAGGATGGGTACTGCTGCAGGAAAAAACTTCACTCCGCTGGCGATTGGATTCATAATTGCTGGACATGAGATTCATCATCTAAATATTGTTCGCGACAGATATCTGGATGCCTAGAAAACAGGCCGAAAAACTGAGGTCGCTGACATTGCAATAAGTCGCTGTGGCCTCATGAAATGTCAAAATGGCATCGCAAACGTACCCATTGACTTGTCTGACCTAGCCGTCAGAGAATCAGTGAAGTTAGATTCAAACATCGGATGCAACTCTGATAATTAGAACGCTTTAAATGATGAATGAACGCAAACTGGATTTTTCAAGAGCTCCTATAGCGTCTTTTTTGTGATAACAATAGGCTGATTGATCTTCTCTTGCACCTGTGACATATAGTTTCTAAGTGCCGGATACATACTTGCATCATATTGATGATTTAGCAACTTCATACTAAATCGTACCTGTGTCATATTATTCTGTTCGGAGCTACTCTGATAAAGCATTTCTGACCCTCCACCCATAAGTACCAGCTTAGTGTTCTCAGGCACATGAATATCGAGACTCTCGTCCAGCTTTAGATGTACCACGGACTCTTCCTGCATTTCAAATGGATAGTGTACAGGATTCATCCTGGAAGTATCAATAAGATACGACGTGGAAAAATAGGAGTAGAATACAGGATTGAGGATCAGTTCTTCATGGTCCTGTGAGGGATCAATATGAAAATATACCCGTTCCTTCAGAGGCTCCAGCAGATTCTGTACGTTTTCAAATCGGACTGAGTCAACACGTATATCAGAGCTGATTGCTCCTGCCCGTGATTTCCAGAAAAATGCGTTTCTATCAGAATCTAAGAGATTTCTTTCCGTTTGTGCATCATATCCCTGATACGTTAGATCGATGGTCCCTGTGGCGGAAAAATCATTGTCAACTTGTACAGACAATACTGAAGAACTCCGAGATTTGAAATCTGGCAATGGGATCCATGTGAATTTGTAGTTCTTTATGAACATGGCATTGGTAGTCCGAATGCCACTGTCTATCCAACCGATAGGCAGATTAGGATCACCACAATCTATATATATGCGCTCACGACCCAGTTCTACCATAATCACAAAGTGGTCAAACTGGTTAATGTTTGGAATATCTGTGATTACGGGAGTTTGATCAGTTGTAGTAACCAACACAGGATACGCTTTGTATTGTGAAGCATGTAGTAATGCCATCATGGCAATATTCATCGCTGATTTGTTCACGATTCGGGCTCCTGCCATTTCCGGTAACGTATGAGATGGAAACAGACCATATGAGCCATCCCATTGGAAGGTTTGGTGAATAAATTCGTATAGTTTGAGCATAAAGAGGCGATCTTCATATTTAATATCAAATAATGAAGAGGCTTCAGCAAGCAGCCACCGATAGTTTCCACGAGTGCGATACTGCTTTCCAAACCAGTCATTGACTATCAAGTCACTTGCCTGGATAGTCCATTGAGGCATGTATGCATCATCACTCCCTAAGGAAAACTGAGTTACTGCAAAAAAATAGCTAGTCCTTTGCACTGTCTCTGATGGTGCCAGTGGTTCTGAAAGGTATGCCGGTATATCCCGAAAAGTGAGGGTCAGTCCCTTCAGAGGTATTCGACCTCTATCCAGCCGTAATGTTGAATCTTTTGCAATTTCGCTAACAAGATGAGACCGATCAGAGATGTAGTCTTCATACCCAAAGATTTCAGGAACTAAAAAGCTGACCTTGCTCTCCTGAACGGGATATGTGTGCTGTACCGTCCACCGTTGTATCTCTGTCGATAACTCAGATTGAATCGTATATTTGACATGTATTGTGTCAAATACACGCAACTCGCTCAGTACCAACAGATGTTCTGTCCATTGGGCATCGAATGGCTGTACAGCAAAAGAATCACGACTGAAGGAAAGGGTATCCTTGTCCTGGGCGTATACGACTACACTTGCATCTACCAGTGATTCTCCCGATCCAGATGTTGTTTCAATGGCAATGTTCCGTAAGATGGCGATATCTTCAAGAGTATTTACCACTAATTTATACTCGCGGTCAAACTGCCATTTAATGTTTTCCAGGTCTGAAAAATTCAGGCCATAATGTCCGTGATCATATAAAATGCTGGATTGAGCACCAAGCTGACTTACGATAAAGAACAAGCAGCCTACTCCAACAATCAAATTTCTTCTCATGAATCTTAAATGAAGCGCCATCAAAATAGACAATTTTTTTTAGGGGTACTGGAGTGTTCTGATTTTATTAACGCAACACTCGTAACTCCTTATCTATTCGTTAAAATGCTTATCTACTACTAGTTAGTTCCATGCTAAATAAGCCTTTGGACCTGGATTTTGGCCTAGAATTTAGTTTTAAAATGTAAAATCCACGTGTCATGCATATCCACGATTACCTTCTGGCCAAGAAAAGACTATGGATTTGGGTCCGCTTTCTTTCCCCCAAGGCTATCTGTATCGGGAAGAATTGGCTCATCGGATAGCCAAGTCTGAAAAAGATCAAATTGATTCCATCCAAAGACGATTAGATATCAATGGCCAGGTAGTGTCAAAAATCAGCCAAAATTTGGATCACTGATACTTTGGCATTTGTGACTTAAACCAGTTTGCAAGACTTTCTTGAATTTCTGGACTGAGTTTGGCCTCATCATGTATCCAAAGGTAGGATGGAAGTGGCATATGTCCTTCTTCTACTTCCTCAAAGCATTCTTCGAGCTTGTGATGGGCTCTTTCCTGGTCATACGTGCCCCAGTTACTGAAATTGAGGTGCCTTCTTCCCTCTTCAATGTGGTCTTTGATCCAGAATGAGAAAGGTGCAATATTAGTATACCACGGATATACTGTGTGATGTGAATGGCAATCGTAACAGGATTTCCTAATAGTGGTCGCTAATTCAACCGGTGGATTCAGAATATTGATAATGTCCTGCTCTTCGTTGATTGGAGGATTTGTTTTGTCAATGGTAATAAACTGCAGACCAATCAATATTATTAAAAGCCCGACAGCTATTCTCTTAATCCTTTTATTCATTTTTGACATTATTTTTTAAAGGCGACACGGATAGCTTTAAGTCCCTGGACACCCTGCACTTTTTCCAAGTCTACTTCTTCAATTTCATTGTCTAATAATTCTTCCTCGATCAAGTATTGAAGATATGCTAAATATTCTTGTTTGTCCTTCTCCTGCAGGAAGACAATCGAAATCTTATCGCTGCAGGTAAGACGCTCCTTCGTCCCGGCAATCAGGGCCTTATCTACTCTTTTTTTCAACACTTCATATCGGATATGATAAGCGCCATCTACATCAAAACGTTTTTCCTCCATCCTGAAGCTTATGTTCAAAGTGCTATTGAAGACCAATATCAAATAGGATACAGTCATATCAAGGGCTAGACTTGGTCTTTGATTTTCGAGGATATGATATAGCTCTACCATACTCTTTAATTGCCACAACCTTAAATTTTGCAGATGGTGAATCGAAAAATGCCCATGCTGTAGCAATGATTGACCGAGGTACATGGTGTATTCAAAACCATCAGTCTTATGTTTTTCGAAATAATGGGGAATAACCTTTTGATTTATGATCTCTTGCTCGTCCAGGTAAGATCCAATCCTACGATTAATTTTGTTGAGACTCTTTTCATAATCCTGACGCGCTTCAAAGACAATCTGTAACCTGGGATGTAATGCATCAAAATACGCGTCGATTTTTTCAGCTAAAATGGGATTGTTTTCACGTAATTGACGTAGTACAGGATGAATATCGTCGAGTAGTAAATCACTAACTACGGTTTCCTGGCCACTATCAAAATTATTTTGAATTTCAAATAGCTTATGTCTGACCTCGTATGCATATTTTTTTAATAAATGAAATTTACTCTTTTCATACGCTACACTAATCACAGATTCGAGAAGCATCAAATTCTTCAGTATATCTGTTTTTACCGCTTTGTTTCTGATTTCTGTAGAACTGTTAATGTCTATTTGTCCAAATAATGGATATATGCCCCCAAAGCGAATCTCTTCAAGACTTACTGCTTCCTCCGAATGGTCCTGGTCCACTAAATAGTTAAAGGCAGTTTCTGTGAATTTCCACTGAATACTGGGATGTATGTTAGTAAACTGCTCCTGAATGACAGTTTGTATTCTATTTTCAACAAATTTGCGGCTTTCTTCGATTGCGATATCATACAGAGGCAGAATCTCTTTAAGTTTTAATTCCTTTATCCGTGTAAAAATATAGGGTCGTGGAGATGCCAACTCTATGAGACCTATAATTCTTTTTTTCTGATCACGAAGGGGTACTACCATTAGACTTCGGAAGCCCGCATTTAGTAATGCCCTTTCTATCGGAGCGAGTGAAGCTAGCTGTTTGAGATCGGAAATAGTTTGTATCCGATTTTTTTGACATGCCCTGTCATAGATGGAGTTAGCATTTTCGGGACTCAGGAAATGACCTATTTCCGAAGCTATCGGATAATGTATCTTATAGCGGTGTGCCAGTGAGTGTTCTGTGGGATAATCAAGTGCGGAAATTCCCATTTCCATATCCGAGAGACCAAGGTAATTTCTAGTGAGATCTGCAACAGCTATTGCACTTTCGATTACCATGAATGGATTAGGAGCCAACAATATCTTTCTTAGGCGAGAGAGAGTCTCCATTTCTGTGACATCGTTCATCACGGCAAAGAAAAATCCCTCGAAATAAAAGACATCAGGAGAAATAGTGCTTAACCACAGGGCTTCGTCTTCGGTATTTTGCAATAAATGGTCAAGTTGTTTTTCCGAAATTTCTGGTGCTTTCTTTCTCGTTTTGACCTGCAAAAAATCTAATAAACTAGTAGTCTTATAGTACCTTTCAAGGCTGGAATCCTCATGTTTGAGCCGAAATATCAGAGGCATGACAGGTTCCAGGTCGGCAGCATAGTATTTTTGCAGAATAATAATACAGGCTCGAATGCTGTAAGGAATCTTGTGCAGTTCGCCCAATTGTTCGAAGTGGATTTCGAGGCCACTATTTGCTACCAGTAATTGGAGACCATATGTCACATAAAAGGGACGCATCACGAAAGGTGGCGCTGCATACCCTAGTAGGCTGTCCGTCATTACAAGAGGAAAAACGCCTCCGAAAAGCAGGTCTACGATCTCTTCGTGCTCTGCTATAAAGCTTGCACTATCTTCATAGGATTCCAGTATGGATGGATGGTTTTCGACATATTCTTGAATTTCTTGCGAAATATGTTGAAACCGCTGAGATTCATTAGTAAACTGGGTCGACCAGTACTCCATGAGGGGGCGCATACTAAGTAAAGTTTTGAAGGGAAAGTGATCCAAACCCATTTCCCGTCTTACCTGCTCCAGTAGCCGTTCTGCCTTCAGGTGAAGTGGTTGATTTTTAGTGCTCAGCGCCATTTTTGTGATCTAAAACAAATGCAAAGTTGCTATTTTTTTAGAATGCATACCCCAGTCCTGCAATAAACCTGCCACCGTCAGTACTCTGATGCAACCCAAATCGCACTACCGCTGCATTTACAAAATTAAACCATATAGATCCCCCGTAGCTCGTGTGCCACTTATCGGATGATTCGAGATCGTAATAAATCCGTCCGTAATCGAAGCTTCCGGTGATACCAATAGCAAAAGGTATAATGTTGTTACGAATTCTGGCGATGGGAATTCGTAGATCAGTACTGTGTGCCAGGCTTGCACGTCCGGTCAATCGTTCTATACGTAAGCCCCTGAGAGTTTGTAATCCTCCTAAAGTCGAGCCATGATAGAAGTCAAACTCACCTAGTATTTGTGATGCATTAAAATGTGTAGCAAAAACCACGAGCTCGTTGCGTGTCACAGGAAGATAGAGTGTCAGCTGTTGATCAAAGGTGAAGAAATCACGATCATCCACACTCAAGTTTTTCTTCCATCGAATTCCCCCTTCGAAATTCATTCCCCGGGTAGGATACGCCAGGTTCGTCGTATTGCGATGTTTGAAAACTGCTTCTATTCCCAGATAAGACTGATTATTGAAAATTTCATTACGCACAGGGATCTCCTGGAGTGAAATTAGCCGATCTTCTGTTTTTTCGACCTTTATTTGTTCGTAGTAAGGCAGAAACTGAAATGAAGACCCACCTCGTGATTTTCTTTCCAAACCGGCATCCAATCTGAAGATTTTATTTCTGACACGATAGTATTCTTCATCTTCCGTATAAGAAGTTTCGTTTCCAAGTCCATAAAAGTTCTGTGAAAACCGGGGTGTCTGAAATAGTACAGAGGGAGTCAAATCCCATTTTCCGACTGAATGCACAAATCTTCCCTTCCACGAAAACTGAAATGCTTGCGTTGCCAGAGCATAGTTAATACCAAAGCTATGAGACTGTCCATATGGATCTTTCTTAAATTGAGATACCTGGTGAGTTAGAAAACCACCAAAGAAAAATCCATCATCGGTATAGAAGGCAGCATAAGGTACGGCAAGAGAGTAGTTGTATTGAAATTCCTTGAAGTTATATTCATTGAGTGCATGTCGGTTGGATCTTTTATCCATAATGTTCCTACCCTCCACCTTATCTCCACCTGTTAAATCATCGTACACTCTAGATTTTTTACCTCTTCGGGTATCATTATCGAATAAATCTGCATCAGGGCCTCCTATCATGCGAATCTTGATGGGTGATTTACCTTCACCCACGATCTCAAAATCATCCTTGCCTTCAAGACCGTAGAGCTGGATACTTTTTGTTTCACTCGATCTAAATAAACGGTCATAGATTTTATCTTCTTTCTCTCTGTTTCCATCTCGAAACACTCTGACTCTGGTCTCCATAGCACTGTGATGCTCTACCAGGAAATAATCAGATTTATTGGTGCCAACTATATCCACGTCTTTGGAAATGAAGTCATAGAGCTGACGACCCATTTGTTGCAAATTGTCGCGACGCATCTTTAAGGTCTGTGAGATTCTATCACCCTGCACACTATAGACTTCTTCTGGCCATTCTGCGAGTGCTTTATCAATAGTCTGGTCAGTTAGATTTTCCTGGATAAAATGAATTTCCTTCTCCCAATCTTCCCAGGTAGCTTCGTTCAAAAATCTTCGGTCGAAGAATCTGGTACCCCACGTAAGCCAATGTACTTTCTTTGTATATGAAGGAAAGCGTTGCATAGGCCGAAGATTGATCAGAGATCTTGTCGCCAAACTTGTGAAGAGACCATCAAATCTTGCAAAGGCCTGGTCACGGTCCCTGGGTATGGGACGGTATATAGTTTTGTCTTCTTTTTTGTCTTCAAAACTTGCCCATCTCCATTGGTCCTGATGTCGGTCCCAGTCACTTAGTACGAGATCAAACATTCGAGATCGTATGATCCACTGATTATCTAGGCTATGATTATCATTCTTCTCAAGTTTATCCAATAGTTCAACGGTACTGATGATATCTTTTGATCGACCAAAACTAGCCACATCACTTCGATCATTTGCCGGACGCTCCTCAAAAAGATAGAGTCCGTTTCCAAAGTCTTGATTATACTTACCCAAAGCAGGTTGTTTTGGCACATACACTAGTTTGGGATTAGCATGGTAAACATTGACAGCATCAGCGAGTGTGGGAATCACAAAGGCAGCATACGGATGCGCAGTTGTAAAAAAATCCCGCATCAAATCTGACACAAAAGTATTTTGAAAAGCTCCGGGTAATAGGTTCGCGGCATTCTTCTGCATACCACGTAGCGCATATTGTCGACCCTCAGGGTCTTCCAGTCTGACCGAGGAAGTCTGCATGCCACCACCACGACGGACAGGTACCAAACCGCCTTTGGTTTCGGATAGATCAAGTGTGGGTACTTTGACTTGCTTACCATACACATCTCGGTACCATTCTCCCCAAAACATTCGATAGAATCCGGTTTTATCGGTTTCAGCAGTCGAATAGATTGAGGTTTCTACTGTATCTAATCCCGCCTCATATTCACTAAAGTCAAATTGTTCCACCTCCTCATTAGGGCTCTTGATTTCTGATGTAAAAACAGGTGTCGGATCGCCAGTTGGTGAGACTGTATAGAAAGTAGTCCAGATCGAACCATCTTCATAGGCATCTAACCTGACAAATCCTGGGTCTGTATGACCATATATGAGATCAGGACCTTTATGTAAACGGTTGCTTTTTGACCCTGATCCACTTATGATGAATGGATGTCTCTGCTGGACGATATATTGTAGGTTGTGCTCATGACCCGATACAAAGATTAGATTTTCATACCCACGAGAAGCTGCCAGTATCTGATTCTTGAAATCTACGAATGGCAAGAAGTCCAGGTCTCCTTTTCTGCCAGCATTTCCGACAATCAGTGGATAAATTGAACCGATTATCGGAAGCGGTAGATAGAAATTGTCAATCACCTTAGTCAGAGGAAACACATGGTCGGTGAAGCTATAATAGCCGCCATGAGGACCATACGAGAATAGAGGATGATGAAAGGCGACAATGATATCCTTACTCCGGTTTTTCTTGAGAATATTGGTGAAGGCAGTAATTAATCCCTCTCGTGTTTTGACTTCACAGTCTATGTTGATCAGGGGTTCTTTGTCCCAATCTCTTAACCACCACTCTGAATCTATTATGACCAACAATAGCTCATTTGTAAGCTCGACCACTTCAGGTCCGGCACAACCATCTTCGGGAAGAAATACATCTTTTTCATCGAGATAGGATTTGACAAATTTCTCCTGTCGCTTAATGCCAGCAAGTCCCTTGTGCCAGTCGTGATTGCCGGGTATTACTACAGGGTGTCCCTTCATGTTCTTTATAAGATCAAGCTGTACTTTGAGAGCCCATTCAGCTTCTTCTCTGTTTTGATGTTTCTCATCTGGCATGCCGTCGGGATAGATATTGTCACCTAGAAAAATAACGGAGTGATCTTTAGAAGTGACATCCATAATTTTCTCCAGACCCCGGAGTGCTGGTGCGATTTCACCGACTTTAGAATTACCGGCATCTCCTATTAGGAAAACACTGTGTAAGATTTCTGCCCCTTTTTGGCTATTTTCAGTTGCTGATTCACTAGAAGTATGGTTGATCGGACCATAAGTGGCGCAAGACCACAAACTGATCACACCAATTAGGAGTAATATGCTAGTTTTGCTATGGTTCATGGTAATAACTTAGAGTTAAGATACGATGAAAAACTATCAAAATATTATTTGGATCGTGGTATCTATTGCTACCGTCGCCGGCATATACCCGATTCAAAGGCATATTGCTAGGAATTTTGAACAACGGGAGAAGTCTCTTCGTTCAGAGATTCTTAAAGCATCATTTGATTATCAAGTCAATAAACCAGATACTACCTTTTACCTGAGCTCGAGTCTTAATGAAATTTCGGGACTGACACTTTCGCCAGATCAGCAATTTCTTCTGGCCGTACAGGATGAACAGGGGATCATCTTCTGGATAGACAAGGAAACAGGCGAAATAGCAAGGAGAACCAAATTTGCAAATTCAGATGACTATGAAGGAGTAGAGGTTGTAGGAAAGTATGGCTATGTGTCCAATAGTAAAGGAACAATTGATAAGGTAGATCTTGAACTTGGAGAAAAAGTGGAAACTTTCAAGACGTTTTTAAACAGTGACCATGATGTTGAAGGGTTGGGCTACATTAAGTTGCAGCATAGCTTGCTGGTTGCATGTAAGTCTTATGAAAAAAAGGGGGATAAAGACCGGAAAGTGTATCGGTTTGATCTTCAACGGGACACATTACTTCCCGAACCCCTTTATTCCCTGGATCGAGATCAAATACGAAAGCTTCTGGGCAGGGAAAAGGGTGCTGCTTTTGCTCCCTCGGCTATTGGGACATCTCCGGATGGTACTAAGGTGATCATAATATCCTCGCCTTCGAGTGCTATTCTGACATTGGATATTTCAGGGAAAATTCTTTCAGCGATCGAACTTAGTAAAGCTTTACATAGACAACCGGAAGGAATTACGGTGGATCAGCAAGGGGTAATGTATATTGCAAATGAAGCGCAAGGTGGGGTTGCCAAAATACATGTTTTTAAACCGATAAAGAAGGGTTAAATTTAGAGCGAATAACACAGATATGGCGGCATCAGAATTAATAAAAAAGGCACGAAAATTTGCAAAGCAATACGCGGCAGAAAATATACCGAAAGAGTATGTGTTTCATTCTATCCAACACTTTAGTGAAACAGTGGATGCAATTGAGGAACTCTGCACGGCATATCAACTTTCACCGGAAACAATAGAGGAAGCTAAGATTGCGATGTGGTTTCACGATTTGGGATTTAGCGAGGGTTGGACAGATCATGAATACAGGTCAGCTGAAATCGCTGGAGAATTTCTTGAAAAAGAAGGGGTTTCAGAAGAACGTATCGAAAGAGTAAAAGAGTACATTCTTGCTACCAGAGGCTCTGTCGAACCCAATTCACTCATTGAAGAGATTGTCAAGGATGCTGACACCTCTCATATTGGCACCAAAGCTTATTTTACCAAGCTGGGATTATTAAAAAGTGAATGGGATGCTCATGGACGAAAGGCCTTTACAGATAAGGAATGGCTGAAGTTTAACCTAGAATTCCTCCAAAACCATAAGTTTCATACAGCGGTTGCCAAGACCTCCTACGATTCCAGAAAGCATAAGAATGTATTAAAATTGCAGAAGCAGTGGAAATCCTTGCTGGAGTATGAGCAAAATCTTTTGCCTCAAGAAAGACTAGAACAAGCCTTAACGGTACCTAAGCGAGCTGAACGCGGGGTAGAGACTATGTTTAGGGTGACGCTCAGAAACCACAATAATTTAAGTCGAATTGCAGATAATAAAGCAAACATCATGCTTTCAATTAATGCAATCATGCTGTCGATAGTGATCTCTAGTCTGACTCCCAAGTTGGATGCCAATCCGCGACTTATAATACCCACGACAATTATCATAGTCGTCTGCATGATATCTATTATACTAGCTACCATATCAACACGACCCAAAATTACTTCGGCAAATTATACTGACGAGAAGTTTCTCGAAAAGCGGTTTAATATTTTATTTTTTGGCAACTTCTATCAGATACCATTGGATAAATTTGAATGGGGCGTTAATAAATTGATGCATGACGAATCTATGCTCTATAGCTCCTTGGCTAAGGATCTCTATTATCTTGGATTAGTGTTGGCAAAAAAATATAAATACCTGTATATCTGCTATAATGTATTTATGGCAGGACTACTGTTGGCCGCGATTTCATTTATTATTTCCTTTTTACCCAATGGTCCTGTGTAGTAGATGTGTCCGCGAAATAAGATACGCTTTGTCGTAGTAGCTTAGAGATTGATTTTTTTCATTCGATCCAAATCCCTGCGCATGTCTTTGTCTTTAAGAGATTGTCTTTTATCATGAATTTTCTTACCCTGAGCAATTGCAATTTCCACTTTCACAAATCCCCTTTCAGAAAAATAGATTTTATAAGGAATGATAGTAAATCCTTTTTCTTTAGTTTTTTTCTCCAATCGTGTAAGCGTTCTTTTTTTCAGGAGTAATTTTCGGTCTCGTCGAGATTCGAAGTTAAAATCCTTAGCCATTTCGTAGGGAGCTATATATAGACTTTTCAAAATCAACTCACCTTTTTTGAAGTAGCAATAGGCATCATTCATATTGGCATTACCTTCACGAAGTGATTTCACTTCCGGACCCAGTAGTGCAATACCCGCCTCAAACGTATCTATAAAATTGTACTCAAATTTGGCTTTTCGATTTACTATTGATTTTGATTTCTTAGTCATTATTCATCCAGTTTTTCAACCCAGACGGCAGTACCATATGCCAGTATTTCTGATGAACCCTGTAGCACCATAGATGTCATAAATCGGACATTGAGGATCGCATTGGCACCTAATCTTTCGGCATCGGCGATCATGCGTTCGATTGCCTGTTCACGTGCATCCGCCATCAAGTCAGTGTATTCACCAATCTCACCGCCAACCACACTCCTCAGTACAGCAGTTATGTCTCTGCCGATATGTCGGGCTCGTACCGTACTGCCGCGGGCAATATCAAAGATCTCAACAATCTTGTAGCCTGGAAGATCATTTGTCGTGGTTAGTATCATTGGTAGATTTAATTTCTAGCTCGGGTACCCTAGTGTATTCGAAACCCTAAATATAGACATAACCTCTCGCATCCAACAGGGTCTTTAAGTGTGCTTTTCGATTGGAACCATTGTATATTTGAAATATGCAGGGTAGGGATCTAAAGTATCTGGGAGCTTATATCGGCCCATTAACGGCTTACCTTTCTATTGCCATTGGCGGAATCTGGTCGTATGGAGCTGCTATTCTTTCATTTTTCCTGATACCTTTATTGGAGTTATTTCTTGGGTCTAGAACATCGGAAGGAGGACAGGAGAATTCTCCTAATAGAGCTTATTCCCGTTTTTTTGATGTCCTGCTCTATCTCAATGTTCCTATTTTATATGGATTGATTTTCTTTTTCTTTTGGAGAGTGAGTGCTACTCCGTTAGCTACTTGGGAGATAGTTGGGATGACTCTTAGTGTAGGTACTTACGTAGGAGCCAGTGGCATAAATGTGGCACATGAATTGGGACATCGACCTGGAAAGCTTGAACAATGGTTGGCCAGGATTCTTCTGATACCTGGATTGTATAATCATTTTATGATTGAGCATAATCACGGTCATCATCGATGGGTAGGCACATTGAGAGATCCGGCAACTGCGAGATTTGGAGAAAGCCTCTACGCCTTTTGGATACGTTCGTCGTGGGGGGGATTTTTGAGTGCACTCACCATCGAAAAAGATCGACTTTACCGACGGGGCCAGAAGTTTTGGTCATTCAGAAATCAATTCATATTGGGAATACTGATTCAGCTTTTGTATCTGATATTTGTCCTTATCGCTTTTGATGCCCTTGCGCTTATTCTTGCAATAGCGATTGGAATCATGGGATTTCTACTGCTCGAATCCATTAATTATATTGAGCATTATGGATTACTAAGGAGACGGATCTCAGATAATCGATATGAAAAGGTTGCGAAAATTCATTCATGGAATTCGAACCATGATATTGGAAGGATATTTCTGTACGAACTAACGCGACATGCAGACCACCACTATAAAGCAAGTAAGAAATATCAATTGCTTCAACATATCGATGAAAGTCCACAACTTCCTACGGGATACCCTGGAAGCATAATACTTGCTCTGCTTCCACCCCTGTGGTTTAAAATTATGAACCCAAGAGTTCCGTCAGAGATGGTGCAACTTTATGCTGATTATTCAAAGGCTGCATGAGTTATCATTCTGTACGTATAGATTTTGCGAATCAAATGGTCAAAGCTTAACAACCTCGGATAGTGGATATGAAATATCTCTCTTTACTCTTTTTTATTATGTGTAGTTGTCAATCAACGGATCAGAAGTCCAGTTATCCTGTGTTAGAGGAAGGATGGCTCAACGTCGGGTTTCTCATAATGGATGGAGTATACAATACTGAATTAACAGCACCTTTTGACATTTTCCAACATACTCGATATCGGGATAACATACGGCCAATGAATGTCTTTACCATTGCCAAGAAAAGTACTCCTGTTGTCTCTTTTGAAGGCATTAGGATTATCCCGGATTTTAACTACAGGAAAGATGCTTTGCCACCTATTGATATTTTTGTTGTACCAAGTGCTGAGCATCATCTGGACACCGATCTGGAGGACCAGGAAATGCTTGAGGTAGTTGCTGATATAGCAGAAGACGCTAAGTATGTGACTTCGCACTGTGATGGTGCCTTTGTATTGGCTAAGGCAGGGTTACTCGACAATGTGGTCAGTACCACCTTTCCTTCTGATATTGGCACTTATCGTGAAATGTTTCCGAATCTAGAAGTGGCTGATAGCGTCTTTGTGGTGCATGATGGTAAGTATATCACTTCTGCTGGAGGTGCCAGGTCTTTTGATGGTGCGCTGTATCTGGCAGAGATATTATATGGAAGTGAGGTAGCGAAACGACTAGCGGAGGGATTAGTGATTGATTGGATATTGGATACCACCCAAATACGTGTAGTAAATCCTAGAAATTAAAAGACCGAAGTGCTCTTCAGCACTCCGGTTCAAACTCCTGTCTGCTATGAAGAGATGAAAGGTTAGATACTGCCATTTTTGAGGGTGATCTTCATAGCATAACGACCTCTAAGTAGGGAATCAGATACTTTTTCGTAATTCAAACGTTCCTTTAGAAATTGCTCGGCAAATGTGTGATCTGTGTCCACATAGAGCACAACAATTTCATCTTTTTCTGTAATCATAAAATAAACCATTGACTCCATTGCTTCCACATTATCGTCCAGGAAGTAAGGTTCTGCAATCAATTCGGTTACTTTAGTTCGTACTTGCTTTGCAGCTTCTTCCTTTGGATCTTCTGATGCACTCAATAGTGTAGTGGCACCAAGAAAGAATAAAGTCACAGTGGCTGCTTTTAAAATACCTTTGAAAAAATCCATAGTTTAAAAATTTTTTAGGTGAAAAAAATAATTCTGCTTTTAAGGTCACTTATTGTGATAATTGACTAATTCTAATTTGTATTGAATCCCTTTAATAGTTAATTAATCAGCTATAGTTCCTTTCGAATTATGTCGTAAAGGTAGATAGGAAACATAGACACTTCAAGCGTACTTTGCTATTCAAATGTGAAGCCCAATGTCATAACATGCTGATAAACAGCATTATATAAAACTTAACAGAAAAAATTGAATTAGGTGAATAGGTGGTTTTTTGAAATATTATCCCGATTTGGTACTATATAAGCAGTAGGAGTGATCTTTCTTGAACATGTCTTGTGTTAAGAGCGAAATAAAATTTGGTTTTGATAGTCAATGACTCTTCACACGCATTATTTTGCCGTTTTTTAGCAGTTGTGTGTAAAGTTTTAAGGTGATTACACTTAGAGTTTACATGTATTTAAAGAACAGGGCTGTTTAATTGGGGATAGTCGGTGGTTTTTTCTTTAACTCAAAACTTTGTCCCAGATAGACCTTCCGAACTAATTCGTCGGCGGCAAGATCTTCGGCGGTACCATCGCGCAATATTTTTCCTTCAAACATGAGATATGCCCTGTCGGTGATCGATAGGGTTTCTTGCACATTATGATCGGTGATAAGTATGCCAATATCTTTTGTCTTTAGTGTTTGAACGATAGATTGAATGTCTTCAACTGCTATTGGATCGATACCCGCAAAAGGCTCGTCTAAAAGGATAAACTTAGGGTCTGACGCCAGGGCTCGTGCAATTTCAGTACGTCTTCTTTCACCTCCAGAGAGCGTATCACCATTGCTTTTTCGGACTTTCTGGAGTCCAAATTCTTCAATAAGTGACTCACATTTTGCTTGCTGGGCTGATCTGGGAAGGTCCATCATTTCCAGAATAGCCATAATATTATCTTCCACGCTCAGCTTTCGAAAGACACTGGGTTCCTGTGGCAAATAACCAATGCCGCTCTGTGCTCTACGGTACATGGGTAGGTTTGTGATCTCTTCATTATCCAGAAAGACCTTGCCATCATTAGGTTTAATAAAGCCAACCATCATATAGAAAGTGGTCGTTTTTCCCGCACCGTTTGGTCCGAGTAATCCTACGATTTCTCCCTGATTTACATTGATACTTACACCAGAGACGACGGTACGTCGACCATATTTTTTTAAAAGTGATTCTCCTCTTAACTTCATTGTGTCGTCCATTTAAAGTTGACTTCAACATCCCAATTAGCTCTGAGTGGTTCGATTTCCGCTATTCTTGTTGGCTCAGGCTGGATTTTTTCCAGGTAGTCACCAGGATCCCATCTACCATTCTTGTTATGATCTTCTGTTAGCCTTAATGCATAAGTGGCAGGACGCATTTTCTGTACCCGAAGTTCCTCAGAGGATGTTCCAGCCACAGTAAGTGTTTTTCTGATCTGGTCATTTTCCACCAGTTCTACCAAGTAAGTCTCGGTGCTATCCAGATTATCAAGTCTAATGACAACAGTACCAAATCGCTCCTCATTGCCTATGGGTATTTGCTCATTGATGGTGTCGTTTTCAATATCGGAAAGTGAAATAAGTGCTCCCGGGAAGAGTGTAAGCTTGTACATACTATCTGGAGACCAGGAGTTCCGTAGAAGTATACATCCAATCAAAGAATCAGATATTTCGATCCTAGGTGCAATCTCTACTGAATCTCTACCCATAAGTAATCTTATTAGAGTCGTATCTATTCGATCAATGGGTCTATCAAAGCAAATGTAAAATGGATCTTCCGGATGACCCGAATTTCTCACTTCGTTCACCTTTGTTATAGTAGGAGCCCTAGATCGATCTGAGTCCTTACGTAGTAATATAGTATCTCGTGTATTTGTCAGAGAGTCAGTTAAGAAAACACGCCATTCCGTTCGATTTTCACTGTAGTACCATAGTTTGATCGGGTTTTTATCACTTTTACCATGTTGAAGGGTACCATCTTCTTGTTCATATGATATATCAATTTCGAAGGGAATTCTTGAGTAGGTGACAGCAGCTACATTCCAACCCGAAGTATCCAATCTATCAAAATAGAGTGGAGCTTTCTCCTTGGAAAGTTGTAATCGTATGGGTGGTGATGGTGATGCGCTTACAGTAAATAAAGTATCAAGGAAGGCCATTTCTTCAGAGGCAGACTCATATGTGTAGTTTAGATTTTCATCCTTTATTGCCGTGATTTTGAAATTGCCTTCTTTCATGTTTTTAATCTGAAAACTTCCTTCCTCATTGGTTCTGGCCGCATAAAATGGCTTTTCAGTATAAATGACTGAATCCTCCATTGATTCATGGACCATGACAAGTACATCTTCTATGGGTTCTCTGGTATAGGCATCTACCACCATACCTTGGATTGAAAGGGAATCAATTTCTGCACCGGTAGCGAAAACAAATGAAAAATTCTCTAGTGGATTACCCTCGGTGATGTCTTGAATGGCATTGCCAAAATTGATGGTGTAAGTGGCATTTTCTCGCAAGACTTCGTCTTCATCAAACTCAAATATCACTTGTCGCCCTCTCAATCGAATATCGGGTCTCTGCTCCAAAGGTGGAGAGACCAGGACCTGAGTTTGTGCATCTTCCAGTTTTACCCATTCGTCCATTTCGAGTACAATTCGACGTTCTGTAAATTGAGTTTGCTGATTAGGGGTGCTACCTTCTTGCACGATTCTGGGAGGTTGCTCATCTCTCGGTCCTCCTGAGGGAGTAGCTCTGCTTGCACAGCTAATGATCAATGTGCATAGTGTAAAAAAAATAACATACTGTAACCACTGTATCATATCAGGATGGGCACTACGATTTATTCATGGGGTGAAAGCTCAAAATGGTCTCACGAAGATAGTTAATGTCAAGATGTGTATATAGTTCGGTAGTCAGTATGGATTCATGACCCAACATCTCCTGAACAGCACGCAAGTCAGCGCCCCCTTCTACCAGATGAGTTGCAAATGAATGCCTAAAAGTGTGTGGGCTAACATTCTTGTGCAGTCCTGCCCTTTGGACAGAATCTTTCACTATCAGAAAAACCATGTTCCGTGTCAGTGATTTTCCTCGTCTATTTAGAAAAAGAATATCTGTCGCTGATTTATCCACATTGATTTTTGTCCTATCATGCTGCAGGTAAAATTGAATATGTTTGATTGCCGATTCACCGATCGGTATGATCCTCTCTTTGTTATTCTTACCTATTACTTTTACAAAACCTATATCGAGATATAAATTTGAAATCCGTAGTTGTGTTAGTTCTGATACTCTGAGACCACAAGCATATAATGTCTCCAACATAGCTCGATTTCTTGTGCCTTGGGGATGACTTAGATCAATGGCATGTAGTATCGATTCGATCTCTTCATATGATAGGATTTCCGGTATCTTTCGAGATATCTTGGGCCCTTCTAATAATTCGGTGGGATCACTAGATATACAGTCTTCCATCATTAGATACTTGTAAAAGCTGCGAATCCCGGACAAAATGCGTGATTGCGTTCTTTTCCCAAGAGATAATTCATTGATCCAGGCGAGAAAGTTTTCCAACTCCTTAATGGTGACGTGATCAGGGAGAATCGGAGGTTTTTGCAGAGCCATGTACATCTGCAATTTGTCTATATCCTGAAGGTATGCTTCTACAGAATGCGAAGACAAATTACGCTCGAGTAATAGATACTGCTTAAACCCATTTGTAGCTTCTTTCCAAAGCACTCTGCTAGTTCCATTTTAAAATCCAGTAAACTTGGAGATCTCTATATTGCTCCTACACTTTCTTTGTAGATGAGTGCGGTGACGACTTGACCCACTGCTCCCAACACATTCTTGTCTATGATATCCATATCATCATCATGTGTGTGCCAATGTGCACCAAAGCTTCCACGAGACCAGTGTATGATATCAATCATAGGCAAGCCTGCAATCTGGTTTACAAAAACATGATCATCAACTAGCTGACCAATGGTATTGTTGATGAAATAATGTCCATATCCCATTGAACCTGCTAGCTTCCAGACTTTTTCGACCACTGAGCGGGCATAATATAGGGATGCTCCTTCCTTCGAAAAAGTGGCACCCTTAGCTGCAATCATGTCTAGTAAAACTCCGTACTGGGGGCGATTACCACTGGGCAAATTTCGAGCCCAATGTTGTGCACCTAGGCACCACGACTCGTTCTGAGCTCCACCGCTGGCTCCCTGGTCTTCGGCATCAAAAAAGACCAGGTCAATGCCAATGTCTACAGGATTACTATTAATGACTCTGGCAATTTCAATAAGTGCTGCCACACCACTTCCCCCGTCATCAGCTCCGAGTATGGGTTTGTTTTGCATCTCTGAATCTTCATCTTGATCGGCAATGTAGCGGGTATCCCAATGTGCTGCAATCAGGATCCGCTTCTGAATGCTGGGATTTATTTTACCGACGATATTAGTCGCATCAAAGACTTCACCGGTATGCAAGGGTGCCTTAAAATTCTGTTCTGATACGTCTACATTGTATGACTTCAGCTTATTAATAATCCAATTTTTGCAAGCCTCATGTCCTTCACTACCCAAATTACGGGGCCCAAAATTGACCTGAGTCGCAACAAATTGATAGGCTGAGTCTCTGTTGAAAGCTGGAATCGTGACATTGGGTACAACAATATTTTCGGAATCGTCAGCAGCACCCGAAGGTACATCTGACTTGCATGAAATCAAGAGGGAGACCACCATCACCAGATATAAAACCCCTGCTCTAATCATTGGGGTGCTAACAAAAGTCCTCATATTTTACTCCATGTTGTGCCATCCTTGCCATCTTTCAGTTGTAGGGAAAGTTCCGATAAAGTGTCCCTAATTTTATCAGCAGTGCCCCAATCTTTATTTGCTCGCGCTTCTTTTCTCAAGTCAATAATCAACTCCATCAAGCCCTCTACCACATTGGAATCGCCGGCAGAATTCTCATCTTTCAGTCCGAAGATTTCAAAGAGAAACGCGCTGTACGTTTCTTTTAGTTTGTCAATAGTTACGGGCTTGACATCAGCTAGTTTCAGCTGGCCACCACTAAGTGCATTGATTTTAGTGGCTAATTCAAATAATCGGGCAAGGGCTTTTGGTGTATTGAAATCATCTGACATGTCCTCATACGTGCTCTCAATGAGACTTAAAATTTCCTGATCGACACTGCTTGCATCCCCATTATTGCTTCCAGACAGTGATTCAAGTGTCTGATAGGCATCCATCAGGCGGCGATACCCTTTTTCAGCAGCCTGCAGTGCATCATCCGTGAGGTCTAATGTACTGCGATAGTGGGCTTGCAGCATGAAAAATCGTACAACCATAGGATCATAGCCCTTCGTGAGGTGCTCGCTGTCACCCGTAAATAATTGACCTGGCGTCACAGAATTGCCATCACTTTTCGACATCTTCTTGCCGTTTAGTAGGAGCATATTGGTATGTAGCCAATATTTAGCAGGTGTCTCTTTACAAGCACCTAGGTTCTGAGCACATTCGTTTTCATGATGCGGAAACTTAAGGTCCGTTCCCCCTCCGTGGATATCAAAATGTGGCCCAAGGTATTTTGTACTCATTGCCGAACATTCAAGGTGCCAGCCAGGAAAACCAATCGACCATGGTGATGGCCACCTCATAAGATGTTTCTCATCTGCTTTGATCCAAAGTGCAAAATCAGATGGATTGTTTTTTTCATCCTGTCCTTTCAGGTTGTCACGGGATTCCTGAAGCAAATCTTCCACTACACGTCCTGATAGTTTTCCATAAGGATTACCATCGGCAATGAATTTGGGAGTATCAAAATAGACCGATCCATTCTTTATGTAGGCGTATCCGTTGTCCAGAATTTTCTGGATCATGTCAATCTGCTCAATAATATGCCCCGTAGCACGAGGTTCGATGCTGGGTGGTTTATTGTTGAAGACACTCATCATATCATGAAAGCCATTGGCATACTTTTGTACCACCTCCATGGGTTCGAGCTTATCTAGTCTTGCTTTCTTGGATATCTTATCTTCTCCGCCTACATCTACATCTCCTTCCAAATGACCCACATCGGTAATATTGCGTACATATCTCACTTTATACCCCAGGTGTAGCAGGTATCTGTAGATGATGTCGAAGCTGGTGAAGGTTCTACAATTTCCTAAATGAACATCACTATATACTGTTGGGCCACAAACATAAAGACCTATATGGCCTTGTATCAAAGGTTCGAATAGCTCGCGTTGTCTTGAGAGACTGTTGTGTACGTAGAGTGGTCGCATTAATTTTTTAGTTTGAAATAACTTAGCAGAGGGAAATGATCTGAAATCTTGGTTTTCAGGATCCGGTGGCTCTGACTCTCAAAATGATTGTCTGCAAAAATATAATCTATTTTCAAACCTGGAAGCTCCCCGGCATAGGTCGTACCTATACCTAGTCCGGACGTTCGAAACTGATCCGTAAGTTGTGATTTGAATTTTTGATAGGTATATGAAAAGGGTGTATCATTTAGATCTCCTGCCAGTATGACGGGATGGTCAGTTGAATGTATATGCGATAGAATCTTCTGCACTTGTTTACTGCGTTCGATAGTGGCTCGCTTATAGTTACCCACCATATGTCGGATCTTGGTAATTGCCTGTGCCTTATCTGTATTGATATTTTCGATGATGGTTTCTGCATCCCTCGAAACCTGGTTACTATGTAAGTGTACATTATATATCCTTACCTCTGTACCGTTAACATCCAGATCGACCCATATGCAGCCATTTACCGTTTGGTTAAATTGCAGATTACCTTGTCTTATAATTGGATATTCAGAGAGTATCACTTTACCTCGGTGTTCATAGATATTAGGAAGGTCGATATGTTTCCTCAATTCTTCGATTCGATCAGATGATATTTCTTGAAGACAGAATACCTGGATTGGTTTTAGGGTTTCAATCGCCTTTGCAAACTTCTCGAGATGATTGCTTCGATTATAGCTTTCACTATTGAATGTGCAGATCGACAATGAGGGATTTAGAACTTGCTGGTTAAAATGCCAACCAATGAATCTGCTTATTTGCCCTAACCCCAGCAGAAGGGTCAGTATTGAAAGTAGGATCCACTTTTTTCCTAGTGTTCCCCAAAACAAAATAAAAACAAGATTTAGTCCTAACAACCAGGGCATAAAAAGGCCGGCAACTTGTGGAAGGGACATAGAAGAAGGATCGATATAAGATGCCAGATATCCCAGAATGGTGGCAAGGATCAAGAAAATATTAAGTAATAGAATGAGCTTGATGAGCACTTTCATTTAATCGGAACTGGCATTGTTGAGAAATTCCTTCTCTTCTCTGGAAAGACTGTCATAGCCTGAGGCCTTTATTTTATCCAGTATTTTGTCGACACGGTCTTCAATTTCATCCTTGGAAAGGGTCTCGGTGTTCTTATGATAGTTCTTCTTGACCACCAGTGTCCTTTCCTTCGTTATTCGGGTTTGTGGTCTGCCTTCACTAAAGAACTGAACAATTTTTGCCATGATGTTATTTACACCATCTGACCAGTCATTACCCACTCTCAGTTGTTGGACAAAAAACCACCCCATGAAAGCACCGCCTAAATGAGCAAAGTGGCCTCCTGTATTCACATCACCACCCAGAGCAAAAACATCCAGAAGGACGAGGAAGAATACGATATATTTCAATCGTACATCTCCAATGAGTAGGAGTCGCATATTGTAATCAGGTGCTATCATACCTGACGCAACCACGATAGACATGACCCCAGCGGATGCACCCAGGGCATAGACAGTGCCAACTGCCCCAAATGGCATAAACTGTGCACTCATCCAGAAGACGAAACAACCCACCAGACCCCCAAGCAGGTATAATGGAAAGATCTTTCGATCACCGATCATATCACCAACTATTCTCCCAAACCAGTACAGGAATAACATATTCCACAGGATATGCCAGAAACGCTCATGAAGGAATATGCTGGTGATGAATACCCAGGGATGAGTTACGTTGTGCAGTATACTGGATGAAATACTGAAAAACTCAATAAAGGTTCGGTAAAAGGGTGGTATTTCTCCCTGATTGGCCAGATTCAGAGAAAGCTTAACAATATTCACTAAGATGAATACAGCTACATTGATGATGATGAGTCGATTCACCACATTGCCCATGGCAAATTCCTTCCTTACATCAGCTAAAATCGACTGTAGCATTATAGTCTTCTCGTTTTACGCCAGTAAAATATGATCAAAGCACCACAAATTGCACCACCAATGTGCGCGAAATGAGCTACTCCGGATTGAAAGTTACTAATACCTAGAAACAATTCAAGTCCGGCATAAGCTACAACGAAATATTTAGCCTTCATCGGTATAGGAGGAATCAAAAGCATGATCTGTTGATTGGGGAACATCATGCCAAATCCTGCCAATAAACCGAAGATGGATCCCGAGGCTCCCACCATACCCACATTTACGGCCTGCGAGTAGATATAGGGAGGAAGACTGGCTAATTCAAAGTACATGACTGCCATATGAAGGACCAGCGCACCAAATCCGCAAAGCAGATAATAGATCAGAAACTTCTTAGGTCCCCAATATGCCTCCAGGGCCGTGCCAAACATATACAGTCCAAACATATTAAACAGAAGATGATTGAAATCTCCATGCATAAACATGTATGTAACTAGTTGCCACGGTCTGAATAATTCAGATCCGGGATAATAAAGCGCAAGAGCATTACCGTACTCTGGCGGTAAGATTTGATGTGTGAGAAAAAACAGCAGCACATTCAAAATGAGGAGCTGTTTCACCACTTCAGTTAATCTAGGCATTTTATTTTATTATTGCCGGTGTGCAATACACACCTGAAATACTTAAAACTTTGATTGTAATTCATCCAACTCAAATGTGATGAAACATTTCTTTCCAGTTGGACTCTTATATGGAACGTTGCATGCAAATAGCTGATCAATAATTGCTTCCATTTCCATGGTTTGCAGTGCTACACCCCGTTTTATGCATCCGCTACGTGCCAGAGATAGAGCTAAACGTTGTTCTTTGCTCAATTCTAAATCGACATTTAGCTTAAATTGTTCCAAAAACTCATCAAATAGAGACGCTTCTTCCGGTAAATTCGACAAATGAGCAGGTATTCCATGAATAATGAAAGTATCCTTTCCAAATTCCTCAATCTCAAATCCCATTGCATTGATGCTGGGCAAGAGATCTTTTATCATCGTAGTATCTTGTGTACTGAGTGAGTATGTTTTTGGAAAAAGTAGTCTTTGTGAGGATGCTTTCTGTTGTTGGATAAGCGAAAGATTCCGTTCATAGAGAATTCTTTCATGTGCATATTGTTGATCAATCAACATAAAGCCGGATTTGATTTGACTTAGTATATAAGTAAAATGCAATTGCACCGGTGCTTTCCTGTCTTGATTTTCTGAGCTTTCTATAATTGTCGCCGGTGCTACGGGTGCATTGTCCCTCTTTTCCATGCCTTCAAACATGTTTTCCCATCCCGTGGTATCTGGGCGCTCATCTCTGGAAAAACTGCTGGGAATAATAATTTTGTCCCGGGTATTTCGATCGGGAACTCCAGTACCTATGTTGGCGAGAATGGGACTTTGGTCAAAATCCAACGAAGGTGCAATATTATATTGACTAAGAGCATGGCGAACTGCAGCCTTTACAATGTTGTAAATCAACCGTTCATTCTCAAACTTTATCTCTTGCTTGGTAGGATGAACATTAATATCAATTCTTTCAGGATCTATTTCGAGCGACAACAAATAGAATGGATAGGATTTGGCAGGAATAATTTCTTCATAAGCTCCTACCACAGCATGATTTAGGTAGGGACTCTTTATAAATCGCCCATTGATAAGAAAAAACTGCTCGCCTCTGCTTCGCTTAGCTGCTTCAGGTTTGCCAATAAATCCTGTGATTTTACACAGATCTGTCTCCTCTTCAATGGGCACCAATTTGTCGTTCATGTTTTTGCCG
The DNA here is from genome assembly GCA_050298535.1 of Saprospiraceae bacterium. GTDB lineage: Bacteria > Bacteroidota > Bacteroidia > Chitinophagales > Saprospiraceae > JABDMH01. Next base: position 467,536 of record JBNKUI010000087.1, read on the forward strand.
AAAAGGTTTACAACCCTTTTTCTGAGTGTACCTGCGGGTAAATGATAAGTCTCCACATTGTTGTGAAATACCTCAAACATGATATCTGGATGAGCGATGGCGACCCTTTGAAATTCATCGATGATATGGCGTAGTTCAACAGCGTTAGACTTGAGAAATTTTCTGCGGGCGGGCACATTAAAAAAGAGGTTTTTAACTTGAAGATTTGTACCTCCCGGCGTTTCACAGGATTCTTGTTTGATTAGGTCAGACCCTTCAAGCACAATATGGGTACCTAATTCTTCGCCATGTTTTTTACTCTTTAGTTCCACCTGAGCTACAGCCCCTATAGAGGCCAATGCTTCTCCTCTGAAGCCTAATGTCCTGATTGCACTCAGATCGGCAGCTGTTCTGATTTTTGAAGTGGCATGTCTTTCGAAACTCATTCTGGCATCTGTGGTGCTCATCCCGACACCATTGTCAATGACCTGAATCAGTTGCTTACCGGCCTCTTTAATAATAAGCTTGATATGTGTTCCCCCTGCATCAATAGCGTTTTCGAGCAGCTCTTTCACTACTGAGGCTGGACGCTGTACTACCTCACCAGCGGCAATCTGATTGGCTATACTGTCTGGAAGAAGCTGAATGATATCAGCCATATGATTATCCTTCGAATTGTTGCATGAATTCAGGCAAATATACAGTAAGCAACATGTATGTCAGTCCAAATAAGACAACAATGATTGCTAAAAGTAGATAGTTAGACTTCTTGGTCGCATTTTTACTATATGCTGAGGAGGTATATCCTCTTCTCTTGAAACTACTCGAAATTCTTGATTTGGCGAGTTCGGTATCTGACTGCCCGTCTCCTCTGGCATTGGCAATGATTTCATCCAATTTCTCCTTTTGAGGATTATAATATCGGGGGATGTAATTAAACTTCTGATGTTTGGGGGTCTTGAAAAAACTGAAAAGCGCCATTTTTCTTATCCTTAAGCTGAGTAATAAAGTTAAGGTACTTTCACCAAGACGTCAAACCTGCTACATCATTAACAACAATTTAAATCTTATGCCAGCTAATCGAACCGAGTAAAGTGGAAAAACGTTAACTGACATATCATGACCTTTCATTGACGATAAGTGCCTTGTTAACAATGGCTTCTAATGGTGTTGAATAACAGTGAGTAATTATTGAAAATGAAAGCTTGGATTAACATACCTTTGCAACTTATTTCAATCATGTACCATGAGTGATAAGATCAAACACGAATGCGGCATTGCACTTATTCGATTACTTCAGCCGTTGGAATATTACGAACGGAAGTACGGCACCCCTCTGTACGGGCTGGAAAAAATGCAACTGTTGTTGCAGAAACAACGCAATCGTGGCCAGGATGGTGCAGGTATTGCAACTATCAAAATCGATCCTAAACCCGGAACCCGATATATTAGTAGGAAACGAAGCAATAGCCCACAATATCTTAAGGATCTATTTCACCAGGTGTACAAGTATTTTGAAGATGTGGATCCTGAGTTGTTACATGATGGACCATGGCTGAAGGAAAACAAACCATTCACGGGAGAAGTCTTGCTGGGACATTTAAGATATGGCACCCATGGAGCCAATAGCATAGAGACCTGCCACCCCTTCCTTCGACAGAATAACTGGATAAACAGAAATCTTGTGTTGGCAGGCAACTTTAACCTGACCAATGTGGACGAGCTCTTTCAGGAATTACTGGAATTGGGACAATACCCAAAGGAGGTCTCTGATACAGTGACAGTTCTTGAGAAGATAGGTCACTTTCTTGATGACGAAGTGCAGAAGTTGTTCACTTGGTTTAAGCCAGATGCCAGTGATAATCGTGAAATTAATACACTGATCGAAGAGCATCTAAATATCAGAAAGCTGCTATCACGTGCCACTAAGAAATTCGATGGAGGTTATGTGATGGGAGGCATGATTGGACATGGCGATGCCTTTATGATGAGGGACCCCAATGGTATAAGACCGGCTTTCTACTATCATGATGATGAAGTCGTGGTGGCTGCATCTGAACGTCCTGCCATTCAAACTGCATTTAAGATTCGTTTAAAATATGTGCGAGAACTTAAACCTGGACATGCCCTGATCATAAAAAAGAATGGAGTAGTATCTGAGGAACCTTTCATAGAACCGGGTGAAAAGCAATCATGTTCTTTCGAAAGAATCTATTTTTCCAGAGGTACTGACAAAGATATTTATCTCGAAAGGAAGGCCCTTGGAGAAAAACTAGCGGATCAAGTGCTGGAGGAAATTGACTATGATTTTGAAAATACGGTCTTTTCCTATGTGCCCAATACAGCTGAGACGGCATTCTTTGGCCTAATGGAGGGCATTGAGCAGCGGCTAAATAGTATTAAAAGGGACAAGATCCTTGGTTTGGGAGACAACCCAGATCCGGACGAACTTAGTAAGATTCTCGCCATAAAGCCAAGATTTGAAAAGATCGTGGTGAAAGATGCAAAGATGAGGACCTTCATTGCCGCCAGTGCCGAGCGTGGTGATCTGGTGTCGTATGTCTACGATGTCACATATGGTATTGTGCGAAATAATATAGATACACTGGTTTTAGTTGATGATAGTATAGTGCGTGGGACTACTCTCAGAGATAGTATTATTACCATGGTCGATCGTCTACATCCCAAGCGTATTCTATTTGTTTCTTCTGCTCCGCAGATACGATATCCTGACTGTTACGGTATCGACATGTCGGTCATGGCCGATTTTGTTGCATTCCAGGCAATGGTAGCCTTGCTAAAGGAAAATGGAAAAGAATATCTCTTGGAGGAGGTTTATGACGAATGTAAAGCACAGGAGTTACTCCCCAAGGAAGAAGTAACCAATCGGGTGGATCGGCTCTATAATCAGTTCACCTATGAGCAGGTAAGTGATAAGATCTCCGAAATTCTCACTCCCAAGAAAATTGATGCTGAGGTCAAGATAATATTTCAGACCATCGAGAATTTGCACGAAGCCATTCCGGATCATTTGGGTGACTGGTTCTTTAGTGGAAATTACCCTACTCCAGGAGGAAAAAAGGTAGTTAATAAGGCTTTCGTCAATTACATGGAAAAGAAGCTGGTCAGAGCATACTAGATCTGAAACTGCTGAAGAAAAATACTTAGTTTTTAACGACTGTACCAACAGGTTCTCCTATCGCTATGCGTTGCAGGTTGCCCTTCTTTAGCACATCAAATACTACTATAGGCAGATTGTTTTCCTTACAAAGGGTGAAGGCAGTCATATCCATAACTCCTAGATTTCTGGAGATCACTTCATCAAAGGAAATTTCATCATAGCGTACAGCGTCAGCATCAATCTCGGGATCAGCGGAGTATATTCCATCTACTCGGGTGCCTTTCAGTATGACATCGGCATTGATTTCGTTTGCTCTTAGGGCAGCCGCCGAATCTGTTGTGAAGTATGGACTTCCTGTGCCTGCCGAGAAAATTAAAACTCTTCCCTTTTCAAGATGTCTTATAGCTCTTCTCCGAATGTAGGGTTCAGCAATTTCCTTCATTTCGATAGCCGATATCAATCTTGTGAATACTCCGACACTTTCCAATGCACTTTGTAGTGCCATCCCATTAATAACCGTAGCCATCATGCCCATGTAGTCACCCTGGACACGCTCGATGCCACTATCCTTTGCCTGCAGGCCTCTGAAGATATTGCCGCCACCGATCACAATGGCAATTTCGACACCCAGATCTCTGAGATCTTTTATTTGGTTTGCATAGTGGGTGAGCATAGGAGGATCAATGCCATAGGATTGATTTCCCATCAATGATTCACCACTTAGTTTGAGAAGGACTCGACGGTAGAGTAATGACATGCGGTAAAAATAGGTTAAAAAAAAAAGAGCGAATCAAACGATTCGCTCTTTTTTAAATTTCTTATCCAAGTGCTACATGACAAAAATCTGTGACTGTCAGATCTTTATCTATGGATTGTAAATACTGACTTACACTCATTTTATTGTCCTTGACAAATGTTTGTGCAAGTAACGTGTTCTCCTGGAAAAATTTATTGAGCTTACCCATGGCAATTTTTTCAATAATTGCTTCAGGTTTACCTTCCTGTCGAGCTTGCTCTTTACCAATTTCAATCTCTTTGGCGATGATAGACTCATCAACGCCGTCCTTATCCAACGCTACTGGTTTCATCGCAGCTACTTGCATAGCGACATCCTTTCCAGCATCTTCATAGGCGTTGTCTGCTTTGTTCAACCCTACGATGACACCAGCTTTGTAACCCATATGGATATAAGGTACGACCATTTCTGCTTCAAGGCGTTCGTAATTGGCGAGTTCAATTTTCTCACCAATTTTACCTACCTCCTCGATTACTTTCTCGCCGATTGTAATGTCACCAAATTTTTGTGCAGCAAGACCTTCCACATCTTCAGGAAAATTATCAAGAGCAATGGCTGCGATTTTCTTAGTCAGCTCCACGAAATCGTCATTCTTCGCTACAAAGTCAGTTTCGCAGCTCAACTTTACAACTACTCCTTTCTTCTTATCATCAGATACCAGTGCAATCACCACCCCTTCCTTCGCCTCTCTCTCAGCACGCTTTAGGGACAGTTTTTGACCCTTTTTTCGTAGGATCTCAATCGCCTTTTCAAAATCGCCTTCAGCTTCGTTAAGAGCTTTTTTACAATCCATCATCCCGGCTCCGGTCTGATCTCTTAGTTTTTTAACGTCAGCAGCGGATATTTTTACTTCGCTCATTGCTTTTATTTCAGATTTGTAATAATGTGATTTAAAGAGTTTGTTAGCCGGCACTGCTTGCGACTTCTTCTTTCGCTTTTCTACGTTCTTCCAATCCTTCTTTAATACATCCGGTCACGTAATCAGTTACGATTTTGATTGACTTGGACGCATCATCATTGGCAGGAATCGGAAAATCGACAAGGTTGGGGTCGGCGTTACTATCCACCATACCAAAGGTTTTTAGTCCCAACTTGTGGGCTTCGGCCAGGGCTATGTGCTCATGTCCTATATCTACCAGGAACACAGCATGTGGAAGACGATTGAGATTGGCTACACCACCCAATACTTTTTCCAACTTATTACGTTCCCTGGTCAGAGTCAATCTCTCTTTCTTAGTTACGCTGGTCAATGTACCATCAGCTAACATGCGATCGATGTTATTCATTTTCTTCACAGATCGTCGGATGGTCGAGAAATTTGTCATCATGCCTCCCAGCCAACGCTCGACTACGAATGGCATACCGACTGAAATAGCAGCCTTCTGCACTATATCTTTTGACTGCTTCTTGGTGGCGACAAACATTATTTTACGGCCTGATTTTGCTATTTGCTTCATAGCACGACCTGCTCTTTCCAGACATTCAGAAGTACGATTGAGGTCAATGATGTGGATCCCCTTTCGCTCCATAAATATGTACGGCTGCATCTTTGGGTTCCACTTACGCTTTAGGTGTCCAAAGTGTACCCCTGCATCCAATAGCTCTTTATAACTTGGCTTATCCATTTGCTTGTTGTTAAAACCCAAAAATTATCGTTTACTAAATTGAAAGCTCTTTCTTGCCTTTGGCTTTCCATATTTCTTACGTTCCACCACTCTGGCATCACGCATCAGAAACTTCTGATCTTTGAGAGGCTTTCGATTGTCTTCATTAATCTTAACCAACACACGTGAGATCGCCATTCGTACGGCCTCGGCCTGTCCTTTGTAGCCTCCTCCGTTCACATTAATATTCCAGTCATAAATGTTATCGCCCTCTACAATTGTAAAAGGTGCCAACACTTTATTCTGAATATGCGGCTGAGTGAAATATTCCTTCATAGGACGACCATTCACCGTCACATTGCCTTTGCCACTTACAGCATATGCTCTGGCAACCGCTCCTTTTCTTCTACCGATAGAATTGATACTTTCCATAAGAACTAAAATTTGAAAGGTTCTGGTTTTTGTGCTTCATGCGGATGATCGGCACCCGTATACACAAACAGTTTTTTAAACATTTGTCGGCCTAATCGATTCTTTGGCAACATGCCCCGCACTGCTTTTTCAATAATTTGTGTAGGGCGGGTGGTTAATACCTCACCAGCAGTCTTTGACTTCTGACCACCAGGATATCCCGAATAGGTCAGATAATTTTTCTGTGACCACTTATTGCCCGTAAATCTGACCTTGTCAGCATTGACCACAATCACATAGTCTCCGGTGTCAATATGTGGTGTGTAAGAGGCTTTATGCTTGCCCTTCAGAACATGTGCAATCCTTGATGCGACACGACCTACAGTTTCGCCCTCTACGTCTACCACATACCAGGAACGCTGCACGTCCTCCTTTCGGGTAGAATCTGTCTTATAACTTAATGTATCCACAGCTTTATTTTTATTTGTCGAAAACACTTTCCGCAAAAGCGGCTGCAAATGTAGTAGTCTTTACCTCAGTAGACAAGCTTTTTCAATAAAATTTCACCTATTATTTTTCATAAGTCACTGAAAAACAGTTTTCTTTTCGCATAGAAAAATTATAGGGTGACCAAAATCGATCACCCTTGTAGAGATAATAACCGTAAAAATTCTTGTTGATCATTTACTTGCAGAAGCGATGTATAAGCTTTTTTGCCTCAGGCGCTCCTAGACTTTGGGCTTTACGGAGGTCCTTGCAACCTGACTGTGGGTCACCACTGTTGATATATGCTTTTGCCCGCATCAGATAGGCATTCTCATAGGAAGAATCTATTGATATAAGGGAACTGAAATCTCGTATAGACTTCTTGTAGGCAGAATTTCTGAATTGAATGTTGCCTCTATTGAAAAGTGCGATCATATTTTGAGGTTCTAATTCGATGACTCGATCCAGATCTTTCAGTGCTTTGTTGAGATCTTCGTCTTTCATATATACTTGAGATCGCAGCATATAGGCTCTGGGGTCATTAGGCTGTATTTGTATGGCCCTTGTCAAGTAGGAGTGAGCTTCCAGGTGCATACCAGTTCTGGCCATGATATCTCCCATCATAAATAGGCTTTCATGATCATCTGGGGCATGTGTAAGGTAGTGCTGGAAATCTTCAGATGCAGCCTGTAAGTTGCCAGATTCCAGGTAAGCAAGGGCCCGATTCTTATAGTTACTCATCACTGACTGCTGGAGACTTATGGCTGCAGTATAGTCGTTGATGGCCTCCACAAATCTCTGCAGCTGCATATAAATGCCGGCTCTCCCCTGATAGCTCTCGGGACTATGTGCTTTTCCTTTGATAGCTCTGTTGTAAGAATCTAGTGCTTCGGAATACATGCCAAGTCGTTGCTCAACATTGCCCTTGTTTACATAAGACTTTGTATCATCCGGATGGTACGCCAGATGTTTATTGTAATCCTTGAGAGCATGGGTATAATTTCCCAGTCTTGTATGACAAAGGGCTCTGGTGAAGTAAGCCTGGGGGTGGTTATTTATCTGGCTGATGACTACATCCAGATCCTGGACGGCTGATGTATAATCCCCCTTTTTAGAAAATAAGAAGGCTCGATTGTATCTTGCTGACATCATTTCGGGTGCCTCCCCGACCACATCATTGAAGTCCTTAAGTGCATTAGCCTCTCGATTCGATTTCATGTATGCATATCCACGGTATAGCTTTGCCTTGATATACGTATTGTCCTGAGTTAGAACCTCAGTCATATCGTCAATGACTGCAGGATATAAACTGAGATTTAAATGTGCCATGCCGCGGTTGAAGTATGCCTTTGTAAAGTTGGGGCGATGGGAGATTGCCTTGGTGTAGGCTTCAATAGCTTTGTCAAATGCCTTGATCTGAAAATATGCATACCCCTCGTTAAAGTACTTATCCGCGGGATCAATATCTCTTGCATTCGCAGAGCCTGCTAGCGATGAAAGAATGGCAAATAAGCAAAAAAGAGTTGAGAATCTCATGTCGCTATTGAGTAGTGCAATATGACAGATCGGAAGAGGGAGATGATTTTCTATTGTCATATTTCGGTCCAAATATCCTGCCAGAATTGGGGATGAATTTCAATCCTATTGCAGCATGTGACAAATCAACCGTACCTTTGATTCGAAAATTAATGCTGCGTTAGTGAGGGAAGAACATAATGTGTCATCAGAACGCAAGAAAGATCATATCGATCTTGCTTTCAAGTCTAGATTGGATGAGTCTGAACTGGATCGACGGTTTCAATATGAACCCATGTTATCAGCGCATCCGGATCAAATGGATCTGGGATTATCTTTTCTGGGGTATAGTCTAAAGGCCCCAATATGGGTCTCCAGTATGACGGGTGGTACTGAGAAGGCTCGAATAATTAATCAAAACCTAGCTCGTGCTTGTGCCGAATTTGGGCTGGGTATGGGATTAGGGTCTTGCAGATCATTATTATATGATACAGTAAGAGTTGAAGATTTCGACGTCAGGCATATCATCGGAAATGATTTGCCCTTTTATGGAAATCTGGGTATAGCTCAAATTGAGCAGTTGCTGGCAAAGCAGGAACTCAGCCGAATCTATGATATTGTAGAACTACTTAGGCTGGATGGTCTAATAGTTCACATTAATCCTTTGCAGGAAGCCTTCCAACCCGAGGGGGACCGCTTTAGAAAAGCACCAATTGAGACACTAGACCATCTATTGGATGAGGTAACGATACCGATTATTATCAAGGAAGTCGGACAAGGTATGGGGCCAGAAAGTCTCCGAGAATTATTGAAGAGACCCTTGGCTGCGGTAGATTTTGGAGCTAGCGGGGGTACAAATTTTGCCTTGCTGGAAGTTTTGAGATCTAGCAAAGATCATACTCGATTTTTACGACCTATGGTGGAGGTCGGTCACAGTGCGGATGATATGGTAGAAATGGTAAATATTCTGGTGGAGCAATTGGGCAGCGAAAGAAAGTGTCAGCAGGTGATCGTGAGTGGAGGAGTCAAAGATTTCTTAGATGGGTATTATCTTACCGGTAAATGTAGTCTCCCATCAATATATGGTCAGGCTTCTGGATTTTTAAAGCATGCAATGGGTGACTACTCTGAATTGAGGGATTATGTCCGTGCCCAGATCGATGGATTGGCATTAGCTAATGCCTTTCTTAAGATAAAACGCTAGTAGATGAAAAAAGCAATATCTGGATTTTCCAAACTATCCAAACGAGATAAACTGAAATGGATCGTGGAGACCTTTTTCAAGGATCCTGAAAAGGTGTTAGCTGAGCTTAAGGGCTACTGGATGAGGGACAACGAGACACAAAAGATCCTGGATCAATTCAGTGAAAACACCATCAGTAATTTTCATCTGCCATATGGTGTTGCACCAAATTTCCTAATCAATGGCAATACGTATTGCGTACCTATGGTGATTGAGGAAAGCTCGGTGGTGGCAGCTGCATCAAAATCTGCCAAGTATTGGCTGACTCGAGGTGGATTCCATGCGGAAGTAGTCTCAACACTCAAAGTGGGCCAGGTACACTTCACCTGGAAGGGAGACCTTCAACTACTGAGAAAACGATTTACAGAATTGAAATCACGACTCTTATCCTCAGTCGAAGAATTGACAGCACGGATGGAGTCTCGGGGAGGGGGTATTCGAGGGATGGAACTGGTCGACTTGTCAGACCTTGAGCCCGATACCTATCAACTAAGAGTGCTATTTGATACCGTGGACTCGATGGGAGCAAATTTCATTAATTCTGTATTGGAGGCATTTGCCAGAGAGCTCATTCTTTTCTCAAGAGAGGATCAGGTTCTAAAAGAATCCGGTGATCACCTTGAGGTCCTGATGTCCATACTGAGTAACTATACCCCTCAATGTCTGGTGAAAGCATGGGTTACCTGTCCGATTGATGAACTGGGGACCTTTGAAGCATTTGATGCTTATCAATTGGCGCAGCGGTTTCACCATGCAGTAAGAATTGCGCAGATAGATCCTTACAGGGCTACCACTCATAATAAGGGTATTTTTAATGGCATTGATGCTGTGGTGTTAGCTACCGCCAATGATTTCCGGGCCGTGGAGGCTAATGGTCATGCCTATGCAGCCAAGGACGGACAGTATCGCAGCCTGACACACTGTAGCATAGATGACGGAATTTTCAAGTTTTGGATCGAGATACCATTGGCACTTGGTACTGTGGGTGGACTTACCAAATTGCACCCAATGGCAAATCGATCCCTGGAACTTCTAGGTAATCCATCCGCCAAGGAGCTTATGATGATTGTGGCTTCAATGGGGTTGGCTCAAAATTTTGCTGCGGTAAAGTCACTAGTCACCACCGGGATTCAGAAGGGACATATGAGAATGCATCTCTCCAATATCTTGGTCCAGTTGGGAGCAAGTGAAGAAGATTGCGAGGCTGCACAAGCCCACTTTGAAGATCGGGTAGTTTCATTCAATGCGGTTCGAACTTTTCTTGAATCCCTGAAATCGAGCCCATCGATAGGATAAGATCAACCATATACTTTCCGATTATAGAAAGCAATGTCTTTACGGCAGCCCCTTGGGTATCTCATGAAGGACTTGATACCATCTGTCTAGCAGTGAATAGGTTAGCGGATTCACCTAAATGCTTTGTTTAAGACTAATTGAAAATTACCTTAATGTATTGGAAATGTTAGTGTCAAAAATGTGAGTTTATTTTAATACGACTTGATCGAAATTTGTATTTTGTGTCCTTATCAATTAATGCCCGTGCCGCCTAAACATTCTTTCCAAGCAAATGGCAAAGTGCTGCTGAGTGGTGAGTATCTCGTTCTTGATGGTGCTCTGGCTTTGGGTATCCCTCTTCATTTAGGGCAACGAATGTCCATAGATGTTGGTTCTGGATCTGATATTACCTGGATTAGCCATTTGCCAGATGGAGAAATCTGGTTTCAGGCAAAATTTGATTTATTCGGATTTGATGCAGTGAAAACTTCAGACGAGGATATATCCGATAGGCTTACGGAGATCTTTGAAGCAGCAGTTAGACTAAACTCAGATTTTCTTTCGAAATGGAAGAAATACAAAGTGAAAATGGAGATCGATTTTGATCCATCCTGGGGACTGGGTAGTAGTTCTACATTGATCAGCTGTATTGCAGAGTGGGCTGATGTAGATCCCTATGATTTGCAGGATGCAACCTTCGGCGGATCAGGATATGATATTGCATGCGCCAAGGCTCATGGTCCGATCCTGTACCAGAGAAGTGAATCCGAGATTGAAGTAACATCCGTCAAATTTGCACCTAAGTATGCGGATAGATTGTACCTGATCTATCTGGGATCTAAGCAGACTTCCAGTAAAGAAGTGGCTCAATACCAGGAGCTGTCCAAACCTTCTGCCATTCATATCGACACGATTTCTCAGATTACCCGACACATCGTCGATGCCAAGTCTCTCAATGAGTTTGAAAAATTGATTGTAGATCATGAAAATCTCATTGGTAAACTCATTGGCAAGACTCCCGTGAAGGCAGAATACTTTGCCGACTACTGGGGACAGATCAAATCCCTGGGAGCATGGGGAGGAGACTTTATACTCGCTACAAGTGATCGACCTGCCGAGGAAACCAGAAACTATTTTAACAATCTGGGATTTGACTTGTTTTTTACATATCAGGAGCTCACCAGCGCCACTGTGCTGGAGCATCTGGATGTGTAATTGATCCATTTATCGAAAGCAGAATTTAGTATGTATGGCAAGAAGATGGCATGAGGCCAACGTGATAGCTATTGAGGATATGTCTCAATACACCAGGAAGTATTTTTTGAAATGCGAAGGAGAGATCCTTGCTAATTTTATACCCGGACAATTCATCACCCTGGATCTTCCCATTCATGAAAAGCGAACCAAAAGATGGAGAAGTTACTCTATTGCCAACCTTCCTTCTTCGGAGAATCCCATCATGGAGCTTTGTATAGTGTACCTGGATGGTGGATTGGCTTCAGAATACCTTTTTAACGAAGTGAAAATTGGGGATCCAGTGACATTCAAAGGACCGGCGGGCGTATTTACCTATCCGAAAAACAATGATCAGAAGATGGTAATGATTTGCACAGGTACAGGCATCGCTCCTTTCCGTTCTATGCTCATGCATCTCAATACGCTGGAAACCTGGCCTCATGATGTTCATCTCATATTTGGTACTAGAAAAGAGGAGGGCATTTTGTATCGTGAAGAAATGGAATCTCTTGCCTCAGCCAATGAAAAATTCAACTATGATGTCGCCTTATCAAGGGACGATCTTTGGAATGGATATAAGGGGTATGTACATCTTGTCTACGAGGATCAGTATCCTGATGGCAGTGAAGATGTGTTATTCTATATCTGTGGATGGACAGCGATGGTGGATGAAGCGAGACGGCGTTTAACGGAGAATATAGGATATTCAAAGCAACAGGTTCGGTTTGAACTTTATGGATAATCCGTTTGTTTCCAATTAATCATGTATTTTTGCCTCGGTTAAGGCAATTAATTTAGATAAGAAGATTATGGAAACAGTTTCTAAGAGTCCGGTGATGTTATATACTGAGCAAACTCCAAATCCGGAGTCCCTCAAATTTGTGACAAATCGGATGTTATATAAGGGTACTGCCGATTTCAGAGAAGTAGAACTTGCCGAAGAATGGAGCCCTCTAGCCAAGGCCCTGTTTGATCTCCCCTACGTCAAAGGCGTTTATATCTGCAACAACTTTGTGACTGTCACAAAGGAGTTTTCGTATGCTTGGGAGGATATCATGCTCTTGCTTAAAGACTTCATCAAGAACTATATAGACGAGGATGGAGAAATCCTTAAGGATGGCTTTGAGGAAGAAAAGGCAAGACTAGAAGCGGAGAGCGGAGTCGAGTATCAATACACAGGTGATGAAGCTGAGATGGTGAAAAAGATTAAAGAATTGATTGATACCTACGTGAAGCCTGCTGTGGAAATGGATGGAGGCAATATTGAGTTTAAATCCTTTGACAAAGGAAAGGTAACCGTTATATTGCAAGGATCGTGTAGTGGATGTCCTTCTTCTACTGTCACTTTGAAAGCAGGTATCGAAGGAATGCTAAAGAGAATGATCCCAGAAGTCACAGAGGTGATTTCGGAAATGGGTTAGAGATATTTAAGATTTGGGTTTTGGGTGTATTTTACGGCAGCACTTTCTCAATGAAAGGAGCTGCCGTTTCATTTTTGCCCTATAGTAAAATAGATTGTCATGAATCAACAGGACTTAAAGGCACTGACGGAGAAGACTCTCCTCTTAGTTAGAGAGGTGGGCAGTTTTATCAAAACAGAATTGGGCAGAGTGCAGCTCCAGGATATTGAAACCAAGGAGCTCAATAGCCTAGTAAGTTATGTTGATAAGGAGGCGGAAAAAAGGCTCGTTCAGGGATTGGGACATCTGCTCCCGAAGGCTTCTTTTCTGACGGAAGAAGATACAGTGAGTAATCAGCGGACAAAGTATACCTGGATTATTGATCCCCTGGATGGGACCACGAATTTCCTGTATCAACTTCCTATTTTTTCGGTTAGTGTCGCCCTTGAGGTAGAAGGAGAGATCCAATTAGGAATCGTTCATGCGATTATGCAACAGGAAGATTTTTATGCATGGCGAGGGGGAGGAGCATTTTTGAACGGTAAACCCATTCATGTTTCAGACAAAGTCTCATTGAGTGAAAGTCTGATAGGTACTGGATTTCCATATGATACATCATTACGTAAAGGCAGACTTCTCGATATTTTTGGAGAGTTAATAGTACAGTGCAGAGATATGCGACGCTATGGCTCTGCAGCAATCGACCTGGCATATGTCTCTTGCGGTCGATTGGATGGATATTATGAGAAAAACTTAAATCCCTGGGATGTATGTGCTGGAGCTCTACTGGTGCAGGAAGCAGGTGGACGGGTAGCAGGATTCGATGACGATGAAGAATGGAAAGAGGGAAAATCCATTTTAGCTGCAGGTCCCAAGACGTTTGATGCCATGAGAAAGATCATACGGAAGTACTAATCCATAAATTTTCTTTATCAATGATGATCTGGGATGTGTCATTTTTGAGAAATTAGGGGGCGCTATTTAAAAAGATCAACATAGATGAAAAGCTTCCAGACCCTCCTTATACTTTGTTTGTCACCACTATTTATCATTGCTCAGCAACACTTCGATGTGGTCATTTATGGAGGTACTTCTGCGGGCTTAGCCTCGGCGATACAGTGCTCTAGAATGAATAAGTCTGTTCTGCTGATTGAGCCCGGAAATAGAATTGGGGGACTCACCACAGGAGGGCTTGGACAAACAGACATCGGCAATAAGAATGCAATCGGTGGAATCTCACGAGAATTCTATGAGGGTATAAAAGCATACTATGACGACCCACAGAACTGGAATTGGCAAAAACCGTCCGAATACCGAGATGGTGGCCAAACACGGACAGCGGAAGGTGAATCATCCATGTGGACATTTGAACCTTCAGCGGCATTGTCAGTTTACCAAGCCATGATCGCAGAAGAATCTATAGCGCTTGTGATGAATGAACGACTCAATCGAACAAGCGGAGTGGAAAAGAATGGGAATAAGATTGTAGCAATCACAATGGAAAGTGGTGAACGATACAATGGATCCATGTTTATAGATGCTACTTATGAAGGAGATCTCATGGCAGCTGCTGGAGTTACATATACCATTGGCAGAGAGGGTAACGAAGCATATGGTGAGACACTCAACGGAGTGCAGGCCAATTTCCTAAGTCAGTCATTGACTGGTTTGATCTCAAAAAATGCGTATAACCACAATTTTACTCCCGGTGTCGATCCTTACATCATAAAGGGTGACCCTACTAGTGGTTTGTTGCCTTTCGTAAACGAAAAACCCGGACTGGATGGTAAGGGTGATAAAAAAGTGCAAGCATATTGCTTTCGTATGTGCTTGACAGATCACCCTGAAAATCGTATTCCATTTGAAAAGCCTTCTTCCTACAATGAATTAAACTATGAACTACTTCTGAGAAATTATGAGGCTAGGGTCATGCTGTATGGAGATTATTTCTTGCCATGGATCAATTCCAGCATGCCCAATCGAAAAACGGACACTAACAACCGTACTGGCTTCTCCACTGATTTTATTGGTGGCAACTATAACTATCCGGAAGCCTCATATGCGGAAAGGGAAGAAATCATTAGAGCACATCGTGAGTATCAGCAAGGATTTATGTGGACATTGGCAAATCACCCTCGGATACCCGAACCTGTGAGAAAAGAGGTGTCCAGATGGGGAACTTCCAAGGATGAATTTGAGCGTGAGGATGGCTGGCAAGATCAGCTGTATATTCGGGAAGCAAGGCGGATGGTGAGCGACTATGTGATGACACAATACAATTGTGAAGGGTTGCATGTATGCAATGATGCGATAGGTCTCGCTGCCTATGGCATGGACTCGCACAATATTCAGCGATATGTGGATGCCAATGGATATGTCCAAAATGAAGGAAACGTAGAGTGTCATGGCTTTGGACCGTATCCCATAAGTTTTAAGTCGATCAGGCCTAGAAAGTCTGAGTGTGGCAATCTATTGGTGCCTGTATGTGTAAGCGCCACACACATTGCGTTTGGTTCTATCCGCATGGAACCTGTGTTTATGGTCCTGGGTCAATCGGCAGCTACTGCCGCAGCTATGGCCATTGAGGCTGATTGTGATGTGCAGGATCTTCCATATCAACAGCTTAAGAATCGACTGAAAAAGGATGGTCAAAGATTCTGATATTGTCCTTACCAGATTTCTTGCGTTGGCAAAGTATAGATTTCTTTTTATCGGATTTTCAGGATCCTTGATCTACTATCCTGTGCAGTTGTCCATTGATAGTTACCTTTGCAGGTATGGGAATCAGACCCTTTGAGTTAGTCCGCATTGCCTTTGATTCAGTAAGAAGCAATCTATTACGCTCAATACTGACACTCTCCATTATCGCGTTTGGCATCATGGCCCTGGTGGGTATTCTGACCGCTATAGATTCTATCCTCTTTTCAATGACTGACAATTTCTCGGGTTTAGGAGCCAATGCCTTCAGCCTTGAACCCAAGAGCGTCACCATACAAAGTAATCGTGGTGGTCGCCGCACCCGTCGCGGAGAGCCCATCACATATCGACAAGCCATTGAATTTAAAGAGAGATTTGATTTTCCCGCAAGAGTGAGCATTTCGTATGCCGGCACAGGAAATGCAGTACTCAAATACGGAGATGAGAAATCAAATCCAAACTTTACCTTGCGTGGCATAGATGACGATTATCTTCCAGTATCCGGACTTGATCTTGAAGTAGGAAGAAACTTTACGCGATCAGAGGTGCAGGATGGAGCACACCGGGCCATACTTGGCAAGGATGCTGTGACTGTACTATTCAATGGTAATGCTCAAACCGCGATGGATAAGACCATATCTGTGGGCAATATCAAGTATAGGGTCGTTGGTGTATTGACATCCAAGGGGTCAAACATGAACCAGAGTCAGGATCGTCAGGTGCTTGTACCCGTGCTGAACGTCAAGCGATATTATGGCACACTTCGTTCCAATTATAATGTCAAGATTGGATTGAATAATGCAACCGACATGGATGATGCTACCTCCAGCACAATGGGCATTTTTAGGAATGTGAGAAAGCTCCGGATCGGGCAGGAAAATGACTTTGAAATCTTCAAAAGTGATGGTCTGCTAGATATCCTCAAGGAAAATACACTCTATCTAAGGATGGCTACAATAGCCATAGGGCTTATTACTTTGCTGGGTGCTGCCATAGGCCTCATGAACATTATGTTGGTTACAGTGACAGAGCGTACCCGGGAAATCGGAATTCGGAAAGCTATTGGTGCTAACAGTAGAAGTATCCTGTCGCAATTTTTGATAGAGGCTGTACTAATTTGTCAAATTGGAGGCTTAGTTGGAATAGCTCTGGGTATCGTCGCAGGCAATTTGGTTTCACTGTTGACCGGTGGAAATTTCATCATTCCCTGGGCCTGGATGATATTGGGTATTGTGCTTTGCATGATCGTGGGTCTGATCTCAGGCTTGTACCCTGCACTAAAGGCTGCTCGATTAGATCCTATTGAGTCATTACGCTACGAATAAATTATAATAAAATCGTATCCATTGTACCTTTGATGTATGACCAATGCAACATCATCAAAGAGTAGTTTCCAGAAAGTATATCAAAATGCCTATGAGGCATTAAATGAAGCTCAACGATCAGCGGTTGATAGCATAGAAGGTCCCGTAATGGTATTGGCAGGTCCAGGTACCGGCAAAACGCAGATACTTGCTATGCGTATCGGCAATATCCTATCCTGCACAGATACAAAGGCTACAAATATTCTTTGCCTCACCTACACGGATGCAGGCGCTATTTCGATGCGCCGACGCTTACAGCGTTTCATCGGTACGGAGGCATACAAAGTACATGTGCACACATTTCATTCTTTCTGTAATCAGGTGATCCAGGATCACCAGGAGTACTTTTCAGACTACACTACGCTTCAGCACATTTCAGATCTGGAGAAGGCGCAAATGTTGAGATCTCTGATTGATTCATTTGAATTTGGGCATCCCCTAAAGAGGCTCAAAGGTAATCTCTACTATGAGGCAAAAAGGATGGACCGACTCTTTTCAACCATGAAGAGGGAGTCCTGGACGCCAGAATATATGATTAAGCATATAAATGCGGAAATGATACGCATAGAAAATGATCCGGCAAATTTTTACAAGAGTACACGTAAGGACTACAAAGCCGGTGATCCAAAACCCCAGTATAGAAGCAAAAAGAAAAAGATGGATCAATTGCGAGCGGCAGTGATGGCTTTCCCGGTATTTCAGCAAATGATGCATCGTGCAGGAAGGTATGATTTTGATGATATGATCCACTGGGTTTTGAACTCTTTCAAGGAAAGTGAAGATTTTCTGGCGACATATCAGGAGAAATTTCAATATATCCTCGTGGATGAATATCAGGACACGAATGGTGCACAGAATCAAATTATTCAGCTCTTGGTTGACTATTGGGATCAGCCTAACCTTTTTGTAGTGGGAGATGATGATCAGGCAATATTCCGATTTCAAGGAGCGAATATGTCAAATCTGATCGATCTCTATCAAAGGTATTCTCCGAAGACTATCATCCTTACGGACAACTACCGGTCCACACAGGCAATTTTGGATGCATCAGGAAAACTGATTGATCACAACACCGAGCGCATCGAGAACGAAGTGGAAGGGGTGAGTAAAATCCTGAGGGCCCGAAAGACATTCACCCGTGGAGGGGCACCCGTCATCCATGAATACTTAAATGTCGCTCAGGAGGAAGCAGCTATTTTGGAGCAGATTACTGCCTTGAAGGAAGAGGGAGCAGATTTGAAAGAGATTGCCGTCATTTACCGGAAGCATATGCAGGCTACCAACCTGATTAAAGCACTCTCACAGTTGGGCATTCCAGTTGATGTAAAACAGCGAACCAACATCTTATTTGAACCCTTGGTTCAGAATCTGGAACTTATCCTTACCTATCTCAGAAATGAGTTGGAAAAGCCGGGTCGGGATGAGTCTTTGCTCTTTGAGATGATGCATTATCGATTTTTCGATCTGCCCCCTGTGGATGTGGCCCGGGTTTCCATGCATTGTTGGAAGCGAGGATCTCAGAGAATATCACTAAGACAAGCCATTAATGATAGGGATCTACTAGAGTCTCTTAATCTCAATGATGTCGATGCATTCTTGAGATTTGGTCAGTTGTTAGATGGTTGGATAACTCAGGTGCCGCATGTCACATTGCAGGTCCTATTTGAGCGAATACTAAAGCGTGGAAATGTCTTTAGAGAAATCATGAGTAGTGAGCAACGTACCTATCTAATGCAGGTGCTAGCTACTTTCTTCAACTACCTTAAGGCAGAGTGTCATCGAAATCCTGATATGATGCTTTCCGATTTCCTTGAAAATCTGTACCAAATGCGTGAAATTGGTTTGCCACTGGGTATGCAAAGCATCATGCGATCAAAAGATGGTGTCAATTTTATGACGGCACATGGTGCCAAAGGCCTCGAATTTGAGTACGTATTTATGATAGGATGCAACAAGAATCATTGGCGTACGCAGCAGATTTATAGAGATGAATTTACCCTTCCTTCCTCTATCATTGACTACAGTAAAGAAGGAGATATCCAGGATGAGCGAAGGTTGTTTTATGTTGCTATGACGCGAGCAAAGCATACTCTCACCATGAGCTATGCCTCTGAAAATTTGAATGGAATGCCTTCTGAGGCTACGCCATTTATAGCTGAGGTCATGACATCCTCTGACATTAGTCCAATTCAAAAGGAAGTACCTGAGTCTGACACAATCGCACTTTATGAAAAGCTGTTATCTCCAGATGATCAGAAACTTCCCCTGATAGATAGTGATCTGATTGATCGGGCCCTGGAAAGATTCGCTATGACAGCGACGTCGCTCAATAAGTTTCTAACCTGTTCGCGTAGTTTCTATTTTGAGGACATTCTTCGTGTACCCCTGGCTAGTAGTCCCTATTTGGGATTTGGGAATGCAGTACACGGAGCGCTGGATCAGTTGATACAGGGGTATCAAAAAGGACAAGATCTTTCCAGGGGAAAACTTATGCTCCTTTTTGAGGAGCTCATGATCTATTTTCAATCCTTTTTTACTCCCACCGAGTATGTAAATTATCTGGAACACGGTAAAAGTGTGTTGGGAGAATATTTTGATGCCAGGGTTTCTGAATGGAAGAGTGCCAGAGCACTGATCACAGAAAAAAATATAGATCACGCACTGCATCGTGACGTTCCTTTGCGAGGACGATTGGATCTGATCCTAAAGCAACAGGATGGAAAAAACATCGTCATTGATTTCAAGACGGGTAATGTCGATCGTAATGCCAGAAATAAAAAACTCAAAAGACCGGACAAGTTTGATGATCCCCGGGGGGATTACTGGCGGCAGATGGTCTTTTATAAAATCTTGCTGGAAGCACAGGGGGATTCATCCTTACAAATGGATGTAGGAAGAATGAGCTTTGTAGAGTCAGATCGATTGGGAAAACTGAATGACGAGGATTTCTTGATTAGTACGGGTGAATATCAGATCGTTTCCGATGAGATCGTGGAGGCATATAGCCGAATGAAGGCGCATGATTTTGATGTGGATTGTGGCCGATATGATTGTCATTGGTGCAATTTTGTAAAAAATGACTTTGTCCTACCGGAAGAAACCTTTGAAGCCCATGAGGAAAATGATGAGATGATAAATACAGACAGTCTTCAAATGCAATTTGATTTTGACGTTTGAAGCGCCTGTCAAGGTGTTTGGAGATCAGGGAATAGCCAAATAATGTGGCCCAACAATCGGTTGAGAGCAGATACAAGATCTTATCTTTGATGTAAATGAACCTAAGATGAAAGTTTGCAACCTCTACATTGTTTTTATCCTGACCTTACTTCACCTATCCACAAATGCACAGGATCTGGACAGATCATCACTTCAACACTATCCGGGCTATCTGGACTTTTATTGGCAAGAAGATAAAGGGAAGATTTACTTTGAAGTATCAACGCTTAATGCTGAAATACTCTACACTACCGGTCTTTCTGCAGGGGTAGGTTCTAACGACATTGGTTTGGATCGCGGACAGTTAGGAGGCGAACATGTAGTGTACTTTGATAAGAGAGGAGATAAAATACTACTCATCGAAAAGAACCTTAGCTATCGTGCAGACAGTGATAATGAAGCGGAAAAAAAATCCGTCGAGGAAGCTTTTGCTAAATCGGTGCTGTGGGGGTTCACGATTATGGATGCTGAGGGCGATAAATATTTGGTGGATGCAACAGATTTTCTGTTGAGAGACGCGCATAAGGTAAAACAGACGTTAAATCGCACAGATCAAGGAAGTTATTCTGTGGATCCTAGTCGCTCTGTGATCAATATGGAGAGAACAAAGAACTTTCCTGATAACTCTGAGTTTGATGCGATAATAACCCTTAAAGGTGAGCCCAAAGGGGGTTGGATACGGTCAGTAACACCTTCTGCCGACGCGGTTACGGTACAGCAACATCATTCCTTTATTAAACTGCCAGACGATAACTTCGAGCCACGTCTCTTTGACCCACGTTCTGGTTACTTTGCTTTGTCGTATCAGGATTATGCGACACCCATCAATGCATCATTGACCCGGCGATTTATCTACCGTCATCGCTTAGAAAAGAAAGATCCATCGGTTGCAATGAGTGAGCCGGTCGAACCCATTGTCTACTATATGGATCCAGGGGCACCAGAACCCATTAAATCAGCGCTCATTGAAGGAGCTCGTTGGTGGAATCAGGCGTTTGAGGCAGCTGGGTACAAAGATGCATTCATAGTGGAAGTATTGCCGGAAGATGCTGATCCCATGGATGTAAGGTACAACTTGATTCAGTGGGTACACCGATCCACAAGAGGATGGTCTTACGGTGCTTCTGTTGCAGATCCACGCACTGGAGAAATTCTGAAAGGGCACGTATCTCTGGGGTCGCTAAGGGTCCGACAAGACTATCTGATAGCACAAGGCCTTATGGGTGTATTTGATGGAAGCGAAGACGAAGATGATAGTCCACTAATGGAGTTGGCATTGGCAAGACTCCGTCAATTGTCTGCGCATGAAGTGGGTCATACATTGGGCCTTGCACACAATTTTGCAGCATCAACAAATGATCGAGCGAGTGTGATGGACTATCCGCATCCGTATGTGTCAGTGAATGATAAAGGCGAAGTTGATTTTTCTGATGCATATGATGTAGGTATTGGAGATTGGGACAAGCGGACCATATTGTACGGGTATCAGGACTTTGAAGAGGGTACTGATGTGGCGGATGCTTTAGGTGATATTCTGAATGTAAACGAAGAAATGCAATTGAGGTACATTTCAGACCGGGATGCACGGCCTGCGGGTGGTGCGCATCCCTATGCCCACCTTTGGGACAACGGAAGTAGTCCTGTTGATGAGCTGAAGCGTATGTCGGATCTTCGCTCTAAAGCCCTAGAAAGTTTCGGTTTAGACAATATTCCTGAAGGACAACCGACCTCGGTCTTGGAAGACGTATTAGTACCTCTCTATCTTAGTCACCGATATCAGGTAGAAGGTGTTTCAAAAATAATCGGGGGTGTAAATTATGCGTATAGTGTCAAGGGTCTGGGAGATCCTGATGTCTCACCGGTGGATGGAGCTTTGCAAATGCAGGCAATTGACGCACTCCTCCAAACTTTGTCCACTTCGTTTCTGAGCTTGCCGGCGTCAATCACTGATCTCATCCCTCCCAAGCCCATGGGATATGCTACCACCAGAGAACACTTCGGCAGTAGGAGTGGAGCGGTATTTGACCCTCTTGCAATTGCCGAAACATCAGCAGACAATACCCTTGATTTCTTGCTGAATCCGCAGAGACTGAGTCGTTTAGTATTACAGCATTCTCAAGTAAACAATATTCCCTCAGTTGCCGAGCTTTTGGATAAAGTAGATCAATTCACGAGTACAGAACTGAAGAACGCAGAGAAAACATCTATTGCAGAAGTCGTCCGATATCGATTTGTGCAGAAGCTCATCGAAGTAGCAGCTAATGACAGTATGCACCATCAGGCCAGAGGAGCCGCCATTCAACTTCTCGAGCGTTTGTCTTCCGAGAATCCAGGGATCAGCGAGCATGCTGCGTTGGTGAACTTTGAGATCAGTAATTTTCTCAGTGATCCGGCCAAGTATGAAACTCCAGCCGTGAAGCCCATGCCAGCAGGATCACCTATTGGCTGCGGTTTTGATCACTGATTATCTACACCATGAGGACAGCATCAGTCAAGAATCTTGACTTTAGTTCTTCATCAGGAAGGGGGCATTCTTTTTTCTTACCCCAAATCTTATATCGGTTGCTAGCAACCCAATCATAGATACCATCTCTGAGCCTCCCAGGAAGGGTAATAAAGTGTGATAGTAAATTGTATGGATATTTGAGATATTGCGAGATAGCCAGTGCGGCATCAGACCTTGTCAAAAGTTTGCCCTCATTCAGAAATAAAATCGAGTCAGTGTCCTCTCCTTTTTGAAGATCTACCAGAGCCTTGATTTCTGCGCCAATCTCTGATTGTAGAGGACAGAATTTGATAATTTCTGCTTTTTCATAGCGCCGGATGAATGTCACTGAGTCGTGACATAGATTACACAGACCATCGAAAAACAAAATGGGTTCATAAGGTTTCAGTTTTTCGAGAATATCCATACCTCATTAAACAAAGGCCTGTTCGTAAAGTTCCGATATGTCAGCTACATGAAGTATTTCTATGGATTTGGGTTTAAAGTCCACAGATTTACTATGAAATCTGGAGACATAAATTTTTGAGAATCCCAAGCGTTCCGCTTCGAGAATCCGTTGCTCCAATCGATTTACCGTTCTAATTTCACCTGATAATCCAACCTCGCCTGCAAAACAGTATCTCGAGGAAACTGTCAGATCTTCAAGAGATGAAATTAAAGCTGCAAGTACAGATAAGTCAATGGCAGGATCGGTAACCTTAAAACCTCCCGCGATATTCAGAAAAACATCAGACTGACCGAAAAATAAACCGCATCGTTTCTCCAGAACTGCCAGTAGCATATGGAGTCGCCTCAGATCAAATCCGGTGGTAGATCGCTGGGGTGTCCCGTACACTGCAGTACTAACCAAGGCTTGCGTCTCAATCAATATAGGCCGCATACCTTCGAGTGTAGCACCTACTGCACTTCCACTTCTGACATCACCTCCCTGATTTACCAGTAGTTGAGAGGGATTACTAACTGCTCTCATGCCATTATTCATCATCTCATATATACCGAGCTCATCCGTCGATCCAAATCGATTTTTATGGGTTCTCAGTAATCTAAAAACAAAGTGTCTATCCCCTTCGAACTGCAACACAGTGTCCACAATGTGCTCCAGAACTTTGGGACCAGCGATGGAACCCTCTTTCGTGATGTGACCAATGATGATGACGGGGATTTGTGTTTCTTTAGCAAGTCTCTGTAGCATGGTCGTGCAGTCTCTCACCTGAGAAATTGTACCGGGAGCAGACTCCAGCATCGCTGTATGCATCGTTTGAATTGAGTCAACCACAAGCAATGTTGGCCCCTCATTTTTGACATGAGTGATTATGCGCTCCATGTTGGTTTCCGCGACAACCATACATTCGTGTCCAATGCTACCAATCCGGTCTGCGCGCATTTTCACCTGCTGAATACTTTCCTCTCCAGAGACATAAAGCATTTTGGATCTCCACTGCAACGCGATCTGGAGCAGTAGCGTGGATTTTCCGATACCGGGCTGTCCACCAATCAGTGTGATGCTCCCAGGCACAATACCTCCTCCCAGCACCCTGTCAAACTCCTTATCCCCGGTTTGGATCCTGTCCGATACCTTTGACGGCACCTTACCCAATGGTATCGGTCTGTTGACTTCCTCGTCACTTGATGCCATAGGCCAGGTTGTGCCACCCAATTTTCTCGGAGAATCAATGACCCGCTCTTCCTGATATGTATTCCAGGCATTACATGAAGGACATTTACCAATCCACTTGGGGGTGGTGTTGCCACAAGATGTGCAAACGTATTGTGTTTTTATCTTTTTCAATTATATTTGTCGTTCCTCAGAAAACACCGAAACCATTTACGAAGGTAAAGAATGGAATTTTGAAACCTTGCTTCTTTTAGTATTTCAATTTATTTCGTAAAGAAAAATTAAACATAAGTCGCTCATTGTAAGTTACTTATGCAGAAACTATATAAATTTTTGAATTTTTTGTCAAAAATTTGTGGGTTCTCTTTTGACTTGACGTCATAAGAGTGTAGTTCATGAACATGATTTCAAAGGAAATAGAATAAGTGAGCTACATCTACAGGGAGTAATAAAAATGTAGATTGTTTTCATTTGGTTTTTTGGGGTTATACGGGGTGCTAGTTTAATTACTAGTGCCCTGTTTTATTTCATATCCTCTCCTTCCTCCAGCCTCCAGTTTAGACTTAACTGTCTCTTAGTTATACTATCTTTACAGCTCAGATGTCCTTATAAAATTGAATGGATGTATCTCACAAAACACTAGGATCATGGATAAACTCGCACTACATATTGAAAGTCTGATCTTCGCTTCAGAACAACCTGTCAAACTGGAAGAGATCATTACTTGCCTGGAAGCTTCCTTTGAAACAACGGTTCATGAAGCGGATGTATTAAAGGCGCTGGTTGCCATAGAGGAAAAATTTAAATCTGAAGAGTTTTCGTTTGCCTTAAATCAGATCAATGAAGGCTACGTCTTTCTCACCAAAGGAGCCTATCACAATATCATCGGTCAATATCTGAAGTTGAATACACGTAAAATGCTTTCAAAAGCAGCTCTGGAAACGCTGGCTATTATTGCATATAAACAACCAGTGACCAAGTCCGAGCTTGAAAGTATCAGGGGAGTCAATTGCGACTACACCATTCAAAAACTTTTAGATAAAGAACTCGTTTCTATTGCAGGAAGAAGTGATGGACCAGGCAGACCTCTGCTCTACGGCACAAGCGAAAGATTTATGGATTACTTCGGGTTGAAAAGTATAGCTGATCTTCCCAAACTTAAGGATTTTCAGCAGCCGGAAAGTGAAGTGGGAGATTCTTCGGCCATTGTTGAAGAGGCTATCCGGTCATCCAGTCAAAACTAAGATAAAATGAGTACTGCTGAAAAACCACTCGTAAACAGAGTCGCATCCAGTGGATTGATCACATTCAATTTGGAAAATTACTATCCTACAAATCCGATCTATCATTTTGATCTGAAGGATTACTTATTTCGCGACCTTATACTCAAAGAAAAGGATTTTCGTGAAGCGCTAGCGGCACATGATTGGGAGCAATATCGTAATGGAATATTTCTCATCTATTGTTCCACTGATGCCATCATTCCTGTGTGGGCGTATATGCTAGTGACTAGATATGTCGTTGATATATGTGATGAAATACATCTGGGTGATCAGACTTCATTCTTGCAAACCCACTATAAGGAGGTTGCAGATCAATTAGATACTGCTCCATATGTCGACCAACGAGTAATTGTGAAGGGTTGCAGCGAAAAACCGGTGCCGGCCTCTGCATATTTAGATATCAGTCGTAACTTGTTACCAGTTGTAAAGAGCCTTATGTATGGTGAACCCTGTTCGACTGTACCTATCTTTAAAAAGAGGCCTCCCATTAAAGAATAAATTAATATATTAGAGATTATTCTAATGTATTCTAAACTGTTAGATAGTATGTTTAAATCTCAAATAGCCTTGTTTGGATCAGTTATAGCTGCCTTTGCATTTGCATATTTTATTAAACCAGAACCCTTTCCAAGTACTGTAGAAGAAACCCGTACATTGGCGAAGGATGTAGAAGCCGATCCGGCCCGACTTCCCCAGGTGATTCGGTCAGTAAACCTAAACAAGACATATGAGATAGCGGGTGAAGAGGTGCCGAGGGATAATTTTGACGCACTGGAGAGGCTTGACCGCGAGCTGTTAGTCAATTCTTACTGGCATAGTAGTACTATGCTTAATCTGAAGAATGCACGACGTTTTTTTCCACTCATCGAGCCCATCCTCGCCGAGGAAGGTGTTCCCGATGATTTCAAATACATTGCTGTTGCTGAAAGCAACTTGCGCAATGTGTCATCACCTGCAGGGGCTAAGGGATTCTGGCAATTCATGTCTCCGGTTGCTAAATCTTTCGGTCTGGAAATCAATCGGGAGGTAGATGAGAGATATCATTTGGAGAAAGCTACCCGTGCCGCTTGTAAGCATATCAAAAATTATAAGGAAAGGTTTGGGACCTGGACAAATGCTCTCGGTGCGTACAATATGGGCGAGACACGTTTTGCCCGCGAACGAAGCATCCAAGGCATGGATTCTTACTACGATATGAACTTTGGTTCCGAAACAGGGCGATATTTGTTTCGACTTATGGCGATCAAAGAAATCATGGAGCATCCAAGTGACTTCGGATTCTATCTTGATGATGAAGATTCCAGTCTTTATGCACCTCTTACTAACTATAAGATTATCACCGTGGATACAAGTCTACCTTCTCTTGGTGAATTTGCCAAAGAACATGGCACTACTTATCGCATGCTAAAGATCTACAATCCTTGGCTGATTTCTGATAAGCTTACAGTAAGTACTGGTAACAGCTATGAAATTAAGGTGCCCAACTAGGTGTTCGGGTCATGGCCGAGCATAAAATCGATAGTGTATGTACCTTGGCCAGTATAGTCTAGGAATTAAGCCTTTTGATCCGCTTTATTCTTCTCCTCAATTTCTTTCATTCCTTCTTTGAGCTCGGATTCTATTGTCGAACGGGCATTGTTGAATTCTTTGATTCCCTTACCCATACCACGCATCAATTCAGGTATTTTCTTACCTCCAAATAGCAATAGAATAGCAAAAAGTATAATGATTACCTCAGGCCCTCCCAGCGAAAACAATAATATGAATTGACTCATTAGTGTAGTTTAATTTTTTAGATAACAACCTAAAATTACGAATAATTCAGTCAGTTGCTCAAAAATGTAATCCGGAACTATTTTTTTATAACAAGTTTTATATCATTGTGCCTCTTAGAAAAGCGTAACCACACGGTTGTAACTTTTTTCTAAAAGCAGTAACTTACTCCCTCTTCTCAGGAAACCTCATTCTCTAACTTAATTATTAAAATTCGAATGGATTTATTGGAAATGTTACAAGGCCAGCTTGACGACAATGCTGTATCAACTTTAAGTAAGTCAATCAGGGCCGACAAGGAAACAACAGCTGCGGCTGCTAACGGAGTTTTTGCTACTCTGGTGAGTGCCTTATCAAGAAATGCGGCAAAGCCTGAAGCGGGAAATGCGTTATTAAGCGCATTAGATCGGGATCATGATGGTTCTGTACTCAATGATGTGATGGGCCTGATTGGTAGCGGAGGCGGTACCCAGAAGGCCACCAATGGCTTGGGTATCCTTGATCACGTTCTGGGCGGTAAGACAAACAACGTGATTCAAATGGTAAGCAAAGCCAGTGGACTTGATTTCCTAAAGACTGGTGAGCTTATGAAATTATTAGCTCCTATGGTCATGGGTATGCTGGGTCGTCAAAAGCGGCAGCAGGGACTTGACCTAGGTGGTTTGGCCGGAATCCTTTCAGGGACTGTGAATAATGCTGCGTCTCGCAGACAAGACATGGGGCTGATCAGTAAAGTACTAGACGCTGACGGTGACGGTAATGTGATGGATGATATTGCAGGCATGGGCATGAAAATGCTGGGTGGACTCTTCCGCAAATAAGCGATATAGATCAACATCATTCTTCACTGAAGTGAAAGAAATTATTGACGGGGCTTGTAACGAGACCCCGTCATTATTTTTTGGGGATCAGGCGCATTGAGTAAGTCTCTCAGTTCTAAGTCTGGATTCCTGTCCATGTAAGCTTCCACGATCCGAAACCCGATCCAGTTGCCTACCCGTCCTGGAGCTTCGGGAGGCATCCCGGGAACATTGGGACTGGGCGAAATCAATTTTTGAAAACTTCGATAGTCTACGCTATACAGTAGGTCTTCCTCTAAAAGATGGGCCCAAATCTGAGCTTCATTTGCTCCTAACCAGTCGATTTGATCTTCTGAAAATTCATGAATGATCGCTTCCGATGCATGTGGCATCAATTTACTTTTGATATACAAGCCAATACCATTATGAATCATGAAATCGAGTAGTCGTGTTCCATTGGATTCTCCGTGGTAGTTCGCAACTAGGGCAGACAAACTCTTTGACACGAGGTATTTTGGTTGCATGCTCTCTTGTATATAGCTGGGAAACAGTGTAAGGGGATACTCAGTATATTCGGGACCGAGGAAAAAATCAAGGCTGATGCCTAATATGGGATCTCCTACGGTAAAACATCCCACTTCAAAACCGGTAATACAGGTATAGATATCTGGTGTTGCTTTGTCAGGAAAGTAGTGCTTGAAATACCTTAACGACTCCGTCAACTCATCAGCATACGTTCCAAAGTCGTCAAATCTTTTGCTACACTCCTCATAAAGTCCTTGTATAAAGGTGTCTGTCACAAATGTTTTAGTATTGATCACGACTTGCTCCTCGGTCCTGGGCTGACCAATAACTTGGAATAAGAAAACCTCTCCAAAGGTGGGATATTCATCCAATAATTTCTGGATCTCAGTGTCCATAGAGGAAGTATCAGTTTCAAATAGCACCTTTTCAAAACGGACAACGTTAGGATTGATGTTAATATCAGATATATCAGGAGCACTTTGATCTGGTGAGCAGCCTTGCCAAACAATCAGAGAAGTAAGGAAGTAAATTATGTAACGAGTAGTATTGCTAATCATGAGCACGATATAGTCTGTATTTTTGTAAACCATGACCCAGGGTAGAAAAGTCATGCAGGTTACTTAGTAAAACCTAAATATTATGAAAAAAATTATGCCAATTTTAGTCCTTTGTCTTTTTACAATAGCTCTTGCAGCACAGGAAGGGGAAAGTCGTTTTGGATTTGAAGTAAGTCCTTCGATAAATTGGATGCGGAGCGATGACAATCTTATCAATAGCAATGGGCCAAGATTAGGTGTGAGAATTGGTGGTATTGGGGAGTTTCCTCTGACAGATTGGATTGTAATTCAGGGAGGGTTTGGATTTAGTTTCGCAAGGGGAGGCACTCTCTTACATAAAGTAGGGGGGAATCTTGTACCTACTTCAGACTTGTCTGATCCTTCATTTAATCAGGGACAAAAGCCACTCCCTGATGACACGGACATTACCTATTCTTTATCACAACTTGAGGTGCCATTCGGCTTGCAATTCATCTTTCCCTTGTCACAGAGTGATTATGACTTGTTTTTTAGTTTTCCGACACTAAACTTGGCGATAATAAGTCGTACTCGGGGCAAAATTAATGCAACCGGAATTGATCTGAAAGGTGAAGATCTAGGAGCCGATGTCCGAACCTTCAATCTTTCGTGGGGAATTGGTGGAGGTATCAGGACTCTCACTTCTAATGATAATTTGTTTACTGCAGGATTGTACTATGAAAGTGGACTGGCGGATCTTACCAGTAATGATGGTAGCCAGGTGATGCAAAATCCAGATGGATCTTTTGCTATTGACAGGGAAGATTCAAGAGGTACATTAAGCGGCTTAATTCTTAAATTCGCAATCCTTTTCTAAAAAAAATGGTCATAAATGATTGATAAGCGTCAGATAATTGAATTTGTAAAGCAGGGTTTGGAAGAAGATGTGAAGGATGGAGATCACACGTCAAATGCCTGTATTCCGGAGGGCAGTCGAAGTAGGGCTAAATTATTGGTGAAAGACATTGGGGTCTTAGCCGGTGTTGATCTGGCTAAAATCATTTTTGAATATGTAGATCCTACTGCTCAATTTGTACAGCACATTCAAGATGGTAGGGATGTGGATTTTGGAGACGTCGCATTTGAAATCGAATGCAATACGCGCGCTTTATTGAAATCAGAGCGATTAGTCCTGAATGCAATGCAACGTATGAGTGGCATTGCCACATTGAGTAGCCGATTTGCCGTAGAAGTAGAGGACCTTCCCGTCAAGATTTTAGATACTCGTAAAACAACACCTCTCATTCGTTTTCTCGAAAAATGGGCGGTGGCAATTGGAGGCTGTACAAACTATCGTGATGGTCTCTACGATTGGATCATGATTAAAGACAATCACATCGATGCATGTGGTAGCATTCCTGCTGCTATAGATAGAGTTCATGAGTATCTGGCCGCAAATGGCTTGGATCTGGGAATTACCATCGAGGTTCGTAATCTCGTCGAATTGCATCAGGTGCTTGAGGTAGGCAGGGTGACAAGGATAATGCTTGATAATTTTGAGATTCCTCTACTAAGGGAAGCGGTACATACTATAGCAGGCCGATTTGAAACTGAAGCTTCAGGGGGTATCAAACTTCAAAATGTGCGCAAGTATGCCGAGACGGGGGTGGACTTCATATCTGTGGGTGCACTAACGCATTCATCAGGTACTTTGGATCTGAGTTTAAAAATTGTCAAATAGGTGCACTTAGCACAAAGGCTAAGAATATTATTGTTAAAATAATCACAATCCAAATCCTAAGGTCGCCTATATACGACCTAGCTTCATTATTCTCCATGATCTGTCTTAAGTGTCTTTACTAAGAAATACTTAGGGGAGCATCTCTTACAGATCATCAAAAGGCAAAATTGATGCCATAGCACTTTACGATAATATCTATCTCATTGATCAGCTATCTTGAATGTTGGCAACCTTCAAAGACTGTTTAATATCTTTTATTAGGGTAGGTCCCTTGTAAATCAAGCCTGTGTATACTTGTACTAAATTCGCCCCTGCTTCGATTTTCTCAATAGCGTCTCTACCACTAAAGATACCCCCAACCCCTATGATCACGAAATCACTGGGCATGGCTTTTCGGATATCGCGGATGAATTCAGTTGATTTAGATAGCAGCGGCTTACCACTCAGCCCACCATTTCCAATAGCCTCAAGGGTAGAGGGTTGAGTAGTTAGCGAGGATCTGTCCAGTGTAGTGTTGGTTGCAATAATTCCCTGTAGTTTACTTATGCCTACCACTTCCAAGATATCATTCAGTTGGTGAGGATTAAGATCAGGTGCAATTTTGAGCAATACCGGCTTAGTATTTGCAGTGGCGTAATTCATCTCCTGGATGGTACCAAGTAGTCTCTTTAGGGGTTCCTTGTCCTGAAGCTCTCTCAATCCTGGAGTATTTGGTGAGCTTACATTAATGACAAAATAATCTACGTGTGGGCTTAATTTTTCAAAGCAAATCTCATAATCGCGTATAGCTTTTTCATTTGGCGTCATCTTATTCTTGCCAATATTCCCCCCGATGATTACATCGCTTTTTCTCCGCTTTTCTAATTGAGCCACCATAGCATCGATACCTCCATTGTTAAAGCCCATCCTGTTGATCAGAGCCTGATCCTGTGGCAGGCGAAAAAGCCGGGGCTTCGGATTACCTTCCTGTGGCTTAGGAGTCACTGTCCCTACTTCAATAAAGCCAAATCCAAGCGTAGCCATGTCGTCTATATGAGCAGCATCCTTATCAAAGCCGGCAGCTAACCCAATAGGATTTTTGAATCTCAATCCCATGCAATGTTTTTCCAATCCCTCGTCAGAAAATTGCCAGGTACGAGATATGAGTTTCGCAAAGGGAGAACGTTGTATTCTGTGGAGTTGCCTAACGGTGAAACGATGTGCTTCCTCCGGTTCAAGATTGAATAAAAGAGGCTTAAGTAAATGGTGGTATAGCTTCTCCAGAATCTGTCCTTTAATGGTTTGCTAATTCAGAATTCAACTTCTCTTTGTCTCGAATCAGAAGTCTGCGTCGGTCAAATTTAATGATGTTTTTTGACCTCAGATCATTCAGTACCGTAGTCACGGTTTGTCGCGAGGTAGCGGTGATATTGGCAATTTCCTGATGAGTAAGAAATTTTCGGACGACAGTTTCGAAACCTACACGCTCTCCTTTCTTCTCAGCTAAATCAAGTAAAAACTCCACAATGCGGCTTCGTGAATCTTTAAAAACAAGACTCTCCAATCGATTTTCTGTTTCAAGAATACGACTTCCAAAGAGTTTCAGAAAAAAACTTTGTAATGCATTTCGCTCCCTAAAGAGACTGCTGATGTCTTTCTTGTGGATGATGCAGACTTCGGTTTCTTCCATGGCGATAGCAAACTCCTTTCTTTTCTCGTCGCTGATCAGAGCCATTTCACCGAACACTTCTCCCTTACTTAGTATGGCTTTGATGATCTCCTTGTCAGCTTCGCCCATCACGGCAATCTTGACCCTGCCTCTCACCAGAAAGTATATTCTGTCACTGTGATCATCCGGAACATAGATGTGATCTCCTTTTTTGAAGACTTTTTCGGCATGCTTATCTGTTTGAGTGGTCATTTTATCAGGGCAAAAAATCCCACTGACATCCATGTTTTGGAGATACCAATAAGTTGAATCCATCTGCTAAGGTTTGAACTTAATTTTAACAGCGCACCTGAAATATAGTTGATATGGTGCTAAAACGGATAAAATTAGGTCTTTTGTCATTACCGTTTTGGCAGGTAAAAGATTTAAGGTGAAGGTGGGCTCCTGGTTATATCAGAAGCTTACATCTGCTGATCCAGCTTCAGACCGAAGTTCTTTTGAAAAGTCCTAAAATGCGGATTCTGAGAACACAAGTGCTCAAACTTTTCTTTTGAGGTCAGCAATTTAGGTCTTTCGGGTAAATTTTCGCTGGACGCATTTATCTCAATTCGGATTGTTAGTCGTGGCAATCCTAGTTCACTGCGAAGTCTTTCAATCAATGCAGTTTCCTGAAGTATGACAGATTTTGAAATCATCGTAGTGACTGTGGCAACTATTGCATTATTTTTTACGTCCAGTGAGGTCTTTTGCAGGACAGCCCTTACAGTTTGTGAGTTCTGTGATGAGGCGTAGTCATTCCAGATGGATGCGACCTGATCTAGTTGAATCACAGTCGACTTCAGCTCATTTTGCTCCGTAAGTTTTTTAGCAGCATCTATGAAATGGCTCAATGAGCTCATGGAAGGCATTTCATCCTTTGACTTTGATTCAATTTTGAAAGGTATCGTTTCTATACCTTCCACATCAGTTTTAGCTTCAGCGATCTCTTTGATAGCTGGCGTGGTCTTGGATTCTATTTCTGATTTTTCGGATTCTTCCGAAGATGATATGGTTCGTGACCCATTTGGAGTTGATTTCCCCAATGAATTATCCTTTTTTATTATGTCACTCCCGAGTTTAGTTTTTTTTTCCTGTGTGGGTTCAGATGTACCATTTGAGCTAGCGGTAGCACCAAACTGCAGATAATTAATCTTGATCAAAGCCATCTCCACATGCAGACGCTTGTTTTTTGCCATTTTATAGTTGATATCACAGTCATTAGCAATATCAAGAGCCCCGAGGAGAAATGATTCTGGAAGATTAGCAGACTGTGCCAGATATTGATTTTTCAGCTGGTCGCTGAGACTCAGCAAATGGTGAATGGCATTGTGTTTACATACTAAAAGGTTTCGCAGATGCTCTGCTAATCCATTTAGGAAGGTATCACCATCAAATCCCAGATGCTGGATTTTATCGAAAAGGTCCAGTACTGAGGCGACATTCCCTAATGAAAATGCGTCAACAACCTTGAAATAGTATTCGTAATCCAGGATATTCAGATTGCTTATGACATCCTGATAGGTGATTTTCTTACCACCAAAGCTGGCAATCTTGTCAAAAATCGATAAAGCATCTCGCAACGCACCATCTGCTTTGGTTGCTATGACATGCAGTGCCTCTTCATCGGCATCGATACCCTCATCCTGACAGATTGCTTTTAGTTGGAGAATAATATCATCGACCTGAATTCTCTTGAAATCAAATATCTGACACCTGGAGAGAATAGTGGGTATTATTTTATGCTTCTCTGTTGTTGCCAAAATAAAAATGGCATAGGGAGGTGGTTCTTCAAGTGTCTTCAGAAACGCGTTGAAAGCCTGCTGAGAAAGCATATGAACCTCATCAATGATGAAGATCTTGAAAGTTCCTTCCTGTGGTTGAAATCTTACCTGTTCGATCAGTGAGCGAATGTGCTCCACACTATTATTAGAGGCAGCATCTAGCTCCAGAATGTTGAGACTGGCATTCTTATCAAAAGCTTTACACGATTCGCATACACCACAGGGCTCAGTATCCTCTCCAACATTCTGGCAGTTTAATACTTTTGCCAGTATCCGTGCACAGGTGGTCTTACCGACACCTCTGGGTCCGCAGAAAAGGAATGCATGGGCTAGCGTATCCTGTCGAATCGCATTTTTTAGGGTCTTACTAACGTGCTCCTGTCCTACTACATCATCAAACCTAAGTGGACGGTATTTTCTCGCAGAAACAACAAATTGGCTCATATCCCTAAATCTTCTCCAAAGCTACAAAAAGGAGAAGACACACCCAGAGAGAGTTTTACACACTAAGTATTTGGCTTCCATATCGTGAACAGCAATTCCTTGCCCACGATCGTCTAGCTCTTTGATTACACACATTCCTGGAAATTTCAGGTATTTTTGCCACCACTTAAAACATTGCTAAATGCGAATAGCCATTGCCCAACTCAATTATCATATCGGCAATTTTGAGGGGAATATTGCCAAAATGCAGGCTGCCATTTCTGAGGCAAAAAAGCAGCGTGCAGATATTGTGGCCTTTGGTGAGCTTGCGATCTGTGGGTATCCTCCACGTGACTTTCTTGAGTTTGATGACTTTATAAGATTGGCTGAAGAAGGCATCAAGACGCTGGCAGAAGCGGCTGATAATATCGCGGTGATTGTCGGGGCTCCTGCTAAAAACCCCGAACCCGAAGGAAAGGACCTCTACAATTGTGCTTTTGTGCTCTACAATGGATCTATCATTCATACTGCAAAAAAGACGCTCCTTCCTACATACGATATCTTTGACGAATACAGATACTTCGAGCCATGCCATGACTTCAACGTGTTCGAATTTAAAAATCATCGAATTGCACTGACCATCTGTGAGGATCTATGGAATATTGGAAATGAAAATCCGCTTTACACGGTCTGCCCCATGGATGAGATGATGCCTCAGGAGCCTGATATCATGATCAATATTTCGGCTTCTCCATTTAGCTATACGCAGTCCCAGGAACGGATAGCGGTCATGAGGGAAAACACAATGCGCTATAACCTTCCCCTGTTTTACATTAATCACGTAGGAGCACAAACTGAGTTAATTTTTGATGGGGGTAGTCTTGTCATTGGACCTACGGGCCAAATAGTCGAGGAATTACCGTATTTCCGTGAACAAATCAAAGTCTATGAAGTGGAGGAGGTGATCCAGGAAAGGTCCTCCATTATTCAACCCAAGGAGAAATATGCGCTGATACATGATGCCTTGTTACTGGGCATCCGAGATTATTTTGGAAAACTAGGGTTCAAGAAGGCCATTCTGGGCTTGTCTGGCGGAATTGATTCGGCATTAGCTACCACGTTGGCCACACAGGCTTTGGGGCCGGAGAATGTACGTGTACTTCTGATGCCATCCAAGTTTTCTTCTGACCATTCTATCAGTGACGCTGTCCAGCTAGCCGAAAATTTGGGTATTCAATATGATGTCATTTCTATAGAATCGGCCTTTGATGCTTTTGAAAGGAGCCTGGAACCCATATTTGGTGATTTACCTTTCAATATAGCCGAGGAAAATATTCAGGCACGATCCCGGGGGATTCTGCTTATGGCATTATCTAATAAGTTTGGAAATATCCTGCTGAACACTTCTAACAAGAGTGAGGCGGCAGTTGGGTATGGTACGCTGTATGGGGACATGGCGGGTGGACTGAGCATTATTGCGGACCTATACAAGACAGAGGTATTCGAACTTAGTAAGTGGATCAATCGGAATCGAGAGATCATACCTGAAAACTCTATCAGTAAGCCACCAAGTGCAGAACTAAGACCTAATCAAAAAGATAGTGATAGCCTACCCGACTATGAGGCCCTTGATGAAATACTCTACCAATACATCGAAATGGAGCAAGGACCCCGGGAAATTTACGCGATGGGTTTCGATCCGAAGCTGGTGGATCGAATACTGAGACTCGTCAATATCAATGAATTTAAGCGCCATCAAATGGCTCCGGTGCTGAGGGTCTCTAAAAAAGCATTTGGCATGGGCCGCCGTATGCCAATCGTGGGTAAGTATCTCAGTTGAGTGCCTTGCTAGCATCCAAGTAGCTGATATAGAAGTTAAATAATCTACTCTAGGGGGCCCTGTCAAACCAAACCAAATAAAGGGTGGGTTTTGCCCTGTCTTGCTAAATATTCCTTTGTCAAAAAGGCAAAAAATCGATTTAAAATTTTAATTCAATTACACTTCCACAGTAGGATAAATGAGCATTAGTAATGTTGCTATTAAAATTCTGTAAAAGCTTCATTATTAACCCAGTAAAAAAGATATCGGAAGATTTCGTTAACAAGGGTAAAATCATACCTTTGTGCGGAATTTTAAGAACGGGTAATTCACCGATGCAAAAAGCACATCTTATCAGATCTATTCTCCTGGCAGTTTTCGCAATCAGTTTTAATCTGAATGTGACCTATGCTCAGGACCATGACAATCATGATCATTCGCAAGAAGAGCACGCATCGCATGGTGCTCATGACACACATGATGACCCATGTGCTCATGTAGGAGGGCACCATGGAGAGTTTGATCCGGCTGCTACGGCCTTTCATCATATTGCAGATCCTAATGTTTTCTCTATCGGGCCTTTCAATTTTCCATTGCCTTGTATACTTTACGCGCCGGGACACGGTCTTGATATTTTTTCGTCCAGTAAGTTTGGATTTGATTTTCGAGGGCATGGTGAGGGTAAGAAAGCCTACAAAGGTTATGTGCTCGATCAGGGTTCAGTGATGCGAGTAGCAGACGCATCTTTTCCACAAGATCATGTAGATATCGGAGGTGTGGCTCATGTAGGTGAAGATGCATACGCGTGCTATGAGGGAACAGCCTATAAGTTGGAGGCGAAGAGCACTATGGATGGAGGATTATTTGGAGGTGGCATTACCTCATTTTATGATTTTTCCATATCAAAGAATGTCCTGGCAATGATTATCGTATCTGGATTCTTCGTCTGGATGTTTCTTAGCATTGCAAAATCTTACCGTGATCGGGAAGGAAAGGCACCCAAGGGACTTCAGTCTTTTATCGAGCCTATCTTCCTGTTTATCCAGGACGAAGTAGCTAAACCCTTTTTGGGCGATAAGTGGTTGAAGTATTTGCCATTTCTCATGGCACTATTCTTCTTCATCTTAGGACTGAATCTATTCGGTCAAATTCCATTTTTCGGAGGTGCAAATGTGACGGGAAATCTTGCCTTTACGATGGCTTTGGCACTTTTCACATTTTTCGTCACCAATTTGAGTGGCAAGAAGGACTACTGGGAGCACGTACTATGGATGCCCGGAGTGCCGGCCGCAATTAAAGCCGTAATTATTACGCCCGTAGAAGTACTGGGACTATTTATAAAGCCTTTTACACTCATGCTACGATTGTTTGCAAACATTACTGCAGGACACATCGTGGTGTTAAGTTTTATCGGGCTGATATTCATTTTTGGTAACTCAGGTGCTAATGTTGGTGGAGCTAGTTTGGGCGCGATCGTATCAGTACCACTAACCATCTTTATGATGGCAATCGAGTTGCTGGTTGCCTTTATTCAGGCATTTGTATTTACAATATTGACAGCATCATATATCGGTGCTGCTATAGAAGAACATCATCATTAATTCACATAAATAAATTGACATGATAGGTTCAATTGCCGCTATTGGAATGGGTTTGGCAGTAATCGGTGCCGGAATCGGTATCGGAAACATTGGTGCAAAAGCTATGGAAGCTATTGCTCGCCAGCCTGAAGCTGTGGGTGATATCCGGGCAAACATGATCTTGATGGCTGCACTTGTAGAGGGTGCTGCACTGATTGCGATCATTGTTGCTTATATCTTACCACAAGCTGTTTCATAAAATCAATAGTAGAAAAACTCAGGGGAAGCGTAGTAACGGTTGGTTGCTATCCTTCCCCATCTTTGGAAAATGATTAAAATCAAGATATATGATGTTTCTTGCTGATTTTAGTGTGATTAAGCCAGATTTTGGATTGTTTTTCTGGTCCTGCCTGATTTTCATACTCTTTTGGACATTGATTGGCAGATTTGCTTTCCGACCGATTGCAGAAGCACTGAAAAAGAGAGAAGACGATATCCAGGGTGCCCTGGATGAGGCAGTAAAAACACGCGAAGAAATGGCTAAGATGAAAGCCCAGAACGAAGCGTTACTGGCCGAAGCACGGGAAGAACGAAACCGCATGCTGAAGGAAGCTAAGGAGACCAAGGATTCCATCATTAAGGATGCAAAAGAAGGAGCAAAGGAAGAGGCTAATAAGATCCTTACGACTGCAAAACTTGAAATAGAGAATCAGAAAAAACTGGCCATTCAGGAAGTTAAGAATGAAGCGGGATTGATGGCCCTTGATATTACTGAGAAGCTTCTGAGAACTGAGCTTAAGGATCGGGAAAGTCAAAAGAAATTGGTAGAGAGTCTCGTAAAGGAAATTAATCTGTCTTAATACGATCGAATGTCAGCTCAAAGAATTGCAATACGATATGCTAAGTCATTGCTTGATATGGGGATTGAGCAATCTGATTTGGATAAGGTGGTGAAAGATATGGAGGTTGTAAAGAAGAGCCTCG
Source organism: Saprospiraceae bacterium (assembly GCA_050298535.1). GTDB lineage: Bacteria > Bacteroidota > Bacteroidia > Chitinophagales > Saprospiraceae > JABDMH01. The sequence goes on from JBNKUI010000087.1 coordinate 506,911, forward strand.
AATCCAGAGACCTCTATCTGCTTATGAAGAGCCCCATTATTTCCATTGGCAAGAAAAAAGCAGTTTTCAACAGAATTTTTGGAGGTAAAATCAGCCAGAGCACCAGCGCCTTCTTTGATATTATGATTCGAAAGGGCCGTGAAAACATTCTACCTGAAATCGTCGAGGCTTTTGGTGATCTATATCGCGAACATAAGGGCATTTCTATTGTAAGACTTGAAACAGCGGTGCCGCTGGATGATGCCATGATTCGTGCAATTCGTGAAAAATTGGCAGCCTCTACAAAAACACGAAAAAACATTGAAATGCAAGTCGAGCTAAATCCAGAGCTGATCGGTGGATTTAGACTTGAATTTGAAGGAAGACAATACGATTCTTCGGTTGCCTATAAATTGAAGCAACTACGGAAAAACTATACGAATTAAAATCTGAACTACATAAAATTATTTAAAAGATGGTTGATGTAAAACCTGATGAAATATCAGCAATTTTAAAGCAGGAACTCTCTGGTTTTAAGACTGAAGCTGAACTTGAGGAAGTAGGTACCGTACTGCAGGTGGGTGATGGTATCGCACGTGTGTATGGATTAACACAGGTACAGGCAGGAGAGCTGGTTCAGTTTGAAAGTGGAACACAGGCAATTGCCCTGAACCTGGAAGAGGATAATGTTGGTGTGGTACTCTTAGGGTCTGGTGAGGGAATTAAAGAGGGTAGTTCAGTAAAGCGGACCGGTAAAATCGCATCCATTAATGTAGGTGAAGGTTTTGTTGGACGTGTGGTAAATCCTTTGGGTGAACCTATTGATGGTAAAGGACCTATTGAAGGTATCCGATATAACATGCCCCTGGAACGCAAAGCACCAGGTGTAATCTTTAGGCAACCAGTGAGTGAGCCTCTCCAGACAGGGATTAAGGCCATTGATTCAATGATTCCGATCGGTCGTGGACAGCGAGAGTTGATTATTGGTGACCGACAGACCGGTAAGACAGCGATTGCCATTGACACGATTCTCAATCAGCGTGAGTTTTACGAGCGAGGTGAGCCTGTATATTGTATTTATGTGGCTTCAGGGCAAAAGGCTTCAACGGTAGCCCAGGTGGCAAAAGTACTTGAGGAAAATGGAGCGATGGCATACACAGTGATTGTCACAGCTTCAGCTTCAGATCCAGCTCCAATGCAGTTTTACTCACCATTTGCAGGTGCTGCGATTGGAGAATACTTCAGAGATACCGGAAGACCGGCTTTGATCATTTACGATGATTTATCTAAGCAGGCAGTAGCTTATCGTGAAGTATCACTCTTACTACGGAGACCTCCCGGTCGTGAGGCATATCCCGGGGATGTTTTCTATCTGCATTCGCGTCTGCTCGAAAGAGCGGCAAAGGTGATCAACAATGATGAGATAGCCCGAAATATGAACGACCTGCCAGATTCATTGAAAGAGGCTAAAGATGCCGATGGAAATCCATTGGTGAAAGGTGGTGGTTCACTTACCGCTTTGCCTATCATTGAGACACAAGCTGGTGACGTTTCAGCATACATTCCTACAAACGTGATTTCCATTACGGACGGGCAGATCTTTCTGGAGTCTAACCTTTTCAACTCAGGTATTCGACCCGCCATCAACGTAGGTATTTCCGTATCTCGTGTGGGTGGATCGGCTCAGATCAAATCGATGAAGAAAGTATCCGGTACTTTGAAGCTCGATCAGGCTCAGTATCGGGAGTTGGAAGCTTTTGCAAAATTTGGTTCCGATCTTGATGCGGCTACAATGGCCGTACTGGAAAAAGGTGCCAGAAACGTGGAAATTCTAAAGCAACCTCAGTATAGTCCAGTGAGTGTTGAGAAGCAGGTGGCCATTATTTACTTAGGCACAAAAGGCTTGTTAAGAAATGTACCGGTGGATAAAGTAAAAGAATTTGAGGAGCAGTTTCTCATGACACTGGAGCAAAGACATCCTGAAGTTTTGGATACTTTCCGATCCGGTAAATTGACGGAGGAAGCAACTGGCAAAGTAGAGGAACTGGCTGCAGAATTGGCTAAGCAATACGCCTAGACTTTCACAAAATATCTCACAGAGAATAGCAATCCATGGGTGCAAATTTAAAAGATGTTAGAGAGAGGATTAAGTCGGTAATTTCTACGCAGCAGATTACCAAGGCCATGAAAATGGTTTCTGCTGCTAAATTGCGCCGGGCTCAGGATGCGATCGTCCGCATGCGTCCATATGCTTTGAAGCTTAATGAAATGTTGGTACATATTCTATCGAATACCGACAGTTCATCTACAGGTTCTTATGCAGTGTCTAGAGAAGTGAAGAAAGTACTCATAGTGGTAGTGACTTCAAATCGAGGTCTTGCAGGGGCTTTCAACACCAATATTATTAAAGCTGCCAGAGCTTTGATGGAAGGTAAATATGCTGAGCAGAATCAGGCAGGTAATGTCCATGTAATGGCGATTGGCAAGAAAGGCTATGATTTCTTCAGAAAGATAATGCCCAAGTCAAATATTATTTCTGATCACGTAGAATTATTTTCTGACCTAAGCTTTGATGCGATCGTGGATGTACCCAACGAGATTATGGAGCAATTCAGTGATGAGACTTTTGATGCTGTAGAAGTATGCTACGGTAGATTTAAGAACGCTGCCGTACAATATGCAGAATCAGCGCAATATCTCCCGGTACCAAAGATGAAGCCTTCTAAAAAAGATGTGAAGGAAACGAAAGCAGACTACATTTTCGAACCTAACGAAGAGGACCTTCTGCAAGAACTGATTCCGAGTATCCTTCAAACCCAGTTTCACAGATATCTGCTGGATACCCATGCATCCGAGCATGGAGCCAGGATGACTGCGATGGACAAAGCCACGGAGAATGCAGATGAGCTATTGAAAGACCTGAGAATCAGCTACAACAAAGCTCGTCAGGAGGCTATTACATCGGAGATATCGGAGATTGTAGGTGGTGCTGCCGCCTTGAATGGTTAATCCTCAGGCTTAAGTTTTTCAGATTCTAGAGAATTCCCACTTCAGTGGCTGGTACATGAATGGTCCGTTTATGGTCTGTTCTCGAATTGATATCAACGGATCCGTTTTCTAATCGTAGTACACCCCTCGGACACACCGCTGCACAAATGCCACATCCAACACAGGATGCTCTCACGATGTTTTGTCCTTTTTGAGCGTATGACCGCACATCAATACCCATCTCACAGTATGTAGAACAGTTGCCACAGGATATACACTGCCCTCCATTAGTGGTGATCCTGAATCGGCTGAAGAATCGCTGCTGTAAACCAAGGATGGCCGCCATTGGGCAGCCAAAGCGACACCACACCCTACTACCCATCAGAGGATAAAATCCTACCCCTATGACACCGGAGAATGCAGCACCAATGAGGAACCCATACCATTCACGTACACTGTAGCTATTAAGGAACAAGATCTGACTCTGTCCGGTAATATATGTGTAAATCACCATGGCAGTCATGATGACTGCAAATACCAATACGCCGTGAATCATCCAACGTTCAATTTGCCAGGCTTTCAATGACTTATCTGATAAATGCCTAAAGGGATCTCCAGCCGTTTCGGCAAGACCTCCACATCCGCAGACCCAGCTGCAGTACCACCGTTTTCCATAGAAGTAAGTGAGTACAGGGGATATGACAAGTATCATGGCAATTCCCCAGAATAGCATAAAGACCCCCAGATTACCTCCATCTAAGAGCTTATCCAGATTCCAGTCAAAGAAAAAATAGTAGTTCAAAGGCCACATGAGTTTCAAGTCCATGCTAGGCTGATTGAGTCGTTCCAGAAACTCAGGAAGTAGGAATGCAAAGATCAGTTGGAAGAACATGACTGAGATGGTGCGCAAAACCTGATACCGATTATGTCGGTACTTCAGGATAAATTTTACTCCAAAAAATACGATAGCCATAGTATACAATGTGCCATACACAAACCACTGACTTGCTGGCTGACCTTTCAGCGCCATGCTCAGAGGATCAAAAAAGGCTACAATTTTGGTGTTTTCAGCATCCGGGTTAAGACCTAGTAGCTGTGGATACCAGTATAGACACACATAAAAAAAGGTGATGATAATTCCGGCAATCCAGGCAAGTATTCCTCGATTCGTGAGTGTATCAAACCACACACCATTGTTCTTGACGCCAGCAGGTTTACTTCGGTACTGATACCATGAAAAACCAACAATACCAACCGACATCAATATCAGACTGAGCCAAAACAGGGTAGAACTGGATGACACTTCCTGATTGAAGATCGATAACACCAGGAGGCAGAGACCTATGATTCCCACTCCTGTTGTTACTTTTTGACCTGTACTCAGAAAAGGAGGATGCGGATCAGCAACTGACATACTGGGATACACTGTACTCATGATTTCTGTTTTTTTAGAAATGAGATGACCTGGTTATACCGCCTCTTATGCTTTGTACTCAGTGACTTTCCTGTGAGACTATTATACTGATCAATCAATCCCTGATGATGAGGTTTGAAGAACTCAGGATCAAAGTTGGCCAGCGGTAGTTCCTGCAGGACTTTCTCAATGGAAGCATGCTCAATGAACCATTGTTCACACACTTCTTGTCGGAAACGGACACCCATCAGGTTAAATCCCAATATGGCTGAAGTATCGCGATCATATACTAATCGTATGCTTTGATCCATATCATCATTTTGCCAAAAAATTGAAATGTGTTGTTCGGGAGGATTTGCCAGTACGTTACCATAGACCTGGTATTCCATATCCATGAATTTGGCACTATTGAACCATACTCCGGGATCGTAGGCAATTTGATTGCCGCAGACGGTATGGGCAACGGTTTCACCCATCATCCGTCCGGTATACCATACTGCTTCGATGGATCGCCGTCCTTCTCCAGGAGTCCTAAGCTGTGCACAATCGCCGATAGCATATACGTCTTCAATGTTGGTTTCCAAATACTCATTGACCAGGATTCCACGATCGATTTCCGGCGAACTTTCTCCTAACCAATTGACATTGGGGTGGACACCAGCTGTGAGACCTACGAATTGACAATCAATCCGGTCCCCATGATTTGTAGTCACGGCTGTAACCTTACCATTATCATCTCCTATGATCTCTTTCAACTCCGTGGATAATCTCAGGTCGATATGGTTTTTTTTGATTTGATGTCCCACCATCTCAGACTCTTCATGTGGTAATACCATGTCCCAATAGCTTTCCTCACGTACCAACATCGTGACAGGTATGTTTCTGGAATGAAACATTTCTGCAAGTTCTATCCCAATGAGACCTCCTCCCACAATCACCGCTCTCTGTAGATGCTCACTGTGATGCTCAATATATTGTAGGTCATCATAGCTGTAAAGCCCACTCACACCTTTCAGTTCCTGCCCTGGCCAGCCAAATTTATTGGGAGCTGATCCTACGGCCAGAATCAATTTGTCATAGGAGAGGGTCGGTTCAGTAGATCCATGATCCGTTTCACCTGGTTTAAAGCCAGAATCCAGGTGTAGTATTTTTGAAGCGAAATCAATCCTATGGACTCGAGCCCGCATCAGGTTGATCCGATTCTTAGACCAAAACCAGTCTTCATAGGGCTTTGTATCTTCAAACCGCATATGACCCATGTAGATATACATGAGAGCAGTGCGTGAAAAAAAATAGTCAGTCTCTTTGGAAATCACTATGATCTCATGATCTGAGATCTTTCGGATGGTCCGTGCAGCCGTAATCCCACTAATTCCGTTACCAATAATGACAATCTTCATAGATAGTCTAAAGGTATTGGAAGAAATCTAAAGTTTATGTAGTGAAATATACATTTTGATACATTGTCAATCTCGCATTAAAGGAGATGTTAATTGTGGGTTTTCTATATGTTTTGGCACAGTCTTTTCCCCTCAGATATTGCGCAGATCTCGTTATTCAAACGTTAAATTGTTATGACAGACTGTCGATCCACAAAGAAATGAATTAGTTTTATACTAAATAAGAGAACATACTCCCATCATCTAAACAGTACTGAATGAAGCAAATTTTACTTTCATTTACATATTTATTCTTTTGCATTCAGTTGACAGCACAGGTCTCACTGTCACTTAATCCTGATTTTGTGCAGGTTACAGCAGATCCCATGCAGTTTGAGACGGTAGCCCATTCCTTTTTCCATAATACTTCTGAGACAGATACCCTCACAGTTCGATGGTCTAGAATTCAGAATGATTTATCGGAGATGTGGGCAAGTGCAATCTGTGATGTGAATGCCTGCTATGCCACTGATCAGGATACAACACCAAGTGTAAATTATTTAGTGCTTGCGCCAGGAGATTCTTCTATGCTGGATGTACACATACGCCCAAATGGTGTGGATGGAAGTGCTGAAGTGAAAGTGGCTATTGAGGAAGTTGGAAATTCCGACAATCGTGTTGAAGGCACTTATGTCTTCAATGATGCTACCACACCTACAGCTGATGTAACACAGACATATTCTGCCAGTATATTTCCCAATCCGGCAGTGGATTACTTCCAACTCAGTGAATACGAAGGGGTAGCAAGAGTGGTGATTTACAATCTCGCAGGTAGTGAAGTGCGATCATTCTTCAATACGCAGTCAGGTACCAAATTTGATGTCAGCGGACTTCAAAGAGGATTGTATCTGGTAAAAGTGATGAATGTCAGACAAGATGTACTGACCACTCTACGATTAAATAAGCGCTAACGGCACTATCTTTCTAGGCAGGATATTCTACATAATTTCTGGGAGTCTCATATAACCGCACAGAGACTTCATATTTATCTTCAAGAACATCATCGAGGATTTTCCAAATTACATAGCAGATGTTCTCGGCCGTAGGATTTAGGTTTTTAAATTCTTCCGTATCCAGGTTTAGATTTTTGTGATCAAACCGATCTTCGATATTTTCTTTGATAATTTGAGAAAGTGTCTTAAGGTTGATTACCATACCCGTGACAGGATCAACCTCCCCGACTACTCTTACGTGCAATTCGTAGTTGTGTCCATGAAAGTTGGGACTTGTGCAGATGCCAAAAACCTCCAAATTCTTCTCATACGTCCAATCCGGATTATATAATCGGTGGGCTGCGTTAAAATGAGCTTCCCTAAATACGGCTACCTTCATCTTTCTTTACAATCAGTATTTATATTAACAAAGATAGGAACACAAAAGATTTCGAATCCCTTTTTTAAACCACCAAGGTATTTTTCTACTTTTACTTTAAGATCCAATCATACTTTAGGGTGGATTGTACCGGTGTAGCAGAGAAGATGGGATGATTGATTTAAAATATGAGTAATGCTACATCTTTTTTTGAACGAAGACAGATATTATCTATAAACACATCCTCGACATGATATACATTAGAGGATTTCGAAGTACGATAAATTGCTGATAATCAATGTTCATTGAGAACAGATTGTAGTACGCCTTCCCTTCTGTGTAAAATTGGATCTTAAACTACGATCCTGTATGGACTTCAAATCAACTATTGGTCAGGATAGTGTAAAAGACTACCTGATAGAAGCAGTGGAGAACGACAGATTGCCGCATGCAATGCTGTTTTTGGGTTCCAGTGGATTTGGTCCTTTAGCCATGGCACTTGCATTGGCGCAGTATATCATGTGTGAGCAAAAAGTAGGGAAAGATGCATGCGGGACTTGTTCTAATTGTAAGAAAAGTGCAAAGCTAATCCATCCGGACATCCACTACACGTATCCTACCATAGGGACAAAGATGACCAGTGCCGACTTACTAAAAGAATGGAGGCAATTCATCGATCAGGGCGTATATCAATCTTCCCAGGAATGGTTCAATTTGATTGGCGGCGAGAATAAGCAAGGAAACATTACGAAGGATGAATGTAGTCGCATTCTGAAGGTTTTGAGTTTGAAGACTTTTGAGGGACAATACAAGATTCATATACTTTGGATGGCTGAATATCTGGGCAAACAAGGCAATCGGCTATTGAAAATTATTGAAGAACCTCCTCAGCACACCATTTTCATCTTAGTGGCTGAAGATCAGGATGCCATCTTAAACACCATTTTGTCAAGATGCCAAATCATTAGTTTCCGACCCATCGAAGATGAGACGATCGCATCATCGCTCCTGGATCGAATTCAGGGTATGGATCCCACTCTGGCACATCAACTGGCTTTTTTATCTGATGGAGACCTGGGCAGGGCTCTTACACTCGTGGAGCGTGCCGATCAGTTATCTGCTAATATATGGTTGGATTGGTTGCGTCAGGCCTATAAAGGTTCGGGTATAGAGCTTTCCCTTTGGGTAGATAAATTTAACAAGATGGACAAGGAGTCTCAAAAGGGCTTCATGCAATATGGATTGCATTTTCTTCGCGAAATGCTCCTTGCCAAATTGAATGATAATCATCAAATACGATTGCCGGATAATGAAAAACTGGCACTAATGAAGTTGTTGCCATTGGTCACACTAGACCATATACAGCGAATGATCGCACTGATCGATGATAACATCTTTCATCTGGGACGAAATGCCAATGGCAGAATATTGATGCTTGACAGTAGCATCCAAATGCACTATCTACTCCGGGGTGCAGATAAACAACTGGAGATCATAAAAAGTAATGTAATATGAGTTGTGAAAGTTGTGGAGGAAAAAACGGAACAAAACCCCTAGGGTGTAATAGTAATGGAGGCTGTTCGACCGGTGGATGCAATAAATTGAACACGTATGATTGGTTGGCCACAAATACGATTGATGAATTCAGTCACTATCCCATTGTTGAGGTAAGCTTTAAGAATGGTGCGCGGAAGGAGTTCTTCAAGATGCCAGCCGATCTTGACGTTACAACAGGAGATATGGTGGTGGTCGATAGTGGCTCAGGTCAGGATGTCGGACGCTTGAGTCTTACAGGAATGTTGGTTTCGCTCCAAATGAAGAAAAAACGAGTCAATGGTGACCGTGTGGTAAAGACAGTCCTGAGAAGAGCAGGCAATCGGGATATGGAGAGACTGACAGAAGCACGGGCTATGGAAAAAGATACCCTGGTGCGGGCCCGAGCCATTGCCAGGATGCTCGATCTTGAAATGAAGGTCGGAGATGTTGAATACCAGGGCGACAAGCGAAAGGCGACATTCTACTTCACAGCCAATGGCAGAGTAGACTTCCGAGAGCTTATTCGGCACTATGCCAAGGAATTTAGAGTAAAGATCGAAATGCGCCAAATCGGATCAAGACAAGAATCTTCCCGGATTGGTGGAATAGGCTCCTGTGGAAGGGAGCTTTGCTGCTCTACCTGGTTGACTACCTTTAAGAGTGTATCCACGAAGGCTGCCCGATATCAGAACCTGGCTATCAATCAATCCAAACTATCAGGTCAATGTGGAAGATTAAAGTGTTGCCTAAATTATGAGTTGGATCTTTATACGGAGTCATTGGATGTCTTTCCGATGCGAGCAGATGTGATAAAGGCCAAGGAAGGAAAGGCACAATTGATCAAAGTTGACATTTTTAAGAAGCTGATGTATTACTCCGTCAGTGACCCAAAGGGTCGTATGCGGATCGTTGGACTCCCACCTGAAGTTGTGCAGAATATATACGAGTCCAATAAGAAAGGAATCTTCCCGGATCGTATTGAAGAAGTAACACCGAGTTTTGAAGAAGCGGCAATAGATTTTGAAGATGTAACAGGGGGAGTGGAGTTGAAAGAACTGCCTAAGCGCAAGAAAAGCAGAGGATCGAATCGTAGATCTAATAGATCCAAACCGCAAAACTCCAGTAGACGACGGAATAACCGGCGACGAGGAAATCAAAATAATAACAAAGAAAATAAATCATGAGTTACGATTTAGTAGTCATAGGGTCTGGACCCGGCGGCTATGTAGCGGCTATCAGAGCAGCACAATTGGGAATGAAGACGGCTATCATCGAAAAATATGATAGCCTTGGAGGCACCTGTCTTAACGTAGGTTGTATTCCTTCGAAGGCACTACTGGACTCCTCTGAACACTACCATGCTGCAGAAAAAAACTTTGCAGAACATGGGATCAAAATTTCCTCTCTCAAAGTGGATATGCAACAGATGGTAAAGCGAAAGGATGATGTGGTCCAACAGACAGTGCAGGGTATCGACTATCTCATGAAGAAAAATAAAATCGATGTGTACCATGGTATGGGATCCTATGTGGATGCTCACAAGATAAAGATCCGTAAGTCTGATGGCTCAGAAGAATTCATAGAGACTAAAAAATCCATAATTGCTACAGGATCGAAGCCCATCACTCCCGATGCTTTCAACTACGACAAGAAACGTGTGATTACTTCGACAGAAGCGTTAAATATTACCGCAGTACCGAAGCGTATGGTGATCATCGGAGCGGGGGTAATTGGTTTGGAGCTGGGATCTGTGTTTGCTCGGCTCGGTACTGAAATTGAAGTAGTAGAATATCTGGACCGGATCATTGCAGGTATGGATAAAGATTGTAGTAAAGAACTGCTGCGATCCCTTAAAAAACTTGGATTCAAATTCCATCTTAATCATATGGTGACCGGAGTGAAATCTGGAAAGAGTGGTGTCAAAGTGGATGCAAAGGCCAGAGATGGGGATAGCTCCTTTACCCTGGATGCGGACTATTGTCTGGTGGCTATTGGAAGACGCCCTTATACGGAAGGCTTGGGATTGGAAAATACTAAAGTAGCCTTGGATGACAAAGGCAGGGTTGAAGTTAACGATGATCTTCAGACGACCGAACCCGACATATATGCGATAGGCGATGTGATCCGTGGAGCTATGCTAGCTCATAAGGCTGAAGAAGAAGGTACCCTGGTTGCAGAAATTCTTGCAGGCCAAAAGCCCCACATCAATTATAATCTCATTCCAGGGGTAGTATATACTTGGCCAGAAGTGGCTTCCGTGGGAAAAACTGAAGAAGAACTAAAATCAGCACAAGTACCCTTTAAGGTAGGTAAGTTTCCTTACAAAGCCCTAGGTAGGGCCAGGGCAAGTATGGATGTAGCGGGCATGGTCAAGATACTGGCTCATAAGGATACGGATGAGATACTTGGAATGCATATTGTGGGAGCAAGAGCTGCTGATATGATTGCGGAGGGAGTAATCGCTATGGAATTCAGGGCTTCTGCTGAAGATATAGCCCGGAGTAGTCATGCTCATCCTACATACACCGAAGCAGTACGGGAAGCTGCACTGATGGCGACTGCAGATCGCGCTATCCATATATAGCACCGGGACTATTTTGACCCACTGACCATCAGCACGATTTCGCCTTTTATGCTCGACCTTGATTCGAGCGTGGATCGTATGTCTTCCAGTGTTCCCCGGATGAATTCTTCATGGATTTTAGTGATTTCCCTGGCTAGACAGGCATCTCTGTCTTTACCGCAGAGCTCAATGAGTTGACTCAGGCACTTCTTGATGCGATGAGGTGATTCATAGAGAATAAATGTATTTGGCAGATCGCACAGATACTTCAATCGTGTTTGTCTACCTTTTTTGTGTGGTAAAAACCCTTCAAAATGAAAACGGTCGCTTGGTAAGCCAGAGCAGACCAGTGCAGGTACAAATGCGGTTGCGCCAGGAAGAGATATGACAGGGATATCATGATCCAGTGCCGCTCTAACCATCAGGTATCCGGGATCACTGATGCCAGGTGTACCTGCATCCGATATGAGCGCCACCTTGCTGCCACTCTGTAATACCTGAATTATACCATCTACTCTTGCATGTTCATTGTGCGTATGAAACGATTTCAACGGTTTGTCAATGTCGTAGTGTTTTAAGAGTCTGCCGGAGACCCGGGTATCTTCAGCCAAAACGATCTCCACCTCCTGAAGAATCCTGATCGCTCTTAGCGTTATGTCTTCCAAATTGCCAATAGGAGTGGGTACCAGATAAAGCATACGCAAAGAAAATTCTATGAATCTAAAGATTCTGGCTTCGTCCTGGTTGACCAAATCAGGGACATAAAAATGTACAGCACAATCGAGAAACTAGCAGTCAATGTTTCTAGAAAGGGAATGGATGCTAAGACAATGATCAAATAGGACCACTGATATTCATTGCTATTCCAGGTCAATGATTTCATTTTAAATGAGAAATGAGGACGTCGGGATACCATCAAAAGTGAGATAAGCAGGATACTTATCAATAAAAATGCAGGATGACTAAAAGGTGACTGACATGTACTGCAATCGATTGTATGATTGAGCCAAAAAAGGCCACAGAAGTATAGGGCGGCTGCCGGAATAGGGAGCCCTGAGAAGTGTGGGGTGGAAGCTTGCTCTATGTTGAATCGAGCAAGACGAAATGCACCGAATGCAGGGATTAGAAATGCTGTGAAGGCAAGTGTATAACTGGAGCTCTCTCTGAATAGCAGGTCAAACATCATGATAGCTGGAGCTACTCCAAAAGAAATCACATCGGCAAGGCTATCTAATTGAATACCAATTTCGCTACTGACACCCAAGGCTCTCGCCGCAAGTCCATCCAGAAAGTCGAGCACTAGTGAAATGGCAATACAAACCAACCCGGCAGTTGGTAAGTCATGAAGGACAAATACGATAGACAGGCAACCCGATATCAGGTTTCCTAAAGTGAGTAGATTTGGAATCATCGCTTTCATCCTTTCCCAAATCTATAGATAATTGTGGTCAATTAGACAATTGTGGGTAAGGATTGACCAAACCATGTTTTCGATCTAACCGTCAAACAAGGAAAGGGATTAATAAATCGTTAATGATCAGAGTTCTGAAAAACGTAAGTAGGGATTGATCGTTATCTTTGCAAGCATTTACTATCTCATGATAAGACGATTACTGAGCATCTTGTTAGTGGCACTTCCATGTTTGGCATTTGGTCAGACAATGTCAAATGATGAATGCGTAGATGCTCTTGTCATATCGGATATAACAGATTGGTGCTCTGCCAGTGCAGAATTTTCTAATGTCTCCGCCAGTATATCTCAAGAGTCTTCTCCAAGTTGTTTTTCAGAAACAGGCAACGATGTTTGGTTTCAGTTTGATGCTGCGTCGACCAGTATCAATATTCGGGTCCTGGGAGATATCGTGGATATTTATGGTATTACCGACTTCTCTAAAGGGTCCATCATCCTACCCAAACTAGCCCTATATGAAGGAACATGTGGGAATCTGAACCTCATCGCTTGTAATGAAGATCAGGGTGACCACATCGCCGAGCTCTATTCAGATGAAATCATACCTAATGCCACCTATTTTATCAGAGTAAGTAGTACTACGGCAAATGCCGGTACCTTTCAGCTCTGCATCAGCTCTTTCAACTTCGTTCCTGAGCCAAATTCTGATTGCCCTACCGGGGTAGTACTATGTGACAAATCATCATTTTTTGTCGATGCCTTAAGTGGACAAGGTAATATTACCAATGAAGTGAATGCTTCTTGTGTCCAGGTAGAATCCGGTTCGGCCTGGTACAAGTGGGTTGCCGGCAGTAATGGGTCTCTTGGCTTCGTCATCACGCCGAATAATCCCGGCGATGACATAGACTTTGCCTTGTTTGAAATGCCCAACGGGATCACAGATTGTTCTGATTTGATTGAGCTACGGTGTATGGCTAGTGGAGCAAATGGTCAAAATCCAATAGGCCCCTTTATTCCTGCTCCGTTTGATCAGTGGGATGAATGTACGGGACCCACAGGTCTCGCCGATACTGAGACTGACTTTACGGAAACACCCGGCTGTATGACGGGAGTAGATAACAACTTTGTGGCTTCGATTAATATGGAGGCTGGAAAAGCCTATGCGTTGATCATCAATAATTTTAGTGCCACGGGCCATGGTTTTTCATTAGAGTTTGGAGGAACCGGTGAGTTTCTCGGTCCTGTAGCTGACTTTAGTACGGATGATCTGGATGGTACAATTTGCTCCGGCGAGCCAATCATCTTTTTCGATGAGTCTTCGTTCGGAGAACTCGCTCTGGTTGACTGGCAGTGGAATTTTGGAGATGGTGCCATACCTCAAACGGCTTCCGGTCCGGGACCGCATCAGGTCCAGTACAGCAACGGAGGTGTTAAATCAGTGGCGCTTACCGTGGAATCAGAAACAGGATGTCTGGTAACTGAAATAGGAACGGTTATCGTTGAAGGGCCTATCCAGATAGATGCCAATATTGTACATCAGACCTGTCCGGAGAGTATTGATGGTCAGATAGAACTAGATATCACCAGTGGCAGTACGATTACAGCTATCACCTGGAGTAATGGTATGACGGGGCCGCTCATTCAAAACTTATCTCCCGGGATATATACAGCATCCATTCAGAATTTCAATGGTTGTGATACCATCGTTAGCTACGAAATCGAGGCCCCCATACCCCTGAGTATTGACGAAATAATTACTCGCCCCAGTTGTGGAGGCGGGTCTGATGGATCCATTACGCTGGTCGTGGATGGTCAGGCGCCACCTTTTGTATATGATTACCGGGATGGAAACGGATTCGTCCTATCAAATATCCGGGATAGTCTGTCCGCAGGGATTTATGACATTGACATCCGGGACAATAATGGCTGCATTACTTCCATCAGTGTTCCTTTGGGTGAAATTGACATAGATGTTGACTCCATGCCAGATCCCATTACACCACCCTCATGCTTCGGGTTTTCAGATGGACAAATTGAATTGGTCATTAATGGAGGAAATGGTCCTTTTATGTATGATTGGAATCTGACGGGCACATTTCTTCCCGCAAGTGTTTTATCTAATATTAGTGCGGGACCGGTCGTAGTCGCTATTCGTGATGCGGCTGGCTGCCTTGGCTTCGCGGTGTTTGATGTACCTCAGCCCGACTCGCTGATAGTCAACCTGGACACGACTGATATTTCTTGTTTTGGTATGCAGGATGGTATGCTCGAGACATTGGTATTTGGAGGCACTAACCCATACAATTATAACTGGAGTAATGGCACGATGGATACATTGGCGTCAGGTCTGAGTGCAGGACAGTATGTAGTGACGGTGACCGACAATAATGGATGCCAGTCTTTTGCGTCGGCATCAATAGAGGAACCTCCTGAGCTATTCATTAGTCTTGATAGTGTAGACGAAGCGCGTTGTTTTGGCGAGGCATCAGGTGCTGCTTTTGTTTCGGGATTTGGAGGCAATGGACCTTATCAATACCAGATAACGGGACGTGGGTTTCAGGATACATTTGCTTTTAACGGCCTGGTAGCCGGTTCATATACTGTCACAGTGCGAGATGATAGGGGATGTACTAAGTCAATTGGGGCGGTGATTGGAGAGCCTGATCCTTTGTTAGTTTCTGCGGGTGAAGATACAACGGTGAATCTAGGCTTTACCACCCAGTTATTGGCGGCGCATCAACCACCCTCCCAACCTGTCAGTTATTCCTGGACGCCGGCCGAAAACGCCAGCTGCGATGATTGTCCATTTCCTGAAGTTAGACCTACCGGCACCACTACCTATCAAGTCACTGTGGTAGATGATAATGGTTGTGCCGCTTCAGACAATGTCACGGTCTTTGTCTTCCTGGATAGACCAATTTTTATACCTAATGCCATTACACCTAATGATGATGGATATAATGATCGGCTGCATATCTTTGGAGGCCCAGCTGTACGGGCCGTGCGATCACTTAAAATTTTCTCGAGATGGGGAGAGATGGTATATAGTATGGAAGATTTTCCAGTCGGTGATGGAGTGCTTGGTTGGGATGGAACATATAAGGGACAGGAACTTAATCCTGGCGTTTTTGCTTATGTAGCAGAGGTTGAGTTCATAGATGAAGTAGTTGTGCAGTTTGAAGGGGATATTACCTTGATTCGATGAAGTATTTATACCTATTAATATCATGTCTTCTGACCCTGGGGGTGTCGTCCTGTGTGAACGATCTGGCGGAGGTAAATGAATTATTCGAGCAGACCAAACCAGGCATTGAGGTAGCAAAAGACATTGAGATACTTTATAGTGATTCGGCAATTGTCAGGATTAAAGTGATAAGTCCCACTTTATTACGACATCTGGACCCTAATCGTCTTGTTGATGAATTTCCCGATGGCTTGCATGTTGATTTTATTGAAACCGACGGAAGTGTAGGTAGTACTCTTGATGCTAAGAAAGGCGAACGACTCAATCGCGATAAGAAGATGATCGTCAGAGATTCGGTGGTGCTTCAGAATGTGAAAAATGAGAAACTGGAGACCGACGAGCTTATCTGGGATGAAGCAACGGCTGAGGTCTACACGGATAAATTTGTGATCATCACAAAGCCGGAAGAAATCGTATATGCCTATGGCTTCAGGGCTAAGCAAGATTTTTCCCAATATGAATTATTGCAGGTCGTAGGCCGTATCAAGGTACAGGACTTTCAGAATGAGTTTAAGAACTAGTAGACCTTGAAATTTTAGAATTCATCTGAATAATTTATACGAGAGTCTACGAGGTAGTATCTTAGCATTTAGATATGGGATCACTGATATTTTTCATCATTCTTTTTCTGATTCTGTCGGCTTTCTTTTCGGGATCAGAAATCGCCTTTATTTCTGCTAACAAGATCAGAATAGAATTACTCAAGGAGCAGGCTAAATTCAGAGGACGGATCCTGAGCAACTTCTACGAGAAACCTCGAGATTTTCTTGGCACTATGCTGGTCGGCAACAATATTGCCCTGGTGGTTTTCACGACCTTGATGACCAAACTCTTAAGTCCTGCTATTGCTCAGATCACCGGTACGGGTGTTCCACTCTTATTAGTCAATACCCTGATCATCACTGTGGTAGTACTGATTTTTGGTGAATTCATCCCCAAGACAGTCTTTAGGGTGTATGCAAATAGCACCATTAGCTTTTTGGCACTTCCACTCCAGTTTTTCAAAATGCTGTTGTCCGCACCCACATGGTTGATGACTCAGCTCTCTACGATCATTCTAAGGCTTTTTTTCAAACAAGGCGATGAAATGTCCAAGACAAAGTTCAGCCGGATCGATCTTGAACATTTTGTACAGGATAGTTTTGAGGGGGATAGTGATGATGAAATCGACACGGATATTTTTAAGAATGCCCTTAAGCTAAAGGAAACTAAAGTGCGAGATTGCATGGTGCCAAGAAATGAGATCATTTCTATTGACGAAGATGCTGCCATGGAAGATCTTATTGACCTTTTTCATGAGACTAAGCTGTCGCGAATTCTTACGTATCAGGGTGATATTGATAATGTGACAGGATACATTCATCATCAGCAATTGCTTAAGCAACCCAAACGATTGAAATCGGCTCGGTTACAGATTCCATTCGTACCGGAGGTTATGAGTGTTCAGGATGTGATGAACCAGTTTTTTAAGGCCGAAAAGAATATTGCTTGCGTAGTGGATGAATTCGGAGGCACAGCGGGTGTGATTACACTCGAGGATATCCTGGAAGAAATTTTCGGAGAGATAGAAGATGAACATGATCAGGAGGATCATATCGATGAGCAGATATCAGAGAATGAGTGGCGATTTTCGGGTCGGTTGGAGATCCACTACCTGAATGAGAAATATCAAGATCTCAATATCCCGGAGGGGGACTATAATACCTTGTCAGGGTATATTGTAATGACTACAGCTAGCATTCCCGAGGAAGGCACCATCATTGATCTGGACGGCTATCAGTTTGTCCTGGAGCACGTCAGTGACACACGAATTGAAACGGTACGTGTGGTGAAGGTCATTGATCGTGACGCAGATTAGTCAGTCCCTCATGCATCAAGAAGAGATAGGAATTCACTAAGTATCATGGCAGTGGCCCCCCACACGACCCTTGAATGTATACGAAAGTAGGGCACGTTTTTAAGGGTAATGCCATGATGTGTTTTAATATTGGTCCTGTCTACCAGTTGGCTTTGCAATAAGTAGGATAGGTCTACACGAATGACGTCATCTACTTCAGATGGCTCCGCTACCAGGTTTGAATCTTCATTAGTATAGGCTAGCACGGGAGTGACTAGGAAATTACTGACCGGAATATACAAAGGAGTGAGGCGACCCATCACCGTAACTTTGGACGGATCCAATCCAATTTCTTCATGTGCTTCCCGCAAGGCGCAGGCTTCTAATGAAACATCTGATGCTTCCAGTTTTCCACCTGGAAAAGAAATTTGACCGCTGTGTTTGTCCTTTTCATGCTTTTTTCGCTGGATGAATACTGTCTGAGTATTCTCGGCTCCGTTTAAGAGTGGAATCAGTACTGCAGCTTGAGATGCATAAGGCGGAGCCTCAGAAGCCAGACGTCCCTTTGTGGCTGCCATCTTGTAGTGAGCAGTCTGTCCAGGTAATGGCTCGTTTAATCTACTTTCTAAATGCTGAATGTACCGCAAAAGGACAAGACAACTATAGTGTAGTTTGAATATACTTTTCAAGAGCCATCGTCATTGATGGAGTTTCTGGTGATGGTGCTTGAATATTAATGGTCAGGCCCCGATCTATGACTGCCTTACTGGTACTCTTTCCAAAAACAGCTATCCTGGTCTCGTTCTGTTTGAAGTCAGGGAAGTTCTCATACAAAGACTGAATGCCAAGAGGGCTAAAGAAGACCAATACATCGTATGTGATATCTGCCAGGTCTGACAAATCACTGCTCACCGTACGATACATCATAGCTTCCTGAAACTCATATCCACCGTCTGATAGGAACTGTACCACTGGTTTACTGCCCAGATTAGAACAAGGTAGCAAGAACTTCAACCCTTTATGCTTATTGAAGTAGTTTGATAGATCCTCGATCTTACGCTTACCTACAAAAACCTTACGTTTTCGATAAACTATAAACTTTTGCAGATAGTGTGCCACGGCTTCGGAAAGGCAAAAGTACTTCGTATCCTGAGGCATCTTGATGCGCATTTCTTCGCACATCCGGAAGAAGTGCTCTATCGAATTCCTACTCGTCAATATGACTGCCGGATATTCGTCGGGTCTTATTCGGGTCTTTCTGAATTCTCGCTCCTCAACGGGTTCCACATGGATGAATGGCCGGAAATCAATTTTTAACTCGTATTTGTTTTCCAGATTGTAGTATGGAGATCGTTCTGGCTTTGGTTGAGAAATCAGAATAGTTTTGACTTTTTTATTCTTCTTTACTTCTGCGTTTGATGCTGACATTCAATGCTTTTTGAATGAAGAAATCATTGTACTCCAAGCTTACTCAAAGCTAGTTTCACTATGATTATTAAGGGTGCTATTTCGGCGGTGCAAAGATAAAGAAAAAAATGAAACTGGTATTGATAGAGAAACCTACCCGAAATAAAGATCCCCTTTAATTGGCGGAATAGATATATCGACAAAATGATGCCGGCACCCAACCAGACCATATATTGAGTCAACGATGGAGGACCAAATGCGATCACCAGATTGACGGGTGTAATTATAATACCTAATAATATGTTGAGGAGCATTGTGACAAAGCTGTATAGATGGGCTTCTTTCTCGACCGGGAATAAGATGCTGAGTAGTTGCAGACTAAAATGGCGGACCAAATAAACGGCAGCAACAACCACGATTGAGCCTAAAAGAAACATAATCCCTTCTGGTGGATCGTATCCCACATAGTGAGCAAAAAGGTATAAGAAAAAACCTATCGTCAACACAAAGTAGAGGTAGAACAACCAATACATCCACGGCATGCTCTTATATTCACGATAGAGAAATCTCAGATAATTATCATTTGCTATAGCGCGATATGCCTTTCTAATCAGACTGCGATTGATAGTCAATAAGGCTCCTAGCAGCAGGAGTAGTCCAATACTAAAGCCAAATAGAATACGATTGTCGATCTGATAGTTAAATTCAGAGAGTTGATCCGAAAGATTTTGAATACTTTCTGTAATCATTCCTGAACTATCATCTGTTTCACTAGCCTCATCTACAGTCATTGGTTCTGTATATGCATTACCGGGTCCTTCAGATGTGGTGTCTAGCACTACACTGTCTGAAAAAACATCAAAAACTGAGGAGGTGGAATCATCTGGCAACGTGGTGTCTATCTGCATGGATGTATCCAGCGTGTCCATTCCATTTGTGCCAAAAAGGGGTAGCTGGATCGTGTCTTTTGTCTCAACAACAGTATCGACTGATATTGAAGTGTCTTGCCTGGCTGTGGATTTGGTCCGTTTGATATCAAAGGGATTTCCCGTGTCCTGTGACCAGATCAAGGTCACGGAGCTAGTCAATAATGTTAGTACCAAACAAATCCTAGACATACACAATCCCAAAACGGCTCAAAGATAGACATATTGGCTATCTGAGCTAACGAATTGGTATTAACTATTCTGATGCCCGAAACGACCTATCAGACTTTGAATAGAAAGCCCAGCTTGAATTCAAGCAGGGCTTATCAACGAAGTGGGAATTGAATCTTCTAGGATTGTCTCGCCTGGACGGTTCCTTTAATTTTTAATGTAATAGGATCCGGTTCCAGATTGGTAGTAACGGTCACTGTTTTAGTAAATGCACCGATAACTTTTGCATTGTAAGTAGCTTCGATTTCAGTACTTTGTCCTGGTGCGATGGGTTCATTAGAAAATGCAGTCGCCGTGCAACCACAAGATCCCTTTACTTTAGTGAGGATCATGGGCTCATCACTGAGGTTTGTAATCTGGAAGTGCGCCGTCTGCGGCTCTCCTTGTTGAATTTGACCAAAGTCGTGCTCCGTCTTGTCAAATCTTACCAGTGAATCTATTGTAGAGGTAAAAGCTGATAATGTCAGTAACGAAGTAAATAATACAGTACTAAAAATTAAACGCATCATAATGTTTTATTTGTAGGTTTAAAAGAATGATACAAACCTATGGGGTATCTGTGCGAATCCCGGTTAACAGCTCTCAAACGATTGTTAATGAGTTGTTAACGATCTGCGCTAAACCTATTTTTTGGTCGTATTTTGCGCTGAGTTCGGAATGAAAAATGAAAAATTCAGCTATTCGTAAGGTGGTAATCTCGGGTGTCGCTGCCCTTATCTGTATCATGATCGTACAGGGATATTGGTTGAAAAATACATTCGACCATTCTGCGAAAGCTTTTGAAGAAAAGGTAAATATTTGTCTGCGAAATGTGGCAGTACAGTTGTCTGAACTCAAACAAGTGCAGTTGCCATCTTTGGACCTTGTCAATCAAATAGCACAGGATTATTATGTAGTCAATATTCGTGAGGCCATAGATGCTAATAGCCTCGAATTCTATCTGAAAAAAGAGTTTGATGCGGTGGGTCTTCATACTGATTTTGAGTATGGTATCTATGACTGTGCCACCGATCAGATGGTGTATGGAAATTATATTAGTAACAAGACATCGGAGCAGGTCATTCCTTATTCCAGTAATTTGCCCACCTATAATGAGTTTGTCTACTACTTTGGGGTTCGCTTTCCTGATCGGCAGGGCTATATCTTAAAGAGTCAATGGATTCCGATTCTTTTTACCGTTCTTCTGGTACTTGCCATGCTCTTTTTTGCATATGCAACCTATGAGATCTTTCGGCAGAAAAAGTTATCTGATCTTCAGAAGGATTTCATAAATAATATGACACATGAGTTTAAGACTCCCTTGACCAGTATCAAGGTCAGTGCCGGAGTCTTCCTGAAAGATCCAAACATTACGGCAAATCCACGGCTTAAGCAGTATGCAGAAATCATAGACCGACAGGCAACCAGAATCAACGATCAGGTGGAGCGTGTGCTGCAAATCGCAGATATGGATCGCGATGCCACCCGATTGAAATTGGAGGCTGTAGACTTTAGAGAGGTAACCCAGCATGTAGTCACACAGCTGCAAAGTAGACTGGATGCAAGACAAGGTAACATAACCATGGAATTTAAAGCCGTCGATCATTCCGTGCGAGCTGACCCGCTACATCTTGGAAATGTAATCTATAATCTCGTAGATAATGCCTTAAAATATTCACCAGAACATCCTTCCATCCACATCGCAACCCGGGACAAGGGAAATGGGGTCGAGTGGTCTATACGTGATCGGGGCATTGGTATTGACAATAGGTATCTTGATAAACTCCATCAGAAATTCTTTCGGGTACCTACAGGTGATGTACATAATGCAAAAGGTTTTGGGCTGGGTCTCCATTATGTGTATCAGGTCATGCGCAGCATGGGTTGGAAAATAAATGTCACGAGTCAGGTCAGTAAGGGCACCACGGTCAGCCTGTACGCTCCAAAATTTCAACCAACTTAATAGCTCCGTTTATGCAGGGAACTATCACCATACTTTACGTTGAAGATGATGAGACATTAAGCTTTGTCACTCGTGACAATTTGACACAGAAGGGATATGAAATAATTCACTTCGGGAATGGTCGGGAAGTAATGGATCAACTGGACCATTTACAATTTGACCTGGCTATTCTGGACATCATGCTGCCTGGTGTCGATGGATTTACACTTGCTGCAGAGATTAGAAAGCATAGCGGCTCGAAGCCGATTCTTTTTTTGTCGGCTAAGTCGCTCAAAGAGGATCGCCTGCGAGGTTTCAGCCTGGGGGCCGATGATTATATCACCAAACCCTTTAGTATAGAGGAGTTGCTTTATAAAATTGATGTTTTTGTGAAGCGTAGATTAGTCGTGCAGGATCACCGCCAATCCAGCTTTAAATTTGGTAATTTTGAGTTTGATAACGTGAATTTGGAGTTGAAAGATGCCGATGGACCGGTGAGAAGATTGACACAACGTGAGGCGGATCTATTGGAGATCCTGGTACGCCGGAAGAATAACATTTGCAAGCGTGCGGACATCCTTGAAAAAGTCTGGGGCGAAAACGATTACTTTATGGGGCGAAGCCTGGACGTTTTCATCAGTCGCCTGAGAAAGTATTTATCAGCAGACTCTTCCATTCAGATCGAAAACATACATAGTGTCGGATTTAAGTTAAAAGTTGATGCGTCGGAGTAAGCTTACAGTGTTTCTTTTTATTCTCTTATCTATGGGATGTGTAGATAATGATGTAATACTGGATCCTGAGGAAATGGGCTTGATTGATTCGCTGTATTTGGATGAACGCGGTGTAATGGTGCAGCAATTTGAGGATTCGTGTGCCATGTATTATGATCTGTACTTTGATCAATGGGTGGACTCGCTCATGACGATCAGACTCGAAAAGATAGAGCAAATGATGAAGCGATGAGGTACCTGCTGCTTGGTTGTTTTTGCATTATGATAGCTACATCATGTCAGGTGGACCGGGAACCCATAGTCCAGCAGATGATCGAGGATGAGGTTAACTTGCGGATGGATCGTTTTCTCGAGTCAGAAAGAAAGCGGTGTTTGGAGGAAATTATGGAGTCTGCCAGTAAGACAGCTGATTCTCTGCTGCGAGCCAACCCCATTCTGATCAAGATCGACTCTCTGGCACGACCTCCCAAAGTGCCCAAGCCATCCAGGCCGGACTTTGAACGACCAAAAGATTCACTTTCGTTATTTACCGATACGACAGATCACATTGATTTGTAATAGGCTTCAAGTTTCTTCTGCCATTTTTCGATCACATCATTGAGATCTCGCCAGGGAATAGATTTAGCACCAAATAGTGTTTCCAGACCTGCTATCATGCTGGTAGTTCTGACAAAATAGGGAAAGGGACGAGCCAGCGGTTTAAAAGTCGAATCATAAAGAATAAGTGCGCTCGCTCCGCTTTCTGTGGTTCCCTTCTTCAGAAAATAAATAGAACCTTCCTGATCACCTGTCGAAATACTATCCAGGAAGGATGAGAGCCTCACCTCATCAAGATACTGATACTCAGAAAATTGATAATGATCATCGATGGCGGTCTGTAATGCAGTATTGAAAGAATCTTGTAAGAAACGGGTTTGAATTATCAATTTTTTCAATCTTTTCTTTCGTTGAGTCCTATCGGTACTATTAGCTGCTTGTTGCAGTGCTTGAATTTTTTTGTCAGGATTATCTAGGACAACCACTAGCGTGCTTTGTCGCAACCTGACAGCATCATTGGTATGATCTGGTGTATTTTGCCCCTTCACTGTTCCTATCCACAATATCACCAATGATAGAGTGGTTACAACCATGTGTAATCTGAATTTGTGTCGAGTTAAAACTTCGTTAAAGGACATTTTTGACTTGATTGTCAGTACAATGGTCTCACTATTTTCGCGGATTATGCATAAAAATTGGCAATTTAGCACCCCTCGTAAAATAGGGGGATCATCACTGTTACAAAAAAAGATAAACATATGCAGCCTGCTTTGGACATTGAAGCACTAAATCAACAGATATATGTTGAGAGTGCCTTTGTAGATACTCTTCTCAGTGAAACATCCAAGGTCATCGTCGGTCAAAACCGCATGATGGAGCGATTGCTGCTGGGCTTATTGACCAAGGGGCATGTCCTGTTGGAAGGTCTTCCTGGTCTGGCAAAGACACTGGCAATAAAGACACTGGCGACAGCGGTACAGGGTAAATTCAGCAGGATTCAATTTACTCCTGATTTATTACCGGCTGACATTATCGGAACTTTGATTTATAATCCCAATGAATCTGCATTCACAGTGCGAAAGGGACCAATCTTTGCCAACTTCGTACTCGCTGATGAGATAAACCGGGCACCAGCCAAAGTGCAGAGTGCATTATTAGAGGCTATGCAGGAGCGACAGGTGACGATCGGTGATCAGAGCTATCCACTTGATGAGCCTTTTCTAGTGCTGGCGACACAAAACCCCATTGAGCAAGAAGGTACATACCCATTGCCTGAAGCTCAGGTAGATCGTTTCATGCTTAAGGTCAATATTGACTATCCTACCAAGGAAGAAGAACGTGAAATCATTCGCCGAAATCTCAACGATGCAACTTTTGGGCAGGTGGAAACTAAGATCAGCCCCGAGCAGGTGCTCAATGCCCGCAAGACGGTTCGGAAAGTATATATGGATGATAAGATCGAACAGTATATCCTGGATATCGTCTTTGCCACGCGAAATCCATCAGGTTCCGGAATGCAGAATTTGGATATGCTGATCCAATATGGAGCCAGTCCCCGGGCTAGCATTAACCTTGCGCTTGCTTCCAAAGCCTACGCATTTTTGAAGCGTCGTGGGTTTGTCATTCCTGAAGATGTGCGATCGGTAGTACATGATATCTTGAGACATCGTATTGGATTGACCTATGAGGCTGAAGCTGAAAATGTGTCGCAGGAAGATATAATAAGAGAGATACTAAACACTGTAGAAGTACCATAAGTCCAGCAAACTCAGATGGAGACCAGAGAATTACTTAAAAAGGTCCGGAAAATTGAGATTAAGACGAAGGGTATTAGTAAGGAGCTCTTCTCAGGTGAGTATCATAGCGCCTTCAAAGGACGGGGTATGTCATTCAGTGAGGTGAGAGATTATCAGTATGGCGATGACGTCAGAAATATCGAATGGAATGTAACTGCCCGCACAGGCACTCCACATGTGAAGGTATTCGAAGAAGAACGCGAACTGACTGTCATGCTGCTTGTGGATGTAAGTAAGTCAGCCTTCTTTGGTACCCATCTCCACACCCGGAAAGATCTCATCACTGAAATATGTGCTGTGCTTGCTTTTTCAGCCATTAGTAATAATGATAAGGTGGGAATGATCATGTTTTCAGATCAGATCAAACAATACATTCCACCCAAAAAGGGCAAAAAACATATCCTCAGGATCATTCGTGAGCTCATCGACATAGAACCTACCGGAGAGACTACCGATATCAGTGAAGCCTTACGCTATTTTAATAACGTGGTAAAAAAGAAAAGCATCTGCTTTCTACTAAGTGACTTTTATGCATCAGGATATGATCAGGCATTGCAGGTCGCATCCAGAAGGCATGATATTATAGGCCTCCATATCTATGATCCTTTCGAGCGATCATTACCACGAGCTGGGTTGATTCATGTCCGGGACGTTGAGACTGGAGCAATGCGATTAATTGACACGAATGACAAAACTACGAGAGAATACCATGAGTCACAATTTGAGGAAAAACAAACTGCATTAAGTCGCCTCTTTAGTCAGGCCCGTGCTGATATCATAAATCTAGAATCTCGTGAATCTTACATTATCGCACTGCATCGATTTTTTAAGAGAAGAGCTAACTAGGAAGGATATGATGCATACCATTTCAAAACCGGGGGTTAGGAAAAAGGTCAGAGCTTTTTTTGCCATGTGTGTTGTGCTTTTAACCTTACCGACCTTTCTTCATCAGGACCTAAATGCTCAGGTATCATTTGAATGTAGAGTAGATAGTAATAAGATGCTCATTGGTGATCAACGATCTTTGTATCTACAGCTATCACCTGCAAGTGTTACTCCCGGCCCCGTTGACTTTTCAGCATGGGAAAGTGAAGGGGTAGAAATTCTTGATAATCAATCTTGGAGTCAAACGACAAATGGATTCGAGCAGCAACTAACATTTTCTGTATTTGATACCGGATATGTAGTGCTGCCACCGCTAGTATTACAGATCGCAGGTGACAGTATCTATTCGAATGACCTGGCTCTGGAAGTGCAGGGTATTATGTTGGATTCCACAGGACTTGCGCCGATCAAGCCCATCCTAAAAGAACCTCTGCGACTTGGTGATTTCTTGATATATATCATCATTTTTCTTGTTGGTCTGTTGATTATCGGGTTGGTATTCTTACGGAGGAAGTACAAGGCCGTTCCAGAAGAAATTGTCGAAATACCATTACCTCCGCATCAAATTGCAATGATGGCCTTGGAGAATCTTAAAGGCAAGAAACTCTGGCAGCAGGGTAAAATCAAAGACTATCAATCGGAGTTGACTCATATCATCCGTGAGTATCTTGAAAATAGATTTAAGATCAAGGCACTGGAATCGACGACGGGTGAAATTATCGCTGACCTTGGCAAGGAGGATCAGGTGAAAGGATGGTTGGATCAACTGTCTCAAATCTTAAATATGGCTGACTTGATCAAATTTGCGAAGGCTAAGCCGGAGCTTGGGGTTCATGAGCAGTTTATGCAGATGGCGGAGTCATTTATTCTAGAAACCAAGGAAGCAGAGCAGTCCGTTCAAACAGAGGAGGAGGAATGATAGATTTTTTTCAGCAAATATCTTTTAAAAATCCATGGTTGCTTACTGGCCTGTTGATCATCCCGGTGATGGTCTACTTTCAGTATTTTTCGGCCAATGATGAGAGACCCGCACTTAATGTTTCTTCTACAAGCTATCTGAGTTCTCGCCCATCCTTGCGGACCAGAATACAACCGTTTCTACCCATTCTGCAGTGGATCGGGCTTACCTTTTTGATTCTGGCATTGGCCAGGCCCCAGTTTGCATTGAAGGAAGAGCAAGTGACAGCAGAGGGTATTGACATTATACTGGCCATTGATTTGTCTAGTAGTATGCTGGCAAAGGACTTTCAACCTGATCGCCTGGAAGTCAGTAAGAAAGTGGCGTCAGAATTTGTGGATAAGCGAGTGGATGACCGGATTGGGGTAGTGGTTTTCTCCGGAGAAAGTTTCACACAGTGCCCGCTGACTTCTGATCATCGGATTGTGAAGCGATTTCTTAGTCAATTGCAGTGCGGTTTTCTAGAAGAAGGAACGGCCATAGGAATGGGTCTTGCCACTGCGGTCAATCGAATAAAGGACAGTGACTCCAAAAGTAAGGTGGTCATCCTCCTGACAGATGGCGACAATAATACTGGATATATCCAACCACTGACGGCCGCTGAGATGGCTCGAGAATTAGGTCTCCGGGTATACACCATTGGTGTTGGTAGCAAGGGTATGGCACTGACTCCGCAGGGTAAGCGAAGTGATGGAAGCTATGTGTTTGACTATGCGCGGGTGATGATCAATGAGCCTTTGTTACAACAAATAGCCGAAATAACCGGAGGACAGTATTTTAGGGCTACTAATGAGCAGAACCTGGAATTGGTTTATAACGAGATAGATCAACTGGAAAAAACAGAAAGAGAAGTCACTACTTTTAATCGCTACAGTGAAGAGTTTGGAAGATTCTTAAAAGTGGGACTGATTTTTTACTTTCTTCATTTGATACTATCGATCACATTATTCAGGACATACCCATAATGCATGTTTAGATTTGAACACATCACGAATCTTTATTTCTTACTGGGGCTAATTCCTCTCAGCATCATTTTATATCTGGGATGGAGATGGTACAGTCGTCAAAAACGGCTGATCGGAGACAGTACCTTGATCGATCAATTGACACTTCACGTGTCCCAAAAAAAGCGCATTTGGAAGCAAGTGCTTTCGTTACTTACTTTTTCCCTCCTGGTTATCGCCTGGGCGAATCCACAATGGGGTGCAAAGCGTGAAAAGGTCAAATCAAGAAGTACGGATATATTCATTGCGTTTGACATTTCCAACAGTATGTACTGTGCAGATGTAGCTCCTAATCGACTGGAGCAGGCGAGAAAATTCGCACTGGACCTCACACAAAAGCTGCGGGGGGAGAGGATAGGTCTCATATTGTTTGCTGGTAGTGCCTATCTGCAGATGCCACTTACCACAGACTATGCGGCAGCACAGATTTTCTTGCGATCGGCGGGGCCCAATTTAGCTTCCACACAGGGCACTTCCTTCTCCGAGGTTTTTGAAACGGCTAAAGAAGGATTTACAAAGGATCGACAATATCATAGAGCATTGATCATTATTTCAGACGGAGAAGATCATGATATCGATGCGATTGAAGCCGCAAAAGCCGCCAATCAGGAGGGAATGTTAGTCTTTACCGTGGGTGTCGGAACTGCTCAAGGATCTTTTATCCCGATCAACAATCAGGGTAGTAATGATTGGAAGAGAGACCAAAATGGGCAACCAGTCCGTACCCAATTAAATGAAACGCTACTGATGGAACTAGCAGAATCAGGTGGTGGTGATTATTTCTATTTAAATGGAACTACAAGTATTTTAGAGACATTAGATCAGAAGATAAGCCAACTGGAAAAAAGAGAATTTGAGGAAAGGTCTTTTACGGCATATGAAAGTTATTTCCAGCCTTTTCTGGCCCTTTCCATTCTTTGTATTGTGGGACATTGGATACTTGAGAACTTGTTTTTTCAGCGCAGAAAATTGTTTTAGAATGGTACGATGGATTACAGTATTCTTGATGACGCTTGGGTCAGCGTCGCTTCTTGGACAATCAGCTAACCAGGCACATAGCCTTCGACTCAAGGCTGATAAAAGCTATGACCGAAAAAACTATACGAAAGCTGAAGAAGACTATCGAAGGGCTACCATTATCGACGAGGATGAGAAAGGCACCTTTAATCTTGGCAACGCAATTTTTAATCAGAGTCGATATGAAGAAGCAGCCCGTCAATATGAAAGAGCTGCGGATCTACTTCCTCAAGGGGAGAAGTCAAAGGCTTACTACAACCTAGGTAACGCCCACTTTCTGAATAATAACTATGAGGAGGCTGTTGAAGCCTACAAGAAATCCCTGAGAGTCAATCCTAACGATCTGGAGGCTAAGCAAAACCTCATGATGGCCCTGCAACAGCAGAATCTACAGGAACAACAGCAACAGCAGCAACAAGATCAGCAAGATCAGGACGAGAACAATGAAGATCAGCAGGATCAGGAGCAGCAACAACAGCAGCAACAAGACCAGCAACAGCAACAGCAGGATCAAAATCAGGATGGCGAGGAGCAACAACAAGAACAGTTGGAGCAAAAGTTATCAAAAGAACAAGCGATGCAGTTACTGGAGATCATTGAAGAAGAGGACAAGAAAGTACAAGAGAAAATACGACGGCAACAAGCAGGTGAAAAGAAGCAAAGTAAAGACTGGTAATTATCAATCTTAAATTCAAATGCTATGAGATGGGTAGCAATGCTATTTTTATTAATATCCATAACAACATTAGGAGCACAGGAAAATGAAGCAGGCTCCTTTGAAGTACTGATTGGCAGTGATTCGATTCTCGATGGAAATTACTTTGAAGTTCGATTTACTGCGCAGAATCTGAAAGGCAGGTTTGTGGCTCCGGACTGGGACGATTTGCAAGTAGTGGGTGGTCCTAATCAAAGTAGCAGTATGCAAATGATAAATGGAAAGACCTCTCAAAAGTCAAGTATCACTTTCTTCCTTAAAGCACCTGGCGTCGGCAACTGGACTATACCCCCTGCTTACTGGGAGTCGGAAGATCAGACCTGGGAAACCAGTCCTATTGATATTATCTGTCTTCCAAATCCAGAGCGGATCGATGCCCCCGCAATGATTGATGAGCAAGATGAAGGGATTATGCCGTTTTCCTCCTTTTTTGATGTGCAAAAAACAGCCCGGAAAAAAAAGAAACTCAAGGAAACTAAGATCTAATGTCATTTCGGATTATCACATCTATTTTCCTCATTACTTTGTTTGCATGGGCTCCAGTTGCAGCGCAGGAAGTTACCTTTGAAGCCACCACAGATGCCCGGCAGGTAATGGTGGGGAGTGCCTTTACAGTATCTTTTACCTTGCAAAACGCCAACCCGGAATCATTTGAAGCACCAGACTTTGATGGGCTCAAGTTGCTGTCAGGACCTTCTCAGATGACCCGTTCCACTTTCATAAATGGAGTGTCCACCCGATCTGTGGGTTATAGTTATACCTTGCAGGCTTCGAGACCTGGTACCTATACCATCAAGCCCGCACGCGTACGGGTCAATGGCAAGACTTTGACAACCAAAATGCTGTCTGTGGAGGTTGTCAAGAAAGATCCCGGAGTTGCTACGCGGGATGATAATGAAGCAGAGATTTATTTAGTGGCTGAAGTGGACTCTACCGAAGCATACATCGGCCAGCAAGTTATTGTACGCTATCGCATCTACACACAAGTCAACATTGAAAACTATAATATACTGTCGGAAAGTGCATATGATGGGTGCTATGCGCAAATACTGGACGCCTATAAAGAACCTGTGGTGAAGATTGTGAAAGATGGTAAGGAATATAGCACCAAAGTGCTACGCAAAGTGTCCGTTTTTCCACAGCAGAGTGGGTTAATTAATATCGAACCCATTGTAGTGCGAGTAGGTATTCCGGATCGATCCCAAAGGAGACGAAGTTTCTTCTCGAGTTTCAATCTGAAGACAAGAAATATTAGCTCTAATGAACTTAATCTGGAGGTAAAGTCACCTTACGAAAATGCACCTGCAGATTTTTCCGGAGCGGTAGGCCATTTTGATGTTCGATTTAAAGTGCAACCACCCAATGCGAGTACGGATGATGCGATCACTCTGAGAATGACGTTGAGAGGAAGTGGGGATGTAAAGACGATACGAGAACCCTCCATAGATTTTCCAGCCTCCTTTGAAATATACGAGCCAAAGGTTCATCACGAAAGGATGGTAAATGTGACCGATAGTGTAAGGAGTGAAAAAATAATCGACTATCTATTTATCGCAAGCCAACCAGGATCATTTGAAATCCACCCTACATTTACATTTTTAGATCCCGATCTCAGAAGTTATCAACAAGTCAGTGATACCTTTCAGTTAAATATTACTCAAGGGAAGGGAAATGGCACGGCCTCACAGATGCCAACTGGGGAGGACTTCAATCAGTTGGCACCTCTTAAGGAAGGTAGTAGCTTACGATCCATGAGATTCCCGCTGAGCGCCCAGCCCTTATACTGGGCGAGTTTCTCCATTCCTCTACTGGGTTTTCTCATCATGGTCTGGCGCACGAAAAAAGCGGAGCAGAAAGAGCCTGAGACTATTAATCATACAGAAATAGCTAAGGCTAGGCTAGAAAAAGCAAAATCGCTAAAGGAAAAGGGTGAGTCTGCCTTCTATGAAGAAATTGCATTTAGCATTAAAAATTTCATCTCACATAAGCTTGACCTTCCCCAAGCTGATATGACTCGCCAAAACGTCCTGGATATGCTTGCCACGCAGGGCATAAACAGCGATGTCATCGATCGAATGGATAAACTGCTAAGGGAAAGTGACTATGCCTTATATGCCGGCGGAGCCAGTGCTGACAAGATGGACGTAGTCTATGAGGAGGCCGTTGCGTTGATAGCCCAGTTGGATATTGACCTCCAATAGCTCTTGCAGGGCCTTTCAAATTTGCTTCCGTTGCACAATGATTTCTGATAAGCAAAGGACATTAAAAAACAATCCCTAATTTCGCCGATCACAAAATAGAAATCATGGATTTGAAGGCCACGACGATCAAGGCACTGTTAGCTGAGCAACCATTGGGTACCGAAGTTTGTGTCAAGGGCTGGGTTCGAACATTTCGAAACAATCAGTTTATCGCATTGAGTGATGGATCGACCATTAAAACCATTCAGGTCGTGGTGGATTATGAGTCTATGGATCCATCACTTCTGAAAAAAATAACTACCGGAGCCGCTATCGGTGCAGTCGGTACCGTCATTGAATCCCAGGGTAGAGGTCAAAGTATCGAAATCAAGGCCAGTAAAGTGGAGATTTATGGTGAGGCAAATCCTGAGACCTATCCCCTGCAGCCCAAGCGCCATTCTCTGGAGTTTCTCCGTGAAATTGCACATCTCCGATTCAGAACCAATACCTTCGGAGCTGTTTTCCGTGTGCGGCATGCTATTTCATTTGCAATCCATCAGTTTTTCAATGAAGAAGGGTTTGTGTATCTGCACACTCCGATCATTACGGCTTCGGATGCAGAAGGTGCCGGTGAGATGTTTCATGTGACTACGCTGGATCTTCATGATATTCCTAAAGATGAAGAGGGTAAGATTGATTTTAAGCAAGACTTTTTTGCCAAGGAGACCAATCTGACGGTTTCTGGTCAGCTGGAAGCAGAGTTGGGAGCTTTGGCCCTTGGCAAAGTCTACACCTTTGGCCCCACCTTTCGGGCAGAAAATTCAAATACATCACGTCACCTTGCCGAGTTCTGGATGATCGAACCAGAGGTAGCTTTCTTTGATCTCAATGATGATATGGACCTGGCAGAAGGCATGTTGAAATATGTGATCCGCTATGTACTGGAGCACTGTGCTGATGACCTGGAGTTTCTTCGCAACCGGTTATTAGAGGAGGAAAAAGTTAAACCTCAAAATGAACGGTCTGAAATGGATCTGGTGCAGAAGCTTCAATTTGTGGTCAACAATGATTTTGAACGACTTACCTACACCGAAGCTATCAATATTCTGATGCGGTCTAAACCTAATAAGAAGAAGAAGTTTAGCTACGTGATCGAAGAGTGGGGTGCTGATTTACAGTCAGAGCATGAGAGGTTCCTGGTAGAAAAGCATTTTAAAAAACCTGTGATCCTCACAGATTATCCCAAGGACATCAAGGCCTTCTATATGCGTTTGAATGATGATGAAAAGACAGTTCGTGCTATGGACATCTTATTCCCCGGCATTGGTGAGATCGTGGGAGGGTCACAACGAGAAGAGCGTCTGGATGTGCTGGAAGCCAGAATGGAAGACATGGATATCCCTACAGAGGAAATGTATTGGTACCTGGACACACGACGCTTCGGCAGCTGTCCCCATGCAGGATTTGGTCTGGGATTTGAGCGACTGGTACAGTTCGTCACCGGTATGTCCAATATCCGTGATGTGATTGCTTTTCCCCGTACTCCTGGTAGTGCTAATTTCTAATAGACATCAGTGGAAGGCATAAAAAATCCCCCCGGATTTGGATATGTCATAGATATGAGATCATAATACTATGGGATATTTTTATCCTTCCGGAGGGACACCATACGGCTCATGGGAGTAGCACAAATGTAAATTAATCTTCATATTTAATTTCACACCACGTCTTAAAATTTCAACTTTAACATTTGAATGGTTTCAGCTAGAGTGATTATTGGATTTTCCAATATGGTTTGAGGACTAATTCTGGTAACCTTCCGTTACAATAATAAAGCCTCTCATGCAGCTAAAATCATCTTATGTTATTACACTATTATTGGGGGTTATCCAATGGTGTAATGGGACGGACTTACCGATCGGATTTACTCAAAAGTTAATTGCTTCTGACTTAGATCCAACCGTGATTGCCGAAAGTCCGGATGGTCGCATTTTTGTGGCCGAAAAGAATGGTAACATTCGGATCATAGAAAATGACACACTACTTGAGGATCCTTTCCTGGTCATAGACGCTGACAACTTCAATGAACGTGGTCTCTCAGGGTTTGTTTTCCATCCTGACTTCGCTACGAATAATTATTTCTACCTGTATTATAGTGTGCCGCGGACACGGGTGAATCGCGTGAGTAGGTTTACAGCGAATGGCAACTACGCGATACCCAGCAGCGAGCTTGTCATATTTGAAACGGAGGAGATTGGCAGCATTCATAATGCAGGTGCGCTTGTCTTCGGACTAGATGGTAGACTTTACGTTTCTATAGGAGACCTCAGCAATCCAAACAATGTCCAATCCCTGGATAATTCTAGTGGGAAGATCATGCGTTTTGAAGCCGATGGATCCATTCCCATGGACAATCCATTTGTTGATATCGCTGAAGGCCAGTACAAAGCTATATATGCCTTGGGATTTAGAAACTCATTCTGTATGACAGTGGATGCCCTGACAGGAGAAATTTATGCCGGCGATGTTGGGGGGGAAGATTGGGAAGAAATAAATCAAATTAAAAAAGGGGCAAACTATGGCTGGAATGTAGGAGAAGGCCCTGTGCCTGGGGATAGCGAGCCTGGGAGATATCAAGCACCTCTTTATTATTATCCTAATGAGTGGGGAGTGGGATGTGCCATCACCGGCATTGCTGTGTACAATCCTGAAGCAAAGATATTTCCAGAAGAATATCATAATGAGATCTTCTTCACGGATTACTGCACAGGAGAGATCAGGAGGGTATCAAAATCCGGGGAGATCAGAGAGGTATTTGCAAGTGGCATCGTTTCACCTTTGGCGCTTATGGTTTCTAAGCATGGCTCACTCAATTATGCTGAAAGAAATGCAGATGGAACGGGATCACTTGCGGATAATACATCATCTCAAGATGGAAGGATTTGGAAAGTTAGTTATACAGGTCTGGACGAGCCTGTGGTCACCATTAGTCCCCGTGATCAGACAGTGGTTCCGGGAGATACAGCCAGATTCGAAGTGGATGCTACAGGCAAGGACCTACGGTACACTTGGTATGAAGGCTCCAATATAGTGATTGAGAACACCCAAGAACTAGTCTTACCACAAGTGACTCTTCAAGATGATGGCAGATCATTTCATTGCATTATAAAAAATGAGCTGGGTGAAAGTAGAACTGCCACTGCTACTTTACATGTGGTTGAAAATTCCAGGCCCAGTGCTCAAATCGTTGCACCTCAAGTTGGGTACACGTATCAGGCGGGGGATACTATTTATTATAAAGGAATAATATCAGATGCTGAGGATGGTTTTTTAGACCAGGATGCCTATTCTTGGAATATTCAATTCCATCACGAACTACATTTTCATCCCTTTTTATCAGATATCCATGCAGAAGATGGGTTTTTCGTGGTACCAGCCATTGGAGAAACATCCGCTGATGTATGGTACCGAATCCACTTGACAGCAACAGATTCCAGGGGTTTTTCATCGACTGTCCATAGAGATATTTATCCAGATTTGGTTGAAATACAGATCATGTCGGATCCAATTGGAGCCCAGGTTAATATGGATGGAGCCACCTATCATACACCGTATGAGATTGAAAGTGTAAAGGGAATTTTGCATACGGTTCAAGCACCTGCGTTTCAAATTTTCAATGACAAGTTACTTTCTTTAAAAAATTGGTCCTTTGATGGTGTGCAGGGAATGAAAACTGATTTTATCGCAAATAGTGATCCCGAAATCATAGTTGCAGAATTTGAAGTGGGTACTCTAGGTAGTGGTACCGGCTTATTTGGTGAGTATTTTAACAATACGAACTTGCAGGAAAATTCTCAATTGGAGAAGGTTGATGAGGAAATAAGTTTCCACTGGTCATATGGAAGTCCGGATACTTCGATCAATGAAGATCAATTTTCAATCAGATGGAGTGGCTTTTTGCAAGCTCCTTTTGATGGAGAATACACCTTTTATATATCTACTGCTGATAGCTATCGTCTTTGGATTGACGATGTTTTGCTTATTGACAATTGGCAAGCGAATGGTGGTCTTGAATCTTCAGAATCTATTACTTTGGAAAATGCGTACAAATATCCGATCATACTGGAGTATAGAGAGGACTACGGTGATGCCTCATGTGAATTGACCTGGAGTAGCACATATTTTAAACAAACCAGGATTCCCACAAATCAACTGTATCCAAAGAGATTCAAGGCAGTAGATCTTATTAACAAAATCACTATCAATCCCATACCCGCTGATGATTTAATTAATATTCAGATTCTGAGTCCAAGTCTTCCCCGGTCTCTTCGATTCTATGATTTTAGTGGTCGAAGTGTCACGGAAAAGGTGACTATTGATCCTATAGATTCAAGTTTTCAAGCCAATATATCCAGACTCTTGCCAGGAGTATATGTAGCCTCATTTCAATTTGATGATGGCATTGAAAGTGTACAATTTATTGTTGCGAAGTGAGGCTTCATCAGTCTCTTACAGGACCTTTCGAAATAGAAAGCTTTAAATCTGCCTTCAATAGTTAATAATCATACGCCAGTTTTCTGCTCGCTCCCCGGTTTTTCCATAGCGAAGCGGAGGACAAACAGGGGCGGGGGGTTCGCGTATCAAACAAGAAATCCCTGTCGTCCGCTAGGGCTTGTTTTAGCAGCATTATCATCCGCCAAAGTTTTTCGCTTTTGCGTCAAAATCCTTATATCATCAAAAAGGAGAGTTTAGAAATTATAAAATCTAAAATGGACTACTACTTATTCAGGGCTAAGTAGCAATTTGGCCTCTTCGAAGACGTCGTATGTAGTTACTCTCCCGCCAGTGAAGACTTAAAATAAAGACGATTTAATCGAGCGATATTTTCTACCGAGATTTCTTTAGGACATTCTGCTTCACATGCATACGTATTGGAGCAGTTGCCAAATCCTTCCAGATCCATCTGCTTTACCATATGGGCGACTCTTTTTTCATTTTCAACCTCACCCTGAGGTAGAAGCGCCAGGTGACTGACTTTAGCAGAGGTGAAGAGCATGGCTGATGCATTAGGACAAGCTGCCACACAAGCACCACAGCCGATGCATGCTGCTGCATCCATGGAGGCATCTGAATCCTCCTTTTCAACGGGTATGGCGTTTCCGTCCTGTGCCTGACCCGTATTTACAGAAATAAAGCCTCCTGCCTGAATGATACGATCAAAAGAGCTTCGATCTACTACGAGGTCCTTGACCACAGGAAAGCCCTGGGCTCTGAAAGGTTCAATGGTCACCGTATCACCGTCTTTGAAAAAGCGCATATGGAGTTGACACGTCGTGGTGCCTTTGAGCAATCCGTGCGGCTGTCCGTCGATTACAACGCCACAAGCTCCACAGATTCCCTCCCGGCAATCATGCTCGAAAGCCACTGGATCATTACCAGATTCAATTAGATCTTGATTCAAAACATCCAGCATCTCCAGGAAGGACATATGTTCATTGGCCTGGACTTGATAGGATTCAAATTTGCCAGGAGTTGAATTATTTTTCTGTCTCCAGATTTTCAGCGTTAATTTCATGTTACTGCAACTTTTTGACGGTAGTTTCTTACTTGTAACTTCTTGTCTTTAGTTCTACATTTTCAAACACCAAAGGTTCTTTATGAAGGATAGAATCTGCATCATCTTGCCATTCCCAGGCCGCGACATATGTAAACTCATCATCACGGCGTAGAGCTTCTCCATCCTCCGTTTGATACTCTTCTCTAAAGTGACCTCCACAGGATTCATCACGATTCAAAGCATCTTCCACCATCATTTCGCCCATCTCCATGAAGTCAGCCACTCTGAAAGCCTTGTCAAGTTCTGGATTGAACTCATCGATTTCACCGGGAACAAGCACATCATTCCAGTATTCCTTTCTAAGATCCTGTATCAATTGCTTGGCCTTTTTGAGACCTTCAGCATTACGCGACATTCCACAATACTCCCACATGATCAGCCCCAGCTTTCGGTGGAAAGCCTCCACGGTCTGTTTTCCTTTGATACTGATCAATTTCTCCAGTCGCGACCGTGTTTCATTTTCAGCAGAGTCAAACGCCGGATGATCGGTTGAGATAGCCGGTGTACGAATCTCATTAGAAAGGAAGGTGCCAATCGTATATGGAATCACGAAGTACCCATCAGCCAAGCCCTGCATAAGTGCGGAGGCTCCCAGTCGGTTAGCTCCGTGATCTGAGAAATTGCACTCGCCCAATGCAAATAATCCGGATACGTTAGTCTCCAAATTGTAATCGACCCAAAGACCTCCCATCGTATAGTGGACGGCAGGATAGATCATCATAGGTGTTTTATATGGATTCGCTCCCGTAATCTTTTCATACATCTCGAAGAGGTTGCCGTATTTGGCTTCTACAACCTCTTCACCTAGTTTGGTGATGGTCGCCTTATCGGGGTTCTTAATTCCATTCTTCAGGGCCTCAGACTTGCCATAGCGCTCAATGGCATCTGCAAAATCAAGAAATACTGCCAGACCGCTGGCATTTACGCCTTTTCCCTCATCGCAGACCGCCTTGGCGGCCCGCGAAGCTACATCTCTGGGTACTAGGTTACCAAATGCCGGATACCGTCTTTCCAAATAGTAATCTCGCTTGTCCTCTGGTAAATTTTCAGGCTTCATGGTCCCTTTTCGAATGGCTTCAACATCCGCCATTTCTTTGGGTACCCACACACGCCCATCATTTCTTAGAGACTCCGACATCAGAGTCAGTTTTGATTGATAGTCACCGGAGACGGGAATGCATGTAGGGTGAATTTGTGTATAACAGGGATTGGCCATCAATGCGCCGCGCTTCACGGCACGCCATGCGGCAGAGACATTTGAACCCATTGCATTGGTAGACAGATAGTAAACATTGCCATACCCGCCGGTGGCCAGCACTACACAGTGTGCTGCGAAGCGTTCGAGCTTACCGGTCAATAGGTTTCTGGCGATGATACCTCTTGCTTTGCCATCGATCAAAACCAAATCATGCATTTCATGGCGGTTGTACATCTGTACCGCTCCCGATGCAATCTGACGGCTCAATGCCTGATACGCTCCTAAGAGGAGCTGCTGGCCGGTTTGACCCCGGGCATAGAAGGTTCTGGAAACCTGTACACCTCCAAAGGACCGATTGGCCAATAGACCGCCATATTCACGTGCAAAAGGTACGCCCTGCGCGACACATTGGTCTATAATATCTGTACTGACTTCTGCCAGTCGATGGACATTGGCTTCTCTTGAGCGATAATCTCCCCCTTTGATAGTATCATAGAATAGACGGTATACACTGTCACCATCATTCTGATAGTTTTTGGCGGCATTGATACCTCCCTGTGCAGCAATACTGTGTGCCCTTCTGGGACTATCATGGAAAGTAAAACATTTTACCTTGTACCCCAATTCACCCAGTGTGGCTGCAGCACTTGCACCCGCCAGACCTGTGCCCACTACAATAATCTCGATACGTCGCTTATTATTGGGTGCAACTAGCGGCATTTTAGACCGATAGTTCATCCACTTTTGAGAAAGTTCTCCTTCAGGTACTTTACTATCTAGTTTTATTGACATCTAGTTTCTTATCTATAGAGGTAAAAGAATACAGGAATAAAAGCAAATCCCAGAGGGATCAAAATGGCAATCACATTACCCAGAAACTTAATCACACCGTTATACTTCACATGATTTAAACCCAATGTCTGGAAGGCACTCTGAAAACCATGTCTGAGATGAAATGCTATGACAATCATGGAAAGCACATAGATGATCACGTACAAGGGTTGTTTAAAAGCAACTGCCACTAGAGCATACAGGTCCTTAACAGGCTCATGATCACCATATACAATCATTTCTGTGGCGTCGATCTTCATCTGAAGCCAAAACTGATACATGTGCAGCAATAGGAAAACCAATATTATGGTGCCTAATGCTCCCATATTGCGGGAAGCGAAAGTAGTATACTTGGTGCTGGATACAGCATAGCGTGATGCACGGGCTCCCCGGTTTTGCCTCCAAAGCATGATCCCCTGAATTGTATGAAGCAGAATCAGGAAATAAGTGACATAGGAGATCGTTTTAATGAGTGGATTGCTCGTCATGAACTTGGTGTACATATTGAAGCTCTCTCCCCCATCGTCAGAAAGCAGCTGAAGATTACCACTGAGGTGCACCACGAGAAAAAGCACCAGGAATAGCCCGGTAAGACCCATAATGAGCTTCTTACCAATTGAGGACTTCAAAAATTGCGAAAACCAAGACATGTTGCCGTTGTTAAGATCTTAACAAATCTATTTTATATCCATTGCCTAAACAAATCCAGCAGACAAGTGACGTAGTAAAGCTAATTATTTAGAACGAATCTAAAATTAACCTATCTTTGAGGTGTGATAATTAGTTCTTCTCCGCACACCGAATGCTCTTTTTCGGTATCAAGCTGATAAGCTACTTTTGTCGAAGTTTCCTCAAAGTCTGAGAATTACCATTTCATTTTTTTGACTATCATGAAGAATAAAGCAATTCCATTTGCAGTCCTATTGGAGCGATTTCCCAAAGTTGACTTACCAATTACTCTCACGACAGATACGCATCATATCTTTTCGACTCAAAATAAGCCCCTTACTGAGGCTATGGTAGAGCGATATCTGAAGGCTCCCAATGATGAAGTGGATGAATTTACAGAGTTTATTGCATGCTTTAGATTACCTACAGCCGAACATTATCAGGCGCTGGTCTACTGGAAAGCAAGCCTGCTGCAATATGAATATGTACTTACTACATTTGATTTAAAAGGAAGATTTATCAATCGGCAGACGATTGCAGGCATGAAATCGAATGGTGAATCAATATTGAAACGCATTGCTACCATCGATGACGAGGGAGTCATTCTTGTGGCGGAAGGAGTAGCACCAATTGATGATCAGCCCTATGAGGCATCCAACAGTCATACTTTCCAGCTGGAGATTTCTCCCACAGGAGATATACTTCAGTCATTGAGTGAAAACTAGCTGAGGAGATGCCATTATTAATTCAAGAAAAATATGACAAAAAGAACTATAAAAGGTAAAAAGTTACCTGCAAAACAACTTGATTATCAAGTTTTTAAGTTGTTTCTAAGACACCCTAACAAGCGGTTAAACGCGAAACAAATCATTAAAAAGTTAAAAATCAATAATACGAAGCCTTCGGTAGATGAGGCGCTGGCACGATTGGTTCAGAAGGGAAAAATCTCCGAAATAAAGGACGGAAAGTTTAAGGTGAATCCTCTGACAGAAGGTTCAGCGGAGCCCATAGAAGTGAAACGTCATCAGGGCTATGTCGATATAACCCGGACAGGGGCTGGATATATCATTTGTGAAGATCTTAAGGGAGATGTCTACGTACCTGCAAAGAAGATGCTACAGGCGATGGATGGAGATCAGGTAGAGGTCGAAGTGCTAAAGCGCTTTGGTCCACGACTCGAAGGACGAATCACCAAAATCATTGAGCGATCCACCGACCAGTTTATTGGTGATTTTCAGGCAAGTCGCAACTTTGGATTTGTGGTTCCTGATAATCACAAAATACCTTTCGACATCTACGTATATCCAGATGAGCAAGGAGATGCAACCGACGGGGATAAGGTCCTGGTGAAGGTACTACAGTGGCCAGAGCGAGCTAATAAGAGTCCAATCGGAACTGTTGTAAAGGTTCTCGATAAAATGGACCACCATGAGGTACAAATGTCATCTATACTAGTCAACAATGGATTTGACATTGGATTTCCCCAGGCTGTCGAAAAGTCTGCATCCGAACTTCCCAGAATTGCATCAGATGAAGAGATTGGAAGTCGGCGTGATATTCGATCAATTGCTACATTCACGATTGATCCTGCCACTGCCAAGGACTTTGATGATGCACTATCATACCAGGTGCTGGAAAATGGTGATACGGAAATAGGGGTCCATATTGCGGATGTGACACACTACGTAAAAGAAGGGAGTGCGATCGACAAGGAGGCTTTTAAAAGGGCAACTTCGGTTTATCTGGTCGATCGGGTAGCCCCCATGCTTCCCGAAGTACTTTCAAATGAATTGTGTTCTCTCCGACCCAATGAGGATTCATTGACATTCTCAGCCATCTTTATTTATGACAAGTCCAATCAGTTAAAGAATGTCTGGTTTGGCAAGACCATCATACATTCAGACCATCGATATGCATACGAGGAAGCCCAAGCGGTCATCAATGGAGAGGATGGACCTTTCAGATCAGAGCTGCTGGCTCTGGACAGATTGGCTAAGATCCTGAGAAAACGTCGCTTTAAGGGTGGCTCCATTGCATTCGAAGCACCGGAGGTCCAATTCGAATTGGATGAAAACAATCATCCCATTGCCATTCATACAAAAGAGCGACTAGATACCCATATGCTGGTGGAAGAATTCATGCTATTGGCTAATAAGGAAGTCGCAAAGTTCATGTCCAAGAAAGCTCATCCACCGATTCCTTTCGTTTATAGGGTGCATGACCTGCCAGATGATGAAAAATTGGCGTCATATGCTTTATTCCTGAAAGAACTAGGGTTTCAGTTCTTGTTTGACAGCCCCGATCAGACCCGAAAATCCTTTAACCGATTATCCAAAGCGGCACGCGATAATGAATTATTGGCATTTGCTGAACCCTTTGCCGTGCGTACCATGTCCAAAGCCATATATACGACAGAGAATATTGGGCATTTTGGGCTAGGGTTTGAAAATTATACGCACTTTACCTCTCCCATTCGTCGCTACGCTGATGTACTGGTACATAGAATTCTTGAAAGAAATTTACAGGAAGATTATCGGGTTCGTCAAGGGGAACTGGAATCCAAGTGTCAGCATGTCAGCAACCAGGAACGGAAAGCTCAGGAAGCTGAACGTGAATCGATTAAGTATAAACAAGTGGAGTATGCGGCGGATCGTATCGGAGAAATTCATGAGGGCATCATCAGTGGAATGATAGATAGAGGTCTATTTGTGGAACTAAAGCACTCCAAGATAGAAGGGATGGTCGAATTTAATAGTTTATCAACCTCGTATATTGTCGATGATAATCGCATGAGAGCCAAAAGCCCCAATGGAGGTAGTATCTTTAAGATTGGAGATCGAATCAATGTGCGGATTCGGGAAGTGAGGATTTCCGATAAAGAAGTCGATTTTGAGTTGATCAATGACAGTCAATAAATGAATCACACACCAATATTTGAAAATGATGCGATAGTCACGGGTATTCTGCTCCTAGTTTTGGCGGCAATATTTTACACTTCTGGGCTTCAATCCTGGAAGAAATTTTACCGTTATGTACCCGCGCTCTTACTTTGTTACTTTATTCCTGCCCTTCTACAGTGGCCCTTGGGATTGATATCAGGTGAATCATCCAATTTATATTTCGTGGCCTCAAGGTACTTTCTGCCTGCAAGCTTAATTCTACTTTGTCTAAGCATCGATTTGAAAGGTATTCTCAATCTCGGTCCCAAGGCATTGATTATGTTTTTTGCTGCGAGTATAGGCATTATCCTGGGTGGGCCGATTGCCCTGTATATTATGCTAAATTTTATGCCAGGTATAGACCCTGATGAGCTTTGGAGGGGACTTAGTACAGTTGCGGGGAGTTGGATTGGTGGTGGGGCAAATCAGACTGCCATGAAGGAGATCTTTCAGGTGAGTGACTCCATATTCAGTACGATGATTGTGGTAGATGTCGTAGTCGCAAATATCTGGATGGGATTTCTCCTCTATGGGGCTAATATAAGCCAACAATTGGATCGTTGGCTAAAGGCTGATACCAGTGCCATTGATGACCTCAAAAATCGAGTTGAAAAT
Source organism: Saprospiraceae bacterium (assembly GCA_050298535.1). Taxonomy (GTDB): domain Bacteria; phylum Bacteroidota; class Bacteroidia; order Chitinophagales; family Saprospiraceae; genus JABDMH01. The sequence goes on from JBNKUI010000087.1 coordinate 550,813, forward strand.
TACAGAGCTCGTGTAGAACGCATACCGACGACCACAGATTTGTTCTTAATGCTGGGAGTGGCTTTTGGAGGCACCGCATTAGCACATTGGGGTGCTGATGTTATCACACCCTTCATGGAGCAGTATAAAGAGAGACTGACCGCACTGCGGTTGGATTCACTCATGTCGTCTTTCTTTTGGTTGATAGTAATTGCCACGACAGTAGGGCTTTTATTGTCATTCACCAAGGCCAGAAAACTCGAAGGCGTGGGAGCCTCTAAATGGGGTTCAGTCTTCATTTATTTTCTTGTCGCATCCATCGGAATGCGCATGAACATAGCAGAGGTTTTCGATAATCTCGCTCTTTTTGGTATTGGATTGATCTGGATGGCCGTTCATGTACTGATCCTTATTGTGGTAGCAAAACTTATCAAGGCTCCCTTCTTTTTTGTGGCCGTCGGTAGCCAGGCCAATGTAGGCGGAGCAGCCTCAGCACCTGTCGTTGCCTCAGCTTTTAGTCCCTCCCTGGCGCCAGTAGGTGTACTTATGGCCGTATTAGGCTATGCACTCGGTACCTATGGGGCTATTATTTGTGCATGGATTATGCAGTCGGTAGCAACATGATTACAGGAAATTGGGGGTTTAAGGGATTCTTAACTCCGTAGCTTATAAGGCTTTGCATATCAAAGCACCATTTTTTAGTATCTTTGCAGTCCTTTTAAAGGATTGAACATCTTTAGGTTATAAAAAGAAAACAACGATGAGCAAGAAGCGCGTGTTGATAGTGACGCAGGAAATGGAACCTTACACAACACTTTCTGAGGTCTCTACCATAGCAAGACGTCTGCCTCAATATATACAGGAGCATGGAATGGAAATTCGAGTACTCATGCCGAGATTCGGAACCATCAATGAGCGTCGTCACAGATTGCATGAGGTCGTGAGACTATCTGGGATGAATATAATTGTGGATGAGGATGATTATCCACTCATCATTAAGGTTGCTTCACTACCAGGTACGAGAATGCAAGTATACTTCCTGGACAATGAGGAGTTCTTTAAGCGAAAACAAATCTTTGTCGATGATTCTGGAAATCCATTTGAAGACAATGCAGACAGAATGATTTTCTTCTGTAAAGGAGTCCTTGAAACGGTAAAAAAGTTTGGATGGGCACCCGATCTGATCCATTGTCATGGATGGATGACTAGTCTGATCCCATTCTATCTTAAAGCGGCCTACCAAAATGAGCCAATTTTCAAAGATTCTAAAGTTATATACTCGCTATACGGTCAGGAAGCACTGGGTGATTTGAAGCATCGATTTGCCGAAAAAGCATCCATCAATAATCTTGAACCTGAAGATCTCAAAGCATATATGAATGGCCAAGGAGTCACTTTAAATGAAGGAGCCACTACATTTTCGGATGCCTTGATTCTTGGCAGCGATGATATTGAGGCAGGCGTTAAAGAGGGGGTGACTAATCTGGATAAACCTGTACTGGAGGTTGAAGACGCCGAAAATTACTTGCCAGCTTACCTTGATTTTTATAAAGAGCTGTTAGACTCGTAAGTGAGTCATCAAAATTTCTAAGCTTTTCTCCCTATGATTCGAAAGCTTTTCTATTTAAGCTTTGCAGTGACGCTTATTTCCTGGCTCGCTTGCAATAAAGCCTCTGATATCTCTGGCATAATTGAAGAGAACAGAGAAATATATGTGGCAGCAACAGAGTTGCCCATCAACACCACAGTGGTGCCAACAGATTCTGTATTGACCTACAGTACCAATATCTTTACAACTACTTTTTTCAGCGGAGCTTTGGATGATCCCTATTTTGGGAAATCTAAGGCAAGTTTGAATTTTCAGATTGGGATAAGTGAGGAACCCAACTTTACAGATGCCATTCTAGATTCTACTATCTTGACTATAGCATATGATACTGTACGTGCTATATATGGTCCTAGCATTGGTGCTTTAGCATTTGAAGTGCACGAAATCACACAGGACTTAGATTTAGATTCCACATATTACTCCAATGCGCAGATTGCAGTGAGCACAGATCCAATAGGATTTATCGACGGTTTATATCCTCGTACCAAATCTGATGTCTCCGTGGTGGAACCTGATAATCAAACCGGACGTGATACCGTGTTGGTGCGCCCTCATGTTCGAATACCTCTTACGGATGCCTTTGGACAAAAACTGCTGGGTCTTAGTCCCGATGATTTTGCATCAAATAAGATCTTTCGTGAGAAGGTGCAGGGAATCCGTGTCGAACCAGTATCAGAGGATGGTGGAATGGTCTATTTCATCATATATAATACATATAGTAGGGTGAGCCTTTACTACACGCAAAATGATACGGCAAAGTTGATGAACTTCCCTGTCCGAAATGATAACATAGCCTTCAATACATTTGAGCATGAGGTCGATGGATATCCTGTAGGTAATCTATTTGCGGATGAATCGAGCTCTGACTCGCTACTTTTTATACAGAGTATGGAGGGTCCTGACATTAGAATTGAATTGACCGATTTGTCACCAATCGAAGGAAGGACTGTCAATCATGCTGAAATTACTTTCAATATGACGTATATTAGCGGTGACGATACAGCAAGTTATCAACCCATAAATCAATTTATATTATATGAAGCGGGATCACAAGGTCAAAGAATCCTTGTGCAGGATGCCGCTCGCGCTGTTGACGCTGGAAGTATCACCTTATTTGGTGGAAGTGCCACAATTAACGCTGATAACTCTGTATCATACACAATGCTAATTACTGAACAGGTTCGTGATATATTGAGTGGAGATGCCACAAATGTGATGACACTTTCTCCTTTGTCAAAAGGGTCAACCCCTCAGCGGTCGACGCTCTCTGGTGCATCAACTCAATCAGTTTCTGCAGCAAAAATTAGTGTTACTTTTTCTGAGTTTTAATTCAATTAAATGAGCAATTCACCTGTTTTCGAGTATAATTCATCACGACCCATTCTTATCATACCTGAATATGGAAGACATATTCAAAATATGATTGACTATGCCAAGACCATAGAAAATAAAGAAGAGCGACAAAAGACGGCAGAGCTTATTGTAGATTTGATGGAACAAATGGTTCCGAGTGGAAAGCAGGTTGAAAACTACAGAGATAAGCTTTGGAAGCATCTATTCAGGATTGCCGATTATGAAATCGATGTGGACGCACCAAATGTCGAAAACAAAAGGCCTTCTGCCGATGAGTTGCGACCAAAGACCTTACCCTATTCACAGTCAAAAATTGAATTTCGACACTATGGCAAGAATGTGTCAAACATGATCGCCAAGGCTACTACCATGGAGGATGGGCCTATCAAAGAAGGGTATATCAACATCATTGCCGCTTACATGAAACTCGCGTATAAAAACTGGAACAGAGACCATTATGTGAGTGATGAGAATATTGCGACGGATATCAAAATGATGTCAGGTGGCAAATTGAAACTGGACAATGAAGTCAATCTTGATATTTTAGGTGGAGTTGCTAAAAGCCAATACAGCAATCAAAACAATCCACGCAAACGTCGTCGAAATCAATCTAATGTAAAGCGAGGGAGAAGGCGGAAAAGTTCAAGACATTAAGATTCTTATTAATATATTTGAGGGGCCGGAAGCCCCTCTTTTAATTTGAGAAGTGGTTGCGTGCCTGATTTGTCAAACCGTTTAGTAAATCACATTTCTTAGATGGCATCAGACTTATTTATTGTTGAAGGTGGCCATACACTTAAGGGAACACTCATACCTCAGGGCGCCAAAAATGAAGCACTACAAGTCTTGTGTGCTGTCATGTTGACAGAAGATGAGGTAGTGATTGAAAATGTCCCTGAGATTGAAGATGTGAAGCGACTCCTTGACTTACTTACAGGTCTTGGATGTGAGGTCAAAAGACTGGCTGAAGGAAAGTACTCTTTTTGTGCGCGGGATATTGACCTGGATTTTCTTGCTTCGGAATCGTATCAGGAAAAGGCAAAGAGCATTCGGGGTTCTGTCATGTTGATGGGAGCCATGCTAGCCAGGTTTAAACGAGCCTTTTTACCTAAACCCGGAGGTGATAAGATCGGACGTCGCAGATTGGATACCCATTTTCATGGCTTCACGAAGCTGGGGGCTGAGTTTAAATACGATGAGGATGATAAATATTATCTCGAAGGGGCGAAACTGAAAGGTGACTTTATTCTAATGGATGAAATCTCCGTGACAGGAACGGCCAACATGGTGCTTGCAGCCGTAATGGCTGATGGGCATACAACCATTTACAATGCGGCATGCGAGCCTTATCTCCAACAGCTTTGCAAAATGCTCAATCGGATGGGTGCCAAGATATCGGGTATTGCTAGCAACAAGTTGGAGATTGATGGAGTAGCAGCACTGGGAGGTACAACACATCGAGTACTACCGGACATGATTGAAATAGGAAGTTTCATCGGTCTAGCGGCAATGACTGGATCAGAAATCCGCATCCAAGATGTGCATTTTGAAGAACTGGGTGTAATACCACGGGTTTTTGGCCAAATCGGTATTCAAATGCACCGAGAAAATGATGATCTGATCATTCCTGCACAGGATCATTACGAGATTCAAAAGTTCATTGATGGATCCATCCTAACGATATATGATAGTCCCTGGCCAGGGTTTACGCCAGATTTGATGAGTATCATTCTGGTAGCTGCAACACAGGCTAGGGGAAGTGTCCTTATTCATCAGAAAATGTTTGAAAGCCGTCTATTCTTTGTCGATAAACTCATTGATATGGGTGCCCAGATCATTCTGTGCGATCCACACAGGGCCACTGTGATTGGCATTGACAAGGCATATCCGCTGCGAGGCATCGAAATGACTTCACCAGATATACGAGCCGGTGTTGCCCTACTGATTGCAGCATTATCGGCTAAGGGAACCAGTACAATTAAGAACATCCATCAAATTGACAGGGGGTATCAATTTATAGATAAGCGCCTCAATGCTATTGGGGCACAAATTCAAAGGATTTAAGTGGAAATCACTTCTTCCGCTCAGTGACATAATCCACTAGTTGGCGTAGTGACTGGTTGGCTGCATTATTCTCAAATTCGTTGAGTATATCAAAAGCCTTTGACTTATATTCCATCATTTTGTCCATACTGTACTCCAGCCCTCCTTTGCGCTTGGCAAACTCTATAACTTCCTTGACCTTGCTCGCTTTGTGACTTTGATTTTTCACCATATAGATGATCTCCCTCTTTTCTGCCTTGGTGGCTTGTTGCAAAGCATAGATTAGGGGAAGCGTCATCTTTTTCTCTTTGATATCAATACCCAGGGGCTTTCCAATCTGTTGCTTCCCATAGTCAAAGAGATCATCTTTTATCTGGAAAGCCATGCCGATGTATTCACCAAATTGCAATATCTTCTCAAGGGTTTCTTCGTCAGTAGTGACTGATGCTGCACCTGCCTTGCACGCCGCAGCGATGAATGAGGCGGTCTTCTTCTGAATGATTTGATAGTAGATAGATTCTTCAATATCCATCTTTCGTGCTTTTGCCATCTGAAGCAACTCCCCTTCACTCATTTGTTTCACTGGGACGCTAAGGATCTTTAGTAGTTGAAATTCATCATTCTCCAATGCCAGTAACACTCCTTTTGAAAGAAGGTAGTCACCGACCAATACGGCCATTTTGTTTTTCCACAAGGCATTTATAGAAAAGAAGCCACGTCTTTTTTCCGATTCATCGACGACGTCATCATGCACTAGGGTGGCCGTGTGAAGTAGTTCTACCATCGATGCGGCTGTGTAACTTGAATCATTGATTTCTCCAAACAGTTTAGCAGAGAAGAGCACAAACATAGGTCTCATCTGCTTGCCCTTGCGGTGAGCTAGATAGTAGGTGATTCGATCCAGAAGTGCCACTTTGCTGCGCATAGCATCACGGAAGCGAACTTCGAATTCGCTCATTTCCTTTTCTATTGGCTTCTTTATGGACTGCAGCGTTAGCGTCATATTTAGTAGCTTAGGCCTCAATTAGCGGGCGCAAGATACAAAGCTCTCAACTGATCACGCAGGCTCAAAATGACAAGTGGACGATTGTTTGGTTTTTTTATTCCACACGACACTTGGTTAGGCCTCGTATCAGTTTAAAAATCTAAAGAAATAGCGTGTTAGACTTATTTAGGAGAAACCTTTTCGCTTACAACATATTTCTGTTAGTGTACTGCCTTATTCTAAGGGTATCGTGGTTTTTCTTTGATCATCCTTTTGATACCGATCATGCGGGTATTCTTAGTAGTCTCTTGTATCGTGGCATTGGATTGGATCATTGGAGTCTTAAGGTCTTGTCCATAGTATTAATCCTGTATCAAGCATTTCAGGTCAACAGATTAGTCAGTTTGAACAGACTTACACGTGAAAACACGCTCCTCCCCGGTCTTTTTTACATCCTACTCGTTTCGATCACGGCCGCATTCATTCCTCTTTTGCCAGTACTTCTTGCCAACACATTCATCATAATAATGCTGATGGATGTTTTCAAGCAGACTCGAAATGTGGCACTACCCATCAATATGTTTAATGTGGGACTGTGGGCTGGAGTTGCGAGCCTTTTTTACACACCGTATACGATATATCTATTTCTGGGTATGTTTGGTGTCCTGTATTTACGTACTTATAAATGGCTGGATACCCTTAGAGCAATTCTGGGGTTTGTTGTCCCTTACTTTCTGCTTTGTACTGTTTTATTTGTTTCAAATGATCTAGACTCATTCATATCGACACACTTTGGCGATGTATTTTCTTTCTTAGATCTGCGGCGAACTCTTACCTGGCAAAACTACACCGTGATGGCAACCTTTGGAGTCATCATCCTTATGGCCGTCATTACTTCTGGGACTTACAGTTCTGGTCTTAATATTCATGTGAGAAAAAAAATCAATGTACTTTTTATTACTTTGATGGGTGGGCTCCTTTTGATGATCCTTGTCTCGAACACAGGAATAGACTCACTGATCTTCCTCACGATACCACTTTGTGTTTTCATGGCTGCGATGTTTCTTGAGCTTGAAAAACAATTCGCCGAAATAATTCATTTCTTATTATTCATCATGGCTTTAGCATTTCAATATCTATTATGATTTTTGATAACTGTTTCGCTGCAATTTCATACCGTATGAAAAACCCAGGAATCATATTAAATTGTTGTTAAATGTCGTTAGTTCAGTGACTTAGGCACCAGACGGTAATATTTTTGCTGCCTGATACTGAGATGAGATCCTAGCCCCAAAGACAATTAAAACTATGTGCATGAAATCGCGCTTTACACTTTTTGCTCTCTTTCTACTTTTCAATGCTGGTCTTGCCTCCGCACAAATCTTCAATCCAGTTAGTTGGACTACATCATATGAACATCTGCAAGGAAACGAATATCTGCTCATCTTTGAGGCAGAGATAGAAAGTGGATGGGCTGTATATTCACAGTTTTTAGAAAGTGATGAGGGCCCGGTTGCCACCACGCTAAATTTTGAATCTACAGATCACTTTAAACTATTAGGAAAGGCTGAGGAAACAGGTCATAAGAAAGAGGGATTTGATCCCATCTTTGAAATGAACGTGACTAAGTTCAACGATGAGTTTCGCATCGTACAGCGAGTTGAACTTATGAAGGATATGCCAATCAAGGGGTATCTAAATTATATGACCTGTGATGATGAAAGATGTCTTCCACCCACCGATGTAGAGTTTGATTTTGATTTGAAGAATGAGGCTTCAGGAGCTGTGGATATGGAAAGCGAAGGAGAAAGTGAGACCGAATATGGCAATGTTGACTTTTCCTCTGTAGACAGTGATGTACCGGCAGACATAGATATTCCAAATAACAACTTATTACAGCCCGTCAAATGGTCAGGAGGATTAACTGAGGAAGGTGATCAACTCACAATTGTATTGAAAGCTACGATCGACGATGGTTGGCACATATATGGACAGGACATTGAGGATGGTGGACCTATTCCTACATCCTTCTTGCTGGCAGGTGAAATAGTTCATTTTGTTGAATCTTCTCCGATGCTGGTAAACGAAATGGACAACGTGTTTGAGATGGAAATCACCAAGCTCAAGAAATCAGCCACGTATACTCATGTTGTTGAGGGGAAAAAGAGTGGAACTATTGAGGGTGAAATCACATACATGGCCTGTGATATTGAAAAATGTATTTTCCCCAGCCCTGAGCCTTTTGTGGTAGATCTTGATGCAAAAACTATTCAGATTGGTGGTGGAGAAACAATGAGCCTGGGAAGCATTAATCATGATTATCCAGTTCCTCCTGTCAATCTTGATCAGCCTGTAGTAGAATGTGGTGCACAGGAATTGGCACAAGTCAACAAGAAGGGCCTGGGTAGTATCCTTTTACTGGGCTTTTTTGGCGGATTGCTGGCACTGCTGACACCTTGCGTATTTCCCATGATACCCTTGACAGTGAGCTTTTTCACTAAGGGAAGTGATAAGAACGGTGTTCAAAAAGCGGTGTTATACGGCTTTTTCATCCTCTTGACCTACGTTCTACTGAGTATTCCATTCCATTTATTGGATTCTGTTAATCCAGGAATTCTCAATGACATCTCGACGAATGTATATTTAAATATTGCCTTCTTTGCAATCTTTATCTTCTTTGCTTTTTCCTTCTTTGGGTACTACGAAATTACCATTCCGGCGAGGTGGACAAACAAGGTAAGTAATGCAGAAAGCGTCGGAGGTATCTTAGGAATCTTCTTCATGGCACTTACGCTTGCATTGGTTTCATTTTCTTGTACCGGACCGATTTTAGGTACTCTCCTGGCAGGTGCATTGACTTCTGAAGGCGGAGCCATGCAGTTGACGGCTGGAATGAGTGGATTTGGTCTGGCATTAGCATTGCCTTTCGCCCTGTTTGCGGCGTTCCCCAGTATGTTATCAGGACTACCTAAGTCAGGAGGCTGGCTCAACACCGTCAAAGTAGTTTTAGGATTCGTTGAGCTTGCTTTGGCTTTTAAATTTCTCTCCAATGCCGATCTCGTAAAGCGATGGGGCCTTCTGAAAATCGAACCTTTCTTGGCTATTTGGGTCATAGTCGCTCTAGGTCTGGCTGCATACCTGTTTGGGAAAATTAAATTTCCACATGATAGTCCGATTAAGAAACTTTCTCCGTTGCGCCTGACTTTAGGCGCAGTTTCATTGGCATTTGCTATCTACTTGATGACAGGATTTATGGTTGATAAAGACAAAGGCACTTTCAAATCGCTTACACTATTGAGTGGATTAGCACCTCCTGCTGGATATAGCTGGGTTTATCCTAAAAAGTGCCCAAACAATCTGGATTGCTTTAAGGATCTAAGCGAGGGTGTAGCTTATGCCAAGAAAGTTAATAAACCTATCATGATTGATTTCACAGGTCATGCCTGTGTCAATTGTCGTAAGATGGAAGAACAGGTCTGGCCGAAAGGCACAGTCAATGAAAGGCTTCAGAATGACTATGTGCTGATCTCGCTGTATGTCGATGAAAAAATTGAATTGCCAGAGGAACAAAAAACAGACCGAATCAGAAATTACGGCCAAAAATGGGCAACATTCCAGGCCGAATACTTCAATAATAACTCACAACCTTACTATGTCTTGCTTTCGCCTGATGGAAAATTGTTGAATAATCCTGTGGGATATACACCTGATGTAGAGGAGTATGCCGCCTTCCTTGACTGTGGATTACAGGCTTTTGAGACCATTAATGGTCAAATGTTAGGTGCAAAGTAAAGTAAAGTCTTGGTAAGGTAGGTGAAAAGTAATATCTTTGCGCCACTTTCGAAAGTTCTTTGGAAATGAAGGAGTTGAGTACCTTTATTCTGTCTCTGAAAGGCATAGCTACTGGAGTGTCCAATTATCAATTTGACTTGGATAAAGATTTTTTTAATCACTTTCCAAATGCATTGATAGGTCCTTCAGAAATTCCTGTGGAAGTATCACTCGACAAGAGACCGTCGATGATCGTTCTAGATATCAGTCACCGGGGTTTCATAGATACTGATTGTGACCGCTGTATGGAACGCATTCAGCTACCACTAAAAGGATCACGTCAATATATTGTGAAGTTTGTCGACCAGCTGCAGGAGGATGAGGATGAGGTGATCTTTATGGAACGCGACACAGAGCAATTGGATCTTGCTCCAATTATATATGAGGCCGTCACGTTAAGTTTGCCTTTGGTGAAGGTATATGATTGTGAATCTGATCCTGATGCACCTTGTAATGATGAAGTACTCGATTATCTCGATTCAGACGAAGACTCGAAAGACAATCCCTCAGTATGGGATGATTTGAAAAACTTGAAATTATAATCTTTAAAATAACAGACTATGGCACATCCTAAGAGTAGGATCTCAAAAATGAGAAAGCGAAAAAGGAGAACGCATAAGAAAGCGACTGCTCCTAACGTAGCCATCTGCAAGACTACCGGTGAGCCGCATCTTTATCACAGAGCGTATGAGGTAGAGGGAAATCTCTACTATAAGGGTCGTGTACTGGTACAGGTGGAAGAGGATGAAGATTAAGTGATATATCGTATCATTTTCTCTTCTTTAAAATTATACATGGACTCTTTCCTGGACATCAGGAAGGGGTTTTTGTTTTTATGTACTGCGATAAATTCAAATACATAACGCAACCATGAAAAAGATCATTGAAACCAGTAAAGCTCCCGCTCCGGTGGGTCCTTACAATCAGGCAATAGAGGTGAATGGATTGGTTTTTGTCTCTGGACAAATAGCTCTTGATCCTGAGTCGGGAGAACTCATCACATCATCCATTCAAGACGAAACGAATAAGATCTTTAGCAATATCATTGCTATCCTTGATGAAGCGGCTTTAACTCTGGAAAATGTGGTAAAGTGCACCGTGTTTGTCAAGGATATCAACCAGTATGGGGACATCAATGCTGTATATAGCCAGTACTTTCAGGAAGATACTGCTCCAGCCCGTGAACTTGTGGAGGTTTCTGCCCTTCCCAAAGGGGTGAATATTGAAATTTCCGTCATTGCTGCAAGAGTATAATTTGAAAAGAGACGAAAGATGAAGACAGTACTGTCGTGCATTCAACCAACCGGTAAGCTACATTTAGGAAGATACTTTGGAGCCATTCAAAATTGGGTAAACCTACAGGACCAGTACAATTGCTTTTATGGTGTTGTGAACTATCATGCGATGACAATGCCATATGACATTAAAAAACTGATTCCGGCTACATGGGAGTTGACATTTGATTTGGTGGCATGCGGACTAGATCCAGAAAGGATATTTATTCAGAGTCTGATACCAGAGCATCAGGAACTTTCATGGATCTTCAATACCATGACAGGATATGGCGAACTGAGCCGAATGACCCAATTCAAGGATAAGAGTCAACAGGTTCAAAGCAGTAAAAAGGATGCTTTTATCTCCTCGGCCCTCTATACATATCCGGTATTACAGGCAGCGGACATACTAATTTATAAGGCAGATTATGTGCCCGTCGGTAAAGATCAGGAGCAACACCTGGAGCTGACCAGAAACATTGCTCAGAGGTTTAATCATGTCATTAAGAAAGAATATTTCACGCTACCAGAACCCCTTTTTACTGAGGTAGCAAAGGTGATGTCAACAGCTGATCCCACCAGAAAAATGAGCGCAAGTCTTGGTGAAAAGCATCATATCGATTTGTTTGCTGAACCATCCAGAATTAAGAAGCAAATCAAATCTGCAGTCACCGATACCGGAGAAAGAACAGGAGAGATGAGTCCAGGCGTTGCCAACTTGTTTAGTTTGTTGAAAGCGGCAGGGGCTTTGTCAGATCATGACACACTCTTAGAAGATTACAACAAGGGTACTCTACAGTATGGTCATCTAAAAGATGTGGTAGCCAATGCTCTTGTTGATTTGACCACAACTTTCAGAGAAAGGAAGGCAGAGATAAAGGCAGATAAGAAAAGGGTGAAGGCACAAATACGAGAGAGCTCTGCTGAAATTCGAAAGGTGGCCATCACAACATTGTTGGAGGTAAAAGAACTTGTAGGACTTCTTAGCATGAAATATTAATAAGACTCATGAAGATTATCTGTATTGGGCGTAATTATCAGCTACATGCTTTGGAACTTAATAATCCGGTCCCAACATCACCCATGATATTCATGAAGCCCTCAACGGCTCTATTGGTAAATAATAAGCCTCTTTATTATCCGGATTTCACGAAAGATTTGCAATACGAGGTTGAGATTGTTTTGAAAATATGCAAAAATGGTAGGCATGTGCAGCCCGAATTTGCTGATTCATATTTTGAACAAATTGCGTTGGGCATAGATTTCACGGCAAGAGATATTCAAAGTGAACTTAAGGCAAAAGGTCATCCCTGGGAGCTGGCAAAGGCTTTCGATAATTCAGCCGCAATAAGTGATTTTCTACCTAAGAAGGATCTGCCACCTGTTGATGGTATTCTTTTTTCGTTGCGGAAAAATGGAAAGATAGTGCAGCAGGGTAATACCGGCGATTTGATTTTCTCTTTCAATACGCTGATTTGTTATATCTCCCAGTATTTCAAACTACACGTTGGAGATCTGATTTACACAGGCACGCCCGCAGGAGTTGGACCTGTAAAAATTGGCGACACATTAACGGGATTCATCGGGGATCGACAAATGCTCACCTGTGAAATTAAGTGACCATATTTCAATCCGGATCTCTTAAAAAAATTACTTTTGTTCTTAATATAAAATAAGTGTAGAATGTCATATCTCTTTACCTCAGAATCTGTATCTGAAGGACATCCTGATAAAGTAGCTGATCAGATTTCTGACGCAATTTTAGATGCCTTCCTATCACAGGATCCAAACTCCAGGGTAGCTTGTGAAACTCTGGTTACAACTGGACTCACTGTCATTTCAGGAGAGGTAAGTTCAAAAGCCTATGTAGATGTGCAGCGCACCGCCCGTGAGGTTATCAAGAGGATAGGATATGATCGGTCTGAGTATCAATTTGATGCCGATGCTTGTGGTGTGGTTTCCACAATTCATGAGCAGTCTCCGGATATTGCCCAAGGTGTGGATGAAGACAAAGATAAAGAGCAAGGAGCTGGTGACCAGGGGATGATGTTTGGATATGCAAGTAATGAGACATCTAATTACATGCCTCTGGGTATCGAAGTTTCTCACTTAATTTTGAAGGAATTGGCAGCCATCAGAAAGAGAGGTCGGGAAATGAAGTATTTGAGGCCTGATTCCAAGTCACAAGTTACCATTCGATATAGTGATGATCATAAACCGGAGGCCATAGATACTATAGTGATTTCTACTCAGCATGATGATTTCTCTTCTGAAGCCAAGATGCGCCGTCAAATCACAAAAGATATCAAGGAGATTCTTTTGCCACGTGTGATTAAGAAGTTACCTGTAAGAATCAGAAAGTTATTTGATGCAAAGTATAAGTTATTTGTCAATCCTACCGGCAAGTTTGTTATTGGAGGTCCACATGGTGATACTGGTTTGACGGGCAGAAAGATTATTGTAGATACTTATGGAGGTCAGGGAGCCCATGGTGGGGGTGCCTTCTCTGGAAAGGATGCCTCTAAGGTAGATCGATCTGCCGCTTATGCAACGCGACATATTGCCAAGAATATTGTTGCTTCGGGCCTTGCAGAACGGTGTTTGGTACAGGTCGCTTATGCCATTGGTATTGCAGATCCGGTGGGACTATATGTCAACACGTATGGAACATGTAAGGTAAATGGTCTTACTGATGGAGAGATTGCTGATAAATTATCAGAAATCTTTGACCTGAGGCCAGCAGCCATCATAGAAAGATATGGCTTGAAGAATCCTATCTACTTCGAGACGGCAGCATACGGACATATGGGACGAAAGCCTGGAAAAAAGAAGATTCAACTTGGAATGAATGGTAAGTCAAAGACGGTGGAAGTTGAAACTTTTACCTGGGAAAAGCTAGATATGGTCGACGAAATTAAAGCTGCCTTTGACCTCTAGTTTTTTGCGAAACCTAGCAACTTCATTCTCCACAATGTGTTAGTCATATGATAAAGGCATATATATGCCTTTTCGATATCTTTGCCAATCTATTAATAACCTTGCCACATCATGGAAAGGGTAGGAAGCAGGGCTTTAAGCAAGTGCAGCTAAACAGCATATCTTCCCAATGTTCTAAGTGATGACGGCAGTAAAAATGCTAGCTTGTGAAGGGCTTTGTAGATCGTCATATTGGGACCAGTTCAGAAGCAGTTTCGGAAATGCTGCAAATCCTTGACGTCAGGGATATTGACACTTTAATTGACAAAACAGTACCCGCTTCTATCCGATTGGATATACCCATGGAGATTGGAGATGCCGTATCTGAGCATACTTATCTGAAGCAGATATCGCAAATCGCCAAGAAGAATAAAGCTTTTCGCTCGTTTATAGGTCAGGGCTACTATGGCACTATTGTTCCATCGCCTATCCTTCGCAATATCTTTCAAAATCCCGGATGGTATACCCAATACACACCTTATCAGGCCGAGATTTCTCAAGGTCGTCTGGAAGCTCTCTTGAATTTTCAAACGGTTGTCAGCGATCTGACTAGCTTACCAATAGCCAATGCATCCTTATTAGACGAAGCAACTGCATGTGCAGAAGCTATGTCTATGTTTTATGGGGTAAGAAATAAACGGGGCAAGGATATAGCTCCGCGATTTTTTGTCGATAGGGAGTTATTTCCCCAGACCATTGAGGTGATCAAGACCAGAGCAATGCCCCTGGGCATCGAAGTAGAAGTGGGTGACTGGAAGGCTTTTAATCCAACTCAAGACTATTTTGGAGTAATGCTTCAGTATCCTGATGCAGGTGGGGAAATTCATGATTATACCGCATTTGTAGACCAGGTACATGCAAAGAATGGATTCGTCATTGTAGCTGCTGATATCTTATCGCTTGCATTGTTGACCCCTCCAGGCGAGTGGGGTGCAGATGCTGTGGTGGGTAGTACTCAGCGACTGGGTGTTCCAATGGGGTATGGAGGTCCACATGCCGCTTATTTTGCTACACATGACAAATATAAACGACAGATACCCGGAAGGATTATAGGAGTCTCCGTCGATGCCAGTGGAGGTAGAGCCTTGCGGATGGCGTTACAAACCAGAGAACAACACATTAGACGAGAAAAGGCCACTTCAAACATTTGTACAGCACAAGCCCTACTCGCTATCATGGCAGGCATGTATGCAGTATACCATGGACCGGAGGGATTGCGTGAAATTGCTAAATCGATTGCTTCTAATACTCTTAGACTAGCTACCAGCCTTAGAAAACAAGGCATCAATGTAGTCAATCAGAGCTATTTTGACACTATTCGAATAGAGATGTCGGCAGCTGATGCCGATGATCTGAAGAAGAAAGCGGAGTCATTGGGAGTCAATTTTTACTATAAAACCGAAGACATCGTACAGATCTCACTCGATGAGACGGTAGATCAGGATGATCTGAAAAAGATTGCCGACATCTTTGAAGTAACTCTTGATGATACAAATGATGAGACTGGAATCGCAACTTTATCAGAGAGAAGTTCTCCCTTTCTCCAACACGACGTTTTTCATAGATACCAGACGGAGACAAACCTGATGCGATATATCAAGGGGTTAGAAAATAAGGATTTGTCCCTTACTCACGCCATGATCCCTCTGGGATCTTGTACCATGAAGCTGAATGCAGCCAGTCAGCTCATACCAGTCAGCTGGCCTGAATTTTCTGATATACATCCTTTTGCACCTGAAGACCAGGTGGCTGGCTACAGAGAGATTATCGAAGAATTGGGTCGCGACTTATGTAAGATTACCGGTTTTTCAGCTTGTTCGTTTCAACCTAATTCAGGAGCACAAGGTGAGTACGCCGGTTTGATGGCTATTCGTGGATATCATCAGCATCATGGAAATGTGAATCGTAATGTCACATTGATTCCTTCGTCGGCACATGGTACTAATCCAGCTTCTGCTGTAATGGCAGGGATGGAAGTAGTCATCGTGAAATGTGATGAAGAGGGTAATATTGATGTAGAGGATTTAAAGTCCAGAACCCTGGAACACAGTGAACGATTGGCTGCCTTGATGATCACCTATCCGTCGACACATGGAGTTTTTGAGGAAGGTATCAAGCAAGTATGTGCCTTGATCCACGATCATGGTGGTTTGGTGTATATGGATGGGGCGAACATGAATGCTCAAGTAGGCCTGACGAATCCAGGGGTCATCGGTGCCGACGTGTGTCATCTTAACTTGCACAAGACATTTGCTATCCCTCATGGAGGGGGTGGTCCAGGCATGGGTCCAATCTGTGTCAATGAAAAACTCGCACCATTTCTTGCCGGACATATTTCAACCGAGGATCCATCGACTTCTACAGGGTCCGTTTCGGCTGCGGCTTACGGTAGTGCCAGTATTCTCTTGATATCGTACGGGTATATTAAAATGTTGGGTGCCTCAGGTCTGGTGAATGCGACTAAGATTGCGATTCTCAATGCAAATTATATTCGTGCTCGTCTACAGGATTACTACGATGTGTTATATACCGGGGAAAATGGGTTTTGTGCACATGAGCTTATACTTGATCTTCGACCTTACAAATCATCAGGTATTGGAGCTGAAGATGTAGCTAAGCGTCTAATCGATTATGGATTTCATGCACCCACACTTTCATTTCCAGTACCGGGGACCTTGATGATTGAGCCTACAGAAAGTGAGGATAAGAATGAACTTGATCGTTTTTGTGATGCAATGATTGAAATAAAGAACGAGATTGATGAGATTGCCCGTGGAGACTACGCACAGGAATCTAATGTACTTGTGCACGCGCCTCATACGATTGAATGTCTGGTCAGTGATTCTTGGACTTATCCGTATACCCGTGAGAAGGCAGCATATCCACTTCACTGGTTAAGACATCAACATAAATTCTGGCCGTCGGTCAGAAGGGTAGATAATGCTTATGGTGATCGAACACTTGTATGTACATGTCCGCCAATAGAAGCTTACATGGACAACGAAAGGGTATGATAGTCGTAACCGGTGCTGCAGGATTTATTGGAAGCTGCCTCGTAAGCCGTCTCAATCAAGAAGGATTCAATGATATTATAATCGTGGATGATTTCTCAAGCAAGGAGAAGCTCAAAAACCTTGAGGATAAATCAATAGCAGGTCTGGTGCATCGAGAGCAGTTTCATTCGTGGTTAGATCATTGTCAGGACAGAGTTCATCACATTTTTCATTTGGGAGCGCGGACCGATACCACTGAGAAGAATAGAGAAATATTTGACATCCTCAACATCAACTACAGCAAGTCCGTTTGGAAGAAGTGCTGCCAGTACCGTATACCCCTGACTTATGCTTCTAGTGCAGCTACTTACGGGGATGGCAAGAGAGGATATGAGGATAGTCATTCTCTCCCAGAAACACTTCGACCTTTAAATCCCTATGGTGATAGTAAAAATGAATTTGATAAGTGGGTCCTGGCACAGGAAGATCAACCTCCACAATGGATAGGCTTCAAATTTTTCAACGTATACGGACCTAATGAGTATCATAAGGGACGAATGGCCAGTGTCATATTTCACGCATTCAATCAGATCAAGGAAACAGGTGCGATGAAACTCTTTAAGTCGCATAACCCCTTATATGAAGACGGTCATCAAAGCCGGGACTTTATATATGTCAAAGATATTACCGGAATGTGTCTGTATGCGCTTCAACACAGTTGTGAGAGCGGTTTATATAATGCCGGGACTGGAACCAGCCGCACGTTTCTTGACCTGGTGAAAGCAACTTTCAAAGCCATGGCGATCGAACCGGCCATTTCCTATATCGATACTCCTATCGATATCAGGGATACATATCAATACTTTACAGAAGCTACTATGGATAAATGGAGAGATACAGGTTATGGGCTTCCATTCACCAGCCTGGAAGAAGGCGTTACAGAGTACGTAGAGAAATTTCTCATGCTCCAAAACTACTTGTAGAGTACGACGCGTTGTTTGCTTACTTTTCAGTACCTTGAGAAATCCTGTAGAAATGTTAAGAGTTATCCAGACAACTAAAGATCCATCCCGATACTTTGATTGTCACATTCTAGCCCATCTTAAATGGGAGGGATAATTAATTCCTTCGTACCTTATTCTACCCTATTTGGACTACCACTTTCATTAGTGGTTGGGTTAGATACATCTTTAAGAAAAGAACTTCAATCATGAATACTCTACGTGTTCTGGGGATGGTGCTATTTATCGTCGGTGCTGTCCTTGCAATACTTGACCTACTAGACGTCATTGGTTGGGAATTCAAGGCCAATCCATTCTATATAGCCCTGGGATTAATGATTGTCGGAATTTCTCTCACCTTTAGATCACAAGCTGTCAACCATTCCAATAAAGCAGATTAATTATTTAACGCTGCATAATAAATCAATTTCCATTCATCATCGATCTTAGCAAACCGTCTCTCCATGTGAAAGCCACCTTCCTCATGGACGATTTTTTCGACCATAAGTCCTTCACCCATTGAAGAAAGACTCTTGGAAAATCCTGTCAAAGCGTCATTAAACGGCTTATGTAAAACCCAGTTTTCTTGCTGCCAACGGAATCTTGCTGGATTTGAAAGTGTGTCCGAATGGGCAGGTAACCCTTCCAGCGGCCATTGAATGTGCTCAATCTGGAAGATGCTATCAGTATGAAAGCGCTCATAAAACACCTCGAAATCTTCCAGACTTGTATCTTCTGTCTGACCCTGATCAATGCCATTTGAGTTTTCACCACATGCAACTACAAATAGCATAGGCAGAATCAGAACAAACCATTTGCTAATCTTTTTCCAATGCATATACCAGAAAGTATCCTTCTTTGATTTTGAAAAAAATGTCAAAAGCAAGTTTGAAATCATTTTTAATTACTTTTCCTGTTGTACACCCTTCTTCCAGATTGAAGGCATCAATACTTATGTGTTTCTTAAAATCAAGAGACCTTCTTCCATAGGCTTTGTAAAGACATTCTTTTGCGCCCCAGTAGATATGAAGAAACTCAACCATCCTGTGTGGTGCCACATTTTCAAACTCCTTATTTGACATAAACTTTGGTGCTATCCGGGATATTTTTTCAACCCGGACCTGTATATCGATTCCAACCAAAAATGGTGCCGCGACGACAGCAACGTGAGATTGAGTATGACTAATTGAGATTTCCCAGTCGGAATCTACTAGACGTGGCTTTCCGCATGGATCCTTTACTACAGCGCCTCTTCGGGTTCTTCCCGACATCACATGCAATAGCCATCGACTGGCCAACCATTCTGTACGACGCCTATTCTTAAGGGGAGCCAGTTGTTGGGATTCTGAAGGTGAAAGATCTAACCTTGATTCAAAGTAAGAATCAGGTTCTTCAATTTGCCAAAGTCCCAGTTCACCTTTAGAAGGAAGCTTATGTATAAAACTTAATGCCAAACTACTTAGCTCAGATAAAAATGAAAATTCAAAAGGTAGTACTTTTAAACGACCTCCTGAAAGGTCTGTTATATCGACAAGAAAATTCATTTGAAATGATCGTACATCAATGTGCTCGCTTCAAGGGGCATAACAGTGCCATCTATAGTTTGTTGGACTTGGACGGAGAAGACTTTCTCTCGGCAGGAGGTGACGGATGGGTAGCCCGCTGGCCATCTAAAGAGGAAGGTGATGGTACTCTTATTTGTGATGTGAAGGAGCAAATCTTTAGCATTGCCCTTCATAAGGAGATACTACTTATCGGATGTATGGATGGACATCTGTATCATCTAGAATTTATGCAAGAAGCCGCACCACGCAAGATCCAGTACCACAAGAAAGGAGTGTTTGATATCATGTCTCTGAATGAACACATCCTCACCCTGGGTGGAGATGGCAAGATGTCGATTTGGGATGGAGATATGACACTGATCGAAGTACTGTCAATATCACATAGCAGCTTGCGATCGATCAGTATTTCTCCAGATCAATCGATCCTGGCAATAGGCGCTAGCGATCGCAAGATCTATTTGGTCGATGCTGATTCTTTTGCATTGATCTCACAAATTGATATGGCACATGATCCTTCGGTCTTTTGTACAGCATTTATTAACGATAGCATCCTTGTTTCAGGTGGTAGAGATGCACGATTGAAATGTTGGGATATCAAAACAGGAAAGCTCCAGGAGAACATCAACGCCCACTGGTATACCATTAATAGCCTTGCCCTGCACCCTAACCAACCTATGCTCGCCACAGGAAGCAGAGACCGTACCATCAGGCTTTGGAATACTGAAGACATGTCTCCTATCCTGACCCTGGATCAGGCACATTATGATGGACACATAAACTCTGTCAACAAGCTTTTGTGGAGTCGGTCGGGGTCGCATCTTATCAGTGCTAGTGATGACCGAACGATCATAAGTTGGGAATGTAAATTTTAGACTGACAAAGCCTATCTTTGGGCTCCACAAATTCTTCTAGATGATCCTTTCAGATGAAAAGATATTAGAGCAGATAGAATCAGGTGAGATCGTAATTGAACCCTTTGACCGTGCTTGCCTGGGTACCAACTCATATGATGTGCATCTGTCCAAGTACTTGGCGGTGTATGTTGATGAGTGTCTCGATGCCAGGAAGCATAATAAAATAAGGGAGATCATTATACCGGAGGAAGGATATGTGCTCGAACCGGGTTGCCTGTATCTGGGTGTGACCGAAGAATACACTGAAACACATTCGACTGTGCCATTTCTGGAGGGAAAGTCAAGTATTGGGCGGCTTGGAATTGATATCCATGCGACAGCGGGTAAAGGAGATGTAGGCTTTTGCAATACCTGGACCTTGGAGATTTCCTGTGTTCAGCCTGTTCGCGTATATGCAGGAATGCCAGTAGGTCAGTTAATCTACTTCACCGTGGAGGGACAAATAAGGAATTATTACAACCGGAAGAAGAACGCCAAATATACAGAGCGCACTATAAGACCCGTAGAATCCATGATGTGGAAGAACAGGTTTTGAGAATTTAGACCGGAAATTTGTCTTGCCACGCCAACATTCCCCCTTCCAGATTGCGTGCATTTGTGAATCCAACTTGTCGGAGAATGTTTTGAGCCATACCACTGCGGTTTCCCGATCGACAATATAATATCACTTCATCCTCCTTGTGCTTCATTAGATCATCCAGTCTGTCTACGATAGTACCCACAGGTATCAGTTCGCCTCCCACATTAAACTCTTCATGCTCGTGCGGCTCTCTGACATCAATGAGTACCAATTCTTCTTTGGCATCCAGTCGCTTCTTAAGCTCTTCTACAGTAATATCCATTATCCTAATTAATTGAGAATCATAATTTTATGAACCACTTCCCCTTCTCCCCGTCGGTTCTTCAACTTCACAACATACGTTCCTGATTCATAGTTTGAAATATCCAAAATTTCGGGCAATTTTCGGAATAACAATTGTTGCCCGTTTAAACTATATACTTCTACGGTCCAATTTTGCCGATCGACTGGGTCGATACCTTTCACAAATAATTTGCCACGTCCGGGATTAGGATATATTACAATGTCTGATATCTTTTGAACTTCATCAGTGCTGGTCGGTATAACGGGTTCATTACCCACTACGGGTCTTATCATGAGTGCTCCTGGTCTGATCACCCCCGTAGAACCCACATTCATCCAACCATTTCCAGCATTAAAATAAAAGAACTGACTTCCCTCGGGTGAGTTGATATCGTATCCGATCGGTATTCTTACACTATTCAATGATACTTGCTCCCAACCGATATAAAATTTTCCGGCCGGGATATCAATTGATATTTTCTCATCCAGAGAATCTCTCAGGTCATAGGTGGTAAAGCCTTGTAAACTGTCATAAAACTGATCTACATAGTACGGCTGAACATTTTCCGCAAGATATACAGGCTCTCCTCCCAAACTATCTAGCCAGACCATCAGATTGAAGCGTTGGCTCGTAACGTCACCTTCGATATGGGGGATGTGAATTTGGACCCCCTGGAGTTCATCGTCCTGATTAGCGTGATACTCCATGGCAAGGGTGGTAGTTTGAAAGCCCGTACCTCTGTCAATGATAGCCGATTCCGCCGAGCCATCATCATAAGAGAAATAATTACCAAAGACAGTCTTTCTACTCACCGTATTGTTTCGATTAGCATCTATGATTTCATCTTGACGCGCATAAGACATCGTGGAGGTTACCGTGACAGACTGTTGATCCACAAGAAGGTCTTCGAGTCCATCCTGCAATAATTGAACATTGGTGGAGCCGCCAAAATTCAGTTCAAAATCAAATTGGGATAGTCCCGGAGACAATAACCAAAGTTGTGCCGGCTCGATAAATGTACGTCGCATCAGGGACTGCCCTTCTCCGGTTACTTCGATTGTAGGATCGTTCATAGTCAAATCGACGGCATCGAGATTTCGTACAGAGCTCAATGCATTACCTCTCACTTCCTCCCTCAGAAATTGACTGCTGGGCATATTGGTATATGGAGAGAGTATAGAGACGGGAATATCCGTAAAAGCAATATCTCGGAATGTTTCGCGCGTCTGTTCTTCATTGCCCACTCGTACATAATCGATGTGCCACAATTCCTGAAGCCCCTCATTCTTTGACTTATTTCTAAATCTAAATTGAAAGTCACTAATCAAGAGACTATCTGGAATCAACAACCGATAGAAAGTAAATGCCGGAGCAGGATCTGAAATTGGAAAGCTATTTGGTAATCCTTCCTGAGACCACACCCTGATCCATCGATCCTCCAATGTTCGAAATTCAAGAACTAGTGAATCCTGGGTTCTGGGCTTGATACCATATCCCTTGGGTTGGAAGAAAAAACTAAAGTAGACTTCCTGTTCACTTCCCAGATCAATAAAATTAGATGTTAATTCATCTGAAAATCCAGCCCCCCCCGGATAGGGTGATCCTGAGTCATCGAGTCCATCAAATGTAGCAACGCCAATACTTAGTGGATCTTCTGACAAGGTGTGATTAATAAATACTCGTTGGTCAGCCCAGTATTCAGTCGACGGTTCATCCTGATTATAGGCGAAGTCCTCAATAAATGGCAGATTTATGGTGGGAATAGATTGAAATGAAAGTACATATGTTCCTTTATTGAGTAGACTATCGAATACTTCTAAACAAATCTTGTCCGCTCCCAGATTGCCCAGATTTGAGTAGATTATACACATGTCTTCTTCCGAAGTTTCACCAAAGTTGAGTCCTTCGCATATTGAATAGTGTACGGAATCTATAGGCAGCTCAAGAAGTCCATAATCCTCTGGACAGAAGGTTAGATCTCCATTAAGAGGGAGATAGAATTTTCTTTCATTTGGATCAAATGCACGTGCATTTTTGACCTTCTTATTATAGAGGACAGCATTCCTTTGCAGACTTACTTCGCTGGGCTGAGCAAAGGAGTGTGTAGTCAAAGTAAATGCCACAAGCAACATAAGAATTATGAGTTTCATAGGGTCTGATGACATTGTCGTTATTCAGTACAATCCAGGGGTCTGTCTTGAGTGAGGTATAGTTTGACAGTATCACCTGTATATATTCTGCTGGCAGCTTCAGGCTCTTGCCTCCATATATAGGCGCTTCCCTGGTCAGTCACTGTAGGATCTTCAACAGCCTCTCCGATAACGAGGTCCAAAGTCTGCAACTGAAATACAACCTCATCGTATGATCGACACGTCAGTGAGGGCATATCCAGTGACCCCCCTGTAGATTTAGATAATACGACGTCCAATGTACCTCCCTTGTCAATCATGATGTTATCTCGTCTTCGATCACTATTGATAATAGTTTCTCCCTTATAGCTTACCTCCAGAATATGATCGGGAGCACCTGGGTCATATCTTCTTCCCACGACCCGGGTGTTGAGTTCAAATCCCTGCTTCAACTCCCGTTTTTTTCGTTCGTAGCTTTTACCATACAAAACCGGCAACCTTCTTGAAGGAATTTGATCCGCCTGCTCCTTAGAAATTGTAACGTAAATCTTTCTACGCTGTTTTACGAGACTCCCCGGCTTTGGATTCTGGTCAATGATCACTCCTCCTTCCTTGCCCACAATAAATACCGAGTCAATCACCCGGATTTCAAAAGACTTATCGGCTGCATCATCGACCGCCCGGTAGATATCAGTGTCCAGATAATCAGGCAAGACGAGAGATTGACCATGATGAGAATACCATCTAAGCCATAACATAGTAAGTAGAAGACAACCTATTAAGAATAATGCAATGAGTCCTAAATTTCTCCAGATCATAGTACTTGGATGACTAACCTCTTTACCTGCAGGGGTCAAGCGCAGCAAAGGTAAATTTAATTATTCATGTAACATATTTAAAGCCATGTACATGTTTATTTACTTAATTGTTAGTTGTTTATAAGGATGCGGGAATCTATTGACGATATCAAAAGTAGTATAGCTCATAACATATAAATGTCCTCAGTAATAGTACCTTTGAATTCGTCTGACGTACAACTAAATCAGATGAACAAAGAAATTCTCCGCCTTGCAGTTCCTAATATCTTAAGCAACGTCTCTGTACCCCTCCTTAGTACGGTAGACACTGCTTTGATGGGACATTTATCTGCAGACCATCTAGGGGCGGTCGGCATTGGGGCGATGATTTTCAACTTCGTTTACTGGAACTTTGGTTTTCTTCGTATGGGAACCACGGGTATGACAGCCCAGGCATATGGTCGGTCCGATCAGGAATTGATTACATCAATTCTCCGCAAATCACTTCTGGTAGCGGCTACTATTGCCTTATTGCTTATGGTATTCCAACGACCTCTGGAATGGCTCAGTATTACTTTACTGCAGGTGGACCCGGATCACATTGCCCTGGTAACGGAATATTTTGCGGTTAGAATTTGGGCCGCTCCGGCTACATTGATGTTGTATGTGATTTTCGGATGGTTCTTTGGAATGCAGAATGCTGTCTTTCCACTTATACTTACAATCCTGATTAACCTGGTCAATATTGTGTTGAGCTACCTATTCATCCGACAGTACAATATGGGGATAGATGGTGTAGCTTTGGGCACGGTGATCGCTCAGTATTTTGGTATCATCCTCGGTGTCATCCTTATGGCATACAAGTACCGAAATTTAGGGGATCTCTGGACCATGAAATTCAGAGAAGAGAAGGGGGCGATTAAGCAATTCTTTAAAGTGAATGCAGACCTCTTTATTCGGACATTTTTCCTCACGTTTGTTTTTGCATTTTTCTACAGTCAGTCATCAGCAGCCGGAGCCACAATACTGGCAGTAAATGTGGTCTTACTACAGCTTGTCAACTGGATGTCCTATGGTATTGATGGGTTTGCCTATGCTGCTGAGAGTATGGTGGGGAAATATAGGGGGATGAACAGTCAGCAGGGAGTCAATAGATCAATCAAATATGCGATGATCTGGGGACTTGGACTGGCCATGCTCTTCAGTGCTCTTTATGGCGTTTTGGGAGTTCAAATCTTCAAGATATTTACCGCCGAAGTTGAAGTGATTGACGCTGCCCAAACCTTCCTTCCATACATGGTTCTTTTCCCACTGGCAGGATTTATCTGCTATATATGGGATGGGATCTATATCGGATTGACCGCTACCCGAACTATGCTGTGGACTATGTTGGCATCATTTGCTGTTTTTATGCTTTTACACTACGGACTGAAAGGACCGTACGGTAATCATGGTCTATGGATAGCCCTGCTGTTATTTCTGTTTATCCGTGGCGTCTTCCAGAGCTTGTGGTACAGGAGAGTGGGTTGGGACATAACCTGATCAAATCCTGCTTTCAATACATATTTTATTTTTACGATATTAATAGTAGTAGATCCTTCGACGAGCTATGAATCTGTCGTAACTTTATCGTCCAAAAATACAATCTAATGCCTGATTTTCTTCATCTACATTGTCACACTCAGTATTCGCTGCTGGATGGTGCTTCCCGCATCGAATCAATGATGGACAAGGCGGTGAAGGATGGTCACAAGGGAGTTGCCTTGACAGACCATGGCAATATGTACGGTGCCTTCAAGTTCGTAAATGAGGCTAACAAGCGCGACCTGAAACCCATCATCGGATGTGAGTTTTACCTGGTAGAGGACCGTCATAAGAAGAGCTTTTCGAGGAAAGCAGGCGAAAGGGACCGTCGATTCCATCAATTACTATTGGCCAAGAATGAAGCAGGTTATCGTAATCTGTCCAAGCTCTGCTCACTAGGTTTTATCGAAGGGCTTTATGGTGAGTATCCGAGGATTGACAAAGAGCTGTTATTGCAGTACCATGAAGGTCTGATCGCCACCAGTTGTTGTCTCGCAGCTGAAATTCCTTCGACCATCCTGCATGGAGACAATGAGAAAGCCGAACAGCTCCTGAAGTGGTGGTTGGACATATTTGGAGAAGACTACTACATCGAATTGATGCGACATGCTGGACTGGAAGATATCGATGGTACGGGCCGAAGTCAGGAGGACATCAATCAAGTCTTATTGGGATTTGCCAACAAATATGATATCAAGGTTATTGCCACAAACGATGCACATTATGTGGAGGAAAAAGATAGTAAGCCACATGATATATTGCTTTGTATAAACACAGGCAATAAACTCTCGGAGGAGAAGCGATTTAAGTTTAGCAGTTCCGACTATTATTTTAAGACCAAGCAGGAGATGGGTAGGTTGTTTCACGACCATCCTGAAGCATTGGACAATACTCTTGAAATCTACGACAAAATTGAGCCCCTGAGTCTAAGTCGTGATATTTTGTTGCCGGCTTTCCCACTTCCCGAAGGTTTTAAGACACAGGATGATTATTTAAGACATCTCACCTTTGAAGGGGCTAAACGAAGGTATGGAACCATTACACCCGAGATTGAAGAACGGCTCAATTTTGAGTTGGAGGTCATCAAACAGTCCGGTTACCCAGGCTATTTTCTGATAGTGCAGGACCTTACCAGTACAGCCCGTCAAATGGGTGTGAGTGTTGGACCTGGGCGGGGATCGGCAGCGGGATCGGCAGTTGCATATACGTTGGGTATCACCAATATTGATCCCATTGCATATGATCTGCTGTTTGAGCGGTTTCTGAATCCCGAGCGTGTTTCCATGCCGGATATTGATATTGACTTTGATGATGAAGGTCGATCCAAGGTCATTGATTATGTAGTGGATAAATACGGCAAAAATCAGGTGGCACAGATCATTACCTATGGCTCAATGGCCGCCAAAATGTCAATCCGAGATGTCGGTAGAGTACTGGATCTCGATCTCAAAGAAGTCGATCGGATTTCAAAGAGCTTTCCCCTGCAATTGGGTGTCAGTCTGCGTAAAGTGCTGGCTGATGATGCAAGTTTTAAGCAATTTGCATCATCGCTCAATTCAGACGATGTTGAGAGGGCTGAAAAAATAAGGGATATGGCCAATCAGGATGATTTGGTAGGTCTTACCCTTCGTACTGCCAAGGAATTGGAAGGTAATATTAGAAACACAGGCTTACACGCTTGTGGTGTGATAATCACCCCCAGCGACATTCGAGACTTTGTTCCTGTCACCACAGCTAAGGATGCTGACCTCCTGGTCACTCAATTTGATAACAGCGTCGTAGAAGATGCCGGGTTGTTGAAGATGGACTTTTTGGGCCTTAAGACACTCAGTATCATCAAAGATGCGATTAAGATCATTGAAACAAGACACGGTATTAAGATAGATCCGGACGAAATTCCTCTGGATGATGAAAAGACGTTTGAGTTATTTCACAGGGGCGATACGATAGGAATATTTCAATACGAGTCGCCGGGAATGCAGAAGCACCTTAAAAATCTTAAGCCCAATAAGTTTGAGGATCTTATAGCCATGAACGCACTCTATCGCCCGGGGCCGCTGCAATATATCCCTAACTTCATTGCCAGGAAGCATGGCAAGGAAGAGATACAATATGATCTTCCGGTCATGGAGGAGATCTTGGCAGAGACTTATGGGATCACCGTGTATCAGGAACAGGTGATGCTGCTTTCGCAGAAGTTGGCAAACTTCAGTAAGGGTCAAGCAGATGCCTTGCGTAAGGGTATGGGCAAAAAGAAAAAGAAGATTATTGATGCCTTGTACCCCCTCTTTGTGGAGGGTTGTTCGGCAAATGGACATCCTAAAGAGGCGGTGGATAAGATATGGAATGATTGGCAGGCTTTTGCATCCTATGCTTTCAATAAGTCTCATTCCACTTGCTACGCATTTGTTGCTTTCCAAACAGCTTATCTCAAGGCACACTATCCGGCGGAGTTCATGGCATCGGTTCTTACACACAATAAGAGCGATATTACCAAGCTAAATTTCTTTCTGAGAGAATGCAAGAAGCTTTCACTTGATGTACTACTGCCCGATGTGAATGAAAGTGGTGTTGATTTTTCAGTAAATCGGAAGGGTCAAATCCGTATCGGTCTTTCTGCTATGAAAAACGTAGGTCAGGCAGCAGTTGAAGAACTGATCCGAGAACGTGAAGCCAACGGTCACTTCCTTAGCTTTTTCGATATGATGCGTCGTCTCAATCTTCGCACCTTAAACAAGAAGGCCTTTGAAAACCTGGTACTGGGCGGTGCATTGGATTGCTTTACTGAGATCGAAAGATCTAATTATTTTGTGCCTTCTGATAAGTATGAGACCATGATAGAGCATGGCCTTCGTTATGGCAACTCCTACCAGCAACAAAAAGCGGAAAGTGCTACCAGTCTATTTGGAGATAGTGATGAGGTGCTTATTCCGGAGCCAGTTATACCTTCTGCCGAACCCTGGTCCATGATGCATCAGCTCAATAAGGAAAAGGAGATCATTGGTATATATGTAAGTGGACACCCGCTCGATGCCTATAAGTTAGAGCTTGAAAATTATGTCAACTGTGAATTGGTACACTTTGATCGAGTGAAAGCCAGCGGCCGACAACTAAAAATCGCAGGCATCATCACCAATGCCCTTCATGGAGTGAATAAACGGGGCAATGGATACTGTCGGTTCACTTTGCAAGATTACAATGGATCACTTGAAATGTACCTGAGTCAAGACACATATCTGAGATACAAGGGCTTAATCGAGGTGGGGCAGGTAGTATTTATTGATGGTGTATTTAAATCAAGGTATATGAGTGATGAACTATACTTTGATCCTCAAATCATACGACTACTTTCCAGTGTCGGTGAGGAAATGACAAAATCCATTACGATTAAAGTGCCCATAGAACAAATCACGCCTGAATTTGAAAAATCCCTGGAGCTCGCCTGCTCAGAGCATCAGGGTAACCAGCCTTTAAGGATTGTAGTGTATGATCGGGAGCATGAAATGAAGCTCCAGTTTATGAGTGAAACAAGAAAGATCCAAATTGATAGTCAATTTGTTAAGGAAATCGAAAAATTGGGACTGCCGTATAAGCTAAACTAATTGGAGGCGTTACATCATTGCGTACGAATCCATCGAAATGAAATGTAGACTACTACTTGCCTTAATTCTGGGATCATATTTTTCTGTCTTAGCACAATCAACTAGTCCCCGGGTGGTCAACTTTGCGGAATTTGAAGCATACCTCTCTAATACATCCGATACGACATATATTATCAACTTTTGGGCTACCTGGTGTAAACCCTGTGTCGAGGAGCTCCCTTACTTTGAAAACCTGACAAGAGACTTTTCTGAAATGCCCGTTAAGGTACTATTGGTGAGTATGGATTTTGAAAATCAGATAGAAAAGCGAGTAATTCCTTTTCTTGAAGAGGAGAAGATCCAATCCGAGGTAGTGGTCTTGGTAGAGCCCAATGCAAATGCATGGATTGATAAAGTGGATCCAAGGTGGTCTGGTGCGATTCCAGCCACGGTTATTTATAAATCTGATCAGAGATCTTTCTATGGGGATCAATTTGCATCCTATGAAGAATTAAAATCTATTATTGAATCCTACTTATAAAAATTAATTAAACATGAAAAAACTGAGTGTTACATTAAGCCTATTAGCTGCTGCTATGTTCTTTATGGCCGCCAATCTACCATTGGGTGATGGATATGCTATCGGCGACAAGGTCGATGACTTTAAATTAAAAGGTGTCAATGACGAATGGTCCATGCTGAGCGAAAGTATGGGTGAAGAGGGTGCCATCATTGTTTTTACTTGCAATACTTGCCCCTTTGCTAAAATGTATGAAGATCGACTCATAGAACTTCACAACATGTATGCTGGAGAGGGTTTTCCGGTGATTGCGATCAATCCAAATGATCCCGATGTCCAACCCGGGGATAGTTTTGATAAAATGAAAGAACGGGCAGATAGCAAAGGATTTACTTTCCAGTATTTATTTGATGATGGTCAGGAAGTGTACCCAAAATTTGCTGCGACTAATACGCCTCAAGTATTTCTCATCGATAGCGATATGAAGTTACGATATAAAGGTGCAATTGATGATAACCCACAGGATGCTGACGCCGTCAAGACCAACTATGTGTCCGCTGCGATTACTGCTTTAAAGGATGGAAAAGATCCTGAAACTACTACTACCAAGGCAATAGGCTGTGGCATAAAAGCCAAGAAAAACGGATAAGGAAGAACATTCTTAAAGAATTTGAAAGCTGGGTGTATGAATTGCACCCAGCTTTTTTTATGCACTGTCGATTGCAATCCTGATGGCACGTACTTCCGCGGTATCGGTCTCCCATATCTTTGACAAAGTACCACCCCCCATCATAGCTACCAGAGAAGGTTTGGCGACTCCACTACGCTCTTTTTTTGCGGAGGCATGTACTTCGTTGCAACCAGTTTCGACAATGATTTTTTTTGCATTGAATTGATTTATACCTGCACCCGGCATGATGCTGATTTTTTCATCTGCTATTTTCACGAGTTCTTTAACGATCTCGATTCCACCGGTCACCCTTGTCTGCTGACCGGATGTGAGCACCCGGTCGAATTTTAGATCGATGATTTTTTCAAGGCTTGCGTAGGGATCATGTGTCAGGTCAAATGCCCTATGAAAAGTGATATCCAGATCTTTAGCGGCTTCGCACAGATCAGACATCACATGACGATCCACGTCATATTGATCTGTCAAACATCCCAGCACGACACCTTCGACGCCTAATTCTTTACATATTGCGATACTCCTTGTCATTTCAGTGACCTCTCTGCCATTGTACTGAAAATTACCTACCCTAGGTCGAATCAAGACGTGAATGGGTATTTCTATATGTTCTTTAATGAGCTCGATGAGTCCAATAGAAGGAGTCAATCCTCCGGTTTGGAGTGCGGTGCAGAGTTCAATACGATCAGCACCCCCTTCCTGAGCATTGATTGCAGATGCCAAAGAGTGTGCTGCAATCTCTAAAACAGGTTTCGTGTTAGTCAATTTCATATATTGCCACAATGAATGGATTGAAATTAATTAAATGTCTATATATCCTTGTTCTTCCTACGATATTTGCTTGTAGCAATAATTCAGATATCGATTTAGTGGAGAAGGATTTGCTGGAATATGGTCTACCCATTACAATACAAGCTCCTGACAGTATTGTGGTAAAGACAATGGATTGGCTGGTACAAAAGGATGTTACAATAAAGGGACCTGATTGGTACAGCTTGCAGATTTTTAGTTCGAAAGCTCAAACCACCAAAATTGAGGATGCACTGAGGTTACAAAAAAGTACGGTAGAAGATGGAACCTATTTTGATGAATTTATTCTTGAGGAACAAGATGGGTTCATATATCAACTGAAAATCGATAGTATCACCAACTATGACTTTCGACATGTAAAAATACAGGGTGATAATGAATATATATTTCAGGCAGGAATGATGGGCAACTATACGCAGGCGCAGGTAGAAAGGCTTTATGAGATTGCAAAACTTGCTAAATAAAAAGAGCTGCCATATCTGACAGCTCTATTTTATCAATATTTTCTTTTTTTAGCTAGCAGCAGCAAATCTCCTGCTTACTTCATCCCAATTGACCACATTGAAAAATGCTGCAATATAGTCTGGGCGTCTGTTCTGATAATTTAAGTAGTATGCATGTTCCCACACATCAATACCCAAAATGGGTGTACCCTGAACGTTTGTGACGTCCATGAGAGGATTGTCCTGATTTGGTGTATTAGTTACTGCGAGGTGACCTGCTTTGTCAACAAGCAGCCAAGCCCATCCCGAACCAAATTGTGTAGCGGCGGCTCTTGAAAAAGCGTCCTTAAAATCATCAAAGGATCCAAACTTCTCATTGATAGCATCAGCAAGTGCTCCGGTAGGACTTCCACCACCATTGGGAGATAATATTTCCCAAAAGAGGCAGTGATTATAATATCCTCCACCGTTGTTTCTAACAGCGGGTCCGTGTGCGGATACTTCTCCCAAAATCTCTTCAATGCTCTTTCCCTCCAGGTCGCTACCCTCAATGGCAGCATTAAGCTTTGAAGTATATCCTGCATGGTGCTTACCATGATGTATCTCCATTGTCCTGGCGTCGATATGTGGTTCTAATGCGTCTTTTGCATAAGGCAAATCTGGAAGCGTAAAAGCCATAGTGTTGTTTTGTTTTTATAGGTTTTTCAAAAAAAGTAAAATCAGGTTTTGGATTGGTGGTAAAACCTTTCCCACCGTACTGATCTAACATTCTAAAGATAAGAAGGTTTGATCGAAGCTATCATAATTAAGTTTAAGAACCTTAAGCCAGGTTCTCAGACCTGGTAATCCGAATGAGAAAGCGCTTCGAAGCTGGAGTTTTTGATATGCTGTCAAATGGATAGGGACTAAATGTTTGCTTCTGGAAAATATGTCGCTACAGTTCAAGTGGAATTGGATAGGGAACTGCTTTGAAATGCTTGGCCACTCGCGTACTGCCAGCTCGAAATCCGTCCGATTCCGTCTAGATGAGATGTTATTAGACGTAAAGAAGTATACGTCAATATGTTTATTACTGGCTTCTTCGGCAATGGCCTACATGCCATTTTCGCATTACTCTCCTAGTCTGGAACGATCATCTTCAGGATCAGGCCATGCGCACCCAGGACAATCAATTCCACCTTTTTTGATTTCGTGGCGAATACATTCTTTTTGCCCATATCGGTAAACACGTGCTTTAAAACTGACTGGATGGCAGGGATGCCTGCACTATTCTCCTTTGGCGTATTGATTATTATTTTGTCATGATCTTCTGGTGATTCTATACCTGTGTCCTTCATATTTTCTCTACCCTTTGTACGTGCACTCTAAGTCGTTGCCTACCGCTGTAAATGTTGTACTGTCCGGAACGGGCAAAGCCTATTAGTGTCATATCATAAGATTCAGCGAGAGCTATTGCCAAACTTGTTGGAGCACCCACCGCAACTAACATAGGGATGCCGGCAATCAATGCTTTTTGTACCAATTCAAACGACGCTCTGCTGCTGACGATTACACCAGCTTTATAGGGATCAATAGTTGAATCTTTTAAAATTTTACCGAGAAGCTTGTCCATAGCATTATGACGTCCTACGTCCTCAGCCACTGCCATGATGCTATTTTCAATAATTAGCCCTACCGCATGAGCTCCTCCCGTCTTTGAAAAAAGTGCTTGTGATTTCTGTAGCAGACTGGGCCAGTTTAAAATATCATCAGCATCAAACAAAGGGCCGGGCCCCAGAGGAAAGGGTATCACATTTTCGAGTTCTTCAAGACTGGTTTTGCTACATGCCCCGCAGCTCGAGTTCGAAAATGTAGCCCGGTTTTGATAATCTAAAGTAAGCGGTAATGCAGATGAAAGTTCCACCATTAGTTTATTATCTCCTACCCAGCGAATTTGGATGATGTCTTGTCTTTTGCTGATAATGCCTTCACTAAATAATAGACCCGTTATGAGTTCAATATCTTCACCTGGTGTTCTCATTAAGGTGATAAACGGACTGGTGATTCGATGATTGGCCTGTCCATGTCGAATTTTTACCTCTAGCGGAGACTCAACTATGATGTGGTCTTCCTCACTGTCTAGTAATTCACCTTGGTATCGATGAATAATTCGCCGATTGATTGGAATATTATCCATGCTTTTCCAGTGGATTAGGAAATAGGTCAGATTCATCTTCACCAGGTCTGGTTGTCAGGCATTGGAAGTCTTTTTCAATGAGGATTATCAGACTTTCATCTCCATTCAGTTTGATATCGCTTTTGATGGTGACTTCAGATGGATCAAACCATTTTTCAAGTTTATTCAACGGCACTTCCAGGCTCATATTGAATTCTGCGGTATGGACTTTAATGTCGGGTGAAGGGGCTGCCACGACTCCATATCTGAACGATTGCAGGGAAGATAATTGAGTAAAATTCCACACTTCACCTGATTCCTGGAGAGTTTTCACTTCACCTTGTGATAATCGCATTCGAATGCTATTGCCTTTGATCCGCAATTTCATTGGTATTTCGGTAATTTTATAATCTCAAGTTAATTGTAAATTATTCGAATGACAACCAAAGTAAAATATCGAAAAGAAAAAGATAGTATTGGATGGGTGGAAGTACCTGCTGATAAGTACTGGGCCGCTCAGACGGAACGATCCAGCCAAAACTTCAAAATTGGTGGACAGCGCATGCCCATTGAAGTAATTAGGGCTTTTGCCATTTTGAAAAAGGCAGCTGCACAAACAAATGCCGAACTCAAAGTGCTGCCCAAGAGCAAGGCCAACCTGATAAGTAAAGTTTGCGATGAAATATTAGCAGGTAAACTAGACGATCAATTTCCCCTGGTGGTATGGCAGACTGGATCGGGTACACAATCCAATATGAATGTAAATGAGGTGATTGCAAATCGTGCCCATGTACTAAAAGGTGGAAACCTCATAGATGATAAGAAAACACTGCATCCTAATGATGATGTCAATAAGTCTCAATCATCGAATGATACTTTTCCTACCGCAATGCACATTGCGGCCTATGACTTTCTAGTAAGCCATACGATTCCATCACTTGAAAGGCTAAAGGATACACTCACTGAAAAATCCAAGGCCTACATGAAGGTGGTGAAAATTGGAAGGACCCACTTTATGGATGCGACACCAGTGACTCTGGGACAGGAGTTGTCCGGATATGCTTCGCAGCTGGAGCATGGTATAGCAGCAATCAAGCATACATTAAAGCATCTGGCCGAGTTGGCACTGGGAGGCACTGCCGTGGGCACTGGACTTAATACACCCAAAGGGTATTCCAGATTGGTGGCTCGCAAGATTGCAGAATTAACGGGTCATCCATTTAAAAGTGCAAAGAACAAATTTGAAGCAATGGCAGCACACGATGCTATTGTAGAATCTCAT
Organism: Saprospiraceae bacterium; assembly: GCA_050298535.1. GTDB lineage: Bacteria > Bacteroidota > Bacteroidia > Chitinophagales > Saprospiraceae > JABDMH01. Next base: position 586,185 of record JBNKUI010000087.1, read on the forward strand.
GGGGCCCTTAAAACAGTAGCTGTTTCGTTGATGAAAATTGGAAATGATATTCGAATGCTGGCTTCTGGACCCAGAAGTGGTATCGGTGAGGTGATCATTCCTGCGAATGAACCGGGATCGTCGATTATGCCGGGGAAGGTGAATCCTACTCAATCTGAGGCTTTGACGATGGCGATGGCTCAGGTATTAGGGAATGATGTAGCTATTAATGTTGGAGGTATGAATGGACACTTCGAATTGAACGTCTTCAAACCGATGATGATTTTTAATTTCCTGACTTCCTCCAGACTTATATCAGATGCTTGTGACAGCTTCAATGAAAACTGCGTAACAGGACTGGAGCCAAATTATCAACGGATCGAAGAACACCTTAATAACTCCTTGATGCTGGTCACCGCGCTCAATACTCGCATAGGATATGACAAGGCTGCAGACATTGCCAAGAAGGCGTACAAGGAGGGTACTACACTCAAGCAGGCAGCGATTGCACTAAATTATCTGACAGAAGAGGAATTTGATAAGTGGGTGCGCCCTACCGATATGGTTTAATCCACAATTTAACAGCCAAATGAATTTATTTAAGCGAGAAACCTACATAGCCAGGCGAAATACTTTATTGAGGAAAATGGATTCAGGTCTGGTCCTGATTCTTGGTAACTCAAATAGTCCCCGAAACTTCCTAGACAATTATTACCATTTTAGACAGGACAGCTCCATGTTGTACTATACTGGTTTGGATCTGCCGGGGCTTGCTCTTCTTCTGGATGTAGACAGCGGAGAGGTATTTCTGGCTGGGAATGAATTGACGATAAACGATATTGTGTGGACAGGGCCTCAGCCGACGTTGAAATCCCTGGCAGAGCGAGTGGGAATTGGAAAGATCATATCGACCGAGAAAGTCGCCTCGCTGATCACGACCAGCAGTAAAGATCGTCCGATACATTTCCTGCCTCCCTATCGGGGTGAGAATACGATACTCCTGTCTAAATTATTAGATAAAGACGTTACTGAAATAACGGGAATGGCTTCGGACTCACTGGTGGATGCTGTCATAAGCCAGCGGTCTATTAAATCCGACGAGGAAATCTTGCAACTTGAGGAAGCCCTAGAAATTACCCGCGAAATGCATCTGCAAGTCATGTACAGTATCAAACCAGGCCTTAAGGAGTCTGATATGTACACAAAGCTCATGGAAGTTGCGCATCGTCATGATGTTCAGCCTGCATATACTCCTATCGTGACGATTAATGGGCAGACACTGCATAATCATTCTTATCACAATGTGATGAAGCCCGGTGATTTATTACTGGGTGATTTCGGGGCTGAGTCCTCTATGTTCTATGCGGGTGATATCACTCGTACATTTCCCGTTTCTGGTTCATTCACTTCTCAACAGAAGGAGATATATCAATTGGTCCTGAACGCCGAGAATAACGCGATCAATGCTATAAAGCCTGGTGTCGAGTATCTCGATATCCATCGTGCTGCAGCCTTTTCTATGGCTCAGGGATTGAAGGATCTTGGTCTCATGAAAGGAGACCTGGCTGAAGCGGTAGAGCTCGGGGCACATGCCTTGTTTTTCCCCCATGGACTAGGTCATATGTTAGGTTTGGATGTCCATGATATGGAGGACCTGGGCGAAGACAAGGTAGGATATGGCCCCGGGACTCAACGAAACACACTATTCGGATATCGCTCCCTAAGATTGGGTCGAAGACTTGAGGAAGGATTTGTACTGACGGTGGAACCTGGTCTTTATTTTATTCCTGAGCTAATTGATATGTGGCAGCAGGAGAAGAAATATGAGGCATTTATCAATTATGAAGCAGTACGGACATATCGTGATTTTGGAGGTATACGCATTGAAGACAATGTGCTGGTAAAAGGTGAAGGAAGTCAGGTGCTGGGGCCCGCTATTCCTAAGGAAATTAAAGATGTGGAATTCCTGTGTGCCCTCGATAAATATGTATCATAAAAAAATGGGGACCTGTTTTATGAGCAGGCCCCTCTCGTTTTCATCTAGTGAGACGTATCTCACTATGAGGTTGAAATTAGATATTTCTTACCCGAATACTTCGGAACTTTACATGGTTACCATGGTCCTGTAAGAGGATATGCCCCTGATCAGCCAGACCAAATCCCTGCCAATCCTTATACTTACTTTCTTTCACTAACGAATTAAACTGTGAAGAACCGCGCTTATATTTCAGTATCTTCACATAATTCAACCAGTGCTCAACTGTATTATCTTTTTTCACTACGATTCGCGCATGATTCCATTCTCCGGGAGGTCTCAGAAATCGCGCAGGTTTTTCTGCTGTCATTAAGTCGTAAAGGGAGCCGAGGGTTCGGTTTCCGTCCCTTCCCATCTTAGCATCGGGATGTTCTTCATCATCGAGTAGCTGGTATTCAAGTCCAATGGCAGAACCTTCTGTCTGATCATATTCTTCCGTCACGAAATACTTTATCCCGCTATTTGCACCTTCAGAGAGCATGAATTCCAGTTCAAATTCGAAAGAAGAAAACTCGTCTTTTGTAACGATGTCTCCACCGAATGCTGATTCTTCACCGCCAGATTCTTCGACCATGAGTGCACCGTCTTCTATTTTCCAACCACTGGAAGGAAATTCTGTAGCATGAGCAGCTCTCCATGCATCAGTTGATTGACCACTGAATAATTCAATCCAACCCATTTGTCTCTGAGCCTCAGTTAAACTGTTTGGTTTGGTATTTACTACATATCCAAAGTCACCGGGTTTCCTGTCAAAGTTTCCAGTCTTTACTTGAATGTTTCGCCACATGATTTTACGTCCATTGAGCTCGGGCCTATCTACAGAATGGATTTGCAGTGCAATGAAACCTTCATCTGTAAAATCGTCCACCAGAAACGCAGCCGGTACGTCATTTACCCATGTTTTTATTTCATCGCCCACTGCTTCGACATAGACCTTGTTCCAGTCGCCTACCTTAAATGTAGACCCGCCACCGTCCGGATGCAGTTGCATGGGGTATAACCATCCTCTCCTGGATTCATCATAGATTCCTCCCGTCCATTGTCTTGAAGATGGATCGAGTTCAACCTGGTATCCGTGCACCCTGCCATTCTGATAATCTGAAAGGCTATTGCTACGGATCTGAACACCAGAGTTGATGAAAGTGTCGAGTAGGAATTCGAATTGAAGTGCAAAATCGCTGTAGTCTCGTTCCGTAGCGAGGAAAGTATTAGGCTCGCCACGTTTGGTCGTACCGACAATCACGCCATCCTCGACGACAAATTCTGCACTACCATTCAGTCGCTTCCATCCGTCCAGGTTTTCTCCGTTAAATATGGAGTGCCATTCACCATTACTAGTCACCTGATTTGGCTCATTACTTCCACATCCCATGCATATGAAGAACATAGAGCATGATAAAAAGAAGAATAATTTATTCACTTATAAGAGGCTTTAATTTATAATGTTGGAATATTCCAACCTGTGATCCCGTAAATCCCTCCGCCAGTAATAGGACGTATGGATTTGTAAAAGGGCGCAAATATATAATTATTTATAGAGCTAACTACGTCACTAATACTCCACCAAAGAAGTTGATATGCCGCATTTCTGATCGAATCTTCTCATTCACCAATGATATTATATCAGTAAACATCTGGTGATTGGTAGGAAAAGGCAAAGGCTCAATTTGAATCAGTGCACGACTTTGTTTACTCAGAGCCTTTCTATTTCCCTGGAACTCTGCAAAGTGGTGATCGAAAACAATCTCAGTGTCCAAAGATCTTCTAACTTCTGCTTTTCCTCTTGCAGATTCTACTACTAGATTCGCATGTAGTAACGCAGATTTATGTAAATGTGTTTCAATAATCCGGGCCGTGATCGTTTTAAACACAGGATTCTTCACATCATTGCCCAGAGAATCTTTCAATACGTTACCATTTTCATCCAAGACGTACTCAAAGCCATCCTCTATTTCCTTTCGATCGCCATATCTTTTTTCGCGAATTCTTTCAGGACTGAAATCAAGCGCGTTTAACCGTACAGTGAGATAGTGGTCCATCTGTATGTGGTTGCCACCATTTATGTGATATTTTACCCATTTATCGTCTTTAAAATTGTGTAGGATTTCCTCTTCAACCCATGTATCCAAGCCTGTTGCAGTAAAATTTTCCACGGATACCCTCACATGTTGTGTTCCTAATTTCCATGCTTCTTCTTGCAATACATGGGCGTCCTGGTAGTGAGTGTCAAATCGCCATAATGCATTGAACTTTTCATAGGCTTTCTTAGCTGATAGCTTGTCACCTTTTCGAGCGGCATCCAGATAGGTAGAAGCTTCTGAGTACGTTAAATCTTGATGTGTGTCAATTGCATTTTTAATTAGTTCTTCCAGACGAACGAAGGAAAACTCTGCACGATATCCATCTTTTGAAATGATGGGAAGTAGCGCGCTAATACCTTCCTGTCGGCGAGAAATCTTCTCATACATTGAAATGATGGTTCTCCAATCATCAGATCTGGAGCTACTTGCCAAAAGCTTGACCCGGGCCATGTCACGGTCTGTTACTTTTTTAAAAGTCTCTTCGATCCACTGTACATGACTTGTCTTAATCCGATCCTTCCCGGCAATTTTTCGTTCCAATTTGTGCAAGGCGGTATCAAAATTTCCCTGATCAATCATCTTTTCGACAGAGCGGCAGGAGCTCATCAAGAGGCCGGATGCAAGAATAATAAGTATCAATTTTTTCATGACGTTGGTTTTTGAAAGTGAACTAAAGGGTTCTTTCAAATGAGTCGAACACCAACGGTGGGATTGTCTTAATGTGAAGTTAAACCGATGAATATATCCTGATTAGGACTAAATGGTATGGTGGGTTATCGAATAAGTAATACTTTTCTAACGGCCACAGTGCCTGATTTTACATCGTACAGGGACAGGAAATAAGATCCCTTTGCCCAATCGAGAGTCTGTACCGATATTTCTTCGAGTGGGGATATGGTACTTTGGCTCAAGTCACGCCCATTGAAATCAAGGACTTTCAGATTAAGTAGTCGACCCGAATTATTTTTGACAGACAGGCGATCAGTAAATGGATTTGAAATTGTCACTTCGAAATCGACTACAGATGTGACTCTTGAAGAGATTTTATGAAAGCCGTTTCTGAGATTATTTCCCTTATAGGTAGGCCACCAGATATGATCGACATTGGCAGGAGTCTCCAAATCATAGACGTATAGAAAGCTGGTATCTGCCTGGTCCTCGGGATATTCGGTATAGGTGAGAACAGCCATTTCCAAGAGGCCATCTCCGTCCGTGTCTCCGAAAGTGGCTCCATTTAAATAAGTAAACCCCTTCATGCGCAGTGGGAATCCATCCAGTTCCCTTCCACTTTCTACATTATAAGCATGAATGAATCCTTCACCTCCTGGATCCAGAATATTACTGGGAAAAATAAGATCCGGGGATCCATCATTATTTATATCGACGACACTGGTCAACCCTTCTGTCCCTCCTGCTTTGACAAGGGGGAAATTCGACTTTTGCACACCATCCTTATCAAACACATACATCATATCCTCTGGAGTTTCGGAGAGTGGGCGAGCCATCACGATATGAGGTTGTCCTGCAAAATCAAATACAGTAGGTGGATGAAATGTCCATCTATTACCAGGAACAGCTTTTGGCCATCCTGCATGAGGTGTTCCATTATTTTTTAGGACGAGAAAAAGAGGATTATCGCCATGTCCTTCGGCAATGACTTCAAGCGTCCCATCTTGATCTAGATCAACCACTATGGGTGATTGAAAACTATATTTTGTACCCACGCTATTGAAGGGCCAGCCTTCAATTAAATCTCCTTCGACATCAAAGGCATAAATCTCCCGGGTGCTGTTGATGAGAATATCTGGAGAGCCATCCTGGTCAAGGTCTCCTACGGTGGGTGTAACGGCAGGGATATTGGGAAGAGGAATTGGCCATTGACTATTTATCGAAGTGCCATCCGCTTTGAGAATGTAAGTTTGACCAAAACTACCTTCCAAATCACTACAGATAATTTCAAGTGCACTGTCTCCATCCATATCGGCAAGAGCCGGAGACGAAATCATCCAGTTGCCGTTAAAGGAAATAGGCCACGGTGATACAGAATTGCCGGCAAAGTCAAAAACATAGATCTGGCCCGGATCACCATTGAAGCCAGTTAGGGCCACAATCTCATCAAGTCCATCATAGTTGATATCTCCCACGGCCACAGGAAATCGACACAGACCTAAAAGTTCGCGCGACCAGAGCATTCGATCATTTTGGAATACGTAGAGGTGGTTTGCTACGCCCAGGATAATTTCTTCCTTTTGATCCTGATTGATATCAGCTATCGTTACATTTCTGAAGTTTTTAAAAGCGGGATCTGCCGGGAAAGACATGGATAATTTCAATGAAACAGTTGCACTACTTCTGAGATTAGATCCACTTTTTTCTTCAATTTGAATGTGATTTGAGTTTCTGACATCAATGCGACCATTCTCATAAACTTGTGCATATTTCCATTGTGCACGTATGCCTCCGGGTATCAGCAGAAAAATGATTAGTAGGAATAGGTAATCTCTCATTTTTTGAACGTAAGGCACCTTGTTGTTAAAGTACAGTTATATCTTGTACTTGGATTAATATACAAAGTTGGTATTAAGATAATTAGCATCTATGGATCAGTTTAGCATTTATTTGCAATTGGGGTTTGAGCACATCTCTGATTTTGAGGGATATGATCACATGCTATTTATCATCACATTGTGTGCTTTTTATTCCTGGCGTTCATGGAAGAAGATATTAGTTCTAGTCACTGCTTTTACGATCGGACATTCTATCACCCTTGCTTTGTCAGCATTCAATGTGATCAACATTGCTCAACAACTGGTTGAGACGGCAATACCTATTACGATTTTTCTCACCGCAATACATAACGTCTGGTCAAACACCGCTGATCAGCATAAAATAGCGGTCAGAACTAATTACATGTTGGCGCTCTTTTTTGGATTTATTCATGGTATGGGGTTTTCTAATTTTTTTCGAGCGCTCACCGGCGGAGAAAGCATTGTTCTCGAACTTTTTGCCTTCAATGTCGGTTTAGAAATCGGTCAGATTATCATAGTATGCTTGTTTTTTGCGTTATACTTTATAATCGATCAGATTTTTAAAATAAAACATCACGATTGGAATTTATTTGTCTCAGGAGCTGGCGCAGGTGTCTCACTCATTATGATACTAGAAGCATTTTTCTCGGCGTCTTAATATTGATATTGGGACTTGTAGTTGTGGTCCCGGCCTCTGCACATCCCCTAAAAATGAGTGTTGCAAATCTATCGTATGATGAATCGAATGAGCGATACGAACTGGATCTGAGAATGTACATCGATGATTTTCTGGTGGTGTCAGGTCTCCTTGAAAATGAATACCAGTATAGACCTTCACTTGCCTCAGTTCCTTCAAAGAAGATGGTTGCCAATTATGTTGAAGAAAATTTCAAGATCCGTGTGAATGGTCGGGATATAGAACTGGAAGTACACCGAGTTAAATTTGAAGAACTGACTATTTACGTCACATTTAGAATGATGGATATTGTGCAGCCGGAATCAATCGAGACAATCGAGGTCCAGGATAGTATCTTTGTTGATCGTTTCGTAAATCAACGAAACGTGATACACGTGGAGATACCTGGAATACGAAGGAGGAGTCTTTTATTTAATAAGCATCAGCAAAAAGGTGTACTCGAATTTGATTAGCGTTGTCTAGTAATCCATACATGTCGAAAAAACATGTTTAGCTGCTCGCTCATCTTCTAGCATTTCAAAGAAGTCATCTAGGTAACTAATTGTTTGCTTCTTGTCCCTATCACCCAGTAAAGATCTATTTATTACATCGAGAATCTGTTGCTTTTTTGAGAGAAACTCTTTGCAGATTAATTCAATTTCTACATCATTTTGACATGGTCCGAGGTAGAGTCGATCGCGGACACTTTTGATGGCTAACTTATCATTCGGCACCGCATAATGAGTGTCTGTGAGTCCTGCGTAGTCAAAATCATAGGCTATAGGGTATATGGCACGTTCATCCGGCACCTTAATTACTACCAGGTTATGTTGATTCAATACCTTCCAATCCGTATTGCCAATCATGTATTGAAATACGCAAAAACGAAGGTAGCTCAGACGATTGAGTGCTTCCGATCTAAAATAGGATAGCTCGTAGAGTTCCCCATTGGATCGATCTGCCATTTGATCTTCGTGCTCAATGAAGAAACCATGAATATCTTGGGTGTCCTTTTTCCCTTCTGTATCTATGTAGGTGAGGGTAATATATTTAGTCCTGAAACTCAGGTCAGTGATCAGGTTATATATTTGATAAATTAACTGTTCTTTCTGTACATAGATCTTATCGCGATTCGTAAATGAGCAAGAGTTCACAATTTTTAATGTAGGGTAAGTAGAGAACCCGCGGGAACTTAGGTAACTCTTTTTCAACCTGATCTTTGTGGGCGGCATATAACACACTTTCTTGCGGATATTTCCTCTGGAACGAATCTCACCCAGTGTGTCTAATAATATGGAGTCACCTGATGTTATCCTTAGATAAGCATCCTGGTACTCATCTTTTTTCTTCATCAATTGCCTAAAATCCGTCTCAATAGTGACATGAACTGAATCATGCAACGAGAAGTAGTCAAACAGACTAATTTCCTGTCCAAACAATCCTGGTTGAACAAGTAAAAAGAGTGCGTACAAAATAATGAAGCGCATACGATCAGGGTTTTATCCAGTTGTTCCAAATACTCGTCTTAGCTTGGAGAAATTCGTTGAGTGTTTTGCGATCTACTACACCTATGAGATTTCCCGTTTGATAAACAGGAATGATTGAATAACCTTTTTGCTGAAATAATTGAAACAATTGCTTCAACCCTAAGGTGTGTGGAACGCGTTCAAAACTAGGACTGAGATATGTGGCAACAGGAACGTTGGTTTCTTCGTTCTGAATGGCAGCATCGATAAATTCCTCATGCAAGACGCCCACGGGTTGACCCCATGCGTCGACGACCATGAAATCCTTTTCTAGCCCCTCTTCTCTTAATTGAATGGCTTCAGCGATCGAAGCATTTATCGATAAGGTCGTATAGTTAGATCTAACTACATCTACAGCCATGCCCTGGTTAAGAATCATATCAGCATACACCATACGAAATTCATTGGCAGCTGAAATAAAAACAAAGACACCAATGAATGCCAATATGAAATCCGATTGTATTATGCCGTAGATGAAAAACCCTACTGCAATGATTTGACCTAGTCTCGATGCTATTCGGGTAGCTTTTGTTCTGCCAAGTCTCATGGCAAGTAAGGACCGAAATATTCGACCACCATCCATGGGGAAAGCCGGTAGAAGATTAAATATGATCAGGAAGAAATTTAACCAGAATAGGGCAGGTAGAAAATTTTCGCTATGATTAAATATGCGAGTCGGGTCTCCCACTGGCCAAACCCCATTATCTCTAAATAGAGTCAGGAATACGCCCAAGATTATTGCGATTACTAAATTGACAGCAGGTCCTGCTATCGCAATGATCAATTCATGCTTCGGTAATTCGGGGATTTTATAAAGCCTTGCTACACCTCCAATGGGTGAGATGATGATATCTTTTGTATTGACCCCATATTTTCGTGCTGTCAGTGCATGCCCGAGTTCATGAAGCACTACACAAACAAATAGAATGATAGCAAATCCACACAGTCGGTAAATACCTGTATGATCCATACCTGCTTTGGATCCAGCATATGCGATCCAGACAAAGAAGAATCCAAAGGTCCAGTGAATCCGTAAAGGGATGCCTGCAATTCTTGCTATGTTAAACGCTTTGTCCATCATATCCACTAACTAACAAAGACCGGGGCATATAAATTTCCCTTTAAAATATTTCGTGAAATGATCAATTTTTGAATCTCGGATGTTCCTTCATAAATCTGCGTGATTTTTGCATCACGCATTAATCTTTCCACATGATATTCTCGAACATAACCATACCCACCATGGATTTGAACTGCTTCGGTGGTGTGCTTCATTGCCACATCCGCCGCAAATAACTTTGCCATGGAACTAGCGTAGTCATAGTCCATTCCGGCATCTTTTAGCTGAGCCGCACGGTATACCAGATTTCTTGCTGCTTCTATATCAGTAGCCATTTCTGCCAGCTTGAATGAAATTGCCTGATGTTTATAAATAGGCTTCCCAAAAGCCTCTCTCTCTTTAGAATAGGCTAGTGCCAAGTTGTAAGCACCGGCTGCGATACCAAGTGCCTGTGCCGCAATACCGATTCTTCCTCCTGCAAGCGTTTGCATAGCAAACTTAAATCCAAAGCCATCCTCGCCAATCCGGTTTTCTTTTGGCACCCGGACGTCACTATAAGTGATCGAGGTTGTATCACTCGCCCTTATACCCAATTTATCTTCTTTGGGACCAATTTCAACTCCTGGAGCATCTGCATCTACGATGAAAGCATTGATACCTTTGTGACCTTTGTCTCGGTCACTCTGGGCTATTACGAGATGGATGTCACTATTGTAGCCATTTGTGATCCAGTTTTTTACCCCGTTAAGGACATAATAATCACCCTCCTCTATGGCGGTAGTACGTTGACTGGTGGCATCACTTCCGGCTTCAGGTTCTGACAGACAAAATGACCCCAATTTTGTACCTGTGGCCAGGTCATACAGGTATTTCTTCTTTTGATACTCCGTACCGAAAGCCTCAATACCCCAACATACGAGAGAATTGTTGACGGACATGGCTACGGAAGTAGAAGCATCTACTTTCGATATCTCTTCCATGGCTAAGACATATGATAGATTATCCATTCCACTACCCCCATATGCGGGTCCCACACACATGCCCATAAAGCCCAATTCACCTAGCTGCTTTAGTTCTTCAGAAGGAAATGTTTTGTCCTTGTCCCGCTGGATTACTCCAGGTTTTAAGACGTTTTCAGCAACATCTCGTGCCGCTTCTCGTACGGCTATTTGCTCTTCTGTAAGTGAAAAATTCATAAGTATTAATACCTCCTTATACTGCCTACTTTTTGAAAAGGGCAATACACTAATAATAAGCTAACCTACTGTGCCTCGCTTGCAGGATCTTCAAAATCGCCTCGAAGAATTCTGTATCGTTTTCTTGCCTCGACGGCTAGTGTACTATTGCTAAATTCAATGAAAAGTCGCTCATACAGTGTTTGAGCTTCTTCTTTCTTGTCCAGTTTGGTTTCATACAATTTAGCCAGAGCAAATAGGGCATTATCTCCCCGAATTTCTTCTATGTATTTTTCAACGATTTCTTTATACATGTCAGCGGCAAGCTCATATTCTCTTCGCTTCTCGTACATCCTAGCTTTCGCATAGAGAATGTCATCCTGCAATGAGTGGTCTGGAAATTCAGATTCTATCTGATTCCAGGTTTCTACAGCTTTGTCAAATCGATTTTGAAAGACTAATTGCTCACTCATGGCAAAGAGTTCCATGGGTCGTGAGGTAGTATCCAGACCTAAATTATCCATGATAAAGACACTTAAGTCAAGGGCATCATTTGATATCAGCTTTGAAGTGGAGGCCTTAAGTACATCAAATTGAGTTTGTGCCCATTGAAAATCACCCGTATAGTAGGATAATTTTGCATTTTTAAATCGAGCGGTTTGTCCCAGAAGATCATCTTTAAATTCTTTATCTACCTGAGAATACAATAGCGTGGCTTCCCATTGTTCTCCTTTCATGAGATAATAATCAGCTAGTTGGATTTTCCCGTTTGCTCTGAGATAGCGATTTACGCCCGGATACTCAATCATTTCGTTCAACAGATCGATTGCTTTACTGAGATCGTTCATATAAAGGGCCTGCAGTGATGCCTGGTCTAAAAGGATATGGGCGGTTGATTTATTTCGTCCAAATTCTGTGAGAAATTCACTGTATTCCTGATCTAAAAGGGCGAGATCTTCAGGTACAAAGTCAAATCCTTCTGTGATTTTCTTTCTTTTCGTTGCCAGGAGTTCTTTCTTGGCATCAAGGTAAAATGCAGATCCAGGCTCTTTTGAATCGACAAGGTACTCATACGCTGATATGGCCACATCATAATCTTGAGCATTGAGAGCCATATTACCTAGTTCATACACTCTCCCCCCATTTTCTCTCAATCTCCGATCCAGTGCTTTCACCTGTCGAAGTGCATTACGATAGTTTTTCTTCTGAATGAATACCCAGGCAAGGAGCTCTGTATAAAGGATGTTGTCGGAATGCTTCTGTAGTCGGTCGTAGAGCTGGGTTTGTAAAACTTTCCAATCCTCTTCAGCCAGATAACGTTCCAACAACAGTTTCACATTGTCGATCCGTGCAGCCTCATTTTCCATAGCGTTCAGGAAATAGTAAATCATTTTCTCCGTATCGTGCTTCTTGCGATACAGATCTCCCAGGTTGTATGAGAAAATAATCTCGTCCCGCAACAATTTTGCACCTCTTTCATAACCCTTGATTGCCAGATCAAATTTGTTCATTTTTACAAATTCATTACATAATCTCACGATCGTCAGTCGATCATCAGGCATCTTTTTAATGGCTTCTTCATAGAGCTTATTAGCTTGATCTTCATCGAACTGAGATTCATAAATTTTGCCCTGAGTGACATACAATGTGAGGTTATGCGGTTCGCGCTTCAGTCTGTTCTTGACCACCTTTTCGGCTTCGTCATAAGACTCCATGGCCAGCAAACTTTCAATGTATTTATCGAAGTAGAAGTTGCTACGGTTATCCTTTTGATATAATTCCTTAAAAAGAGAGGCTGCTTTCTCAAACTCACCGGTTTCAAAATATTGCATTGCCAGACGGCTGGTTTGGCCCGCTAATGGACCGCTAGCGAGAAATAAAAACGAAAGAAGTAAAGGCAGGATGTGTTTCATAGTTTGATGTTGAATACCGTAATATAACGCTATTTAATACGAGTTCTGTTCAAAGTCAAACAGATAATCGACACATTATCAAAAGAAAAGGCCCTATCCGGAAGGGATAGGGCCTTAGATTATCTTTAATTAAGTGTTGCTCTTACTCGAGTTTAAACTTCACAGGAAGGTTAAACTGAACACGAACCGCTCTTCCTCTTTGCTTACCAGGAGTCCACTTAGCACCCATAGAGTTCATCATTTGAACCACTCTAAGAGCTTCATCCCCACAACCTGCACCAATGTCACGTACTACAGTAGGTTCACTAATAGATCCGTCTTTATCTACAACAAATCGTACTACACAAGTACCTTCTACACCGTTTTCTCTAGCGATCGCAGGATACTTAATGTTCTTATAGATAAATTCAAGCATTTTCTTATCTGCACAAGCTTTCTTTGCAGCGTCATCTGCTTCATCCTCACATCCGGGGAACCGGGGCATCTGCTCAACCACTTTGAAAATTTCCTCTACCTCGGGTTCTGGTGGTGGAGGTGGTGGAGGTGGTGGAGGTGGTGGTGCTTCAGGCTCTGGTGGAGCTTCGACCACTGTTTCTTCTTCAACTGACATATCAAGGAACTCAGGTTCCTCCTCGTCCAGTATCTCTTCCTCGGGTACTTCTTCAATGACTGGAGGAGGTGGAGGAGGTGGAGGTGGAGGAGGTTCAGCAGTTCGAGGGGGCTCGATCTCGATGTCATCCTCTAGTTCTAATGCATCTTCAGGAATAAAAACTTTGTCTTCCACTTGTGTCCAACTGAAAGCTAGCAGGGTCAAACCCAATGCAGCTAGCAGACCAAAGTTGAAAAGTGGGCCACTGAAATTAAATACATCCACATCGGGGTATTTAGCACGACCAATGAGTGGTGAAGCCCAACTCTTATCGGCGTACTTCTCAGAAAGGTCTGCGTTAGACTTCTTACTTAGTACATTCCTGAAAAGCAATATAATCGCGATAATCAGTACGAGTACTCCCACAAGGGATAGTACCAACGCCTGACCACCGACTGCAATCTCAAGATTCATACGCTTTTCTTTTTAGAATTAGATAAACAAATATTGACCCTACAATAGAGCCACTAATATTAGCAATTAAATCAAGAATTTCAAAAAATCGATCCGACAAAAAGGTGTATTGTATCACTTCCAAAGCAAAGCCGTAGAGTGAACAGCCAAGAACTATGGCAGTCAGATTTCTCACTAATCGGGTATGAATAGTGGTTCTCATGCTGAATGCTATAGCGATTACAAGGACGAAGTATACACCTGCGTGGGCAATTTTATCAAATTCCAAAAACGACTTCCATCCCACTTTAGGGAGGGAGCTTCCTGGTAAGACTGACAAAAGTAATATTACTAAAGACCAGACTAATGCAGGAAGAAATCGCTTCACAAGCTGCTTGTTATTTACCTAGATGTATGAATTCAGAATAATGGTGTGTATGACACCAAAAATTATTGGACGAGTGCAGCATAAGCTTCGGCATCCATCAGGCTATCCAGTTCGGAAGGGTCATCAAGTGCTATCTTGATAATCCAACCCTCACCATAAGGTGATGTGTTGATCAAGCCCGGATCGTCCCCTTCATTTTCATCAAGTGCAGGGTTAAATTCGAGGATTTCACCACTCACCGGCATAAACAGATCAGAGGTGGTTTTTACAGCCTCTACTGTACCAAAGATCTCGTCTTTCCCGAGCCTATCTCCAACAGTCTCTACCTCTACATAAACGAGTTCACCCAATTCACTCTGAGCAAAATCAGTAATGCCTATAATGGCAATAGTACGATCATCAGAAGAAGATTCATCGACCTTCACCCATTCGTGTTCTTCAGTATATTTTAGATCCTTTGGGAATTCCATATTTATTTTCAATTTTCAGCAAGAAATTTTTCAATCCATGCTGAGGTCACCGATTTTGGTCTTTCTAATGGGAAGCCAATCGCCCGACTCCAGCACAATGCGGACAACACACCGAGAGCACGTGAGACTCCAAAAAGTACGGTGTAGTATCTAAACTCCGTCATCCCATAGTGTACAAGGATAGCACCAGAATGCGCATCCACATTAGGCCAAGGATTTTTTACTTTACCAAGGCCTTGCAGAATGGGCGGTACTACATCAAACAGTTTCCAAACTACATTTACAACTGAAGAATCTGAAAGGTGTTCTTCTGCAAAAGCTTTTTGTGCCGTAAATCTGGGGTCAGGTTGCCGAAGTACAGCATGTCCATACCCCGGTATTACTTTTCCTCCATCCAACGTCTTTTGAACAAATTCTGCAATCTGTTCTTTGGATGGGTCTTCCGTACCTAATTCCTCAAGCATTTCAAAAATGAACTTGATAACTTCCTGATTAGCCAGTCCATGAAGGGGGCCAGCCAGTGCTGACATTCCTCCTGCAAAGGAGAAGTAAGCATCGGATAATGTAGAGCCTACTAAATGCGTAGTATGTGCTGAGGCATTCCCGCCTTCATGATCGGCATGTATCGTCAGATATAGACGCATGAAGTCTCTAAAATCCGCAGAGTCATTGCCTAGCATGTGCGCATAGTTAGCTCCCCAGTCCAGGTTAAGATCTGCTACAATCTGATCATTATCATGAAAACTTCGACGATAGATATATGCAGCCAGTCGTGGAAGTTTGGCAATGAGGTTCATCGAATCCTCATATGTGGGATCCCAAAACTCTGATTTGGACAGACCTTCAAAGTAGCGCTTGGCAAAAATCGACTCGGTTTGTAGGGCTAGAATTCCCATGGTAAACTGTGCCATGGGATGTGTGTCCCTCGGAAGGCTGTCAATCACCTTAAAAACGTGATCTGGTACTTTATTTCGTCGCTCCCACTCGTCCGCTAACCAGGCTACCTGCTCCTTAGTTGGTATCTCACCCACAAGCATCAACCAAAATAAGCCTTCTGGAAGGGGCTCAGTACTACCATTGACAGTAGGTAATTTCTCTTTGAGCTGAGGAATACTATATCCTCGAAACTTTATGCCTTCTATAGGATCCAAGCTGGAAGTCTCCCAAATCATACTCTTCACTCCTCTCATACCTCCATACATCTGTGCCAGAGACACCTGATCCACGATTTTGGAGGCGTTTTCTTTGACGAGTGCACGGAGCTTTGATCTTAATTCTGATGATTTTTCCTGAAACTTCGACTTTAACTGATCCATTGACTGGGCTCTGATCCGATTTTTAAGTTGATAAATTTGTGAATTGATCTCTAAATTGAGGGGCGTAAATATACATAATTTGAACAGATTAGATCGTCGTTAGTTCTTTTGAAGACGATAATATTGCAGAATGATTCTTATTCAAAATATTTTAATCAGTGAAGACATCTTTGACCGAAAATTTGTCTGCAACTTGAAGGCATGCAAAGGGGCATGTTGCTGGGAAGGTGATTGGGGTGCTCCTATTACTGAGGAGGAGAAGAGTATCTTGGTTGATATCCGCGCAGCCCTGGATCCTTACCTTTCAGAAGCTTCGAAAGAAAAGATTGATGATGATGGTGCATACGCTTATTATGAGGAACCAGATATGTACGGTACGCCCCTACTCCCAGATGGGTCATGTGTTTATCTGGTCAAAGATCCGACTGGAGTCGCTTACTGTGGTATTGAACACGCCTGGAAAGCAGGCGATATCTCTTTTCAGAAACCTATTTCCTGCCATCTGTATCCGATTCGAGAGAAAGAGCTAGCAGTCGTGGAAATGACGGCCTTAAATTATGATGATTGGGAGCTTTGTGCGGCGGCTTGTTCTTTAGGCCAGTCACTCCAGATACCTGTTTATGAATTTTTAAAAGAGGCTATCGTCCGTAGATTTGGTCAGGATTTCTATAATGAGCTAGCAGATATAGCCAAAGACAAATGTGAAAAATAGTTAATATGTAAGCGAAAATGAGTTAGAGCCTTGTCGCGAAAAATATTTGATAATAAGCCCTATTCTATTACTTTTGCAGTGCTTTTTTAAAAGGGTCTGAATATGAATCGATTCAGTCCTGAAACAGAGTATCTTTTGACTGCATAAGTAATTGATTCATAGGTTGGTATGATGGCCGATTTTTACCAACTAAAATTCTTGCACGAAGAAGTTGCTACAATACAATTTTAACTTCCAAACGTTAATAGAGGTAAATTCATAAGAAACTATGGCATTAATTGGAAAAATCAGAAAGCACAGTTGGTTGTTGATTGTGGTGATTGGATTGGCTTTGGCTGCTTTTGTCATCATGGATATGACAGGCCAGGGTGGACCAGGAGCGCAACAGCTGACACTGGTGGAAGTAGATGGTGAGAAGGTGGATTGGACTGAATTCCAAAACGCTGAAAGAATATTGTATACTGGATCGCAAGCTGATGTATTCAGCAGACGTAATTACCTGTACAACTACTTTCTGGATCGCACCATTATCGGAAATGAAGCAGAAGCCAACGGACTGTCGGTACCTAGACCAGAATTAATGGATCTCCAGTTTGGCACTAATCTTAGTCCATTGATTCAGCAGCGATTCGCTGATCCTAACACAGGACTAGCAGATAGGACTCAACTTAACAATATTAAGACTACGATTGATCAGGGAGGTCTTACACCCAGCCTGCGAGAGCTTTGGGCATATCAGGAAAAGGAAGTAATTACTGAAAGACTTACTAATAAGCTAACCAATTTGGTATCCAAGGGCTTTTACACGCCTACCTGGATGGTGGAAGCAACCAATATTGATCAAACGGAACGGACAGATTTCACATATGTAAAGGTTCCTTATGATCAGGTACCTGCCAGTGATGTTTCTGTAAGTGATTCTGATCTTAAGGCCTATCTAAATGAGCATAAAGCAGAATATGCTGAGGATGAGGAAACACGAGTGTTGAATTTCGTTTCCTTTAATGTGTTGCCGACACCGGAAGATAGTGCTGCACTCAAACAAAAAATGGATGAGCTTGTCACAGGATGGACAGCCGAAAATGTCAATGACACTTTCTACGTAGAAAATAATTATGGTACTGTAGATTTTGCCTACGTGAAGCGGCCTGCGGTTAGTCCGCTCATTGCTGATTCTGTTTTTCAGCAACCTGTGGGATCTGTGGTAGGTCCCTACATGGAGGGTAATGCCCTGCGAGCAGCAAAAATCCTGGATCGTAAGGTCATCGCAGACTCGGTACATACGCGTCATATTTTACGACGAGCCCAGACACTTGAAGAATATCAGGCAGCACAACGAACTGCCGATAGTCTCGTGGACCTTATGGAAAGTGGCGCTTTTACTTTTGACTCTTTGGCTCAGACCTTTAATCAAGGATCTATGAGTGTAAGCCTCAATGGTGGAGATTTGGGAAATGTAGCGCTGGGAGGCTTCGTGAAGCCATTCAATGATCTAGTGTTTTTCAATGCAGAAAAGAATAAGTTGTATACAGTGATCACGGAATTTGGGGTGCATGTGGTAGAAGTGCTTGATTGGACCTATGAAACCAATGAAGAGGGAGTACAATTGGCTTATTTGGTGGAGCCGATCATTCCTTCCGAAAACACCCAAGAAAACATGTATAATGAAGTATTGGACTTTGTAAGTACCAATCGAACACTTGAAGATGTGCGAGCTGCTATTGCTGACAGACCCGATCTACATCTTGAAGTTACTATGCCGGTAAAGCAGAATGATTTTACCATTAATAGCTTAGGTACTAGTCAGACATCTCGTGATATGATTCGATATGCATACGAGCCTGGAGTTGAAGTAGGAGATGTTTCGCCAGAGGTATTCATATTCCAGGATCTCACCCTATACTATAATGGACGCTATGTAGTAGCCGGTTTATCTGAGATCAATCCTGCAGGTGAACCAAGTCTTGAGTCATTAAGGCCCACTCTTGAAGGACTGGTGATTAATGAGAAGAAGGCCGAGATTCTGAAAAAAGAATTGGAAGGTAAAACACTGGATCAGGTAGCTGAAATCTATGATACCCAGATCGATACGGCGCGAGGTGTAAACTTCCTGACAGATTTCATTGCTAATCTAGGTGAGGAGCCCAGTGTAGCATCTGCAGCTGTCAAAGTACCTTTGAATGAGGTATCAAGACCTATAGGGGGTTCAGCCGGTGTTTACTTGATCAAACCATTTAACCGGACTGAAGCAACCCCGCCTAATGTTCCTTCCCTGAGAGCCTCGTACACTGACCAGATAGCTGGTCAGGCTAAGGCAGGACTCATGCAATCACTGAGAAAAAATGCAAATATCGAAGACAATCGATATCGCTTTTATTAGACTTGCGTCATACAAGGAATAGATGAGGTGGTGACAGACATTGTATGTTTGTCACCACTTTTAGTTTCAGGAGGTAAGATATGGGGCAACAGCGCGTTATATCAGATATGGATGAAAAAGTATCACGATGACGACAGTATTTAAGCACATGCACATGATCATTTTCATGACGACAGTTTTGGCATGTAGTAGTAATTCAGTTAAGGAAGTGTATGATGAGGATACAGGTGAATTACTAGAGCGATATGAGGTGAAGAAAGACAATCTGAAGCGACATGGATTTTATGAGCGCTATAGTGAAGGCAAGTTGATTGAAAGTGCTAATTATTATGAAGATACTCTTCATGGTATTCGCACCATTTTTACACCAGCAGGGGCTACGCTAATTGAAGAAGAATATAAAATGGGCCTGTATGATGGCCTCTATAAAAAATACTATGATTCCGGTGAATTGATGCTGGAAGGTCCTTACATTGATAACAAGATGGAAGGCAAATGGACAAAGTACTATGCCTCAGGTCAGATCATGGAGGTTGTAGAAATGCATGATAATACCGAGAACGGACCCTTCGTAGAATATTACGAGGATGGAACCTTAAAGGCAGAAGGCACCTATCTGGATGGAGATAATGAAGATGGGTTATTAGTACTTTACAATGAAGATGGATCAGTGGATCGGAAAATGCAATGTGAAAAGGGTATTTGTCATACCATTACTGATAGCGAATAGTGATATATCTCGATGATCAAAAATTTACTAGTTCTATTACTTGTACTCAACTCTACCGTGATTACTTTCTGCCAGATAGGAGGCAAACACGTGTACAGCTTTCTTTCCAATCCTTCTTCAGCCTATAGCAGTTCATTGGGAGGAAGTTCGATTGTGAGTAATGATGGCGGGCTTGCAACAGCAGAGGAGAATCCAGCCAACTTATCGTTGGAGTATGATAAGGCAATCAGTATTCAACATCAGTTTCTGATAGCTGGTATCCAGCAGGGGTATGCAGCCTTTGGTAAGTCATTTGAGGAGCAGGGAATTATGACACATGGGTCATTCAAATACATTAGCTATGGCTCGTTTGATGCCACAGACGTATTTGGAAACACTGTCGGAACGGTGAAGGGGGGTGAAGTGGCAATCTCTGTAGGCGCTTCATATCGCCTGTATGAAAATCTCAGCGTGGGTACTAACTTGAAGTTTATCAGTTCGACATTAGATACATATGGATCTAGTGGTCTGGCTTTTGATCTGGCCGCGTTCTATGAAGACACAGCGAGCCAATTTACCGCCGCATTTGTCATTAAGGACTTGGGTACCCAACTATCTACTTACGATGATGTCAGAGAAAAACTTCCTCTGAATATCAGTTTTGGTATCTCAAAGCGATTAAAATATCTCCCGTTCCGATTTGGTATCATTCTACATGATCTGAACGAATGGAATTTATTGTATGATGATCCTAATAGTCAGGAGAGTGGTTTTTTTGGTGGCTTTCAACCGGTAGATAATGAACCGGGCAGATTTGATAATTTCTTCAGGCATGTGATCTTCAATGGTGAGTTATTATTGGGGAAAGCGGAGACCTTTCGAATTAGAATAGGATATAATCACCAACGGAAGCAAGAACTTTCGATTCAAAATCATAGATCACTCACAGGTTTTAGTCTGGGCTTTGGCGTGAAAATCAGCAAATTTCACTTTGATTACGGTATGAGTAAGTGGCATGTAGGTGGCACCACGCACCATCTCGGCATATCTACAAATCTTAAATACTTTACGGGAAGTGGTGGTATCCTCTAGTGATTACATCCATTTTTTTCTGGACGTCTCCACGGTGTACAAGACATAATTTTTCAGTCGCAGTCCCTGATCTAAAGAAAGGTAGGGTATGACGACATCACCACTGGCGGTATATAGCACGACCGTGGAGAGTGATTTTCTTCGCTGATAGGGTGTCTGCTTAATTTGTACCCCTTGAATTTTATAGAGAAGAAGGCCTTTACTAATGCGTTCTACCAGCCCATGATGGGTTTCGAGGTAGTGACCTGACATTTCACAATTCCACTTACGGTGATACTTCGACTGGTAAAAAAACATGAAAAGTATCCACAATGCAGCCACAGCATACCAATGCCAGTATACTGTAAAGTAGCCAAGTGCTGTGAAGCCAGCTGCAGGAAGCACACCGATGAAGAGAAGACGCCTCCAAAAAAATCTTCGATCTATCTTAAGCCTGAAAGTGGTGTCATCTAGATCTTCGAGTGAGTAATGTGACCTCCTGATCTCCTTCAGCTCTGTTATTTTGCAGCCAGGAATAGATAGGGTCGTTTTATTCTGACGTGAGGCACTGGAGGCCTGATATAGTTTTAAAGATACGATGCCAAACAGCTTTCGGATGGGATTGGATACCCATCTGATCATTTGAATTTTGTCAAACTGTGCAGCTTGCTCTATGCGGTTGAAAAGTCCGGCTTCTACCCGATAGCCTTCACGTGTCTTCCACAAATGAAGGTCGTAATATCGCAACACCGTGTAAATTAACGTACCGACGAATGATACAATAATCAAAGTGATAAACAGAAAGACGCCATAGGTCACTAGATTATTAACGATTTGATCTGTGTACTGATCAAAAACATCCAGAAACCGATCACCCACAGTTTCCTCAATGCGGTCTCTTAGAGTTATGAAAAACAGGACAATAATACCTGCAGTACGAAGGTGATTTTGACTCACTCCTACCTTGATGAGATCTATAGGTGTGAGATGAATGAGGGGAATGGCTTTTTGTTGTTCCGCTGCGACATCATCCATATCTGCTTCGATATCTGATTGCCCTTTGTTTTTAAAGATGAAATTTCTGAGCTCTTTGGCTTTACCCCGATCTAAAGCTGCAAAGTCAAATTCCTCATCCGCAGAGCCGGCAGTGTCTACTTTGAGTTTTGTGACATTGAAAAGTTGATGGATGACGTGTTGTTCGAATGTGATTGCCTGAATTCTATCAAAGGGAATATCCATTTTCACCTTGCGTAATATGCCTCTGGATACATGTAGTTTGTCCTGAGATAGATAGAAATGAAAACGATAATATTGCCAGATAGAAATGATAATCACGATGATAGTGACCAGACCAACCAGAAGTTTTGCTGTGTCGGGACCCAGAAGATTACTCCGAAAAATCAGAATCAGGATAAAGGGCCACCAGTTCCTTACGATAGATTTGACAATATTGATAATGATAATTGCAATAGCAATAGGGGCTTGACGAGTGGGCGTGTGAAACCAGGCAAGTTCATCATTCCTCCTCATCATGATATTCCACTTTATTCATGATGTGTTCTTTGAGTCGGGCTGCCAGATCAGGCTTAAGGCCAGGTATGGCAAGGTCACTGGATGATCCTCCGGCGGTAAATACTTTCAGCTCCACCAAACCTACTAGATTATCGATTACACCTTTGGTGATTTCGCAGTGTTGTACCCGGTTGAAGGAGATAGTGGTCCATTCCTTAAAAAAAACGCCCTTCTTAAAACTGATATCATGTGTACGGATGGCAAATGACTTATTCCTTACACTAACCTTCGTAAATAGCAGCATCAAAATGAACATCACAAACCATAACGAAATGCCTGTGTAAAATACCCAGTGTCCCATCCCGATCTGAG
Source organism: Saprospiraceae bacterium (assembly GCA_050298535.1). GTDB lineage: Bacteria > Bacteroidota > Bacteroidia > Chitinophagales > Saprospiraceae > JABDMH01. The sequence goes on from JBNKUI010000087.1 coordinate 609,130, forward strand.
AGATCACAATGGCACAAAAGATGATGAGAATGATCAGCATGAACAGGGTATTGGAGATCCTCAAGACTCGGATGTATTTGGGCTCAATCGGTTGGAAAGGCTGAACACTAACGTCAGGGAGATCATCGACGAGGATCGGATTATTTTCGAAACCTGGGTCAAGCATTGGTTGTCTCATTTACCTGAAGGGCTTCCTCTATTTCATGAAGGACATTGATGGCTGCCTCCAGTGAATTTACATCTTCTTTGATAACAATGAGATATTGTCGACTTTGCTTTAGACGAATGCCATACTCTGATCCACTTTGACCTATAAATGCAAGAAAGGATTTGAAGTAATCCGTCTCGTAGAAGCTGGATTGCGGATTGAGTACGAAGAAGCACTGCAGCTTGTCATTCTTTAAAATACATCGCTCAAATCCAAGCTCCTTACAGATCCATCGTAGCTTCAACGCATCAAATAGTGTATGCACCTGCGAAGGTAACGGACCAAAGCGATCTTGAAGTCTGGTTGCAAACGCCTCCAGACCATCCATGTCTTCGATGCTATCCAACTCTGTGTACAAATTCAGTCTCTCCTGAATATTGTTGATGTAATTATCAGGTATGAGCATCTCTACATCAGTCTCAATCTGGACGTCCTTCACGTAGGTCAGATCATTCAATTCATCAGCAAACAGATCCTTGAATTCGGTCTCTTTCAGCTCCTGTACGGCCTCTTCTAAAATCTTGTTGTAAGTGTCGTACCCTATTTCTGTAATGAATCCACTTTGTTCTCCGCCTAGTAAGTTGCCAGCACCCCGAATGTCAAGATCACGCATCGCAATATTAAATCCACTACCCAGGTCAGAAAATTCCTCCAGAGTGCGAAGTCGCTTTCGTGCTTCGCTCGTCAGTGTCGAGAGCGGAGGACTAAACAGATAGCAAAATGCTTTCCGGTTTGACCGGCCTACTCTACCCCGCAGCTGGTGCAGGTCACTCATTCCAAATTGGTGGGCATTGTTGATGATGATCGTATTAGCGTTGGGGATGTCCAATCCAGTTTCAATAATATTCGTACATAACAAGACATCCTGCTTGCCATCAATAAATTCAACGAGAGTTTTTTCCAGAACTTTGGAGTCCATTTGTCCATGTGCCATAGACAATTCTATGTCTGGGCACAATCGATTCAGAAGAATCTTCATCTCAGGAAGATTCTTGACCCGGTTATGTACAAAAAACACCTGCCCACCTCGATTTACTTCGTAGTAAATGGCGTCCTTGATCAGTTCATCGTTGAATACCCGGGTTTCGGTATGTATCGGTTGACGGTTGGGTGGCGGCGTTCGGATAATAGATAGATCCCGAGCCGCCATAAGTGAAAACTGAAGGGTACGTGGAATAGGTGTGGCTGTAAGTGTCAGGGTGTCGACATTGACTTTTAGATTTCTCAGTTTCTCTTTGGCAGCCACTCCAAATTTTTGTTCTTCATCGATCACCAGAAGTCCAAGATCTTTGAACTTTACCTTCTTGTTCAAGAGACCATGCGTACCAATGATTACCTCTAAGTCACCGGATTCCAGTCGGGCAAAAATCTCGTTGCGTTGCTTGGTGGACTTAAATCGATTTAGATAGTCGATGTTAACTCCAAACTCTCCCAGCCTTTCACTAAATGTCTTATAGTGTTGGAGTGCCAAGATGGTTGTGGGCACCAAAATCGCTACCTGCTTTCCGTCTGATACTGCTTTGAATGCAGCTCGCACAGCTACTTCTGTCTTCCCAAATCCTACATCACCACAAATCAGTCGATCCATAGGATGTTGTTTTTCCATATCAGCTTTTACGTCTATGGTTGCCTTGAGTTGATCGGGTGTATCCTCGTAAAAGAAGGAAGCCTCCAATTCGTTTTGAAGATAAGTGTCAAGGGGAAATGCATGACCAATGGATGCTTTCCGCTTAGCATACAGCTTAATGAGCTCGGCTGCAATATCTTTGACTTTTCGCTTTGTCTTACGTTTTAGTGTTTTCCATGCCTCGGATCCCAGCTTATTTAGTGCAGGGGCGGTACCTTCTTTCCCAACATACTTGGATATCTTATGTAACGATTGTATTCCTACATAAAGGATGTCATTGTTTTTGTAGATCAGTCGCACCGATTCCTGCAGGTGACCGTTTATTTCGATTTTTTCGAGCCCGGAGTATCGACCTACCCCATGATCGATGTGCGTCACAAAATCACCCGGCTGAAGCTCGCGCAGAAACTTCAGCGTCATCGCCTGGTCCCGGGTAAATCCCCGCCGTAGGTTATACTTATGAAAACGTTGGAAGATCTGATGATCGGTGTAGCAAGCGATCTTATGCTCTGGATCGATAAATCCCTTATCGATGGATTTGAGCACTGGATGCATTTTTACGTCAGCAGACAAATCCTCAAAGATGCTATTGAACCGCTGGATTTGCCGAGCATTATCAGTGAAGAGATAGCATTGATATCCCTTACTCTGCAGCTGCTCCAGATCTTGTATGAGTAAGGTGAAGTTTTTGTTGAAGCTGGGTTGGGGTGATCCTTCTATTAATACCGTATGTTGCACTCCCACAGTAGGAACAGTACCGAGATAAACACGCGAAAAATCCATAATGTCCTGCATCACTTCACGCGTAGGTACGATTTCAGGAATCTTTGAGAGTGCATCTTCATCCAGTGCTTCAGTAGGTTTTGCATCACGATGATTTTCGAAACACACCTGCAAACGATCAAGTAGAAAGGATTCATCAGAAATCCAGATTCGGGTGTCTTCAGGTAAAATTTGGAACAGACTTACCCGGTCCTCCCCTTCAAATTCTGAGTTGATATTAGGTACAATGGAAAGGGCAGCGATTTTCTTAATCGAAAGCTGGTCCATAGGGTTAAATGTCCGTATGCTTTCGATTTCCTCATCAAAGAGTTCTATGCGATATGGCCATTCATTTCCAAAGGAAAACATATCGATGATTCCACCACGTACCGAAAATTGTCCCGGTTCGTATACAAAATCAACATTCTTGAAGCCATACTCAATCAATACCTGAATGAGAAAGTCAATGTCTACCTCCTCATTAATTGCAAGATTGATCCGCTGTTTTTTAATTACATCTGGAGAAACCACTTTTTCAGCAAGTGCCTCAGGGTAGCTGATGACAATATGTGCTGTCGCTTCGATCCCGGTGATCTTGTTGATCGTCTCAGTACGTTGGAGTATTTGGTTGTTGCTGATATCCGTGTATTCCGCAGGCTTCTTGCACGAATCTGGAAAATACCAAATAGGTTTTTTCGGTAGTAGACTACTGAGATTATGATACAGATATCCCGCCTCTTCTTTCGTCTGGCAGACATACAGAATGGGACTGGGATCCTGAAGGTATATTCCGGAGAAGACAAAGGATTCCTGTGCGCCAACCATCCCACGGATATGTATACTGGCTGGGCGTTCTGACTGTAATTTTAGCAGTGCTTCACGTCCTCTACTATCTGCAGCGTATAGACTAAGTAGCTGCTCTAGATTTTCCACGACTCAAAGATAGCTTATTATCCCATTTGCCAAATCGATGGCCGGCCACTTTGTGAAAAATATAGTCTGGCTTTCCCTCGGGTTTCTACTATCTTCATTTTCTGACTTTCCAATAATTATGAACAAGAAGTATCCGGCAAAGGTCCTTCTCTTTGGAGAATACACCGTGTTATTCGGTGGCTCTGCACTTGCTATTCCTTATCCTACTTATAGCGCGCAGTGGAGATATGATACCGTGCTATCAACTGCAACCCAAGAATTGCTTGACCACCTTCGTACTATTGCATCTGATTTGCATGCTAATGTAAACCTTACCTTGCTTGAAGAGGCTGTGATGTCAGGTTTATATTTCAACTCGAATATTCCTCAGGGAATGGGGCTCGGCAGCAGTGCTGCTTTATCAGCAGCAGTTTATGACTTAGTTTCGGTTGAGGTGCCTGAAAGTATGGAAGACATACGATCAGATTTGGCTATGATTGAGGGATTATACCACGGTAAGAGCTCGGGACTGGATGCATTGGTCAGTTTTTTGTCCGCTCCTATTGAGCTCTGGGATGGCCGTGTGAAAATTTGTAAATCGTTTGTGTCTCCTATGTACATTTACCTTGTTTCATCGGGTGAAGGGCGAAGTGCAGATGGACTGATCACCTGGTATAAAGACCAATTATTGAAAGATCAATTTCGGGACAAAATGAAGGCTTTGGCGGAGGCTTCCACGAAGGCAATACAGCATTTCATCGAAGGAGATCTAGAACTACCTGACATCTCTGGGATAAGTGATATGCAATGGAAATATTTGAGACCCTTAATTTCCGACAGGATAGTACCTGCCTGGGAGGAAGCATCTTTGTCGGATGGGGTATCGATGAAGATTTGTGGAGCAGGTGGTGGAGGATACTATCTGCTATTTGCGGAGTATCCTCTCAGATCAAATGTATTTGGAGACCAAAAGATTGTCTCCCTGGTCGACAAGGGTACTTCAATCGGTGCTCGCTGAATTGACCTTTAGACCATTATTGTGTATGGCCGTACCATTTGCCTCCTTGGTGCAACATAGTATGAACGCCGGAGGGATATTGAGCAAATGAAATTTGATAGCTAGATTACCAAATATTTCTTTGTAAAGATTTCGTTCTATTAATGAATAGTGGATCTGGAGGAATTCGCCCCGTGTCCTTAGCTTTTGCTGACAGGTCTGAACAATTTGGTGTGCAAGATCATCAGGCAGCACCACAAAAGGGATGGCTGAGAAAACTGTATCAATCCGATCGAACGCATGATATCTTAAATGGTCAGAAAGGTGTTCAGCCGAGTCCTCGATTACAATTAGACGTGGGTCGTTGATTTTTCGGATGAGGTCACAAAATTTTGTATTGATCTCGAAGCACATCAGTTGCGCATCTGGAGCCATCCTTTTCAATATATGCCGGGTCATGACGCCATCACCAGCCCCCAATTCCACCACATACTTTGACTTTTCGACGGAGGATAAACTTACAATCTTATTGCATAGATACTTCGAGCTCCTGGTGACTGTGCCAATAGTGCGCAAGTTCTTAATTCCCTCCCTGAAAAAATCGATTTTGTTCATATGTTGTAGTCTTCGAGACCTAGTTTAAGTACAGGATGTAATTTCTAAGATCAGGATACTTTTCAATCACTGTTTCATTAAGTGTATCCTTATCCACTCGTATTCCATTCAAGTATGGTACTACCTTGCTCTCCTCAAAACCTAAGGCTTTGATTTGGGCCAGGTGTGCCAGTGCAGGCTCAAAGCTGCTAAAAATCCCAGACGTATAAAAATAGTCACTACTGCCTGGGATCCTTTCGACTGCGGGATCAGAAAATTTGCCAACGAGATCTCCCTTGTACAATTGATCCATTTGTGCAAATTCAACACGGTAAGTCAGTCCTGAAATCGCATCGTAAAATGACGAAAGGTTTTCTACCGACATGGCTTCAGTCAGTTCAGGAAATGTGTAGTCGATTTCCATGGGCAGCTGATCCTGTTGCTGAATTCTGAAATCTATCCGTCGATTGAAGTAACGACCAGTTTCATAGGGCTTCCCATTGACCTGGTTTCTTGCCAGTGGATAGCTACCACCCAACCCCTTCATATATATTTTATCGGCAGAGACACCCCGTTGAATCATGTAATTTCCTATTTGTTCTGCCCTTCGGATGGAAAAGTAGAGGTCGAAATTGGAGACTTCCTCCTGATCAGAATGAGCAAGTATCTCGACTGAGACATGCGGATAAGTGGTCAAAAACCCAATTACTTTTTCCAACTTTTGACGGTTTTGCGGTGTGAGGACCTGATCATCTCTAAAGAGTAGGTGTGGTACTTCAAATTTTGAGAGGGTTGGTGATTTATCGGGTGCAGAGTCGTCCTCAGGGCTTAGGTTTTGAGCAAATAATTGAAAATCAGACACCTCATAGAATAAGGGAGGGATAGATCGGTTAAGTTGAATCCATTGTTTTTCTTTGAAATACGCACTATATAAATCCTGACATCCGTGACCCGTCTTACGATCACTTGAGAAGTAGGCACTTTGTCCATCCTTGGAAAGGATATAATAGAGATCATTGCCTGGTGAATTTATCGGCTGGCCCAGATTTGATGGTGGAAGCCAGGTAAGTTCCTCTTCTGAAAAAGTGGAGCTAAAAATATCAAAGCCTCCCATGGAGTTCAAATCATTTCTGCTGTAAAACAGCGTCCGTCCATCAGCTGCCAGGAATGGAGTCACCTCATCATAAGGCCCATTAATTTCTTTGCCCATATTAATGGCAGTGGACCAACCGTCTTGAGATAATATCATCATATAGACATCAAAGCCACCGAAACCACCCTCCCTGTCAGAAGAGAAGATAATTAATGAATCGGACCAAAACTGAAGACCTTGAATGAGTTCTCTCTGATCAAAGGGATTTTCGTCCCAAAACAAGCCCTGATCATCGCTGGATGAGGCAAATGAGTCCACATATACAATGGTTTCATTGACACTGGGTCCTCGGTTGAATATTGCAGCATCCCCTCCAATTGCAAAACCCAGTAATATTTCATGATGAGGTGTATTTAAGTCTTCATTGAGAGGAGCGACTCCTGCCCAAGCTCCATTTTGAATCTCAGTGGCATACATATCGACATCATGGGTTTGCACGCTACCCATCAATTCTCCATTATCTGCAAACTGATCTACAACCCGCATGGTTCTCAAGGTGGAGAAATAAATTTTGTCATTGATATTGGGACTTTCTATGGGTCCAAAGTCATCAAAAAAGCTATTGACTTCCTTCCCCATATTTTCAACCAGAATATCGGGGTCTTTAAAGTCATATCGGATACCAACTGCACATCGTTTGATATTATCTATGACACTTCTTTTTTGAGCTAGGGAATGGTCTCCTGAAGCAAGAAATCGTTTGTACATGCGAATGGCAGAAAGGAATGATCCATCCTGATGGTAGCATCGAGCCAGAGTTAGTAGCATGGGACCCGCATCTCTACCTTCCGGTAAGGTGAGGGGCTCCAGTATAGAAATCGCCTGGGTGAGTCTGTTGACTTCATAAAGAGTCATTGCATAGTAGTGATTGGCCTCCAAATCCCGGGGACGACTTTCACAATACTCTTGAAAAAGGGGAAGTGCTTCATGATAACTACCATTCTGATAGTGTAGAATGGCCTGTCGTCTGTCGGTACGGTCTTGCGACCATAAGGTGGATCCGGTTATGCTTATGAGTATAAGTAGACAGGCAACCCTCTGCAGACTAATTGAAGATCTATACGTTAGTATGCTCATGATCAAAATCTTCCAGGTAGTCTGCAACTTTTCTGAGGAATGATCCACCCAAATAACCATCGACGACCCTGTGATCATACGATAACGATAAAAATACCATATGTCGTACGGCAATGAGGTCGCCGTAGGCTGTTTCTACGACAGCGGGTTTCTTTCGAATTGCCCCTACAGCCATAATTGCCACTTCTGGTTGATTAATGATTGGAGTACCCATTACATTACCGAAAGTACCGACGTTGGTAATGGTAAATGTTCCTTCCTTGATTTCTTCTGGCTTTAGGGCATTTTCCCTGGCTCGCTCTGCCAGATCATTGACCTGCTTTGCGAGACCCACCAGACTATAGTTTCCAGCATCTTTTATGACCGGCACGATCAGATTTCCATTGGGCATAGCGGTTGCCATTCCAATATTGATCCGCTTCTTTTTAATGATCTTGTCGCCATCAATCGAGATGTTTATCAGGGGAAAATCCTGGATGGCCTTCACCACTGCCTCAATAAAAAGAGGCGTAAAAGTCAACTTATAACCGTGATTCTTTAGAAACTGATCTTTTACCTTGTCTCTCCATTGTACAATGTTCGTCACATCAGCCTCTACAAAACTAGTCACATGTGCGGCAGTTTCCTTGGAGGCAATCATATGATCCGCAATGAGCTTCCTCATCCGGTCCATCTGCACAATCTCCACTTCTCCAGATTCCACCGCTGAAATCGATGGCTGCGGTTTTAGCACGACAGGTTCCTTGGGTTTTGCTTGATCCTGATCACTTATGTGTGAGGGCTGCGTCACTGTTGCTGATCTCCGGTTTATATGAGCCAGGATATCACGTTTTGTTACCCTTCCGTGAAGACCGGTTCCTTCCAGATGATTCAACTCTTCCAGACCGATTCCTTCTTCCTGTGCAATATTTCGTACAAGGGGAGAGTAAAAACGCCCCTCTGAAATGGGTGGAATACGTTTGTTTCCATTTTGTACGGATGATCCGAAATCCCTGACCTGCGATTCAATTGAAGTTGTTAGGACTTCTACAGGGTCTATTTCGGGTTCTCGAGCAAGTTGGGGCTCCTCTTGCTTGGAAGGTGGGGTCAGGTGGTCATCTTCTCCGTTTCCTCCTACCTCCACATCAGTAGTTATGATCGCAATCGTTTCTCCAATTTCGACCACATCCTCTTCCTTAAATCTGATTTCACTGATTTTTCCGGATACAGGAGATGGTACTTCACTATCGACTTTGTCAGTGGCAATTTCGAGAATGGTATCATCTACAGCTACCGTATCGCCAACGTTCTTAACCCATTTTAAGATCGTCGCTTCCATGATACTTTCGCCCAACTTGGGCATCACCAATTCAAATTTTGCCATTGACAACCTTTTTAACGAGGCTACAAAAGTACATCAAATTATCGGCCAATTAAAAACTTTCGAAGCATATCAAGGGCATAAACGGCTGTGTATTTGATGTTTATAATGCGGTCTTTTGTAAATAAGAACCGCTTTGCTATGATGCGGTCACTATCTCCAACCGCTATCCACACGGTACCCACTGGCTTTTCTTCTGTGCCACCCCCGGGGCCTGCTATTCCTGATACTGAAATAGCTATATCACAATTCATAAGGGTAAGTATTCCTGACACCATCTCTCGAACGGTTTGCTCGCTTACTGCACCTTTCTGATCCAGAGTGTCTGGCGATACATGGAGCACTTTCTCTTTGATTTCATTGGCGTAGGCGATGATACTGCCCGTGTAATAGACGCTTGATCCTGCGACAGAAGTGATCATATGCGCCAGGTAGCCTCCCGTACAGCTTTCTGCCGTTGCCAGGGTTAGCTTTTTCTCCTGCAATAATTGACCGACATGTTGTTCCAGGGTATCATCATCAAAGCCAAAAATATGAGGTTTGATAATGTTGGAGATGCTTTCTACGGCCTTGTCGACCATGGCTTCCACCAGTCTTGCATCATTTCCCATCTTGGAGATCCTCAATCTCACCTGCCCAATTGATGGTAAGTAGGCAATATTTACATCATGATCTTCAAGGGTAGGTTCGATCATCTCTGCAAGGGCAGATTCACCGATACCGCATGTGCGGATGGTTTTCTTTCGGTAAATAGACGTACTCATGGCAGATAGTCGGGGTATTACCCCGTATGTCATGATGTACTTCATTTCATGGGGAACACCGGGCATGGAACAAAGATACTTGCCATCCTTTTCAAACCACATACCTGGCGCCGTGCCCATTTTATTTTCAATAATTAAGGCTTTTGACGGGAGGTAACATTGATCACGATGAGCTTCCGTCATTTTAATACCCCGTTTTTGAAAAATCGCAGTGATGCGATCAAATGTCACCTGGGAAAAGATCATCTCACTCTTGAAATATTCAGCCAGCGCTTTCTTAGTGATGTCATCCTTCGTAGGCCCTAAACCTCCAGTCATCAGAACAATATCAGACTTTGTATACATCATGTCCAATCCATTCATAATGTCGGTCAGGATGTCTCCAACGGATAATTTAGCGACCACCTCAACACCTACCTCGGCCAGATTAGAGGCCATCCAAGAGGAATTAGTGTCTACAATCTGTCCAATGAGAATCTCATCACCGACAGTGATTAGTCCTGCTTTCATGCAAATTTTATTTCTTTTAATGTAAAGTACTTGGACTCATGATCCACCAGAACTTCCAATCGACCCTGGGGATCGACGGCAGTAATCGAACCAAAGAATTGGGATCCATCCGCTTTGTTAAATAGACTTTTGATTCCCCTAAGGTACAGATGCTCATGATATTCGTCATCGATGAGACCAGGATTCATTTCCAGGACTAGGTAGTATATATCTACCTGCTCAAGTAAAGTTTGGAGCACTTTGTTAAGATCGATGGATCTTCCTAAAATCTGGCTGAGAGAGGTGGCAGTGTGCAATGACGGTCCGAAATCTTGTTGATTTACATTCAGTCCTATACCGGCAATGACTGTATTTATCTGTGATCCTTTAAGAGTGTTCTGTATCAATATGCCGGCAACTTTTTTGCCTCGGACCATAATGTCATTGGGCCACTTTATCATCGCATTTTCAGGGCACAAAACCATGATCGTTTTTCTGACGGCAAGTGAGATGATTTTGTTGAGTCGAAATTGATCTGATATGCTGAGAAATTGCGGTTTCAGAATGATCGACAGAGTTAAGTTTTTGCCGGGTTCACTTACCCACGTGGTACCGAGCTGTCCACGACCTCTTGATTGGTCCCTCGCTAGCACTACCGTACCTTCCTTCACAGGACTTTCTCGCAGTAGCGATCGGGCATACGCATTCGTAGATTCAAGATGATCAAACTCTAAAAGAACCTTTCCTACTATACGTGTGTTATGAATTTTACTCAAATTATTTAAGTAGCTTTGTTAATTGGACGGCTACCCAGTGGGTTAGATTTTGCAAATTAAAACTACAATTTGGATTTACAAGAGCAGATCAAAACAATAGAAGTCGGTGATCAAAAGTTAAATGACCTAATAATTGACGCTATTGAGGATGTAAAGGGAAAGAAGATTGCCAAAGTTGATCTGCGCCACCTGGATGATGCCCCAACCGATTACTTCATCATCTGTGAAGGAGATTCTACAGTACAAGTCAGAGCAATCGCAGATAATGTGGTGAAACGTCTAAAAGAAGATTTGGGTTTGACACCCAGTCATTTAGAGGGACAGTCCGGGACCAAATGGGTCTTAGTCGATTATTTTTCGACAGTCGTACATGTTTTTTACCCAGAAACGAGAGCATTTTATGAACTTGAGGAACTCTGGAGTGATGCAAAGATTACTCATTTCGAAAGCCTTTAAAGGAGAAGAAAGCGCTAGATGGATAAGAACAAGAATGATAATAATAAAGATAACAGGCGATTTAATAAGTTCAATTCGTTTTGGATCTATGGCTTAATCGCCATGATTTTATTGGCCTCTCAATTTTTCTTTGATTCAAGCTTCGCCACTGATCAAGAGATTTCATTCCGTGAATTTGCCAGTTTTGTGGAGCAGGGAGATGTGGAACGTGTGCAGGTGATCAACCGAAAGTACGCCAATGTCTTTATAAAGAAAGAGGTAGTAGACGAACCACGGCATAGTAGAGCGAATGATAATAAGTTCAGTCTAAACAGTCCTCAATACAAGTTTAATATCGGATCTGTTGAAACCTTTGAGTCGAAACTCAGGGAACTCAATGAGCAAGTAGCACCAGAAAATCGCATTGACATTACGTACGATGAGAAAGTAAATTTCTGGGGGAATATCCTCGGATGGCTACTACCCATTTTCTTGATTGTGGCCATTTGGCTCTTCATAATGCGAAGAATGAGTGGTGGTGCAGGTGGACCCGGTGCCCAGATATTTAATATTGGTAAGTCAAAAGCAACCCTTTTTGATAACAGCAATCTAAAAGTAAATGTGACATTCGAAGATGTTGCTGGGTTGGATGAGGCCAAAGAGGAGGTAATGGAAGTGGTAGACTTCCTGAAAAACCCGAAGAAATATCAAGCCCTGGGAGGTAAGATTCCGAAGGGAGTATTACTGGTTGGTCCTCCGGGAACCGGTAAAACATTGCTGGCCAAGGCTGTGGCTGGGGAAGCTGGTGTCCCATTCTTTTCGATATCGGGTTCTGACTTTGTGGAAATGTTTGTTGGAGTAGGGGCATCGCGTGTTCGTGATCTTTTCCGGCAGGCACGGGAAAAGGCACCCTGTATCATTTTTATAGATGAAATTGACGCCATTGGTAGAGCGCGTGGTAGAAATAATGTACCCGGTGGAAATGATGAGCGTGAAAATACTCTGAACCAGCTATTGGTTGAGATGGATGGTTTTAGTACCGATAAGGGGGTAATCCTCATGGCAGCAACTAACCGTCCCGATGTTTTAGATAGTGCCCTCCTACGACCCGGTAGATTTGATCGTCAGATCGGTATAGATCGACCTGATCTCAAAGGAAGAGAGCAAATATTTCGGGTGCATCTCAAATCAATCAAAATAGCGGATGATGTCAAGCCGGAGATTCTGGCAGAAATGACACCAGGATTTGCTGGAGCAGATATCGCAAATATCTGTAATGAGGCAGCGCTTGTGGCGGCAAGGCACGAGAAGAAGGCGGTGGGTCTCGAAGACTTCAACTATGCGCTGGATCGAGTAATTGGAGGTCTGGAAAAGAAGAACAAACTAATATCTCCCGACGAGAAAGAAATTATTGCCTTCCACGAGGCAGGTCATGCTGTATGTGGGTGGTTTCTGGAGCATGCCTCCCCCCTCGTCAAAGTGACAATCGTACCTCGAGGAATTGGTACTTTGGGATATGCCCAATACCTCCCAAAAGAAGAATATATCACTCGCACAGAGCAGCTGCTCGACCGTATGTGTATGACTTTTGGTGGACGAGCGGCGGAAAGAATAGTCTTTGATAAGATATCAACTGGTGCTCAAAGTGATTTGGATCAGGTCACTAAGATGGCATACAGTATGATTTCCATCTATGGAATGAATCCCAAAGTAGGTAATGTATCTTTCTACGGAATGTCACAGGATCAGTTTCAAAAGCCATACTCTGACGATACGGCATCATTGATTGATGATGAAGTGAGAAATCTCGTGGAGTCACAGTACATTCGGGCACAGGAACTGCTAAAGCAACATCGGAAGGAATTAGATATCCTGGCTCATCACCTGCTGGAGAAAGAGGTATTGCTCAAATCTGACGTAGAAAGACTTATAGGTCCCAGACCATACGATACACCTAAAAAGGAAGATCCAATCGATCAGGTTTCTTCAGAAAATGGAAAGGCAGATGTAGACACCGGTGCCTCAGACATACTTTCTCACGATGAGGACAGCTGATTAAATCGAATAGAAAACATTAAACATAAAAAGAGGTTACCAAATGGCAACCTCTTTTATTTTACCTTTTATTTAGTTTCCTACTTGGATTCTTCTACTTCGTCAGCAACCAGAAGTTGGAATCCATTTCCGTGAATATTTACAATTTCAATATTGCTATCCAGCTTTAGGTACTTCCGCAGTTTGGTAACAAACACGTCCATACTCCGGGCTGTGAAGTAATTATCCTCGCCCCAAATACGGGTTAACGCTTCAGATCTTGGCAACACATCATTCTTCCGGAGGCAAAACATCCGTAATAAATGTGCTTCCTTTGGTGAGAGTTTTTCCTTTACTTCCTCATCACCATCTCTGAATGTCAGAATCCTCAAAGGATAGTTGAAATGAAATTTCCCAATTTCGAATTCCTTTATATCATCATTGGGATCGGGCTTTTGTTGACTCCTTTTCAGGATCGCCTGAATACGGAGAAGTAGTTCCTCAGAATTAAACGGTTTGGTGATATAATCATCTGCGCCAATCTTGAAACCTTCCAGGACATCCTCCTTCATGGCTTTGGCGGTGAGAAATATGATGGGCATTTCACTATCCCGCTCCCGGATTTCCTTGGCGAGTGTGAAGCCATCCTTTTTAGGCATCATTACATCGAAGATGCATAAATCAAACTCTCCCTTTTTGTAGGATGAGAGGCCCGCATCGCCATCCGTTTCCAACACAACATCGTAGTCATGCATTTCCAGATATGAACGCAACACATCTCCAAAGTTCTGATCATCTTCAACTAATAATATCCTTTGCTTTTGTGCAATCATGGTTTGTCCGTTATGCATATATAGTTAAATAAGACTTTAATTGAGACTTGATACATTATTAACTAACGCCATTCTTGTGATTTTCTTGTCCACTGTCAAATGGCAGGAATAAAATAAATTCACTCCCTTTTCCAACTTCGCTTTGCACATCCACAGTTCCCTTATGAGCTGAAATCATTGCTTTCACGTACGCAAGCCCCAGACCAAATCCTTTTACATCGTGAATGTTTCCAGTGTGTACTCGATAGAACTTATCAAAAATATGTTTTACCTGATCTTTTGTCATACCCAGTCCCTTATCGGCAATGGTGATCCGTATTCCGTTCAGTGCATTTTCAGTGGTAATCTTGATATCAGGTGCTTCAGGTGAATACTTATTGGCATTATCAAGCAAGTTGTAAATAATATTTGAAATATGTGTTTGATCCGCTCGAATCACGGGCTTGCCGGCCCTAAGTTCTGCGTACACCCTTCCTCCCTTCTTTTCTACCTGTAGATTTACATGCTCAACAGCCTGTAGAATGATTTCATGTATATTGATATCACTCATACGGAGCTTGAAATCTCTCTTCTCCAGGAGAGCCATCTGCAGTACCTTCTCCACCTGACTGAGCATCCTACTGTTTTCTTGCTTGATGATGGTAGCAAATCGACTGACTTTAGTGGGCTCATTCACAATGACAGGACTTGTTATAGAATCAGCTGCCAGGTTTATCGTGGCGATCGGTGTCTTAAATTCATGAGTCATGTTATTGATAAAGTCATTCCGCATCTCTGACAACTTCTTCTGTCGAAATATAACATGGATAGTGTAGGCGAAACAAAGGAGAATAATGGTCACAAAAAGTAGTGAACCCAGTATGGTGGGCCAAACATCCTTAAAGAGCATACTCCTTCGCGTTGGGAACTCGATAAACAAGATACCCGGTAGTTCGTCCTCTGTCTCAAAAAGATTGATTTTATACTGCGAATTAAACAGACTCCGGTTTATTTCAGTGTTAGTAAACTGATTGCCTTCTTCGACCACCACAAAGTTGTCATCCAGGATCACAAAACTCTCACTCTTGGTCGAATACACACCATAATGATAACCCACATCAATATCGCGTCGCACCAGATGCCTTTTCAGTGCACTGCTTAGTTGCTTGATGTCGATGCGATCCGTAAGTTCTTTGGAGCGCAACAGACGATTCACTTCAAGTCCTTCCAGCAAAGTCAGTTGTTGCTGAAAACTACTTCTTCCTTTCGTAAGGAGAGAGGATAGTTCTTTGCCGATCTGAGTGGTATCGGTCAGTTTCCCCTGCCGATAATAGAAGTCGATTTTCGAACGGGAAAGCCCACCCTTAGTCAGATCATTGGCTGCCATCACATCCAGATCGAGCGTGTTTTCGCGAGCTGCCAGCTCCTTCTCCACATTATTCAGGGCAGAGAAAACCTCTTTATCAAATTTTTCTTGATTTAGATTGATACTCCAGTTTATCCAGAAACTTTGGATAACGATGATACCTATGAGGGCCACCGTCATCAATGAAATAAGTATCCAGATATAATTCTTCTTCATGCTCTTTTTAAAATGGATATTTTACCTATGCAGTTCCAGGATTTATATCACTTCACTAAACATCCATCATTCTTTAAAGGTTTGAGTAAGCTTATTGAGTTGTGTTTAGAGTTTATTGATCTTTTTCAGTCTTTGGTAACGTCCAAATCAGTCAATGATAGGATGTATCGAGAATCGAAATTGACTCAGTACTGCTGATTTAACTATGTTTTAACTTTTCCATGGTTTCAGCCGGTTATGAATGCGTCTACCTTTGTATTTTAGCTATTAAAAGTACGTTTTTATGCGATTCAAGACTCTGATCAATAAAGCAATCCTCTGCCTGTTTGTTTTGGTACTGATTGACGCGATTCCCGCGTTTGCACAGGATACGTCAAAAACTAAAGTGATCATCATTAAAGAGACGTATGATGAGGAAGGAAATAAAACAGTACAGCGCATAGAAAAAGAAGGTGCTGAAGCCGAAGCCATTGATATCGAACGGCTGGCTGAAGGTGGTTATGGCTCTTCCTTCGAGTTTAAAGGGTTTGGAGATATGGATCAGAATGGATTATTTGATCTTCGGTCCTTATTTGATTCCCTGGATCTTAGTGGAGGTATGGGTGGTCTCTTTAATTCTGAAGATTGGCCAGAAGGCTTCAACTTTATGCCCTTTAATATGCCTGAAGAATCTTCTAAACCCAAGCTTGGAGTGAGAATCAGTGAATTGGAATTACAGTCAGGTGTTTTGGTTACTGAAGTAATGGAAGATTCTCCAGCTAAGAAAGCAGGGCTCAAAGTGGGTGATATCATCCTCGCAGTCAATTCGACGGAGGTAGATAGCCCGGAATCACTTGTATCAGAAATTCAATCTATTGAAGACCAATCAGATGTCGTGTTAGATATTCTTAGAGATGAACAGCACATGGAAATTATTGCCAGGCTAGAGACCATGAAATCCAAGCCTGAGTTGGAAATCCGTAAGTTGTAAATTCTGGCCCCAGTTACTCGTGTTTAATCAACATTTCCTCTTCATCCTGACGCGATGAAGTTTCACCTGCATATTTTAAGGCGTAGGGCCCGGTGATGGGTGTTGTGTCCTCACTATTCAATAGAAAGGTGGTGTTCTTTTCGAGAAATCCATCTCGTTTAATTGAAATTTGCTTCAAACCGGGTTGAGTCGAAAAGATCAATTCAAATACTCCATACTCGTCACTTATAACCTCGCCCAGAACTCGTACCCTTTCTTCAAATCCTCCTTTATTGTCGGTGACATTGGCATTGACCCAGCTTTCATAGAAAGTGATCCGGGCTGACGGCACCGGTACTCCTGATTCGTCAGTGATCGTACCACGCACTTCATATGTCAACTCCATTGCAGTGCCGGGTTTTCCGCTGCATGATGATATCAACAGAGCCAGGACCAGCGAGATCGAAAGGGTTGATATAAGACTTTGGGGATACATCTATAATTTGAACGGTGATTCCATCCCAATATGATGTAAACAAAGGTAAAATCTTAAGTTGTCCCTGTATATAAGGCCCTATTACTGCAATGCAAATTGCACGGTCAGTCCTGATCGGATATTTGTGATCGGGTATGATCGAGCCGTGTAAGGTATCGTCCTGTTGTAATCAAAGAAAAATCGGAGTGTTAAGGTCTCACTCACATCGTAAGCCACAGAAGGACTAATTCGTATTTGCTTGTTTCCTCGCGAGGGTACTGACTCCAATTCAGTATCGGGGCGATGTATACGAGATACATTGTCGCTGTAGGAAAAGTCAAACTTAATCTCGATATCGTTACCCCTGGATGCTCCTGTATTGGCAGCTCCCGGATTGTTGCCATTTTGATCCTGCTCTTGTTGCTCTTCCTGGCTATCTCTACTACGTTGACGTTTACTTTTCTTGCTATGTAGGAAGGGCAGGTAGACACCTTTGATGAGGTATCCAAATCCACCCTGGTAATCTGTCCGCTTGGTTTCGTTTAATTGGTTGTCTGTAAATGTTAGATTGAGATTTCGGGTCTGATTCATATTTAGAGTCAGGGTCATGTCATTCCGTGTTTTGACATTGACACCCAGTAGGGGGGCCATCTGCTCCGAAATGACAATGGCAGGTATCTCGAACCGACTATAGAAATCTCCAGTGACTTCATTCAGGTTTGCCACCGGATCATCGGGCACATAGTCATAGTCCGTATTGTAGCTATTGACTGAGAGGGAAGACCGATACCCATGCGAGATACTTACACTGGAGAATATGTCCTGAAACATAGGAATCTTGGAGAGTCCATTATATGTCAGAGTCCAGTTTGGTTTAGGTTTCAGATCGAAAATATTGAGCTTCACGTCGTTTGGGTCAATATCGGCATAGGTGGCGATAAATGCAGGTATAAGCACATCTCGCTGATACTTTCCAAATCCAGCGGTATATTCAGCACCATCCTGTACATGCACAGTGGAGGGATCTCCGATGCGCTGTGAAATTGCACTCCGCATTTCCGTGAATTGATCATAAAGATCTTCAATATCATCACTGAATAATGTCCCCAGCGTGTAGTATGAAATATTGAAAGATCCCACATCTCGTGGTGTCAGCCTTGCAAAAGGTGCATCGGGTGAGACCTTCTTGAAGAATTCAGAATGATTTTCGGTAAAGCTGTAATCCCAGTTGACTTCCACACGAAAATCACGGAATGGCTCAATGCTTAAGCCTGCATTCCATTTTTTGGTCTTATTGAGGAGTACCTCCTGGTTTAGGAATATATTGTCCGTTATCCAGTCATTTTCTGGTCGGATGGCATCTTCAAACCACTGATCATCTGGCTGAAAACCCAGGACGTATTCATAGCCTGGTGCAGACCAGGTATTATCTAATCCAAAGAGATTGGTCTGTGGAGTAAATCCAGGTATCACCGATCCTATAGTTTCTGTGTACTGTAGCCTTGCCCGTCGCAATGCCATCAACGGACGGATAAAGAGCCTTTCCACGGCACCTGGATCTCTTGATTCCTTCTGGTTTTGTTGCTGACCCCTACTAGGCAGCTGACGATTGTTGCCTCCGCGCGAGTTTGAGCCACTAGATCTATTTCCCTGATTGATTTTCCTCAGATATGGGATGTTATTATACAAACGCTCGAAGTTGAAATCTGCTGATATCTGACGACTCTGTTGATTCTGGATGACATTTCCCAGGGAATCGACGTTCAATGCCGCGGCATTCCATGAGTAATCTGATGTAAACTGTCCACGGATCTGTGCAAAATCGAGCATGGGAAAATGCTGTAAGGGTGCCGTGTAACTCAGATTCAGTGAATGATTATACTCCTTCGTACGACCAAAATTGCGAAGACCTGCCCATATGGTATCTCTATTTGCTTGTTGTGTGAAGCCAGGATCCCTTTCATCAAGTTCATCGATCACTGCGTTGTTTAAGGCATTGAATCGGAACTTCAAGGATTTACTGAAATCCCAATTGAGGTTATAATTTCGCTGCCAGGTAAATCGCTTGGTGTACCATGTCTTAAATGCGGGTTCCGAAAAGCGGTAGGATCGTTCACTATGGATGCGTTCGAGACCTGTATTGACCGCCAGGGAGTTGGGCAAAGGATTGAAGTTAAACTCGGTCAGCCATTTAAGCAATTTGGAATTCGGTGCCAGTCCCTTGAGGGGCTGAATGTATAGTGGTTTACCTGTATAGGTATAGTCAATGGCACCTCTTTTTTCATTGGTTTCATCATTTTCGATGATGGGGTCACGGTGCTTGGTTTCGGATTGGGCGTACGTAAGGCTAAAGTTTGCTACATCCCAGGGCTTAGGAGTCTTTTGACTATTGGTACGTTGCTTTCGTACGTTGGTAAAGTTGAAACTTTTGATAGATGTGAAGTCAACAGCCTGCTCTCGAAGCGAATCCCGGGTCACCCCATCTTCCGCAGCATCCAGCTTATCCTTGAGCAGGATATCCCGATCATAAGGATCAAACTTAGGATTCAATTGGGTGGTAGAATACTGCGCATAAAAAGGAATACTAAGGCCCGTTCGCTCTCCAAAGAACTTGCCGAGCTCCAGATTGGCAGCCACGTCATATTGGATAGTCTCCTCCAGGCTTCTTTCGGCCAGCTTTTGATCGATGGCACCCCACCCAATACTGTTATAGTTTCCGCTCAATGAGAGTCGTCCAAAGTCTGCCAGCTGTAGATCCAGTCTGGCAAGTGCTGCCTTACCTCCCTGCTCGTTGAGTCCGGTCAGTCGAAGCTCATTGATCCAGACTTCCAGGCATTTATCCAGTCCATCGTCACGCTTATTTCTTACACCAACCATCACACCCTTTACCAGTCCCAGGTTTGGATTACCAATGACCCGGACTCTGTTTCCATTCTCAGGGTCAAATCCGGTAAAGGGCTTGGTGAAGGATTCACCACTGTTATTTCGTTCTACCTTTATATCTTTCAACAGATCGAGGGGAATATCTACGTTGTTGGCCTCTGGCCAGACAATGTTTTGAAGATTGGAAAGTAGTGAGTCCTGCGAAATGTCCCGAGCCGACATGGTCAATGGAATCTCATACTCATAGTAGTTGGTGGTAAAGTCACTTCCTAATCGAATAAACAGACTAGTTTCATCAGGATTTATCGTCATGTTATCCACTTCTTCAGCATGGACAAACATCTTCAGCCGTTCATAGTTTCTGAAGTCCTCATTGAGATTCTTATAAATCGCCACGGCGTCTCCGTCTTCCAGGTCACAAATATTGAGCCCCAAGGATTGTTCATTACGTTGGATATTGGCATAAGTGCCCACGGCTCGCTCTCGCTGGATGCCGGGAGGTAAGATATAGTTGAATGGGAATTTCTGACTGTTTTCCTCAATATTGACGGATTGAATGTCAAATTGAACCCTACTTGCAGTATTGTTGGGCTCACCGGGTCCCGGATCGGTCAGTGGGCGATTATATTTCCTCCACTGATTTCGTACCAGATCAAACTTGGCAAATCGCAGTGTCACTGCTTCTTCAAAGTCGGCGACATACATCCGTATGAAACGGATAGATCGGAATCCCTGGATACTACCGACCTTGGTCTGAAACTGCTGAATGGGTATTTGAAACCGGTACCACAATTGTCCGTTTTGAGTCCGGGCTCGAATGGTATCAGTGATGAATTGATTGAGCGCCAGTCCACCCATTCCATCATATTCGATAGGTATCTCATACTGGTAGTAGGCTTCAGACTCATTCAAGGTATTATCGTTGTTGAGGTCCTCTTTATCCGGATAGTTTGTACTGGATTCGAGGGTAGTTCCTGTCGATGCTTTTGAGTTTCCCTGGGTATTGTTGAATTGTGCATAGCGGGTAAATACGCGCTCGCTTCCATCAAAGTCTCGATAGTGTCTGAAGTTATCATTAGATGGATCTTCTTCGATATCCTGCCGGGCTTCATTGTTCAGTGATTGTGATTCCTGGATAAAATTTGAGTAGAAGAGCCGCTCTGCAGCATCATCCATTCCATCATAACCTAAGTCCTGCTCCTCCCGATCCATCTGGTCGATATTGAAGGAGTTGGTGATATCCTGTACAATGGGTATTCTACCCCATGCCGTGGTATCGACAGGTGCCAAACTACCCGTGGTAGGCAGTCCATTTTCGTAAGACATTCTACTATCTCTAAGGATATCTTCTGAGATGTTGCCCAGGTTCAAAAAGATTTTTCCATCGTCACTCAATCGGCTTCCATCTCCACGCTCGGCAAATGGATTCATTACCCAAAACTCGACATACTCTATATTGGCCTGTTGGAAGTCCGTATTTCTCAAACTTCGCATGATACCTGCCCAGCGGGTCTCGGGTTGATTTAACTTGCCCTCAATATCTACCCCGGCCGAGTACTGTGTCCCACCAGGTACATCAAAGTTGTACGGACCTCTTTCAGTTGGGTCAAAGTGTACATCAAAAGTCTGGATGTTGTTGTTGATACCGAATTGCGCGGATCGGTTGGGGAATATGTCTTGTTGGTTTACCCTGGAGGCAAATGGATCATTGGCATCCTCTTCACTACGAATATTCGTCTCGATCCGATACCAGTTAAGTCGGGCCCGGTTTACACCGGATAGCACATTATTGTTTACAGCTGACTCAGGAAAACGAGTGTTATTATTCTGTAAATCATTTTGAGGGATACTGGCAAGGACCCATTGCGTGGTAGGTGTTCGCAAGTCAATTCCAATGGCACTACCTTCGAAATCATCGATGTAGAGGGCACCTCCTTTATCCTCACCCTGATTGATAGCTTTGGAGTGTCCGGGTTTTAATACGGCACCTTCTGCAGCGAAAGAAATATTAGAGGGCTCTTTAGTACTAATCAGTGGTATTTTGTCTACCATGCGAGTCAGCCAAGGAGCTTCGCTACTATAGTTGAGATCCAGTCCGATGATTCGGTTATTAATGGGATCTTCACCAATATTTACCTTCTGTGTATAAGGTCGCTCAAACAAGTGCATATACGTCATTCCGAGATTGAGCTTCTTACTCACTTCGTAGTCTGCTCGGAAGCCTAGCATCGTTTTCCTATTAAATGAAAACAAAGCATTGTCTTCAAAGGATACATTGATAGGTACGCTGCTATTCGTGTAGGCTTCATTGATGATCCGCACCTTACCCAGGTTGTAGTCCACGTCGTAGTCGACTCCTTCTTGCAAGATCTGACCTCCGGCAGTCACCCGTACCGATCCTTGTGGCACGTTAAAGGCTCCTAGTGAATATTCGTTTGTTTGGCTGGTCTTAAACCGTGTGCGAATCGTAAATCGGTTAAGATCATTGTATTCCTGCGCTATAAATATGGTGCTATCGTACAGTTGTTGAAATACGAAACGATCAGCATCTCCAGGATTCTCTACAAATTGATTGGCCAATGAACTTCCGAAGGGTTCCAGCACCGGAAACATCATACGTCCTGTGGCCGGAAAAATGGTAATACCTGGTACAAAGTCAAAAGCACCATCCGGTTGTGGATCTCCTAATTGATTTAAGTTGTCCAGGTTGAATAACTGTAGAAGTGGTTTGCTGGCCAATTCACTTTCTGGAAGGAACCGCTTCTCACCTTTTCCAGGATCCTCATAGAAAATGTCGAGGTAAAAATCTTCTCGAGATACATTGAAGGCTCGAATAGAATAGATGTTTTTCATCATCAGATCCCAACTGGGTACATCAACGCGTTGCGTAGTACTCTTTAGCATTTTTACAAACAGTACAGAAGCATCCTCTGTCTCTGATGGGAAGTCGGTGGAGAGTTCACCAACTTGAAATTTCTTTCCGTTATAGGTGTACTCATAGGCTACACCAAGTACCTGGTCAGGTTGTAAGACCGTATTAATGGAGATAAATCCCAAGTCATTGTTTACGGTATATTCTGTTTCCCGTAGTCTTCTCGCGCGCACCTTTTCGAAGTCGCGCGAATTGACCATACGGTATGCGGAAGATTGAAGCGTAGATACGGAGGTGACGGCATCTCGAGCCATTTCATCTCTTGACACTTTGCGGTAAATGGGGTTAGAGTTATTATCAGGCAACTCCTTTCTTCCTGAGATATCGGGATTCTGAATGACAGCCGAGGGTTGTAGTTCTGGGTTGTCAATGGTCATACGCTCTGATTCTCCCAGGTCAGCAAGTGCCACGATATCCCGGGTGTTTTCGGTTTCGCTTCGATCATTGGTGATCCACACCTCAATTTTGGTCACCTTAAAGAGACTGCTTATTTGGGGCAGGTTTCGGAGTCCTGGTTCGAATATATCTCGGTTGTAATGTGATAGGAAGAAGTGTCGGTTTTCATCATATTCTTCCACACCCACATTAAATTCCTGCAGTTGTGCTCCTTTTTCAATTTGCACTTGTTTCTGCTCTGAGTTTTGTTGTGAAATGATTGTCGTCAATCGCAATCTTCCAAATTGGAGGTCAGTCTTCAGCCCAAACAAAGCCTGGCTACCCTGGATCAGCGTTCCTTTGAGAGGCAGGCTCACATTACCAGCTTCAATTTTTTTCAGGATCTCATCTTCACTAAAGGCCTCGCTATCGTATTCGAGCTTGAGTTGTTTGTCAAAATCGAAGGTCGCCTGCGTGTTGTAGTTGGTGTTGAGTTTTAACTTATCACCGATCTGACCATCCATGTTCATCTGTATGTCCATGTCAAAGTCAAATCCTCCGTTCCGTTGCTGTCTTTCCAGCAGAACGGGATTGGCTACATTTTGATAGTCATAGCCAAAAGTAAGATTGATATTTCCTTTTGGATTGAGGTCGATTTCGGTACCACCAAACAGCCGGTCAATGAGGCTATTGCTGATGTCAAACTTTTTAATCGGATCTACATCCGGTCCGATTTCACCTCCGGCAGAGCTTACTCCAGCCAGCCGCTGAAAGTAGTCTCGTTCCTGTTGTTTTTGCTTGTACTCAAGATATTCATCAAACGTCATGAAAGAAGGCTGGCGGAAGAAGTCATTGCCAATCTTCTCCGTGATCATGTATGAATTGGATTCAGGATCGTAGTCTATACTCTGGTCAATGATTTCGGGATCTCTTAGGTCGAAGGGGTTACGAATACCATCATCTGTGAAAGGGCCTGTACGATCACTCAGGGGAGGTACGGTATCTTGTATTTCCGAGATGGAAGCTGTGGTAAAAGGATCTGGAAGTGTGCTATGAAATCCAGGCTCAGCCTTCAGCAGTGCAGTCGAAAACAAATACCAGCATATAATAATTACAGTTCCACTTCTCTTCATATCAATACAATCCGTGTGTCCGTACCTGGTGTATCTGGCTAAATATGATGTTACAACGTATTATTTGTTCTTTTCTTTTGTTCACAAAAGTCAAATTGGGTGTCCATCAAATATTAGGATAATCGCTTTAGTGATGCTTTAATCAGCGCTTCAACTTCGGTAATATCAGGGTCAGCTTTTCGAACAGACGAGATCGCCTTTACTACGCTATTCTTGTTAAAGCCCAAAGCTAACAATGCAGATAACGCCTCCTGTTGCAAAGTATTGTCTCTTAAGCTGGGCAGGGGTAGTGTCTTATCTACGCCTTTTGAGACCTTGTTTTTCAGATCTAGTATGATTTGTTTGGCCGTCTTTGCCCCGATTCCCTTCACTTGCTTGAATGAAAGTTCATCTTCTGTGAGTATGGCATGCTCCACTTCCTCTGGTGTCATGGAAGACAATACAATTCGGGCAGTATTTGGCCCAATACCTGATACACTTAGCAGATGAACAAATAAAGTGCGTTCAGAAGCTTCGGCAAATCCATATAACGTATGCGAATCCTCCTTCACATGTAAATGTGTCAGCAATTTTACCTGCTCCTCCTTTTCTATACGAGCATACGTATGCAAGCTAATGTTGATGTGATATCCCACACCATGCGCTTCTACATATATGTATGTAGGACTCTTGAACGTAATGCTTCCCTTGATGTATGCAATCATCGATTATTCACGATTCTGGCTATAAATCACAAATTCTATACCAATTACGAAAAATCTTTAATTTTAATTGGCTGAATTTAATGTGATTATGAATAATACTTTATTTCAATATGAGTATTTTAGGAGGGATTTTGGATCTAGGTGAGCAAAAGTACTTTTCTTCTGAAAAAGGACAAGTTTTCAACCATTATCTTTGCTGCCCAAATTTGCAAGAATGAAAATTTTAATCATTGGAAGTGGTGGCAGAGAGCATGCATTAGCCTGGAAAGTGTCACAAAGCCCCATGTGCTCAGATCTATATATAGCTCCAGGCAATGCCGGAACTTCACAAGTTGGTCTGAATGTGCAGCTGGATGTGGGAGATTTTGATGCTACAACTGCCTTTATCAGGGAAAAAGAGATTGAAATGGTGATTGTGGGTCCTGAGGTACCCCTGGTTGATGGTATCGTAGATCACCTTAATAGCGAGGTACCCTCGGTGTTGGTCGTGGGACCTACGGCCGCTGGAGCTCAGTTAGAAGGTTCTAAGGCGTTTTCAAAAGCATTCATGGCAAGGCATAATATTCCAACGGCTGCATATGCCGAGTTTACGATGGCTGACCTCGAAAAGGGCTTATCCTATATTCAAAAACAACCGGTACCCATTGTCCTTAAGGCAGACGGTCTTGCAGCCGGCAAAGGTGTGATCATCAGCCATACGCATGAAGACGCCAGTGAAGAATTTCGCCAGATGTTATCTGGTAAATTTGGTGACGCTAGTAGTACGGTCGTCATAGAATCATTTCTGGACGGGATTGAGTTTTCGGTTTTTGTCTTGACGGATGGTACCGATTATCAGATACTTCCAGTAGCAAAGGATTACAAGCGTATTGGAGAAGGTGATGAGGGACTTAATACAGGCGGCATGGGCTCTGTTTCTCCAGTACCTTTTGTCGATAACATCTTAATGGATAAAGTAAGGACTCGCATCATCCAACCTACAATAGAAGGACTGGCTAAGGAACAGCTGGAGTATAAGGGATTCATATTCTTTGGATTAATCCGAGTGGATGGTGAGCCCTATGTGATCGAGTATAATTGTCGGATGGGTGATCCGGAAACACAGTCTGTACTGCCCCGCCTGCAAAACGATCTGGTGCAGCTCTGTATTGCTACCTGCAAGGGAACACTCGCCAAAGAGCAAGTGGAGCTCGACGATCGAACAGTTGCCTCGGTTGTGCTGGTTTCTGGGGGTTATCCCGGGTCGTATGCAAAGGGTAAAGTGATTTCAGGCCTTACCGACCATGCAAATGGCATCATATTTCATGCAGGCACGCAGAAGCAAGCGGGAGATGTGGTGACAAGTGGTGGTCGTGTGCTAGCTATCACATCCTTTGGAAATGACCTTCAGGATGCACTTAAGAAATCAAATAGTAAAGCGGAGGAAATCCAGTTTGAGGGCAAATATTTTAGAAGGGATATCGGTTTTGACTTATAAATAAGAACGATGTATACGATTTGTGACATAAACCAGATGGCAGAAAGCCAGTTTCTTCAATGTCACAATCCAGCAGCTACCATCAATCACCTATTGGTTGACAGTCGTCAACTGCAGCAGAGCGCTGATACAATCTTTTTCGCACTGAGTGGATTACGACAGGATGGGCATCAATTTATCCAGGATTTATATAGCAAAGGAGTCCGGAATTTCATGGTGTCAAAACCTATTGCAACAGAAGACTTTCCTGAAGCGAATGTCTTGATGGTGGATGATGTGGTGCGCGGCTTGCAAAGAATAGCGACCCAGCATCGTGCTCAATTCAATATCCCGGTTATCGGCATCACAGGGAGTAATGGAAAGACGATTGTGAAAGAGTGGATATCACACCTACTATTTCACTCTCATGACCTCATAAAAAGTCCCAAGAGCTTTAATTCACAGATAGGTGTTCCACTATCTGTCTGGCAAATGCACGAGGGTGCAGACATCGCCATCTTTGAAGCGGGTATTTCGACCACAGGAGAAATGCAATATCTGCAGCCCATTATTCGCCCGACCATCGGCATATTCACCAATATTGGCAGCGCACACGATAAGGGGTTTGAGAATATCAGACAGAAAGTAATGGAAAAGTCAGCCTTGTTTGCCGATAGCAAGTGTGTGATTTGCAGAGCAGAGCATAAGCAGATTATCGATATCCTGAGCGCTCAACAAATTCCACTTTTTCAATGGTCCACCATTGATCGAAAGGCTGATCTCTTTGTAGAGAAAGCGGACACGCACCATGGATGGACGTCGTACAGTTATGAGTATGGAGGGAATAAAGGAACTATTTCCATTCCTTTTGACAATGACATAGCAGAAGAAAATGGCCTGCACTGCCTGGCCCTCATGCTCTATATGGGATTCAAAGAGGTGTCGTGGAAGGAGCGTTTCACCTCGCTCCCTGTCGTTGAAATGCGGCTGGAGGCAAAAGAAGGGATAAATAATTGTCTAATTATAAATGATGTGTATAGTGCTGATCTTCCTTCGCTCAGTGGAGCACTATCCTTTGCCAGACAACAGAACCAACACCAAAAGCGCACATTGATTCTGTCGGAGTTTGAGCAGCATGCAGGATCGAAAGAAGCGCTATACCATCAAATTTCGAGCATGATCGTGCCCTATGGCTTTGATCGAATCTTTTTGATAGGCGCAGATACCCGATTTTTACTAGCACATCTGGAGGAGAAATGTATCGTCAATCATTACATGTCTACTGAAGAGCTACTGGAGGATATAAATCGACTATCCTTTAAAGATGAGTTGATATTAGTGAAGGGTGCCAGGAGTCATGGTCTGGAGCGTATCTCGGACCTCCTGAGCCTAAAGCAGCATCAGACCATCCTGGAAGTAAATCTGGGAGCACTTGCCCGCAATTTGAAAAAGTTTGAGACTAAGCTCAAGCCTGGTGTAAAAATCATGTCGATGGTGAAGGCAGCAGCTTACGGAAGCGGTGCCATCGAGATCGCACGTTTTCTGGAATCAAGAAACCTGGACTACCTGGCGGTAGCTTATGCTGACGAAGGTGTTGAGCTTAGAGAGGCTGGAATCACTCTCCCGATTATGGTACTCAGCACCGATCAAAGTAGCATTCCTTTGCTGATCAAATATAACCTTGAGCCCGAAGTTTTTTCCATCGACCAGTTGGATCGAGTAGCAGTACAGGCTTCGGAGCATGGTAAGCAACTTCCAATCCATCTAAAGTTAGAAACCGGTATGCATCGACTAGGTTTTGAAGAGGGTGATATGGGAGATCTGAATACCAGACTGGAGCGTTGGAATGAAGTGCTGAACGTACGCTCCATATTTAGTCATCTCGCGGTGAGTGATGAGGTAGCTCAAATGCCATTCACCCGACAGCAAATAGATACTTTTAAGAAGCTATCACAAATGGTGGAAGTCTTTCAGGACGAGCAACCTCTTTTACATATTCTCAATTCACATGGTATTCTGAACTTTCCAGAGGACCAATTTGATATGGTCCGACTGGGGGTGGGCATGTATGGCATTGGATCTTTCCAAAATATGGATTTGGAAGTGGTACACCATCTAAAATCGACTATTCTTCAAATAAAAACAGTGAGAGCTGGATCTACCATTGGCTATGGACGACGGGAATACGTTAAGCAAGAAATGCGTGTGGCTACAGTAGGCATTGGATATGCAGATGGATTGATACGAAAAGCGGGCAACAGACGTTATGCTCTTATTGTAAATGGCGTGGAAGCTCCCATAGTGGGTAATATTTGCATGGATATGACCATGATTGATGTGACACACATATCCAATGCATCGATTGGTTCTGTAGTAACGATTTTTGGCGTACATCCTCGGGTTGACGCATTAGCAAAAGCAGCAGATACAATACCCTACGAGGTATTTACCAATATTTCCAGAAGAGTAAAGCGTCTTTACATTTATGATTGACAACAGGCACTAGGTATTGACATACTCCATATCCGTAAGCCTAAAACTCAAATAGATGTCAAAAATTGTATTTTTGCGGCCAGAACGGGTCAATTTTAGAATCATCAAATTTGATATGAAACTGAAACAGCTGCTGTCCTTTCTCATTATGCTTCTTTCGATCACGTATCTTTTCTCTCAGGAGAAAGTACTTTTTGAAGTGGAGGGTGAGCCTGTCTACCTGGATGAGTTTCTCTATATCTATGAAAAAACGAATCGAAACGATGCTGACTATAGCGAAGCCTCAGTCAATGAATACTTAGACCTCTATCAGAAGTTCAAACTGAAGGTGAAGCGTGCCCGGGACATGAAATTGGACACGATCGAGGCATTGCAGACAGAATTGGCCGGATATCGTAAGCAGCTTGCAAATTCGTATTTGTCAGATGATGAGGTCTTGAAATCCTTAACCCAGGAAGCGTACGAGCGCATGCAGATGGATGTAAGCTTCAGTCACATCTTGATAAGAGTGCCAACTGGTGCCAATGCAGCGCTGGATGATGATGCATATCGTCGTGCATTGAACGCTCTTGAGAGGCTTCGGGAAGGTGAAGATTTTGAAACAGTGGCGAGGGATGTGTCAGAGGATCCGACAGTGCGCACTAATAATGGCAGAATTGGCTATGTGACTGCCATGCTACCCGACGGGTTTTATGAGCTGGAAACAGCAATCTATACCTTGCCATCCCAGACGTATTCAAGGCCTATCAAGACACCACTTGGATATCATGTCGTTATGCAGAATGGAAAACGTCCTGCACGTGGTGAAGTTGAAGTAGCCCAGATTCTCATCAGAAATGGTAGCAATAGGAATGCGAGATCTATCATTTATGATATCTATGATGAGCTCCGTAATGGTGCAGATTTTGCTGATATGGCCCGCAATCGATCAGAAGATAAAGCTACGGCACCTCGAGGAGGGTATATAGGATTTTTTGGCATCAATAAGTATGATGCCCTATTTGAAAATACGGCATTTAGATTGAAGGAGGATGGAGATATAAGTGAGCCGATACAGACCAAAATTGGATGGCATATTATAAAGCGACTTAGTCACAAGCCAATAGCTAGTTTTGAGGAAATGGAGCGAACTTTGGAGGCTAAGATTAAATCAGATAGTCGGTTTGAGATTGCTGAGCAAGCCATGCTGGACAAGATAAAAGACGAAAATGATTTTAAGGAAATGGATTGGAATCGTGATCGTTTTTTGGCGGAGGTGGGTGAAGATTTTCTGACTTATCGGTGGAAAGCTCCGGAGAGCTACGACAACCAGACTTTATTTACACTGCAGAATGAAGCAGTACAGGTGTCAGAGTTTTTACAATACCTTTCTAAAAATGCGGCACTTCGACTGCGATTGAATCAAAACACGCCTGTACCAAAAGCATTGGACGAGCTCTACGGTTCTTTCTTAGAAACATCACTTAAAGAGCACGAAGAATCTCAATTAGAAGAAAAATATCCTGAGTTTAAGGCTTTGATGCGTGAGTACTCTGAGGGAATACTTCTCTTTGAAGCTACTAAAATGGGTGTCTGGGACCGTGCATCCAGTGATACTACAGGTCTACGAGAATACTTTAGAGAACACCGGGATGACTATATGTGGCCCGAAAGAGCCCTTGTGGAAACTATTACCATTACTGATCAGGATCCGGCCGTGGTGCAAAAAGTACTGAAGCAAGTAGGTACAAAATCAGGACAACAACTCATCAAGAAATTCAATAAAAAGAGTGAGTCAGTAAGAGTCCAAAGTGAGATTATTGATCGTGAAGAACTTGATCCCGATTTAAAATGGATGAAAAATTCAGTAGCAGAGCCTTTCAAGCCTGAAGGAAGAGAAGTAACCATGATCAAAAAGATATCTGAGCTCATAGCTCCCAAACGAAAGACGCTGGAGGAGGCCCGGGGATATGTCATTGCCGACTATCAAGATTATCTGGAGAAGGAATGGGTAGCTAACCTGAAGGACATGTATGAGGTAAAAGTGAATAACCAGGTTTTGTCATCGATTATAAAGTCTTAAGAGGATTTTGTATCGGCTCATAGTCATATTGTCCTTATTCGCTGTGACGGGTTGCCAGTTTTCCTTGGTAGCCGATGATCCTTTGGTTGCGCAAGTTTTTGACAAAAGACTACATCGATCTGAAGTAGATGCTCTGATACCTGAGTCAGCTACACCAGAAGACAGTGTACTCATCAGAAACGCCTATATCGAGCGCTGGATCAAGAAGATGGTGATGATGCACGAAGCCGAAAAGAATATTCCTGCCGACTTGGAAATTGATCGGTTAGTTGATGACTATAAATCATCATTGATAATGCATCAGTATGAAAAATCCATTGTTGAGACCCTACTGGATACCGTGATTAATGATGCTGAACTGGAGGCCTATTATGATGAAAATAAATCGCAATATCTCCTGGAGTCAGTGATTATCAGGTGTCATATGATGAAATTGCCGCAGGAAGTGGAAGAAAAAGTGGTCAAGGAATGTGAAAAGCTATGGAAAAGTGACAAGGAAAAGGATTTTGGAAAACTACTGAATTTATGTAATCAGTATGCCAGCACCTACTACTTAAGTGATAGTATTTGGTATAAGCTGGATTTGATATCCCAGGAGATGCCTGCGGGTGCAATTAATGAAAATGCGATACGCAATAATGAAGTCTTTCAACTTACAAATGACGATTATTATTATTTTCTTAAAATCCTGGATGTCAGGGACAAAAAAGAAATAGCACCGTTAACCTTTATTCGGGAACAGGCTGCTAAAGTGATATTACATAAGCGAAAAATCGCACTTCTGGACGAGCTCCAGGAGGATCTATATGACCGTGCCTCTTCAAGGGACAATATAAAACTGTATTGATGAAATCGATCGTAACTCTTTTACTTTCTCTGGCTAGTCTCCAGCTTTTGGCGCAGGATCGGCAACTTGTAGATTATGTCGTCTCAAAAGTTGGTGATGAGATCATTCTTCTATCTGATGTCGAACTAAAGTTTAAGTACGAAGAGGAGCGCCGAGGTTATCTCCCGGAAGAGGCCAAATGCAGCTTTCTTGAGCAGATTATGGGTGAAAAACTATTAGTCAATCAGGCAAAGCTCGATAGTATAATTGTGGATGATGGTATGGTAGAGCAGCAACTTTCAGGCAGAATTGACCAAATACTGGGTATGATGAATAATGACATCAGCCAATTTGAATCCTATTATGGTAAGACGGTTGCGGAGGTGAGAAATGAAATGCGGGAGGATCTAAAAAGTCAGTTGACCGCTGAACGTATGCAGTCGGAGGTGATGGCAAATATCCAGATAACCCCTAAGGAAGTAAAGCAATATTTTGATGAAATACCCAAGGATAGCTTGCCATATTTCAGTTCGGAGGTAGAAGTGGGAGAGATTGTGGTAAATCCCAAGGTCAGTCCCGAAGAAAGAGAGAAGTCTATTAAGAAGTTGGAGGATATTCGTGCACGTATTTTGGCAGGTGAGGATTTTGGAGAACTTGCAAGATTATATTCTGATGATGCAGGATCAGCACGACTGGGAGGTGACTTAGGCTTGCAGAAGCGTGGTACCTTCGTACCGGCTTTTGAAGCGGCAGCCTATAATCTTACAGAGGGCGAATTATCTGAAATCATAGAATCTGAATTCGGGTTTCACCTGATCGAGTTATTGGAACGCCGGGGAAATCTCATTCACACACGCCATATTTTGGTGAAACCTGAAATCACTGAAGCAGACCTGGAACAAACAGTCGCATATCTGGATTCCATTCGACAGATCTATCAAACTGATTCTGTCTCTTTTGAAGAAATGGTAAAGCGATACTCTGATGAAAAAGTGCAGAGTTATAATAATGGAGGACGGATGCTCAATCCCGCTACGGGAAATACTTTCTTCGAAACTGCGCAGCTCGACGTAGATATCTTTTTTGCCATTGATACGCTTGAGGAAGGTGAGATGTCTGCCCCCATTGAATTTACAAAGCAGACAGGCGAGATCGTATATCGAGTAATACTGCTGCAATCTCGTACAAAGCCACATCAAGCTAATCTTTCACAAGACTACACGAAGATCAAAAACGCAGCGATCGAAGCTCGCAAGAGTTCATATTTGAATGACTGGCTGGAGGAAAAAGTACAGTCTACCTATGTCGAAATCGCACCTGCATTCTTGTCGGGATGTCCAAATCTGGCACGATGGGTGAAAACGAAAACGATTAGTCCCTAAGGTATCTAGCCTCCTGCTTCACCCGTTTCTGTCTCAGGTTGTGTACCACTCTGATTTTTAAGGGCCTCCGTAGCTTCCTCGACATCTTTCGTGGCTTCCTTTAGTTTGTCGACCTGCTTCTTCCGTCTTCGTCGACTTTTTTTGGCAGCAATTTCTTCAGTATTTTTTTCCTTTTCCGTTGCATCCTTCTCAGGGAAAGGTGTCTCTTGAAAGACGAGTTTCCCTTCTTGCGCATCTACATAGATGGTTTCTCCTGCCGTAAAAGCACCAGAGAGAACTTGTCTGGAAAGTTCGTTGACGAGTTCCTTCTCAATAACTCTCTTTAGCGGCCGAGCACCAAACTGTGGGTCGTATCCCAATTCAGCCAGTAGATCTAGTGCATCTTCGGTCAAGGAAATTTTTAGCTCCTGATAGGCAAGGTTCTTTTCCACTTTTCGTAGTAGAAGGCGGGCGATCTGCTTGATTTCTTCCTTTGTAAGAGGCTGAAACATGATCCGCTCATCAATTCGGTTGAGAAACTCGGGACGTAAATGCTCCTTCAGTAATTCAAAGACTTCTTCTTTTGTAGTCTCTACAATATCTTTACGGTGTTCATCACCCAGTTCTTCCAGATCTTCAAAGTTTTCTAGGATCGTTTGAGCACCCATATTGGATGTCATAATGATGATCGTGTTTTTAAAGTTTGCTTCTCGCCCTTTATTGTCCGTCAGTCTGCCATCATCCAGCACCTGCAATAAAATGTTGAAGGTATCTGGATGAGCTTTTTCAATCTCATCCAGCAAAACGATACTGTAGGGACGTCGGCGTACTGCTTCGGTTAGTTGCCCTCCTTCATCATACCCAACGTATCCTGGAGGAGCACCCACCAATCTGGACACAGCATGCTTCTCCTGATATTCACTCATATCTATTCGGGTGATGGCACGCTCGTCATTAAAAAGCACTTCAGCCAAAGTCTTGGCAAGCTCAGTTTTTCCTACCCCTGTGGGACCTAGAAAGATGAATGAGCCGATTGGCTTCTTTGGATCCTGCAATCCAGCCCTACTACGTCTTACGGCATCCGCAACAGCTCTGACTGCTTCATGCTGGCCGATTAACGACTTTCCAATTTCTTCCTCCAGATGTAGGAGTTTGATTTTCTCGCTTTGCATCATTTTCTGCACCGGGATTCCCGTCCATCGTGACACTACTTCTGCAATGTCACTGGCGGTGACTTCCTCATTGGTAAAGCGGCCCTCTTCGGGAAGGGTGTCTAGTTTTTCCTCGGCTTCCTTCAAGAGCTTCTCCTGCTCTTTGATTTGGCCATATCGAATCTTAGCTACGGTTTCATAGTCACTTTCACGCTCAGCTTTGTCAGCCTGCTGTTCCAGCTCCTCGATTGCAGTTTTTATGTTTTGGACAGCATTGACGACTTGCTTCTCATTTTCCCAACTGGCCCGCAGACGGTCAAGATTTTCTTGCGCATTTGCTATTTGCTCATTGATGTCTTTGAGCTTTCTAGAATCACTTTCCCTCTTGATGGCTTCTCGCTCGATCTCCAGCTGCATCACTTTACGGTCCCATTCATCGATTTCATCCGGCACTGAATCAAGCTCTAACCTTAATTTGGCAGCCGCCTCGTCAATAAGATCAATGGCCTTGTCCGGCAATTTTCGCTCAGTAATATACCGATGAGATAATTCGGCAGCTGCGATCAGGGCTTCATCGAGGATATCAATTTTGTGGTACACCTCGTATTTTTCCTGGATGCCTCGTAAAATCGATACGGTATCTTCGACGCTTGGTTCATCTATATAAACTGTTTGAAATCTTCTTACCAGCGCTTTGTCTTTCTCAAAATACTTTTGATACTCATCAGCGGTAGTAGCACCAATGGTACGCAGTTCACCTCTGGCCAAGGCAGGCTTGAGGATATTGGCAGCATCCATTCCACCCTGACCACCACCAGCGCCAATCAGTGAATGGATCTCATCAATAAATAAGATCACCTCCCCATTAGATGCTTTGACTTCCTTGATTACGGCTTTCAGTCGCTCTTCAAATTCACCTTTGTATTTCGCTCCTGCTACAAGGGCTGCTAAATCGAGTACATAAATATTTTTTGATCGGAGGTTTTCTGGTACGTCATGCTTCACGATACGCCATGCGATTCCTTCTACTATTGCAGTTTTTCCAACACCTGCATCTCCAACCAGAATTGGATTATTCTTTTTGCGGCGACTGAGAATGTGCATGATACGACGGATCTCCTCATCCCGACCAATGATTGGATCCAATTTGCCATTCTCAGCTCGTTCATTGAGATTGATGGCAAATTTCTTCAGTGCATTGTATTGATTG
This sequence comes from Saprospiraceae bacterium, assembly GCA_050298535.1. GTDB lineage: Bacteria > Bacteroidota > Bacteroidia > Chitinophagales > Saprospiraceae > JABDMH01. The sequence continues at coordinate 644,722 of JBNKUI010000087.1, forward strand.
TCACTTTGCTGATCTGTTACTTTTCGACCCTTCCGAAGTTCCGTGATAGCCTCTTTTAGATTTTTTTCAGTAGCACCCTTATCCTTTAGGATTTGAGCGCCTTTATCCTTTCCCTTGAGAATGCCTAGCAGGATAAGCTCTACAGAAATATACTCATCATCAAAGTCCTTGAGCAATTTTTTTGCTACGGCCAATGCCTGGTTAGCAGCATTGGTCAGGAATTGTTTTTCGGTGCCTTCAACGCGGGGATATTTCTTGACAATATCTGCCAGTTCTGCTTTTAATGCAGTGGAGTCCACTCCGATCTTCTTCATCAGAAACTCGGCAATTTGTTCGTCACTTTGTAAAATGGATAGTAATAAGTGGGTTGTATCCACCTGCTGTTGTTCCAGACTACCCGCAATCTGTTGAGCCTTATAGATCGTCTCTTGTGCCTTGATTGTAAAGTTGTCGTATGTCATCGTCCTGTTACTTCAATATGATGATTTCGCATTCGTACAGTTCACACTTCACGAGTCCGAAAGATTGTGCAAATTGTAGCTTTCAAATATAAACAATGCCTAAGGAAACGTTGGCTTCTTCTTAATTTGCCGTTAAAAATGGAATTTTACGATGCTTAACTATCTTTTTACACGTAGATGGACCAAACAAAATGAAAACTTTCGCTGTCTATATAAGTAGACCTGAGGAGGATAAAAGAGCCACCAAAAGTTTGCACAAGTGTTTGATTATGAATGAACTAAAATGAGCTTCTGTAATTTTAACATTTAAGAATCTTTTAACTGACGGGGCATATTTTTATTAACTTCAAAATGGTTATAGCTAGGCATCAAATCAGATTACCACGATGAAAATTCTAAAAGCAATAATCCTTGGCTTCGGGATACTGACATTAGCGGTATCCAACGTACAGGCTCAGTATTTTGGGAAAAATAAGCCTCGATATAAATCTTTCGATTTTGAAGTAGTCAACAGTCCTCACTTTGAGGTGTATCATTACCTGGAAAAGAAGGATGAGCTCACGAAACTGATGCAGTGGACCGAGCTTTGGTATGACCTGCATGAGAATCTCCTGAAAGATACTTTCCAGCATAAAAATCCACTCGTTTTTTATAATAATCATGCAGATTTTCAGCAGACATCTGCCATCTCCGGAGATATTGGAGTATCTACAGGAGGTGTTACAGAGGGTTTGAAAAATCGAGTGGTTATGCCAGTTGCGATGTCTAATCAACAGACCTTTCAGGTGCTTGGTCACGAACTCGTACACGCATTCCAATTTCACATGTTGTTGAGTGGTGATTCTACCGGTTTGCAATCCCTGGGAAACTTACCTCTGTGGATCGTAGAAGGTATGGCTGAATATATGTCCATTGGTCGGTATGATGCACACACGGCCATGTGGATGAGAAATGCAGTGGTTTCTGACGATATTCCAACTTTGAAGCAGCTCAGTGTAAATCCCCGTTACTTCCCTTATCGTTATGGTCAGGCATTTTGGTCTTTCCTTACGGGGTTGTATGGAGATGATGTTGTCAAACCCCTATTTATTGCCACTGCCAAATATGGTATTGAAACCTCGGTTCCGATGGTGCTGGGTATTAGCCTGGATGATCTATCAGAGATGTGGGTGGATAATCTCCGCAGCTACTATGAACCGATGTTTAAGGGAAAGAAAGAGCGGGCAGAAGGTCGGACTTTTTTATCTGAAGAAAATGCTGGAAAACTAAACATTGCACCTTCTATAAGTCCAAATGGTAGATATGTAGTCTTCTTATCAGAGAAGAGCATATTTTCTACCGATCTGTATCTGGCGGATGTACGTACAGGAAAGACCATTCGGAAGGTGGCGAGTCAGACGAGACATGGTAATATCGACCATCTGCACTATCTCGAATCTGCGGGTACCTGGAGTCCTAATAGTCGCCAGTTTGCATACACCATCTTCAGTAAGGGTAGAAACTGGCTGGTGATCACTGATGTTGATTCCGGAAAGCGGATCGATCAGTTTCCACTTAAGAATGTACCTGCATTTAGCAACCCTACTTGGTCTCCCGATGGCAAAACCATTATTATAAATGGACTAGTGGACGGCCAACCTGATTTGTTTGCCATTAATATTCGGAATAAGTCTGTCACTCAATTGACAGATGACGATTTTGCAGAAATACAACCTACTTTTTCCTATGATGGAAAGTACCTGGCATTTGCTACCGATCGGGTGAGTATGGCCGGAGGACGTATTCATGGTGCCTGGAAGTATAATCTGGCATTGATGAATATGGAGGATAATAGCATTCAGAATCTGGATATTTTCCCGGGAGCCAATAATATGAATCCTGTCTGGGATGAGAACAATAATGTTTATTTCCTGTCAGATCGAGATGGTTTTCGAAACATATATAGATACAATCTGGACAGCAATAAAATTCATCAGCTCACTGATATTATTACTGGCGTGAGTGGTATCACCCGCTATTCACCAGCCATTACAGTATCCAGAAAAGGAAATACATTACTCTACAATCACTACCTGGGTTCAAGCTACAACATTCAGAAAGCAAGACCAGAAAGTATGGACCATATAGAGGTGGATCCATACGATGTTGATCACGCTGCTGCTTTGCTGCCTCCCGGCAAAACGGATCAGGCAGACATCGTCAATCCTTTATTAAACAGGCTGGATGATATTTCGGTGATCGATGAGTCGGATCTCAATCGTCAAAAATATAAATCGAAGTTTAAACTGGACTACATCGGCGGTGGCGGTGGTGTTGGTGTTGGGACCAGCTCCACATTTGGTACTCGAACGGGACTTGTGGGTGGAATTGATATGTTGTTCAGTGATGTGCTGGGTTACAATCAGATTTTTACTTCATTGGCCTTGAATGGGGAAATCTATGACTTTGGAGGACAGGTTCGTTACATCAATACAAAAAAACGCGTCGGATATGGACTTTCATTGGCACATATACCTTACCAATATAGTTACAGAGAGTTACCATCGGTTGATAATATAGAAACCAATTTTGGTGAGGTACTGGCAGTAAATTATCCCTATTCTACCATCAGGTACTTCCTGGACAATGCATCTGTTCTGGGTCAATATACATTCTCCCGAACTTTGCGATTGGAGGGAAATGTGGGATATACTCATTATGGTACCCGGATCGACCGATATAATAACTACTACCAGGCTATTCCAGCGGGAAACGGTGATTATTTTGCAGGATCTTATATTGGTCAGGACCGGGAAAAGCTCGAGTCTCCCGATGGATTTGGCATGTATAGCACCGGAGTGGCTCTGGTTGGTGATAATTCTAATTTTGGTCTTACATCACCCATGCAGGGGTATCGATATCGTATCGGTGTGGATCAATATATCGGTGATTTCTCATACGCTACGATTCTAGCGGACTTCAGAAAATACTTCTGGTTCAATAAATTTAATCTGAGTTTTAGGGGACTCCACTATGCACGGTACGGTGAAGATGCAAATGAACGAAATCTTGGATTTATCTATAGTGTAGATCCGACATTGGTCAGAGGATATAACAATATCAATGTCAATGATCTGGAGTCACTTGGGATCTCATTTGGTCAGGTGCAGGGTTCAAAAATTATTGTGGGAAATGCGGAGGTACGACTTCCCTTTACAGGACCTGAAAGATTGTCATTAATTAAATCCGGATTCCTACTGACGGACCTGGTAGGGTTTTTTGATTTCGGAATGACCTGGCGCGATAATGATCAGTTTGGAGAAGGCAGTCTTGAAAAGCCTAAACCTTTGATGAGTACCGGTATCGCCATGCGGATCAATCTCTTTGGAGCTTTTATAATTGAGCCTTATTATGCAAAGCCACTTCAGAAAGATCTGGGATGGACGCTGGGTATCAATTTTGTTCCAGGTTGGTAACATAAGTTTGTCTAAAAAGACTCAACCGTTCTGCGTTTTGCAGGGCGGTTTTTTTGTTTCCTGGAGTTCACAGTATTCTAAAGAAAATCTTAAATAATTTTTTGCTTTTAAGAATTAAAACTTGCTCTTGCACGTTATATGGCCGGATCATAATTTATTAATAAACCGGTCTCTGAATCACTTAAGCCTCTCAAGATTCAGAAGGCCATAAACTTAAGTATCGAAATGAAAAAGATTCGAAATTCAGTTCTTTTCTATGCCTTTACGATGGCATTGGTTGCGTGGAGTATGACAGCATGCGGACCGGCAACAGATTCATCCACCACCGATCAAATATCTGATGTGGAAGAAACTGTACAGGCTGCTCAGGTAGCCATTCAGGAAGAAGTCAAGGAAGTAAAAACAGAACTTCAATTAGTACAATCTAATTTGAAAGGAGAAATTCAAAAATTAGATGAGAAGATTGCCGCTGCTGATGAAGAAGCCAAGATGGAGCTCATGGAAGCAAAGACCAAATTACAGATGGAAGGAGAAAAATTGGAAGAGCAATTGAAGTTGCTCAACAGTGATGTGTCTCAGGAATGGGATAAGATGAAAGCTGACGCTAAGCAGCTTACCAAGAATATTGAAAACTCGATAAGGGCTCTTTCAATAGAGTCTTGATTTTAGTTAGGTTGACCCGTTAGCAATTGTAACCGGGTTAGAATAAGTGCATTTTACCCCAGTCTTTAAGTAAGACTGGGGTTTGTTTTTTATATCTCGAAACTTTAACATTTGACAACATAAGATTTGAAATTCTATCACGTTATAGAATCACGAATTACGGCGAACCACTCTCCACACTTCTCAATTCTAATTTTTCCTTTCCTTACGAACAAGTCAGAGCTACGTTCATTTGTTCATTGTGGGTCTCTTTTATCTGCGTAGAGGATCACCGGACAAATCCATAAAGAGAAATTACGTTAAGCTTTAATTTTTAAATAACCTAAACAACAATTTTGATTATGAAGCAATTAATTGCAGCTCTGTTTTTGTGCTTGAGTATCTCAGTAGTATCAGCGCAATCTATCGTAGAAACGGCGCAAGCCCAGGATGGACTAAGTACATTTGTGAAAGCTCTTGAGGCAGCTGAACTTACAGCGACACTCGATGGAGATGGTCCTTACACTGTTTTTGCACCTTCTGACGATGCTTTCGCAGCACTACCAGCAGGCACCTTAGAATCCTTGTTAGCACCCGAAAACAAAGATCAGTTAGTGAAACTATTGTCTTACCATGTTGTACCTGGCAAAATGATTTCTACCGATATCACGGATGGAAAATCTCCTACGGTTCATGGTGATGATCTCGACATTACAGTGGCTGATACAGGTGTAAAAGTAAATGAAGCATCAGTTGTCACTGCTGATATTGAAGCCACAAACGGTGTAATCCACATCGTGGATAAAGTGGTGATGCCAAGTGCTCCTTTGAAGAACTAGTATATCAGTATGCGTCAGGTTATTTTCATGATCTGACTAAATGATTTAGTAATGATTCTACGAGAGGTCCATCTGCCGATGGGCCTCTTGCCTTTTTTAGCAAGTCATATATTTTTTTGATCTTGAGGCCACATAATTTTCTATAAGTGATGAGGTCTCATTTTCGCTTTTTATTTTTCTCTTTTATGGTCTTGGTATCTTCTTGTATGACCTCCAGGATACCTTCTGCTTTTGGACCAGTGCCTAGCGATAGACAGCTCAAATGGCATCATCTGAAATACTATGCCTTTATTCATTTTGGTCCCAATACATTTACAGACATAGAATGGGGACATGGTGATGAATCACCGGAGGTATTCGCCCCTACCGCGTTTGACGCCGAGCAGTGGGCAAGAGTCATCAGTGATGCAGGTATGGAGGGAGTGATTATTACGGCCAAGCACCATGATGGTTTCTGCCTTTGGCCTTCGAAGTACTCTACGCATACAATACGAGAGAGTAAATGGCTTGATGGTAAAGGGGATGTATTGAGAGATCTTGCCAATGCCTGTGCCAAGTACCAGCTCAAGTTAGGAGTGTATCTTTCCCCCTGGGATCGAAATCATCCAGCGTATGGTACGGATAGCTATAACGATGTCTTTAAGCATATGCTTGAAGAGGTGCTGACTTCTTATGGACCGATTTACGAAGTATGGTTTGATGGAGCGAATGGAGAAGGACCAAATGGAAAGAAGCAGGTTTATGACTTTCCTGGTTTTGCCGAGGTCGTGAGAAAACATCAACCGGATGCCGTAATATTTAGCGATGCGGGACCCGATATCCGATGGGTGGGAAATGAAAGAGGCTATGCAGGTTCGGTCAATTGGAGTACCGTTAGGGATGGTGCTTTTTATCCCGGCATCCCAGGTGTCAATGATCAATTACAAGCAGGACATGAGGACGGAGATATCTGGCTGCCTACTGAAGTAAATACATCCATTCGTCCAGGCTGGTTTTACCATAAAGAAGAAGATGACGATGTGAAGTCCGTCAATCAACTGATTGATAACTGGTACCACTCGGTCGGTATGAACGGGAATTTTCTGCTAAATCTGCCAGTCGATACCCGAGGGCTTATCCATGAAAATGATATAAAAGCATTGCAAGGACTAAAATCCTATATAGATAAAGCATTCTCCAACAATCTGGCATCCAATGCCTCCATTTCCACAGGGACTATGTACAACAAGCGGTTCCCGCCAGAATATTTGGTAGACGGGGATCTGCAGACCTTTTGGGCAGGTAACAAATCCAGAGATGAAATTGTCATAGATCTGGGAGAAGAAGTAGAGGTAAATACCTTGCTGCTACAGGAATACATTGCTTTGGGTCAACGCATCCGTTCTTTTACGATTGAGGTATTACAAGATGACCAGTTTAAAAAAGTATTTACAGGAAATACGGTTGGTAATCGCAGGCTGGCAAAATTTCCCAAAGTAAAGACCCAGAAGATCAAAGTTATCCTGGATGGGAAAGCGCCACCTGTCATTAATAATATAGAAGTGTATCGTGTGCCGGAACGTTTGTCGGAGCCGAAAATGTCGCGCGAGGCAGGAGGAATGGTTTCTATGGTTGTTGATTCGCCCGATCCTATCATCTATTACACACTGGATGGCAGTGATCCTGACACTTCCGATTTCAAATACAAGGGTCCCTTTCTGTTTGATCAAAAGGGGGTAATAAAAGCTCGGGCTTATATTGAAGATTACTCCCAAAGCACCGAAATTGTGATGCGTGCATTTGATTTGCCCAAGCATCACTGGAACATCAGAAGTACCTGTGGAAATGACGACAATCTACGGCAGCTCATTGATGGTGAAGACTGGTCGATCTGGAGAAGTGATGAAAATAAATCAGAGTTGCCCTGTGATGTAATTCTTGATCTGGGAAGAGTCGTCATGTTGGAAACTTTATCGTTACTTCCCCGACAGGACCATAGGGAAGGTGGACATTTAAAGCGGGTAGCGATTGCTTTAAGCCAGGATGGAGTGAATTGGAAACAGGAAATTCCAAGCTTCGAATTTGCCAACATCCTCAATAATCCAGTCATTCAAAACATTCAACTCAGGCAACCTGTTAGCTGTAGGTATATCAAGATTGAACTCATGGAGGACCTCGCTGGCATGAACTGGGCGACTATCGCGGAGATTGATATAATCACAAACTGAGCATAAAATCAGATATACTATGAAATACGCAACATTTAGTAATGGTGATAAGATGCCACAACTGGGACTCGGAACCTGGAAATCAGAGGAAAAGCAAGCCTATCATGCAGTCAGAGAAGCTATCAAAATAGGGTACCGACATTTTGACTGTGCAGCACGCTACGATAATGAAGAAGAGGTAGGTCAGGCAATTGCAGATGCCATTGCTGCAGGAGAAGTCAAACGTTCAGAGCTGTGGATCACCTCTAAGCTCTGGAATAATAAGCACCTTCCAAAGGATGTGTTGCCGGCGTTGCAGAAGACACTCAGTGATCTTCAATTGGACTATTTGGATCTGTACTTGATGCACTGGCCAGTGGCGTTAAAGCCAGAAATTGGCTTTCCATCAGAGGGTAGTCACTTTTTAAGTCTAGATGAGATTCCTATCACTGATACCTGGACGGCCATGGAAAAACTGGTGTCAGATGGCTTGGTGAGGCACCTGGGGGTCTCTAATTTCAATGTGCCGAAGCTAAGAAGGCTGTTGAAGCAGTGTCGTATACGACCCGAGGCCAACCAGGTTGAATCACATCCCTTCCTTCAGCAAACGAATCTTCTCGATTTTTGCAAACTGGAAAATATTGTCTTGACAGCATATTCTCCGTTAGGGAGTAAAGACCGCCCTGCGCGGTTGATTAAGGATAATGAACCTCCCTTACTTGAAAATCCCCTCATCTTGAGCATTGCTGAAAAACATGAGGCTTCTCCAGCTCAGGTGATCCTTGCCTGGCAAATTCTAAGAGGTGTGTCAGTAATTCCTAAATCTGCTAATCCAGGCCGCCAACAGGAGAATCTATTATCGGCGGAGATTTCACTTACGGATCAGGAAATGAGTGCCATCCAGGCATTGGAAAGGGGATATCGATTCATTGATGGGTCTATTTGGTGTCTGGAGGGGTCTCCCTATACATTGCAGAATTTATGGGACGAGTAGTCCACATCGGCACCTGGATATTAGTGTATTTTCTCATGAGCTGTGGTCAGACCGATGTCAATAGGTCTGATCGAGATTCCTTTCCTGTTCCTATTGATATTGCCTCAAAAAAAGCAGAGAGCTCATTAGCTGGGGATACTTATCATGATAAAATTCTGGGAATGCTGATTGGCTCGGCGATTGGAGATGCTATGGGTGCCCCCACGGAGATGTGGCATCGGGATGATATAAAGGTATTGACTGGATACGTTGATGGTTTTGATCCCGTCATTCGACCTGGGTCGCCCGAAGGTCCCTGGGGTTATAATCTTCCTGCAGGTGGCACTACGGATGATACAAGATGGAAATATCTGCTAGGTCGTCTTTATGTAGATAAGGGTAGAAATTTAAGTTCCAGAGATCTTGCACAGAATATTTTGGAGGTATATGTCGAGGAAAAGGATCATGTGGGCCAAGGTGATGATTTCGACCCGGAATTGATAGAAACGGAGATCCTACATATGACATGGCTGCAGGAATGGGCCAAAGTGGCTAAGCCTTATCTCGATAATGAGATTGATGCTTACAGCGCAGCGCTGAATAAATTTTATGGTGGGGAAATGGCCTGCGCGGGTATGTTATATGCACCCGTCATTGGTGCCATCTTTGGTGCAAATCCCCTAAAGGCTTACGATAAATCCTATGAGCTGGGAATTTTTGATTTGGGATATGCCCGAGATATCACAGGACTTACTGCAGCTTATGTTGCTCAGGCTATGGCAGACAGCATACAAATCGAAGATATTGGTGCAATCTCTGCTACAGTGGATCCTCAGCATTATTTTAAGAGCCGCCTGGTAGGTCGCATTGCACATCGCATTTATCAGGATGCGAAACGCATTGTCTATGAGGCGAGGCAAGTGGTGAATGAAGATCAGGTAACTGTCAGAGGCTATCCTTATGGTCCGATTTATTTTCATCAGGTAGAAGAAGCATATCGACTCCTTGATGAGAAGCTGCAAGACATTCCATTCCATGCCGGAGAAATTCAGCTGATCAATCTGACGGCATTAGAGTTCTGCGAGGGAGACTTCAAGAAGACTATAGAGTTTGTGGTAAATTATGGAAGAGACAATGATACGGTAGCTGCAGTCACGGGAGCGATCCTGGGAGCCTATTTGGGTGCATCTAATCTACCCGAAGATTGGAAATCAACAACTATCAGGATCAATAAGGAAAATCTTGGAATTGACCTGGAAGAACTTGCCAGTCAAATATTTACTGCGGTCCAATAATCATCATCAAAAGCAGAAACCCAAAGTCAAAAATCGTTACCTTAAGTACAAATGACCTTATATGAGTACCAGAGTTCCGAAATTGTCTGCTGTACTTATCTGTTTCACGCTATGTATCTTTTCTGGATCTGCCAGAGCACAATATCTTGAAGCAGATGATGGCTTGAAATTCAAGCTACATGTAATAGACGAAAATGCCATTTTCAGCGCCGCCGCTGTTAGCGATATAAACAAAGATGGAGTGATGGATATCATCAGCGGAGGTTGGTGGTATGAAGGTCCGGAATGGAGGCGTCATTTTGTCCGTGAGGTAGAAGTTATTAATGGTCGGCCTGATGGTTATTCTCATCTCGAAATGGATGTGAATAGAGATGGCTGGCAGGATATCATTCATGTCAATTTTAGGAGTGCATCCATCTATTGGTTAGAGCATCCGGGTCCCACTTTGGGTGAATGGGAAAAGCATATCGTTGAAGAGCCAGGACCTATGGAGACAGGCCGGCTTTATGATGTCGATGGTGATGGTGAGGTTGATGACCTGGTGCCCAGTGCCTGGTACTTTGCTTCCTGGTATGAATTGATGCCAGGCAACGAAGCGGTTTGGCAACGACATGACATCGACTCAGCGGCAGGTGGTCACGGAAGTGGTTTTGGGGATATTAATGGAGATGGTCGAGGTGATTTTGTAGGGACTAAAGGCTGGGCTGAGGCACCGGCGGATCCTCGAAACGGAAAATGGATATGGCACCCTGAGTTTGATTTGGGTCGTACTTCGATGCCGGTAGTAGTTGCCGATGTCGACTCTGATGGAGATAATGATCTGATATGGTCCATAGGCCATGGATATGGAACCTTCTGGATGGAGCAAGAGCAAGAAGGTGATCAGAGAATCTGGACGCAACATACGATCGACACTTCCTGGTCACAAGGACATAGCCCTCTTTGGGTTGATATGGATAATGATGGCCAGATGGAATTTGTAAACGGCAAGCGATTTTGGGCGCACGAAGGGCGTGATCCCGGGGCCACCGATCCGCTGGTAATCTATCGGTATGAATATGACCGCAATGGAGGTCAGTTTAATCGGTATACCATTCAATCCGATGGGCCGGCTGGTATTAGTCTGGATCCCAAGGCCGCTGATTTGGATGGTGATGGTGATTTAGATCTTGTATTGCCGGGAAGAAGTGGCCTCTATTGGTATGAAAACTTGCTCATATCAAACCCTAAATGATTTGTCATATGCTGATCCTGAACTGACCCATTGATGAGCATCTGACAGTAGATTTATTTTCTGGCTGATAGATAATTTTAGGGGAAGTTGTGCAATGCCTATCAGCCTCCTCATTATTTCAACACCCACAAACTGCCACATGAGATCATACTGAAAGTTTGCAGGAGGACCGTATGACTTCACAAAAAGTTGCTGTTTAGACGACTCATGTCGAGACAAGATCAGGTGCGATAGCATGATGGCTACATCAAACTCTGGTGGTCCAATGAAGGCAAACTCGGGATCGATTACTTTGAGACCCTGATCCGTCTGTAAAATGCTACCGGGATAAAAGTCACCGTGAAGCAAACTTCTTCCACGGGAGAGATAGATATCGCCTAGCTTTCGAATACGTGACTTGAGCACTTCGTTCCTGGTAAACGGCTCAGCAGCAGCCGACAAACCCTTCTGGATTGCATCAAGATCGAGTCCATTGTCCGGATTGAAAGGAAAGAGAAAGATATGTGTATGATTTAAGGTGCGCATCTCCTGGTTTTCCGGAAAATCCGAGGGAGGTGGCATCATATGTAACGCCTTGAGGTAAGAAGCGGCATGTCCCAGTAGTGCATCTCCCAGTTTCTGTGTGCCGCCATATATGAAGCTCAGATCTGAAGCCTTGCCAAGATCTTCTAAAGCCAACATCATGTGGGCATCTTCAGCCCATAGAAGGATTGGTGTGAATTGATGAGTAGTATCATCTGCCGATACCGCCTGGTAGTATTGCTTCTCAACTTTTGAGCGACTTATTGGAGCATCTATCTGCGGATACTTTTCTACCCAGGGTCTTGCCTGTTTTACGATAAAGGAACGTTGGGAAGTCAAGACTCGTACTACGAAATTCATATTCCCTTCTCCAGGTTTTTCCACGTGAAGAATTTCTTCGGAATCATCAAGATGATGTTTGTCGGTGAGAAAATTCTGTAGTGAAACTATAGCATCCAATGAAAGATAGTAGGCCTCTGGATGCGTATTTTTAAGTCGTTCTTTCAGTGTCATACTTCGACTAATGATTTACCAATCAATGGGGAAATAGTCTTTCAAAAATTTTCCACACCAGTGGGTACCTTTATTGATCCCGTCAAAAAAAGGGTCGCATATACGCGCGGCCCCATCTACAATGTCCAATGGAGGCTGAAAATCGTGTACCTGCTCCTTTTTTCGTGCGAGTTGTACCGGGTCTTCATCGGTTACCCATCCTGTATCTACCGCATTCATATAGATGCCATCTCTGGCCAGATCACTCGCTGAGGTATGTGTGAGCATGTTGAGTGCCGCCTTGGCCATATTGGTGTGTGGATGCCGGTCTATTTTATGGAACCGATGAAACTTTCCCTCCATCGCAGACACATTTACAATATGCTTCTGGCCGGTATTGGATCGACGCATCATTTTCGATAATCGGTTGCATAATACAAAAGGAGCAATGCTGTTGACTAGTTGAACCTCCACCATCTCTGCCGTTTCAATCTCTCCTATACGTAGCCTCCAGCTGTTGGATTCTCTAAGGTCTACCTGTTGAAGGTCTGCATCCAGTTTGCCGGTTGGAAATATTTCATGAGATTTTAATGCTTGATCAAAACTGTAGGGTATCTGTGAAAGCTTAGCAGAGGCGGATAATCCAAGTCCTGGTCGTTTGCTGGACCAGCTTATTGGCATATTTCCCGTTTTCATCCCATCGTTTACATTTTCAAGCTGATGCAGACAGTGCTGATAGTTTGATAGTATGGTTTGAGTTTCTTTTCCCAGATCCTGAAAAGCTACCTCTTCATTGTGCATTAGATGCGCATAGAATCCCATGGGTCGCCTGACAGTCTGTGCCGCGTTATTTATTAAGATATCCAGCCTATGATAGGTGCCTTCAATATGTGAGGCAAACAGCTCTACGCTGGTAGTGTGTCGAAGATCCAGCCCATATATATGTAATCTATCACCCCAGCGACTGTAGCCATCTTCTGCAGCAAAACGCATGGCGGCATCCACTGGAAATCGGGTGGTTACAATCACTGTGGCACCCCCTTCTAGCATCATTAAAGTTGCTTGATAACCGATTTTTAATCGACCACCTGTGATGATAGCTATCTGGTCTGTCAGATCTGCGGTTTGAAATCTTTTATTGTAATTATAATCACCACAAGAGGGGCACATGGCATCATAAAAGTGGTGCAATTCATCATAGAGTTTGGTACAAACGTAGCAGCTTCTTGGACTATCAAGCTTTATAGGTCTCTTTTTTTGCTCTCCCACCCCAATCATACGAGGGCTAGTGAAGACTTCCTGTTGCCTGGCAGATCGAATGCCGGTTTTCGATCGCTTGACCCGATCAGCCATTCGTTGGTTGGCTTTCTTTTTCTTAAGCCTGGCCTTACGACGTTCATTGATCGCATCACGGTCTGGACGGGATAATTCACCGGCAGCCCTCAACAGCTGAATTCGCTTCGACTCCTCGATGGATGCCAGCAGCTCTGGATTGTTTTTGAGATGAACCAGTGCCTCGACAATTGCATCGATTGAATCACCAGATGGAAGATTAACTGATTCATTTTTCTCTTCAGATTCCAACATAAGAGAAATTTAATAAGAAGGCTAAGATATGGTTTGCACAAGAACTTATGCACTGATAAGGTGTTCGGATCCGGACGTTTTTGTGCGCAATCGTACAGATTGATCGTACTCATTATAAGGATTATACTTTATAAAATATTGAATATCAATTATTTATCATTAGTGGCACGTCGATTGACTATATATTAAATGTAAAATACTGGATTATGGCACGGAGTACTAATAGCGAGTTTAGAGAAGATAAGAAACAGAACCTTTATGTAGTGGGAGGATGTGCCCTTGTGCTAGCTGGGTTATCAGCTGGGATACTGAACTATGTTAAAGAACTAACAAATCCGTCCATAGTGAATCTGCCGATTGTGACTGATCTTGAAAGTTTATCAGCATCGGATGTCCTAATCTTCTTTCTGGTACTTACGTTGACGACATTTATACCTGTGGCGGCACGATTTCCTTTGATTTTGCAAAATGCAGAGTTTAGAAAATCTGCAAAACTAACCGGGAAATCAATGAGTCGAACTTCACTGGGACTGGTACCACTTCTGTTAATTGGAGGTCTTATCTATGGCTTACAACTCGACATTCCCACCCCGAATGAAACATCAAGCCAGGAAGTTCCCTGCAATATTAAGATAGAGACTGCTGCCTACTTTAGTACGCATGATTTGCTGTCATGCTACCAATACAACCCAACCTGTAAAAGGAGCTAACAGTTTGCTCATAGAGCGATTTTCGTATTCTTTATTAACAATGTGCTATTTGCTAAAGTGGTAACCACCCGGTTATCACTTTTTTTATGTTGGATTCTTTTAACCTCTTACTTAGACTTGCGTTAATCTCTCGTTAAATGCACATGGAGTCACACGACCTTTGGATATACTTGCAACATCACCATGAAAGTGAATCATCCATTTCAATTGCTTTGCCAGGTATTTTTCGTTATCGGAATTATCACGGGTATGGTTTCGGGTGCATCGGCTCAAAGAATAACGGGCACTGTCACTGATGCTAGAGGTGAACCTTTACCTTATGTCAATGTATTTGTCAAGGAGATTCAATCCGGTGCTAATACAGATTTGGAGGGTAATTACATAATGGTCCTGGATCCGGGACATTATCAAGTGGTTTTTTCAAGTGTGGGATATATCCCGCAGGAAATTCCGATTGTTGTAAGGGATGGAGAATCCGTGGTGAACGTGACACTGCGAGTTTCTGATGTGGAGTTGGATCAGATACTTGTAAGGGCTAAGAAAAAAGATGCTGCCTATGAAATTATTCAGAAGGTAACAGAAAATAGAGATAAGTATTTAAAAGCAATTGAAAATTATCGATGCAATCTATATTTACGGGCTGGGGAATTTTTTTCGGAGGAAAACCCAAATGCTGAAAAGAATAAAAATTTAGAGGTACAAATTGAATTTAGTCCCGACGCCGATCCTTTTACAAATGATCAGACCGATACACTTTCTAAAGATAATCTCGTTGAAATTTATTCAGACTTATCTTTTCAATATCCCGACGATTTCAAAGATATTCGACTTGGGTATAAAAAATATGGTGATGACAAAGGCTTGTTTATTCCTAAGCTGAGTGAGACTGCTTTTAATTTTTATAATAACCTAGTGCCACTCAACGGAATTTCCCAAGTGCCACTTATCTCCCCCTTCAGCAATACTGCCATACTCACTTACAAGTATCAGTTGATTTCCAGCACGCAGGAGGGATCAAATTTAGTCCATAAAATAAAGGTAACTCCCCGTAAGAAGGGAAATGCATCTTGTGAGGGATATGTGTACGTCAACGACAACCTCTGGAATATCAATCGGGTTGAGTTGGATTTGTCCCCCGATGCATTATATATATACGATGCCTTTTCAGTCGAACAATCCTATGCCCTCACTAATGATTCACAATGGTTGGTAGATCGACTTTTTTTCCGATATGTGGCCCAGCAAAGTAAAACGAAGTCATTTACAGGCACTACACTTTTACACTTTCTAAATATTGAAACAAATGTGAATTTTCCTCCAAAATTCTTTGGAAATGAAGTTGCAATAACTACGAGGGAAGCCATAGATAGAGATCAGAATTACTGGGATTCAACCCGTATCGAGCCCTTGTCAGCCGAGGAGGAAAAGGTTGTAGCGTACCGTGATAGTATCAAACGACTTCATGAGAGTGAGGAATATTTAGATTCCACTCAGAAGGCGTACAATAAAGTGACGGCAGGAGAAGTGTTGTGGCATGGTTTGGGGTTTAGAAATAATTTTAAAAAGTCAGACTTTTATCATTCCTCATTACTGGATCTTATAGGTTTTTCTGTAATTGGCGGATTTAGGCTAGGTCCTTATGCTAGTTACTTTCGCAGGTACCCGACTGACAAGATGCTACGAATGTCAGGCTCTGTCAGCGTGGGTTTGAAAAATACGGACGTAAACGGGTATTATAATTTTTGGACGAGATACAACCCGTATAAATTAAGTGAATTTGGTGTTAGTTTTGGACGCGAATTTCAGTCTATAAATAGCTTTGATGCCTACCTCAATCAATTGAAAAGATCTAATTATATATTAAGGGATTACATCGCAGCATATCATACTACGGAGTTATTTAATGGTTTTTATGTGAGACTGGGAGTCGATTTTAGTGATCGTCGTTCAGCCCTGGGATTTGACAGTGAGACCTTTATCGGAGATATTATCGAAGATGACGAACCTATTTTCTTTGAGCCGTATCAAGCACTACGATCTGAAATAAGATTTTCATACACTCCTGCTCAGCGATTTATGACAGAACCTACCCGAAAGGTAGTTCTGGGTAGTAAATTTCCTACAATACATTTTCAGTATCAAAAGGGGTGGAACAAACTTTTTGGAAGTGATATTGACTGGGACTATATGCAAGTGGGACTGACCCATGATCTAATACTCGGAACGTTAGGAAATTCAAAGTATACAATGCGATTGGGTAAATTCTTAAATACCCGCAATGTACGATATGTGGATCTTTTACGGTTTCGACAGTCAGATCCGTATCTGTTCTCCAGTCCCCTGGGTTCCTTTCAGTTGCTTGACACTTCGCTTACTACCACGGGCTTGTTTTTTGAAGCACATCATATTCATCATTTTAATGGAGCACTTATTAATAATGTTCCATTGATCAAGAAATTAAAGGTTCGAGTTGCTGCCGGTGGTGGGATGTTATATGTCCAAAAGGATAACTATCGACATCAGGAAATTTTTGGCGGTATCGAGCGGGTATTCAAAATTGGTGCAAGAAGGAGGCTGCGGCTTGGGTTATTCGGTGTTTTAGCAGATAGTAATCAGACAAAGACTACAGCGGGCTGGAAGATCTCATTGGACATTATTGATACCTGGAAAAAGGATTGGAGTCATTAGTAATCTAATGATGTAATTGTACGTACCTGGATTGTTACCTATTAAATCTGGACATTTCCGATCCATATACTTGTCAGTTAAGATCTTCGTTTGTTAAGTTAGAAGTACCGATCAATTACACTATTAGATAATGAACACAGTCGCGGGCAGGATTTTTTTCTATTTATCACTCATTTTGTTTGTTCTAGGCTGTGGTCCTTCAGAAGAACCTCTTCCCGAATGGATTGTTCCCAATCCCGGTCCTCGGGAAGCTTATTTAAGGGCATTTGCAAATACCAGTTTAGAGAATTCGGCCTTATATCGTCAATGGCTCGAAGCCTCTACCCAGGCACTTGATGATACACTAGAGATACAGACTCCGCATCAGGAAATAGTCTATTTCGAGGCATCCGAACCAGATGCAGTGGGATACCGCTTTACCTTGGAGCAGGGTCAAAAACTACAATTTGTCAAGCATGTTAAGCCCGAGAATATTTCCGTTTTTGTTGATTTATTTCGACCGGGGATGGATAGTATTTCGAATGTCGAATTGTTAGGTGAGTTAGAGATGGGTCGAGACACCTTTTTATATGAGGCTTTTCGCGAGGGAGAATATGTAATCAGGATCCAGCCAGAACTCCTGGTAGACTGCGCTGTGACGGTGAGTTTCACGGTACTTCCCGTATATGATTTCCCTGTAGAAGGCGGAGATAATTGGGATATCGGAAGTTTCTTTGGTGATCCCAGAGATGGAGGTCGGAGAAAGCATAAAGGGGTGGATGTCTTTGCCCGCAGGGGCACTCCTGTGGTAGCGATTTCTGAAGGTGTAGTCAGTAGAGTGAGAGAGGGCGGATTAGGAGGTAAGACTGTATGGGTGCGTGATCATGAACGATCTATCAATCAGTACTATGCGCATCTGGATACGCAAATGGTGGAGCGAGGTCAGCACATAAAACCGGGTGATATATTGGGCCTGGTCGGTAACACTGGCAACGCCCGGACTACACCGCCCCACCTTCATTTTGGACTCTATGTGCGATCGCAAGGTGCTGTAGATCCACAACCGTATATATCCAGGACACCCACATTACGAAATGAAGTAGTCAGTACCATCCAAAAAAACGAGTCAAGGCGCTCCAGGACCTATACTACAACTCTATATGAGGGACCTGACCGAAAGTCTGCAGCTATTCGAACCTTACCTCCACATCAATACTTTAAGATTGTTTCTGAATCAGGATCATATTACCGCGTTGCATTGCCTGATGGTCCCGAGGGATACATCCGGAAGCATGATACCGAAATCTTTCAAAGACCTTTCAGAAACATGGTGAGTGAGACCTCCACCGTCCTGTGGAAAGAATATGGCGAGCAAATCATCCCGGTCGTGCATGTTCCAGAAGGGAATCCGGTGAGGGTGCTGGCAGTAGCTGGTGAGTCAATCTTTGCTGAATTCAACAGTGAAGATATTTCCTATCAAGGTTGGTTGCAATAGCGGATTGGCGATTTGAGTGATACAGTGCACTAGATCTCAAAAGTAAATTGCCCACTTTTTTGATAAATTACGGCAGGTCTAATTATCAATTTACAATCATGGGAAGATACATTTTGATTTGTCTGCTGATCACGCTGTACTCCTTAGCTTCTGGTCAGGAAAGTATGCTCTGCCAGGGTGCTTACTGGACTGAGGCTGAGGGGGCAAAGTTTATGAAGGAGACTGCAGAACGCTGGACAAATGTCTATTCCTGGCAGCAAAGGGCTGGAATCATAAGGCGAGGTATTATCAAGGGATCAGGCTGGAGCCATTTACCACAGTCTCCAGGTATACCAAAAGCTTTTATTCGGAGCTCAAAGCGAATGGACGGTTATATTGTTGAAAATGTCGCCATTGAGAGTTTCCCTGGGTTTTATGTGACCGGCAATATCTATCGACCCGCTGAGTCCGAGGGAGCAATGCCTCTAGTGCTATGCCCTCATGGTCATTGGAACCAACCTGGCGATATTGGGCGCTGGAGGTCTGATATGCAGAGAAGATGTGCCATGCTGGCCCGGATGGGTGCACTTGTATTTGCTTATGATCTTGTGGGATATGCAGAATCTACTCAGGTGACACACCATGTTCCTATCGCCTTCACCCTACAGCTCTATAATGGAAAACGGGCCCTTGACTATCTCTTAAGCCGGGATGATGTAGACCGTGATCTTGTGGCCATTACCGGCGCATCGGGTGGTGGCACTCAAAGCTTTATGCTCACCGCTCTGGATGATAGGATTAAAGTCAGCGTCCCGGTGGTGATGGTCAGTGCACACTTTTTTGGTGGTTGTGTTTGCGAGTCAGGGATGCCGGTACATCGCGGTGAAAACATCAAACAAACAATGTAGAAATCGCAGGTTTGGCAGCTCCTCGTCCCATGTTGGTGATTTCTGATGGTGGTGATTGGACTAGCAATAATCCAGTGGTTGAATATCCTTATTTGAAGAAAATTTATGACGCATACGGGTTACCGCACTTACTGAATCATGTGCATTTCCCGGCAGAAAGACACGATTATGGATTTTCAAAAAGGGCTGTCATGTACAATTTTTTACAGAAACATCTTGATCTGCAGGTTGATGATGTGCTATTTAATAAGGAAACCGGACAGTTTGATGAGTCCTTCATTCAACTACTACCTGAAGATGCTCTCAGGATTTTTGATGCTTCTCATCCCAGACCTGCAGATGCACTGGAGGGAGATGAGGCAGTCATTGCAGCTTTCACTGCATTACAGGAATAAGTGCAGTCCAAATAGACGTAGAAGGGCTATAACGACGATGACAATTAGAACCCAATAGGCAATCTGATTTGCCTTAGGATGGTTACTGGCAAATTTGGCGGTGTACCAGCCGCCAATCGTCTGACCAATAGCCAGGATAGCTCCTACATCCCACTGAATAAGTCCCTTCCAGTGGAAGATGGCCACTACAACTACGGTGTATAAAGCAACTACCAGGGATTTCAGGGCGTTGGCTTCTACCATGTTATACTTGGCCACCAAAACCATAGTAGCCAGGTAGAATATACCCATCCCCATCTGAATGAATCCGCCATAAAACCCCAGTGCCAGATAGAGAGGTATAGCCAACCAGATATTGACATCCCGAGTCGTACTGGACTCCCGGAGCCAGCGCTTAGGTTTTACCAGGAGGATGACCAGCATAGCCAGCATAAGGAAGCGGAAGACAGAAATAAATTGCTCATTACTCACATTTACGGCTACTACAACACCCACAATGGCGCCCAGCACCGTGAGTATAAGATTCCATTTGCTTTTGCTGATATTGATCTTACCGTGTTGATAGAAAGCCCAACTTCCTGCCACAGATTGACTAAGTACACCTACGCGATTGGTACCATTTGCTATATTGCCCGGCAGCCCTATGACTTCGGTAAGAATGGTAAGCGTGATTGCTGATCCATTTCCGGCAAGCGTATTTATTGCGCCCGCAATCGCTCCTCCTACAATGGCAATTACATACTGGTAAAGTTCCATACTAGGATCTTGGTTGACAGATTTCGACAAGAATTCCACCCACTGATTTTGGATGTATAAAAAACACAAGCTTGTCCATGGCGCCAAGAATAGGTTCTTCCTGCAGAACCTGATATCCTGCATTTTTCATGCGGCTCAGTTCCTTGTTGATATCTTCTACAGCAAATGCAATATGATGGAGACCTTCACCACGGTTTGCAATAAACCTGGCTACCGAACTACCTTCATCTGTTGCTTCCAGTAGTTCTGTTTTAGTATTGTCATGTTTTAGGAAACGTACTTTTACTTTTTGGCTTGCTACAATTTCATCATGGAGGATTTCAGCTCCGAGGAGCTCCTGATATTTCCTGGTAGCCTCCTCAATATTTCTGACTGCCACTCCGATATGATCCAGAGGTAAATTTTTCACTGGAAAGTTTTTGCTTCCTGAAAGTAAGCATTGAAGTTACGATATATTTAGATCCCCTTAAGTCTACCACCGTCTACAGCGAGACTCACCCCACTGATGTAGGAGGCCGAAGGAGTTGCCAGGTACGCTGCTACTTCTCCCACCTCATGCGGTTCAGCAAAACGTCCGAGCGGTATTAGCTTGAAAAACTCTTTTTCCATCTCTTCGATAGTTAGCCCTCTTTGATTGGCCCAGGTTTCTATTAAGCTTCCTAGTCTTTCCGTCCTTGTAAATCCTGGCAGGATATTATTGACCGTGATGCCATAGGGTCCTAGCTCCAGTGACATGGTTTTTGCCCAACTGGCCACGGCTCCTCGGGTTGTATTGCTAACTCCCAAACCGGGAATAGGTTCTTTTACCGATGTAGAAATGATGTTTATAATGCGCCCGTAGCCGTCTTCCTTCATACCGGGCCAAAGTAGCTGGACAAGGTGGTGATTGGCGATCAAATGTCGATTAAGTGCCTTCGTAAATTCATCCTCTTTGGCTTCGATAATGGGTCCTCCTGGAGGTCCGCCTGAGTTGTTGATTAGTATATGAATCCGTTTCTGCATTGAAAGCCCTCTGATCTTCCTGATAAGTTCATCGGTATTCTCCATGTCTACACTTAGAAAGTCATGCTTCTGGCCTCCTTTGTCCGCAAGATCGCTAACTATCTCGCCCATGATTTCAACGCTTCGGGCAGCCAGTGTCACATTAGCTCCCAGTTCAGCCAGCTGCATTGCGATGGCCTTACCGATTCCCTTACTGCCTCCACAGACCAAGGCATTCTTACCTTCGAGTTTCAGATTCATAATTCCGGTATTTAGATTGTCCTACCCATGCTTCTTTTCGAAGTCTTTCATTACTTCGACCAAAGTCTGGACTCCTTCCAGTGACATGGCATTGTAGATAGAGGCACGAAAACCACCAACAGAACGATGTCCTTTTATACTGACACAACCAGCCTGTGCACACATGTCAATGAAGGTTTTTTCTAGAGAATCATCAGCAAGAGTAAATGTCACATTCATTTGTGATCGATCTTCTGCGGCTACCACTCCCTGAAACATTCCGTTACGATCAATCTCGGCATACAAGGTGTCAGACTTTTCCTGGTTGCGCTTTTCTGCGGCAGTGATTCCACCGTTGTCCTTTAACCATTGTAGCGTCAACATGCTGACATAGATGGGAAATACAGGAGGGGTGTTAAAAGAGGAGTCTTTATCCACGTGCGTTTGATAATTCATGATTGTAGGTAAGTCTCTTCCCGATTTACCCATCATATCATCCCGTACTATGACAAGTGTCGTACCGGCAGGCCCCATGTTTTTCTGGGCTCCGGCGTAAATTGCACCAAACTTTTCGACGGGGATTTTGCGACTAAAGATGTCCGATGACATATCACAGACGATCGGAACCTCCGTGTCGGGAAAACTCTGAAATTGAGTGCCAAAGATCGTATTGTTACTAGTCATATGCAGATATGCATGATCAGCATTTGGCTGAATACTGTTGGGCAGATAAGTATAGTTTTTATCTTTTGATGAGGCAATTACATCTACCTGACCAAACCTTTTGGCTTCTTTGATGGCTTTTGATGACCAGGAACCAGTATCCACATAGGCTGCCTTTTGATCATCACCCAGAAAATTCATAGCCGTCATAAGAAACTGCGTACTAGCTCCTCCAGAGAGGAATAATACATGATAAGTATCAGGTAAAGAGAGTAATTCCTTAGTAAGTGATTTTGCCTGCTCCAAAATGGATATAAAGTCTTTGCTACGGTGAGAAATCTCAAGTATGGACAAGCCACTATTGTTAAGATTTAGTACGCCTTCGGCAGCTGTTTTAAATACTTCCTGAGGTAAAATGGATGGTCCAGGACTAAAATTATAAACCTTCATCAATTTTTGATTTGTGCATTTGCAAGAATGAGGCTGCAAAATTAGAAAACCTGTATCAAGATCCTACTCTTATTAGATTATTTTTAAGTGGATATCCTCCTTGTTTGCAATGGCGTAAAAGAGCTTTACATGGACTTAATAAATGCTTCCTCCCCATCCTGTTATAGTATCTTTGTCGCCATTACAAATCTTACCGATTAGCTTATGGTTATTGGAGTTCCTATGGAAATCAAGAGCAATGAAAACCGCGTGGCTATCACGCCGGCAGGTGTCATTGAATTGGTCAAACGAGATCATCGCGTATTGATACAGCGAGGAGCAGGTGAGAGCAGTGGATTTACTGATGATGACTATCGGTCTACCGGAGCACATTTAATTGATGACAGGGAGTCTGTATACGCTGATGCAGAGATGATTATGAAGGTCAAAGAGCCTATCGAAGAAGAATACGACCTCATTAGAAAAAATCAACTAGTATTTACTTATTTCCATTTTGCCTCCTATGAACCCTTAACCACAGCTATGATAAAGCAAGGGGCTATCTGTCTGGCATATGAAACAGTACAGGCAGCAGATAGGACACTACCTCTGCTTATACCCATGTCTGAAGTAGCAGGTCGTATGGCGGTACAGCAAGGTGCTAAGTATCTCGAAAGGCCCATGGGTGGTCGAGGAGTTCTACTAGGAGGTGTGCCGGGTGTGCAGCCAGGTAAGGTCTTGATTTTAGGGGGAGGAATTGTAGGAACGCAAGCTGCGAAAATGGCGGCCGGGTTGGGTGCTTCCGTGACGATTCTCGACGTAAATTTACAACGTCTGCGCTACCTGGCAGATGTAATGCCTGCCAATGTGCAGACCATGTATTCCAATGAGTATAATATCCGACGTCTCATAGCTGAGCACGATCTAATCGTCGGTGCTGTGCTGATTCCCGGTGCCAAGGCTCCCAATCTGATCACCCGGGACATGCTGGAGCTTATGCGACCCGGAACGGTGGTGGTCGACGTTGCGGTAGATCAGGGAGGTTGTATTGAGACATGTCGACCCACGACACATGCTAATCCCACTTTTGTGATTGATGGTATAGTACACTACTGTGTAGCCAATATGCCAGGGGCAGTTCCTTATACCTCTACCGTTGCATTGACTAACGCGACGCTGCCCTATGCTATCCAACTTGCTGACCTGGGGTGGAAAAAAGCCTGCACAACTTCTGTAGAGCTTCGTAAGGGTCTCAATATTGTGAAAGGTCAGGTTGTTTATGAAGGTGTGGCACAAGCATTTGATCTACCCTATACACCTATCGACACAGTATTACCTGTATAGACCATTCGATTCAGCAGGCTTGAATACATTGATCACTGTGGGCTTCTGCTCTTTGATTAACGCTTCCAGGTCATGATCTGTCCCATTTGTCGACAGGTTGGACTTTTAGTAAGGACTTGGTTTTTCAGCAGTCTCCTGCAACAATTCTCTATCTTTCGGCTGCCAATGTCAAAAATTTACTTCGCATCTGATTTCCATTTGGGACTTGACGCCCGTCTCACTTCTCGCGAAAGGGAGTTGCAGATCGTGCGATGGTTGGATCTTGTTGGGAGGGATGCTGAAGCGATATACCTTGTTGGAGATTTATTTGACTTCTGGTTCGAATATAAGACCGTGGTACCCAGAGGACATTTTCGACTCCTGGCAAAGCTGGCAGACTTGATTGATCAAGGGGTTAAAATCTCTTTATTTACGGGTAATCATGATATGTGGATGTTTGATTACTTGCAGGAGGAATTGGGTGTTCCAATTTACAGGGATCCAATTACGGTGGAAGCGCAGGGAAAGAAACTGTTTGTAGGTCACGGAGATGGTCTGGGGCTTGGCGATCATGGATATAAGTTTATCAAAAGAGTCTTTGCAAGTCCGATTTGTCAGTGGTTATTTGCACGACTTCATCCAAACTTCGCCTTTGGTTTGGCCCATTTTTGGAGTGGAAAAAGTCGATCTCATGCCTTCAAGAAAGACCAGTGGCATGGTGAGGAAGGTGAATGGCTGATCGCATTTTGCAGGGACTATCTCAAAGATCATCACGTTGATTATTTTATATTCGGTCACAGACATATTCCGATCGTTTGCAATTTGCAGGAAGGCATCAGTCGTTATATAAATTTAGGCGACTGGCTTTCATATAATTCCTATGCTGTCATGGAAGACGGTGTAATTAATCTTGCGTTTTTTGAAAATGAAAAGGGAGAAATCAGGTATTGTTGATTTCATAGGTATAGTGATATTGTGTTTGCTATCACTCAGTCCCTGTTTAGCTCAATCGTCAGATATAGTGGTAGGAACTGCCTCCACGGATCGATTTAAGAATTTATACTACGGAACGGAAGATGATGAAGTTATCAAATGTGGACAAGACCTGCAGCGGACAGGATATTATTCCAACCATATATATGGTCGACTAGGCACTATTGATGCCAGCAACCCCATGAAGCTACTGCTTTACTACCCTGATTTTTACAATGTCGTAGTGCTTGATCGACGGCTCAACGAGCAGGCTTCCTTCAATTTGATTGACTTGGGATTTGGAGAGATCCGCATCATCGCATCATCGCTGGATGGCAATCTTTGGCTATTCGATGATCATATGCAGCGGCTTTTTAAAATCGATCATCAGGGGGAAATCCTGGCCCGGGGTGAGGATCTGCGACTAAAGTTTGATGATCGTCTCCTGCCATCCCGGATTGTGGAATCCAATGGAAAATTATATGCTGGAATAGAGGGGAGAGGAATTCTGATATTTGATCAATTTGGAAATTATCTTTCTCAAATACTTCTTCCGGAACTAAAAGACTTTCAACTGGTCGACGATTCGATCATTTTCGAGTCAAACATTGGATACCATATTTATCAACCGCTGACCCAGGAACGAATAGAAATTCAAATAGAAACCCCTGAAAAGATAGACAGCCAAATACTTTTTCATCCAGGTGGCACTGCAATTTTGATTACCGGAGATGCAATCAATTATTTGGAGTGGCACTAGACTTTATACGGTCATTATGTCTTCCTCTTTCGCATCGATCATTTTGTCAATCTTGTCGGAGTAATCGTGCGTCAATTTGTCAGCAGCATCCTCCTTTCGTTTACCCAAATCCTCAGGATAACCGTCCTTCACGGCTTTCTTTATGGTGTCCATAATCTTATGGCGGGTGTTTCTAAGACTAATCTTACCTTCCTCACCTAAATGTTTAGCCTGCTTTACCAGGTTGTGACGTCGTTCCTCAGTGAGGGCAGGAATATTGATTCGGATGATTTCCCCATCGTTCATGGGAGTCAGTCCCAAATTGGCTGCGAAAATTGACTGCTCAATAGGGCCCAGCATAGACTTCTCCCAAGGTTGTATAGTCAGGGTTCTGGCATCAGAAGCACCCACGTTAGCGACTTGGTTGAGTGGGGTGGGAGAGCCGTAATACTCAACCATTAATCCACTCAGCATAGCGGGTGAGGCCTTGCCGGTTCTAATTTTGGTTAACTCATGAGATAGGTGCTCCAGGGCACTATCCATAGCTTCTTTTCCAATTTCTAAAGACATATCCACTTCTCCAGAATCCATCTTTATAACTGTTTAAATATCCAATAAATTCTTGTTCACAATGTAAGGCTAATCTCGCAATCGACCTATCAAATATAATAACATCACAAGGGCAGATAATGCTGCGGCAACGTATGTCATAGCGGCCCATTGCAATGCATCTTTCGCACCTTCGTACTCCACTCCTTGAACGACATTGTTTTGGTCGATCCACACTAATGCCCTCTTACTGGCATCAAACTCAACCGGGAGGGTAAGAAAACTAAACAAAGCAGTAATTCCAAATGCTGCAATTGTTATCATCAATATAGTCTGACTTCCACTTGCTCCTGCACCAAATCCTCCAAGGGCCAGCATCAGGAGCCATTGCTGTGCTCTGGATGATACCTTTACCAGTGGCACTAGACCGGAGCGCAACTTCAGTAAGGGGTAGGATGTAGCATGCTGTACCGCATGACCACATTCATGCGCTGCCACTGCAGATGATGCAATGGATCGTCCCCGATATACTGCGGGAGATAATGCAACTGTCTTGTTTAGCGGGTTGTAATGATCAGACAGAAAACCCTGGGATTCGATCACCTTTACATCATGAATACCATAGCCTGCGAGCATGGCTTCTGCCACTTCACGCCCCGTCAAACCGGCTCTCGTTGTCATTTTACCATAATGAGAGAACTTTGCTTTCAATCGGCCACTAACCCACATGCCCACCAGTGACATCAAGCCCGTTACCAATATAAATCCCATATATCCTGAACCCATTGTCTAATACTTTACTCGATTCTACTAAATCCTGTATACGGTTGTAAAACTGTTGGAATACTAATTCCGTTTTTGTCCTGATTGTTTTCCAGCAAGGCTGCTACAATTCTGGCCAATGCCAAAGCACTACCATTAAGTGTATGCGTAAGTTGAGGTTTTTCATTGCTTTCCCTATATCTCAATTTCAGTCTGTTGCTTTGGAATGTTTCAAAGTTTGAGACTGAACTCACTTCTAACCATTTACCCTGGGCTGCAGAGTATACTTCAAAATCATAGGTCAAGGCAGAGGTAAATCCAAGATCACCACCACATAAACGCAGGATTCTGTAAGGGAGTTCCAGCTGGATCAACAGGGTTTCAACATGCGATACCATCTCATCCAGTGTGGCATATGACTGATCTGGATGTGCTATTTGTACGACTTCCACTTTATCGAACTGATGCACACGGTTGAGTCCTTTGACATCGCTACCATAGGAGCCCGCTTCACGACGAAAGCAGGGAGTATATCCTGTCAGCTTAATAGGTAGGTCGTCCGTACTGACTATTTCATCGCGATAGATATTGGTGACTGGTACTTCAGCCGTAGGTATGAGGTATAGATCGTCCTTTTCCACATAATACATCTGCCCTTCCTTGTCGGGCAGCTGACCCGTAGCACGTGCAGTATCTGCATTGACCATCAGCGGCGGTACAATTTCTTCATATCCTGCTTTGTTGGCATGAGCAAGAAAGAAATTGATGAGTGCACGCTCCAGTTGAGCACCCTTGCCTCTGAAAACTGGAAAGCCTGATCCGGTAATTTTTACACCTAACTTAAAGTCGATCAATTGGTATTTGTCTGCCAGGTCCCAATGAGGTAAGGCTTCAAAGCCCTCAAATGCAGGCAGGTCACCGGACCAGTCCTTAACCACCTCATTATCATCTTCACCTTTGCCTGCCGCTACAGATGAGTGTGGTATATTGGGAAGATCTAGAAGCGCAGTTTCCAACTCTTGAAGGATAGATCGAACCTCCTCTTCCTGCACTTTTATCTGTTCTTTGGATGATGCGACCTGATTTCTCAGGGTATTTGCTTCTTCCGTCTTACCTTCTTTGAAAAGGGATCCGATTTCCTTGGCCTTCTGGTTTGACTCCGCCTTTAATTGTTCCAAATGAGTCAGAACCTTCTTACGATTATCATCCAAATCAAGGATGCGATCAATGATTTTAAGGTCTTCTTCGCTGAAATTACGCTTACGCAATCCCTCGACGACCCGATCCTTCTCAGATCGCAAAATGTTGATTTCCAGCATTTATGTATTGATTTTTTTTCAAAAGATCACACCAAATCGTTGAGGATTTGATGCTTTTTTCGCAAATATACTGCTGTGATTAAAAAATAACTGTATTTTTGCTGGGTCGAAGAAAGAGACGCAATTTCTACTAGCGTCAAATCCGCGTAGTATTTCCTTGTCTTTTTCCAGATTTCTATCAAAAAGATCAATCCACCAATTAGACTATTTATATATCGATTCTTAGAATCCTATAAACATTTCGCTATATGTACGATATCCTTCAGTTGAATGACATGTTGGTTCCTGAGCTTAGAGAAGTGGCTGAGAAGCTCGGGTTGAAGGGCTTTAAACGACTCAACAAACAAGAACTTATCTATAAAATCCTGGACGAACAGGCCCTAGTAAAACCTGATTCAAAAAACGGGAACGAGGGCAAAGAACCTCAATTTGAATTTGATTTGGATAGTAAAAATTCTGATTCAAAGGCGAAAGAAGAAGCCAGACCCAAAAGGGGAAGGGGAAGACAACGAAGCAGTAAAACAGAGGACAAAGGAGGGGACGATCCGTCAGCGCGTGAAAATCAAAAAGCATCTGACAACAAGGACGAATCCAGAACTCAGCAGCAACGTCGAAGACCAAATCCCAACCAGTCAGATCAAAACAATAATGGTGCTGCCAATAAAGGTGATAGCCCAGAAAGGAATAATCAAAGGTCTGAGGATTCAAATACTGACAAACCACAGAATGACAGTAAGGGTCAGGACAACAAGGGAAACGACCAGAGAAACAGAAATCAAAAGCAGGATTCTAGAAAGCAAGAACCCAAGAAGCAAGAACCCAAGAAACAAGAGCCCAAGAAACCAGCCTTCAATGTGGAACTTGATGGCGTGATCGAAGGTGAAGGTATCCTGGAAATGATGCCGGATGGATATGGTTTTCTCCGATCATCAGATTATAACTATCTGACTTCTCCGGATGATATTTATGTGTCACCTTCACAGATCAAGTTATTTGGTTTGAAGACCGGTGATACCGTCAAAGGGGCTATACGACCCCCTAAAGAAGGTGAAAAGTATTTTGCACTTCTCCGAGTTTCTTTGATCAATGGCCTGGAGCCTGCACAAATACGGGAGCGCGTTCCATTCGATTATCTAACACCGCTTTTCCCAAGTGAGAAATTTAAACTAGATAGCTCACCTACAGGTAAGGATTATGGTAATCGAATGATTGATCTATTTGCGCCCATTGGAAAAGGTCAACGGGGTTTGATTGTGGCGCAGCCCAAGACAGGTAAGACATTCCTTTTGAAGGACATCGCTAATGCAATCGCAAGAAACCATCCTGAGTGCTTCCTTATTGTTCTGCTCATCGATGAAAGACCTGAAGAGGTGACTGACATGAAGCGGAGTGTAAATGGGGAAGTGGTTGCTTCTACATTTGACGAACCAGCAGAAAACCATGTACGTGTGGCAGGTATTGTGCTGGAGAAGGCAAAACGCCTGGTAGAATGTGGTCATGACGTAGTGATACTTCTCGATTCTATAACCAGACTTGCCAGAGCATACAATACAGTAGCCCCTGCAAGTGGTAAAGTACTGTCAGGTGGTGTTGAGGCCAATGCCCTTCATAAGCCTAAGAAATTCTTTGGTGCGGCCAGAAATATAGAAGGTGGTGGATCGTTGACTATCCTGGCTACTGCCCTGATTGATACGGGGTCAAAAATGGATGGAGTCATCTTTGAAGAATTTAAAGGAACTGGTAATATGGAACTCCAACTTGATAGGTCACTTGCTAATAAGCGTATGTATCCAGCCATTGATCTTCCAAAATCCAGTACGAGAAGAGAAGAACTATTATTGGACAAGGATACATTGTCTAGAATGTTTATCCTGAGAAATCACCTGGCGGATATGAAGCCAGAAGAGGCAATGGATTTCTTGCGAAAACACATGTGGGGAACTACCAGTAATGATGAGTTTCTCTCATCTATGAACGGATAGTCTCCGAAGTTTTGAAATTTATTTATTTGTTGTACATTTGCAGCCGCTTTTAAAGGTAGAAAATAGACATCGATGAAACGTACATATCAACCATCCAGAAGAAAGAGAAGAAACAAGCATGGTTTCAGGTCTCGTATGAGCTCAAAAAATGGAAGAAAAGTACTTGCTCGAAGACGAGCAAAGGGACGCGCAAAGCTGACTGTTTCAGATGAACGAAGATTAAAGTAGGATCTTTTTAGATCTTCCAGATAAAAAGGGAGGAATAATGCCGGTGGTGTTATTCCTCCTTTTTAGTTTAGTGAAAAGATCCTTTGGAACTATGCACATCGCCATGCGATATAGGTTAGGGAAAAAACACAGACTACGCAGTAGCCTGGCCATAGCCAGACTGTTTGATGAGGGGAAAGGCTTCTTTAAATTTCCTCTAAAAGTCCGTTATCTGGTGTTGGATACTGAAACTGAGCCCGGGCTTTCGTGCGCGTTTGTAGTGCCCAAGCGATCCTTCAAAAAGGCAGTGGATAGAAATCAGATCAAGCGGCATATGCGGGAGGCTTTCCGACTCAATAAACATGTCATTTTGGATGAAATGAGATCAGGAGAAAAGATTGAAATGATCTGGATCTATGCAGATCGGCGGATTTTGCCATCTCGGGTCTTCGTAAAAGCTGCGTTACAGATCTTCAACCGTTTAGTTAAAGAAAAATCTCAATGAAGCTCCTTGCTTTTCTGGCTTCCTGTATACTCTTAATAGGTGTCATTACTGATCTAAGTGCTCAAAAGGCCATTCTCTTGGAAAAGGGTGGATCCCTGAAAACTGAAAAATTCTTTGTGGGTGACCGACTTTACTACAAATTGAAAAGTGATACGAAGCATTGGCTGGGAGAGGTAATATATGATATCGATATAGAATCAGGTCTCATCCTCTTCGAGAACCGATCCGTCTATGTAGATGATATCTATGCCATTCAGATACGGGATGCTGGAGGACTGGTAAAATGGACGTCTTCCCTTCTGACAAACTTTAGTCTGGCCTGGAATTTCTGGACAATTGTCGCCTTAATTGCCGGTGATCCAATCACAGTGACCACCGTTTCAATTGGTGTAGGTTCATTTGTAGTCGGACAGCTGTTGCGCCTTCTGTTTTTCAAAACCCATAAGATCAAAAATCGGAAGAGACTCCGACTTATCGATCTAACATTTTATAAGCCTAAGATTCAACAAAGAACATAACTATGGGACTCCTTATCATGAATCCAGAAAATACGATATTGCCAGCGCATAACCCTTAAGACCCAATCCAGCCACGCAGCCCAAGGCTTTTTTTGCTGTCAATGAAGAGGATCTGAATGATTCACGAGCATGGATGTTGGAAATGTGTACTTCAATAACAGGTGTGGTGATACTGGCGATAGCGTCTGAAATAGCATAGGATGTGTGCGTATATGCACCAGCATTCAGTATGACACCATCATATTCAAACCCCACCTCATGCAACTTGTCAATAATGGCACCCTCGTGATTTGACTGGAAGTACTCTAGATCTATCTCACTCGAGAAGGTGTTTTCCAGCTCTTCTAAATGATCATCAAAGGAAGTGCTCCCGTAGATCTCTGGTTCTCGCTTCCCCAGGAGATTCAAGTTTGGACCATTTATGATTATAATCTTTTTCATTCTTCATTTCACTATCTGGCAAAGATGCTATTTTAGGTCAATTTGCCATTTCCGATAAAAACATGATTCGTACCAATCTAATTTCTTCTTCAGTAACATCGTCTTCTGCCAACTCGTCCAGTGCTGCAGACACGGAGTCCGAGTCAGACCCCATAAAATATTCATATATATCATCCTTGGAGTACTCGTCGATATTATCGTCAATATAGTACTGGATATTCAATTTAGTACCCGAACTTACGATCATATCCATTTCGTCCATGAGATCTTCCATGGATAGAGAAACCCCGGATGCGATATCCTCCAACGGTAGTTTACGATCCACACCCTGGATGATCGCAATCTTAGCCTTGGACTTATTTGCCACTTGTTTTACACGGATTTCTGTAGGCCTTTCGATATCATTTTCCTCCACATAATCTTTGATGAGCTGCATGAACGGCTTACCATATCGTCGGGCTTTCCCCTCAGATACTCCCGAAATATTTGACATATCATCCAAGGTAATGGGATATTGAGTGGCCATATCTTCTAAGGAAGGATCCTGGAAAATGATATACGGTGGGACATCATGCTTTTTTGAGACTTTTTTCCGTAAGTCCTTCAGCAGTGATAAGAGCGTGGAGTCAAGGGCGGCCGATTTTACAGGCGCCGCATCCTCTGGCATATCATCATAGTCCTTATTCAATGGAATCTTGAAGACGCCCGGCTTTTCTAGAAAATCACGACCCTTATCAGTCAACTTAATTATGCCGTATGTCTCGACATCTTTATATACATAGTCTTCGAGAATGGCATTACGGTAAACACTTTCCCAAAAAACTTTATCGCGATGCGTGCCCTTTCCAAACCTGGGAAGTTGATCAAAACCAAAATCTTTCATCTTGGGATCATCTTTACCTTGTAAATATTCTACAAGTGCTTTTCCCTGATAGTTTTCTTTCAGATCTTCTGCTGCCTGCAAAGCCAATAAGAGATCATCTGACACGTCAATTTTTTCCTTGGGATGTAAACAGTTGTCACACTTGTCCTCACATCTTTTCTCATCGAATTCTTCGCCGAAATAATGAAGAAGGAATTTTCGTCTGCACGAAGCGGTCTCAGCATAGGCCATCATCTCAATGAGCAATTGCATACCCATTTCACGCTCTGCAACAGGCTTATCTCTTAGGAACTTCTCCAGTTTCTGAATGTCGGCCGGGGCATAGTAGGCAATGCATTTGCTGGCAAGACCATCGCGACCGGCCCTTCCAGTTTCCTGGTAGTAGTTTTCAATACTTTTGGGAAAATCGTAATGTATTACAAACCGAACATCAGGCTTGTCAATCCCCATCCCAAAGGCAATGGTAGCGACGATCACATCCACATCTTCCATTAGAAAGTCATCTTGTGTCTTACTTCGTAGCTTGGCATCTAAGCCGGCATGATATGGTGCGGCATTGATGCCATTCACTTGAAGGGCTTGTGCTAGTTCTTCAGTTGTCTTTCGAGCCTGGACATAGATAATACCAGAAGCACCCTCCATAGATTTGATAAACTGGATGATGTTTTTGTATGTATTTTCTTTGTTGGATTTTGGCCGTACCTCATAGAAGAGATTGTCTCGATTGAATGAAGACATAAAACTATTGACTTCATCCATGTTCAGGTTTTTCACAATATCTGCACGCACTTTGGGTGTGGCAGTCGCGGTAAGGGCTATCACAGGAATACGATGATTAATTCCATCAATCATATCCCGTATACGACGATATTCAGGTCGAAAATCATGACCCCACTCGGAGATACAATGAGCTTCATCAACTGCTACAAATGTGACGTCAACCTGACGAAAAAATTCGATATTTTCATCCTTGGTGAGGGTTTCAGGAGCCACAAACAGCATTTTAGTCTTCCCGCTACGTATGTCTTCCTTTACTTTTCGTATTTGTGTTTTTGATAAAGACGAATTAAGAAAATGTGCTATGTCATCGCTTTGGCTATGCCCCCGGATCGAATCTACCTGATTCTTCATCAGGGCAATGAGAGGTGAAATGATGAGTGCCGTGCCATCCATCATTAATGCAGGTAGCTGATAACAGAGTGATTTTCCTCCGCCCGTTGGCATAATCACGAAAGTATCTTTGCCTGAAAGTACACTTTCAACAATTTCCTTTTGGTTTCCTTTAAACTGATCAAATCCGAAATACCTTTGCAGTGCGGATTGTAATTGCTCCACGAAATGAAGTTTTTGTTATTAGAATAAATTCAAGCTATTCATCCAATTTTTAACAATTAATATCATTGGTTTCCAGAGCTTGAAACTGAAAGCGTTAGACCGCCTGAGTCTTTTTTTAAATTTACGAAAATAATAAACAAAAGTATCTGCCTCAGGATAGTAGTTGGAGTGATGAAGAAAACTAATAACAGTATACTCTCGGATGGAATCAGGGCTGTCGAGATCGAAGCAAAAACGTTGCTAGCGTTGGCACGATCTCTAGATGATCAGTTCGTCAAATCTGTCGAGATGATTCATTTCGGAAAGGGGAGGATTGTCGTCACGGGTGTGGGAAAAAGCGCCATCATTGGCCGGAAAATCACCGCTACTTTCAATTCTACAGGAGTGCCTGCCCTGTTCATGCATGCCGCAGATGCAGTTCATGGTGATTTCGGTATGTTGCTTCCTGATGATATCCTTCTTTGTTTGTCTAAAAGTGGGCAGACAGATGAACTAAAGTCGATGATACCTGTCGTGCACAGCATGGGAAATAAGATCATCGCTATAGTTGCTGATAAGACATCTTTCCTTGCCAGCAATGCGGATGTAGTCATACATACTCCGATTGCACAGGAGGCCGAGCCCAATGGACTCGCCCCAACATCTAGTACTATAGCTCAGCTGGCAGTGGGAGATGCCATGGCAGCAGCACTCATAGAACTTCGGAATTTTAAGCCCGGTGATTTTGCCAATTTACATCCTGCCGGCACACTGGGAAGGAGACTGAATCTGAAAGTAAAGCACCTTTTATCCGAGCACTTGAAACCCAGTGTTTCTCCCTGCGATCCTCTATCAAAAGTAATTGTAGAAATAAGTGCGAACCGAATGGGAGCTACAGCCGTGATCGATCAGGGAAAAATCGTGGGAATTATCACGGACGGTGATTTACGTCGTATGTTAGAAAAAGGGTCAAATGTATCCTCTCTCGTAGCAGATGATATCATGACGAAAGCCCCCAAATGTATCCAATGTGAAGAAAAGGCCTATACTGCCTTACTGATGTTAAAGGATCAAAATATAACCCAATTGTTGGTACTATCTGACAACACCTATCAAGGTGTGATTCACATTCATGATTTACTGAAGGCTGGTCTGTCGTAGAGTGTCGATGGTACCTTCAGCAATAATTATTGTTAAACCATCCTGATTTTTATCGATGATCCAAGCAATAAATCTTAGGACTTTATAGACCATCTGTAGGACTTTCCTTAGTTGATTCAGCCATTACCACTTATCCAACTAGATATAATTTAACCAAGATCCTGAGAATGCAAGATGGGTCCATTGCAGGATTAGAGTAAGTTATGCTTTGACACATAGTCTTTACGATCCTTTTCTAAAATCTCTTGGATAGAAATTCGAAAGAGTATTTTGTATTCTTTAAAGTATATTTATCACGCATGTTTTTTCCTGTAGGAGACGATCAAATAAAGGGAGGAGCATATCCCTTCTTTAGCTATGCCTTCATTATCATTAATGTAGTAGTATTTCTATATCAGGTATCTTTAGATCAAAGTCAACTCATGAGTTTCCTGGAAACTTATAGTACCATTCCCGTCTATCTCCGGGATGGTCATCATTGGGGGACTTTAATTTCTGCGATGTTCTTACATGGTGGCTGGATGCACTTAATCGGGAATATGCTTTTCCTATGGGTTTTTGCAGATAATATAGAAGCAACCATTGGAAACATTCCTTTCCTTATTTTCTATTTGTTAGGCGGTATTGTCGCTGGCTTAGCCCATGTATTTTTCAATCTTAACAGTGATATCCCCAGCCTGGGAGCCAGTGGAGCTATCTCTGCTGTATTAGGTGCATACCTTGTGATGTTTCCAACCTCTAAAGTCAAAGTATTTGTTTTTCTCTTTATTATTCTCAGAAGAATCACCATGTCAGCTTTGGCTTTTCTGGGCATATGGATCGTAGTGCAGGTATTCAGCACACTACAGAGCCTGGGGACTCCCATTGAAGGAGGCGGAACAGCTTGGTTTGCACATTTGGGAGGATTAATATTCGGTCTCTTTGTCGGTTTCTTTCTGAAAGGTAAGGCCCGAAGATTTACAATGAGCTAGCCTTCATATGATTTAGTCCCGTCAACAGAAAAAACAAGTAGATCGCAACCCCTACAGACGTTTCAATCGTATTCTCCACGAGAAATGAACAGAAAATGACCCCATGTAATGCGATGAAATAGTGGTTGTTCCAATGTGAAGCCGGCCATAAAGGGGCCAGAATCGCAATGATGAATAGAAACAAACCAATAACACCATGTGCCGCCAGGACGGAGACGAATTGGTTGTGAGGCATGATAAATGAGTATTTATCATATGCCTTGTGAAATCGCTCTCTCATTTGAGTTTTAAGATCAGCCCCCACACCTAATACTGGATGCTCGGTAGCAATATCAAGGCCTGTTCGTATCGATAATATCCGCTCAGCATCCGAATAGGCATCCCATTTTTGGGATTGATAGTGTGAAAAATCACGAATCATATAGTTGATACGATTTTGAAAACTGGGGATGGCAAAATATGCGATCATGGGAGATATAATAATGATCACCAACAACACAACCGCTTTCACTTTAAATCGAGGATTCCAAAAAGCTCGTATGAGAAAGAATAGACTTGTAAGGTACAAGGTTGCAATACCACTACGCACCGCGAGCAAGTGGATAAAAATGAATAAGTATAGTGATGTTCCGATCAGCATCCTGCGAATAAGCTTCGTCGCAGTAAGAGTACGGTCTATGTAAAGTAATACCCCTGTAATTGATGCAAGTGCCAAAAGGAGACTATATCGTATATGATTTCCTGGAGTGGGTATGGGTTGGCCCTGCTGCAATCGCAAGACCATCTGACTATATTCGCGCATCATGTCAAAGGCGATGGGCAGTGAGCTAATACACATGATTCCCACGAATGCCAACAGAATTTTGTGATAGGTCGCTCGACTGATAGAAGGAATAAGGAAAAATGCCAGTGGTAGTAGCAGAAAAGGAACTTTGATTCTAAGGCGCTCCATCCAGTAGGTCGTATCATCTGAATAAAGTCCACCGAGCAAAACGATGAAAAAAATCAAACTCAGTGCATACCAGGGAGGTTCTTTTTGAAATAGACGTAACTCATTAATGAAATCGGGCCTACGTCTTATCACAAATGGCTTAAACTGAAACTGAAAAAGACTTAGCACACCAAAGCCAAACATGCAAAGAGACAAGACGAAGAATGAGTATAACAGTGATATAAGAAGTAATACAGACAGGATCAAAAAGATCTTCTCACTATCATCTGAATATACTTCTTTCATCGAGAGTCGAAGGTAGGGCAAAATACCCCAATCGACATAAAATTATACCTTTACGGATCATTTTTAAGACGAATTGCATGAGTGCTGATTTATTCGAGAAAGTCGGATTGCTGATTGAAGAGATTGAAGGCTCAAAGCCTGAATCTAAGGATGCTTTGGAGTCCTTCAGAGTTCAATATTTGGGGTCGAAAAATAAGATCAAACCCTTCTTTGCCCTGATGAAGGAAGTGCCTGGTGATAAGAAAAAGGAATATGGTCTATTACTCAATGAGGCAAAGCAAAAAGCCGCGGCAAAATTCAAGCAACTTCAGACTGAGCTCTCCTCTAAAGAAGGTGAGGAGGATGACACATTGGATCTTTCTGCTCCTGGTTATCCACTACCGCTTGGGT
Organism: Saprospiraceae bacterium; assembly: GCA_050298535.1. GTDB lineage: Bacteria > Bacteroidota > Bacteroidia > Chitinophagales > Saprospiraceae > JABDMH01. Next base: position 682,904 of record JBNKUI010000087.1, read on the forward strand.
CACGACATCCTGTATCCATTGTGATGAATCAAATTGTAGAGATATTTCAACGGATTGGGTTTGCTGTTGTGGAGAATCGCGAAATAGAGGATGAGTGGCATAACTTCACCGCTCTGAATACTCCTGAACATCACCCCGCCAGAGACATGACGGATACTTACTATTTGAAGAATAACATTACGAGAATGCTTCGTTCGCAGACTTCAACAGTGCAAGTGCATGAAATGGAGTCGAAAAAGCCACCTATTCGTATCATATCGCCAGGTAGAGTATATCGAAATGAGACAATCTCAGCGAGAGCACATGCACAGTTTCATCAAGTGGAGGGACTTTATGTAGATCACAATGTTTCATTTGCTGACATGAAGCAAGTCATATTCCACTTTGCGAGAGAACTCTACGGACCGGATGTGAAAATCAGGTTGAGACCCTCCTATTTTCCATTTACAGAACCCAGCGCAGAGGTCGATGTCTATTGGGGATTAAATAATGAGGACGATTACCGTATGACAAAGGGTACTGGTTGGCTAGAGATCATGGGATGTGGTATGGTGGACCCTAATGTTTTAGACATGTGTGGCATTGATTCAAAAGAGTATAGTGGATTTGCCTTTGGAATGGGCATTGAACGCCAAGCCATGCGTAAGTATAAAATCAACGACATACGGCTTCTATTCGAAAATGATGTCAGGTTTCTCAGCCAATTCAAAAGCGCTTTCTAATTACAATATATGAAACCCAGTATCCCAAAAGGTACTCGAGATTTCTTACCCGAGGAAGTCTACAAGAGAAGATATATATTCGAAACCATTCAATCTGTTTTTGAACTACACGGGTTTTTACCGATTGAGACTCCGGTGATGGAAGATCTTTCTACCCTTACCGGAAAGTACGGAGATGAAGGAGACAAACTATTATTTAAGATACTGAATAATGGAGATTTCCTCGCAAAGGCCGACGAGATAGCGCTGGGTGAGCGTGACTCAAATAAAATCATTCCATCCATCTCGAAGCGAGGACTTCGATACGATCTAACGGTACCATTTGCCCGCTACGTTGTGATGCACCGAAATGACCTTCAGTTTCCTTTTAAACGGTATCAGATCCAACCAGTATGGCGTGCTGACAGACCACAGAAGGGTAGGTATCAGGAGTTTTATCAATGCGATGCGGATGTGGTGGGATCTACATCACTATCGCAGGAAGCGGCATATATCGAGATGATCGACCAGGTCTTCACAAAGCTAGGATTGGAGGTAGAAATCATCATTAACAACCGGAAGCTTTTGGCAGGAATTGCTGAGATTGCTGGTGCCTCGGATCAGATGGTTGAGATGACCGTTGCCATTGACAAGCTGGATAAAATAGGTTGGGATAAGGTGAGAGAGGAGATGATCGGCCGTGGTTTTGAAGAATTTCAGATTCGCCGAATCCAAGAAATCTTATCAGATTCTAATCTGGATCATCTTGAATCTCAATTATCAGATTCAGAAATTGGTTCACAAGGCATCGCCGAGCTTAAGACCATATTAAGTTATGTCGATCCGGCTTCCCTGAATCAGACGCTAAAAATAGATCCTAATCTGGCCCGAGGACTCAATTATTATACAGGATGCATCTTTGAAGTGAAATCAAAAGAGGTTCAAATGGGTAGTATCCTGGGAGGTGGTCGCTATGATAACCTCACTGAGGTGTTTGGGCTCAAAGATGTATCGGGTGTAGGCATATCATTCGGAGTTGAGCGTATTTATGACATTCTCATAGAATTGGATCGATTTCCCGCCCATGTAGATGGCAAAGTGCGTCTATTGGCCATTGCAATGGATCCAGAAAGTCATTTGCATGCATTTCAGCTGGTAAGATTACTCAGATCGGAAGGTGTATCAGCCGATCTTTATCCGGATCCAGTCAAAATGAAGAAGCAAATGAAATATGCGGACAGTATGGGTGTATCACACGTACTTATTGTAGGGTCAGCTGAGGTGGAATCGAAAAAATATACACTGAAGGAAATGAAGTCTGGAGAGCAATGGCAAGTACCTGTGGAGGAACTAATCAATAGATTTAAATCCAAATAGCCGAACAAATCACTCCAAGAGGCTATTTTCTTAAACAAATGTTATTGTCAGTGATTATGCATGCTAAGTACCAACTTTAGGCGTTTCCTTGGACGTCTCTGACAGTAACAATATTTATGTAATAATATACCGTTTGATAGTACTTTTTACATATGTTTGTGAAATGTTCTTGAGATAACATATTACTGGCATGATTTATGCATTAGAAATTATACTAATGTGTAATGTTAAAAGCCTGAATATGTTAGCCCGAGAAATGAAAACCGATGTTTGTCCCATGATCAATGTACCAGTGCTGCATATTGTAGCCCTATTTGTATTTGTGTGTACCAGTCTCAGCCCATCATATTTGGCGGCTGCTGATGAGGTAGAATCAGCGTATCTGCGTGATTTTGATGGATTTTTGGATCCATCTGATGACGATAAGGTAGCACACTATATCAATGAGTTTATAAAGTATGCACAAACGACGGAAGAGCTTCTCGCCAGAGGTATCGTCTATTTCCCAATGATAGAAAATGAATTGTCCCAACGTGGCCTTCCTGAAGAGTTGAAGGTTCTGCCACTGGTGGAGTCACGCTTCAATCCCATGGCTATTTCCCATGTGGGTGCGGCAGGTCTATGGCAATTGATGATACCTACTGCAAGGGAGTTTGGTCTACGTATCAACAAGTATCTAGATGAGCGGCGAGATCCTGTCAAAGCTACTAAGGCAGCCATTGAATATCTGGAATATCTTCATGGTAAGTATGATGATTGGTCACTGGCTTTTGCGGCATACAATGCGGGTCCAGGGCGAGTAAATCGTGCCATCCGAATGGCTGGAGGTATACGTGATTTTGATGCGATTAAGCAATTTTTACCCCGTCAGACACGGGAATATATCCCCAAATATCAAGCAGCGCAATATATCCTCGAACATCATAAAGAGCATGGCATATCACCCAATGCTCCTGAGCTTGATATCCAATGGACAGAATCAGTGCATGTCAATGAATACATGTCATTAGATGAAATAGCAAGTGTCGTGGATGTTTCTGAAGATGTGTTGAAAATGCTCAACCCGAGTCTGAAAAGAGATTTTGTACCTAACATTTCCGATGGTTATGACCTGGTGCTTCCAAAACGTGTTGCAGCTAGCTTCTTACACTATTTGGAAACTGATGAGAGTGGATCCTTGCTCATGCATTATGAGACTGAGTTGCATATATTGGAACAACCATTAAGCATTTTCGAAGTAGCTGATGTGCTCGATACCAATCCATACCTCATCAAAATTTGGAATAGTATCCGGGGTGAAGAAATCAAAGCAGGGGCAGAGATTGTGATTTATCGACTGATAGATCCTAATGCAGAAGAGCCAATTATTCCCAATGAGATTATTCCTGCTGTACCCATCATTTCTTCTCGAATTGATATTCATCATGAGATTTCAGAAGTCATTAAAATTCAGGTGCGAAAGACAGAGGAAGCGCTCAGTTGGAGCCTTCATCAAATGTAATAAGCCAATTTTGGAAAGTGGATTTTCCTGCACTCAGAGCTAATCTGTTTGCAGGCAACGTCATTTAAACAGGTTCTAGTTAGTCCATTTGGTCAGGAACAAAGCCAACATTGGTGAGTTCTCTCATCGTTTAAGGGTTACATCTTCATGAAGAAATTTGTCACTAATGGCTATCAGGCGGAATTTCGTAACTTTTCACAGTCTGTTTAAAATGTCGTTCTACAGGACTCCTAAGTATTTCAACCTAATTTGCTATGAGCCAGACTTCAAGATTCTTAGTATTTGGATTTTTCTTACTTTGCTTTTCAACTCCCAGTTTTACATTTTCCCAAACTCTCAATGACGCCACTGAGCCTTCGATCGATCATAGTGATGCAATAGATCTCCTTCAAGGAGGCACACTGGACGCTTGGCTGGTGCCATCGGATCGCTGGAAGATAGAAGGTAAAACGGTATTTGGAAATACAGGGGATACTGAACTAGATTTACCGGAGTGGCTATATACGAAAGAGCAGTTTGACGATTTTGTGTTCCAATGTGAGTTGAAGTTGACAGGAGACAAGGATCGTAATACCGGTGTCTATTATCGAGTCCAGACCTTTCCTTTCAAGGGATACAAATCGTTTGAAGCACCTTCTGGCTATGAGTTTGACGCAGCGTTTCACAACCCTGGAGAGGAGAACCTGTGGGGCTCGTTGGGTGATTGGTATTCACGTCCATCTTTGAGAATTTATCCTGATCCAAAAATCATTGGAAAGGCTTATGAAGCAGAGCAATGGAATCGCATTACGATTCGTGCCCGTGGAAACCGTTTGGAGTACTGGATCAACGGTATAAAAATTATGGATTATCTGGATAATGATCCAAATGCATCGCAGAAGGGAATAATTGGTTTTCAGATGCACGATGGATCCGTGATGGAAGTACAATACCGGAATATCTACATAATTCCTCTTGGATCGTAGGACGAATTAAGGGATTAGATCGAGCTGGTTCAAATTGATGTGGGGTACAATTTCAAAGTTCATGTAGTGAAAACTCTTCCGTTGGATTTACATAAAGGGACAAAGTTGTGATTCAGCAATACGTTCTTTTACGACCTAAGTATACGTTGATCCTTTTGATATCGAGTATCACCAAGCAATGCAGGGTCGATGCATAGCATGAGGCACTAAGAATTAATTGGAAAGTATCAGAAGAAGTGATAAAATGACAGCACCGTATGGATTCTACTTGTGATGGGATGCATACGTTAAACATTAAGCTCTATGTATTTATATCATGACAAATACTAAAAGCATTTCAATGTTGAATAATTTCTCGTTTCCTTTACTTGGCGCCTTACTGACATTGGCTTCTTGTTTTAGTGTCTCTTCTCAGGAGATTAGTGATCCCGAAAATAACTTTGAATATCTCTGGCAGGCTTTTGACAAAGATTATGCGCTCTTTGAAGCAAAAGGAGTCGACTGGAAAGCCTTATACCAGATTTACCGACCAAAGGTTAGCGGCAACACTACGGATGGGGAATTATTCGAAATCCTTTCCGGTATGCTTGGACATTTGAACGATAATCATGTCAGGCTCCGCTCTTCTGAACCCGATCGATATTTTAGTGCTGGCTATTTACATCGGCAGTTCGGCGGCGAAAAGCAGAGCCTATTGAGGGAGTTGATGTCACAAAGACCATTAGCTGGCAAGTATATTTTGAAAAATCAGGATGAGAGTAGCCATGGCATGTTCTCATATGGTTGGATAGCTGACAATATTGGTTATTTCCACCTTTCCGGCTTTGATGATATCAGCGCCAGTACCAAAAGCATTGATGATATTATACACTATTTTCAAGATGCGGATGCCATGATCATTGATGTCCGCAGAAATGGTGGTGGAGATGATAGAGTGGGAAAATTGATCGCGGACCGATTTGCAGATGAGAAGAGACTTTATATGACCACGCAAGTACGAAATGGTCCTCGATACACTGATTTCGGTGAAAAAAAATATTGGTATGTAGAACCTGATGGCCCTCTACAGTTTACCAAGAAGATAGTTCTCTTGACGGATAGAACTTCAATTAGTGCCGCCGAAAATTTCACTTTGGCCATGCGGCGATTGCCACATGTGACTGTGATCGGTGACTTGACTTCAGGGTGTTTTGCCGATGTCTACACAGGTCGACTTCCAAACGGATGGCAATTCGGGTGCTCATATAATTTATTTTTAGACCATTCGGGTTTTTGTTGGGAAGGACTTGGCGTTCCTCCTGATTTATATGCAACCAATGATTTGGAAAATCTTGAGACTGATCGCGATAATGCAATTGAACTTGCTTTATCCTTATTAAATATTTATACGCAAACGGAAGGGGATAATTGATCAAATTTCGGGACCGCTCTAACCCGCCCCAAATTTTTCGAGTAGCTTTCTATGAGTGCTGTGGTCGTTGATAATTCGTTCAATAAAGAGTCTACTTTTTCGCTTTTTGATATATCGTTCGATGCGCATGGCGTGAGCCTCAGAAGGCACCGAGATAGAGACCTTAAGAGTCCAGGGTCTATGTTTGGAAGTAAAACTAGAAGTACTTAGGAGGTTGTGAAACTGGAGACGCAGTTTGACATCCTTAGTAATTCCGACATAGTAAATATCGGATCTAGTGGAATAGAGGATGTAGACGTAATGCACGGGGATAATGTAAAAAAGAAGGAGTTGCAAGAATACAACTCCTTCGTAATTGCGCCCCCTCAAGGACTTGAATCCCGCCTGCACGGCGGGAGACCTACGGATTAATCCCGCTTTTTCCTTAGATAGAAGATTCAGAACAAGGATGACAATTATTACTGTAGAAAAAGTTGTGGGATTGCAATCAGAGAAAAAGCGGGACCGCTCTAACCCGCCCCAAATTTTTCGAGTAGCTTTCTACGAGTGCTGTGGTTGTTGATAATTCGTTCAACAAAGAGTCTACTTTTTCGCTTTTTGATATATCGTTCGATGCGCATGGCGTGAGCCTCAGAAGGCACCGAGATAGAGACCTTAAGAGTCCAGGGTCTATGTTTGGAAGTAAAACTGGAAGTACTTAGGAGGTTGTGAAACTGGAGACGCAGTTTGACATCCTTAGTAATTCCGACATAGTAAATATCGGATCTAGTGGAATAGAGGATGTAGACGTAATGCACGGGGATAATGTAAAAAAGAAGGAGCTGCAAGAATACAACTCCTTCGTAATTGCGCCCCCTCAAGGACTTGAACCTTGGACCTACGGATTAACAGTCCGCCGCTCTAACCAGCTGAGCTAATTGTGTGACAGATTTGCAGCGATTTACGCATTAATGATTTTTTAATGTATTAAATCTATTTGCCACATGACAAATATCTCTTTCAAGATCAGGCTTTACGAGGTACGTAAATATAAAAACGGTAAGCACCCCATCGTTTTGCAAACCATCTTCCGAAATTCCAACGACTCTTCGCCCAAAGTGAGACGCAAACATTTGGGTATTGCAGCCCACAAAGATCAATGGGACAAGAATCGTTTCAGGACATCAGCAAGCCGCGGACGAGAGTTTAATCGGACCCTAGATGAAATTGAAGACAAAGCATGGGAAGTCTATGACAAGCACTTTCTTGGACGTACATTCAAATACAAGGACTTCTCTGGACTCCTTGATCAAAAGAAGAAAAGGATTGATCTTAAGGTGTTGATGGAAGAGATCTATACGGAGTTAACTCTTCAAGGAAGAATTGGAACAGCAATGTCGTATCAAAATGCAGTAGATAGCATTTACAACTTTTATGGTGAGGGTGTTCTGCTGCTGACCGATATTGATGCAACTTTGTTAAGGGAATACGAGAAGCATAATCTTCGGAAAGGAAACAAATCTAACGTATATCTGCGGAGTCTAAAGACACTGTTTGGGCGTGCTGTAGAACGTGGATACATTGAAGCGAACGAAATGCCGTTCAAGACAAAATACCAACCAAGGGGATACTGTTTTGCTCATCTGCACAAGGTGATAAGCAAGAAGCAACGTACTCAGCGTATCAGAACCCTATCGATCGAAGAAATGTCGATGGTGCTATCATACAAGCCCTCTAATGAGGCTTATCAACGGGCAATGGACTATTTCCTTTTCAGCTATTACAACATGGGCGTTGATCTCAAGGACATCGCACTCATGAGGATGAGAGATATAAAAGATGGCTTGTGGTATCATCGTCGTCAGAAGTCTGGAGTTGCCGTCCAGGGTAAACCTATCCTGGATAGTTCGATGGAAATTATCAAAAGGTATTTTCAAAAAGAAAACAAATTCATCTTCAATGATATTCTTGGAGATCAATACAGTTTCTCTGAGGAAGCAATAAAGTGTCGTATTCGAGATGTTTGTAGCAATTTGAGAAGACGTTATAAGTTTATTTCCGCTGAAATTGGTTTGGATGGTTATTTCACTATCAACACTGCCCGACATACATCTGCAACGATATGCAAGCAAATGGGCGGGGATATCAAAGCTATTTCCAGTTTACTCAACCATAAGAGCATTCAGACTACAAACAATTATATCGGAGATCCAAGAACGGATCAAATGAGATCTACATTGAAAAGGCTACAATTGTTGAAGAATAACAGATTAGATTAGAGATTTTCATAGGTCTGTTACAAGTTATCGCAACTTTTGCGCATTTAATAACCCAGCTTTGCAAGCAAGTCCAGATAGACATTTAAATCACGACGATCCAATCCTTTAGAAATAAAATCATCAAAATATAGATCTGAAGCACTATAATTTTTCAAGTGGAAGTGAACACGGCCTAAATGGTATGTTATGTAATCATCATCGACATTAGACTCTCCACATTTAGGACAGTTCCGATATGCTTCCAATACTTCTAAGGCTGAATCAAAGTCTTCAATCTCAAAGTAATCTTCGAAGAGAAGTATCATGTTCCTTTTACACCTTTCCTCATTCCCTATTTTAGAACAATCATTAAACATGTTTAGCGACTTTGAATACACCAATTGGTAGTATTTCTTGGCATTCACATGATCTCCTAAGATTGAATAGATGAATCCTATACTATGTAATGAAGTCAAATCGGTGTTGTCTAATTCGTAAGCTGTTGAATAGTCATCTATGGCTTTGCTCCAATTCTTCAGATCAAAATGACATTCGGCTCGTTGCGCATAACAATCAGGAGACTTGGTGAGTAGTATACATCTAGAACAAGTTTCGATACAGCTATTGAGCAACTGCGCCGATTCTTGAATTACACCCAATCTACGATACGCTTCAGCATAATATGGATCTAACACAAGTGCCCTCTCTAAAAAGTCAATTTTATCCAAATCATCCATACTCCCTATTGATTTCGAATACAATTCTTCAGCTTCTTGTCTGGCCGTTCCATTCTTATGATTGGCACCATTCATGGACTTGGTTGAATTTGAATGCTGCCAACAATAACCAGAACTATTGTCTGTTAGTCTTTGGCACTGCTGACCAGATTTAGTTAGACCATTACACTGATATGCTTTCGGCATATTCTTAAAACAATCAGAGTCCTTATTTAATAATTCAATACTATATATATGCCCATCAGTAGTTGTGAACGTGGTCTGTGCAGATTTAAAATTAACTACTCCAAAATCTTCTTCATCTAAATGCCCCTGAGGAAAATTAATTTGAACTAATTGGTTGTCTGAAACTATCGCATATAGCCTGTATGGTTCACTATCAACAACTTTGGGATTAAGGTATTGGACATTTGAACAATATCTGCCATTGTATTCGGACGTACAAGAATAGAATGAAAGTGAATTAAGTAAAACAAGTACTTTAATAACAGTAAATGAGTTCATAACAGCATTTTAAAGTTACATTTTAAGAATGCTCACCCAACATCCGCATTCTCATTTATCGCATCTAATAACCTGATAATCTTCACTGCCTGTGAATCGTCAAAGATCCCTAAAAGTCCTTGGTCACTTGATTCGGTAAATGGTGGCTCAAAGAGTAAAGTCTTATCGATAGTCCCGTTGCGATTGAGATGCTGAATTATGTTATCAAGAAACTTTATCTGATCGGCATTAAGATTGCCAGATTGTAAGAATTCTGCAAAGGCAGATTGGGCAGCGCTGATATCTAACCCAACAATACTCCGAATGAATCTACCTAATGGTTGATCTCCATACACTTCTTTGTATTTGTCATAGGTTCCTCGTTCACCCCCATCAAAGAGAATACGCTGCAATTCTTCGATCTCCGTGTTTGTAATGGGCTGATTTGTATTCAGTTTAGAGATGGTCATATGGGTCTTATTTTCTCGAATGAACCGTTCCACTTGCCTTTTATAGAGGTCGTTGGTCATTGAGGGAGTAATATAATCTCGCCCTGGTTCTTCAATTAAGATATCTTCAAAATTAGTACTAATGATCTCTCGGCCCTCTTCCTCTAGATACTGTACTAACTCCCTGATTTCTTCTCTAATTTCTTCAATTTTTCTTCCTCGCAAACCTTTATAATACTGAGGGTCACGCAAAGTTTCAATTAACTCCTTGGATTTCAATACTTGAGGGATGCTATATTTCTTACTGAGTGAATCAGCAATCTTCATGATATTTTCTTGATATCTCTTCTCACTGCCAGACATCAATATATTTGCTTGTATAAGCTTAAGCATCATCAGGTCAAATCGCCGAGCTTTCTCGTCAATATATTCGGGCAATGGGAGTGTTGAAAGTTGTCGTTCAATAATGTGAACACTTTGTTCATCTAGACGATCCCAACGTCCTCGGTCCTTGAATTCGTCCACATACTCCCTCTTCATCTTAACATCAAAACGTGTTTTGTCTAGTCCTTGAACTGTTCCATGCAAATGGTCGAGATACTTACTGGACAACTCTTTTTCATCTTCAGTACCCATTTCATCAAGTAGGCGGGCCACTGACAATCGAGTAGTAAAAATCTGTTGAGTAATCGGTTTCGCTGATCTGGACTCGATGCCATGTTTCACCTCATCGAAAAACTCAAAATTCCCACAAACATCAAAGATCAAGAAATACTCTTTGTCCTTACCCACACCATAGATATTTGGACATAGACGGGTACCCCGACCAATCATTTGCCAGAATTTAGCATAAGACCTGACAGGTTTGAAGAATACCAAGTTGAGCACCCGTGGTGCATCAATTCCAGTGTCCATCATATCAACGGATACCGCGATCTGTGGCAGATTTTCCTTGTGGTGGTCACAAAAAGATAGAATGATGCTATCAGAATGCGATTTCTGATTATGCACTACAGCAATAAATCCAGAGGGGAAGTGGCGGTATCGTTCTTCGAAGCACTTTTGGATAAAGTCAGCGTGGTGCTGATTTACGGCAAAGATGATAGTTCGACCAATTTTATCTCCACTTTCAATCTTAAGTCCTTGCTCCAGCAATGAATCCAGGATCTTATTGATAGTGTCCTTATTAAAGAGCCAACGGTTTAAAGCAGAGTTTTTGATGTGTTCGGGAAAGACTCCTGTGGCATCGTCACGGAATTCTTCTTCGAATTTTTCCTTTTCATGGTCCGTTAGTTCATTGTACTTGATACCCTCTCTTAAGAAAGAAGTGGAAAGGTTGATATTCTTATATGGAACCAGATATTTGTTCTGAACAGCATCATCTAACTCATAGGAAAAAGTGGGATTGCCATCACTACATTCAAAAAGGTCAAAGGTATTGTGATCAATCTGCCGTTTAGGGGTGGCAGTGAGGCCCAGTAATAGCGAGTCAAAATACTCGAATATAACCCCATATTTATTGTAGACCGAGCGGTGAGCTTCATCGACTATGATCAGGTCAAAATGTCCAATACCATAGAAACGACGGTCATCCTGTTTTTCCCGATCAATTTTATTGATAACTGATTGATAAGTACTAAATACTAACCGTGTAGTATTGTTCTCCTTTTCCCGGGTCAGATCTACTGAACTCAACTCTGGAAGATGTTCAGCATATGCATTCTTAGCTTGAGTGACCAGTGCATTTCGATCAGCAAGAAAAAGCACCCGCTTAATCCAATTATTTCTAAATAGAATATCCGCAATAGAAGCTGACACACGCGTTTTACCGCTACCTGTTGCCATTACCATTAGAGCATGCCTCTTGGCTCCTCTCAGTGTGCCGATAGTCGCCTCATCTGCTGCCATTGCTTCGGACACTCTTTGGATACCCTCAATCTGATAAGGTCTCCCTGTGATATTTTTATTGATATCGGTCTTTCGGATATCATTTCTTGAATTTCGCTTTTGAATATTCCACTGCAACTCTTCTTTAGAATAGAAGCCATATACACGGCGAGGCAGACTATAAAAAGTGTCATCCCAAATAAAGGTGCGATAACCATTGGTAAAAAAGATAATCGGTCTCTGGCCATGCATTGCTTCAATTGCATTGGCATAGAGGAATGCTTGATGTCGACCCTTGTCTGGATTGTATGCTGTCCGCTTGGCTTCAATAATCGCTAAGGGTAAACCATTGTCGTCCCAAAGCACATAATCCGCGTAACCTTTACCTTGGGGATTGCTTTTGGAAATGGGCATGCCAACCACCGGATATTCAATCTCTCGACCAACTTGCAGTTGATCCCAGCCAGCTTCCCTCAATGCCAGATCTATCAGATGGAGTCGGGTTTCGCTCTCTGTAAATTCTTTGGGTAATTTTTGGCTTTTCCGATTTGCTTTCCTCTCTTGTAATTTCTTTCGATTGGTTTCTTGATCGAGTTTAAATCCGATTAGTGCCTCTTCAGATCGTCTTCCCAGTTCTTCTTTTTCAGCTAGCATCTTTTGCAAGGCCTCAATCTGGGCTTGCATCGATTCCTGTTGGCGTTTGGCTTCTTCCTGTATGACTTTAATCCGACGGGCTTCAGCACCCACTTTTGGGATCATACTCTTATCAAAGGCTCCTGGTAGAATTGGCTCGCGTTCTGCATAAAGATTGGCGAACCATTTCAAGAAATCGAAAAGATACTGAATGCTGATCAGGGCGTCCCGACCCTTTACTTTGGTACCGTAATGAGATCCAGCATTACCTGTTTTCCGCACGATGTACAACCCCTCATTAAAATCAGATCGTATTACTTCTCGAAACTTTTCTTCCCTCATTAGACTGGCCAAACCTGTATCATAGGGTATTGAAATCTGCTCTTCTTTATAGATGAGGTAAACGGTTTCTTCTAGCGCCAACCGGGTGTAATGTGCGGCGGACGTAGGTTCCGTGAAAACGCGACTTTCTGCCTTGACCATTTTTTGGTAAAGAGATTTGTAACAGTCTTGTAGAAAGTCGAAGTTGCTCATAGAAGCTCTAAATTCTTCCTGATTTTTTTAATGCGTTCCCGAGAAAGATCAGTGTCATATGACTTAGGATGAATCTTTATGTGCCGTTCAAGTGAAGATATTAGGAATTCCCCATATTCCCTTTCAACGGCATAATTATCAGCAACGAATTCTTTAGTTTCATTAGGTTCCTTGGGATTAAACGCATGACCTAATTCGTGCAAGAGGGACGCAATTCTTTGATCTTCCGAAAGATCCAAAAGAGAATCATAATCAAGATTAATTAGAGTATCATTGTGATTAATAGTTTCTCTAACTATCGTTGTCGAGCAAGGAAAGAAAGTCAAATTAAAGTAGATATTCTTGCTCACCAGTCCATCAATGTCATCTTTGCTTAATGCCATTGCTAGTCGATAAGAAAATATCTTTCTCCAGTATGGTTCCATTCCAGGCGAAACTAAGCGGAATCGTAGTTCGGCTTCTTTGTCATACAATTCATTCATAATTCGGCTCCTTTGAATGCTTTTTGTAGTAGACTATGAAATAATTCAGTTGCTTTCTGTACTGATAATTTTATACTATTTTTTTGAATCTCAACCATCTCAACTATTCTTGCAAATTTCTCTTGAGTAGCCAGCGGTGGGCAAATAGTTGGAGTATTGTTGGCAATAGTCTTATTCATGTATGGAACCGTAGTACTTGAAGCCATGTTTAGCATATAAGGCTTCTGAAAGGACAGGTTATACATGAGAAAAATGTTATTAATTCTATCTCCGCATTGGAAAGTGTGCAACTGTTGATTTACTACCATCCTCTCCTGATTAATACTTACAATTCCTAAGTCACCCACACATGTCATGATTACGCTTCCCTTGGGAATCAGTTTTGCCCTCACTTTAGATATCTCTGAAATGGTTAGACCTATTCCAGATTTTGATGCCCTTGTAAATCCCAAATGTTGAAGATCATTAGTCGTAACCCATGGTATACTACCTGTAAAGGATTTTGGCTTATCTCTTCCAGGCACAATACATTTACAATAATCTATAACTATAGACTTTTCCCAACCCTTGTCATTCCTAACCGGATCTCCAAACATCTCCAGAAACAGGCTCTGGGTGAGCTGGTCATACTTCTCGATGAGGGCCTTGGTCTTCTGTCGGTAAGCATCAGCTACATCCAGAATGGCGGCAATCCTTTTTTGCACGGGGAGTGGGGGGAGAGGGATTTTGAACTTTGAAACTCTTAGAGCTGATAATTCGATTTGATTTGTGGAACCTGTATAACTTCTCTGAATTACACCCTGTCCATATGGTGATTGCAACCAATAGAAAAGATACTTTGGATGCAAGTTATTGGAAGTCCGAATCAAGTTAATATGTGAATCTGGAACAAAGATTCCATCCGGCATCTTTTCCACAATCCCAGGTCGTCCTAATGTTCCAGTACCAGTACCATTTAATAATACATCTCCATTCCTTAGGTGGTATTTCTTGGGACATTTCAGTTCAAACTCTTCACTTAAAGAGGGACATTTCTCCCACTTGATCTTATCGGAGTAAACCTGTGCGGATTTTACGGCTTTGGTGTACTTACTTGTGCCGTATTTAGGAGTTCTACCTCTGGAAACAAATTCCGAACAATCGCTTAATGGTTTTTCTTCCCAACTCATTTTAGCAAGGATTTCAAGTTTTTCAGTGCTATGTTCCTCTGTAGATCAAGTTCAATTATCTCCTCAATAATCTGCTCAGGGGGATCATACTCTATCTCATCATAAACAATCTCTTTGTATCGATTCACACTAAGATCCCAGTCATTTTCTTCAATCTCTTTAACAGGTACCATGAAGCTCTTCTTAGTTCTGGATCGCTTCAGCTCAGATTCTTTTTGCTGCCAGCGCTCTAATATATCTGGTATGTCATTCTCCTTGACCTCACTACGCTTGTCGTCCAGGCTCAAACCATCTGCTTCCATATCGTAAAACCAAACATGATCGGTGCCGCCAGTACCCGTCTTGGTAAAGATCATTACTGCCGTACTCACTCCTGCATAGGGTTTAAATACTCCGGATGGCATGGAGATTATGGCATCAAGCTTATGCTTTTGCACGATCTCTTTACGGACGGCCTTATGGGCCTTACTGCTTCCGAAAAGCACTCCATCCGGTACAATCACCGCACAGCGGCCCCCAATCTTAAGCATACGCAGCATTAGTGCCAGGAACAACAGCTCTGTCTTCTTGGTCTTACATACTTGCAATAAAGAGCTTTCCACTGATTCGTAGTCTAGACTTCCCTTAAATGGTGGATTGGCTAGGATCAAAGTATAGGCACTTCGGATGCCAGCGTTTGCTTCACTAAGCGAGTCCCGACTAATCAGATTCGGGCTTTCGATTCCATGAAGTTGAAGATTCATCGCCCCGATCCGCAACATGGTAGCATCAAATTCAATCCCCGTGAACATCTCACTATTATAATGCTCCCGAAATGTCACATCATGAAACCATTCTTGTTTATTGTCATGGAAGTATTCCCCGCATGCAACTAAAAAACCCGATGTACCGGCAGCGGGATCACAAATAAGTTCTTCTCGACCTGGCTGCATCATCTCCACTATCATCTTTATAATATGACGTGGAGTGCGAAACTGGCCGTTGGTTCCAGCACTTGCAATCTTGGAGAGCAAATACTCATACAAATCACCTTTGGTATCGCGATCATCCATTTGGATCTGATCGATCATCTGTACCACCTGATCGAGTAACCTTGGTGTCCGAATCATAAAAGTGGCGCCTTTCATATACTCGCCAAATACTCCCGCAGTACTACCGATTTGTTTCATATGCTCAAAAACCGTAAGGTTTTTCGCATTTGGTTGTGCCCTGGTAAACAGATCAAACATGGTCTCGGGGTCTTTATTCTTGAAGTTTGACCATCGGAATTGCTGTTCATCATCTTTGTACCAAACCTTTTTCATGGGTATCCCAGCGATATTGGCTTTCTTTTCTTCCAGCATCTGTCGCTCGTCCAGACGCCGTAGAAAGATCAAATAAGTCAGCTGCTCGACTACTGTTAAAGGGTTAGAGACACCACCTGACCAGAACGAATCCCAGATCTTGTCGACTTGTGCTTTGAGTTCTCCTGTAATCATATGCGGGTTGCTACTAGCTTTTTTCCTTTGATATTCATTTTAGATCAGTACTTACTTAACATTTTCTTTTCATTAAGATTCCAGAGCAATCGATATTGTCACACTTTAGTGACTGCAATCCTTGACCTTTTTAACATATTTCAATGGGAATCGACGATGGGTATATTCAATGGAAATCTTGAGTATCCACGACCTTGATTTTGGTGATTGAATCTTTACATCCCAAGATAGAAAAGGTGATGGTTTTTACTGCATGCCCGCAATCTATTCTGCGTGTTCTGTTAATGATGTGTACATCTACTACAAGATTTGGAGCACTTTTTAGCATCATCGAACATGGCACTCATTAGTTATTATCGCACTTTCTTAGATTTCTATGAAGCTTCATAAGATTTATATGAAACACGACTAATAGTACACTTGTATGTCATGTGTTCTACCCAGCTTGCTAACTGAAAGATGGATGTTAGATTTCGTGATACTCCCCGCCAATTTCGTGTTGAAAATGGGTCCCATACAGATGTCCGACATTGATGTTTGCCATCATTTTGAAATTTCAAGGCATTGGTTAAATATTTTTACTCTAGAGTAGTTAAGAAAATCCTCGAATATTCAAAACAGTTCAGTCTCAACTGTCTGATAATCAATTCATTTGTTCTTTATTCAGTATCTTAGAGGTACAGCCACATTGAAGAAGTACAACCTGTACTTCGATATATTTCAATCAATTAGAAAGCGATTAAAACCTTATGCTTTATGGTTATCTCCATCGCCTCATAATTATTTAATTAATATTTAATTTTTTTCAAATGAAACGAATATTAGAATTCGATTTTCACACGGTAGCCGAGACTGCCGAAATGCTGTCAGTTCACCCTGACACTGTACTTGCATGGATCAAAAATGATAGGATTCATGCGGTCCGACTAGGACGACGATATTTTATTTCTAAACAAGAGATCTTCTCTTACCTAAAACTCAAAAGATGAAAAGATTTTATTCAAAAGAACAAAGAAAAAATGGAGTAAAACAGGAACAAAATTGCAGATCGTATTTCTTCAAGCATGGTGTTCATTTAATCCCACTAGGAAATTGTGTAGAACGTTTCTGTCCAAATGGATGCGATGACTGTATCGACGATGAATTCTGCAAGCCCGATTATCGAGTTGAGTGTATACCAGCTACAATAGAGGTGACTGGTTATAATTCCGTCTGGTTTAATACCAAGCCGGGGCTTTGGCCATCAGAACCATTGTTTTTAACACACTGTAAAGTGCGTAACTTTTTAGAGGCTTTCCAAACCGGAAGAATTGCAGTCTGCTATGTATGGCACTATTCTAATTTTATAAAGAGATGTCCACTTACTGGTAAACTTATAGTTGATCAACCAAATGTGATTCGTATCATTAGAATGAATGGCGAATTCCTTGATGCCTATTTAAATGATCAGTTTGAATCAATAACAAAGGGTTGTGAGTACTTTATAGAAATACCTTACGACTCTGAATTTCTGATTTCTAGCGAAGAGATGCTTGGCGAAATCGAGACACTAATTGATCAGCACTGCCCCGATCTTTATCGGTATGCTCCTTGGAACTAGAAAACATCAATTTCACAAATGATTGTCACTCTCCCCATTTATCTAAAGGATTCTATAGATATCGCTGTAAGTCAAGTCAGTGGTAATAACAGAATCATGACCGACAGCGCTCGATACTTCTTCTATCGTACGATTTCTGATTCAATTAGGCTCAGAGGATTACCTGGATGCTTCATTGACTATGATCAGAAAATGCTGAGATCCATGCTTGGAAGAAATGACAAGCAACTGGTTCAATCATTTGAAGACAATGGATTGATCGCCGTCGATAGGACGGCGATCCCTGGTCTTCAATCCTATAGCTACCAAGTAGACTCCACTTTTCTAGATGATCAATATCAATCAATGCTTGTTCCTAAGGGTTATGACGACTCCTTAGAGAAATCAACCGCTCAAATACTAGGAGACTGCACAATTGATGAAACCGCTGCACTACAAGAGATCAAATCATTTGTCAACTCTCAGGAATTGATTGATAGTGTCCTTAGGGATGACCAGATTAGGCGGACAACTATTCCAAGAGTTAGATTGTACAGCAATAAGTATCAAAGATTTCGCCGTGATGATTTAACACATATCGATACGGATGTTCTATTGAACAATTTCGCTACTCCCGGCTTCTCGCTCATCAAGCATGACAAAAAGTATTATTACATGCCTTGGGATATGTTTGTTAGGATGCGCAGACAAGCTGTTCAATTCAGTTATAATGATGCTTTATCAAGAATGCTCCATGGGGACATTCATACGAGTCGAGATGAAAAGGGCAATAGACTACATAGTAACATTACCAATATGCCATCACGTCTTTTACCATACATCAATTATGATGGTCAGCATTTTTGGGAGATAGATCTCTCTAATGCTCAGTGGTGTTTTCTTGTTTATAGTCTTGAAAACCAATGGTTAGATAACATTATCTCAAAAGGTATTTCAAGCTATGATTTTGATTTTAATTCTAGAGACTACAAAGACTTCAAGTGCGCGACTGGAAATGGAACACTATATGAATGGTTTAAAGAAGAGCTAGCTCTTGGATCAAGAGATGAGGCAAAAGTGATGTTATTTGAAATACTTTTTGGAACAAGAAGAAGATCTGATAGCAAAGAACAATTACGCAAACTCATACCAACGATAGTGGACTATTTAGAGTATCTCAAAGTGAAGCATGGTTATAAGACTATACCATGCACACTTCAACAGACAGAAGCGAATGTGATAGTGGATACAATCTTGTACGAGCTACACAAGAATCATATACCAGCATTGAGCAAACATGATAGCATCTTACTACCAGAAGACTACTATCCTATAGGAAAAAGGATAGTAGAAGACATTCTTGATAAGACATTAGGATATTATAACACAAAAGAGAAATCCCTTACCCCATAGTTCCAGCACGTATATTGAGAATTGTAATATGAAAGAACATTTGATTTAAAAGTTAAGGATGAACTGTAGTGCATCTTCAACCCGTTTCTTCAATCTTATGAGTTGTTGAACATTGAGCTTTCCAGCGCGTCCATGAGTCCCTGAATTCAATTCAAAAAAAAGATTAATGACATCATTGACATCTTTTTCAACAAAATCAACCATAGACTGCATAAAAACGGATCTCTTGCTTAGGATATAAGTGACTTTCGAACGTCGATTAGGTTTGCTATTGTGGAGATCACAGTCAGGGTAAGCCGTCCATACGTCTTTGTCAGGGGCTTTGATATTAATCAATTCACTCAAAATCTCTCTTACGCTTGAACAAAAGTGACGAGACGCATCTGGGTTATTATGATTTAAGGAAAAGAGTGCACCTTTCCATCTATTACTCAGATCATGCGAAACAGACGATAGAGATACTTCAATCTTTGATTGGCCAAGGAAATCAGAGGAAATATCTTGGGAATAGTATCCATTCAATGCATTGCAAAGCTCAGTGCTATTGGTCGTTTCCTGTTGAGGATACCTTGTATATAAATCATTATTGGTAAGATTCGTGCTTGAACTTTCAACATCATGTAATAACCTGTCATATGATTGATACAAGTCTGTAGAAGAGGTATATATCTTCGTAGTCCGATAATGAATTTGTGTTGTCTGAGGTGTACTAGTAAGCCGCCTCACAGCCATATCATATTGTTGCTTTCTTCTTAGCTGCTCTGCATTATACTGTCGGGCAGCCCTATTGTAGTCATCTACCGCTTTCTTATTTGCAGCGTTAACTTTCTTAACTTCACGGTTATAATTATCTATTTGTCTCTTGACTCGTTGATTATGTTGCTTCGCCTTTTGATTGTATTGTCGCAACAGGCGGTTGTACTCTGAAACTGAAACTTTCTTCGCCATACCTCAACAGTTTTGGGATATATTAAATGTGATTATAATTCAACTGGGTAAAGAGAAATAAAGTTCCAACCGAATCTAGGGTTACCTATTTCAATCTATCTTCTGAGAAATGGTATTGTTTTGAGTCAGTCTGATTAGTATCTTTGAATCGCGTGAATTTGCTCCAAATTTGCCACATTATTTGCTACCTGTGGGTAAAAGAAAAGGCAGCCACAAATGTAACTGCCTGATTCTCAAAGCGCCCCCTCAAGGACTTGAACCTTGGACCTACGGATTAACAGTCCGCCGCTCTAACCAGCTGAGCTAAGGAGGCAAATTCCCTTTTTAGATAAGGGCTCGCAAATTTATATCATTAGACTCAATTTATCCAAGATTCTCTATGAAAATTTCTCCCTTCCTTTCGATGCTATGGATAAGCAAGCCATGATGAAGAATGCCGTTACCTCCATTTGGAAGCTAACTCTTATCCATCTCCACAAGGACTCACCAGGATGGCATTGAGCTATATTCTCTCTGAAGGCCCTGACTGTCAGACACCTATAGAAATCGGCTCTTTAGAAATACTTAACAATTTTTTTCTTAACATTTGAGTTTTAATCTGAACTTAATAAGTCCCTGATCGTTTTTACCATTACATGTGGGAAATGTGCTGAGGATGAGAGATGATAAAAAACAATACTTTGGGGTCTGACGAGTCTCAAAAAAATGATTGAACGCTTTGTGAAAAAGGGGCGTTATTAAGAGAAATGACACTCGATTTAGTCGAGTTACGATAAGAATCATGTTCATGGGGTTAGGGTTTGGTTGATAGGCCTGGGATTTTCCCGGGCCTATTCTTATATATCACCCAATATATCGCTTCTTCAAAGTATCTTCAGAATCCCCAACTAAATTTGCTGTTATGAAATTGCTGCTGATAGAGGACAACCGTGAGTTGGCCGACAATGTGTCGACCTATTTGATCAAGGAAGGCCATATTTGTGAGGTAGCATCCACATTGAGGGAAGCTGAAAACAAGCTGGCAACCTTTGAGTACGATATTATTTTGCTGGATATTATGTTGCCAGATGGGAATGGACTCGATCTCCTACGTGTGGTCAAAAGAGATCATATGAGTGATGCTGGCCTGATTATCATTTCTGCTAAAAATGCACTTTCTGACAAGGTTGAGGGCCTGGATTTAGGTGCTGATGACTACATCACAAAGCCATTTCACCTCTCTGAATTGAATGCCCGCATCAAGGCAATGTATCGGCGCAAACATTTTGATGGTAAGCAGACCATCATATTCAATGAAATCGAAATTGATCCTGAAACACAGGAAGTAACTGTGCACGGTGAGATGATGGTTTTGACTCGAAAGGAATATGAACTTCTAGTCTACTTCATAGCCAACAAAAATAGGGTCTTGACCAAACAGACAATTGCAGAACACCTCTGGGGAGACCACGTCGATTATCTTGATTCGTTTGATTTTGTGTATCAACACATCAAGAATTTGAGGAAGAAACTTACGGCAGCGGGGGCGGAAGACTATCTAAGCAATGTATATGGTATGGGATATAAATTTAAAGAAGTAGTAGCATGAGTTTGCTCGCGAAGACTATTCTGTATTTTTTGGGGATCGCCATCATAGTTTTTGGTATAGGTGGGGTAGTCACCTATGATCTAATATCGAAGGAAATAGCTAAGGAGACCGATTATTATCTCGCACATTCGCTGGAGACTATAGAGAAAAGGATCAAACGGGCCGTTGAAAGAGGTTATGATATCAATAGATACAATACAAATCAACTCCATATACATGAGCTTCCCTCTGGACCTGCAAGAGATGCCAGGTTTGGTGATACCCTTGCGATGCATCCTCACCTCAATCAGATGGAAACCATGCGGAAGATGCAGGTTGTGAAGGAAATTGAAGGTAAATTTTTTGAAATCACAATGATTGATGTTCTCGTAGAAGATTCTGATATATATGAAAGTGTAGTTAGTGTCATTGTAAGACTATTTGCCTTGTTGGCTCTTGCCTGGATCATTGGAGCCTTTATACTGTACCGTACCGTACTACGACCCTTTAATACAACGCTGGAGAGGATTAAGAAATTTAAAGTGCAGGATCCTAACCCGATCAGTTTGCCCAAGACCGGAACCAAGGAGTTCAGTCAGCTCAATACCTTCATAAAGCAGATGACAGGAAGGGCACAGAGTGAGTATCAGTCGCTCAAAAAATTTAGTGAAGACGCATCCCATGAGATTCAAACACCGTTAGCGATCGCATCTGGTAAACTTGATCTTTTACTTGATAATGATCAGACTGAGGAACAATTTGCTTTGATCGCAAGTGCCCAACAAGCACTTTCCAAACTTTCTCAGGTTAGTAAGAGTCTTTCCTTACTGACAAAGATTGGGAATAAGGAGTTTGACGGTGAACAAAAGACCAATTTAAGCAGTATGGTTAATGAGGCCGTCGACAACTTTAAAGAGTTGTTTGAGATGAGGCATCTTAATGTCCATAAAGACGTAAAAGATAATGTGGTAGTAAATCTCGACTCTCATCTCGGAAACATCCTTCTTAATAATCTAATTCACAATGCGATCAAGCATAATAAGGAAGGAGGTTATGTGGATATCAAACTAGGGCCCAAAAGTCTGAAAATCAAAAATAGTGGTACACCGCTGACCGTGCCGCCTGAAAAACTATTTAACCGATTTGAAAAAAATAGTGAAAATGGTGACTCCAGTGGGCTAGGTTTGTCTATTGTGAAGGAGATATGTGATTTTCATAGTATGAAAATTGATTATACGTATTCGGATGATCATCAGTTAGAAATACTGTTTTAACATATTTTAACAGTCACTTCAAATTTCCTTCAGATTCTGTACCCAACTTTCTTCAGATTCCCAATACATCTTTGTATAGATTAATAAACTATGAAACTTTTTATTAGAATAAGTAAACTATGAAATCATCTTGGCTATCTACACTACTACTACTTTTTGGCTTTCAGGTTGCTTTTGCGCAACAATCAAATAAGGGTGTAGTGACCGGAAGGTTGATAGACCAGGAAACACAGGCACCACTGGATTTTGCTACGATATCAATTTTATCAGCCGTCGATTCTTCTGTTATTACAGGAGGAGTGAGTGACGAACAAGGTAAGTTTGCCATTGAAGCAAAATTCGGTCGGTATCTGGCTAAAATCGACTTTATTTCCTATCAATCTAAAACCATTAGTGGCGTTGAGATCTCAGCTGATCAGCGAATAGCTGATCTGGGTGATATAATGATTGGTACTAGTGCCGAGATGCTGCAGGAGATCGAGGTGGTCGCAGAGAAAAGTGAAATGCAATTCGATCTGGACAAGCGAACCTTCAATGTTGGAAAAGATTTAGCCAACAAAGGAGGTTCTGCAGAAGAGATCCTAGATGCTATTCCTTCGGTTAGTGTGGATGTGGAAGGTGCTGTCTCATTGAGAGGTACAGAAAATGTTACTATCCTGGTGGATGGAAAACCTTCTGGTCTCATAGGAGCGGATGGTGGTGGTCTGAAATCTCTTCCCGCTAGTATGATCGAGCGAGTTGAAGTGGTGACCAACGCCTCTGCACGTTATGATGCAGCCGGTACCGGTGGTATCATTAATATTGTATTGAAGAAAGATCGAAAGAAAGGCATCAACGGTGCAGTAGATGTTAGTGGTGGTTTACCACAACGTTACGGAGTGGGGCTAAACCTCAATGCCAGGAAGAAAGATGTAAATTTCTTTATTAACTATGGGTTTAGAAATAGAACGGGGCCCGGTAGAGGATATACCTATCAGGAGTTCTATGGCGATGTTCCAATTCCCTTTAGCGAGCAGTACAATAACAGTGAACGAGGAGGTAATTCACACAGCATCAGAGCTGGAATGGACTTCTTCTTATCAGAACGTGATGTTCTTACAGGCTCCATCTTGTATAGGACCGGCGATGACTATAGTGATGCTTTGACTGAGTTCAGAGACTTTGACGCCAATCGTGTTTTGACTGACATATCCGAGCGTCGTCAAGATGAGACTGAGGAAGAATCCAATCTTAATTATGAACTGAACTATGAGCGTAAGTTTTCCACGAAAGGAAGAAAGTTTGTCGCACAATTGCAATATCGAAGTGAACAAGAGACAGAATCAGCTGACTATGTAGAGACGGCCTTTGATCTGAATGGCATAGCCAAGGGTGAAGATCCATTATTACAGCGCTCTCTTAATGCTGAGGAAAATGGAACGCTGCTCCTTCAGGCAGATTATGTCCATCCTTTCACAGAAAATATGAAGATGGAATTCGGGGGAAAAGCAACATTCAGAAGGATTGGTAATGATTACCTCGTAGAAGAGTTTGGTAATAGCATCTGGAATCGTCTAGATAATGTTAGTAATAACTTTAATTACGATGAAGATATCGCCGCCATATATGGCATTTTTGGAAATAAGATAGGTAAGTGGTCTTATCAGGTAGGTTTGAGAGCAGAACACAGTCATGTGGTCACAGAGTTAGTTGAGACCAGTGAGCTCAACGATCGTTCGTATACCAATTTGTTTCCGAGTGCTCACGTCAACTATGAAATCGATCCCGCAAACTCACTGCAGGTAAGTTACAGCCGAAGGATCTCAAGACCCAGATTCTGGTATTTAAACCCGTTCTTCAATTTCTCAAATCAAAGAAACTTCTGGGGTGGAAATCCCAATTTAGATCCTGAGTTTACAGATTCATATGAGGTTGGGTACATCAAATATTGGGATAATGTGACGTTAGGTTCCAGTGTCTATTATCGCAAGACCACGGGGGTGATAGAGCGTATTGCCCGGGTAGATGGAGAAGGAATTACTCGTACACAACCTGAGAATCTTTCTACAGAAAATGCTTTTGGGATGGAGTTCACTACCACTGCAGATATCACGAAGACTTGGAGAGTGGATGCAAATGCAAATTTCTACAGTGAGCGAACGTTCGGTGAAGTAGGAGATCTGACACTGGAAAATGAAGCAATTACTTTCAGTAATCGAGTCACTTCTAAGATAAAGTTGTGGAAGGATACAGAATTCCAGACACGATTTTGGTATCGTGCTCCTCAAAATACAACCCAAGGAAGACAGAAAAGCATGTATAGTTTTGATCTGGGCTTAAGTACAGATCTGCTCCAAAAGAAGGCTACTTTAACCCTTGCGGTGAGAGACTTATTCAATACCCGAAAATGGAGAAGTGAAACCTACGGTAATGGTTTCTTTATGGATCGTGTACATCAGCGAAGAGCCGGTCAGACGACATTGAGCTTTAATTACCGAATCAATCAAGACAATAAACGTCAACGTCGTGGTGGAGACCGTGGTGATATGGACGGTGGAGATGGCGGTGACATGGAATTTTAATAATCTTGGATCACATTTTAGTTAAGTAAAGGGTGGGGAAAAAGATCTCCACCCTTTTTCATTTAGTAACTGTATGTACAATGATCCCGGGAGGTCGCCCTAATTTTCTATTTTGAGAGGGATACGAAAATCAACCTTTATGGCGAAAGATCATAAACCCTATATCTCTTCAAAAGAGAACCTCCCAGAGACTACCATTCGAGCTTTTATTCTAGGGGCACTTCTTTCCGTTATATTGGCGGGTGCAAATGCCTACCTGGGTCTTTTTGCAGGTATGACTGTCTCTGCCAGTATTCCCGCAGCTGTAATGTCGATGGCTATTCTAAAGATCTTGAAGAATAGCAATGTACTTGAGAATAACATCGTACAGACTGCAGCAAGTGCTGGTGAGTCACTGGCCGCCGGAGTGATCTTTACTTTTCCTGCATTGATTCTGATGGGCTACTGGACGGAGTTTTCGTATTTGGAAACGGCGCTAATTGCCCTGTGTGGAGGTGTCCTTGGGGTACTGTTTACCATTCCTTTACGGTCCGCTCTCATTGTAGAGCAGGATCTAATGTTCCCTGAGGGTGTTGCCACAGCAGAGGTCCTCAAGACAGGAGAAAATGGGGGAGACTCGGTGAAATATCTGCTTTGGGGAGGATTAGTTGGTGCTGGTATTAAGTTTATTGAGGCGGGTTTCAGATTATGGCATGGTGTGGCAGAAGCTGCAACCATCGTTGGCAATCGGGTCTATGTATATGCTGGAGTAAATCTTTCGCCCGCACTGATCGCAGTAGGTTATATCGTCGGATTTCATATTGCCTCACTGGTTTTTGTAGGTGGAGTTATTAGTTGGTGGATTGCAATTCCCATCTACCTTACAATCAATGGTGTCCCCGAAGGTGCAGATCCCGTGGCTTTAGGGGGTACGATTTGGAGTGAGCAGATTCGCTATCTCGGCGTGGGAGCAATGGTAGTTGGTGGACTCTGGGCACTGATCAGCCTAAAGGATTCCATTGCAATGGCTTTGCGGAGTGGTCTGACAGCATTGAAACAAGGCTCCCAGAATATGTCAGATATGATACGGACAGAACGCGATACTCCGATGTCCTGGGTGATCATAGCGATAGGTGTCATGCTGATGCCGGTTTTTATCATTTATTTGCGAGAGATTGAGCAAGTGCCCATTACTGCACTCATGGCCATATTGATGGTTATCGCCGGATTTCTGTTCTCGGCTGTAGCTGGTTACATGGCGGGATTAGTGGGAAGTTCGAACAATCCCATATCCGGGGTTACCATTGCTACTATTCTCACATCAGCTCTGATTCTGCTGGCACTCTTGGGCTCCGGTGCTGAAAAGGGCCCTGCAGCTGCAATCCTGATTGGAGCCGTAGTCTGCTGTGCAGCAGCAATTGCTGGGGATAATATGCAAGACCTTAAAGCAGGCCATATACTAGGGGCGACCCCATTCCGACAGCAGATCATGCAAATGGTGGGTGTAGTGGCCGCAGCATTTACCCTGCCACTGGTCTTACAATTACTAAATACTGCGTACGGTTTTGGTGTGCCTACCGATGCACATCCCGATGCCTTGGCGGCTCCCCAGGCCACTTTGATGGCGAGTGTTGCATCGGGTGTTTTTGCCGGAGATTTACCATGGACGATGGTGTATATCGGTGCGGCCATTGGTGTCGTCATCATCATTCTTGATAAAATACAAGAAAGGAGAAATAGTTTTCGACTTCCCGTGCTGGCCATTGCTGTAGGATTATACCTTCCCTTTGAATTAGATAGTGCTATATGGGTTGGTGGTGTCATTGCCTTGTTGGTAAGTCAGTATCAAAAGAGAAGAAAAAGTGCATCTAATTTTAACGAGGCCAAGCAATCCAGTAATCATACCGGACTGCTCTTTGCTTCAGGACTGATTACTGGAGAAGCTTTGTTAGGCATTATTCTAGCGATACCTGTGGTTATCACAAAGAGAACGGATGTTTTTGCATTGGTGGAAGATGGCGGCAGCCTTCCGGGTTTAATCGTCGTAAGCCTGGTGTGCGTTTGGATGTATCGGATTGCCAGAAAAGCATTTGATAAATCGGTAAACTAGTCATATGTCAGTCATCCATAAGAAGACCCTTTCTTTCCTAAGGGACCTCAAGGTCAACAATGATCGGGAATGGTTTAGTACCCACAAGGATCGATATACATCGGCCCATGAAAACATGATCGAATTTGCCTCCTCGCTTATCAAGAACATGGGCAAACATGATGAACTGGTCCCGATGACAGGAAAGCAGAGTTTATTTCGCATTAATCGGGATGTTCGCTTTTCGAAGGATAAATCACCTTACAAGACGGCTTTTGCAGGAAGGATGAAGCGAGCGTCTAAGATGCGACGAGGAGGATATTATTATCACATCGAACCTGGAAATACGGTCATTGCCGGCGGATTTTGGGGGCCTGATAGTAAGGATATTAAGCGTATAAGGGAGGAAATTGCTTTTGATAGTACACCCTTACGAAATATTATAACGGATAAGAATTTCAAGAAGTACTTTGGCGCACTATCAGGAAATCAACTAAAAACCGCACCGCAAGGATACTCAAAATCGCATCCTGATATTGATCTTCTTAGATACAAGCAATTCTTACTTGTGAGGACTATCGAAGATGACAAGCTAGTGACAAGTGATCTCTTTTTAGAGGAGATGACCAATACGTATTTGCAAATGAGGCCGTTCCTTGATTACATGAGTCTCATCCTCACTACCGATGCAAATGGTGAGGTGATTGTTTGAGCCGGAAACATCGGGTGAACGTGAGTCAGGTAGGGCAATTTGTTATCTTCGTGCCGCACTAAAATAATCAATACCTGAGCATGAGTTTATTGACCGTTGGCACTGTAGCTTTTGATAGTATAGAAACACCATTTGGCAAGGTGGATAAAGTGATTGGTGGTGCTGCAACCTATATTAGCTGGGCGGCTTCATACTTTTATCGGGATATTCAGCTGGTCTCGGTCGTAGGAGATGATTGGCCTGAGGATGAGATCAAAGCTATGAATTCACGAGGGATTGATACGGCGGGTCTGCAGATCAAGACCGGGGAGAAGTCATTCTTCTGGGCTGGTAAGTATCATAAAGACATGAACACCCGAGATACGCTAGTGACAGAGCTGAATGTGCTGGATGATTTTGATCCTGTGCTCCCAGAAAACTATCAGAATAGTTCTTATGTCATGCTTGGCAATTTAACACCGGAGATTCAAATGTCTGTAATTCGTCAGATGGAAACTCGCCCTAAGCTGATCGCCATGGATACGATGAACTTTTGGATGGATGTGGCATGGGACAGTCTGTTAAAGACCATTGCAGAAGTGGATGTATTGACGATCAATGATGAGGAAGCCCGGCAGCTTTCCGGAGAGTATTCGCTGATGAAAGCGGCAAGGAAGATCTTCGAACTTGGGCCGAAATACCTGGTGATAAAGAAAGGGGAGCACGGTGCATTACTCTTTCACAAAGATGAAGTCTTTTTTGCACCTGCCCTGCCTTTGTTGGAAGTGCAGGATCCAACCGGTGCCGGTGATACTTTTGCTGGAGGATTTATGGGGTATATTGCCAAAACCGATGATATCAGTTTTGAGAATATGAAAAAGGCGCTAATCTATGGATCAGCCATGGCTTCTTTTTGTGTCGAGGCATTTAGCCTTGGGAAACTCAAGAATATAAAGGGGCAGGAGTTAGTAGCCCGAATGATCCAGTTTAAAAAATTAGTGCACTTTGAAATCTAGTCTAGAAATAGATGGGTCCCTCACCCAAATATTTTCTGGCAATGGGTTCATAATAAGCACGGATCGCATCTAGGTCATAGATCTGCTGACACTTAGTATAGAGGTCATATTTGTTGAAATCAGTGATCCATTCCTGATATTGCTTGTCATCCTCATTTAAGAATGACTGATAGCTGCCTCCAGTATGCCACGGATAGAATGAATGATATCGTATCATCACCATGCCAGCTTGTGGTATTTTATTGCCCTTATGGTTTCTTAACACCTGATACAAATATTCATCGTGACCCCATGCCAATGTTAAATTATCCAGGCCACAGTTTTCTGTATAGATGCCTAGCTCAGTGGAATACGTGCTGTCCTGCATGTCAGGATTGAGGCTGTTAAATTCAGGATAGACGCAAGAATCTGGAAGCTTGCAACCAACAACAAATATGTCTCCTACCAGTCCCCATTGCTCATCCTGGCTGGTTCCATCTTCGTCAGAACCTTTGACGAACATCATCTTTCCCAGGTCATGAATGAGGCCGACGAGTTGCATCCAGTCCGGGCGGTTATCTTGTCGAATCGCCTCTGCAGACTGAATAAGATGTTGCACGTTTGGTAAATCAAGATCCGGGTCACTAACGTCTACTAACTCATTCAGTTTGGCCATGGCGTCCCACAAATCCATGGGAGTATCGTATTGAAGATATTTAGCTTTCATTCGTTGTACATAGTCGTAAGTCTGTCTGGATCGCATTTTACGATAGTGCTCGCGAACGGCTGCCGTGATGTCTCCCTGATTATAGTCTCTAAACGTTGCTTTTTTTTCTGTTGATACTTCCATAGGTTCCTTTACTTCTAAGAATGTTGGCAAAATTATCGCCAAATATCGAAAAATATCCTCTTTACCTTTTTCGTAGTAAAGATAGGTTTCTACAGTATATTCTGCCTGTTGATTTTTTCTAAAATAATTGTGAAGTTTCAATTGCTTGGGAGCAATATAATTCTGAAAAAGTCTCGAATTGCTTATATTAAGGTGACCGTAGAAAACCTTGCATTTTATTGTTTTCGATAGGGAAGATACCTCGGGCTGTTTCGTGATGCTTATGCATCTCCTGACGCAATTGTTATTCCGAATCTTACTTCTTGAATAAAAAAACCTTATTAGGATATGAGTATAAAAATTTCGACAAAGGTCAATGGACAGGAATTTGATAGGGACGTAGAACCTCGTCAGTTACTTGTACATTTTTTGAGAGATCAGCTACATTTGACAGGTACGCATATAGGTTGCGATACTAGTAGTTGCGGAGCCTGCACCGTACTTGTGGACGGCAAAGCGGTGAAGTCTTGCACGTTGTTGGCTGCACAGGCTGATGGCTCTGATATCACCACTATAGAAGGTCTTGCTGATGGTGATCAATTACATCCGTTGCAGGAGAGTTTTAAAGATTGTCATGGACTCCAATGTGGATTTTGTACACCCGGTATGATCATGTTGGCGACGGATTTCCTTAAAGAAAATCCAACACCATCTGAAGAGGAAGTCCGACATGCCCTAGAAGGGAACTTCTGCCGTTGTACAGGGTATCACAATATCGTAAAAGCTATCATGCAGGCTGCAGAACAAATGCAACCTGCCTAGACAAAATTCAAATGAAACAACTATGACAAAATATATAGGTAAATCAATAAAGAGGGTAGAGGATAAGCGGTTTATTACGGGTAAAGGGAGGTACACAGATGATATCGAACTACCCGGTATGACCCATGCCTACATCGTAAGAAGTCCCTATGCTCATGCAAAGATTGAAAGTATTGATACCTCGAAAGCAAAGGCACTGGATGGAGTGGTGGCCGTCTTTACCGGCGCAGATCTAGCTGCAGCGGGTATAGCGGGCGTACCATGTGGATGGCAGGTCGATTTCAAGAATGGTGATACCATGAAAGAACCACCGCACCCTCTGTTGGTGGCTGACAAGGCTAGACATGTGGGGGATGGCGTGGCGGTCATCATCGCAGAAGATA
This sequence comes from Saprospiraceae bacterium, assembly GCA_050298535.1. Classification (GTDB taxonomy): domain Bacteria; phylum Bacteroidota; class Bacteroidia; order Chitinophagales; family Saprospiraceae; genus JABDMH01. Next base: position 714,078 of record JBNKUI010000087.1, read on the forward strand.
GGTATATAGCAAGAGATGCAGCTGATCTGGTGGAAGTCGAATATGATGTCCTGGATGCAGTCGTAGATGCAAAAGCGGCAACAGCCGATGGTGCTCCACTGGTGCATGATGATGTACCGAATAACACTTCATTTGACTGGGCACTTGGCAATCCTATTGAGGAAGTGAATGCCGCTATCGAAGGTGCACACCATGTCACTACCCTGGAGTTTGTCAATCAACGGTTGGTACCCAATGCGATTGAACCCCGTAGTGCCATCGGTGCCTATGATGCCACAAGCGATCATCATACTTTATACACCAGCTCACAAAATCCACACCTGATCCGACTATTGATGTGCGCCTTCGTACTGGGTCTACCCGAGCACAAAGTACGTGTCGTGTCACCTGATGTAGGCGGTGGATTTGGAAGTAAAATATTCCACTATATCGAAGAAGCTTTGGTCACTTGGTGTGCCAAACAGATCAGACGACCCGTAAAATGGACAGCTGAAAGGAGGGAAAGCTTTATGACAGATGGGCAAGGTCGTGATCATGTCACCAAGGCGGATATGGGTTTTGATGCCGAAGGCAATATTACGGCTCTACGAGTTAAGACCTTTGCCAATATGGGTGCTTACCTTTCCACATTTGCACCGGCTGTCCCCACTTACCTGCATGGTACTCTTCTACAAGGACTCTATACGACACCACTGATTAATGTGGATGTGACTGCTACATTTACACATACTACAGCTGTGGATGCGTATCGCGGTGCCGGAAGACCTGAAGCTACCTATCTCCTGGAAAGACTAATAGAAACCGGAGCCATGGAGATGGGCATGGATCCTGCTGAGCTGCGTATGAAGAATTTTATTCCGCCTTTTGATGGAGTGGAGCAACCAGGATATCAGACACAAGTGGCGTTGCAATACGATAGTGGAGACTATCATACTGTCCTGAAGAAGGCCCTGGAGATGGTAGAATATGATGCATTGCGTACCCAGCAGGAAGAGCAGCAGAATGGGAAGCTTTTGGGGATAGGTATCTCTACGTATATAGAAGCTTGTGGTATCGCTCCTTCTGCAGTCGTTGGATCTCTGGGAGCTCGTGCCGGCTTATACGAATCTGCTCAGGTGAGAGTACAACCCACTGGCAAGATCAATGTATATACCGGGTCGCATTCACATGGACAAGGACATGAAACTACATTTGCCCAGATCGTCGCCGATAAGCTGGGCGTGGCTCTTGACGACGTGGAAATTGTGCACGGAGACTCGGATGCCGTCGCATTTGGAATGGGTACTTATGGATCCAGAAGTTTGGCAGTTGGTGGAAGTGCTATCATGAAAAGCATTGACAAAATACTGGAAAAAGGCAAGCAAATTGCCGCCCATAGCCTGGAGGCCAATCCAGAAGATGTAACTTTTGCCGATGGAAAATGGTCGGTGAAGGGGACTGATAAATCTGTTTCTTTTGGGGATGTGGCATTGACCGCCTATGTGCCACACAATTATCCTGCTGATCTCGAGCCCGGTATGGATTTTTCCTCATTTTATGATCCTGCTAACTTCACCTATCCCTTCGGTGCCCACATAGCGGTCGTAGAAATAGATAAGGAAACGGGTAAGGTCACACTCAAAAGATTTGTTGCAGTGGATGATGTGGGAAACGTAATAAATCCCATGATTGTGGATGGTCAAATCCATGGTGGTGTCGTGCAAGGAATTGGACAGGCATTGTTTGAAGGAGCGATTTATGACGATCAGGGCCAATTGCTTAATGGTTCTTATATGGACTATACCATGCCACGTGCTGATGACGTCCCCATGATTGAGACGTACAGGACTTACACTCCCTGCCCACATAATCCTTTAGGTGTCAAAGGCGCCGGAGAGGCCGGTACCATTGGGTCTACCGCGGCGGTCGTAAATGCCGTGGTGGATGCCCTAAAACATTTGGGGGTTAGGGATATTCAAATGCCGCTTACTCCGGAGCGAGTGTGGCAGACAATGCAGGAGCACGGGGCCTAATTAGTTAACTAATCTAGAATTTAGAATATGATACCAACATCATTCAATTATACGAAAGCAAGTAGTCTGAGCGATGCATTAAATGCCTTGAACGACGACTCCAAATTATTAGCCGGCGGACATAGTTTGATTCCCGCCCTGAAGCTTCGACTCAATGAAACAGATATGCTCATCGATATCTCTAAGCTTAACGAATTGCAAGGTATTTCGATGGATGGTAACGATCTGCTCATAGGTGCAGGAGCTACTCATGCAGAGATAGCTTCATCAGAGACAGTAAAACAGCATGCACCCCTATTTGCGATGGTTGCTGCACAGATTGGAGATATCCAGGTGCGTAATAAGGGTACCATTGGCGGTAGTATAGCCCATGCTGATCCTGCAGCTGACTGGCCTGCAGCGCTTCTGGCATGTGAAGCATCGGTCGAGGTACAAAGCAATGCAGGTAGTAGATCTATCGCTGCATCAGATTTCTTTATTGGCATTTTCACCACATCGCTCCAGTCAGATGAAATTATCACCAGCATACGAGTGCCATCGCAAGCGGGTAGAATGTGCACCTACCAAAAATTTGCACAGCCGGCATCCAGGTTTGCTCTTGTCGGATGCGCAATATGTGCAAGTGGCTCAAAAGATGGTCTCTCAAACGTAAGAGTAGCATTCACGGGTGTGTCAGATACTCCATATCGTGATACCTCTGTGGAAGCTGCCATCGAAGGGAAGGGCGTAAACCAGGATACAAAAGAAGCTGCCGCGAAGGCTATTGACAAATCTATATATGTGATGAGTGATCACTTTGCATCAGAAAAGTATCGCTCGCACCTTGCGGGTGTTATGCTGGGACGAGCGTTGGAGGCTCTCTAAGACAAACAAACTGCTTAATTTTATAATACCGGATGTATTTTACATCCGGTATTTTAGTAATGACATGATTTGACGAATAACGACGCAATTCAATCACTGGAGTCTTCACTTAGAACACAGCACTATATAAGTGAGCCTGAGATTACCATGGCCATTCATTTGGCATCTGTGCTGGAAAAACCTCTTCTCATTGAAGGTCCCGCTGGCGTAGGTAAAACGGAAATTGCCAAGGTATTGGCACAGGTGCATGACACCGAATTAATTCGATTGCAGTGCTATGATGGCATTGATGCTTCCCAGGCTTTATATGAGTGGAACTATCAGCACCAACTCATGTTTTTGAAAATGCAGGAAACCAGGAGCGAACCTTCAGGTGATCTTGAATCCACATTATATTCCGATAGATTCTTATTACAGAGACCCATTCTTCGATCCATATTATCAGAAAAGAAAGTGGTGTTACTGATTGATGAAGTCGATCGATCTGATGAGGAATTTGAAAGCTTTTTACTGGAAGTACTTTCGGATTGGCAAATTAGTATTCCAGAATCCGGGACGATAAAAGCCATTACCAAACCCTATGTTGTATTGACCAGCAATGGAACACGACCTCTGTCAGATGCATTGCGTAGAAGGTGTATGTACTTGTATATAGACTATCCAGATCTTGACAAAGAACGTTCAATCGTAGGTAATAAAGTTCCCGGACTAGATAAGGTGATCATTGAGCAAATCTGTCAGTTTATGAAATTGCTGAGAGAAAAGCGCCTCCGAAAACTACCAGGAATAGCAGAAACGCTGGATTGGGCCCGAGCTCTGGCTTCCATGCACATCAATGAGTTGGATAGAAGTCTCGTGGCATCAAGCCTGGGGTTGGTTTTGAAAGATTGGAGAGATCAGAGGGAAGTGCAGCTTTCACTCAGTGAACTACTGGAGAAAACCGGTGTAAAATCAAAATTGGATGCAGAGTGAACAGGATCTAATCACCTATCACTCATCACTGACAGATCACCTGTTGGGTTTTTCCAGATACTTAAGAGAAAGGGGGTTTCTTGTGGGAATCGATGAGGTATCAAATGCCCTCCAGGGTCTGACGCTCATTGATATTGGGAATCATGCCAGTTTTCTTGATCTACTCAGAATTAATTTTTCATCATCTCAGGAGCAATGGAATTCCCTCGACAAGCTCTATGCCGACTATGTGAAGGAGCACCAAAAGGCATCAAACTCCAGGGTTGAGGATAGGCAGAAGGATAAGGATCAGGTTTCTTCAAAAGATAGAAAAGGAGGTAAGAAACAATACCAGCTATCTGATATAAAGCAATGGTTGTTCAATAAAAAGGAGGATCCGGTAGAGGTTCCATTCTACAATGAAGCCGAAAGTGATCAAATAAGTGACCTGGCATTTTTGAGACAGGAGCATTCAGAGGAGCTGCGAGATCTCATTAGACGTCTTGTAAAGAAGTTGGCGGCCACTAAATCAAGAAAACAGGTGACCCACCGGAGAAAGGGCATACTGGATCAGCGAAAGCTGATCGCTAACAAGGTGAAGAAGGGTGACGAATTGATACAATTAAGATTTAAATACCGTAAGAAAGAGCAGTCCAGGGTCATCCTGATATGCGATGTCAGTAAAAGCATGCAACTGTACAGTCATTTCATTTCTGAGCTTGTGCATAGCTTGCGATCTACTTTTGCAAAGTCTGCTGTTTTTGTTTTCAACACACAGCTCTTCAAACTGCCAGGAGACTGGCTGCGTGTAGATTGGCGTCAGACACTTGAATATCTCGAAGAAATTCCTGGGCTCTGGACTGGAGGTACCCGGATAGGTCAAAGCCTTTCACAACTACTTACTTCACCCGATCTTCCCACTTGGTTCAATGATAAGACAAAAGTGATTATCTACAGCGATGGATGGGATACGGGTGATATGGATTTATTGAGGGAGAGTATGATCGAGCTGCAGGAAAAAAGCGGCTTGATTCTCTGGATGAATCCCGTTCTTAACCATGGGGAAGAGACAAAAATTCTGGGTTTGAAGACAGTTTTTCCCTTTGTCGACATCTTATCCAATGTACATAATGCCAGAACACTCGAAGATTTAATAAGAAGACTGTAATTTAATAGGATATACCTATTAAAAAAGAAGACACTATGATTACAAGAAGAAATTTTCTCAGAAACAGTCTGGGTGTTTCTGCCGCTGCATTTTTACCTTTTAGTACCCGTATGCTATTCCAGGAATCGATGAATGACCCGCAGGCCATCATCGAAACGGTTGAAGTTGTACGGGTTCATGGTACCATAGCCCGAACACCAGGGCAGAATCGCCAACATCAGATTAAACCAGAGCACTTGTATCCAGGGGAAAGACCACCCACTTACATGGAAAAAGATGATGAAACGGTGAGTCAGGATGCCATAACTCATGACTTTCTCCGAATCGCCACCAGGGGAGGGGTGGAAGGACTCTATGGTTATCTGGACCCTGAAGTTATAGTGCCGCTTATTAAGCAACTGCGATCTTTTCTGATTGGTAGGAACGCTTTGGCCATAGAAAACCTTTGGGAAATCATGTACCGGAGAAATCGGCATTCCAGAGCGGGTCACTATATGATGGCCGTGAGTGCTGTTGATAACGCATTGTGGGATTTAAAAGCGCGTTATTTCGAAGTGCCCGTATTTGAACTACTGGGGGGACCTACAAGAAATGAGGCCCGGGTGTATGGAAGCTGCCTGGGATATACCGTTGAAAAGGGCAAAGCAGGTCCCAGGGCCCGGCAACTTTACAACGATGGCTTTCATCACCAAAAGTGGTTTATGGCGTATGGTCCGGGCGATGGCAACAAGGGTCTGCGTCACAGCATTGAGCTGGTACAGGAACTACGTGAAGCCGTGGGTGATGAAGGACAAATCATGTTTGATGCCTTTATGGGTTGGGATTTACCATTTGCCACCACCTGGGCTAAAGAAGTCGAGCAGTTTAGACCTTACTGGATTGAAGAAGCATTCCCTCCGAATCGACTTGAAAGTTTCTCTGCTCTGAGTCAAAGCACATCCATACCGGTGGCTACGGGAGAGCACTTCTACAATCGATGGGAGGTACTCAACTTCCTCAAAGCTAATGCAATACAAATAGTACAAGCAGATCCGGAATGGTGCGGTGGCGTCAGTGAACTAATCAAGATTTGTAATCTGGCCTCTTCTTTTGGCGCGAAGGTCATTCCTCATGGACACAACATACACGCGGCTCTCCATGTAGTATTGAGTCAATCGAAAGAGGTGTGCCCCCTGGTCGAATATCTGATCAACCACGTAGGATATAAACTTCATTTTCAGAAGGATGCGCCACTTACTACTAATGGCATTATTCCATTACCCACCAAACCAGGTTTTGGGATCGAGTTAGATGAAGATAAAGTGGAAAAACGGGAGGTGATTACAACCCTCTAAATAAAAAGGGGCAGACCTTTCATTTGGAAGGCTGCCCTTTTTCATTTTCTCTTAGTGCCATTCTATTGAAAATCCACTTCGACCATAGCTGGTGATGCGGCTCCCAACTCCTTACTTCGATTTCCGGGTGTGGCTCCACCCACATAGACGGTGTATTTCCCCGGGGCAGTCACTTTATCACCCTCCTCATTGCGATTCGATAAAAGGTCCGCAGTTATTTGGAAAGTCACAGTCTCTGACTCATTGCCAGCCAATTGAACCCGTGCAAAATCCCGGAGTTCAATCATGGGATCCTCTTCCGACCGACCTTGTTTAGAAATATAAAGTTGCACTACTTCTTCTCCTGCGGTATTATTCTCATTATTTATTTGAATCGTCAGTTCAGCCGGATTCCCAGTTGTCACCACCTGATTTGATAATTTTGGATCGCTGTAGGTGAAACTGGAATAGCTTAGACCAAATCCAAAAGGATAGAGTGGTTCTTTTTCCAGATAGCGATAGGTTCTTCCCTTCATGTTATAGTCCTCAAAAGGTGGCAGGTCTTCTAATCTTTCAACAAAGGTTACAGGCAGTTTTCCCGATGGATTTACTTTACCAAACAAGAGATCACCTACTGCCTGACCTCCTTGCTCCCCTGGGTACCATGCATATACGATGGCATCGGCCATCTCATGCACTTCAGGACTTGAGATAGCACTTCCTCCCGTAATGACTACAACCAGCTTTTTAGCCTTACTACGTAACAGTTTCAAAAATTCGATTTGAGAGGGGGGAAGGTTGATGTAATCTCGATCACCGGCCGAAGGTGAAGCGATGGCCTCTCCTTCTTCACCTTCCATTAATTGGGAGATACCCATACAGGCAATGGTCACTTCTGCTGTAGATGCTTCCTCGGAGTACCAATCAATAGGATTGACGTTGGGACGATCCATCAGAGCGCCTTGTACATAGCGAATAGCAGTATGATCAGAAACATTTCCGACTACTCCCTCCAGGATGGTACGAAGATCATCAGAAACACCATAGTAGTTAGCCAGTAGTGTTTGAGCATGTGCCGCCATAGGACCTGTGACAAAGACACTTTGGATCTCTGGATCAAGAGGAAGTAAATTTTCTTCATTCTTAAGTAAGACCAAAGCCTTTGATGCTGCCTCATATGATAAATCCAAATGCTCCTGACTTCGCACGACATCTGTACCAATATTATCGAAAGGAACACTACCGACAGGGTCAAAAAGCCCCAACTTAAAACGAGTGGGTAACAGTTCACGAAGATTATCATCCAGCACTTCTTCACTGGTGAGGCCTTGCTCGACTGCTTCTACCAATGCAGGGTAAGTGCTGCCGCAGTTAAGGTTGCATCCAATCGATGCGGCGCGAGCAGCTGCCTGTTCCTTTGTCTCATCGACATTGTGGCCCTGATAGAAATCCTGAATCGCCCAACAGTCTGAAACAAAATAACCATCAAATCCCCATTTCTCACGAAGTACATCTTGCATCAGATAAGGATGAGCGCAGCAGACATCACCATTCGTGCGATTGTACGCTCCCATCACGCCTTCTACATCTGCCTCTGTAACTAGAGCTTCAAAAGCAGGTAGGTAAGTATTCCACAAATCATATCTACTGACCACGGCATCAAATTCATGGCGTAGTTTTTCCGGACCACTGTGCACGGCGTAATGTTTTGCCATGGCAGCTGTCTTCAAATATTTTGGATCATCTCCCTGTAGTCCCTTCACAAATGAAACCCCAAGCCTTGAAATAAGTGCAGGATCTTCGCCATAGGTTTCCTGACCTCTTCCCCATCTGGGATCTCTGAAAAGATTTACATTGGGAGACCAGAACGTTAGACCTGCATACCGATCCATGTAACCCACTTCTCGATTGGCATTGAATTTTGCCCGGGCCTCATCGGCAATAGCCATTCCAATACGATTCATTAGGTCCGAATCGAATGTTGCTCCCAGGGCTATGGCTTGCGGAAAAACCGTAGCCCGGCCATTTCTGGCCACACCATGAAGACACTCATTCCACCAGTTATATTTTGGAATATCGAGCCTGGGAATAGCGGGTGCATCATACATCATCTGACCCGCTTTTTCTTCAAGGGTCATTTTTGATATCAAATCATTGACACGTTCTGCTATAGGTTTTGTGGGGTCTTCAAAAATCGGATCATTGCTGAAGCGAGTTGAGGTAAGTACCAGCAAAAGCAATGGGTACAAAAGAATACTCCTTTTCATCAGTACTAAGAAATTAAGTTAAGAATTGAGAATTTCCCTGTTGTTGCGTCTCGAAAATATTCTAATTCACATAATTATGAAATCTTTTGAGCCCGTAATATGCCAATAAGGTAGATATCCGTGCAATGTGTTGCATATTATGCAAAAAAAAAGCAGACTTCAATCGAAATTGAAGTCTGCACTCCCAAAACTATTCACCTTGAACAATTATTTATTGAGCCATCAAGATCATTTTCTTGACTGCAGTATGGTCCTTTGTATCTAATCGATAATAGAGGATGCCATCAGAAGGCAAATCTGATCGATCGATATTCCACTCATTGTATCCTCGGGTTGCCTCTCCTTCTACTGTTTTCAGCATTCTACCCGTCACGTCAAATATCGATAACCGCACTGCCTCATTCTGAGGCATTTCAAATCCAATCACTGTCTCATATCTGAATGGATTAGGTCGGTTTTGATATAGTTTAAAGCTAGTCTGATTATCAATTTCTGATTTATCAGCTAATGCAAGAGGTCTGATATGACCATTCTCGTCATATGCTTCCGCTGGTGTTATCCGATTATTGATAGTGATGAATTCCCGTAGTCTGACCTCCTCTAAGGTTTCTAATTCTAAGTAGAACACAGGTTCATCAAGCTCAGAAGAAGGAACAGATGCAAGATCATACCAGGATACGGTGATCCATCCTTCATCCGCATGATCCTTATTGACATGTACTTCTGAAATGTCTAGCGAGCCTCCCACAATGTTATTGACCTTCACTCTTGTAATGTCTGACTCTAGTGTAAACTGAAATCCCTCAATTCCGTTCAGATCACCAGCATATACAGGCACTTGCAGGGATTTAGCTTGAGGCAGTTTATTGTCTGGAATCTTAAACACCAGTGCTTCCTGATTTCTCGGAGCACCCATGGCAGGATCACTATCCAGATTTACATCACCTACTTTCACACCTGTGAAATCTACCCGCATGTCAGGCTGCATGGGATTGATATGGTATTTAGGCTGATTGGTTTGCTTATCAAAAAAGCGCCAGCTGGTATTGTTACTAAATCGATCAATCTTTGCTAGTATGAGTTTTCGCAATTCGACAATATCAGCCACGGATATCTTTCCGTCGGCAGTCACATCCGCAGCACGCTCCTTGTACCAGCTATCGAGTTTAGACTGTCCTAGGATATGCTTGTGTATGGCGATTAGGTCAGCGGTCGAGACTCCATTGATATGATCAATGTCTTTACTGGGTTTTACATAGGCTTCCGTACCTGTGAGCACATCAAAACGATAGTATCCGGGCAAGTTTTCATCTCTCATCATCACGATGCCCGAAGGATCTGTCACCTCCATATCCACATGTTGTACGACACGGATATTTTCAGTGATGATGATTCCACTCAATAGTCCCATCGTAGGTGCAAGTCCACAGGCATTGTTGTTATCCTGCACAGTCAGGACTACTTCGCAATAGTCCCAGTTTCCATTCTCATCCAACACATACATGCGGAGTACCTGAGTGCCTATATCGGCACAACCGAAACTAAGTTGATCTGCAGAACCGTCCGGAAGAGCAGGGGCTCCATCGTCCAGATTATCCAATCTGTACTGGAGTCCTTCCACACTGCCGTCACACGCAGGTGTACTACTTGAGTTGAATTCATGAGCCCAAATTGATCCCATGGCAGTATCAATCACACCGTCTCCATTCAGATCCATAGGCGTTAATTCCAATGTGAGATTTGATATGCAGATAGGTGTCGGCTTCTTGTCTTCGATGATCATGAACTCTTTGGTCCAAAGACTTTCATTTTGGCAATCATCTGTAAACCAGATCTTAAATTTATAATCTCCAGCTTCCGCATCTTCTACGTTGATTATCAAGCTGTTACTATCTTGACTATTTAGACTGTTTGACCCACGTGACAGTATTACACCCGCTTTCAAATCCAATACTTCCCATCGGTACTCAAGCACACCACATTCATCTTCTACCGTCACGGGTATCTTGAGATCAAACTCGCAGGAAGCCACTGCTACTGTATCTGGAAGATCGATGCTACAGACCGGAGCAATGGTATCCAACAATATGATTTTTTGTTCACAGCTGATAAATTTACCGGTGTATTTCTCATCAAACCACCAGGCACCATCCGGCATATCGCCTTCCAGGATGCACCAGTCGGCAAAGCACCAGGTTCTGACAATCTTATAGCAGGCTTCATCACCACCCACTACTTTAAAGACCTTATCATAGTATCCTATACCGATTTGTCTGCAATCCTGATCAAATACATACTCGGGCCAACCCGTCACATCAGGATCTGCTACTCCGGAAGCATTGCCACTTCCATCCGCGTCATAAGTAATGCCACAATCGTAGAGTATCACATCTTCAGGAACTTCAAACATCGACTTCTGAATCTCACAATCACTTTGAATCCAGATCGTCTGATTTTTCACAATCGTGTCCACATAGTGCCCTTCTGCATCGATCTGACATTGTCCGATAAACTTAAAGGTCCTTCTTATGTACCCGTTGCCGCATGCATCTATGTTGACCCATGGTTTGTCTTGTATACAGATCAGTCCGCAATTGTCAGCGATCTGTCCGCGGTGACGGGTATTTATGATCGTGTCATGTACCGCCTTGTAGTAGCTGTAATTTTTCCATACATAGCCAAAATGCTCGTCATAGTGCAGGCTATCTTTTGATATCAAAATGGAGTCACAGTAGATATTATAAATATCATATGGTGTCTTGGCAGGTACATTCCCGTAGCCATCATAACTGACTTTATCATATCCACCAAGCAGACTGTCAAGTAGCGAATGATCACCTGCTATCGACTGATTGACTGCATCCTTATAAAAGGCTTCATAACTAGTGCAAGTGATATGGACATCAAATAGATCCGATACGACCTCAGGTGGATTCTTATCTTCCACATATACTGTGGTCCAGCAGGTGCTCCAGTTGCACCAGTAGTCCATTATGAGTAGTTCCACTTTCACGTCCTGACATGCATCTTCACAACAGAAGGGTACTGATTTGGACCATCCACCGCCTATTTGCTTCACAATATCAAACGGTGTTTGCTTGCTCTGAGAAAACAGAGGTGCAGCAAATTCGGGCAGTGTAGATACAAAGTCGTAACCCATTTTGTAGCATAGGTCTGCGATGGTTGCCGGATCATCCAGACAAGCCAATGAAGGATCCTGTAAAATCTGTGTAAGATATTTTTCATCTACCGGATATGGATGATCTACACAATTGAGTGTGGCAGTCTTAATCAGATCATACCACCATCCACCTAGTATAAACTCACTGCATGGTGTATCATCCTCGCATAGCCATTCCAGCGTTTTCGCATAATGAGCTTCGACCGGATTAACATGTTTATCCGTTTCCAACACTGCGCAGTAGAGCGAGTCATGATGCGCTGTACCGCAATACGTGACATAATCATCGCATAGATTTACACCGCAGGCTGTTGCCCAGTCTGATCTTCTTGCCAGAATCATATTAACTCCGCAATTGTCCCAACTGCCTTCATCAAAGACATTGGCATCTAACCATGCAATTGTATCTGCTATCGTGATATTAATACCTTTATTACATACAGGCACTGGCTTGGTGAAGTCCTTTACATAGAAGTAGCATGTATCGTAGGTGATGTTGTGACAATTGTCATAAGCTTCATAAATCAGTGCAATAGGTACCTCAGACTTGGGTATTTTGATGTTTTCATGAGATTCCCAGAGATCTGTTTCTTCATTTAGAGTCAGTACTACGGTTGCCATCCCAGGAATTGTCGCTTTTACCAACTTTACGCCAGAGCATGTATCTGAAGCATAGATTGGAGGCACATAGGTATGCGCTTCGCAGTCATGCGAACTGGTAGGTACAAAAATCACTGGATGGTCTAATGACGGGAAGGCATCTTCCGGTGCAAGCACCGCCTTGTCGAGATGTTTTTCAACATAAGGTCCCACGGTATCGAAGATCATGATCCATTGTTCGCATTCTTCGTAGACTCCCGTGCAATTATTTTTGATTTGCCAGACCCGATGAATCGTCATGGGACATTCACCGACGAAGACTTCGTCATCATATCTAACCAAAATGTCACAATATGAAGAGGGTTGCGGCCAGAGCGGCACCGTGTCTGCCATGGGTACCCCCGTTTCAAAAGGTGATGGATGACCATTTTCATCCTCTAGATAGCCTGTATGGCAGTAGACACTATCTCGCTCTGGAGGACAAACAAAGTTGTCAAAATCCAGTCCGAGAACATGTATGGTATCCATGCAGAAGTACTCCTGCTTATCATATCGTACTCTTTGCGTACGTACGATCATCTTTATGATATTTTCATCGCAGTTTCCTACAAGCAGGTCATAGTCTATAACCGTCGCTGTGATGGTATCGCCACAGTTGGCCACCAATTGACATCTGGGGAATGTATCATAAGTGTATTGATCGTCTACAAAGGGATGTAGACAAAGTATCGTATCAGAAGCTGATGATAGGAATCTGGGAGTGGAAGAAATAATACCAATCGTGACCGAATCTATCAGATTGTTGCCACATTGATCATCTAAAACCTCCAGATATAAGGTTACACCACCATTAGCCATGTCTGTTTCCGATGGACAATAGAATCGTGCCTCAGAATAACCCGGTTGCGGATCAAATACACCCGTGCCGCCAGTACTCCATTGAGCCGTGACAGCTGAGGTACCATTGGCGTCAAAGATGGCACCCAATTCAGTTAGATCTACGCAATCCAATCCACATATTTCGGTAGGTAGACCTGCATCTACAAATGATGTGGGTATCGAGTCTATTGTCAGTACACCATTCACTGCACATCCCGTTGGATCTACAGTGGCCTGAAAGTATACTACCGTTGGGTATACCAGTGTAGGCACTGGATTTGCCACCATATTCATTAGACCCGGATCACTGTAAAAAGTAGGTGTGGCTAATCCTTGAGCCACTAAATAAGTGGCAGCATCATAGGTAGCCGCTGGACAAACAAGCACAGAGAAAGCAGAAGGAGCAGAGCCCACATTGATTTCCCGTAGAGTAACAGTGGCTATTGAAAAACAAAATGGATCATCCGGACTGTAGACTCTTGCATAGATAATAGAGTCTCCGTCACAGACCTGTACCGTACCCGTAATCTCATTGGCCAGGATCATACTGTCTGCATCATTGAAAGTGCGGAAAAACCGAACAGTATTCACCCCTGACGTATCAACACATGGGATTACATCAGACAGCAAGAAATTTGCGCAACCTGTCATTGGATCTTCACACTCTAGCTTTACTGCATCGATTGCGGACGGACCACCAAAGCCAAAATCGATATGATGGATTGGATCACCTGAATCATCAGTGCAAAACATGGCCACCGCAAAGCCTGGAACCATATCAGGATCTCCATCTGAATCAATCAAGTCATCCGTGCCGGCATCTAAGGGTGCGGTAGCACCAGTAAATCCAAGATCGCGGAGTTGATTTAAATCCACTCGGATTTCATAACAGTTATTAGGTCTAAGCCCGGTAAATAGGTAGTTTCCCCCATTATCTGTGGTCGTTTCACCCACCAGCTCCAGGCTATTTTCTTTATCGAGAAGCACTAAGTCCAATCCCGGAATACCGTACTCGGTAGGATCTTGAATACCATTGGCATTAGCATCACACCACACATAGTTACCTACTTCTGTTCGCGGTGCCGATCGGAAGAACTCGATATCTCCCAGACCATTCGCTTTACCCACGATAAATTGATCTACAAAAAGGTATTCGCGTATTCTTGATCCATCCTGGGTATTATACACATGAAGTCCCTGCGTGAATACCCCATCAAAAAGAAAATGGGGAAGAAAAGTGATCGTGGGATTATGTACTGTAGTCAACACCTCATTGGTACCGGGTACGATTGCCATACCACCTGTGACCAGCTCTCCATGATGGGCTACTTCCAGGTTATCATAATAATCATCATGAAAGAATTCACCATCATAACTCGGTCCATCATCTCCCCTGTACAGTATACCAGGATCATAATTCTCTCTTTCAAGATCAAAGGTATCGGCATCTGGCCAGGCTTTCAGGATGTCACCAGAAGCATAACCCATGATCAAAGTTCTGTCTCCGAGATCGGTCGTATAGTTTTGATATCCTACCTGATGTGCCCATCGATCCATCAAGGCAATAATCATACTTCCATCGGCCGTGAAGTTGATATCTGAAATCAGGGGTTGTGGATAAGAACAAAGCAATCCGTTTTGGAAGGAAAGGGGTTCATTTTTAGTGGGAATCTTTGTCTGTTCCCAAGTGTCTGCCCAGGGTAGCCATGCCGCTGTCCGCAATGGTTGAGGTTCTGCTTCTTCCGCATTTGAAGATCGCTCTCTTGGATATTTTAAAGGAAAACCTAACTCCTCTTTAAATCCAGCTTGTACATTTTTAGGATCGAAAGAAACAACATACCCAAAGAGGTGATCTCTCGATTGAGATATCGATGCGTCATTTGTGAGACCTAAATAGCCCCTACCTTCATGAAAAGTCAGACCCCAGGGACGTAAAATTCCGGTAGGTGCAAGGCTACTACCCACAACCTCAATCCCATTGACTAATGCCTCATGAGTACGTCCTGCTATCTGTCCCTTAAACTGTAGGTCCAGGGTGGGACCCGTCACAGCTACCTTAAAAGTATAGGTCATTGCCTTGCGAACACCTCCTGCAGATTTTACGATGTCAAAATCCTCCATTAGGATTTCTCCTTCTCCATAAACATCAAATACTCTATCACCTTCCCCATAGCTACTGGGTTCAGAAAAATGCAATGTGACCGTATATGTTTCTTCTTTTGGAACCGGGATTTCGAATGAGAAATTTCCCGCACGTCTCCATGTTTGATATAGGTGCTTCTCTGAGGTGGATGCTCCTGCATTCATAGTGTTGGAAATACCCTTGTCGCTATAACCTGTAATTCCTCCTATATTATACTTATTGCGATCCCAGGGTGTTCCATTTGCATCAGTAAAAGACTCTGCACCTTGGTAGTTACTGTTGCTGCCTACATTAATGCATTGTCTGAACAGCAGGTCTGTATTGGGTAATCCCGGAAGATCCTCGATAGGAAAGTTCTTAAGAGCATCCCTTGTGATTTCAAATCCGTTAGCTCCATATTCCATGGAAATAAGAGATCGCTGATAGGTATTCACCATCCAAAGTTCCTGCTGATCTTCGGTAAAATCTATATCTCCATATCCTCTTTTTGCCACTTTTGGAAAAGCATCTATATCATAAGAAGCTTGCTTGATGCTCTCATCAATGATAGATAATGCATAGGGTTTCGTAGAATCTACTTCCTGTTCTATGGTTTCTCTTCGGATCGTTCCGAAATCGATTTCCGGTCCTTCTGATGGCGTAAATCCCTGAAGATCATGTGCCTCTACAGTTGGAGTGGGCGTTCGATAGTCAATTGTATAGAATGCACCTAGACCACCAGGGCCTAATCCAATGTGTCTTTTCAATATGGTAGATGCTATTGCTGTGCTGGTGTTCATATGATACGCAACACCCCAGGTTGAGCCTATTTCTGCAATGGTAGCATCTTTGCTAGGATCTGGTCCCTCACCACCAAACATTTGCGCAACACCGCTTGCGTCATAGGGAAATGACACAAAGGCTGGATTTTCATGTTTACCTTCGGAAGCTCCCTTATCATAGCAGGGAATCATCACCTGAAGATGTTGCACCTGATCCACTAGACCTGTCCGCACTGGTACCAATACTTCATCACCATCTTCGGCAAAGAAGACGGATGTAGGGCCAGCAACACCTGGTCTCAGGGTCTGATCATATCCTTCTACCTGGACACGAAGTCTGGTCGGAACAATCTCAAGCTTGAACGTTCCCTGTCCATCATCAACGAATGGATATTGGTTACCTGATTCGTCAAATCCAGTCACTCGAAGTCCTGTAATTAGGTTTTCACCTTCATTTAAGAGACCGTCCTGGTTTTCGTCTTGATAGGTTTTGATGATGATTTGACTCCTTAAGATCAGGGGTGAAATCAGCATAAGAGCTAGCAAAATAATGCCACGCCCACCTTTAAAGCAGGTGTTCATTGTGCGTCGTTTTAGGTTTATAGTTCTTTTACAACTCTTTATATATCAGAAGAATATGTCATCTGTATATGGAGAGTCTATAGCCTAAAACTTTAGCAAATATCGGTCCAAATTTGGATATGGAAAGCCCTGAGGTTCAGGGTGTAAACCTTTAGCCGATTAGGACATGTATAAGTATCTCGTACTGGTGTGATTAGATATTAGTCCGGATCGTTAGAGGATTTTAGACCCAGGCCAGCCTTCTCTGAGATTTCCAGCATACGATTGATAGACTTTACTCCTTCCTCAATAATCCAGTCATCAAGGTGGATCTCTGGCTGCTCATACTTCATACAGAGATAAAGTTTTTCCATCGTGTTACGCTTCATGTGAGGACACTCATTACAAGCGCAAGTATTCTCAGGTGGAGCAGGTATGAAAGTCTTATCCGGTGATGCCAGTTCCATTTGATGAATGATGCCTGCTTCGGTGGCTACGATAAACTCAGTAGCTTCGCTGTCTTTCGTGAAGTTGAGAAGACCAGTGGTGGAGCCAATGAAGTCAGCTTTCTCCAAAATGTGGGCCTCACACTCGGGATGCGCAATCAGTTTAGCATTTGGATGACGCACTTGAAGCTTGGTGATTTTCTCATGGGAAAAGATCTCATGCACCATGCACGCCCCGTTCCACAGTATCAAATCTCTTCCCGTCTTTTTACGAAGGTAGGCCCCAAGGTTTTTATCAGGAGCAAAAATGATCTGTTTATCTTCTGGAATGCTTTCGATTATGTGTACAGAGTTAGTAGAGGTACAGCATATGTCGGTCAATGTCTTAAGCTCAGCAGTGCAATTGATGTAACTTACAACCACTGCATCCGGATGCTTTTCTTTGAATTTCCTAAATAGATGAGGTGGGCACGAATCAGCTAAAGAACAACCAGCTTTAAGATCTGGTAAGAGTACTTTCTTATGTGGAGAGAGCATTTTGGCGGTCTCTGCCATAAAGTGTACTCCTGCAAAGACAATGATGTCAGCATCTGTTTCTGCCGCCTTTTGTGATAGGCCCAAACTATCACCAATATAGTCAGCAATATCCTGAATCTCAGATTCCTGGTAGTAATGTGCCAGGATGATGGCATTTTTTTCCTTTTTCAGACGCTCTATCTCTTCCACCAGATCCAGGGTGGGATCTACATCCAGGTCCAGAAATCCTTTCTGCAATAAAGTATCTTTGGCAGCAGCTAATCCAGTAGTCATTCTCTATATTATTTAAGTTCTACAACGGCTCGCAAAAATAAAAAGTTTAGTTACTACTGATTTGATAACATTTTTCAACAAACCATTTTGATACCCACGCTGTTATGACTCTGATTGCTATTTTTGCATCAAAATGAATAAAGCATAGAATAATGAGTATGTACCCACTTGAATTGGTTATGCCGATGGCGAAGGAATTGACTGATCATGGATTTGACGGTTTGACATCAGCAGAGGAGGTGGATGACGCTATACAAAACATGGAAGGAACTATGTTGTTAGTCGTGAATTCTGTATGCGGTTGCGCTGCAGCCATGGCCCGACCTGGTACCCGATTGGCCCTTACAAATGATAAAACACCTGACCGATTGGCAACTGTGTTTGCTGGTGTGCATGTAGAGGCAACCAATAAAGCCAGAGAATATATGCTTCCATATCCTCCTTCTTCTCCGTCCATTGCCCTTTTTAAAGATGGAAAGTTGGTGCATATGTTAGAAAGACATCACATCGAAGGAAGAAGTGCCGAAATGATAGCCGATAATCTGAGAATGGCATTCGATACCTTTTGTTAAGGTGATGTCGCTCCCTATTGGAGATCACAAATAACCTAAATCTAGTATCCTTACAATACACTTAAAGTAGGATATTGCTGACTTTTAAGTTCAATCAGTTCCGATGAAGAAAGTCATTTTATGCCTACTTTCCTTATTGATTCTTTCATGTCAAACTACCCGGCGAACATCCGACTCCAGTCTGGTGGGAGTAATAGGACAGAATGGAATGGTAGTGAGTGCGCATCCATTAGCCAGCAAGGTCGGATCCGATATTTTGAAAGCTGGTGGCAATGCCTGGGATGCTGCTGTTGCCGTACAGTTTGCGCTGGCGGTCACTTATCCTGTGGCGGGTAATCTCGGGGGAGGTGGTTTTGCGGTTTTTAGAGCGGCAAACGGAAGGACAGGGGCTCTCGATTTCCGAGAAAAGGCTCCCCGGAAGGCACATAAAGACATGTACCTGGACGATGCAGGGGATATAATCGAGGGTCTAAGCCTGAGAGGTCATCTTGCTTCTGGTGTACCCGGATCAGTATCTGGCATGGTGGCGCTACATGAAAAGCATGGTATTCTAGATTGGAAAAAATTAGTGCAACCTTCGATTGATCTTGCCAGAAACGGCTTTCCCATCACCGAGGGTGGTGCTGGAGGGCTCAATAGGTCCATGGAGTCTTTCGAGAAGTTAAATACTTTTGATATTCCCATTGTAACTCATGGCATTTGGGAGGAAGGGGATTTATTCCAACAAGAAGCGCTAGCAAAAACACTAGAAAGAATTCGGGACTTTAAGAATGATGGCTTTTATGCTGGTGAGACTGCCCGTCTGATAGTTGAAGAAATGCAGCGAGGTGGAGGGGTAATTTCTTATGATGACCTAAGACAGTATCAATCAGTGTGGAGAGATCCGTTGACCACTGACTATCGTGGATATAAGGTCATCACCATGGCACCCCCATCCAGTGGAGGAGTAGCATTGATTCAATTGCTGGAAGGTATCGAACCGCACAAAGTGTCAAATATGCAACCCGATGGTGTGCGAAAAGTACACCTGATGGCGGAAATCGAACGCCGTGTGTATGCAGACCGTGCCACACATTTGGGGGATCCTGATTTCTATAATGTTCCTGTAGAGACCCTCACTGATGATGAATATATCGCCATGCGGATGAAGGATATCCATGTAAAAAAGGCAACATTGTCCTCTGATATCCGAGCGGGTGAGATGGTACCCTATGAAAGCATGGAAACCACCCACTTCTCGATCGTAGACAAGGATGGCAATGCAATTTCTATTACTACAACTCTTAATAGTGGCTACGGATCCAAAGTGATGGTGAAGGATGCCGGATTTTTCCTGAATAATGAAATGGATGATTTTAGCACGAAGCCAGGTGTCCCAAATCAATTTGGATTGGTAGGGGGTGTTGCCAATCAAATTGATCCTGGTAAACGTATGCTAAGTTCTATGACTCCTACCATTCTCGAATATGATGGAGACCTTGCTATGGTCGTTGGTACTCCAGGAGGGTCAACGATTATCACATCAGTTTTTCAAACGATTATCAATGTGGTAGACCATGGCATGTCTATGCAGGAGGCTGTCAATTTTCCAAGAATACACCACCAGTGGCTTCCTGACCGAATACTGATTGAAAAAAATGCGTTAAATGAAGAAATCAAGTCCAAACTAATGGACATTGGCCATAAAATTGATCAAAGAAATAGTATTGGTAGAGTGGATGCCATACTTGTCTTAAAGGATGGTTCTCTTGAAGGGGCTGGTGATCCACGAGGTGAGGATACTGCCGTTGGATTTTAATATTTTTATAGTATGATAAAGTACCATAACATCAATGGGGAACTGGTAGCCGCACAAGAGGCTACGGTAAGTATCAAGGATATCGGTCTCCTCAGAGGATATGGCATTTTTGATTTCTTCCCAATTCGCTATGGGCTCCCAGTATTTGCAAAGGATTATTTTGATCGATTTTACCGATCTGCGGAGTTGATGGGATTAGAGGTGCCCGTTTCGCGGCAAGAGCTCCATGATCGTATTGTTGACCTGGCACATGCTAATGAAATCACCCGTGGATATATGAAATTAGTTTTGACGGGTGGAAATGCATCCGATGGCTATACTCCGGCTGTCCCTAATTTGTACGTCGTTCAGCACAATGATATCACGTATGATGAATCCTGGTATGCGAAGGGCCTTCGATTAGTATTACAAAAATATCTGCGGGATGAACCAGAGATCAAAACACTGGACTATGCAAATGTCCTGAAACATAGACAGGTACTCCTAGATACTGAATCATTGGATATATTATACCATGATGGGAAGTATATCCACGAGACTTCCCGGGCTAATTTTTTTCTTGTTGATCAGGACGATGTCATTCATACTACTGTAGATACGGCGCTGTCAGGAATAACTCGTAGACACCTGATACAGCTGGCAAGAGAGCAAGGGATGCATGTAAAAGAGGCATTGCTGCCTATCTACAGAATCGTTGAAGCTAAAGAAGCTTTTATTTCAAGTACCACCAAAGGAGCCATGCCCATCACAATGATTAATGATTATACTATTGGAGATGGAAGTGTAGGCCCAATCTGTAAGAAGCTTCGAAAGTGGTACGATGAGTTGCTAGCCCAGAAGCCCGTGGTTATTCATAGTCCAGCTTAAGTACTACACTAGTAGTAATTTATAGCCCACTCTTTACTAATATTCTAATAGTGCGATGCATTTCCTACCTTAGTTTCGAGCATTTTAATCCGGGGTATGGACTCCATTGATCAACTCTCCGATAAACAAATCATAGAACGCTACAAAGTGGAGCGGGATACTGCCTATGTAGGTCAGTTATACCATCGCTATGCGCACCTCATTTTCGGTTGGTGCCTTCGGTACTTGAAAAACCAGACGGAGAGCGAAGATGCTGTCATGGAAATCATAGAGCAGTTGCTGCAGAATTTGCACAAATACGAAATAAAGGATTTCAAAAACTGGCTTTTTCTAGTGACCCGCAATCATTGTTTTGCTAGGTTGAGAAAGAAGACAGAACACCTAATCGATGATATATCAAATCTTGGTGAGGATCAGTTTATGGAAAATGAGGAGATAGCACCTCTTACGATTGAAGCACGTGAAAAAGCACTGCATGATGAAATCGAGAATTTGAAAGGTCCTCAAAAAGAATGTATTGTGCTCTTCTACTTTAAAAAGAAAACGTACAAGGAAATATCTGAAATCACTAGGTACGATATCAACAAAGTAAAGAGTCACATACAAAATGGAAAACGTAATTTAAGAATAGGCCTTGATAAAGATGGTTTCTCAAACCTAATTGAAAACTAAATCAATGAATAGGGAGGAATTCTTAAAAAGTCTGGATCACCTCAAGAGTCTTTCGAAGGAGGACCTTGAAAAAATGGATCCAATTGATAGAGAAGCACTGAAAGGGTATCAATATCTGGATGATGGGGCTGAGGCTTCTCAAGTATTGAAGAATCTAGATGCACGTTTTCAGGCTAAACTACCTGAAAAGAATGCTCCTATTTCGACCAGACAAACGCGGATTTTTACACTCCGAAAACTAGCTGCAGCCTTACTTTTACTGCTGATCCCGGCCTATTTCCTACTAAAACCTAGCTCTACAGAGTCTCTCTATCAGCAGCATTTTGAGGCACCTCGGAGTACATATTTTCAGGTAAGTAGGGGAGCAGCTTCTGAAAGGACAGATCTAGATGCTGCGTTTCAAGCGTATGCAACGGAAGATTATCAGCGAGCGGCTACTTTGCTTGATGACTTGATCATAGAGCATCCTGATAAGCCTGACCTCAAGTTCTATCAGGCTATTTCTCTTCTGGCATCCAATCAGGTAGAAGATGCGATCGATCTCTTTAAAGATTGTCTGGATATCTCTTATCAGAATACTGATCGAAAATCATCCTGGTACCTTGCAATGTCCTATCTCAAATTAGGAGATAAAGAGCAGGCCCAGTTTTGGTTGTCTAAAACTGTACAGGTGGATGATGAGCATCGATCAGCAGCCCAAGAATTACTTACTGAACTGCAATAAGTTACTGCTGAGACTGCCTGAATTGTTGATATTTTTTCCAATCAGAAGCATAGTCAATATCTGACAAAGTGACCAATTGATGAATAGTCAAATGCAATTCTTTGGCTCTAGCCAGAGTAGTAGAAAGTACGGAAGAAGTACTCCACTCCATTTGCTCAAACAATTCTCGATGTAATTTCTTCATGCCAAGAAGATAGTAGCCACCATCTTTAGCAGGTCCGATCACAATATCATATGTGTGCAGTGAGTCAATGGCACGATCCAACAAATCGGAGCTAATGTACGGACAATCTGTGCCAATGATGATCACGCGATCGTAATCATCCAGTGCTTTGGAAAAAGCATCTTGCATTTTCTCACCTAAATCACCATCAATCTGTTGAAACTTTCGGATTGTTGAATCAAGAAATGAATCTTGATGATCGATGTTAGGATAGTAAAAAAGGAGCTTGTCCGCGTCGGTTACTTTGAGTGTTTCACCTATCGTTTTTTCTACTAGGAGTTTATAGATCGCCAATGCTTTTTCATCACCTACATCCCTGGCCAACCTTGTTTTGACCTTACCAGTTTCAGGCACTCTAAGAAATACTATGATCGCTCGATTACTAATATTGAATGCTTAAGATCCTTCCTTTTCTTCCTTTTTCTTATCCTCCTTGCGATGATACTCACTACCATCCTCCAGCTCCCGAGTAACGGTAGAATATGGACCACTTACTACTTCAGTCCCGGCCTCTAATCCCTCGAGAATATGGATATAGGTATCATCCTGAATACCTGTCTTCACGGGAACCATTTGAAGAGTGTCAGTATGACAGACAAATACAACCTCCTCTAAGTCCTCGTCATCATTTGCACTCCTGTCACCATCCTCCTTATCCTCTGAAAGATCTCGAGTAGTGACAGCAAGGATTGGTACAGTAAGTATATTGCTTTCTGTGTGTGTGTTTATCTCGACGGATGCTGACATTCCAGGGCGAAATGGAAAAGGCCTAAGGGGTAAAACCAGGTCTTCATATGATCTGGGATCCATCAAGATTTTTACCACAAAATTGGTGACCTGATCTGTGGTGAGTGAAGTAGTGGTACCTACTGTAGAAGCTGAATTGGCTATCTCTGACACAACACCCAGAAACTTTCGATCTAGATAGGCATCTACTTCGATCTCAGCAGTATCTCCTTCACTCACTTTCAAGATATCGTTTTCACTCACATCGACCTGCACTTCCATAATAGATAGATTGGCAATGCGCATCATTTCAGTACCTGCCATTTGAATAGTTCCTACGACCCTTTCACCTTCTTCCACGTCAAGTTTAGATATGATACCATCTACAGGAGCGTAAATATTAGTTCTTTTTAGACTGGTTTGTAGTTCTTTGAGTGAGGCCTGGGAGCTTTTGATCGCAAATTCATTTGCCTTGATATTTTCTTCTGCAGATCGTACACTCGCCTGGGATGCCAATAGGTTAGCATTCAATGCCTCAAGGTCGGCTAGCGAATTTTCGTACTCAGCCTGAGAAAGTACCCCCTGGTCAAACAGTTGTTTGTTCCGATTATAGATCCTCTCTGCATTCTTTACTTGAGCCTCGATCTGAGCCATTTGGGCTTTACTATTCTCCAGGTTCGATCGGGAAATCGCAAGTTGCGATCGGGCACTGTTTACTGAAGCGTTACCACGTTCTACTGCTGATTCATAGGCTTCAGGATCAATTCTTGCCAGAAGGTCACCCGCTCGAACTGAGTCTCCCTCTTCTACATTGAGTAAGACAATTTCTCCGGAAACATCAGAGCTTATCATTACTTCCTTTTCAGGGAAGATCTTACCACTGGCACTGACCAGTTCTTTTATGGTTCGCTTTTCGACTTTGGCGGTTTCAACTTCCTTACCTTTTTCCCGATTTTTACTTTTATATACTGCCAGTGCAGCTAAGATGACCAGAGCAATGGCGAGTAGAATATAGAGCCTGTTTCGTTTTCTTTTTGCCATGAAGTGTTTTAGTTGAGCGTAATGCGTTTGCCCTGGTAGTAGTCCACCACTTTTGCCCGAAATATGTAATCATATTTAGCAATGATCAGATCGACTTCAGCCTGATCCCGATTGTTTTGAGCGGTAGTAAACTCAAAGCTATTGGCTACTCCAAGGTTGAATCTTTTTTCAGTATCCTGATATACGGCTCTTCTCGCCTCGGCGGTACGAAGAGCTGCATCATGTTGCTTCTTTGCGGCTTTTAAATCAGCCACCGCTCGTTGTATATCAGTTTTGAGCAGATCTTTGGTTTGCGCATTTTGGATCTGTGTTCTAGCCACATCCAGTTCGGCCAGTTTTACGTTAGCTTTTGATTGACCCTGATTGTAAATGGGTACATTCAGACTGACACCAAATCCATATCCCAAGTTTTCATTCAGCTGGTCTATGTAGCTCACCTTATCAAAGGCATAAATGGGTTGTTCGAATGAAACATTTAGTGGTTCTCCATTTAGCATGAATCCATCTTGTGTGATGATTTCTGTTCCAATCAGATCACCTTGGCGACGAGTAAAAGATGAGAAGTTAGATCCCAGGGATCCACCGATACCTATCGTAGGAATCATATTCGTCCGGGCCAACTCAACATCGAGTTCTGCCGCTTGCTTTCGAATCTCTCCGGCTCTGATCTGTGGTTGCCAGGCTTCTGCCATATCATATACCTCGCCGGCATTTAAGGCCAGTACATCATAATCAGTGGGTAGCGGGATGTCAGGTACTTCTACCTGCATATCATAGTCCTGGTCCAGTTGCATGATTTGCTTGAGATTCAGGTATGCGATATCGACATTATTTTGTGCCGTCACAACCAGCTGCTCGTTTTGGGATTGTTGAGCTACCAAATCGAGACGGTCATTACGAGGTCTGGTACCTGCACTGATCATGCGATCGATCTGTTCCAGATTGCTGACTACCAAATCGACACTCTTCTGTGCATTCGAAAGATTTTCAATGGCAAATAAAATCTGTAGATAGGCGGATGCTACATCCAGGGATATGTCATTGGTCATTTGCTCTATGTCAAGCTGTGAGGCTTCTCGGTTGAGACCCGCTTGTCTGATCTGATTTGTAATACGTCCACCATTGAATAAGGTCACGCCGGCAGATACAGAAAGATTTTGGTTGCCAAAGCTTTGATTGATGAAGTCGTTGGTAACCGGATCAATTTGTCGACCGAAACTGAGATTATAATTCGTGGATCCACTGACGTTGGGTAGTCGCAACTGCTTATTAGCAGATTCTATAATATTGGATTGCTGAGCATTTAGGTTGGATTGTCGCAGGGTCAGGCTGTGCTCTAAAGCATATTGAACACATCTTTCCAGGGACCAAACTTCTTGTGCATTGCTTTCAATAAACAATACACAAAATGCAAAAAGTGCTAAGGTGACTTTTTTCAACATAAAGAATACTTTTTGGTGCCATCTGCTGACTACAATGTTATGAATAGATTTTGACACCGATCAAATATTTATATAAATGAATGCCTATCGACGATAAACATGCATTATCGATCACTCTGCGTGTAGGTAGCTAAGACTCTGTCATACCGTCCCCCAAATGGCCGATAATAGATTATAATAGAGTAGGTGTTCTCCGTTTCATGCCAATCACCTTCCAGCGAAGACGTTTCAAAAGTAGTCGTATCTCCCGTCGGGGTCAGAGCATACAGGTAGTCATAAAACCCTTGCTTCAGAAGCGTTTCACCAAAATATAGTCCTCTCTCGTCATCATACTGCAATTGGTAAGATTTGCCTGGAGACCAGTCTGAAAATGCGCCAATTACATGTACATCGTGATCATAAATAGGTTGGGCGGATTCCAGGGAAAACATGACATAGGCATACTCTGCCTCCACATCGAAATCCGTATCGTCATATGACTGGACAATAAACTTACCGTTCAGATCCCTTTCAGTATGATAGTTATGGTAGGTTCGTTTTTCATCTTTTTTCATGACGACCTCATAGGCGTCATCATACTCTTTGATTTCACTTACTTCTACACTGGGAAAACGTAAACTTCGAAAATCACAGGTCCTAAATTCTTTTCCGGCTGGAAATGTGATGCGATTTTGGTAGTCGAAAGACAACTGTTCTGGCTGAACTAGAAAGGGTTCGATACTATCAATGGCTGTATCCCAGCGACCATTTTGCATCACCAAAGCATGAATTTCTTGTCGGGGATTGGTGATGCGGAAGTTCTTGTGGTTCACAATAAAATCAATCTCGTGATACGTAGTGATTTTATCTACTGCCACTGGTTTTGACAATTGCATACCCACATTTACTTGTGCTTCGGAGACTACAAACCGTCGACTGAGTATGGGTTCACCCGTGTCTTCGTCAAAGATATGAAGCATATAATTGCCTGACTTGGTCCAGCGCACATTTCTATTGGGCAGTTGCAACCGGTAGTGGATATATGGGATTCTTGTGGAAATTGAAAAAGCAAAATCCCTGATTTCTTCACCATTGAATCCTTGCAGATATTCAAGTTCCTCAAGATCGGAAGGAGTCCAGTCCGCATCACAATGTTGAATCAGGTAACGGAGATATCTAGAATCGTTAGCGATCTCATCGAACTCAAGCGCGAGCTGACCACCAGTGAGATTTACGAAGGGCATCGACCACTCAAGACCTGGGACTCCAAACTGAACGGTTTTGATGGACTCTATATAGACGTGATCCTCATTTCGAAATTCCTGCGCTCTCAGCTGCATGGTTATAAGAGCCAGAAACAGCGATAAGAGAGTCAAATTTCGATAATGTATAATTTTCATTCGTGGTATTACTTAGCGGGACTACACCATTTATTGTCCCTAAGACGGAATCGCCAGGGCCAAGCCGCACATTCCTCGGCATATTGAACGCCTACTCGGGGGCTTGAAATTATCTGATCTGCTTCAATTTTTAAATCGTGATCCTCTATCCAGATGTTATTTTCTTTGACAAGCGTTCTATTATTTTTGGAGGTATCTATGCCCAGGGCTTTTGATAGACTTCCGGGGCCGGCGGTAAGTCTTGTAGACAACTTGTTCTGATTGCGTCGACTTAGCATTCGATCAATACCTTCCAATGGTTCGATCGCTCGGATTAATACCGCATGTGCCATGTTAATTCCACCGGTCACAATATTAAAGAGATGATGGATTCCATAACATAAGTATACGTAAGATCTTCCACCTTCCAGAAACATAGGGGCTGTTCTGGTCGTGCGCTTATTGCCGAATGCGTGTGACGCTTTGTCTTCTGGAGCACGGTATGCTTCCGTTTCCACGATGACTCCATTAGTCAGACAATTGTCGAAGTCGGTACAAATTACCTTTCCAATCAGTGACCTGCTGACGTCAATGACATCAGCAGAGACAAAGTATGATTTTGGAATGATATTGCCAGACATAGTGATGAAGCTAGAAACTTCTCGGTGAATAGTTGGGTGATTCTTTAGTGATTCTAATATTATGAGGATGACTCTCAGTGATACCTGCACTGGAAATCTGGACAAACCGGGCCTTCTGTAGGTCAGATATCGTTGGGGCACCACAGTAACCCATACCGGCCCGGAGACCACCAATGTACTGTACCATCACTTCGGCAACCGTCCCTTTGTAGGGTACTCGGCCTTCTATTCCTTCGGGGACCAATTTCTTGATATCATCCTCCACATCCTGAAAATATCGATCTTTCGATCCTTTTTGCATAGCCGAGAGGGATCCCATGCCACGATAGATTTTAAACTTTCTTCCTTCATAGATGATCGTTTCACCTGGAGCTTCATCGACACCCGCAAATAGAGATCCCGCCATTACAGTGCTTGCTCCTGCAGCAATAGCTTTTACAATGTCACCGGTAAACCGGATTCCACCATCTCCTATAATGGGAACGCCCTTTTTCTCAAGGCCCTTGGCTGCACTATGAATGGCTGACAGTTGAGGTACACCAACTCCAGCTACCACTCTCGTGGTACAAATACTTCCAGGTCCCACCCCGACTTTGACACCATCTACACCCGCTTTCGCCAGAGCCATGGCACCTTCGGAGGTCGCCACATTGCCACCAATGAGCTGCAAATCTGGAAAGTTTTTACGAATCTCCTTGATCATGGTCAGTACATCTTTATGGTGTCCATGAGCTGTGTCAACACAAACCACATCTACTGATACATCCTGCAAGGCTGCAAGTCTATCCATCGTATCAGACGTCACACCGACCGCGGCACCAACCACGAGTCGGCCATATTCATCCTTACAGGCATTAGGATAGCTTTTCAACTTCATAATATCCTTATAAGTGATCAAACCAATAACCCGGTTTTCATCGTCCACCACGGGAAGCTTTTCAATTCGATTATGCTGTAATATAGCTGTGGCCTTTTGAAGGGTGGTCCCCGCTGGTACAGTAATGAGATTTTCGTGTGTCATCAGATCGGTTACTGATTTGTGTGGATCCACCTCAAATCTCAGGTCTCGGTTAGTCAGGATGCCCACTAGCACATTTTGATCATCGACAATGGGTATGCCTCCTATTTTATAACGTTGCATCAGAGCCTGCGCATTACCTACCGTGGCTTCCTTATTGAGTGTAACGGGGTCGATGATCATTCCACTTTCTGATCGTTTTACACTACGCACCTGATCTGCCTGCTGTTCGATCGTCATATTCTTATGAATAATCCCAATGCCTCCCTCACGGGCCATAGCAATGGCAAGGTCTCGCTCAGTCACGGTGTCCATGGCTGCTGACACTATGGGCACATTTAGTGTGAGATCACGAGTCAGTTTGGATTGAATGGATACCTCTCTGGGCAGAACAGAAGATTCTGCTGGAATGAGTAGTACGTCATCAAAGGTAAGGGCTGTCGATACGAACTTGTCGCGAGATGAGAATGATGTTTCCATGCGCAAAAATAGTCTTTTCCTAAAAAGTGCCAACCAAAAAATCTAATTTTCGCGGATCAAAATCCTGAGTAATGCTATCGGTACTTTCAGATACATATTTTATGGATCAGGCGATCAAAGAGGCGGAGAAGGCGGTTGAGCTTGATGAAGTACCCGTAGGGGCTGTCATTGTATGTGAGGGATCTATCATTGCACGGGCTCACAATCAATCCGAAAAATTATCAGATGCTACCGCGCATGCTGAACTGCTAGCTATCACGGCTGCTTCTGGACACCTGGGTGCTAAATGGCTTAGTCAATGCACTTTGTTTGTTACTTTAGAACCCTGCGTCATGTGTGCAGGTGCCTTGTATTGGTCACGAATAGGTCGACTGGTCTATGGAGCAAGTGATGATAGGAGGGGTTTCATGCGTTATGGCAAACCTCTTCTACACCCATCTACCAAGGTGGAGTACGGAGTTCAAAATGAAAAGTGTAAGCACATCTTACAGGATTTTTTTGAAAGCAAGAGACATTGATAGTGTTGCATTAAGACAACATTAATAGATCGGTTAAACCTTTACTAAACCACTTGATCTAACCTTTGATCTCCCGTATTTTCACAGAGAATGAACGCTGAAATACTAGAATTTTGATCCAAATGAGATATATACATTTCGGGATTGTTACCTCCTTCCTACTTTTGGTTTTTGGATGTAGTCCCAACTATCGTCCCTTTACAGAAGACCTGCAAAATTCCTATCAATGGTCAGAAGATGACCTGAAACACATACAATTCTACCTTTCCAATGACATAATTCTCAGAAGAGAACTTTCCAAAGGGGAATCCGTGATTGAAGGAGGTCGCATTGTTCTTGAAGAAGGTCGTAGAGTCGAGGAAATTATCTTTGAGGAAGGTACTCCCGGTGTATTGGTATTTATGCCTAAAACCGACCGGATGGCCATTTCTTTTGAGGATGGCGATGATAAATTTCTCATGTTTGGACCGCATCCAAAGCAAAATGATCGCTACATGCTGCTTGGTTCGGAATGGAATCGACGTACAGGCGAAATCACTTACCAGGGAAAGAAATACAGAACGCCTTCTGTCAGCGCTTATGCCGGTCTCCTGGTAGATCTCAACAGAGTGACTAAAATTTCAAGATCCCGACATAGAGCTTCGGGTCGTCGCATCTAGGGGTTTATTCCACCGAGCAATGGAACAAATTTGAAATTTTCGAATGTCTCGGTCTTATACTCATCCTCTGATAGGCGAGTGATTCGCAGCATTTTTTGGTGGTCCTGCGGGCCCACGGGTATTACTAGTTTTCCTCCAATGGCCAGCTGTTCTTTAAGCGCTTCTGGTACGGATCGTGCACCGGCTGTCACTAAGATTCTGTCAAAGGGTGCAAATCGCGGCAATCCTTTCATACCATCTTTGAGATAAACCCGGATCCTTCCATATCCTAATTTTTTCAACAGTTTCTCAGTCCTTTCGAAGAGTTTGGCCTGCCGTTCGATCGAGTAGACCTTGGCTCCCATTTCAGATAAAACGGTTGCCTGGTATCCTGACCCGGTACCGATTTCAAGTACTTTCTGCCCTGATGTAACGTCTAGTAGCTGGGTTTGATAAGCTACTGTATAAGGTTGTGATATGGTTTGTTCACTTCCTATTGGAAATGCAACATCTTTGTATGCCCATTCCGCGAATGCATGGTCTAAGAATCGATGTCGAGGTATTTTTCCAATGGCTTCCAGGATACGTTCATCAGAGATTTCCCGTTTTCGCAGCAACTGCACCAGTTTCTTTCGCAAGCCTTTATACCGATAATCTTCAGTGTCCAAATTTGAATTTTTATCTCAACTATCCTTGTGGGGAGATGTCATGAACTTAACAGGTAGGAGGGTTTCCTACTTCGGTAAATATAGAATTAATTGTTAATACAAAATATGCCCAATAGAAGCCCAAATCCGAGGCAATTTTCAAACTTTGCCCAGATACCTTTGGTGGATACTTCTTGATTTCTTACCATTAGCACCAGGATTTTAAAAAAAATATTGACAATTACACGTATGAATCGAGCAATCAAATTTGGTACAGACGGCTGGAGAGCCATCATCGCAAAAGAATATACCGTGGATGGAGTTTTGCGGGTTTCGGAGGGAGTAGCCTCATGGCTTAAGGCAAATAATTTGGATCGTGTGGTGATTGGCTACGATTGCAGGTTCGGGGGACTTATGTTTGCCACCGCAACAGCCACCGTCCTATGTAAATCCGGTATCGAAGTACTTTTAGATAAAAGTTTTGTGTCCACACCGATGGTTTCGCTGGGAGTTCTGAAGCATCAGGCAGGCCTGGGGATTGTCATAACGGCAAGTCATAACCCTCCTTCCTACAATGGATACAAATTAAAAGCGAAGTATGGAGGCCCCTCAGTTCCAAAGGAAATCGCAGAAGTGGAAGCATTAATTCCAGATGAAACCTTATTTGAACTTGCTTCCCTGGAAGAACTGGAGCAAACAGGTAAACTAAGCTATGTCAACCTTGAAGATATGTATGTAGCACATGTGCGGTCCTATTTTGATTTGCCTTTGATTTCCAAAATTCAAGAAAAAATGGCCTATGATGCTATGTATGGTGCAGGTCAAAACGTGATAAAACGACTATTTCCAAAGGCAAAATTGCTCCACTGCTCCTATAATCCCTCTTTTATGGGTACTCCGCCCGAACCTATCGATAGAAATTTAAGGGAGCTTTCAGAATTCATTGCGTCAGATGATAATATTACGTTTGGCCTCGCAAATGATGGCGACGCGGATCGTATAGGAATGTATGATGAAGATGGAGTTTTTGTCGACTCACATAAGCTCTTGCTACTCCTACTCGAATACTTATATGAATATCAGGGATTGACGACAGGATTAGTAGTAGGCTCATTCTCGGTTACCAACAAGCTGAAAACTCTGGCCGAGAGTTTGGGGCTTAAGTATGTGACAACAAAAATTGGCTTTAAGTATATCGCAGAGTATATGAGTACTGAGGAAGTCTTACTGGGTGGAGAAGAATCTGGAGGCATTGCCGTAAAAGGGCATATACCCGAGCGTGATGGTATCTGGACCGGACTGTTGCTCATGGAGTTTATGGCCAAAACCGGCAAATCGCTTAAGGAGCTCGTAGAAGATATGTTTGAGCGGGTGGGTCGTTTTGACTTTTACAGGGATGACCTTCATCTTACCGAAGATCAAAAAGTTGCTGCAGTGGAGAAATGTAAGAGAGGATTCCAGAAGATTGGATCCTACGAAGTGGAGAGTATGGAAGATGTCGATGGGTTTAAGTTTTTCCTCAAAGGAGATGCCTGGGTAATGGTAAGACCTTCAGGTACAGAGCCTGTATTAAGAGTCTATGCACAAGCACCCAAGATGGATGAGGTACGATCAGTGCTTGATCAGACCAAGGCTGTCCTTTTGTCTTAGGTTATTTCGAACCCTTCGCCAGCGATATGGATTCTGACTTGTATTGGTATTCTCCAATTATGCCAATCCTTCGGCCCTGACTATATAGGTTTGAAAACTGAAGACATTCCAGGTTGTCGCTGTAGAAGAGGTGATTAATGGGTGGATAAAGAGAAGGAGAAAGTGTCTTTCGACTGTCATTGAGATCTGCCATGGCTCTGAAATCCTGAAGTTCGTCGGCAAATTGGTCCAGGTGATAGTAGCCTGCAGTGATGGTACTCTTAGAATTGTCCTTCGATATGGCGGTGGCAACCGAGTTCAATTGATTTCTCAGTTGCTCAAATGACTTCCGGAATAATGGAGGATTCGTATTGGATGCATAGAGTTGCAAATTGTATTCCTCATTGATTTGGAGTGAGGATTTCAAGTTGGGAACTTCTTCGGCATAGATTGTGTCAATCCGTTCGATTGGGTATTTCGAATATATGGAAGTACCCAATATGTCCACACGTACATTATGCGCTATGTGTGGATAACGGCTTCTAAAAAAACGATCCAGAACACCTGCCCAATTAGGGGTCATTTCAACAAAACAAATGACATCGGGTTCACTTTCTAAAATGCTCCTGAAGACAGTGTCTAACTCATTGGAGAACTCAGCTGTACTGGTCAGTGCAACTTTAAAACTGGGTTCTGAAGTCTTTGTAGGAATAATCAGGTTTATGTTAGATGCGTATTTAAAATACAAGCATAGTGCAGCCGCACAGCCAAATGCTGTGAATAGCAATCGTTTGGCACTAAAGAGATGGAAAAACAATCCAGCACCTAAAAACAAGACCATTATCTGAGTGGAATGGCTGGCAATCTTCCGCAGGAGAATGAAGTCCGGTGTTCGGACCATACACACCAGTGCTAGCAGGATCATACCAGCTACCAGCGTGTTAGACAACCATGGATTTTTAAAAAGAGTTTTGGATAACATGTATTCCAAATATACTCCATTAGTTTAACTTGGCCGCCAGAGTACTGGTAGTTTGCCAGTGAAAAACATCACCATTTTCATTAAAAATTTCGAATGTAATCACGTAGGATCCAACCGGGGCTTTGACTCCATTTAATCCATTCCCATCCCAGCGAAGAATTCCCTTGGAGCTTAGAAATAAGTTATTTGCCAGCTGCGTAATCTCATGACCGGCTGCATTAAAAATTCGTACCGTACCGTAAAAGCCTCCCGACAAAAGTTCATAGCTGATTTCCAGAAAATCGTCCACACCATCTCCATCTGGTGAAAAGACTTTGGGACTGACCGAAAATTGCTCTTCCAATCGGGACCGATTTTTGAACTGACTGTTCTTTCCGGTAGGTGTTCCAAACCCTACTGATTCTGCAGCACTATACCAATTTATAGCTTCCAGGGAGCTGCCCGCAGGTTCAATTTTTTCCAGGCTAACCCCTTCTGTATCAATTAGTAATGAGGAGTGAAATTCATCACTGTAGTGTACGGAGTCCAGGAGAATGATGTTATTTCCGTCCAATCTGTAGATAATTACATCACCCTCTCCATTCACCAGTGCCGGTAAGTCCGTCTTTACGAGCCATTGAGGATTCGGGACATTAAATCTCTGGACAATGTCTGCTGGATCTTTGGTCAGGACCATGTAAGTACCCGGGCCCAGGCTAAATTTCGTATCAATAGGTCGGTTTTGTCCTTTTCCATTGCTGATCCATAATTCGGAGACTTCAATGGTTTTATCAGACATGTTAAAAATTTCAACATAATCTTCACCTCCGACATCGGGGTCGTACAAGATTTCATTTATGATCAAGTCCCCCGACTCTGCTGCTGATGGCACGACAAAAGTGAAGTCCTGACTCTCTATAGGGATTCCACTGCAAAGTTGGAGATTATTGACGGTTAGTACATGTTGCACAGAGGCACTAAGAGGCGGATCCACAGTAAGATTTATTGCTCCTGAGGCGAGATTTGTAAGGTCAATGCTCACTACATGTGCTTTAGTCGACAACAAGAAATCATCCACCCTAGGTGGTAGGATGGTCTTATCTAACTGAAGCAAGAGCGATCCGCTATTTTCAGGTATGAGCTGTATGTCAAGGGGTATGATCTTATCTGGGTCCCATATGCTATTCCTTTCTCCAGGAGTCCCACCGATCATGCTATGAGATGATGCCCAGTTGTTATTAAATGCACAAGGTTCATTTTCATTCACAAGCTCAAGACTCCAACCACCTTCAGATTTATCATCATCCCTGTACCAAGAATCATCATAATCTATATTATGCACAATATTGCCACCTACGGATAGGGAGATTTCATTGCCCGCATTGATGAGGCGACTCATATTTTCTATCCCAATGGTGGGGCCATAGATATCCATCAAATGTGCATCTTCCTCATTACATAGTATGATCCATTGGTCAGGTCGAATGATGATGTCGGGCAGTGGGTGATTCCGACTTCCAATCTGGAGCATCATTTCACTCAGGTTGATAGCAGAATCGAGATGACTCGCTGTGTGGATTTCAATGAACTCTACTTCAGGAATACCATTGGATGGTGTCGGGTCATCATAAACCTCGGTAATTAAGATGTCTCCAGGTTTTATCGACTGGAGGGGTAAGTAACTGACGGTGATTGTGGTATCAAGTATATTTCCCATCCAGTCCATTATCCTGGACATTTGGAGCTCGTATGTCTCAAAAGACTGTAGGGATGGACTCACAAAGATTTGCAAAACTTTTTCTTCTATGAAGCTGAAAGAAGACACTTGAATGCCTGGGGTAAGGGTGAAGTTGGAAAGAGAGATAGTATTTGAGTCGAGGCCTTCAGAAAATTCCAGCCGTATTTCATCTGGATAAGTTTTCACATCCACGATTGCTGGTGGTTTTCTGTCAGAGACGGGAAGCGTGTCGATGACAAGATTGTCAAATATGAAGTGTTGGGTACGGGAGGCTGTAAAAGAACACCCAATCCCAAAAAAGTGAGGAATGTAAAGAGGCTGTGGAAAGTCATAAATGCCTTCTAGCGCTTCTATCCCATTGATAATGCTATGTACGTACAGTTTATCCTCAATCAAGTTTACATTTAGTCGGAATGATGGTTGCAATCCCAGCTCCGATTTACCCTCTCCCAATTCCAGCTTCATACCATCTACCGCAGTGTGGACCTTCAGATGGTCCGATTCATCCGATTCTCCTAGTTCAACTAAGAGGCCATTTGATGGCTCGGAGTATTGCTCTTCTGCTAGCAAGAAAAGGTCTAGTTTATTGGAACTGGAGGGATCAAAGTTCAGTGTAATGTCAATACCCCAGTGCTTCGTGTTTTGCGGGATTTGGGTCCAAATTCGAGCTTCTCCGGCTTCCTCGGCCCTAAGTTGAAGTTGACCTTGAGGGTTAACTATGAAAGCATCAGTATCACCTACCCAGCTGGAATCGAACGAAAAGTCAGTGGGAGAAAAAGACTCTGTGATTTGTGCCAGCAAGAGACTCTGGACAGTCAAAAGACAATAAACGAGGGTTAGATGGTATCTCATTGGGAAAATTCGATAATACTAAATAAATAGAAATTATCTTTGCGCACCCTAAAAAAGAGCATTGTAGAAATATATAATTTATCAAATGAAAGTAGCAGTAGTAGGCGTAACCGGTCTCGTGGGTCAGGTAATGTGTCAGGTCCTGGCCGAAGAATCTTTTCCAATCACCACTTTTTTGCCCGTTGCATCAGCACGGTCCGTCGGTAAAAAAGTACGTTTTAAAGATAAGGACTACACGGTCATAGGTCTTGAAGAGGCGGTTAAAGAAAAACCGGATATTGCTATCTTTTCAGCTGGAGGTAGTGTTTCCCAGGAATGGGCTCCCAAATTTGCAGAAGTAGGAACAAGGGTGGTAGACAATTCCTCAGCTTGGCGTATGGACCCCACCAAAAAACTGGTGGTTCCTGAAGTGAATGCTTACGCCTTGACCGAGGAAGATCTCATCATTGCAAACCCCAACTGCTCAACCATCCAGATGGTGTTAGCACTAGCACCACTTCATAAGGATTATGGTATCAAACGATTAGTGATATCCACCTATCAAAGCTTTACAGGTACTGGTGTGCCAGCGGTAAATCAGTATCAGGCAGAACGAGATGGAAAAACGGTTGAAAGTCCGGCATATCCTCATCCTATCTTTGAAAACTGTCTGCCCCATTGTGATGTCTTTCTGGAGAATGACTACACAAAGGAGGAAATGAAGTTAGTAAATGAAACTCGAAAAATTTTGGGTGACGATTCGATCCAGGTGACCGCTACCGCCGTTCGTGTACCAGTAGATGGTGGTCATTCAGAGTCGATCAATATTGAATTTCACAAGCCATATGATATAGGGGATGTGAAGGCCCGATTACAGCAAATGCCTGGTATCGTAGTCCTGGATGATCTTCAAAAGAACATATATCCGACACCTTTGCAAGCGAAGAATAAGAATGAAGTGTTTGTAGGTCGGATAAGGCGTGACGAGTCAATAGCAAATGGACTAAATCTGTGGGTAGTAGCGGACAACTTGCGAAAGGGGGCTGCAACCAACGCCGTACAAATTGCGCAGCATATTGCCGCGCAGCATTGGGTATGACTTGTATCTTAGATCGCTTTGCGTTAACTTAATTGACTTCTACAGGATATAAAGCCTCGATGTAGGCTTGGATAAATGATAAAAGATGAGAAAACGACTAGTATTTTGGGGTAAGAATGAGCAAGAGGAAAAAGTATTGATAGCTCTTGCTCTGGATGAAGAGACCAGTGATGTGAATGTGCACATTTTTTCAGAGACTCAAGCTACCGAGGAGTTCGCCTCCGACATGATGAAGAAATGGAGAGTAGGAGAAGACGTGGCATTGCCTGAAAATCATATTGTGACACAAAGACCGTTATCGATTACAGAATCGCTCCTACCGGAAGGATATGAGGTGGAAAGAGATGACATCCTCAAGAGAGCCCAAACCGAATGGCAATTTGTTGTCCTGTCTGCCAAATTGTACAAGTCGTACAAGGAGGAACTGGAGGAGTTTAAGGATAAGATCAAAGACCTGCCTAAGTTTGAGAACCAGATCTGGGAGGATCTGAAAGGATTTTGGTCGAAGGTTCAGGAACAGGTTAGGGAAAAAAATCTGTTTAGAGATCATGCCAATGGTATTCGGGAGCACACTAACCAGCTCTTTGATCAACTCAAAACCATGCGTAAGGATCTGGATCAGGAGTTCCATACACTATCTCAAAAGCATGTCAAGACTTTTAAAGATAAATTAGATGAGATCGAGAAAAAGGTGGAGGATGGTCTGAGCTTGCAACCGATTTTTCAGGAACTCAAAGATATTCAGAGAAATTTTCGAAACACCAAGTTCACTCGCGAACATCGATCACAGGTTTGGAAAAAGCTCGATGGTTTGTTCAAAACCGTAAAGGAAAAGCGATTTGGATCGGAAGCGACCAATCGTACCAGTCCCACAGAGCGATTGAAGAGGAGATACCAGGGATTGCTCAATGCCATTGAGAAAATGAACCGATCCATTGACCGGGATAAGCGAGATTTAAAGTTTCAGAATGATCGCATCAATGACGCAGATGGATCTTTGGAGGCACAGCTTCGAGCAGCCAAGACTACCATGATTGAGGAAAGAATCCGGTCCAAAGAGGAAAAGTTGGAGGAGATGCAAAAGACCCAGACAGACCTCGAAAAAAGAATGGAGTCCTTAAAGCGTAAAGAAGAAAAGCAGAAGGCTGAACAAAAGGTTCAGGAAGCTAAGGAGGCCATAAAAGAGAAGATAGCCCAGGATATAAAAGAAGCTGAGGCTAAGCGATCAGAAGATGACCATATTCTCAAAGCAGCTGAAGCCATCAAGGATAATGCTTCTGCCAGTCAGTCCTCAGACAATAAAGAATCAATAACCCTGATTGAGTCCATTGAGGATGGGATCGAAGATGTAGTCGATACGATTAAGGCCGTGGCTTTTGTGATTGAGCAGAAGGTAGGGTCCGCTATTGAGGAATGGGATAACGAGGAGGAGTAATTCGCTTCACTCCCCTTTCTATCGTGTGCTTCATGATTTTAACCCTGGATTGCTTTTATTCCTGGTAGTTCCTTGCCTTCAAGATACTCCAACATGGCCCCCCCGCCGGTCGAAACAAAGCTCACTTCATCGGCCAGCCCCATTTGTTTGACGGCTGCTACCGAATCACCACCTCCGATAAGACTGAAAGCCCCTTTTTTTGTGGCTTCAGCAACCGCTGTGGCAATGGATTTTGTGCCATTAGCAAAGTTTGACATCTCAAACACACCCATGGGTCCATTCCAAAGAATGCACTTTGCAGAGGAAATCGCCTCGGAAAAGGATTTGACGGCTTTTGGCCCTATATCCAGTCCCATCCAACCTGACTCGATCTGATCCGTGTCAGATACTTTGGATGTAGTATCATTTGAAAAAGCATCTGCAACTACAGAGTCCTCAGGAAGTAGCAATTTGACACCATTATCCTTGGCTTTTTCAATTAATTTCAAGGCGAGATCCAGTTTGTCTTCTTCCACCAGTGAATTTCCAATCTCGCCACCAGTAGCCTTAGCAAAAGTATAAGCCATACCACCTCCCACCATGAGGATGTCGACAAAATCCAACAACTTTTCTAACAATAAAATCTTATCAGACACTTTCGCACCACCCACAATGGCAGCAAGAGGACGTGGGGGATTCTTAAGCACTTTGTCTGCATTCTTGATTTCGCTTTCCATTAGAAAGCCAAAACTCTTATTCTTTGCATCAAAGAAATTTGCTACCGTAGTAGTTGATGCATGGGCTCGATGAGCCGTCCCGAAGGCGTCATTGATATATTGATCTGCCAACGTGGATAGTGTACGGGCAAATTCCTCATCCCCCTTTGCTTCCAATGGGGAAAACCTTGTGTTCTCAAGTAATAATACTTCACCAGGCTTCAACTCAGCGCTTAATGACTTTGCCTCCGGTCCTACAGTGTCTGCGGCAAATTTCACTTCCCGATTCAACACTTTAGATAGATACGGCACAATGTGTTTTAAACTGAATCGCTCGGTATCTATGCTTCCATCCTCCTTTTTCTTTTTCTGAGGACGACCCAGGTGTGACATAAGTATCACAGCAGCACCGTCATCAAGCACTTTCTTAATGGTGGGAAGAGCACCCTGAATACGTGTATCGTCGGTGACTTCATAGTCACTGTTTAAAGGTACATTGAAGTCCACCCGTATAAGTACTTTCTTACCTGCAACATCAAGATTCATATTATTCTATTTTGTGGTTATCAGCTCTGTTTGTGCGCAAAAATAGAATAAACCCTCAGATTGCAAATACTGATTTTTGTGCGGTAATAGCAGGATTTTAGTATCCTTTAACTGTACCTTCATGGATGTAAAACCAACTATCAATCATGAGAATAGCGTTGATTGCTCACGATGGCAAAAAGGCAGAAATGGTTTCTTTTGCTTTACAGCACATCGAATTACTAAAAGATTCAGAGCTTTTTACCACAGCCACCACGGGAAAGCATATGGAGCAGGCTGGGCTCCAGGTGACCAAAGTCTTGTCGGGTCCTCAGGGAGGTGATGCTCAGATAGCTGCTATGGTGGCTACACGTCAACTGGACGCAGTAATTTTTTTTCGTGACCCTCTGGATAAGCATCCACACGAACCCGATGTACAGATGCTGATGCGTCTTTGCGATGTGCACAATATTCCCCTCGCAACCAACTTTGCTACTGCCATGTTGATATTGAAAGGATTGCAAAAATGATCGACTGATTCCATGACAAAGGAAGAATTTGATAGTATTTCAGATACAATACCAAAAGAGCCTGGAGTATATCAATTTATTGACAAGAATGACAAAATACTGTATGTTGGTAAGGCCAAGAATCTAAAAAACCGGGTCTTTTCATACTTCAATGGGCAGAAGCATCAGATGAACAAAACTCGGGTCATGCTTAAGCATGCTCGACGGGTGGAGGTCACTGTGGTGGACTCTGAGAGTGATGCCTTCCTACTTGAAAACACACTTATTAA
Organism: Saprospiraceae bacterium; assembly: GCA_050298535.1. Classification (GTDB taxonomy): domain Bacteria; phylum Bacteroidota; class Bacteroidia; order Chitinophagales; family Saprospiraceae; genus JABDMH01. Next base: position 755,111 of record JBNKUI010000087.1, read on the forward strand.
GAAATTTCAGCCCAGATACAATGTCAATCTGAAGGATGGTAAATCCTACACCTACCTTTGCATCAAGAATGAGCGATTTCCCAGGGTGTTTTTTACCCGTCGACTGATCAAGGATGGTTCAACGTATTTTGGTCCATACACTTCTAAATGGAGAGCAAAAGTATTATTGGATTTAATCAAGGACCTTTTTCCTTTGCGGACCTGCAATTACCACCTTTCTAAGGAAAATATCGAAGCCGGTAAGTTTAAAGTTTGCCTTGAGTATCACATCAAGAATTGTAATGGTCCTTGTGTTGATCTCGAGCCTGAAGATGAATACCTTGAGCGTGTAGAACAAGTCAAAAACATTCTCAGAGGTTATTTTAAACCTGTGAGGGATCATCTGCTGGAAGAAATGAACAAAGCAGCCACAGAGCTTGATTTTGAAAAAGCACAGCGATGGAAGGACAAGATGGTAGCTTTCGAAGATTATCAGGGTAAGTCGACGGTTGCCAATATTAACCTTAAGGATGTCGATGTCTTTTCTGTGGATATTGACCGGGAAGAGGCGTTGGTTCACTATATGAAAGTGATCAATGGTGCGGTGATCAACACATTTGTTGCAGAGATTGCGCTGAAGATCGCTGAAGATCCAGAAGATATTCTCTCATTTGCCATTCCTCGAATTCGAGAAAAATTTAATAGCCAGGCTCCCGAGATACTGGTTCCTTTACCAATTGAAATAGCAGATGCTTCCACAAAGATCACGGTGCCCAAAATTGGAGATAAAAAAAAGCTCATCGAACTGTCCGAAAAGAACATTACCCTCTTCAAGCTACAGAAACGTCGAGAGGAGATGAATCGAAAAGGGAAAGTCTCCCATTCTGAACGGATCATCAAGACACTGAAGGATGATCTGCAGATGGATGAACTGCCGTTTCACATTGAATGCTTTGACAATTCAAATATTCAGGGAAGTCATCCGGTGGCCGCATGTGTGGTTTTTAAAAATGCAAAACCAGCTAAGAAGGACTATCGCCACTACAATATCAAGACTGTAGAGGGTCCAGATGACTTTGCGTCCATGGAAGAAGTAGTATATAGGCGATATCGTAGGCTCATTGAAGAAAATGAAGATCTACCACAGCTCGTAATTATCGATGGAGGTAAAGGCCAGTTGAGTGCTGCAATGAAAAGCGTCGAGCAGTTGGATCTGCAGGATAAAATCACTGTGATCGGGATTGCAAAAAGATTGGAGGAAATCTTCTTTCCCGGAGATTCAATCCCTCTTTATATCAATAAGAAATCGGAGTCACTCAAATTGATCCAGCAATTGAGAAACGAAGCACATAGATTTGCCATTACATTCCACAGGCTAAAAAGGTCACAGCGTTTTACCAGCACCGAGCTTACCGATATTAAAGGTATTGGTAGGAAAACAGCCGAAAAACTTCTATTGCATTTCAAATCTGTCACCAGACTCCGAGCAGCTTCGCAGGAAGAAATCGAGGATATAGCCGGCGCTAGAACCTATGCGTTGCTAAGGGATTACTTTGATAAAAAGGCAGCAGAGATTGCAGAGTCTGATCAGGAAGAGTCTGGTATTTCCTGATCAAGTTTGTAAAGGATGCCCGGATGGAACATTAGGCTCTTCACCAGGCATCTAATATCAACTTAAGGAAAATAGGGGTGATTCATGATTTCCTCTATCTGCAGGATGTGCCTTTCTGTATGTCCTGACATGAAAAGAAGGACCTGATACGCATCAATAACACCAAATGGAAACTGTATTGTATATCGATGCAGTGGGTGATCAGTATTCTTCACATAAGATATCGCTGATTTTCGTCTTTCATCAAACGCTCTCAGAGCCTCACCCATTTCTGTATATCGCCCGTTGGGTATCAGACTCCCTTGCGCTTCACCTCTGGTAGAGCGATCTGTGATTAGCATGACAATTTCCTCATCGCTAAGTGTTGAGGTTGTTGATGCATCCTCGAGAGATTCCTTTACAGAAGATGAAATGATTTGAAATATAGTTTTCTCAGATTCTGCGATATGCTCCAGACATTCAAGAATACTCCATTTTCCTTCGCCGGGACTGAATTTTACCTGATCGCTTGATAGATGCTTGACGCTGCTATTTAATTTATTTTGTGTTCGCTTAAGATACTTGATAGCCGAAGTCCTTTCATCTCTTGTGATTTGGGAAGGTGGCTGTGAAAATACAGTACAGACCGTTACTAGCATATAGCAGACAGTGATCACGCGTTGCTTCATGGTGAGATTTTTAGGGCAGTTTCAAACTGCCTGATTAATTAATAAGTGTGAAAGAGTAGACGAGGTAGAGGATACGGACTATTCTTTATCCATATATTTTTCCAGACGCCCAAGAGCATCATCCCAAAATTTCTCATAAAATCCTACCCAATCAGATATCTCCTTTAAAGGTCTTGCATCGGCCAAACAGAGAGTCTCTCGTCCGCTGGAAGAAATTTCGACCAGCCCAGCCTCACTTAATAATTTGACATGCTTTCGAATGCCTTGTCTCGTCATATCAAACTGATCAGATATCTGAGTAATACTCAAGGCGGTGCCACCGATAATAAGCAGATTAAAAATCTCTCTTCTTGTGGGATCAGCAATTGCCCTGAATATTTGGTTAATCTTACTTGGCATGAGTAGCCTATTTTAAATGATTTTCCAGATTTGAAATGCATGAATTCCAGCCAGCTGAAAAGTTCTCAAACATAGTGGTAGCCATAGCCTCTGTCGGATAACTTTCAATTCCAGCATGTGTCAAAGTTAAAAATGTACCTCCATTTCTTTCTTCCAGCTGCCAAGTGACAAGTGTCTCGACATCCGTGCCAACCACCTCCCAGGTATAGGAAAGTAGGTAGGTTGGATTTACCTTTTTTACAAAACCCTTTATGGTGGTCTTTTCATGTGTAAATGTATATTCTGCCCCCTCAATAGCTTGAAAACTAGCTTGTATAAACCATTCAGATATTTCATCCTCTTTTGATATGGCATCCCATACCTTTTGAATCGACTGAGTAAACTGATGTGTTTTTGTGATGATGTCTTTCATGATGTTCTTCTTTTTAAAAATTTATGCAACTAATTGGTTGCCAATATAAGTCTTCTTTAACAAGGAACCAAATGGTTGCATAAAATTTAATGAGTTTTATTCTTGAGAATTATAACTCCACTGGAAGCATTGCGATCACTCATAGTGCTGCTGCTCCCAATCACCAGGTCGGTATCTCCGTCTTGATCATAATCAGCGCCATCCATGACCAGCCAGGGTCCTTCATCACTGATAGCCAAACTGTAAGCCTTAAATGATCCAGCATCCTGCAGGAAATAAAGGAATCCTTCTTCCGGGGTATGATCTGCATCCGGAAAGTATGAAATCACAGCAAAGTCAACATCATCGTCCTTATCAAAGTCCTCAACAATGACTTTAAATGCGCCATTAATTTGATAAAATGCTTCCTCTTCATAGGAGATTCCATCTGCATCCTGACCGTAGAAAATATGAACCCCATGGTAGGGTTTCATCAAAGGCTCGTAGTCTCCGTTATCGCCGTTGACGTAAATGATATCCATCAGGCCGTCCATGTCCACATCGGTCACTGTAAAAAAAGTAGAACCATAAGAGGGTGGGAAACGAAGTATGGGTTGCCGGGCAGCAAATGTACCATCGGTCTTGCCTTGATAGTAGAAGATGCCTTCATCTCCCTGTGCCATCAGGACTACAATATCTTTGATGTCATCATTATTGACATCAAAAAAGTACGACTTAATCGCCCCGGGCAATTGGTCAAGCATGACCTGCCGGTAGGACGAGTCAGTTTTTTGATACAGTGAAAAGGCTCCCAGGTGATACCCAAACTCGTTGACGATAAAATCATAACCTTGGGGTTGTGTGATTGGAAGTACATCTACAGGTCTGCGAAGCTCCGTCAGGATCTCCGATTTTATTTCAAGGGGTTGTGTTGTCAATTCTAATAAGGCTCCCTGCCGGAGATCATTGGGATGAATCAGACCCATGCTCAAAAGGAGGTGTCTCTGACCTAACTTCAAAATCTGAGATGGAGCACCATCAATAAATAGGCTATCATACTCCTGCGTTTGATAATCATACCGGTATAAGTATTCATTTTCGCCGTTACCGTACCACAAGATATGGGCGGTAGTATCAAATTGGACGAGCGATGCTGATCTGGCCTTTATCATAGGCAGTTTAATGATTTCAAATAATTCCTCCTCACCTTTGTGGATAGGATAGTTTTTTTGGACCAAAAGGGTGTCGGGCGCATATTGATCGAAGTATGACTTAATAGCAAACCAGGATGCCTCACTCATACTGGCCCTTTTAGGGATTAATCCGGTATACTGCATTTCGCGTGTCCGATCTAGTTCTTTGAAGGTAGTTTTCATACCAAGACGAGCTCCCATCTCGGGTAGGACTATATCACTCCAAACAGCACGTGTGAGCAATGATGGATCTGGTGTGAGATGACAAGTGCTGCAATAGGTTTCTGCCAGTGCTTCCCCGGGATGGGGAGGTGTCTTCTGACAACTCTCCGCTATAATGAAAACAATCACGAAGAGTAGTACACCATTCCGTAGGTTCGAATTCATCTCTCTCATAAGAGGTTCATCACTTTCACTATATTGATCCAATCATTCTGCAAATATTCAATTTTATGCGCCTATATGGAGCTATTCTATTGATGGCAATACTGGCATGCCAAAATCAGAAAAATTCCCCGATTACTGATTACGGGCTGTTGGAATATGTCATCCCAACATCGCATGGTGACTCCGCAATATCGGCACTCTCGGCTTCCGTACCCTTCGGAGCGATGGCTGTGGGGCCTCGAAGATCGGATAATGTTTCCCGTGATTTCTATTTGATTGGTCATTTAAAAGGTGAAAAGTATGATTCTGAAATCAGGGATTTGAAAATTGCTCCTTTCTTTATCCCACCTGGCTCTGTGGATGATGATCGGCCAGAAGTATTATATCAGAACCTCATCACCACTGAAGTGATCACCTCTGTCGAGAGTGAAGCCGGATACTGTGCTTTATACTATGGTTCTGACATTGGAGTCGAGCTTTCGGCAACTAGCCAGGCGGCCATTCACCAATACACACTGGAAGAGGAGGGATATTTGGCTTTACTAGTCAGCACATTCGATCAGAATGGATCGGGTCATATGCAGCAGGTCAAAGGAGACACACGTGGATTCATCTATCGTATGGGTGCGGATCAATATTTTTCATTGCAATTCTCACATACGGTTTTGAGAAAAGAGCAAATGACGTTTGATTCAATCATTGGTGAATTTCTGGTATTTGAGTTAGATGAAAATCCCCTACGGCTAAAAGTTGGTTACTCATCTACAGCCGAGGCAGCTACCTTTGCTGTAGATGCCTTGGGGCCCTCGCTTACCGAAGTGAGAAATGAAGCCATTCTTGCTTGGCAGGATGTGATCAACGATGTCGAAGTGAACACACCTTCGATTCCACTTCTTAATGAGTTTTATACAGCACTTTATTATTGTTTTCATTTTCCGGTCAAAACTCCCTCATCGATAGAAAATGATGAGGTTAAGTTTGAAAACTTTCCACCGGCATTTGAAGAATCACTTTTTTCCCTCTTTACCTTACTGAGTCCGGAGCTAGTCATTGACATGGTGAACTCATATCTTGCTACCGATTCACTTTCAGATGCTCAGGTAAGCGTCTTCACTGAGGCGTACTTAAAAGGCTTTAGAGAAGAGGGATCTCAGATGTATGATCTGATTTCAGAGGTTGAGCTTACTGATGTCATGACCACAGATGCGCATCTCTATTGGTGTTTGTCGCAAATTGCCCTTCTCCAAAACGATTTGTCTAGATATACTGAATATGTTGATGCATTGACAAGACTGGAAAATCAACTGCTTTCTGGGGAAAAGAAACCTGGTTTTCTACCATTTGATATGCGTTCTATAGTTACCTCGTTTGAAACTACGGGTTTGTATGACACGCTCCTTATCGAACTTATGGACGCTCAGTCAAAAAATGTACTCAATCATCTTCCCTATCTATTCAACTACAGTGGTAGTGCCTGGAAGACACAGGAAAAACTGATAGAAATACTGAATGCCAAGTATCACACACAAAGACTTTATAATAGCCAGGTTGCCGCCTGGACAGTGTTTACGCATTTGGGATTTTATCCGGTTCATCCTCCTGAAGGAGTGTATGTAATCGGGGTACCGTCTTTCACTCGAGCAGAGATTCATTTTGATACAGGTGCCTCTTTTATTTTAAGGGGACGGTTCCGGATACCCGAAAACTTCTATGTGCAAGTGGGGACATTACAGGAAGAACCTCTCACCAGATCATATGTGAGACAGTATGAAATAGTGGAAGGCGGCGAAATGATCTTAGAGATGGGGCCTGTGCCTAATTATCTTCACTGGAGTGATCTTGAAGCAGCTCCACCATCCTTGAGCGATCCAGATATTGAATAGGAAAGGCTCCCAAATTAGCATACATTTTTACTTTTTAAACCTACATTAGGGGTATTCACACAATCGATTGCACTCTTTTTGAATTAAGCAAACAATTTTATTTCCTTTGTGGGTGCTAAACTTCAAAAAATTTTGAATTCACGCATTCTCATTTTCGTCATCATCGTCCCATGGATCTTAGTGGGTTGCCAACTCGATCAGGAGACTCCCGACCAGGAAAGTAATCAGCTATTTGAGCTAAAACCAGGGAGTAGTACCGGAGTCAACTTTACCAATCATGTGGAAGATCAGCTAGGATTCAACATACTTACCTATCGAAATTTTTACAATGGTGGCGGTGTAGCGATTGGAGATGTCAATAATGACGGCTTGAGTGATATCTATTTCACCGCGAATATGGGCCCCAATGCCCTATATCTAAATAAAGGTGACTGGCAATTCGAAAATATTGCGGAAGAAGCCGGTGTAATGGGTACTAAGAATTGGAGTACGGGTGTCACCTTGGCTGATATCAATGATGATGGCTGGTTGGACATTTATGTATGCAATAGCGGCAACGTGGATGGCGAGGATAAGGAAAATGAACTATTTATCAACAATAGGGATGGTACATTTCGGGAGTCAGCATCCTACTATGGTCTGGATGACATTGGCTGGTCCACTCATGCTGCGTTTTTCGACTATGATGCGGATGGAGATCTTGACTGCTATGTCTTGAATAACAGTTTCACGAGTCCGGAAAGATTAGCCGCTAGAAACTCCACCAGGGATGAACTTGATCCCCTGGGTGGCGACAAGTTATATCGCAATGAGGAGGGTCAATATGTTGATGTGACACAATCATCAGGAATTCATTCCAGTCCTATTGGCTTTGGGCTCGGACTCGCTGTTGGTGACATCAACGGTGACTTTTGGCCAGACATCTATATCAGCAATGATTTTTGGGAACGAGACTACATGTATATAAATCAGGGCAATGGTACCTTTAAAGATGAGCTTGAAATTCGTACTGACTATGTGTCAGGTTCGAGTATGGGTTCTGATTTGGGGGATCTTAATAATGATGGGTATCCTGAAATCTTTACGACTGACATGTTACCACCGGATAATTATCGGCTGAAGACCATGACAGACTTTGGCCCTAATTATCAAGATGATATTAAATACCGTGCTGCCTTCTACTATCAGTATCTGCAGAATTGTTTGCAGGTAAATACCGGAATGGATTACTTTACCGAACAAGCGCACATCAGTGGTCTTGCAGCGACTGACTGGAGCTGGGGAGCGCTACTTTTTGATTTTGACCTGGATGGCATGCAGGATGTCTTTGTCAGCAATGGCATATTTCATGATATCACAGACCTGGACTTTCGCGATTTCTTAGCAGATCGCTCGGCGGTAGATGCGGTTGTTGAAAAAAGGGGCTACATCGATTTCAGGGATTTTCTGTCAGAATTATCTTCTACTTCGATAGTAAATGCAGCATTTCTAAATCGTGGTAATCTCCACTTTGATAAAGTTTCAGAATCTATCGGTCTGGGGGAAGCCTCGTTTAGTAACGGATCCGCTTACGGTGATTTAGATAATGACGGAGACCTGGACCTTGTGATCAATAATGTCAACATGCCAGCCTTTTTGTATCAATCGCTGGCTACGGACAATACAGAAAATCACTACCTAAAAATAAAACTACAGGGTAAGGAAGGCAATAATTTCGGCTATGGAGCCAGAGTGATCATACGATCAGCGGGACATCAGCAGTCTGCAGATATGATGCCGGCCAGAGGATTCCAAAGTAGTATGGACCCATCCCTTGTTTTTGGACTGGGAGCTGGTGGAGTTGATACACTTGAAATCATATGGGCATCACGAGCCCGACAAGTGATCGTAAATCCTGCGATTGATACCACATTAATCCTGAGAGAAGTAGATGCTACCCTTTCGGTTGATGTAGCTAACAATAGAGTTCAACCCATTTTTGAGGAGGTGAAGGGAAGTGATATATCACATGTAGAAAACCAGTACTATGATTTTCAGCATGAGGAATTATTGCCCCGCAAGCTCTCGAATGAAGGACCCAAGATAGTGGAAGGTGATATTAACAAAGATGGCCTGGATGATTTCATTCTGTTGGGAGCGCATGGTATGGCTGACCAATGTTATTTCCAGAATGAGGATGGCACCTTCAAATTTGTCCCTCAACCTCAATTTGAATTGGATAAGGAGGGAGAAAGTAGCGCAGGACTCCTTTTTGATGCAGACAATGATCAGGATTTAGATCTAATCGTGGCACTGGGAGGTAATGAGTATCAGCGAGGTTACGGTTCATTTTATGTGAAATATTATCGGAATGATGGATCGGGTACCCTAAATAAAGTCTTTTTAGGAGCACCCGAAGTGTCAGGATTTATTTCTTGTATTGATGCCTATGATTATGATCGGGATGGTGATTTGGACCTTTTTCTGGGAGGAAGGGCTGTCCCGGGCAACTATGGTTTAAGTCCAAGGTCTTTCCTGCTAAGAAATGAGAACGGTCAGGCATGGACCGATGTCACCACAGAAACTACAGGAAACCTGGGAATGGTCACAGATGCCCGATGGGTTGATGTCGATGGGGATCAAATAAGAGATTTGGTAGTAGTCGGCGAATGGGCTCCCATAACCGTTATAAAGAATAGTGGAGGTCAACTGGCTGAGAAAAAACAGGTACCGAACAGCAATGGCTGGTGGAATACCATAGAACCAGCTGACCTGGATGGCGATGGGGATTTTGATTTTGTGGTGGGTAATTGGGGACTGAACTCAAGGTGGTCTGCCAGTGTAGAACAACCCATGACCATGTTTGTCAAGGATTTTGATGGTAATCAAAAGACCGAATTCATTATCAACTGGCATCCACAAGGTAAAGTGGCATATCCTTTTCCTTCGAAAATGGATATGGTCGAGCAAATGCCTATACTGAAGAAGCGCATTCTGAAGTACAGCGAATATGGAGAAATGACTTACGAGCAACTGTTTGCCGAAGAACAGCGAGAAGGGGCTTTGGAATACCAAGTCCAGGAATTGAGATCCAGTGTCTTATGGAATGATGACGGTGTGCTTACATTGCAACCCTTACCCAGAGCAGCGCAGGTAGCACCCGTATATGCGATCACTACTGTAGATACTGATAGAGATACCAGGTTGGACATTTGTTTATTTGGAAATCAACATGGTCTGAAACCTGATCTTGGTCGGCAAGATAGCAATAAGGGAATCATGCTGACACAAGATGCAAATAACGAATTTCACGAAGTGCCATATCGTGTGAGTGGATTATTTGTACAGGGAGAGGTAAGGGATGTCAAATTACTCGAGAATCGAAAGAATGACATGCAGACCATGGTGATAGGAAGAAACAATAGAAGTGTATTGTTTTATCGGATTTCGGAGTCGGTCAGGTAAAACTGTGAAACAAAGACCATGAAATGACTTATTGTTCAGTATTTTCTTTGGTTTGGGGCTGTCAAGAGAAAATAAATTGGTTCTTTTTTGTTGGCTACTGTCAGATTTTTTAGATTCAGCCCTGATTTTGAGGGAATAATATTTTTTAATCTAAAATTGTAGGAAGATGAAAGGCTACTGCCGTTTCTTTACTAGCTTATCTAAGTACTTTCTTTCTTCCCTGTTTCTCCTCGCATCTATCTCAATAGTTTCTGCTCAGAGTCGGACTCTATCGGGAACTATTACAGATGCTTCTAATGGAGAACCCCTGATTGGGGCAACCATATTGGTGCAGGGTACAACGAATGGTACAGTTACTGATTTTGATGGCACATACTCATTAGATGTTAATACTGGTGATGTGCTACTTGTTTCATTTACAGGTTATACTACAAAAGAGATAACCGTTGGAACGGAGACCAATATTGATATTGTGCTCGAGCAAGGAGTTTTGATTGACGAAGTCGTGGTGACGGGCTATTCCAGTCAACGAAAGCGAGATATTATTGGTGCAGTCTCAGTTGTTAATACTGATGATATGCAGAATGTAACCGGAGCCAGTTTTCTCCAACAATTGGAAGGACGGGCTGCAGGACTAAACGTGACAACAGGGGGTGCCCCTGGAAGTAGGTCCACGGTACGTATTCGGGGCATTAGTTCATTTGGAAATAATGATCCGCTATATGTGATTGATGGGGTACCGGTCCAGGATGATTACAATAACATGATCAATCCTGCCGACATTGAATCCATGCAGGTATTGAAAGATGCTTCTGCCGCATCCATATATGGATCGCGAGCCAATAACGGAGTAATCATCATCACCACGAAAAAAGGTAAGCCAGGGAAGGCACAGGTAAGTTATAGTGGATCAGTGGGAGTTCAAAATCCTGTGAAAGGGATGGATTCATATCTAATCCAAAATCCGTTGGATTATGCCGAAGTAGTAAGGCAAAGTCACGTTAATGCAGGTATTGCCGTCCCAACCAATATTTATGGACCAGATCCTAATAATCCCACGATTCCAAATTACATCTGGCCCAATGACGGTACAAATCAGACACAAAGTGTGGATGAAAGTACATACTCATTTCCAGATAATTTAATCATTCCAGCGAGTCGAGGTACAAATTGGTGGGATGAGGTATTCGACCCATCACTGGTGCATGATCACAACTTGTCAGTATCAGGAGGGAATGAATTTAGTACATTCAATATATCTGCGGGATACTATGATCAGGATGGAACCGCAAAACATACCTGGTGGAAGCGATATTCATTACGTGCTAACAGTCAATTCAAATCCGGTAAATTCACATTTGGAGAAAACATGTCGCTGGCTCGATCAGAGAATGTTGATGGTAATTTCCAGAACCAGGGAGAAGGCACGTTTCTGGGCAATATCATCAAGGCACAACCTATCATCCCGGTATATGATGTCGGTGGGTGGTATGGAGGAGCCAAAGCCAATTCGCTAGGTAACGCCAGTAATCCAATCGCGCTCTTGGAGAAGGACAAAGACAATGTCTTCACTGGCAACCGATTGTTAGGAAACGTATTTGCTGAGTATGATATCATAGAAGGCCTCAAAGCTCGTACCAGCTTTGGAGTACAGTATGACTCAAACAAGGATAAGCGTTTCACCTATCCGTCATTTGAGAACTCAGAGCCAAGTACGGTATATAGCCTGGCAGAGAATAGGTCTGAGTCCACGACCTGGACCTGGACGAATACACTTACATATACGAAGAATTTTGCAGATGTACACCAGCTAACGGTATTGGGAGGGTACGAAGCCATAAAGACCCTAGGTACTTCTTTGAACGGTGGATTGGCAGGATACATCACTACAGATCTAAACGCATGGTATATTCAAGCTGCTTTAGCAGATAATGACACTCGGACGGTAAATTCTTCAGGGTTTAAAAGCTCCTTAGCCTCACTTTTTGCCAAGTTTGACTATGGATATAATGATAAATATTACTTAAGTGCCACCGTGCGACGAGATGGATCATCTCGCTTTGGATCAGATAATGCCTATGGAGTTTTCCCGGCCTTTAGTGTGGGTTGGAGGATATCAAATGAGTCCTTCATGCAGAATTTAGGATGGTTAGATGATTTGAAGATACGAGGAGGCTGGGGTATTACCGGAAACCAGCAGATACCCACAGGTCGTACATTTGACCAATTCGGTGGAGGCACTACGTCTTCTTTCTACGATATTGATGGATCTGGAGGAGGACTTGCCCCAGGCTACGTACTGACATCTATAGGTAATCCCGGTTTGAAGTGGGAGGAAAACGTATCTACCAATGTAGGCTTCGATGCATCTTTGGCACAGGGTAAGTTTACCGTAGTATTTGACGTCTATAAGCGTGCGGTGGATGGATTGTTATTTGCTCCTGCACTACCAGCGACTGCAGGTAACGCAGGCCCCCCATTTGTAAACATCGGAGAGATGGAGAATAAGGGCTGGGACCTTACATTGGGATATCGAGCCAACATTGGATCGGAGTTGAAATTTAATGTGGACCTAAACATGGGCCATTATACGAATGAGATTGTTTCGATCGATGGTGAGCAGGACTTTTTCTTTGGTCAGGGAGGCGCCGCTGGTCGTCTTGGTAATGTTGTGATCAATCAAGTGGGATCACCCATTGGAACATTTTTTGGATATAAGACGGATGGTATTTTCCAAAATCAGGCGGAGGTGGATGCGCACGTTACACAAGATGGCGCAGCACCCGGCAGACTACGATTTGTGGATACCAATAACGACGGTATGATTACGGCCGCAGATCGAACGATCATAGGTAGTTATCACCCGGATCTGACGGCAGGCCTTGGCTTAGGGTTTACCTACAAGAACTGGGATTTGAACGCGTTCTTCTTTGGCTCGTTTGGCAATGAGATTTTCGATATTTCCAAGGAGTTTACAATATTCCGATTATTTAGTACTAATGTTCGTGAAGAATTGTTGACGGATAGTTGGACGCCCTCGAGACCCAATGCCAGTATTCCGCAATTAGATCAAAACGATCAGTTTTCAAGTGCGGCGAGTGATTTCTATGTTGAAGATGGTTCATATGTACGGGCAAAGACGATTCAACTGGGATACACATTGCCAGCTAGTGCATTAGGTAAAGTAGGTTTCTCAAATCTTAGATTATACGTTCAGGCAGAGAACCTCTTTACTATAACAGGATATTCCAATATTGATCCAGCGTTACCCAACATAAGTAACAATAGCAATGGGGTAAATGTACGTGATCAAGCTGCAGGTGTAGATCGTGGAACATATCCAGCCAATAAAATACTGATGTTTGGAGTGTCCGCAGGCTTCTAATTTGTGAAATACTAAAAATGAATAAAATGTTTAAATCAAAATATATAGGTCTATTTGTACTTGCAGGGCTATTACTGGTTTCCTGTAAGGATGAGTTTTTGGATGGACCTCCACAAGGTGTGTTGGATCAAAACACGTTAGGAAATCCAGCCGGAGTGGAAGCAGCCTTGGTATCATCATACTCCATGCTGGATGGCTGGGGTGCCGGAGGAGCCTGGGGCGTGTCAGGCTCAAACTGGACCTTTGGATCCGTTGCTTCTGATGACGCCTATAAGGGGTCAGAGCCCGGTGATCAGCAGTCAATCACTGATATCGAATTATATCAGTGGAGCACGAGTGGTACAGATGGATATCTAAATGACCGATGGCGTGTACTATATGAAGGTATCAATCGTGCAAATGCAGCAATTCGACTTCTTGCAGTTGTGGAGGAAGTGGGTGCTGCGGATCGAACCCGGATCATGGGTGAAGCACTATTCTTGCGCGCACATTACCATTTTGAGGCGTATCGTATGTGGAAAAATATACCATACTATTTAGAGGATGCGCCGGATCAGCCCGAAGGCTTTCGGCGGACTAACTCGGCTGATGCTTATCCGTTGATTGTTGCAGACGTCGAAAGCGCTATTTCTATGCTACCTGAGTCACAGTCTGATGCGGGTCGGGTGACGAAATGGGTAGCGAAAGCATATTTGGGGAGAGTGAAGTCATATAATAATGATTGGGCTGGAGTAAAGTCCACTCTGGACGATGTGGTCAACAATGGTCCTCACGCTCTTGAACCTTGCTTTCATGATGTTTTTACGGTTGCCCTGGAAAACGGACCTGAAACTATGCTGGCCTATCAGGCCACTGTTAATGATGGCTCGTCTAATGGAGAAAATGGAAACCGGGCCGATCGCCTAAATTTCCCACATTCGGGTAGCCCATTTGGTTGTTGTGGATTCCATCAGGGATCTCAAAATCTGGTCAATGCCTTTAAAGTAGATGACAATGGTTTGCCATTAATTGGCACTTTTAACGATGCGGATGCCACAGCGGATGACTTTATGGATCCTCGTGTAGATTGGACCGTGGGGCGGGATGACGTACCATTCTTAAATCATGGTATACACAATCCCAACTATATTCGTGCCCGGGAATGGGCAGGACCTTACAGTCCTAAGAAGAATATCTATCACGCAGGTCAGGGAGAAAGTAGCTCTGTGGGTTGGAATAGCGCACACCTTTCTGCGCTTAATTTACATTTGTTACGATACGCAGATGTACTGTTGACATTGGCAGAAGCTGAGGTAGAAGCCGGAAGTCTTGAACGAGCTCGAGAGCTAGTGAATATGATCAGAACTCGAGCGGGAGCATGTGCTCAAGGGCCAGGTGTGGATGTACCATCGATCACTGTTCCTATTGATGATCCCTCAATTACCTGGGCCAATTACAAAATTGGAACCTATGATGATGCCTGGACCGATCAAGCCACTGCACGTGCCGCTGTCCGTATGGAGCGACGACTTGAGTTAGCCATGGAAGGACATCGTTTCTTTGATTTGAGAAGATGGGGTACTTTCAAAGAAGTATTGAATGCATACCTTGCAGTTGAAGAGACTAAGCGTAATTATCTTACTGCAGCCAATCAAGTGGAAGATAGACATGCATTGTATCCTTTACCATCCGTCCAAGTTGATCTGAGTCGTGTGGAAGGTGAAGACAGACTGGTGCAAAATCCAGGATGGTAGACTTATAATTTATTTTATCAAACATACCATGGAGGTTACAGCAATGTGACCTCCATTTTGTTTTTAGCGAATATGCGTGTGAGCTATCTATTTGATTTTCAAGATGGATAAACTCCTTCAATTGAGGGATAAGTAGCTTAGAGGGGAAGACTAAGAAGCTTACATTTGATGAAGTAAGATTGATGCAATGAGATTATTATTACCTTTTTTTCTTTCGCTCCCATTAATATTTTTTTGGGGTTGTAATTCCGACAAGGACCTGTTTAGACTCGTGCCAGGCAGCGAATCAGGAATTGACTTTGCGAATAATATAGCTGAAAGTGATTCTTTCAATATCCTTACTTATGAGTATATCTATAATGGGGGAGGTGTAGCCTTAGCTGACTTCAATCAAGATGGTATGCAAGATGTATTTTTTACGGGCAATAGTGAGCCCAACCGTCTTTATCTCAATGAAGGGAATCTAAAATTTAAGGATATTACAATGGTGGCGCAGGTTGGAGGGGATGACTTTTGGTGTGCCGGTGTGGCGACAATAGATATCAATCAGGATGGTTGGACGGATCTTTACATTGCTACCAATACCAAGGAGGATGTAGCTTATCGAACGAACCTACTCTATATCAATCAGGGGTTGAACCAGGATGGCATTCCCACTTTTTCTGAAGAGGCAGCAGCATATGGACTGGCAGACACTTCGAATGCTATGAACGCTGTATTTTTTGACTATGATAATGATCTCGATCTCGATGTATTTATCATAGTAAATCAGATGCAGGACTTACGAAGTCCCAGTGCCTATAGAGATAAACATAAAAATGTCCAACTTCAGCGAGTAGACCGATTATATGAAAACGTCTGGAATGATAGCCTTCAACATCCGCAATTCATAAATGTCTCCGAAAGGGCAGGAATAACTGTGCCCGGCTATAGCCTGGGAGTGAATATTGTTGATATTAACCGAGACGGTTGGAAGGACATTTATATCAGTAATGACTTCATCAGTAATGATGTCTTCTACATTAATAACGGTGATAAAACCTTCACCAACAAAGCCAATCAATATTTCAAACATACTTCTTACTCAGCGATGGGTAATGATATAGCTGACATAAATAATGATGGACTCCTGGATTTGGTGGCCCTTGATATGCTGCCTGAAGACAATTATCGCCGAAAGACGATGATGGGACCCAACAATTATACCTCATATATCAATAATCGAAGGTTTGGCTATGATTTTCAGTTTGTTAGAAATACGTTACAATTGAATCTGGGAAACACGCCCGACCAGACATCGACCATCTTTAGTGATGTCGCCCTGATGTCAGGGATTGCTGCCACCGACTGGAGCTGGGCTCCGATGGTGGCGGACTTCGATCACAATGGCTTTCGGGATATTATCATTACGAATGGATTTCCAAGAGACATCACAGATCGCGATTTTACGGATTACCAGGCGGATGTGATGCGGTTTGTATCTGAAGCCGCCATGCTCGAAAAAGTCCCTGTAGTCAAACTAAAAAACTATGCATATAGCAATCAAGGTGATCTCAAATTTATCGATGTCACCGATAAATGGGGTATCAAAGAGCCCTCTTTCTCTAATGGAGCGGCATATGGCGATCTGGATGGGGATGGCGATCTGGATTATGTGGTAAATAATATAAATCATGAAAGCTTTCTCTTTGAGAATCTGTTAGTAGATCAAGGTCATCTTGATTCGTCTCATTACTTAAGAATTACACTGGAAGGCAGTCCTCAAAATAGCAGAGCGATTGGTGCCATAGTGACGTTGAAAGTTGAAGGCATGATCCAGACGACAGAATGCTCACCTTACCGTGGTTATTTGTCTTCTATTGAAAGCACATTACATTTTGGACTGGGGTCTTATGACCGGATTGATAGTGTGATCGTAGCCTGGCCAAATGGACAGTACTCTATATTGACCGATGTTTCAGCTGATCAGACAGTTACGCTTCGCAATGCCGATGCTGACGACATGACTGATCGAAAAGGAGAAATGGTGGATACCCATCTTGAAGAAACTTCCGCATCACTGAATCTCCAATATTTCCATAATGAAATAGATTATGTGGATTTCAATGTGCAGCCATTACTTCCGCACAAGCTTTCTCAGTTTGGACCGGGCATAGCAACGGGTGACGCAAATGGAGATGGTTTGGACGATTTATTCATTGGAGGACCGTATTCAAGAGCAGGTGCCCTCCTTATTCAAAATACGGATGGTACATTTAGGCGAGATTCCATTGAGACAACTGAGGAGGAAAAGTATCATGAGACATTGGGTGCTCTTTTCTTTGATGTAGATAATGATGGTGACAACGACCTCTACATGGTGAGTGGAGGCTATGAATTTCAATTGGAAGATTCATTTTATCTTGATAGATTATACCTAAATGAGGGTGGAAGTTTCCAGTTAAGTAGTAATATCTTACCCGTGTTCCATCAAAGTGGGTCTGCCGTACGTGCAGCTGATTTCGATAAGGATGGAGATTTGGATTTGATAGTGAGTGGGCGCGTATATCCCCATCAATTCCCAAGGCCAGTCACTACGTATCTTCTCGAAAATAAATTGGAGAATGGTCGACTCAAATTCGAGGTTGTCAATGATCAAATAGCACCTGATCTGGAAGCAATTGGTAATGTATCGGACATCCTGTGGACGGACTTTGATCAGGATGGATGGATAGATCTCATTATCGCAGGTGAATGGATGCCCATTACCTTTCTGAAGAATGTCGAAGGAACGTTTGTGAATGTCACTGCGAATAGTGGTGTCTCTGAATACGTCGGATGGTGGAATTGCATCATACCTGGTGATATGGACCAGGACGGAGATGTTGATTACATCGTGGGCAATTTTGGGGAAAACATGGTCTTTGATGTCACGTCGGAAAATCCTGTACGTATCTATGCTAAAGATTTTGATAATAATGGAGGTTTTGATGCGATTACGACCGCATACTTTAAGGATAGAGATGGGACAATGAAGGAATTTACACTCCATGGAAGGGCTGACTATGCTAAGCAATTAAATGCTATTAAAGACCAGTTTTTACTGAACAGTGATTTTGCAATGGCATCTCTTAATGAGTTGATACCAGATGACCAGTTGGAAGACGCACTGGTGGTAGAGGCAAATTTTCTGCATAGTGCCTACCTTGAGAATCGCGGTAATGGTTCATTCTACCTGGAATCCTTGCCAGATATGGCACAGGTGGCACCTGTGTATTCAGGATTTGTTAGGACGCATACGCACTCAAATAGACCTGAAGTATTACTCGTGGGAAATGATTATGGAATGGAGCTTGTCACGGGTCGATGTGATGCTTTCAATGGTTTAATTTTAGGATATGAAGCTCAAGGTTGGTTGGAGAATCTACCTTCGCAATCAGGCTTTTATGTGCCAGGCGATGCTAAGGGCACTGCTATTGTGGAAACAACGCAGGGCCCAGTATATTTTGTGACTCAAAACCAATCAAATAGTCTGGCTTTTGGTGAAAAAAACTCTTCATCCCATATCGTGATCCAGCCTCGCCAGAGTGACGTATCAATTGAGTACAAGGTAGATGGAAGATCATATAGCAGGGAATTGTATTTTGGAAATGGATTCTTGTCGCAGTCCAGTAGAAAAGTGCGATTGCCAGCAAATGCACACAGTATCGAGTTGATAGCCAGTAATGGTGATCGGCGTTCTGTTGACTCATCAGCAGAGGCAAGTCCGAACATTTAGTAGTTTTCGGTACTTAGAGTGATCATATGTATGGTGGTTATAAAAGATACCATATGGAATAGGAAAATTACTGGGCATCCTTTTTGCAGTATAGCATATCATAGTTTCCCTATCAACACGTAGACATACTTTTTCTGTATTTCACTATACTGAAATTTTTTAGAGCAAATAGGAAACCTGACGCTGCATTGCAGTGTTCAGGAACTATGGTGATTTGGGAGTTAATACACTCAGCACCAAGTTAGGAGGGTCGATATGGAGCGTCGGCCCTCACTTTTTTTCAGGACCTACCAAGATTTTTCAAAGCTTAGTATATATAGAATGAAAAATCGGGCATCAAGCAAATCGATACCCTACTATCGGAATTGAGTATTTTACGGACTATGTATTTGATAAAATATATATAGAGGACGTTCATTGGTTGATTTACTCACAGCTTTAGGATGAATATTCTTCAAATTTCGGAGTAAGAATTTTTATACCCATCCTAATTGGCGGTGATGTGGATTAAGGCTTCTCAATTTTTTTATTTTTTTTTCATGCCGGGCTCAAGTATTTCACATTGCTTCTCAGGATGTTATGTATGGGGGATAAAGGACAATATGACTTTTCGCATGAAAACTTAGAAAAATACGTCCTGTTTTGGCAGACTTTTTGACTAAGTAGGGGTGTGAGTGATGATGGCGAAATGTAACACAGAATCCATCTAATCTTCCCAGAACTTCCTTATAAAGGATAGCTTCTGCCCCCGACCAGAAAACGTTTATTTGAAATACTTGATGGTCCTAAAGGACTTCTGAAACCATTGAAGCACACCCAATGCAAACCAAAGAGTAACGGGTTTCATTTCATAGCACGAGGTTGTTATTCTTCGGAAGGCAACCTCTGTTTTTTGACTTTAACACTACTTATTTGAGTGGTTTTAAGATATAGCGGAATTTCTGCATAAAGAGTAACGGGTTTCATTTCATAGCACGAGGTTGTTATTCTTCGGAGAGCAACCTCTGTTTTTTCTCTTTCAGAAATTATCGTCAAGGAATAACGGGTTTCATTTCATAGCAGAGGTTGTTACTTACAAGTACAACCTCTTTTTCTTCCTATAGAAAAAACAAGACAACGGATTTTATTTTTATAGCTTGAGGTTGATCGATATTGTATCGTGTCAACCTCTTTTCTTTACATTGTTTTATCCGGAAACAGACCTAATCTCTTTCTCCCACTACACCGTGTCTTCTCTCTGATATTTAGTAATCCTTGATTATATTGGGTCGGAAAATCTTTTCCAGAACCTCCTATGATTTACATCAAAGTATTGTGTATTGAGACATTTTACCGTAATAATCTTTCTGTTTTTTGCTGTAGCGTGCACCACTAAACTCAAAAGACTGGAAGAGACTAAACTTCCCACTGCGTTTGATAACGTGTTGATCGATAGTCAAAATATTATGGGCATGTTTAATCCCAGCGAACCTTCTATATTCATCAGTCCTGCCAATGATGATATGATGGTGGCTGCAGCGATCCTCAATCGAACGTATGCTTCCAGTGATGGGGGTTATACCTGGTCTACCAAATTTGTCAAATCACCCTTTGGCGTCTTTGGTGATCCCGTGATTACGGCTGATAAAAGTGGACGGTTTTTCTTTGCCCATCTCTCAGATCCGGATGGTACTGGTCGGCAGAGTGAAAGATGGCTTGATAGAATAGTGATACAACGATCTGATGATGGAGGACTGAGCTGGAGTGATGGATCATTTGCAGGACTCAATCATCCCGCAGATCAGGACAAGCATTGGCTGGTAGCTGATTCACGATCAGAAAACCTGTATCTCACGTGGACCGAATTTGATCTCTATGGTAGTACGGAGCCCGACGACAAAAGCAGAATATTATTCTCAAGATCATTAGATCATGGTTTATCCTGGAGTGAGCCGTTGAAATTGAGTGAGTTGGAAGGAAATTGTCTTGATGATGACGAGACGACAGAAGGTGCAGTTCCGGCTATCGGACCTGAAGGAGAAATTTATGTTGCCTGGTCTTACGACGACAAGATATATTTTGACCGATCTCTGGATGGGGGCATTAGTTGGCGCGAGAATGATATCGAAGTAGCTGATCATCCTGGCGGATGGTCAGTAAACATTCCTGGACTGAGTCGGGCTAACACAATGCCCATAACTGCATGTGATATCAGTAGTTCCCCATTTAAAGGCAACATCTATATTAATTACTGTGATCAGACAAATGGTGTTGATGATACGGATGTATGGCTAATAAAATCTCGTGATGGGGGAGATAGCTGGGATGAACCGGTACGAGTGAATGATGATGGTCCGGGAAGCCATCAGTTCTTCACCTGGATGTGTGTGGATCCATCATCAGGCGGTATTTTCATTGTATTTTATGATCGGCGCCATCACAGTGATTTGAATACAGATGTGTATTTAGCCTACTCATTTGACGGGGGTGATACCTTTACCAATGTGAAAATTAGCGATAAACCTTTCAGACCCAACCCGGCAGTTTTCATGGGAGACTATAATAATATCAGTGCTATAAATGGTAAAGTGCGTCCAATTTGGACACGGATGGACGGCAATAAAACCAGTATCTGGACTGCAATCATTGATTTTTGATTTCCTTTGATGACATACAATCGGCTAGAGACCGTATTCATGGATATCTGTATCAAACTCCTTTCGAGTTGGATCCGGTATTAAGTGAGGAGCTGGGTTGCTCGGTGTACTTAAAGTTAGAGTTACAGCAAGTGAGTGGGTCATTTAAGGCCAGAGGTGCATTTAACAAGATACTTTCTGTGCCGCTAGAGCAGAGACAAAATACATTTTATGTTGCTGCCTCTACAGGCAATCATGCAGCTGCTTTTTGCACTGCTCTCAGAATGTTGGATTTAGAGGGCAAAGTGTATCTTCCAAAACATGTTTCATCTTCCAAGCTGGCTTTTATCCGTTCACTGAAGGTGCCTTTTGAACTCCATGGTGACAACAGCCTCCAGACAGAGCTGTATGCTAGAAAGGTCTCCGAAAAACCTGGTAGTATATTAGTACATCCATATAATGACCCTTTGATTATTGCGGGGCAAGGCACGGTGGGATTTGAAATGATGACACAACAACGTGAATTAGATATGGTGGTGTTGCCAGTGGGAGGGGGTGGTCTCATTTCAGGTGTGGGTTTAGCTTATAAGACAATGCAGCCTGAGGTACATATCGTGGGTTGTCAGCCAGCACAAAGTCCAGAAATGGTTGTTTCGATACGAAAGGGTTGTATCATCAATGAAGAAATTTCTAAACCCACCTTGTCAGATGGCACTGCCGGTGGTCTGGAGCCAGATTCAATGACTTTTACGATGTGCCAGGATTATGTGGATGACTGGTATCTTATCGATGAAGATGCAATAGCAAATGAAATAGTGGCCATGCTCAGAAATCAACAAATGCTTATTGAGGGTGCTGCAGCTCTCCCTTTAGCATATTGCAGGTTACATAGGCATCAACTCAAAGGAAAGAAAGTAGGTGTCGTAATTACTGGAAAACGCATTGCCTTTTCTAAGCTGCAAAGTATCGTTAATGATTGACTCCCAATAAGTCTTCCAGCCTTTCAGGGCGATGAGCACTAACCCATTCGGCGTAATTACCAGGATAGTTCACTTTTTCATGAAAGTATTTCACTTTTTCCATAATCCCAGCATAGACCTTTGGTTCGATGGTACAATGTCTTATCTGTTCGGTAATGGCATGCATGGCACCCTTGATGCGTGCTGAAATAGAGGGATCAGAAGAACCTTCAGCATGTTTTAGGTACCCCTCGATTACATTCTGCGATATTTCCCTTCCGTGGCTCATAGATTCCTTGATATTGCCTCTACCAGTCACGGCGTTACCTAGTGCAAAGACATGGGGATGCCCTTTTATCCGACAAAAGGTTTCATCTTCGATTTGATACGTTTGACCTTTGACCGGGATGCCGGGAATCATATCAGGTATACTACCAATCGAGGATACAACCTGAGAAAATTGCACATTATATTCACTTCCCTCTACAGGTACTACTCTTCCGTCCTGTATAGAAGTTCTTTTCATTTTCATACCCACTAGCCGATCACCTTCTGTGATAATATCTATGGGCATGTGGTTGGGCTCCACTTTAAACAAATACTTACTTCGATAATTGTTGAGTACCTTTTCTTGTACTGCCTGTGCTTTGGCAAGTTGCTCTGGAGTATCTGTGGGAAACGGCGCGAGAGGCATGTCTTTTATGCGACGTCGATAGTAAAGGGTACATCCTTCGATACCTAAGTCTTCCAGGGTCAGGTCCAGGTCTTGCAGTACCCGGGCTATACTCCTGTCGAGTGCAAAAAGATCTACATCATGTCCTCGGTCTTTGAGTGCCTTCTCTACCAGCTCAAACATGATCACTTTGGCCACATCTAGTGAGGCTAGGCCTCCACCTACTATTGCCATGTTATCGGTGATAGTGAAGGTTGGACCTTCATAATTGGTTTCGTGTTTGTGATTAAACCAGTAGATGAGAGGATTTTGATAGATTAATCCCTTGTCCACATATTGATCAGCACGGGGCAAAGGAAGGGGACGGTCTCTCCATGCACCAATTGCCAGCAAGACAGCACAAAATCCCATTTTCGTTAACTCTTCGAAAGAAATGTCCTCCCCCAGTTTGACTTTGGGTACAAAGGTCACCAACTCATGACTGAGTTTCTGGTCAATTCTCTTTTCTTCCTTATCACGTAGTTTAGCATGCCATTTAGGTAATCCATCCTCAATCTTCCCATAGGGTAGAATATTTTGATCAAAAACAATGGATGATACTCCTCTCTCTGCCAATTGGTGAGCTGCTTCAGATCCTGAAACGGCACCTCCAAAAATGGCAACAAGATGTCTTGGCATAGGCATGTCCTACATGTTTTAAGGTTATTTAATAGTCCACGTTACAGAGCCTGCAATCATTTTATCCAAATCTGCATCGCGTTGGCTCGCAATCTCTAATTGCTCGAAAAGTTGATCTTCATATGTAGGGCGTTCCTCTGCATACAATACGCCAAATGGTCTGGGAAGTGCTCCTTCCATCGCAGGATCATCGAAAAATCGTGTGAGCATCGATCCTTTATAAATGTCTGTTTCATCATGTACCCAGAGATCATCCAACGTGTACTTGCCTTCTGACAGGTCCACGATCTCAGGTCGAAGGCCATTTATACGTATACCTTTGTTGTTTTCTGAGCCAAATACTAGAGGTTGACCATTTTCAAGGAAAAGACAGGTATCGGCTTTCGATGATTTCTCCGTGAATGCAAAGAATGCTCCATCGTTGAAGATGTTACAATTCTGGTATATTTCAAGAAATGAAGTGCCCTTATGTTGATCGCTGCGGAGCAGCATTTCTTTTAAATGTTTAGGATCCCGGTCCATGGATCTTGCCACGAATGAAGCACTGGATCCCATAGCAAATGCACTGGGATTTACTGGATAATCAATCGAACCCATCGGAGTTGACTTGGTCCGCTTGGATACCTCCGAAGTGGGTGAATACTGACCTTTTGTCAAACCATAAATCTGATTGTTGAATATAAGTATGTTGAGGTCAAAATTTCTCCGTAAGACGTGTAGCATATGATTTCCACCAATGGAAAATCCATCACCATCACCTGTGATCACCCATACGCTCAAATCCGGATTAGCTAGTTTAAGCCCGGATGCGAAGGCTGGTGCTCTTCCGTGGATCGAATGCATACCATAGCTATCCATATAGTAGGGAAACCTTGAGGAACAGCCAATACCACTTACCACGGCCACATTATCGCGATCCAGACCCAACTGGGCGAAAACGCTCTGTACCTGCTTGAGAATACTATAATCACCACATCCAGGACACCATCTTACATCCTGATCAGATGCATAGTCTTTGGCTTTTAATACCTGTCCGTTGGGAAGATTTGTGCTCATTACTGATTGTGTTTTATTGGTTTAGTATCTCTAAAGCAGCGTGTTCTAACTCTGCCTTCGTGATGGGCATTCCCTGTATCTTATTGTATTGGAATACATCAAGGAGATATTTATCCCGAATGAGTTTTGATAATTGACCGTTATTTATTTCTGGTATTAATACTTTGTCAAACCTCGACATCAATTCCCCCAGATTCTTTGGGAAGGGCTTTATATGTCGCAGGTGTGCATGACCCACTGATTTTCCTTGTTTGATTAGGCTTTCTACTACTCCACGAATGGATCCATAGGTAGAGCCCCATCCCAGAATTAGTAATTCTCCGGATTCCTGTCCAGCTTCAATCTCCAATGGAGGCAAGTGATCTGCAATCTTCTCAACCTTGGCTTCACGGATCTTGACCATATACTCATGATTGGCAGGGTCATATGATACGTTACCTGTATTCGCTTCTTTTTCCAGCCCCCCGATTCTATGCCGAAGTCCCTTCGTGCCAGGTATAGCCCATGATCTCACAAAGTCTTCATTGCGCTTATACGGAAGAAAGGGTTCATCATCCTCCTTAGGGGGAGTAAAAGTGACTTCAATTTCTGGAATATCACTCGCTTTTGGAAACATCCAGGGTTCTGAGCTATTGGCTATATATCCGTCGCTCAATAGAATGACAGGTGTCATATGTTGTATCGCCAGCCGACAGGCTTCAATGGCAGCAAAGAAACAATCACCCGGCGATTTGGCTGCAATCACAGGAACGGGGGATTCCCCATTCCTTCCGTAGATAGCCTGCAAAAGGTCTGCTTGTTCTGTCTTAGTGGGTAATCCCGTGGAAGGACCCCCTCGCTGCACGTTAACGATGACTAATGGGAGTTCCAAAATCATCGCTAGACCTGCCGCTTCACCCTTTAATGCAAGACCAGGTCCTGAGGTCCCAGTGATACCTAGATTACCACCATATGCCGCCCCAATAGCAGCACAAATAGCAGCAATCTCATCTTCTGCCTGGAAGGTTTTGACCCCAAAATGTTTATACGCTGCCAATCCATGTAGGATATCCGATGCAGGCGTAATTGGGTATGAACCATAAAATAGTGGAAGATTAGCTTTTTTAGAAGCAGTTACCAATCCCATAACAAGGGCCTCATTACCCATGATACCCCGGTATACACCCGGACTAAGGGGAGCGGGATTTACCTTGAATTGGGAAGAAAAGGTCTCTGTGGTTTCTCCAAAGTGATAGCCGGCTTTCAATACAGCAAGATTGGCTTCAAGAACAGTTGGTTTCTTACCAAACTTTGCATTCAGAAAATCAATCGTATGCTTGAGGTCACGATCATATCTCCAATAGATAAATCCCAGTACAAACATATTCTTGCACCGGTCCTTTTCTTTCATGCCCATTTCAAATTCAGAAAGGCATTCTCGTGTCAGTTTCGTGATGGGTATCTTGAAAACCTCATATCCATCCAGAGATCCATCCTCCAGGGGATTAGCATCATCCTCATACTTAGCCAGCCGAAGATTTCTCTTGTCAAATCCATCAGTACTTACGATGATCGTACCCGTATCTTTTAGATTGTGCAGATTTGCTTTGAGAGCTGCAGCATTCATGGCAACTAATACATCGTACTGATCACCGGGAGTAAATATATTGGTACTTCCAAAGTGAATTTGAAACCCTGAGACTCCGGGCAATGTTCCGGCTGGGGCCCGAATTTCAGCTGGAAAATCCGGGAAGGTAGCCAGGTCACTTCCAGTGATCGCAGTATTGTCGGTAAAAAGCCCACCTGTCAACTGCATACCATCCCCTGAGTCACCAGCAAACTTGATGGTGACTTCATTTTGAATCGTTAAATCAGAACTCATTGAAATTTATCTTATGTGACTTCTAGAGATGCAATTTCTCCTTTCGCTCCAATAAAGTTGCCTCATCCTCTTCTCGATCCGGATCGGGAACACAGCAATCTACCGGGCAGACAGCTGCGCATTGTGGTTCTTCATGAAATCCTGTACACTCCGTGCACTTGTCAGGAGTAATATAATAGAAGTCTTCAGATAGAGGAGCCTGCTCAGCATCGGTATCCACCTCTTCACCATTTTCCAAAACATAGGAGCCTTCAACTGAAGTGCCATCAGAAATTGACCATTCAACACCACCTTCATAAATGGCATTATTGGGGCATTCTGGCTCACAAGCACCGCAGTTTATACATTCGTCTGTGATCATTATCGCCATAACAAAGCGTTTTTTCCCATTTAGTTTTTAATCGAATTAATGCTTCGAATTTTAAATTCTACTTTAAACCTCGAAATATATATAAAACATACAAAAGAAAGCCAAAACAACTAGCCTTTCTTTATTGTCTAGGTCATACAATATTTTGTGTCTCAGTATTTTATTTTGCTTTTGTATCGTTTTTGACAAATCTCACTAGTTTTTCTGCTGTCATCCAGCTATCATCTACTGAATATGTCCTTACCGTCTAATTCGCTTTTTAACATTTAGGTTCCTCTTTCAGGCAAAGTATTTGATACAAGCATTGTACACAAAGCCGTAAACGTATGAGATTACCCTGGTATTCCCTTTTACTTATCGGATTAGGTTTTTTATTCTGGTTCACCTTTTATGCCGGTAGTCGGCCAATCGTGGAGGCCAGGCCTGTCAAACTTGCCAGGATCGATGAGATGGAGACTACCTTCCCACTCAAAATGTCTGCAGAGTCCAGTGGTGGGTATCAAGACATGTCATTTGAGTATGATATCTCTCATCAAAGGACAGATTCTACACTTTCGATCAAAACTAATTACCCGCGATCCATTCAGTACACCCTTTCTGATCTGGATGGGAAGATTATCAAGAGAAAGCGATTCCGACAGAAGGATATTCTTTCGCTCAACAATCTAGGGCCAGGACACTATGCTCTATATTTCTTTGCCGGAACACAGGTCGTCAAGGCTGAACTTGTATCTATTGAAGAATCTTAATGTTACCTTACAGCTAAAATGCTGTTTTGGGATTTTGGGACATATTTCGATCGACTAGAAAGGAAGATTTACGTTCTGTAGCTTCCCAGCTAGGTATGGAATATAGTCCACACGATGATTGGGGTACACTCAGCTTGCTAAAGGATTTCAAACTTTTTAAGATTGGAGGAAGGAAAAAAATTAGAAACCTGATGATCTCAGGGACAGACTTTGATAGCACGAGAACCTCAATTTTTGACTATCATTTTACCATTAGCACGGGTAATTCAAGTCACACATATAAGCAAACGGTATTTTTCGTACAATCGAAAGAATTAGGTCTACCTCAGTTTTATATGAGACCTGAAGTATTTCTGGACAAGGTGGTCCGCTTATTCGGTAAGGAGGATATCGACTTTCTCTCGCATGAAGTTTTTTCTGATAAATATCACCTGACAGGAGGCGATGAATCACTCATCAGGAGTACATTTACACCTGACGTATTGCATTACTTCACATTTAATCATGGATGGTCTCTGGAAGGATTAAATTACTTTCTGATCATCTATAAGAAAAAGCATCTGATGCCTCCCGAAGAGATAAGATCGTTTTACCAAATGTGTCAGAAAGTGCTTGAATTGCTAAAAGAAGGTGGATTTCAAGTTTAACACGTGCATTTATGGAGTCAATAATTGAGTTGTTAAGAAAGGCATATAATGGTCCGGTTTGGTATGGTAAAAGTGTGCGGAAAACACTGGAAGAAGTGCCAATTGGTAAGGCGTTGCTAAGGTTGAATGGAAGCTACAATATCGCGGAGTTGGTATATCATATGATGGCTTGGAGACGATATGTCGCTCATCTTCTGAAAGAAGGCAAATCCATTGTAATCGAAGAGAATGAAAACTTTCCAACCATTGAATACATGACGGTTGAAGATTGGCATGAGTTGGTCGACAGACTGGATCAATCACAGAAAACACTGGAAAAGCTTATGCAATCGTCCACAATGAATCTATCCGATCCTGTACCCTCAAAACCGTACACGCTCGCAGATGTTCTGCATGGGATTATTCAGCATGATGTATATCATATTGGGCAAATCAATTTTTTAGCAAAATTTCTTTGAATTCAAAGTATGATAAGAAATGGGTGGATCATGCTAATAGGTCTGTGTGGGTTGTATTCCTGCAAGAACTCCTCGGTCATAGAGCACACATTTGAAGGACCTCTCTTTGATACTCAAATGTGCCCGGAAAATAAGGCGTGGGAGTACTTGACTTCCGAGGAGGTCTTTCGATATGCACAGGGTCTGGAGGGCTCTGCTTCACTCACTAAGCAAGTAACAGGTGACTTCACACTGGAAATGACATTCTTGATTGCTGGTAATGAAGCAGGTCTTGTTTTGTTAGGTCCTTCAGATTTCTATTTACTCTCGGATAGAGACACCATTCGTAGTATGAAGAATGACTCAGTGGTAGCCAAAGCATATCTGCCCACTGACCAACCAATCAGATTACGGATGCAGAGAGTGCAGGATCGACTGCAGTGTTGGTGGGCGCCTTCCAATGATTTGTTTCAGCTACTATCGGATGAAACCATCAGAGAAGATTCTTCTCTCAAGGCAGGATTAGTTTGTAGGGGTTCTGGAGGCTTTGTCTTTAGTCAAGTAAGTCTGCACACTGCACAGAATAACTCAATATCTTCTGGTTCTACCATTGAAAGAATCAACATGTCAGGTCAGATCCGTGAAGTGATCTACCAGACTAGCGAGTATATAGAGAATGTACAGTGCTGGAAGGATGATTCCCTGGTTCTTCTAAATGGAGGACAATTATTGCTTCTTTCAGGTGATCAAGTTGATTCAACAGTATTCACCCTGCGTGATAGCGTTAGTAATCATAATCTCAGTGCATTGACCGACTATTCTGTAGTTGCTTATTCGGACCGGCTTCAGCTGCTATCGCTTGAAGATGGGAGGTTAAGAAGTATTCCACGGTTGCGGGCCTTCGTAGAAGGTATAGTGTCTCCGAGTGCTACCGAAGCTATCCTGTCGGGTGTAAGACGTAGTGAACAGGCTGATCTTTATGCATATAGTTTAATATCCGGACGATTGAATCAGGTCACAGATACACCAGATTCATTGGAGATCCAACCTCGAGTGCATGCTGATTCTTCTACGATCTTCTACACATTAAGGACTCCCCAAAGATCTGAAATTTGGGCTACTAATAGCTCAAATCATCAACCACTTCTCAAAGGTGAAAGGGCCTTTTTCTCACCCAGTTTGTCACCCAATGGAAAATGGTTGGCTTATTTGACGGCTGAAGATTTATCCAGCCAGGAATTATCCCTTCAAGTGATGGATCTTGAAGATCCTGAACATACAGTTGTTTCTTTGGCACATTTGAGAGGAGATCAGAATTCTCTTGCTTGTGGAGCCTGGTCGTCCGATAGTCAATTTATCTACTTTACTTCGCACTAGACAGATATACCATAATACTGTCATTTTGACGGGATTGGAACTTCATCCGTCATCAGCTGTTTTATCTTTGCACCCAATATAAAGGAAATGGCACGTCGATTTGGAAGGACATCGGGCAGGAAAGATCAGGATTCGTCAGAGGATCGGGTAAAGGTCAGCTGGGATATGCTGAAGCGAGTGACGCGAATCTATCGGTTTATCCGACCGTATCGACACTATTTCATGATTGGTCTGATACTCCTGGTGATCTCCAGTCTTATTTTTATGATCTTCCCTGGAGCAGCTGGTGAAATGGCTAATGCTGCGAATGGTAATTCAAGGCTTCCTTATTCGGTAGGTCAGTATGGACTTCTCTTTCTCATTATTTTGGTTCTGCAAGGGACTTTCTCATATTTTAGGACGATCACATTTGCTATCGTCAGCGAAAAAGGTATGGCGGATGTCCGGAAGGCACTATACAACAAGCTTATCACCCAGCCGATCCAGTTTTATGAAGAACGAAGAATTGGTGAAATCACCAGTAGAATTACCACTGATGTAGAACAGCTCCAAGGGGCTTTTAGCATCACCCTGGCCGAATTTCTGAGACAATTGGTGATATTAATATCAGGCATTGCTATCCTGGGATGGTTAGCCCCAAAGCTTTCGCTTATCATGCTTTTATCCTTTCCAGTCATAGTGGTCCTGGCGATGGTGTTTGGACGATATATCAAAAAGCTGTCACGGAAGCGCCAGGACAAGCTGGCGGATGCAAATATCATCGTAGAAGAGACGATGCAGTCCTTCTCTGCAGTCAAATCTTTTACCAATGAGTGGTTCGAATCGATTCGATACGCCAGGTCGGTGGGAGACATTGTTCAAATCTCACTGAGCTATGCCCGGGTACGGGGGATCTTTTTCATCTTTATTATTACGGTCCTGTTTGGGGGCATTTTCTTTGTTTTGTGGCAGGGCGCCTTATTTGTAGAGAGTGGCGACATGGAAGTCGGCGATTTGTTTTCATTTATTATTTACACCGGGCTGATTGGTGGTGCCATTGCAAGTATTGGTAATCTCTACACGCAGCTTAGTGGTGCTATGGGTGCTACAGAAAGAATTCTGGAGATTCTTGAGAGGGATCAGGAGGTAACACTGGCAGAGACATTAGACAATCCGGTGGAGATCCAGGGATCTATTGCATTTGAAAATGTGGTGTTTCGCTATCCCACGAGAGCTGACATCGAAGTATTGAAAGATGTCAGTTTTGAGGTGCCCGTCGGTAGTAAAATTGCTTTGGTGGGTGCGAGTGGTTCCGGTAAATCGACGATTGCCAAGCTGGTCATGCGATTTTACGATGCGCTGGGAGGAGTGGTAAAAATTGACGGAAAACCCATTGCTTCTTTTGATGTAACGGCATTGCGCCAAAACATTGCCGTAGTGCCTCAGGAAGTAATTCTCTTTGGGGGGACCATTCTGGAAAACATACTATACGGTAAGCAGGATGCGACGGAGGGAGAAGTCAGGGAAGCAGCGGTACAGGCAAATGCGTGGGAATTCATTTCGTCATTTCCGGAAGGACTTCAGACTATAGTGGGTGAACGGGGTATTAAATTGTCAGGTGGACAACGCCAGCGAATTGCGATTGCCAGAGCCATTTTAAGAAACCCCAGCATTCTGCTTTTAGATGAAGCTACTTCCAGCCTGGATACAGAGTCTGAAAAATTGGTGCAGGATGCTTTGAATACACTGATGGAAGGGCGGACCTCCATTATCATAGCGCATCGATTGTCTACAATCAAGGATGTGGATTGCATCTATGTGTTGCAAGATGGAAAAATCATCGAGTCAGGAACCCATTCAGAGCTTTCTCTGAGAGAAGATGGCGCATATCGAAATCTTGCACGTTTACAATTTGAAAATGCAGTCTGATGGCATTGGAGGTCTATCAAAATTTTTCCCTTGAAGATTACCATACCTTTGGAGCAAAAGTGAAGGCTAAAGCCTTTGTACGAGTCAAAGAGTATGAGGAAGTCATGGAAGCCATCCATTTCGAGGTACTACCCAAGATGGTATTAGGGGGCGGTAGCAATCTACTTTTTACACGGGATTTTGAGGGGTTGATCATCCATAACCAATACGATGGAATTGAAGTGATCAATACCGAGCCAAATCACGCAATTGTAGAGATAGGCGGAGGTGTCAACTGGCATCAACTTGTCTTGTGGTCTTTAGATCAGGATCTGGGAGGCCTGGAAAATCTTTCGCTCATACCTGGTACGGTGGGTGCGGCTCCCATTCAAAATATTGGGGCATACGGTGTCGAGCTGGCAGACGTTTTTGAAAGCCTGGATGCCATTGATCTTACTACGGGTGAAGAGAGAACCTTTCAAAGAGACCAATGTAATTTTGGATATCGGCAAAGTGTCTTCAAATCAGAACGAAAAGGTCGGGATCTGGTCACCAGAGTGCGTCTTCGGCTCTCCAAAAATCAACACAGCCTAAATATCAGCTATGGAGGCGTACAAAAAGCATTGGAGGCAAAAGGCATCGATCAGCCTGGTATTAAGGAAGTAAGTAAGACCATTATTGAAATCAGAAAATCCAAACTTCCTGATCCATCAAAAATTGGAAATGCAGGTAGCTTCTTTAAAAATCCAGTGGTCTCCGCAGCATTTTTTGATAGAATAAGTGCTGGGCGACTTGAAATACCACACTATAAAGTAGCGGATTCAATGATAAAGATACCGGCAGCATGGCTCATCGAAAATTGTGGATGGAAAGGCAAGCGCATCGGGGATGCAGGCACTTATGATCGACATGCGTTGGTACTGGTCAACTATGGGTCGGCAACCGGTACAGAACTCTGGGCACTGGCAAATCAAATCATGGAGGACGTACGGAATACTTTTGGAATTCAGCTAGAACCCGAAGTCAATATAATTGCTGCTACCTAGTTGGTTTGAACTGGATCGAATGCGGGATCATTTTCAGGGACCTCATAGGGTTTTTCCTTTTTTCCAAATACTGAGAAATTTATGTAGCGCTTCGGGTGTATTCGGAAATCCTGAAGTAATAGATCAAGATTTTTCGAGGTTCGCGTCAGATTGTCATAGAGTTCTTTATCCTGGGCAAGCTGACCTAGTGTTCCATTTCCTTCTTTTACGTCTTTCAATATGCTTTGCAATCCAGTAAAAGTCTCCTGGGCTTCGGCAAGGGTTGCCTCAAGACTTTTAATGGCTTCACCGCTATTTCCTAGTGCTTGATTAGCTTTTGCAATGGTGCTATCAAGTCTGGCGGCTGAAAGCTGGCGAGTGATCTCATTGGCATTCTTGAGAAGACCTGTGATTTGGTCATTGTTTTCTTTGAGTGTCCCGGTGACTGATTCCAGATTATTAAAAACTGCGCTGAGTTTAGAAGACGACTGCGAGAATAAATGATTCATCGCAATGGTTGTCTGCTTGAGGTTGGCAATCGTAATGCGAAGATCAGAGACTGTTTGATTGACCCCACTATCGGGATCTCCCATGGTAATACTATCTACCACACCTCCCAGACCTTCCTTTAGTGCGGTCATATACTGATCAATCTCCGCGGGATCCACCATAGATCCCAAGAGACCTACCTCCTCACCCTGAAGCCTGGCACCACTCTCTAGACAATCACTACCACAGGTGCCGTCGTATTTTAGCATAATAAGCTTTCCACCCATCATTCCTTCACTCTGCAAAGAAGCCACGGTATTAGGCGGAAGCTTTATTTCTTTTCCTATACTTAATTTCACCACCAGTGTCTTGAGATCTTCAGGCTTAAGGAAGATGTCCTGCACAATACCTACTTGAAACCCGTTTATGATGACGGGATCCGAGGCTTGTAGTCCATCGATATTACTATACTCAACTATATATGAGTTTGATCTGTTTAACAGGTTGGTCCCCATCAAATACTTATAGCCCCAAATTAAAAGAGCAATTGCAATGATTGCAAACAGACCGATTCTGATTTCTTTCTTCATATAAAAAGGGGCTTTACAAACTGTCCAAACAAAAGTGGTACCGATTAGTTTATAAAGCCCGCAAAGTTATAAAATATTGATACCTGTCCTTGATGGGGGGACCGGTTGTCTTCTATTTATCGACCCATAGCAATTGCATCTTTGACCGAGATAGGTTTATCATCGAAGTATGCAACGATAAAGCAATCTGTGAAACCCAGATTTTGCAACTTAGATTTTTCGCGTGCGGCATCTTCATAAGATGCTAACTCTCCTATCTGATATTTGTACATATCTTTTTCATATCGAATCAATACATTCTCCACTCGATCCCACTTACCTCCACCAGTACGTAATTTTCGAGATGAGGCGGAGAGCTGTACGACATACTCCAATTTGGGATCTCGGGGTTTAATTAGTACATCTTCATCAGCCTTCGTATCATCCATTTTCTTATTTACTTCACGCTGCTTTGGAGTCTGTGAAGGGGTTGATTGCTGCGCCACTGGGGTAGTTACTTCTTCCTTTTTTGTAGCTATCGGTGTGGATGGTTTCTGTTCGTTTTGTCGTTGCGCCTTCATTCTGGCAATCTCAGCCTTGGCACGTTCTACATAGTTGATGGGTTCTTCCTGGCTGGTTTTCACAATCTCCTCTTCTCTTGATGCGGTTTCATTTACCGCTATGGCTTCTATCATAGGATCTTCTGCAATAACTAATGCGGCTTTGTCTGCCTCAGACTTGTAGCGGCTGAAAGCGGTATACATTGCATGCGCCATACGACCTTTGCCTTCTTCAGACAGAAGGAAAGCTTCTTCTTTGTTGTGGCTCAAGAAGCCAGCCTCAATCAATACACTGGGCATCACTGTATTTCTCAATACCAGAAATCCTGCCTGCTTCACACCTCTGCTCACTCGTTCTCCCTGATTCTGAAACGCATCCTCTATATAATTGGCAAGGGCTATACTTTGATCCAGAAAGGCATTTTGAAACATACTTAGCGTGATGTGTGCCTCATCCGAATCAGGATCATATCCGTCATAGTTCTGTGTATAGTTGGCCTCTTTAGTGATTACCGAGTTTTCACGCTTTGCTACCATAAGGTTATCTTCTGAGCGGTGCAACCCCATCACATAAGTCTCTGTTCCTACTGCTGAGTTTCTCTTTGCAGTTGCATTGCAGTGAATAGAGATAAACAGATCAGCCTGACTTTTATTAGCGATATCAGCACGCTCATGGAGGGGTACAAATTCGTCTTTGTCCCGGGTATAGATAACTTCTACATCGGGGTGATACTTCTTAATCATCTGACCCAGACGCAAGGTGATATCCAGAGCAATATGTTTCTCCTGAGAGTTTCGACCCGTGCATCCGCCGTCATGTCCACCATGACCGGCATCCAATACGACCTTCCTGACTCCATTGGACCCGGGCGCATTAGGTACATCCAATAAATCGTTGATTAATGAAATATTAAAGTTGGACGTTTCAGACAACGAATAGCATACCTTTGTGCTTTTACATAAAACCTCGGATGGACTTGCAAGCAGGAAAATCAGCACAAACATTCCGCTTAGCCATGCCATTGATAAATAGCGTTTCATAACTTTGAATTTATACATTATAATTACTCATCATACTTTCCACAGCAAAAACAACGCCAAAAACACTTGAAATCAGCGTTTTACATACAATTTTTAGTTTTAATATGTTTTTCATCTGTTGTCTACGGTCAAATTGAAGAAGACACACTCGTGATTCCATCAGAACTCACCGATACTGCCGTGACCACTGCTGCAGAAAACACGCTGCGTGGTGTGGTAAAGTTTTCAGCTGATACGCTTGATGATTTAGTAGATTATAGTGCCAGAGACTCAATCCGTTTGGATAATGTAAACCGGTTGATTTTTCTTTATGGTAATGCTTCCATTAAGTATCAAACGTATTCTATCACCGCAGATTATATACGGGTCAATTTGGATAGCAGTACGGCACTGGCTGAGCAGCTCCCGGATAGCCTGAAGAAAGTGGATGCTTTTGATCAGCTCAATGCACCGGAGCCCGAGCCGGAACCTGAACCAGAGCTACCTTTATTGTACGAAGACACAATCGGTCTGGATACTCTCAATGATCCCTTTGCGCTGGAGGACCGGAGACGTCAGCGAATGCCTGTAGAAAAGAAAGAACGCAATGAGGATGGACGACCATTTTTCGATGATGGTACTTCACAGTTTACAGCGCAACGTCTTCGATACAACTTCAAGACGCGGAAAGGGAAGATCTATGATGTAGTGACCGAGGAGAGTAATATGTTTATCCACGGTAGTGAAACTAAATTTGTCAGTGGAGGACAGGATACCAACTCAGTAGATTACGTATACAGCCAGGACGTACTTTTAACTACTTGTAATGCTGACCATCCTCACTATGGGATTCGTAGCCGCAAGCAGAAAATCGTTCCCAATCGTCAGGTCATTGTCGGTCCCAGTAACCTGGAGATCGCCGGAGTATCTACTCCATTGATATTGCCCTTTGGATTTTTTCCTATATCCAGGGGTGCTAAGAATGGCTTGATTTTCCCCAGCAACTATGAATATTCGGAAGAGTGGGGTTTTGGTCTGAGAGATATAGGATATTACTTTCCACTAGGAGAATACATCGATCTGGAACTTACCGGGGATATTTATTTCAATGGAAGCTGGGGTATCAGAGGTAAATCTCAATACCGGAAGCGCTATAGTTATAGTGGCTCATTTGACATTGGATTTTCTAATCGCATAGGTGAAACTATTGATGCAGAGTTAGGACCGATAAGAGATCCGGTGAAGTCCTTTAAAGTCAACTGGTCTCACCGGCAAGATCCAAGATCCCGGCCTAACCAGACTTTTTCGGCCAGTGTACAGATGCAGACCAGCGGATATGATCAGCTGAATTACAACGATGCAGCAAGGGTCCTTAATAGTCAGTATAGTAGTAACGTATCCTTTAGAAAGGTCTTTCAGGGTACCCCTTTCACCCTATCGACTAATGCTCGTGCATCACAAAATACCAGGACGGGTACCATGCAATTTACCCTGCCCGATGTGAATGTCAGTATGCGTCGGATTTTCCCATTTCAGAGAAAGAAAACGCGGTCTCCGGAGCAAAAGTGGTACGAGAAGATCTCCCTGCAATACACCGGTAAATTCCTGAATCGCATCAAAACACAAGACAGTCTGTTATTTCAGCAGTCTCTGTTTAAGGATGCTGAGTACGGTGCTAATCACAGTCTGAATAGTAGCGCCTCTTTCCAGGTCCTGCGTTACTTTACCGTTTCTCCGGCAGTGAATTATGATGAGAGTTGGTATTTCAAAACCATTCAGAAGCAGTTTGATCCCACCCTGGATCTACGGATAGTAGATTCAATTGTGAATC
This sequence comes from Saprospiraceae bacterium, assembly GCA_050298535.1. Taxonomy (GTDB): domain Bacteria; phylum Bacteroidota; class Bacteroidia; order Chitinophagales; family Saprospiraceae; genus JABDMH01. Next base: position 792,745 of record JBNKUI010000087.1, read on the forward strand.
CTCTAGACAGTAATGATGTCACTCCCGTATATGATACACTCTCCTTTGGTGAAGTACTCAAGGATACCATCAATGGATTCAAGCCTCTAAGAGAGTTTAGTACCAGTATATCCCTCACAACTACCATTTTTGGTTCACTGGGAGTGGGGCGTACCAAGGGATGGTTTCGCGGTCTTCGGCATGTGATCAAGCCCAATATATCTTTTAGCTACTCGCCTGACTACACGGATCCTGCCCTGGGTTATGTGGGTTATGTACAGACAGATGTGAGAAGGGAGGAGGAAACCCCGTATTCCATTTTTGAAGGGGCCTTGTTTGGATCTCCACCCTTGACGGGTCAGCGGATGGCGTTGGGCTACTCGTTCACGAATATCCTGGAAGCTAAAGTTTTTTCGAAGAGAGATTCTACCGAAAAGAAGATCAAATTGTTTAACACACTCTCAGTCAATGGATCACACAACTTTGTCTTAGACAGTCTGAAGTGGAGTACCGTCAATATTAGTGGGACGACCACTTTTTTCAAGGGGCTTTCCCGCATGAATTTTAGTGCGGTGTATGATCCCTATGATCAGGATAAAAATGGCAGACGGATCAATCAGTTTTACTGGAAAACGAAGGGGAAACCTTTACGTTTTGCCAGAGCCGCTGTGCGTCTAAGTACGGGTCTTACAGTAGCTCAGCTCAAATCACTTTTCAAAGGAGATTTTGAAGGGGTGACAAATCGAAGTAGCGGTAGTCGTGGAGTAGGTGGGCAGTCGCAAGATAAAGGTGACGAAGAAAAGGAGGAATCATTGACGGATTTATTCAGCAGTTTCAGACTCAATCATGATTTGGTAATGATGTGGGTGATGAATAATGAGGGTAATACTGAAATGACGGTGACCACTAACTCGATAAATACTCGGGGGAGTTTTCGACTTTCGCCCAACTGGGATATCAATGTAGGGAACATTGGGTATGATTTTCGATCGAAGCGTCTTACGTACCCACACTTCGGATTCACCCGTAACTTGCATTGTTGGGAGATGGGATTCAACTGGGCTCCACAGAGGGGTACTTATAGTTTCCATATAAGGGTTCGTCAGGCACCCCTAAACTTTATCAAGATTCCGTATCAGAAAAACAGGCAGGACGTTCGCTTTTAACGAACTCCTGTATCCCGCGCCAGCCACCAGGGATGCACTTCCACCTTGAGACGACCAGCCTTGACCGCGGGGTCATTACTGGCCAGGTTGAGTGCTTCGTCCGCAGAGGATACGCGATATACGGTGGCACCTCTAATCTCTCCGTCATCTCCGAAAGGTCCATTCATGCATATATATCCCTTTTCAAATAATCCTCCGAGGTACTCCAGATGTGCGGCCTGGATCTTTTGTCGCTCCTCTTCACTTCCGCCCGTGCTATCTCCACGTTTGAGAAAAACCAGGAAGTATTGCTGCATTACAAACGTTTGACCTTCATGTTCGTAGTCGAATGTCTGAAAATTGGTGGTGTCGACTTCATTCTGAGCGGACAGTACCACCAAGCACATGAAAAAAATAGATATAGTAAGTAGAATGCGGTGTATCATTGATCACGTTTTTTCAAAGTATGGTTCCATTGCGCGGCTTTCACTCCTTCCGTGTTTTTGAGTACTTGAAGCATCTCCTCAGCTTCTTCATCAGATACCTGACAACTCAGTAGATATACATTTTCACCTGGACTGAGCTTCTTCTCCATTTGCATTTCAAAGGTATCAAACTGCATCACGATTTCTTCCACAGAAACGGATGGATTCACATCAATGATGACTTCACGTATTGCTTTTGGTGGATGGTTTGTTCCATTTGCCCAACCTTTACTTTCTACCATATCACTGAGGAAAGATGAAACAGTCGAAAAAGCATCGGGCATTCTACCACGACAGCTGATTCTTCTCTCCCCTTTTTCAGTAGGAATCGTAAGATGTGTGAAAGGTAAATCAGACACGTTTGCAATATATTCTTTCTCCAGCGCCTGGAACTCCTTGTCCGATACCAAGGTACGCAGATCCCTGATTTCTTCGGAAGTCAGTTGCGATGATGCTGAATCAACTCTGGTATGACCATATCCTTTGAATTGGATTTTCCCCACGTCAGAAATCTCCAGAAGATAGGCTGGGCACGTGCCGTAGCAGCCCGTTTTCTCCATTCTTATAAGAAGTGAGGAATCTGTTGCGAGGGGTGTTTTAGGTACATCAGTACGTTTGCAACTCATGGTGATGAGGGTCAGGATACATACAGCAGAAAGAATTCTCAGCATACGGTGCTTTTGATAGCAAACGCCAACGGTCTTCGATAAGTTTTATTCCAGCAAAGAATAGAGTGCATCTAGATTTGGTGACAGGATGATTTCTGTTCTTCGGTTGATAGCCTTATTCTCTTCGGTATCGTTGGGCACTTTAGGATAGTATAGTCCCCTGCCTGAAGCCGTAACCTGCCCGGGATCAAGTCCTGCACCGGTCAGGGCCTTCACCACCGAAGTGGCTCTTGTCACACTGAGGTCCCAATTCTTGGCGGGTGAACCATCGGAGTCCGTATGTCCCTCGACATTTATCTGTATTTCAGGATTATCCTTTATTACATTGGCCAGCTTGCGGATAGCATTTAGCCCCTGCTGATCGATAACATTACTGCCCTTTGCAAAAAGTAGATTTTGCGAAAGGGAAACATAGACTTTTCCATTAAACTCCGAAACAGTTAGGTCAGCATCAGAAAACCCTCTCAAGGCATCATCAATGGAGGCGCGAAGCATTTGCATCATGCTGTCTCTGGCATTGAGCTCTTCTGTAAGCTCCATTAGTTTACGCTCCCGAATTCTTACATCTTCCTGCAGTGTCACCAGATTTTCTTCCTGGGATTGTAGCTTCATTTCCAGAAACCGGAGCTCCCTTTCCTTTTGATCCAGCTCTTGCTGCTTGGCTGATAGTTCTTCAGCCAGTGCTACCTTTTCCTGCGAAGCATTATCAAGTACTTCATTTCTTTGACTGAGCAACTCATCATACTTTCGCATCAGGTCTTTTTGTGACTCCTGCAGTGCTGCAAGTTGTGACTTTGCGTTGGCTAGTTCACCCTCGCGCTGCGTCAGCATGGTCTCTTTTTCTCTCAATGCAGTGATCATGGTATTCTTGGAGGTTACTTCCTCCGTGAGCTTGGATTTTTCAGCTTCCAGTTGTCTTTTTTGGAAAGCCAGTTCATCGTATTTCTTGGTTGAAACACAGCTCATTATTAGGCTGGTCAGGAGCATTAGTAGTAACGGAGAAAAAACAGGTACACGCCTCATATATCTTCACTTATTAATACATAAAAGTATTAAAAGTAAGTCATTGACGCTAATTCATTCTTGACCTCAAGGCTTTACGTTATTTCACCTCCACAACTGGACCCTGCGCCTGCCGTGCATCCATAGCAATGCTGGTTTAATACAATCTGCCGCTTGTTTAGTGCTTCTAAATCGAAGTCCCGAATATGTTTTCCAGATACATTCACTTTCAAATCAAGCATTTGATTGAAATCACAGTCATACAGAAAACCATCCCAACTCACCGAAATAGTGTTTCGACACATAAGACCGTCGACTGTGTTTGGATTAAAGGCTTCGATCAGCGTCTGCATGTATTCCTCATAATTCTCTGTTGTAATCAGATAGTCGAGAAATCTGCTAATGGGCAGATTCGTCATGGCATATAACTGATTGAATTCAACATCAAACTTTCGTTTCAGTTGTCGTTTGAATTCATCCTCAAGGCTCTCCTGATTTCCAGGCAGAAATGCACCGGATGGATTGTATACAAGATCCAGTTTCAATCCTCTGCTTGCTTTTCCATACCCTACTGCATTCAGCATTTTAAGTGCAGCAATTGAATCCTCAAAGACACCATCACCCCGCTGACTATCTGTCCGGGACTTGCTAAAGTATGGCAGCGAACTGACCACATGAACCTGATTGTTTGCAAAGAACTTGGGTAAGTCAGCATATTTTGGATTGGCTCGAAGGATCGTGAGGTTACATCGGTCCATGACAGTGGCACCTGCTGCTACACAAGACTCTACAAACCACCGAAAATTTGGATTCATTTCGGGAGCTCCACCGGTGATATCGACGGTTGGGATATTATATTTCGTGATGATATCAAGACAAATCTCCAAATCCTCCCGGCTCATGTTTTCCTGTTTGCGGTCAGGACCGGCATCTACATGACAATGTGCACACGATTGATTGCAGAGTTTGCCGATGTTTAATTGGAAAATTTGAATGCTGGAAGGATGCAATGTAGCATGACCATGTTCTCTTATGGTATCCTCAAAAGGTGTGAAGTGAGCTCTCGTGCCCCTTCGTCCATTGAGAACATCCAACTGAATCATAGTGTCTGCCAGACTACTAGTTCTAGATTTTAGTGACTTTACACGTTGTTTGATTGCCATACTTACATTGTTAACCGCTTCACGTGATTCATCATTTGTGTGCTATTTACGAGTGTGATGCCAGCTTTCATAGCAGCAGCCACATGTACGGCCTCCATCATCTGCTCTTCGTCCGCTCCTTTTTCCAGACATCCCTTAGAGTACGCTTCAATGCAATAAGGACAGGAAAAGGCATGTGCTATGGCAAGTGCAATCAACGACTTTTCACGTTCAGTGAGAGCTCCTTCTTTCATTACTTCACCATAATAGCTGAAAAATTTATCGCCATACTCCTGTTGAAACTCGGTGATGTTTCCAAATTTCTTTAGGTCTTCCGGGTCAAAATAGCTTCTGTTATTCATAGATTACTTATTAAAAATAATTTTAAATTATACTGTAACTTTATTAAATGCCGTCGGAAGATAAATGCTCAAATTATGGTTTTTGTGCCTTTGATGATAGGTTTGGATGGAAAATGTAATTAAAGTGACAAATTGGATTGTAAGCAGTATTGGACTTGTGGCATTTCTGACTACTATGTCCTCGTGTAGCTCAGATGATGCAACACTTAACCGGGGACACAGTGCGGTAGTCATTCCTAAAAATATCCCGGGAGAACAATTCACTACTGTCATTGAAACACCAGCAGGAGAGTTTAGAGCAATATCAGTGGACCTGGAAAACGAAAAACTTGATACACTGAAGGAAGGATCCGACTATGTAATCAGTGATTTCTTACCTCATCCTGTCAATCAGGCCGCGATCCCGGTTAAGACAAGTACAAATACGGAAAAAATAGTAGTGTGGATCGTAGGCAGACCAGTACGAGCTGGTGACACTCTCACAGTTGACCCCATTGCATTGGTAGAATATACCCTTGAGGGTGAGTCCAAATCTGAAATTCTCGCCATACCTCGCGACCCCACACAGCAAACGATTCAGGTCGATAACTTCTCTGAATTTATTATCGAGTATGATGGTGTGAAATATCTTCTGGAGGGATGGCTACGCAATCGGCATGGCTTGGGTAAGGTCAGTCAGCTAAGTTGGAAGGACCATGTAAAGGCACAAAGTTATATTAATGGGAAGCTTCCCGGATAGGGTCACTGCAAAATGTGACTTCAAGTAATGCTGAGCTTATCCAAACATTAAGATTTAATTGTCCCTAAGGGACCAAACTGTGACTTATTTCTGCCTCTAACAATATCCAAGCCTTCAGCGATTGGAGGTGGGACTTGATTCAGATTACAACACCTTGGACAGCTTTTCTAAAATATTCTCATTTTTAGGTGACAATCCTTTGTCTTCAACAATAATACCGAAGCTATCCACAAGTAGATATTTCGGATAAACATTGAGATTATATCTTGTGGTCATTAGGTCCGACCAGTTTTTATCGGCGTATAAATTCAATGATTTTAGATTATACTCGTTTACCATTTCAAGCCAATCTTCCCTTCGGGAGTTAGTGCAAATTCTAATAAATTGCATTTCTGAATCTTCCAATTTTTCGATTAATTTATTCTCAGCAGGAAAAGCCTTTATACAGGGTAAGCAGCCAGTGAACCAAAAACTCATGTAGATTGGTTTACCCTTAAATTCATCTAAATTCATTAAGTCACCGGCTTGAGTTTCTAGCACAAAACCTGGAGCATTTTTCTGTAGAAGTGACTCCTGCAGGTTTAGGTGAGAATTTAATAATGTGCTATATTTTTGATTTATCTTATTTAGAGTTTGGCGTTTCAGTGCATCTGAGAATTCCCGGGAACTTCTTGACATATTTAAATATAGCTTTATAGCCAACATCTGATCTGTGATAGCGGAAGTGTCATTTAAATAATCAATAATATACTGGTATCGGTCCTCTGCAGAGAATTCTTTAAACCATCTATCACCAGTAGTTTGTAATCTTGCTCTCTTTGCAAATGAAAGCGTCAAGTAGTTGGTTCTTAACCAAGGTCCATTTTGATTAAGTGATAGTGTATCAAGGAAGATTGCTAATGATCTAGGCATTGGATCATCCAAATCCAGCATTGCTTTTCGATAGGAATAAGTCGCATACATATTCTCCCAAAAATCCAGTTTGAGGTTCTCTGATTCGTAATTGAAGTACCAATTTGGTAGGGAGTCACTGTGTGTTTTCAGGAATTCAATATTCGAGTTGTATTTTTTCTGCAATCTACTCATTTGTCGTTCCCAGGGTCCATCACTACTTTCCCATAGACTTCTGGTTTTTCCACTCAAATATTTGTCAATATTATTTTCCAGGTGAATGATGCTGGAATCTTTATGTTCTGATCTGGTAAGATATTTAATGGACGATTTTCCATTTGGCAATGCAAGGACTCTGGAAAAATGTCCGTTGATTAGTACTCCAAGTTCTTGAGGCTTGAACACTGGAATTCGAATCGTTGTATCCTGCTTATTTGTGACATGGTATATAGTTTGAGACCTTTTTGCCGTAAATAGATTTTCTTGATTAATTACAATTGTGGTCGTATCTGTAGGTGCATCCAAAGTTATTTCAAGATTGAAGTCTTGGAAATCTTCATGTACATACAGATCTGGCGGCTCTTCCCTAGGTGGCTCATTTTCACAACTTGATATTGCAATCAGCAGCATCATGGCTACCAGATTTATGGAAAGAGAACTAATGATTTTTCCCTTGCTTAGCAATACAATGGTGCACTCCTTCACACTATTGCATAAAAGGTGAGTCATTTACGACAATTAATTACAGTTACAATAATTGAATACTGACTTTCCTATTTATAGAATACTGTCGTTATGATTTCCTGTAGGCTTATTTTGTCTTTTGCCGGCCTTAACCAGGAGACTTTTCTTGGTCCCCTCTTTGATTCCTTTCCAGTTATTCTGAGAATACACGGCATTTATATCACTGGCGTGTTCATATACTGCAAAAGCAGCCAGAGGAGCGGCAGGCTTAATTTCTTCTACCATAGTTAGGTTAGGTACGGGCTGACTTTCGGTCTGTAGATTGGACCCTATGGCAACCAAAATTAAAACACAAGCCGCGATACCTACCCATCGGTACATGGATCGGAGGCTGATTTTGCCTTTGTCCTGATCCAATCGAGACTCCAGTCGATCCCAAACTCGGTTTGACGGGCGCTCTCGTTCATTGGATATTCGATCCCTAATATTTTGAAACTCATTCATCACTTAGATAGCTATGCGTTTATTTTTTTTTAAAAGTTGACCCAGCTTACGCTTGGCCTGGATTAATTGTGATTTGGAGGTGTTAATACTAATGTCCAGTTTCTCCGCAATCTCTCTGTGCTTGTACCCTTCGATGACATACAAGTTGAAGACCGTACGATATCCAGTGGGCAGTTGTTGTATTACTTTTAATATGTCTTGCTCATACAGGAGTTCTTCGATACCATTTTCACGATCTTCCAGTGCATGTGATACGAGGTCAAGATTGATATTGAAATTATGACGTTTTCTTAAGAACATGAGTGATTCATTGATCACAATTCGCTTCATCCAGCCCTCAAAGCTGCCTTTACCCTGGTATTGCTTGATGTTGCTGAATATTTTGTAGAATGCTTCAAGGAGGACATCTTCTGCATCTTCCCGATGTTTCACATATCTTCGGCAGATCGGGAAAAGAATGGGAGAATAGGTATTATACAAATACTTCTGCGCCGCTCGATCCTGATGCTTACATCCTGCTATGAGTTCTTCTTCCGTCATGTATTTCAATCTAACGTTAATTCTTTACCTATAGTTTACTTGTAAGAGTATGCATAGACACGTCATCTTTCTATCCAGATGCACTTCTTTGTAAGGATGGTGTATGTATCTTTGCCACACTTTTTTAAAAATACAAGTTTATGGAACTGAGCAGCCGGTACGTTGCAGGTGAAATTGAAGATAAGTGGTATAAGCATTGGAAGGATAGTGGATATTTTAAATCTACACCCGACGACAGAGAGCCTTACTCTATAGTCATTCCTCCTCCCAACGTGACAGGTATACTGCATATGGGCCATATGCTGAACAACACCGTGCAGGATGTACTGGCACGTAAAGCGCGGATGGATGGGAAAAACGTGTGTTGGGTACCAGGTACAGATCATGCTTCTATCGCCACTGAGGCAAAGGTAGTGCGTTGGCTTAGGGAGGAAAAAGGACTGACCAAATCGGCGATAGGCAGAGAAAAGTATATGGACTATGCCTGGGAATGGACCCATAAGTATGGTGGGATCATTCTCAAGCAACTGCAGAGACTGGGAGCATCCTGCGATTGGGACCGCACGTCATTTACTATGGATGAAGTACGGTCAAAGCAAGTATACAGGGCTTTTGTCGACCTCTACAATCGAGGCAAACTCTATCGCGACTGGCGCATGGTGCATTGGGATCCCAGGGCCAGGACGGTACTAAGTAATGAGGAAGTGTTGTACAAGGAGGAAAATACCTTTCTGTACCATGTCAAGTATCATCTCGTTGATGATCCATCTCAATTTATCACTATCGCTACTACACGTCCGGAGACGATCCTGGGCGATACGGCCATCGCTGTACACCCCGAAGACGATCGCTATAAAGATCTTGTGGGTAAGTTGGTGAAAGTGCCATTGATCAATCGTGAGATCCCTATCATAGCGGATGATTATGTGGACCGGGAGTTTGGTTCGGGGGCATTGAAAATAACGCCGGCGCATGATGCAAATGACTATGAGATTGGTAAGCGTCATGACCTGGAAGTCGTGGATGTGATCACAGATAACGGACACATGAGTGAGGCCGCTGAGCATTTTGTGGGTGAAGATATCATGACAGCCCGTAAGCATATGATAGAGCATTTGGAATCTAACGGACAGTTGGTCCAGAAAGAGCCTCTTGTGCATAGTGTGGGCCGATCGGAGCGGACTGATGCGGTGGTAGAGCCACGCCTCTCCCTACAGTGGTATGTCAAAATGGATACACTTGCCAAGCCGGCACTGGAAAGTGTAATGAGTGATGATATTGAATTTTTCCCCAAAAACCAGAAGAATACCTACCGACACTGGATGACAAATATCCGGGATTGGTGCATCTCACGGCAGTTGTGGTGGGGGCATCGCATACCGGCTTACTACTATGAAGAGGAAGTCTTTGTTGCTGAAACTCCTGAAGAGGCATTGGAAGCAGCTCAGAAAAAGACGGGAAATGCAGCTCTTACCATGGCCGATCTACGGCAGGACGAAGATGTACTGGATACCTGGTTTAGCTCCTGGCTCTGGCCTTTTAGTGTATTTGACGGGATGGATGAAGGAGGTGAAATTGATTACTACTATCCCACTTCGGTCCTGGTAACCGCCTGGGACATTATTTTCCTTTGGGTAGCCCGCATGGCTATGGCAGGCTATGAATGGAAGGGTGAGAAGCCCTTTAAGCACGTATATTTCACCGGGATGGTGCGCGATCCATTAGGGCGGAAAATGAGTAAGTCGCTGGGTAATTCACCCGATGCACTTGAGCTACTGGACAACTACGGAGCGGATGGGGTACGATTCGGTATTTTATCTAGCTCTCCTGCAGGTGGTGATTTGCTTTTCGATGAAAAACTGTGTGAGCAGGGTCGAAACTTCTGCAATAAGATTTGGAATGCGCTCCGACTGGTAAAAGGATGGAAAACAAGTGACAAACCATCATCTGATGCGGATAAGATTGCATTTACCTGGATCGAGGAAAAGCTCCAAACGGTGATTGAGGGTATTGAAAACGACTTCCAAGAATATCGCTTATCAGAATCACTCACCAAATTATACTCTTTCATCTGGACAGATTTCTGCAGCTGGTACCTTGAGATGGTAAAGCCAGCCCATGGTGATAAGATGTCTTCAGAGACCTATGATAATACTACGGTACTATTCAGTAAACTAATGCAGTTACTGCATCCTTTTATGCCTTTTGTGACAGAAGAGGTCTGGCACCAACTCAGTGAAAAGGAGGGAGACTGTATGATATCTTCGTATCCAAAGAAAGCCTCACTTGGGTCCAATGTCCTGGAGGATGTAGAGTTTCTGAAGGAAATCATTGCAAAGGTGCGCGATGTGCGTAATAAGAATGGGCTAAAAGTAAGAGAATTACTTCCTCTTAAAATTTTGAAGTCACCCCGCACTCAATCACTGTTGGCACAAATAGGATGGTCTGAGTTGCTACAATCGACAGCCTTCCTGGAAGGCATACAAACAGTAGAAGAAGCATCAAAGAATGCAAGCGATGTGGCTTTTGTGGTGGGTACCGATAAATTCTATATCACTATCTCCAAGGAGGTCGATGTGGAGGAAGAGCTAAAGACCGTTGAAGCGGATCTGGAGTATCAACGTGGCTTTGTGAAGTCCATCGAAAAGAAGCTGAGCAACGAGCGATTTGTCAACAACGCACCAGAAGCTGTGGTAGACAAGGAGCGCAAAAAACTGGCGGATGGTCAGAAGCGGATTGCTATGCTGGAAGAAACCCTGGTCCGGTTGAAGGGGTAGGGACTAATGCCGTCGAATAGAGCGGGAGGTTTTAAAGACAGATAAAGCATGAGTTAACATCTCTTGATGTGAATTATAATGATGATGATATTGTTTTGTTACATAGAAAATCAATCAAAATGGAGTTCACAGCACGTATAGAAAAATCAGAAGATGGCTGGTATGTGGGTCAGGTGGAAGAGGTGCCAGCCGCCATTTCTCAAGGCAGGACTATAGATGAATTGAAAGCTAATTTGATCGATGCACTTCAGTTGATATTTCAAGTCAATCGTGAGGAACTGGAATCACAAGATTCCGGAAGAGAGGTTATGAAAGAGCCACTAATTCTGGTGTCTTGAAGCGACAGAAATTAATCAAACATTTGGAAAAACATGAATGTTACCTCCTACGAGAGGGTAGTCGTCACAGTATTTATAGAAACCCTAAGAACGGTCATCAGACGGCTGTAGGTAGACATCGAGAATTATCCGATTTGCTATGTGACAAAGTTTGCAAACAGTTAGAAATTCCTTTGATTGGGAAGTAATTCTCCGGTTAGGTTTTACCAGTTTCAGCAAAGAATAGCAACTCAGTCCTCTGAGTATTGGAGATTAATACATGCTGGCCAATCGAGGTATCTGGCAGAAGAGGTTTGCCTGCAGCACTGATATTGATATTCACCGGTGCACAGACTTAGACAACCAGGTCATAGTCTAAAGGATGATTATCCCCCAGTTTAATGACAGAATCGAAGATTCTGACCAAACTTCCCCCTTCAAAGGAGGGCATTTCTGGGTACTTAAAGTTTGAATCCGACGTCCTAATTTTGATGTAAGGGCTGACACCCGGTTTTCACAGCTTGCGAGAAAACAGGGCCGGGGTAGCGGGACACCATAAGCCTTGACGCTCCAAGAGTAATAAATAGCTTTCTTAGTGTTCTTGTACCCGAAACACCCAAGCCACCTGAGTGATCTCTTGGTTTAATAAAACCCCCAACCTTATCCCCGAAATCAAAGCATAAAAAAAGCCCCAGTCTTGCGACCAGGGCCTTGGTTTTCTATTTAATCATTAACGTGACTAGTGAGTCACGATCACATGTTCGGTTTTAGTGCCTTCTTTCGTAGCTACCCGTACGATATAACTTCCGCTTGGATATCTGTCCATTGTATAGGTCTTGCTGTCTCGCTGTATGTTTCTCAGTACATCCACAGACAATATCTTACCCTGTGCGTCGGCAATAAATACCGTAGCATCCGTTGTTTTTTCAAAGTCTAGGTCTACGCGAATATACTCGGTAGCTGGATTTGGGAAAATCTTCACAGCAGTCACTGGCAGTGGATTTTCGTCCACAGCGGTGGAGAACTCAAGGTCCATACCGATAGCAGCAATGTTTTCTGAGTAATCTGTTTCTGATGTACTCAGCAAACGGAAACCTCCGATAGACGGATAGTACGATAGTGTACTGATCTGATATAATTGATAGTCTCTGCTGATTTCCTGAGCGATCGTGTTGGCAGTACCCTGGTATTGAACGGCTACAAAATACTTGTTGCCGGGTTCCAGAATCACGTCACCTTCATCATTAAAATCACTCACCTGGACAAAAAATGGACCACCATTTTGATCGTCATCCGGACTGAATCCATACGATCCAACGCCCACAGGCCAGCCCATGGTAGTCATATCATCGATCGTGGTGTTGAAGTCAAAGCTGTCAAGATTCACTTCACCAGCGAGGATAACTCCATTGTTTTCGACGATGTTTTCCGGAAATTTCATGATCCATACCAGGACACTTTTTCCCACCATTGGGTCACCGTCCGGATCTACAGAGAAAGCTTCGAAAAACACATTGGACACCTTGAGACTCTGATTGAAATCTGCTGGAATATCAAATATATTACCGAAGACAAAGTCCTCTACCTCACCAGGCGAGAACTCACCATTAAATCCAAAGCCATCTCCACCGGGCACTTTTCGTAGCGTAAGGTCACGTACGACAAATGGCTGAAAGTCTACGTTATCATCCGGCTTAACAATCTCACCAAGGGTATCGCCTGCTATCCGTACATTGTAAACGACAACATAGCTACTGGTCGCATCTGAGTTTTGTTGGATTCCAGTAGGTACCCAATGTCTGTCAAAATCCCAAATAATGGTATCATTAACCAGTAAGGTATCGTGATATCCCGTATCACTAAAAACTAGATCTCTGTTTTCATCAAGAATACGAGCTATAAATTGGATAGAGTCACCCATCACGTCTACATCTCCATAGTTAGCCACCATAACTTCAAGATCTACACTATCCCCCTCTAATACGAAGTCAGGAGATTCGAAGTTGTCAATATTGGTGAAGTTGATAATGGCTATGTCCAATCCTCTTTCAGCATAGAATGCCACATCATCAATGATCCAAAAATAGTATTCTCCATTCCAGACAAATCGTACCTGCACGTCGGCTTGATCGGCAGCGATAGAGGAAATGTCTAATGTAATTACATCGGTAGATCGAGTACTTTGATTCGGTGTGATATCTTCATTGATTACAAAAGATTCCCAGGTTGTTCCTCCATCATTACTTACCTCCACACTGGATGCAGGAGTGCTGAAGTCAGCAGTATTTTCATCAGGAAAACCATCATCCTTGGCAAAGTATCGATAATACTGATAGAAGGATAGGATTACATTGCTTTGACCGGTAAAATCGAGGCTCGGAGAAGTGATATGTCCAATTTGGGGAGCAGGTGCGGCACCCGTTCCAACTGCGGTCTCTGATTGGCTTCCTCCATTGTCATAACCATCTGAATCAAATACGATCGCGCCTCCCAGTGAGAGTGATGCGATAGGTCCTATACCATCACTAAAAGCACCGGTGCTTGCATCTCCATTCTCTGACCAGATCCAGAGTGCATTTGCGGCACTGTCAGGCTCAGCAGAAGAAATTCCTTCGGCAGTCCAGCCTTCGAGATCCGAATCAAATGTGAAACTGTAAATCGGAGTTTGAGAATTAGCAGCAAAACTAATCACAATGACCAGAAAAATAGTTGTAAGTGCTTGAATAGTCGATTGATACATATGCTACTTTTAATATGTTCGAGAAAAAATAAAATATTGGCGTGCAATATATTAAAATAAAGTCCAAGACCTTTGCCTTTTAACAGACCTATGTCACATAAGGCGCCGGAAAACTATAGAAATATCAGCGCTCATCAGTCACTGTTGGAATCGCTATCAACCCTTATGTTTCCACTATGTCAAAACGGTCTTACATCATAAATTGATGCTCCTGCTATTTTGTCCATTCATTGTTCAGGTGGGAAGAAGTAATGGGTACGACCCCGGGATATTGACAAGTGATAGTTCCTGCCAAGCTCGCAAGCCGGGCCATTTCGACTCGAGGGGCACCCGATAGATGAGCTAACACTGCCACACTGATCACCGTATCGCCGGCACCACAAACATCAACGATGGAGCGCTTAATCGTTGGCAATAGATGGGCTTCCTCCTGATCGTTCACATAGATACCTTTATCAGACAAAGTGACCAGCACAATGTCGCAGTGCATTCTCGCCCGCAGATAGTCGCTGGCCCTGGCCAGGTCTTCCTCGTTCACTTCAATAGAGAATGGCAAAGCCGCCCTCAGCTCGGCAAGGTTGGGCTTAAGGATGTTCACACCTTTATAGTGAGTAAAATTTTCAAACTTGGGATCTACGGCCACAGGTACATTGTACTCCGTACATAATGACAAAATAGAGGCGATGTTTTCGGCACTTAGGACACCTTTGTTATAGTCCTGCAGAATCACCATATCTATCGCTTCCTCCATCAGAAGCTTTTTAATCGAAGCCGACAACTTACCACTGGTTTCGCCATCTACCGGATGTGTCACTTCCTGATCTACTCGGAGGAGATGTTGACTCTGCGCCATGATACGAGTCTTGGCGGTGGTCATCCGAGTAGGGGTTGATACAATGGCATCCGTATTAATACCTGTCTCCTGCAGTAAGGTCTTAAGGGTTTCTCCATGAGGATCCTTGCCAATGACTGAGGCTACAAAGACTTTTGCCTGAAGACCGGATAAATTTAGTGCGACGTTGGCTGCACCACCCGGTCTTTCCTGTGTGTTTTTGTGATTGAGCACTGGTACAGGTGCTTCTGGAGATACCCGGTCTACGCTTCCTTCCAGATAACGATCCAGCATCACATCGCCTATCACCAGGATGCTCTTTTCAGTGAATCTTTCGATCAGGTTATCTGACATAGATACAGTGTGATTAGTTTATATAGGATGAATCCCTGAGAAATTGCATTACTTTTTCTGTGGCCCCTTTATTGGCATCTAAAAACTCTGCAAGCGCTGATTTCGCTGCAAGGTACTCTGTCTCATCCAAAAAATGATGTACTGCTGCAGTAAATTCCTCAGCGCTCTGTACACTACGGGCTGCTCCCAGTGCGATGAGCTTATGAGCTTCCACAAATTTGGTGTAGTTGGGACCAAAAATGATAGGTAAACCCGCCGCCGCGGGTTCCAGTGTATTATGTATGCCTTTGCCAAAACCGCCTCCGATGTAAGCGAGGGTTCCGTATTGGTACATCTTGTTGAGATCTCCAATCGTATCAACCACTATGACTGGCTGATCGTTATAATCTGAAATATTCGACCAACGAATACTGTGATCGGCAAATCGATCCAGGATCGGCTGTGTATGAGCAGCGTCCACATTGTGTGGTGCTACCATGAAGTAGAAGTCCTTCAGGTGACTACTGATGAAGGAGGCAACGACCTCAAAGTCCTTTGGCCAGATACTACCAAACACCATTACTTTACGGGTGGAGTCACGATCAGCCAGCACAGGAATCTTTGGGCTTTCTTCATTCAGTTGAATGACCCGATCAATGCGATTGTCTCCTACAGTGTGGACATCTGAGAATCCATTTTCTTTCAAAATGATGGCGCTCGATGCATCCTGCACAAATAGTACGGTGCCTTGCATGATCTTGCGCAATGGGGCCGTCACATTCCTAAAAAGGAAATGACCCCTTTCAAAAAGGGCCGAGATAAATAAAACGGGTACGGATCGTTGTTGCAGTTCCCGTATTGTATTAAACCAAAAATCATACTTGACAAAAACAGCAAGACATGGATTTACAGCGTTTAAGAAACGTCGGGCATTTCTTGGTGTATCGAGGGGCATATACAATATGAAATCAGCCTCGGCATAATTCTTTTGAATCTCATATCCGCTGGGCGAAAAAAAGGTAAGCACGATCTGCTGACCCGGATATTCCTTTCTGAGGGCTTCGATAAGGGGTCTTCCCTGTTCAAACTCCCCCAATGACGAACAATGAATCCAGATCGGGTTGTCAAAATCAATGGATTCGACCGTTTGCCAGAGGTCTTTTCGTCCATTATTCCATAGTCGAGCCTTTGCTGAAAAGAGTGACGCCACGGCGATCAGCTTTCCATAAATATATATTCCCCAAGAATAGAGAGTGAGCATAGGTCTACGTTAATAGTATCGTGTGGTCCTGGAAAGATAGATGGGAAAAATCCACCCCACTTTTCCTCCAATAGAAATATCTGTGCGTTGCTCGGTATCTGAACGCTGCTGATTATAGTTGTATCCTCGCACACTGTTGGTAAAACCTTGCGTAAGATCCAGACCGATATAGAAATTCAACATCCTGTCGGCTGACAGGTGAAAGTATCCCAGAGATTGATGTAAACTGAATCCCTCAGTGAGTCGGTCATAGCCCTTCTGATAAGGGTCAAGAATTTGGTTTACCACCTGATTTTCGTCCAGAATGCGCACCTTATGATTTAAAATGCCCACACCCGCCGTCGCGAGGATGCCCGTTCTGTTCTTATCCTCCCCCAAGGCAAATAAATAGCCAGCCTGAAGGTTGAGCTGTGACCCCCGCATGCGCAGTTGTACATCCGCGAATTGCATATCACGACCGATGATACCTCCTTCAAGCGTTCTCAGATTTGACAGCACGTCTTCCTTTACCCCATTGCCAAAAAGAAATCCATACCCTACTTGAAAATATAGATTGTTTTTAGTCAGATACCCCAGGTCAAATGCCAGATCAAAATGGGTTCCAAAGCGGGTCTTAAAATCAGAAAACGGAAAATCCACGCCATATGAAAGGCGGGGTAGCAGGATGTCGGAAGCTATAGGGGCAGGATCAAGGGCCTCCTCCTGACAGAGCGCTGTGTGGCTGAAAAGCACAAAGATCCATACAACAATAGTAATATGTGGAATAATTCGCATGCAGAACAAAGTTACTATATGATATCGTTTAGTGGGTGCATAATCATATCTGTGAACATTTCCTTTTTGGACAAATAATTACCTTTGGTCCACTAATAAAATTACCATTGAAAAGAATTCTCATTACAGGTGCAGCAGGATTTTTAGGCTCACATCTTTGCGACCGATTTGTTACTGAAGGGTACCATGTCATCGGTATGGACAACCTGATCACCGGTTCGCTGGTAAATATTGAACATCTGTTCAAATTGGAGAATTTTGAGTTTTATCATCACGATGTATCAAAGTTTGTACATGTGCCAGGCAAGCTGGAATACATCCTTCATTTTGCCTCACCGGCTAGTCCTATTGACTATCTGAAGATGCCCATTCAGACCTTAAAAGTTGGCTCATTGGGCACCCATAATCTGTTAGGACTTGCCAGAGCGAAAGGGTCGCGCATCTTGATTGCTTCGACTTCTGAAGTCTACGGTGATCCGTTGATTCATCCACAGCATGAGGAGTATTGGGGTAATGTAAATCCGGTGGGTCCTCGGGGAGTCTATGATGAAGCAAAACGATTTCAGGAAGCCATAACAATGGCCTATCACAACACACATAAGGTCGAAACCCGGATTGTACGGATTTTCAACACCTATGGTCCAAGGATGCGTGTTAGGGACGGACGGGCCCTACCAGCCTTCATGAGTCAGGCACTTCGGGGCGAACCCATCACTGTATTTGGAGATGGATCACAAACCCGGTCATTTTGTTATGTAGATGACTTGATAGAAGGTATCTTTAGGCTGCTGCATGCCGACTATCATCTGCCTATGAATATTGGGAATCCATCTGAAATTACCATCAAAGAGCTCGCTGAGGAAATATTGGCATTGGTGGGAAATACCAAGTCCACCCTTACCTTTCAAACGTTACCTTTGGATGACCCCAAGGTCAGACAGCCTGATATATCCAGGGCAATCGACATCCTGGGGTGGTCTCCGCAAATATCCAGAACAGAAGGCCTTAAACGTACTTTAGAATACTTTAAATCAGTTGTATAACAAAAAAATATGAGAGCATTTCAGACGATACTGGTCACAGGTGGAGCAGGATTTATTGGCAATCATTTGGTCCGTCATCTGATTAAGAAGTATCCTGAGGTACAGATTGTCAACCTCGATAAACTGACGTACGCAGGCAATTTGGAGAACCTTCGTGATATTGAATCGGCATCCAACTACACATTTGTCAAAGCATGTATTACTGACGAGGAAGCGATCAATGGAATTTTTAGCCAATACAAACCCGATGCGATCATTCATCTGGCGGCAGAATCACATGTAGATCGTTCCATTCATTCTCCACTGGAGTTTGTGATGACTAACACGGTGGGTACAGTAAATCTTCTGAATCAGGCAAAGTCACTTTGGGGAGATGATTTTGATAACAAGCTCTTCTATCAGGTAAGTACCGATGAAGTGTTTGGGAGTCTGGGCCCCTCGGGATTTTTCAATGAAGATACGCCCTATGATCCCCGGTCACCCTACTCCGCATCGAAGGCATCGGCCGATCACTTGGTAAGTGCTTATCGGCACACGTTTGGCCTCCCTACTGTCATCTCAAACTGCTCAAATAATTACGGACCCTATCAGTTTCCAGAAAAGCTCATACCACTTGTACTCAATAATATTCGGAATGAAAAGCCACTGCCTGTGTATGGTGATGGTTCGAATGTACGGGATTGGCTATATGTAGTAGATCACGTGCTGGCAATAGATCTGATTGCCCATCAGGGTGCCTTGGGAGAAACTTATAATGTAGGTGGTCACAATGAACATCGCAATCTGGAACTGGTGGAGATTATGTGTGATTTGATGGACGAACGTCTGGGTAATGATGTGGGCAAATCAAGAAATCTTATTGAATTTGTAAGAGACAGACCCGGCCACGATCATCGCTATGCTATTGATCCGGCAAAAATAGAGCACGATCTGGGCTGGACACCGACGATAAATATAAATGAAGGTCTTTCTCTCACCATTGATTGGTACCTTGAGAATAATTCATGGTTGGAGAATGTGACAAGTGGTGCGTATAAATCCTATTACGCACATATGTACAATGTTGTAGAAAAATGATGAGAATCCTGTTATCTGTTTTCTTTCTTTTTATTGGTATGGGTGTCCTGATGACACAGGTCACAGAAGAACTATTGCGCCAGCAGCTGGAAGAGAGAGGTATTGAAGAAAGTGTCTTCCGTCAAAAATTGCAGGAAAGAGGAGTGACCTACCAATCCCTGGAAGAGGTGCCTCCCGAGCAGTATCCTGAGATGGAGCGTATCGTGCAGGAGATCCTTGCAGAGATCGAGCGTGAGCAGGCACAGCCGGATTTACCGCAATCCACCTCTGTGGAGGGATCTGGGACCATTACACCTGCCGAAGTACAAGCAGTACAAAGTGCTGAATCGGCAGTCCTCGAAGGAGAAGCTACTGTGGCGGAGGCGGTCACAGAGGCAGTGACTGAGCAACAACCTAATGCACCTCCCGCTAAAATCTATGGGCAGGAAATCTTTAGAAATCAGACCTTGAAAGTCTTTCGGCAGGCTGATAACATTAAGCCTCGCAACAATTATCTTCTGGGAGTCGGTGACGAACTGACCATATCTATATGGGGTGTATCGATATTTGAGCGTACCTATACCATAGATGAAAATGGGTATATCACTCCGGCATCCATGCCCAGAATCTACTTGAAAGATCTTACGTATGAGGATGCTAAAAGCAAGCTCATGCGATCGTTCAGGGCTTTCAATCAATTTACGCCGGATCAATTTGAGGTGTCACTACGATATGCCCGCACGATTTCCATTGGCATCTTTGGTGAAGTTTTTAATCCCGGCAATCACACGATTTCTGCCATAAATTCAGCGTTTAATGCGCTGGTAGCAGCAGGAGGGCCTACCGATATTGGGACCTTGCGAAATATCCGGTGGATAAAAGACGATGGAACCGTCCGGCGCATTGATGTCTACGAGTATATGAATGATCCTACCATTGCGGATCAGTTTTATCTCCATGACAACGACATCCTTCAGATACCGATTGCAGAACGTATCGTAGGAATTGGTGGAGCGGTCTCTCGTCCCATGCGATATGAATTGGTGGAGGGTGAGAATCTGATGCAGCTAATAGAATATGCAGGTGGCTTTACTCCCAATGCGTATAAACAAAACATTCAACTACGCAGATACGAAAATGATGAGCAGGTCGTGATCGACATACCGCTCAATCAACTTCTGGCTGATAGCGGTGACTTTATCTTGAGAAACGGTGATCAGATTGCTATCCGAAATATTCCCACCATCTTCCGAAACTTTGTTTCTATTACGGGCATGGTGGAATTGGGTGGAGAATACGAGTTGGTACCTACGATGCGAGTATCCGACCTGATTGCCAAAGGAAAACTCCGCGAAGAATCGGAACGATCCTATGCTGTACTGCGACGAAATAACCGGGACGGCACCTATGACTTCATAAGACTGGACCTGGCTGCGATACTTGCCAATCCGTTGGGATCTGAAAACATTATTCTGGTACCTGGTGATCGCTTGCAGATATATAATCGAAGCACCTTTGTAGATGAGTATACGGTAAATGTCACGGGACAAGTGCGACAACCGGGTGCACTCCCTTTTGACCCGTCACTCAATATGCGTGTTAGGGATGCGATCATGATGGCTGGGGGATTGCAGACCGATGCCACAGATTTTGCTTATATCGTGCGCCGTGATCTGGCCACAGGTGAGGTCGAATATATTTCTCTAGATGTCAGAAATGCCTGGGAGGATCCAAATTCAAACGATAATATTGTGCTACTACCCAGAGATGAGCTACGTATTCAGTCGAAGGCAAACTTCATTGATGGCGCGACGGTCACTATTGGTGGCTCTGTAAGAAATCCGGGAAGCTATAGATATGATGAGTCGTTGACGATCAAAGATCTGGTGACTTTGGCCAATGGTTTACGCCTGGAGGCAGCATCAAATCGGGTGGAGGTGTCACGTATCGTCATCGAACAAAATCAACCCACGCAGGTAGTTATTGCTACACTGCAACTGGATGAAAACTGGATGCCAATTGGAAATCCGGGATTTGAGCTGGAACCATACGATCAAGTATATGTCCGAACCGTACCGGAATTCGAATTCCAGAAGACTGTATCCATTGCTGGCGAAGTAGCTTATCCGGGACCCTATACACTCATTACAGATAATGAGCGTCTGACAAGCATCATTGAGCGAGCAGGTGGCCTCACTGATGAAGCCTTCCCTGAAGGTGCAACGCTTGTCCGATCAGATGAAGGTGTGGGTCCTATCGTCATCGAACTGGATCGGGTCCTGAACAATGAAAGTAGCGAGTCAAATATCATCATGAAAGCTGGAGACCGGATTGAAATTCCCAAGATCAAGGATTTCGTGGCGGTGGCAGGTGCTGTTAAGACTGAAGAATTATACCGTACCGACTTATTGGGTCCAGACAATCGAGTCACGGTTGTATTTGATGGACGAAGATCTGCTTTGCACTACATTGATAAATTTGCTGGTGGTTTTTCTGACAACGGAGACCGCAGGAAAGTGACTGTGGAATATCCGAATGGAGAAATCAGAAAGGTCAAGGATTTTGGACTCTTCAGAGTCTATCCAAAGGTGGAAAAGGGTGCGATCGTAAAAGTGGGAACTAAAGATGTTAAGCCAGAACGAGAAGGCCGGGCAGAGGGAGAAGATATCGATTGGGGCGGCGTCCTGGCAGATGCAGTCGCACAAGCTACCGCTGTCCTGACACTTATACTCTTGATAGATCGAGCAGGACGATAAGCATGGAAAAAATATACGGACGACAGCCAGTGCTCGAAGCACTGAAAAAGGGTGGAGATGTGGATCGTGTCTATATTTTGGACACTTTGACCGGTGCTTTTGAAATAGAAATACGCAGGCTCTGTCGCGATCTGGGCATACCCCTCAATCGTATTCCACGCACGAAGCTTGACAACGATATTGATGGAAATCATCAGGGTATCTATGCGGTGGGTTCAGCGGTAGAATACAAGGATTTACAGGCACTGGTTCGAGTTGCCTTCATGAAAGATCAGGTGCCGGTGCTACTGCTCCTGGATGGTATCAAGGATGTAAGAAATTTGGGCGCCATAGCACGTTCTGCTGAGGTACTCGGTGCACATGGTATCGTGATTCCTGCCAAAGGAAGCGCTCCAATTAATGATACTGCAATCAAAACTTCTGCCGGTGCCTTGCTACATATCCCAGTAGTGCGAGAAAAGAATCTACAGGTAGCTCTAGATTATCTATGCAGCCAGGGCTTTCGCGTTATTGGTGCCGACAAAAAGGACGGCAAGCCTCTGTCCGAAGTAGATATGTCAGGTCCTCTGGCGATAGTCATGGGATCAGAAGAAAAGGGGATAGATCGGCATTTGAAAATATATTTTGATGAAGAATGTGTTATCCCCCAGTTAGGAAAAACCGATTCTCTGAACGTTTCGGTCGCAGCAGGAATTATCTTATATGAGATTTCCAAACAAAGAAGAGCAGCAGAATGAAAAAACAAGCATTTTATATCCTACTAATGATCGTTGCTGTCTTCTGGATCAGCTGCGACACAACTCAAAGACTGCAGGCGCAGGCCGAAAAGGCATCGGTAGTCGAACCCACTTCACTTCTCTGGAAAATTGAAGGAGGTGACGGTCATCCTTCCTATCTCTTTGGTACCATTCACATGATCGATGATGAGTCCTACTTCTTTACCAATGAAATGCAAGCTGCGTTTGATACGGCGGATGCACTGGCTTTGGAGTTCAACCTTGAAAATGCTATGGATATGGGAGCACAGATGGGTTTACTTCAGCAGGCATTCATGAAGAATGATACGACCATATCGGACCTGGTTTCTGATGAAGAGTACGATATGATTAAAGCTCATTTCGACGACCTGGGCATACCTTTCTTCTTCCTGGAACGGATCAAGCCCATGTTCCTGACGATATTTGCCAGCGAAGATATCTTCAGTGGCGGAGGGATGGAAGATATTAAGTCCTATGAACTGGAGCTGGTTAAGAAAGCAAAACTGCAAAGCATGCCATTGGAGGGATTGGAGACTATGGAATATCAAATCAGTATTTTTGACAGTATTCCGTATCGGGCACAGGCCGAGATGCTAATCAGTACGATTCAAACTGGTGATGAAGAAGAAACGGGATTAGATTCGCTTGTGTATTACTACACGCAGCAGGATCTGAGAAATCTTGATCGTCTGATCAATTCTGATGAGACTACCCGGAAGTATCGTGGCTTACTACTGGACAATCGAAATAGAAATTGGATTCCGGTCATGGAGAGGTTGATGTCAGAGCAATCCATGTTCTTTGCAGTGGGTGCTGGACATCTTAGTGGGGAAATGGGAGTCATTACATTGCTTAGAAAGCAGGGTTATACACTTTCACCTATCATCAGCACTATCAATGCCACTGATTAAGCCAGTTCGAGGTATTCACCCGGTCATAGGAGATGACTGCTACATTGCTGAAAACGCCACAATTGTTGGCGATGTGATGCTGGGATCAGGATGTTCGGTCTGGTTCAATGCGGTAGTACGAGGCGATGTCAATAAGATCCGGGTAGGTGATAATGTCAACATCCAGGATGGAGCGGTAATTCATTGTACCTACGAGCAATCCGAGACCCATATCGCTGAAAATGTATCCATTGGGCACAATGCCATTGTGCATGGCTGTATGATACATGCTCACGTGCTGATTGGCATGGGTGCCATTGTGATGGATCATGCCGTCATTGAATCGAATTGTCTCATTGCGGCAGGTGCTGTTGTGCTGGAAAAGATGCATTGCGAATCGGGATTTATTTACGGCGGAGTCCCTGCTAAAAAGCTCAAACCGATTTCCCCAGAAGTGTTTCAAAACAATATCACCCGAATATCCAATAATTATAAAATGTATGCCAGCTGGTTTAAGAAAGTGAAGGATTAACCTTTTTCCTTCGCTGAGTTAGGTATACTCCTACAAGTATCAGCAACATGCCAACCAGATGTTGCCAATGGGCGGATTCTCCAATTACAAGTCCCAGCACCAGTGCGGTAATAGGAATGAGATATCCTACCATGGATGCAAACAAGGCATCTGTGTCCTGCACCAGCTTATAATAGATGAGGCTGGCAATGACCGTACTGACCAGGGAAAGGAAGATCACGGCTCCAGAGGACATCCAAATCTGCTGTGCTGGACCTGAAATTTTGTGGATGTCGCTGAAAAGCAAAACAACCCATGCAATGGGTCCTACTAATCCCAGTGAAACCGCACTTATAGTAAGCGATGAAAGCTTTGTCAGTTTTGATTTGACGACATTTCCACTAGTGGCGTAGCATATCGTACCCACGATGACAATGCTACTGTAAAGTACATTGGTTGAAATACTCCCTTCACCCTGAAGCATAAGCAAGATAGCACCTACAAGTCCTACGAGGACACCGAAAAGTTTTGACATCGTGCCCTTCACCCCAAATATGAAAATGCCAAGAAGTAGGGTAAACAGCGGAGTCAGGCTATTGAGAATACCGGTGGTAATACTACTGATATGTGTTTCGGCAATGGCATAACAGAAGGCAGGAATCCCGTTTCCAGTCAATCCTACGATCAGGAGAAATTTCCAGTCACGTCTTGATATTTTCTTTGCCTCCCGAAAAAAGAAAGGAAGAAACGCCAGTGATGCCAGTCCAATGCGGAGTGCTGCCAATTGGATGGGTGAAAACACCTCCAGGGCTTCCTTGATAAGGACAAATGAGCTGCCCCAAAGAAGCGCCAGAAAGATCAAAAGGAGCCAGCTGGAGAGACGTACCATTGTGAAGCATTAAAAAAGGTAGTAACAATGAATGCTACTACCTTGTTTTTTCAGGGATGAAAGTACTCAATTAATGAGTCGCGTCACTTGCATTTTCATCGGATTCTATGATTTCTACTGTGCCGTTCTTAACTACTTCTTTCGACTTGGTCTCAGGGCCATTTTCACTAGACCCGTTTGTCTGTTTTCCCAGATAAGTAGGTAAGTCCATCCCGGCCATAGTGAATAAATCTTGCAACGGCGGGATCGATTTGTAAAGTCCTGATACAAACTTTGATGTGGCATTACCTTCTCCCTGCCCTTGACCGCCGTCCCAAACTGTGACTTTATCGATCTTAAGATTCTTGATTGCGTCGACTTGCGTTTTCACAAGTTCCTCAAGTTTATCTGCAATTAGCATCAATACTGCATCTTTTGTGTTGCCATTGGCAGCATGCACAATCTTTTCAAATCCGCTGGCTTGTTGTTGTAATATTTCGTAGAGACCTCTTGCCTCTGCTTCTTTTTCCGCGAATATGGCATCAGCCTTACCGCGAGCTTCCCTACGCATTTTTTCCGCTTCTGCCTCGGCGTCTATTTCCGCCTTACGTTTGGCGATCTCAGCATTGACGATAATGTCGGCTTCTCTGCTGGCAATCTCCTTGGCAGCTCTGGCTTCCTCCGCTTCTTTCTCTGCCTGGTAGGATGCCTGTAACGCTTTAGCCGATTGAATTTTTTCTGCAGACATGGCTCGTTTAAGGGCTTCAGCTTCAGCCTCCCGTTTGCTGGCCTCAGACTTGGCGATCAATATCTGAGCCACGTTGGCACCTTCCACTGATTTGGCTCTGGCGTCGGCTTCCCCCACCTGGGCATCTGCATCGGCTTTCGCCACTTCTATTCGTTTCTCACGATCAGCTCTGGCTTGACCAATAGCACCCTCTCGATTTTTTTCCGCAACACGGACCTTAGCCTCATTGATAGCATGGGCTGCAGCTTCTTTCCCGAGTGCTTCTATGTATCCGGATTCATCCTCGATGTCGGTGATGTTTACATTGATCAAGACAAGACCAATCTTACGCAACTCACTCCCGACATTGGAGGCAACGTTAGTCAAGAATTTATCACGGTCAGCATTAATCTCTTCAATATCCATCGTAGCAACCACCAGTCGAAGTTGACCAAATATGATATCCTTGGCAATATCACGAATGCTTTCCATCGTCTTACCCAGAAGGCGTTCGGCGGCATTTACCATGGTGCCTTCTTCATTTGAAATAGCGACCGTAAATCGAGAAGGCACGTTGACGCGGATGTTCTGCCGACTCAGCGCGCTTCTAAGATCCACATCGATAGAAATGGGTGAAAGGTCAAGATACTGATAAGCCTGGATTACCGGCCATACAAAGGACGCGCCTCCTGCGATACACTTAGCGGATCCTTGTCCGGTTTTACCATATATGACCAATATTTTATCAGAGGGGCATCTCCGATATCTTGATACGAGAAAAAGTGCGGTTGCGACCACTAGAAACACAAGTCCGCCGGCGAGGTAAAGTCCCATAACTCAGTTTGTTTGCGTTAAGAAGCGTTGGCTTCAAATATTTCGACTGGCTCTACGACCAGAACATTGTTTTCTATGATTTCGATAATCTTCACGGTACGCCCACTGGGTAGTTGTTCTCCTTCAGTCACCGCATCCATCTCACGCAGGGAGTTTTGCAGTGTCACATGGATCTTGCCTTTTCCCTTTCTGCGTTCTGGAATTGTCAGATAGACCGTGGCATTTTTAAAGATGAGCTCGGATAAGTCTGCATTTCCGTTCTCTGCGAGTTTGGAGAAAAAGTACATCATGTATGCCACCACAAACATGGCACTAAAGCCCGCAATCAGGGCACTTATAAGTACCCATGTTGTCGAATACTCATTTAATCTGGCAATGACTCCGGCCCAACCAAAGAATGTGAAGAAGGCTATAATACTTCGTACAGATAGAAGAGTAAACGAAGGGTCAATTCCATACCCGCCTTCACCTCCGATATCAGCATCAGCTTCTGCATCAAAATCGAGCCCAAACACCGTGAGCCCAAATTGAATCAGGAAAAGTACACTAAAGGCTAAAGCAATACCCCAAAATACCTGATCAATCGTCGCTAGTTCAGCCCACCAGGTTGTGATTCCTCCTTCCATTATTCTTATCGATTAACCCTTTCCTTATAAAGTTAACACTTTCTGATCTTGTAAGATCACTTCAATCGACGAAGGAGCTAAGAAGCTCGTCCAAGCCGCCGTATTTCTCCGGGAGCCTGGATTGAATCTGGTGAGAATCATAGGTTTAATGTACCGTAGCAGTCTGATTTTTATACCTTTGTTGCTTCAACTTTACTAGACACTATCTTTCTCATTGTATGGTCGTTGATGTTAAACTCTTTTCAGGTACTTCTTCCAATTATCTTGCGGAGAAGATTGCAGATTATTACGGTGCGGACTTAGGACTGATGGACCTCCAGCGATTTAGCGATGGTGAAATGCAGCCAGTCATCAATGAATCTGTAAGAGGTAGCTATGTATTTTTCATCCAATCTACCTTTGCACCTCCCGCCAATTTGATGGAGCTGTTGCTGCTAATTGATGCTGGGAAAAGAGCTTCAGCAGGCTACATCACCGCGGTGATTCCGTACTTTGGTTATGCAAGGCAAGACCGGAAGGATAAACCGAGAGTACCTATATCGGCTAAATTGATCGCCAATCTCCTGGAGGCTGCGGGTGCTGATCGCATTATGACGATGGATTTTCATGCTGATCAGATTCAAGGATTCTTTGATATCCCAGTAGATCACCTGCAATCAAAAGCTATCTATACCAGCCATTTTGAAAAACAGAATCTGGATAATGTCATTTTTGCCTCTCCCGATGTCGGGGGTGTGAAAAGGGCACGGAGTTATGCGGTTCATTTTAACAAGCAACTGGTCATCTGTGATAAACATCGGGTCAAGGCTAATGAAGTTTCAAGTATCAATGTGATCGGTCAGGTCGATGGTGCTGATGTCATTCTGGTAGATGATATTGTGGATACAGCAGGTACCCTTTGTAAAGCGGCAGACGCTCTTATCGAAAAAGGAGCCAAAACAGTCAAGGCTATTTGTACACATGCAGTTCTTTCTGGAAATGCCTACGATAATATTGAAAAATCGGCCATCAGTGAATTAATAGTTACAGATACCATTCCTCTTAAAAAAGAGTCCTCAAAAATAAAAGTGCTATCCAGCGCTAAACTCTTTGCACGCGCAATACGCAATACGCACGAACACAAGTCAATAGCTGCTTTATTTGTTGGCAGATAGTTTAAAATTTATATCTTTGCGACCGTTTTCTCAATAAGTGAAAGAATAATCTAGTCATTATGCAGACTTTCAAGATATCAGGACAACTACGGGAAGTGAAAGGTAAACGTGCCGCTAAAGCTGTCAGAAGAGCAGGGTTAGTTCCTTGTGAGTTGTATGGTGGAGGTACTAATGTACATTTTCAATTACCTTCAAAAGAACTAAAGGATCTGATCTATACTCCTGAATTTAAGGTAGTTAATATCGAAATTGACGGTACTAGTTATCGATGTATTATGAAGGATATTCAGTTTCATCCTGTCACAGACACCATTGAACACATCGATTTTCTCATGCTGGAGGAAGGTAGAAAAGTGAAGGTGAATGTACCCGTACGATTTACCGGAGTGGCCCCTGGTGTGAAAGCAGGAGGAAAACTAACTCAAAAGGTAAAAGCAGTGCAAATCAAGACTGTACCTGACGCGCTGGTAGATCACTTGACCCTGGATATTTCCAAATTAAAATTGGGACAGTCGGTACGAGTACGTGATATTAAGGTCGATGGTGACATTGAGATCATCAATAATGGCAGCATTCCTGTTGCCTCAGTAGAAATACCGCGAGCCCTGAAATCTGCTGGTGCTGGTGTTGATGAGGAAGACGTTGAAGAAGGAGAAGAGCAGACATCAGAGGGAGAATAATCCTGGGAATAGATTTTTTCTTAGAATAATATATGAGGTGTATCTTTGGTACACCTTTTTTTATTTGCATTATGACGAAGTCGCCCCTGCATTTTAGTTTGGTACAGTTCGATATTCACTGGGAGCACCCAGAAAAGAATTTCCTAAAGTTAGATAGAATGTTATCCCAAGTGGATGGATCTGTGGACATCACGATCCTTCCCGAGATGTTCTCCACAGGCTTTACTATGAATGCCGCGGCCATGGCTGAACCCATGGATGGAAGGGCTGTGCAGTGGATGATGGAGACCGCTCAGAGGATTCAGTCAGATCTGGTGGGAAGTCTTATTATTTCTGAAGCAGGCAATTTCTTTAACCGACTGATATGGGTCGATAAAGAGGGTAGTATAAAGGCTACCTATGACAAGAAGCACTTGTTTTCGCTAGCTGGAGAAGAGAAAGTCTTTACGGCAGGTACCGAAAATGTGTTAGTAAATGTTAAAGATTGGCATTGTAAGCCAATGATCTGCTACGATTTACGTTTTCCTGTTTGGGCACGTTCAGGAAAAGAAGTTGATTTCATGCTTTACGTTGCCAACTGGCCTGAGAAACGAGTTTTTGCCTGGAAGCAATTGCTGATAGCCAGAGCAATAGAAAACCAGTGCTATGTCATCGGCCTGAATCGGGTCGGATGGGATGGAGAGCAAAATTATTACAATGGAGCCTCCATTGTCGTAGATCCCATGGGAAAGACTATACATAGTCTGGGAGGACAGGAAGGTGTGCAGCGAGGCAAGTTGGACGGGGTGGCATTAGAGGTCATCCGAAATGATCTTCCATTCCTGAACGATGCTGATGATTTTGTCATAAAATAGATTAAGTTGGACGTACGCATCACTATCTGGTTCTTGATATTGGGATTGATATCAAGCTGTACCGCTTTTAAACCTGTGAGATCAGCTTCGACTGCAGTACCATCTGTCAGGCATAATAAAGTCAAGTCTAAAGAGGATGTAAGTGTGAGGCAGCAGATTGTTACTGACGCATTATCCTGTACAGGCACACGATATCGATATGGGGGAATGAGTAAATCCGGATATGACTGTTCCGGCCTGGTGTATAGTGTGTATTCGGCACATGACATCCAGGTGCCCAGGAAGGCCGCCGATATGTCCGAAATTGGAAAAAAGGTATTACCCTCCAGGGCTAAAAAAGGAGATTTGATCTTTTTTGCTCTGCGTGGAAAGGCCGATCATGTTGCTATCGTGACAGATGACGCTAAAAATGGATCGCTTTGGGTAGTACATAGTACGAGCTCCAGGGGTGTTTTGCACGAAGATGTAATGGAGTCCAGTTATTGGTCCCGACGTATTCGGGAAGTCCGTGATGTGATTGACTAATGATCATCAAATTTGATTAGCTCCTCATCCAGGATTAAGTTTACCACAGATACGTTGATCTGATCCAGGAGATTCTCAGAGTGAACTTCATTGTTGTGATTCATCCTCCAAGGATAAAGCGGATCGTACCCTTCAAATCGCTTCACTCCTTATCTATACTCATCATCAAAAGTCTGTTACAGCTTCGACCCTTCCGTGATGACTTCAAATCTCACACAAAATACTTCCAATTTAGATACGGATCTACATGTTACAGTCCACTAGTCGTGCTGAATCCTTATCTTGCGGCCTTTCCATTCAAATTGTGTATATCTAATGATCAATATTATATTATTTGGCCCTCCAGGGTCAGGTAAGGGAACGCAGGCAAAGAAGCTTGCAGAAAAATATGGCTTCCTTCACATATCGACCGGGGATCTGTTCCGATACGAAATTGGCAATAAAACACCGTTGGGTATAGAGGCCAAATCTTATATCGACAAAGGACAGCTGGTGCCTGATTCGGTTACTATAGGCATGTTGCGTAAGAAAGTGGAGTCGTCACCTGATGCCAACGGAATTATTTTTGACGGATTCCCACGTAATGTGTTGCAGGCAGAGGCACTGGATGAGCTGCTGGCTGAGAGTGATCATCGTATTTCTGCATTGATTCAGTTGAATGTTTCTGATGATGAAATCGTGAAAAGAATATTGGAGCGCTCTAAGACTTCTGGAAGGTCAGATGATGCCGATGAATCTATCATTCGCAACCGCATTGATGTGTACAATCGTGAAACAGCACCGGTCTTTGCCTATTATAGTGAAGATGGCAGATCACATGCGGTAGAAGGAATAGGGAAAATCGAGGAGATTTTTGCACGTCTGTGCAATCTCGTGGATAGCCTTTGATTCCGGCGGAAGAATTCTTAAATCACATCACTAAGATATGGCAGAGGACAATTTTATTGATTACATAAAAATCTGCTGTAGATCTGGTAAAGGTGGGGCTGGTTCAGTCCATTTCCATCGCGACCGTTTGACCGCGAAGGGTGGACCGGACGGTGGTGATGGAGGTAGAGGTGGGCACATCATCCTGGAGGGAGATCGGAATATGTGGACCCTACTACCTCTCCGATATAAAAAACATGTGATTGCAGGACCCGGAGAGCCGGGAGGAGCAAGCCACAGTACGGGTGCAGACGGAGAGGATATTATCCTCAAAGTGCCACTGGGTACGGTAGCCAAAGATGAAATATCAGGTGAGGTTGAGTTTGAAATCACAACACATGGGGAACGCAAGGTTCTCCTGGAAGGTGGTAAAGGCGGCCTCGGAAATTCCCACTTTAAATCCTCGACTCGTCAAGCTCCCCGATATGCTCAACCTGGCCTTGACGGAAAAGAGGAGTGGAAAATTCTGGAATTAAAGGTTTTAGCTGATGTAGGTCTCGTGGGGTTTCCAAATGCCGGCAAGTCGACCCTACTGTCTGTCATCACAGCTGCAAAACCAAAGATTGGAGCATATCCTTTCACTACCCTGAAACCGAATCTTGGAATCGTTGCCTATCGGGACAACAGATCCTTCATCATGGCTGACATTCCAGGCATCATCGAGGGAGCACATGAGGGCAAGGGCCTGGGTCTTCGATTTCTTCGTCACATTGAAAGAAACGCAGCTTTGCTTTTTATGATTCCTTGCGATGATGAGGACATAACCGCTACCTACAAGATTCTGGAAAAAGAACTAGAAGCTTACAGTCCCGAACTCATGGATAAGCCCAGAATGCTTGCCATCACCAAGAGTGATCTTATCGATGAAGAACTTAAGGGATTACTTAAGAATGAAATTCCAAAGGATATTCCGACCGTTTTTATTAGTGCGGTGGCACATCAGGGATTGGATCAATTGAAAGATATGATCTGGAAACTCCTCGATACGGACCAGAGCGAATAGTGTATTTTAACATTCATATTGAAGTGCATCCATTGGTTTTTTTTTGCCCGCTCTTCATCTCACACTAATTGCGGGACTTCAAACTGGTTAAAATCAATCCAATCTATACTACGGATCTAAATTCTAAAATCCCCCTTTAGTCAGGTTTTTTCCCGGTTTCGTAATTGTCAATTTTGATAGCACGTGCATTTGTCTGAATGTCTTTCCATAGAGATTTGGACTGATCTCTCAGTGGACTC
The DNA here is from genome assembly GCA_050298535.1 of Saprospiraceae bacterium. Taxonomy (GTDB): domain Bacteria; phylum Bacteroidota; class Bacteroidia; order Chitinophagales; family Saprospiraceae; genus JABDMH01. The sequence goes on from JBNKUI010000087.1 coordinate 825,371, forward strand.
AAAGCAGCATATACTTTAGAAGAGTCTTTTGTGGATTTGGTCAGCAGACTGGCCTGCTCAAGAAAAGTGCTGAAAGCGCTTATAGTTATTACCATCACCACACTCAGTAATAATCCTCCCATGATATGTTGTCCCAAACGGCCCTTTCCTGAGACATCAAGCCACAGAAATCTCAAAATACTATGAAAAAAGAGAGAAAAAACTGCCACAAAAGCTATCAGTAGCCCTATCGTTGTGGTCGCATTGAATTCAGAAAAGGAAGCTTCCAGAAAGGCCAAAATATGAGGTGAAGTCATGATGACAACCACAAGTCCTGCCAGCACTGACAATAATATAGATAGTGTTCGGATGATACTTTTTTGAAATCCACTGATAAAAGCCAGGCAAACCAACAATGCTGCAATGATGTCATACGTCATAATGGTATGATTTTCGAGACCTAAAAACTATAACTACAAACACAAAAATACATTAAATATTTTTTTAATGTGTTAATTATTATTACTTAGGACCGTATGTTGGGATTGATTATTAGGTATTTTAGAAAGATTTCTAATACTTTTACAAGTCACATCCCAAACTAATTGTAAATAATGAGGCTTAGCATCACTTTCATTGCGTTCTGTCTGATAATTGGTCTAGCCAATGGACAGGAAGATAGTTCTGGTCAACCCAAAGAACTCGATATTCCAAAAGTATTTCTCATTGGAGAGTATGAGGATCAGTATGGATTATTGTATGAAACATACAATCAAATCTTGTTATCCGTTTGCCATGATGATATGGATGTTGCATTCAACAAATGGATGGACATGCTCTCTGAAATGGAATCCTATGCAGGTAATATCGATTTTGATCTGAATGGGGTAAAAATCTGGCTGAAAGTGTTTTGGAATGCCGATGGGGCGATTGATCATATCTCGTTCTACCGAAAACCTAACTCACGCAATATAGACGTGGATGAGTTAAAGGCATTTCTCTCAAGTTTTATGAATCACTACCAGATGCCGATTCAAACAAACGTAAAGTTTACGCACAACGGTAGTGCACAGTTCCCGACAGCATATATACCTCCACAGGTAGACGACAAGTTGCGACCACGGGAGAAAAAGGGCTAGTGTCTGGGAAATTTATTGAAAGCCGAGGTTGATGCTGCAGGCAGTAAATGCTCGTGCCTGACAAGGCCAGATCGAAAGCGGTAACTGATAGTCATCAACTGACCTGTCTGTCATGGAGCCAGGCAGAGAATCAATGATGTAAGGTGTAAATAGAACTGCTGAGCTTCTGATAGTCACTTGAATTCTACTGAATGATTAGTGCGGGCTGGGTGATTCAATTGTTTTCTCGGGAACAAAATCCTGAAAATCTACCTATTAATAGGTGAGAGCCGGGTAGTACGGACTTTTGTCGGCCTAGGATTAGCGGGTCATATTAAAGTATTTAGCTATATTTCGGGGTTGAAAACAATGCATTCTTAATGGCACAGAGCAATTACACAGAAGACAATATTCGGTCATTGGATTGGAAGGAACATATTCGGCTTAGACCGGGTATGTACATTGGAAAACTGGGTGATGGAGGATCTCCTGATGATGGCATCTATGTGCTTTTAAAGGAAGTAATCGACAACTCCATCGATGAATATGTCATGGGAAATGGCAACGTCATTGAGATTGAAATCAATGAAGGAGAGGTCCGAGTTCGGGATTATGGCAGGGGCATACCGTTAGGCAAAATTGTCGAGTGTGTTTCCAAAATGAACACCGGAGGAAAATATGACAACAAGGCTTTCCAGAAGTCTGTTGGATTGAATGGGGTAGGTACCAAAGCGGTGAATGCATTGTCTCAAAACTTTGAAGTGCGTGCCTTTAGAGAGGGAAAGACAAAAGAGGCTGTTTTCGAAACGGGTGATTTGATCAAAGAGTCCAGAATTGTTAAAACTTCCGAAAAGGATGGAACTGAGGTGGTATTTACCCCGGACGGCGCCATCTTCAAGGGATTCAAGTTTAACGTGGAGATGGTGGAGCGACAGCTCTGGAACTATGCCTATCTCAACACAGGTCTTCGTTTGCGCTTTAATGGAAAGACCATAACATCCAAAAATGGTCTCAAGGATCTGTTGATGAACAGAACGCAGAATGAAGTGATCCGATATCCCATTGTGCACCTGATCGGAGATGATATCGAAGTGGCACTGACGCATGGCAATCACTACGGTGAGCAGTACCACTCTTTTGTAAATGGCCAATATACCACACAAGGAGGTACACACTTGTCGGCTTTACGAGATGGAGTCGTCAAAGCGGTTCGTGATTTTTATAGTAAGAATTACGATGCCAAGGATATACGTTCTTCAATCATTGGCGCGATCAGTGTGCGAGTAGAGGATCCGGTATTCGAGTCGCAGACAAAGACCAAACTTGGTTCTATTAATATGGGACCTGATCGACCTACGATTGCTACCTTTGTGAGTAATTTCATTCGAAAAGCGCTCAATGACTACCTCCATAAAAATGAAGAGGTTGCCAATCAGCTCAAATCCAGGATCCAGCAGTCAGAACGGGAGCGAAAGGAAATTGCCGGCATTAAGAAACTAGCAAATGATAGAGCGAAGAAGGCAAATCTGCATAACAAGAAACTGAGAGATTGTAGGATTCACCTGACTGCTAAAAAAGCGACTCCTGAAGAAAAGTATGCGTCTACCATCTTCATTACTGAGGGTGACTCAGCCAGTGGCTCTATAACCAAGGCTCGAAATGTGCAACACCAGGCGGTATTCAGTCTCCGCGGAAAGCCGCTGAATTGCTTTGGACTCACTAAGAAGGTAGTGTACCAAAATGAGGAGTTGAACCTTCTGCAGCACGCCTTAAATATTGAGGACGACTTGGAAGGATTGCGTTATAATCATGTGGTTATAGCTACGGATGCGGATGTGGACGGGATGCATATTAGGCTGCTTCTTCTGACTTTCTTTCTGCAATTTTTTCCTGATTTGGTACGGGATGGGCACCTCTATATTCTAGATACACCACTATTTAGAGTGCGTGATAAAAAGCAAACCTTCTATTGTTATTCAGAAGAAGAAAAGCAGGCAGCTATCAAAAAACTTCGCGGTAAGCCAGAGATCACCCGATTTAAAGGATTGGGTGAGATTTCGCCGAATGAATTTGGTGATTTCATAGGCGAAGACATCAGATTGGAAAAGGTACATCTGCTGGAAGATACCAATGTGGAAGATGTACTAAAATACTATATGGGCAAGAATACACCGCAGCGACAAGAGTTTATCATTGACAATCTTAAGGTAGAGATAGATGAAGTAGAAGATGTTGAGGAGACCCTGCCTACGGTCGAAGAGCCAGAACCGGAGGAAGCATTAGCCTAACTGGGATTGGAACAAATTTATGTCTTTTTGACAGACTACTGGGAATGTTTGTACTCGAGAGGGCAATATTTTATACATATTGACCTAATTCATAGCATGGCATAGATCTTGTCCCATGTGATCCACCTAAAGTTTTAGGAAATTACTGACATCTTGTCGGATTACATGATATATATATTAGTACAGAATACACGATATGTTTGAAGATTTGGAATTTACGGATACAGTACAGGATGATAGGGAGATGCTGCCGATCATGCCATTAGATGAGGAAGATGAAGATCAAAATGATCTTGCCCTTCCCAAGGAGTTGCCTGTGCTGGCGTTAAAGAATACTGTACTTTTTCCCGGTATTATTATACCCATTACCATCGGAAGAGACAAGTCAATCCGGGCAGTAAAGGACGCCTACGAAAATGACAAAATTCTTGCTGTCTTGTCGCAGAAGAATATGAATGTAGAGGACCCGGACTTTGATGATTTATACCAGGTAGGTACTGCTGCGAGAATCCTGAAATTGTTTAAGATGCCAGATGGTACAACGACTACCATACTCCAGGGCAAACGACGATTTTCTCTTGAACGAATCATCTCTACTACACCCTTTTTGCAGGGCTCAATCAACGAATTAAGTTATGAGCAGACGCAGGATACGGAAGCGTTTGCAACACTCTTAGGTGCAATTAAAGAGCTAGCTAGCCAGATCGTGAAATTATCACCCAATATTCCTTCTGAGGCTTCAGTAATGCTCAATAACATAAAGACTGATACATTCTTGTTGGATTTTATTGCTTCCAACCTGGGTATTAGCATGGCGGATAAGCAAAACCTTCTTGAGATCAATGATCTCTGGGAAAAGGGAGAAGCGATTATGCAGCACATGAAGAAAGAGATGCAAATGCTGGTGCTGAAAGATGAAATCGCCACCAAGGTACGAGGTGATATTGACAAGCAGCAACGAGACTATTTCCTCAATCAACAACTGAAAACCATTCAGGAAGAGCTGGGTGAAAGCCCCCAGCAGGAAGAAATTCAGGTCCTTGAGAAGCGGGCTAAGGATAAGAAATGGCCCGAATATGCCAAGAAAGCTTTTGACAAAGAGCTGGCAAAGGTTCGTCGTATCAATCCACAGGTAGCTGAGTACTCAGTAGTATTAAACTATCTAGATCTTTTGTTGGATTTGCCATGGGAAACCTATACCGAAGATAATTTTGACCTTAAGAAGGCTAAGGAGATCTTGGACAAGGATCACTATGGTCTCACTGAGGTCAAAGAACGCATCATTGAACACCTTGCCGTCTTGAAGCTGAAAGGTGATATGAAGGCTCCTATTCTTTGTCTCGTTGGACCTCCCGGTGTCGGCAAGACCTCGCTGGGTCGATCTGTAGCAAGGGCTCTTGACAGAAAATTTGTACGTATGTCGCTGGGAGGATTGCATGATGAATCCGAAATAAGAGGGCATCGAAAGACATATATTGGAGCCATGCCAGGGCGAATCATTCAATCTTTGAAGAAGGCAGGTGCCAGTAACCCTGTCTTTATTCTGGATGAGATTGATAAAGTGGGTAAGGATTTTCGGGGAGATCCTTCTTCGGCTTTACTGGAAGTTTTGGATCCTGAGCAGAATGGTACCTTCCATGATAACTTCCTGGAGCTCGAATATGATTTATCAAAGGTCATGTTTATCGCAACGGCCAATTCACTTGCCAGTATTCAACCTGCCCTGCTGGATAGAATGGAAATCATTCAGATAAGTGGTTACTCACTGGAGGAAAAAGTAGAGATCGCCAAAAGACATCTCATTCCCTACCAGCTGAAAGAGCATGGCTTGTTGAAAAAGCAGGTGAGTCTACGTGCACCTGCACTGAAAGCTATTATTAGTGATTACACCCGGGAGTCAGGTGTGAGGAATCTGAGCCGAAGGATTGCAGGAGTGATGCGTCATGCAGCTAAGAAGATTGCCATGGATGAGGCAACCAAGGTAGTAATTACGCGAGATGATCTTCAGGAAATATTGGGAGTACCACGATTTAGCAGAGATCTATATTCGAAGCTTAAGATGCCAGGTGTTGCAGTAGGCTTGGCCTGGACCAGTGTAGGTGGCGATATCCTATTCATTGAAGCTAGCAAAAGTCCGGGCACCGGCAAACTGTTGCTGACGGGCAATCTGGGTGATGTGATGAAGGAGTCGGCTACGACCGCAATGAGTTTCATAAAGGCAAATGCTAAGCAATTAGGTATCGATCCGGAAGTCATTAGTTCAACAGATGTACATATTCACGTACCGGAAGGTGCTATACCCAAAGATGGTCCATCCGCAGGTATCACCATGCTAAGTGCACTGACCTCGATGTTTACTAACCGGGTGGTGAAGCCTCATTTGGCGATGACCGGCGAGATAACGCTGAGGGGAAGAGTTTTACCTGTGGGCGGAATTAAGGAAAAGGTTCTGGCGGCAAAACGAGCAGGCATTAAGACTATTTTACTCTCGAAGGAGAACCAGAGACACGTCGATGAAATTAATCCGGACTTCCTGGGTAACCTCCAGTTTGAATATACAGAGGACATGCATGATGTCCTGGATAAAGCACTGGTTTGAAAGACGATCTCTCGTCGTGAACCTAAAGGTTAATATCGCGTTAAACAGAAGAGGGTCTAATGCATTGAATGAGTGCCCACCGTTACTCTTTTCAAGAATTTAGTTAACTTCATTTTTGAAGCTAAATAGCTGTGCGTGAGTAAATATCTTGTCATATTATTACTATTCATATTAGGAAGTTCGACTGTTTATGGACAGGAATCACTTAACGATAGCTTGATCCAATTCTCGGGGTTAGTAGTAACTGAAGAAAATGGAGAATTGGTTCCATTGGAACTTACCAATATTTCCATACTGAATACAAATCGGGGCACATATTCGACTATTGACGGACTGTTTTCAATAGTTGCAGTAAAAGGGGAAACCGTTCGGTTTTCAGCTATCGGATTTCAGACGGTAGATTTTACGATCCCTTCAGATCTTGAGGAAAATAGATATTCGATCTACCAGATCATGACCGCAGATACGATCAACCTTCCGGAGGCTTTTGTATACCCCTGGCCAAGCCGTGAGCACTTCAGGCAGGAGTTCCTGGCCATGGAGGTAAATACACAACTGCAAAGTCGGGCAGAGGATAACCTGGAAGCTTCGGTGATGGCAAAGTTGAGAGAGAATCTACCAACTGATGGAATTGAGAGTGGCACCTATTTTCTGAGAAAACAAGCTGAATCGTACTATTCTTTCGGGCAGGCAAAGCCCATGCATATTCTCAATCCGATTGCCTGGGCCAAGTTTATTAAAGCCTGGAAAGATGGCGATCTTAAGAAAAAAGAAAACCGCTGATTCGCAGCGATTTGACCTCCTACCTTTTATTTATTTCTAAATTTGCGCCTTCAATTTGAATTTCAGCTAGTTGAAGATTGCAATGAAAGTCACAGATTACTTTAAGGACAAGCCAGGAAATACGTTTATTTCTTTCGAGGTACTACCTCCTTTGAAAGGTGGTACGATGCAGTCAATCTTTAAGGTACTGGACCCGTTGATGGAATTTAAGCCACCCTTTATTGATGTCACGTACCATCGGGAAGAGTACGTCTATCAAAAGAATACAAATGGCTACTACGAGAAAACATCCATTCGAAAACGGCCTGGTACTGTAGGTATTTGTGCAGCTATTATGCATCGATATGGGGTAGATGCCGTTCCTCACCTCATCTGTGGTGGATTTACCAAGGAGGACACAGAAAATGCATTGATTGATCTCAATTTTCTGAATATCAATAATGTATTGGCTTTACGTGGTGACGCCCGACGTTTTGATGGCCGATTCATTCCTGAGGAAGGAGGACATAGTTATGCGGTGGATCTTGTGAGACAGATCTCAGAAATGAATGCGGGCAAATATCTGGATAGCAACATTGCAAATGGTGCGCAGACCCATTTCTGTATCGGTATTGCCGGATATCCAGAAAAACATTTTGAAGCACCTAATCTTCAGACCGATCTTCGATATACCAAAGATAAAATCGATGCAGGAGCCGACTACATTGTAACGCAAATGTTTTTTGACAACCAGAATTTCTTTGATTACGTCAAGGCCTGCCGCGAGCAGGGCATTGATGTACCGATTGTACCAGGTTTAAAACCGCTCACAAAGAAGTATCAACTTCAGTCGTTACCCAGGATGTTTTATGTGAATATGCCTGAGGAGCTTGTGAAGGAAGTGCAAAAAGTAAAGACGGCTGAAGATGCAAAGGAGTTGGGTATTGAATGGTGTATCGAGCAATCACGACAACTCAAAGAATTTGGTGTCCCCTGTCTCCACTACTACACGATGGGTGATACCGACACCATAAAACGAATAGCCAAGGCAGTGTTTTAATTTTAATAGGATATGGCCCCACATAGAGTTTCCATCACACAGAAATTAGTGCTGAGTCTCAGTATGACCTTCTTAATCTGTTCTGTGATACTGGGACAGCCACTTCAATCTCCACAGGACTATTTTACACATCGATATGGTCACGACTTTATTCCGTATCATTTGAAGGTAGATTACTTCAAGTACTTGTCTGATCGGAGTACTTCAGCGGAGATGAGGGAATATGGAACTTCCATTGAAATGAGACCTCTGGTCCAGGTGCTGGTTTCTTCACCGGAAAATTTAGCCAGATCAGAAGAAATTCGAATTAATAACCTCAAACGAGCCGGTCAAATAGAGGGTACTGCTGATGCTGATCCCGTATGTATTGTCATGCTAAGTTATAGTGTACATGGTGATGAAGCAGCAGGTTCAGAAGCTGCTTTATTGACACTTTATGAACTTCTGCGTGAAGATAATGAGGAGATACAGCAGTGGCTTGAAAATACATTGGTGATCATGAATCTCTGCCTCAATCCTGATGGCCATGCCCGATATGTGGATCAATATGCACGCAGGTCCAATAAGATCACAAATTTGTCCAGCTCTACATGGGAACACCTGCAGCCATGGCCCGGTGGAAGGACGAATCACTACTACTTTGACCTGAATAGAGATTGGTCCTGGCAGACACAGAAAGAATCCAGGGCAAGACTCAAAATGTATCATGAATGGATGCCGCACATTCATGCTGACTTACATGAGATGGGTATAAATAGCCCCTACTATTTTGCCCCGGCCGCCAAACCTTACCATCAATACATCTCCGAATTTCAAGAAGATTTTCAGCACGAAATTGGAAGGAATCATGCTGAGTACTTTGACCAGAGAGGTTGGCTGTATTTTACCAAAGAAGTTTTTGATTTGTTGTATCCGGCATATGGTGATACATATCCGATGTATAATGGTGCCATTGGTATGACGTATGAACAGGGTGGTTCTGGACGTGCCGGGAGTGCTGTCGCTATGGAGAATGGAGATACCCTGACCCTTTCTGATCGCATTGAGCGTCATACACTTACCAGTCTTTCTACCATTGAAGTAGCATCGAGAGAGGCAGCTCGGATTGTGAACGAGTTTTCAAAATATTTTGAAGAATCGGCCTCCAATCCACCCGGTGAATATGTCACATATGTCATACCGGCCTCCAATAATTCAGCGCGCGTGGCATCATTGGTAGCGCTCCTGGATAAAAACCATATTGAATATGGTCATGGCGAATCAAGGACACTCCTACAGGGTTATGACTATATACGGGGACAAGCATCTACATTCAGTATTGAACCGGATGATCTTATCATTTCAGCCTACCAGCCAAAATCTACGCTCGTACAAGTGCTTTTTGATCCCAATACATTGATTGAGGATTCGGCGACATACGATATCACGGCTTGGAGCCTACCTTACTTATTTGGATTGAATGCGTTTGCCACTACCGAGCGTATTACTGTGGATCGTGCCTTTTCTATAAAAAAGGATCATCAAACATTGCAGGAGAATGCGTATGCAACCCTCATTCCCTGGGATCATACTGGGTCCGCCACCGTTTTGGCAAGACTGCATCAGTACGGTGTCAAAGTGAGAACCCTTTCAAAACCAGTCACCATTGGTGATCGATCCTTTGAAAGAGGATCTTTGGTAGTGACTCGAGCAGACAATGACAACCTAGATATGCGGTCCCTGCTCAAAGACCTTTCACATGAGGGAGCCCATCATATATATCAATCTAACACAGGATGGGCTAACTTCGGACCTGACCTAGGGAGCAGTGATGTCCAATTATTGAAAAAGCCAAAAGTGCTACTCATCACGGGTGAATCAACCAGTCCCGGTGCATTTGGCAGTACATGGTATTACTTCGAAGAGATTCTAAAATATCCTGTTTCTATCGTACCCGGGGCTAATTTTAACGAGTCGACTCTCAAAAGTGCTAATGTACTGATCATGCCATCAGGTAATTATGCAGATCTGCAAGATCATGACATAGACCTGATTTCAGACTGGGTAGGAGATGGAGGTAAGCTCATTGTGACCGGAGGGGCTCTGAGGCAGTTCGCTGGGAATAATGGATTCCGGATCAGGAGACTTCAAAGTGATGATGATGAGGAGCTAGATAAGGAGAAAATATATGCAGATCAAAAGGGAAAAAGGATCTCAGATAGAGTAGCAGGAGCGCTCATTAAGAATACCGTGGATATGACGCATCCTTTGGCCTATGGCCTGGATGAAAGTCTTTATTCATTGAAGACTTCGCACTATCTGTACGAGCTAGACGACCATGTTTGGAACGTAGTCAAAACTGATGATAATCCCATCGCTATTGGTTTTGTGGGATCAAAGCTATACAAAAACCTTTCAGGTACCTTGACATATGGAGTACAAGACAAGGGTAGGGGTGTGATTGTTTATATGGTAGATGATCCCCTGTTCCGGGGTTTCTGGGAAATGGGTCAACTGATTTTCGCCAATGCCCTATTTCAGGTATGGTAGTACTCAAATCAGAGATATAGCCAGTACCATCGCACTCCATTATTTGAAAAGGATAAGGTGGGTGCTGGTGCCTTGAACACATTCATGACTCTGAACAAGGTTTTTAAAAATTTACTACCAGTGCGAATACGTGTCCAGTCGATATCCGGAGCAATAAACCATTGTCGATAGCGTGGAAACTGTGTTGAGGATAATCTATAAATTGCATCGTCGTCCTGCCAGCTATTACCAAAGCCTCCAAATAGGTTTTCACTCCCATAACCAATAGCCACATTGAGCCATGAAAACTTCTTCCAGGTTTGAGATGAAAGGCTTGATGGATTGACAGAGACCCAGATGGTTTGTGCATTATAGTCTTTAAGGTAGCGTTCCACAAGACCCCGCCCAAAAAGATCGTCCGCCCTTCTAGTGAGGGTTGTAGTTTCACCCGTGTTTATTGAAGGTAGGGGATCCGAACTATAGGATCTGGGCCAGGCAGAAATTTTCAGACTAATTTTCTGGTCCCTCCAAATCAATTGTTGTGCGGTGAAAACGGCAGTGCCAGCAATGTTGTACGCCATGTCGGGCACAGAAAATCCCCACTTTGATGAATGACCGTCCAATACTTCGATCGTGGTTTGAAAGAGAATACTTAGACCTGACGCTAGCCATATGGCCGGCTTCTCAGGAACACCCGCCCACCGCACGCCATGGTAACTAAGCACTGATTCAAAATAGCCGGTGAAAGCATGGCCAGCTTTATCCATGTTGTTCCATTCACCCCAATCATTGAAAAAGTGAAATCGTGTTCGTTCAAAATCCGCATACCAGGCTTTGCTGAGACCATAGACAGTGGATCCATACACAACGCTTCCAATAGCACCCATGGTCCAAAACCTTTTTGAATTAAAGGTGTCAATTTGAGAATCCTCGACGGCTACCTGAGTGTAGACATTAGATATATGATAGAATATTAATGTGACTACAAGGCAATTTCTCAAAAACCCATACATAGATCGTATGTCGACATTACGATTCAAAATCTAAGCTTACTGCCGTTAAGTCCCACGAAACCATATAATTAGCTAATTCCTGAAGATATTTTGGGTTGAATGCGAAGTATTTATGTACACTTAGTCCAAACGTACGTTCTAAATAATATCCGCTATTTTTGATAATATACTGTGGGTCTATTAATATTGTAACTTACATACATATCACTTCTATTGATATAAACGTATACCAAATTTATGATATTCAGAAATAGGATCATTCAATTGATGGTTGCAGTCTTCCTGACTGGGTCGGTTCTTGGCCAGGACTTGCATTTTACTCAGTTTAACCTGGCACCATTGACCATCAATCCGGCTTTTACTGGAGCTTTCAATGGATCGGTTCGATTGGGTGGAATTTTTCGGGATCAGTGGAAAAGCACCTATTCTACACCGACTTTTTATATGGATTCTCCTATCCTTAAAGGGTTTAGAGAGCTTGATTGGATTGGTGTAGGGATTTCCATCTTTCAGGATCAATCCACTTCTGGATATGTTCCCTTCGCACCAAGTGGTTCCGTCTTAGAGGGTCAACTCACGACAGGTGGACTTTTAGGATCTGCCGCCTATCATCTTTCTCTGGATGATGAGCGAAATACAGTACTGACCCTTGGTATACAGGGTGGTACATTATCTCGAAAAATTAAAGGGGAGTTCCGATTTGAAGATCAAATCTTGAACGGTGGAGCTTCGCAGGATATTCTACCTACCGAGGATGATCCGACTACATACCTTGATGTTTCTGGGGGACTTACATTGACAGGTCGAACCACGGGAGAATCATTTTATCGTGTGGGTTTGAGTGTGCTTCATGTCAATCAGCCTAAGAATGGAGTACTGAATTCCAATAGAACCTCATTACCTATGCGTATCGTTGGCTATGCCACATATGACTATAATTTGAGTGATGAACTTCTTGTTATTCCTTCTGTGTTGTATCAAAAGATAGGTCCGGCCAGTGAATTGTCAGTACAAGGCATGTTGGGATATAAACTTGCTGAGCAGGATATGATTTTGAAGGGAGGGCTTGGATACCGGCTGGGAGATGCGGTCCAGGTATTGATAGGCCTGGACTACAAAGACTTGAGAGTAGGAGCAAGTTATGATGTGACGGTTTCGGATCTGGCATCACCTTCAAATGCATTTGAACTTGGTGTCGCTTATATAGCCAAAATTTACAAGCGACCAAAAGTGGATCCAGTGATATTCTGTCCAAGATTCTAAAAAGAAAAAAACATGAATTTCAGATATAGCTTCGTAATATTTTGCTTTCTGATGATCACAGGCTTGCTGCACGCACAGCCGCTGTCAGAGATACCATATGACTTTAAGCTGGAGGCGGCAGATACGGCATTTGCCAGAATGGACTATTACAATGCGGTGGAATGGTATGAGCAGTGTTATCGCGAGACACGAGATCCAGAACTGGCACAAAAGATTGCCATATCCCACGATAAGATGAGGGATTATACGCGAGCAGAAAGGTGGTACCAACGTATCGTACAGAAGGATACTGGATTTGTATATCCAGATTTTTGGTTTGAATATGGTAGACTTCTGAAGAAAAATGCAAAGTATGAGGAAGCAAAAGCTGTCTTTCAAAACTTCGCCGCCAGTAATAAGGCTGGAGATTATGAGGACAGAATTGAGTTGGAGTTAGCTGGTATCACTCTGGCAGAGACCTCGAAGGTGCCTGAGGACTTGTTGATCGAAAATGCGGGGAACAAGATTAATACTCGAAATAGTGAGGCAGCACCTGCTCTGGATGCTGAGGGAAATCTCTACTACGTATCTTTTGGTAACAATGACGTGATTAAAGTGACCAATAAGAGCGAGGATTATCATGCCAAGATTTTTAGAGCCCGAAAGAATGCTAAGGGAGAATATCAGAAAGGACAGGCCATTAGTGATCGAATAAACCGACCAGGTTTTCACAATAGTCACGTAGCATTTAGCAAAGATGGCGAGCGAATGTACTATACACGAGCCATTGCACAGGGAGGCGAAGTGACAGTTTCCAACTTATATTATAGTGATACTGAGGGTCGAGGCTGGGGAGCTCCTCAACCCATCACCTCGTTGAATGGGGAGTTTATCACAAAACACCCAGCCGTAGCTGACTTATTTGGAGGGGAAGTACTTCTTTTCTCTTCCGATCGACCCGGTACTCTGGGAGGATTAGATATTTTTTATGCTCCCATCAACAGAGATGGATCACTGGGACAACCAGTCAATCTAGGACCTTCCATAAACACAGCAGGAGATGAAGTAACGCCTCAGTATTATGAAAACTATCTCTACTATAGTTCTGATGGAATGCCATCATTAGGTGGATTTGATATCTTCAAAAGTGAGTACGATGGTAGCAGACTATTGCAGGCAGAAAATATGGGAAAGGGAATTAACACTTCTGTCGATGACCTGTACTATACCCCAGGTGGGGAAGATGCAGGATTCCTGGTCTCAAATCGAGATGGTACCCGTTCAGTCAAAAGCAAGACGTGCTGTGATGATATCTTCACCTTTGCTAAGAAAGACATCATCGTAAAGCTTCTTGCTTCTGTATTTGAAGGAGAAACTCCATTGCCCGGTGCAACTATCAGAATGTACCAGAAAGTAGGAGAGGAACTAGGTTTTCCCGACGTGCAAAAAAATGAGGAGGGCAATGAATTTGATTTTGCACTGGATATAGATCGTGCATATCAGGTGATTGTTGAGCGACAGGGATATACTTCAGATACTGCTGAGTTTAATACGGTGGGAGTTCGGGAGTCTAAGAACTTCCGGGGTACTTTTCGACTAGAGAAATTACCGGAGATCGAAGAGCCTGAGACCGAAGTCCTGACCATTTTCGAGCCCATACGTTTGAACAATATTTACTACGATCTGGATGATGATCAGATCTTACCAGATGCGGAGGGAGACCTTGATTTCATCTATGATCTGATGATCAAATACCCTGATATGGTAATCGAACTTTCCAGCCATACAGATTCGAGGGGTGATGACCCTTATAATCTGGATTTGTCGCAACGTCGGGCCAATAATGCAAAGCAGTATTTGGTACTGAGAGGCATAGACGCTAAGCGGATAAAACCGGTTGGTTATGGAGAGACCAGGATTCTCAACCGATGCACTAACGGTGTTAACTGTACTGAACCAGAACATCGATTGAACAGAAGAACCGAATTTACGATTATCGAGGGTCCGCAGACTATTGAAATCAAGAAGGAGACCATCAAATCACCCACAGACCCCACATCGCAGGACGGAAATGATGATGGAGCCAGTTTGGATCCCGGGATGCCTAAAATTGAGTTTGAAAATCCCTTTATTGACCTGGGCACTATTAAGCAGGGCGAAAAAAAAAAGGACATATTTAAATTCAAAAATGTCGGGGATGGAGATCTGTTGATCGACCTTGCCAATGCTTGCGAATGCACTACCGTTGACTTTCCCAGGGACCCTATTGCCCCTGGTGAATCAGGTGAAATCAGTATTGAGTACGACAGTACCGATAAGGAGGGACTGCAGGAAGTCACGGTCGATGTGTTTGCTAATACAGATCCCATGGTGACGCAAGCAGAATTCAAAATCTTTGTAGAAACTAACTAACATCTATTGGTGGAAGATCTTTTGACCTATGCTATAGAGCTGGGTTGGCTGCAATGGAGTGCCTTTGCTCTCAATTTGGGTTATGTGGTTCTTGCAGCAAAAAATAATATCTGGTGTTGGCCGGTAGGATTGATTGGCGTCATCTTGCTATTCTTTATTTATTTGGATGCCCGTTTGTTTTCAGATGCTACCTTACAAGTCTTCTATATGATCATGTCCGTCTATGGCTGGCTGCAATGGAAGAAACAGTCAGTTGGAAAAGATCAAAAAGGTGTCAGTACCTGGAGCCTAAAGAGGCATCTGCCTCTGCTTGGTATCGGCTTGATTTGTGCCGTATTACTGGGATATTTTTGGAAAATGTATGGTGGTGCATTACCCTTTATAGATGCACTTACCACCACTTTCAGCATTATTGCCACATTCCTGGTGGCACATAAGGTCCTTGAAAACTGGATCTACTGGATCGTAATCGATACCGTTTGTATTTATGTATACTGGGTACGTGATATCGGTTTAATAGCCATCTTATTTACACTCTATACCCTGATGGCCATATATGGATTGGTTTCATGGTATAGGATATACAAGGTCCAGGGCAGAACGCCTATCGACTACTGACTATTTATTTGGATTTGATCTAAATAGTAGGCGGTTTCTAATAACAGAAAGGTTATCTAAAAAGCTTTATATATTTGCGGTGTTTTTAAGAAATCGCTTCTTTTCAGCTTCTCATAACAAATACTTAAAGTGTTGAACAGATTTCGCAGACATGCTCTAAATGTATTCATTTTCAGCATTTTACCTTCAAGTTTCCTATTGGCACAATCAGGCTCTGGTGGCATGTTTAACACCGGACTGCTTGTCATAGCAGCCATTATTTTTATTGTGGCTGTGTATTTAGTCACAGAAAATCTACTGGGTGTCGAGTCCCGGGATATGGGTCTAAAGGACCCCTCCTCATCGAAAGGCGTTAAGTCTATTCTGGGACCCAAGGTTCCTTCATACGTAGATGGACCTTTTAGGTCATTTCGGAGAGGTCATAATATTCTACTCAAGGGAGTTCCAACGAAAGAAATCTCAGATGTAGAAGTTCGGACCTTTGCACTGCAGCCTGGCAACTTCATTGGTATTTCGCCAATACCTAAAGTTGTGGTAGAAGTAGGAAGTGAAGTGAAGGCAGGAGATGAACTTTTCTTCGATAAGAAAAGACCTGAAGTAAAATACGTTGCACCTGTTAGTGGTGAAATTGCTGCCATCAATCGTGGTGCAAAAAGAGCCATTAGTGAGGTGGTCATCATTGCTGACAAGGACCAGAAGTATAAAGAACTTCCAGCGATCAATCTGGATACGATTAACCGTGAAGATCTTGTGCAGTTCCTATTAGAAAGTGGAGCATGGCCACTGATCCGTCAGCGTCCGCATGATATAGTGGCAGACACTGCAGCTCAACCCGCCAATATATTCATATCTACTTTTGATACGGCACCATTGGCTCCTGACAGCGAACTGATAATCAAAGGAAATGAGGCAGACTTTGCTCTCGGAGTGAAAATGTTGAGTAGGCTGACAGAGGGTAAGGTTTATCTTGGATTGAATGCTAATGGAGATACTCCTCCATCAGAGGGATTCACCAATGTGCCACATGCCGAGAAAAGTTGGTTTGCTGGTCCACATCCTGCAGGCAATGTAGGTATACAAATACACCATACAGCACCTATCACACCTCAATCAGTGGTATGGACGCTAGGCGTGCAGGACGTTATCACACTGGGCAAGTTGGTAAGTCAACGTCGGTTTGACGTGACCAGAATTGTAGCGTTGACAGGTGAATCTTTTGAGAATCCCCGATATGTGCGGACCAAGCAAGGGGCTAAAATCTCTGAGCTGATAGGAAATGAGACACTTACGGATGATGATCGCATTATCTCCGGTGATGTCCTTTCAGGTCATCAGAAATCAATTGATCAATATCTTGATTTTTATGATGATCAGATTACAGCCATCGAAGAAGGTCGACATTTTGACATGTTTGGTTGGTTGATACCAGGCAGTATGAAGCCAAGCGTTTCACGAACCTTTCCCGGATTTCTCTTTAAGGATCTTAGGTATTCTGTCACAACCAATACCAATGGGGAGCCGCGAGCATTTGTAGTGACGGGTCAATATGAGAAATTACTACCGATGGATATTTATCCACAACACTTGATGAAGGCGATTATAACGAATGATTTCGAGAAGATGGAAGGCCTGGGTATCCATGAATTGAGTGAAGAGGATGTGGCATTATGTGAATTTGCATGTACTTCAAAACAACCATTACAAAAGATTTTAAGGGAAGGACTTGATTTTGTTCGCGAACAAGGTTAGTCAGGTTTAAGTAAATACGATGAGTAAACTCTTAGATTTTGCTAAAAGGATAGAGCCGGAAAAGGGGACATTTAAACATACCCTCTGGGATGGATTCTTTACCTTCTTTTTTACACCAGATCATGTAGCCAAGCAAGGTACTCATATCAAGGATGGTATGGACCTTAAACGTACGATGGTCACTGTGGTACTGGCGATGCAGCTTTGTTATCTCTTCGGTACCTATAACATGGGGCACCAGCATTTTGTAGCCCTGGGACAACATACGGGCTTTTTAGATGGATTTCATCTTAAGCTATTCTTTGGACTGGGCAAGTTGCTGCCAATCTTCATTGTCACCCACGTAGTTGGTCTCGGTATCGAGTTTTACTATGCTTATAAGAAGGGGCATGGAATTGAAGAAGGATTTCTAGTTTCTGGAGCACTAATACCATTGATTATGCCTCCAGATATTCCATTATGGATCCTTGCTATTGCTGTTGCATTCGCTGTATGGATCGGTAAGGAGGCCTTTGGAGGTACAGGGATGAATATTTGGAACATTGCATTGTTGGCCAGGGTATTTGTCTTCTTTGCATACCCCACGACCATATCTGGAGATCAAGTTTGGATCGGGGGTCTGACAAATACAGCACCCGGAGGAATGGTCGACTACAACTGGTGGCATAGCCTGTGCAATTCTATTTTTGAAGCTTTTGGGGCCTCGACATTCGATATGAATGCTACCGTAGTTGACGGATTTACAGGTGCCACACCTTTGATCCTAGCCTATCAGGGAGGTTGGGAGGCTGTGACCGAAGTTTACAGTCAAAGTCAAATGTGGTGGGGCGCAATACCTGGATCTATTGGCGAAACTTCTAAACCTTTAGTACTGGTTGGTGCGTTAATATTACTGATAACTGGTATTGCAAGTTGGCGTATAATGTTGAGCATGCTACTAGGTGCAGTTTTCATGTCAATGACATTGAATGCCTGGGATGCGACTCCATTTATGACGGTTCCATGGCAGTATCAGCTGTATATGGGAAGTTTCTTTTTTGCGATGGCCTTTATGGCTACGGATCCCGTTACTGCGGCTTCCACGAATCGCGGAAAATGGATTTATGGATTTTTGATTGGAGCTATTGGTATGATTGTCAGAGTACTCAATCCAGCATATCCTGAGGGATGGATGTTGGCGATTCTTCTCATGAATACCTTTGCACCATTGATAGATCACTATGTTATTCAAGCTAACATTTCAAAAAGATTGAAACGTGCATAATACAAGATACATCATCGTCTTTGTTGCGATATTGACCCTGGTTGTTGCATTGATTTTATCCTTGATGGCAACCGGACTTCAACCCATTCATGATCGTAACGAAGCAATTTATAATAAGAAAGCCATTCTATCTGCGATAGAAACTACCATGGGTGTAGAGGCGGCATCTTTGGATCCCGAGCAGGTGCAGGAAATCTTTGATGAGCAGATCGACCAGGTGGTAGTAGACATGCAGGGTAATGTCATTGATGGTGTGAAAGCAGAAGATGTCGATCTTGCCCAGGAGCGCAAGAAACCTGTGGCTTCCCGTAGACTACCGATCTATATTTATAGTGGGTCTCAAGGCAAAGTCTATATCCTGAGTGTCAGAGGCAGTGGCCTATGGGACGAAATTTGGGGAAATATTGCCGTGGAAGATGATTTTAGTACGATCGTCGGAGCAGCTTTCGATCACGCTGGTGAGACACCGGGTCTTGGTGCTGAAATCAAGGATAATCCTAATTTTTCAGCTCAGTTTGAAGGCAAGGAATTATACGAACCCGATGGAGACTATGCGGGTATTGTTGTACGTAAGGGAGGAGCCAAAGATCCATTACATGAGGTTGATGGCATCAGTGGTGCTACGATCACCGGTGATGGTGTCACTCGAATGATACAGAGAGGTATTAAGTATTACGAACCTTATTTTGAGAAAGTGGACAAATAGTCCAAATCTTTAAAAAAACAATATGGCTGAAACAGCAATTCAAAAGACCGAGGCAAAAGAGAAAGAACCACTCTTTGGACCCAAGGAACGACAGTTGCTAAGTGATCCGTTAAATGATAATAATCCGATCACAGTACAAGTGTTGGGTATTTGTTCTGCCCTCGCAGTCACTACCCTGGTCGTACCTTCCGTGGTGATGACAGTAGCAGTGGTATTTGTGACGGCGTTCTCGAGTTTATTTACGTCATTGCTTCGTAAGAGTATTCCCAAGCAGGTGCGGATGATTGTCCAGCTGGTTATCATTGCAACGTTGGTGACCGTGGTAGAGCTCACTCTAAAAGCACTCAACTATGAGGTATATAAGCAGCTGGCAGTTTTCATTGGTCTGATCATTACTAACTGTATTGTGATGGGACGCCTCGAAGCATTTTCGATGGCAAATAAGCCATGGAGATCATTTTTGGATGGTGTAGGAAATGGATTGGGGTATGGTGCGATTCTCATCATTGTAGCCTTGATCCGCGAGTTGTTTGGCAAGGGCAGTTTATTTGCAGGGTCAGCCCTTGAGTGGAAAATTATTGGTCCTTCTGCTGAATATATGCTGGATACCACGAGCATTGGATGGTTAGGTTGGTATCAAAACAACAACCTCATGGTACTCTCAGGTGCTGCCATGTTTATTATTGGAATTCTAATATGGATTCACCGTAGTTGGAATCCAAAGTTGGTAGATGTATCATAAACCAGGTCAGTCATGGAATTAGTAAATATCTTTATCAAGTCAGCATTTATTGAGAATCTGGTCCTTACCTACTTTCTGGGTATGTGTTCCTACCTCGCTGTATCAAAGACAGTAAAAACAGCATTTGGTTTAGGTCTTGCTGTAATATTCGTACTGGGTATTACTATGCCAATTAACTGGCTGATCATGAACTATCTGTTGGGGGAAAATGGACTTTTTGGAGTAGATCTCACTTTCCTCAAATTGATATTATTCATTGCTGTAATTGCATCAATGGTCCAGTTGGTTGAGATGGTGATTGAAAAATTTAGTCCATCACTCTATAACTCTTTGGGGATTTTTCTCCCTCTGATCACAGTTAACTGTGCGATTCTTGGAGGTTCACTGTTCATGGTGACCAAGGAGTATAATTTTGCAGAGTCTGTAGCCTTCGGATTAGGAGGTGGATTTGGCTGGTTTTTGGCCATTGTTGCTATTGCCGCGATACGAGAGAAAATAAGGTATTCAAATGTACCTGCTCCTCTTCGAGGTTTGGGTATTGCATTTATTATAACAGGGCTGATGGGATTGGCCTTCTTAAGTCTTCTGGGTATTGACCCAGCTGCATTTTAAATAGAAAACATCTAATTAAGATCTGATTAGAAGATGATTGTACTGATGTCTTTTTTACCGGTTATTTGGGCCATTGTTGTCTTTATGGCAGTGATCATTGCACTATCAATGATGCTGATATATGCCCGAAGCAAGCTCGTACCGCAGGGAGATGTGAATATTGTGATCAATGGTGATCCTGAAAACACACTCAAGGTGCAACCTGGCTCTTCGCTTCTATCCGCACTTTCAGATAAGAATGTCTTTCTCCCCTCAGCATGTGGAGGAGGAGGTACGTGTGCTATGTGTGAGTGTCATGTCACAAAAGGTGGCGGCGATGTACTGCCGACGGAGTTAAATCACCTCACAAGAAAGGAAGTGGCAGAGCATAAGCGATTGGCTTGTCAGGTGAAAGTGCGCGAGGATATGGAGGTACAGATCCCGGAGGAGATCTTTGGTATAAAGAAATGGGAGTGTGAAGTGGTTTCAAATCGAAACGTGGCTTCATTCATCAAGGAGTTTGTAGTGAAGCTTCCTGAGGGAGAAATTCTGGATTTTCAGTCAGGAGGATATATTCAGATCGATGTGCCTAAAATTGAGGTTGATTTCAAAGATTTTGACATCAGACCGCTGGAAAGTGATCCTGCAGGTGATGACAAGTTTAGATCTGAGTGGGATAAGTTTCAGCTGTGGGATCTTAAAATGAAAAATACTGAGCCTCAGTTTAGAGCATATTCGATGGCAAACCACCCGGCGGAGGGAAATATTGTGATGCTGAATATTCGTATCGCAACACCACCTTGGGACAGAAATGCGAATGGAGGCAAAGGTGGATGGATGGATGTTAATCCTGGAGTTTGCTCGAGCTATGTATTTGACCGTGAGCCAGGTGATAAGGTAACTATCTCGGGTCCCTATGGTGAGTTCTTCATCAAGGATACCAAGAAGGAAATGCTTTATATAGGTGGGGGAGCAGGTATGGCGCCACTTCGTAGTCACCTCTTTCATTTGTTTCACACATTGAAAACCAGAGATCGCAAAGTTTCATATTGGTATGGAGGTAGATCTCTTCGTGAGTTATTCTACACCGATCACTTTAGGAAGATTGAAGAGGAGTTTGACAACTTCAAATATAACATTGCCTTATCCAATCCTCTGCCCGAGGACAACTGGGACGGTTATACCGGATTTATTCATCAGGTTGTATTGGACAATTATCTTTCTAAGCATCCTGAGCCTGAAGAGATCGAATATTACCTCTGTGGTCCTCCACTTATGTTAGATGCATGTTTGAAAATGTTTGATGATCTCGGTGTCCCTGAGGAGAACATTGCATTTGACGACTTTGGAAGCTAGTCAAGTACGAAGTTACTTCCATACGATCAACGAGATAGAATGCACTCAGACTATTTTCATTTGATATTCGGTAATTCCGAATATTTACATGGCTTCGAAGCACGGTTCTTCGGAGATATAGAAAATAATCTAATGTAAGTTGATATTTCTTGGTTTGAAGCCGTTATCTTCGTAATGAGAATAGTGACTAATGAACATGAATCCCCCGGCAAGATATCTCGTAACATCTGCCCTACCTTATGCTAATGGCCCATTGCATATTGGCCATTTAGCAGGTGCCTATTTACCTGCCGATGCCTACGTTAGGTTTCTAAGGATTTCGGGCAAAGATGTGGTATATGTCTGTGGTTCGGATGAGCATGGAGCTGCAATCTCGATCAAAGCACTGAAAGAAGGAACCACTCCCCAGGCAATTGTTGATAAATATCATGTGCTGCTAAAAGATGCCTTCCGTGATATGGGTATCTCCTTTGATATTTACCATCGTACATCCGAAAAAATTCATCACGAGACTTCCCAGGATTTCTTTCGCACCCTCTACCAAAATGACGCTTTTGTTGAGCTAGAAAATGAGCAATACTATGATGAAGAGGCTCAGCAGTTTCTGGCCGATCGATATATTATTGGTACCTGCCCCAAGTGCCAACACCCTGATGCCTATGGAGACCAATGTGAGAACTGTGGCTCCACCTTGAGCCCAACAGAATTGATCAATCCCCGGTCCACAATCAGTGGAAGCACACCCACGCTTCGTAAGACCAAACATTGGTATCTCCCTTTGGAAGATCATGAAGATTGGCTACGGACTTTTATTCTAGATGGAGTTCTGGATGGTAATCAACATCATGCTCCGGATGAATGGAAAAAACACGTGGTTGGTCAGTGTAAATCGTGGTTGGATGCAGGTTTGCAACCTCGAGCTATCACGAGAGACCTTACCTGGGGTGTTGACGTCCCAAAAGAGATAGAAGGATCAGAGGGTAAGAAGCTTTACGTGTGGATGGATGCGCCTATTGGCTATATTTCGGCTACCAAGGCCTGGGCAGCTGAGAAGGGACGAGACTGGGAGCCCTACTGGAAGGACGAGGAAACAGCACTCATACATTTTATTGGGAAAGACAACATTGTATTTCATTGTCTGATCTTTCCCGTGCTCTTAAGATCTTATGGAGGAGGGTATATACTTCCTAATAATGTACCTGCTAACCAGTTTGTAAATCTTGAAGGTCAGAAGGTATCCACCTCCCGAGGATGGGCCGTTTGGATTCATGAATACCTCAAGGATTTTCCTGATCGTCAGGATGAACTAAGGTATTACGGGTTTAAGATTATGCCTGAGCAACGAGATAGTGACTTTACCTGGAAGGGCTTTCAAGAGGCTACAAATAATGAGCTGGTTAATAATTTGGCAAACTTTATTCATAGAGTACTGGTACTCTCCAATAAGTACTACAATGGTGTTGTGCCGGTATTTGATGAAAGCATAAGTATCAACGCGCCGCAAGAGTCTGGGCTTCCAACCTGGCATGATTCCGAGTTGCTTGATTTGTTCGATAAATTGCACGAATACCGCCAGTACATGAAGTCTTTCGATTTTCGAAATGCCTTAAGAGTACTAATGGATGTTTCATCGACTGGAAATCAGTTGTTGCAGCTCAACGAGCCCTGGAAGATGGAGAAAACTGATCCCGATACGGTCAAGGTCGTTATGAATCTGGGTCTGCAATATGTGACTTCATTGTCGGTGGTCCTGAGGCCTTTCTTACCCTTTGCCAGTGATCGTCTGCGAACGATGCTAAATCTGCCCGCTATCCGAGAAGATGGAGAGTTTATTGATCTGATGGATGCTTTATCAGAAGGAAAGCACCTGATCGCGGGAGGGCATAAAATTGGTAAGGCAAAGCATCTTTTTACAAAGATTAAGGACGAAGAGATAGACGCTCAGGTCCAAAAGTTGCAGGG
The DNA here is from genome assembly GCA_050298535.1 of Saprospiraceae bacterium. Classification (GTDB taxonomy): domain Bacteria; phylum Bacteroidota; class Bacteroidia; order Chitinophagales; family Saprospiraceae; genus JABDMH01. The sequence continues at coordinate 849,340 of JBNKUI010000087.1, forward strand.
TGAGGAAGAAGATAAAGCCTCTGCACAGAATGGAGTGTCTTTGAAGGATACCGCCAACTTTGATGACTTTACGAAACTGGATTTGAGAACAGGAACTATCGTTCATGCAGAGAAAGTCGATAACGCTGATAAGTTGCTCAAGTTGACGGTGGACCTGGGATTTGAAAAGCGAACGGTCGTATCCGGTATTGCTAAGTCTTATGAGCCCGAGGGACTGCCCGGTCAGGAGATTGTTCTCGTGGCCAATTTGGCCCCCCGAAAGATAAGGGGTGTATTATCGCAGGGTATGATATTGATGGCAGAAAATGAGGAAGGAAAATTGGGCTTCGTGAGTCCTCCTAAAGGGTGGACCAAAGGAGATATCGTACGATGACCCGCCAGATATGGTGGATCAGTTTCATTCTTAGTGTTGTGCTTTTTGGTGCATCTACTGCAGTGATGGTAGATCGATGGAGCCATCAATTACTATGGGGGCACCTTCCACTCTTGCAATTATCGACAGGTTGGATATCTATCCTTCTGCTGGTTCGGAGAAGGCATCTTTCGGCACGTAGCAAGCTCAATGACTATCTGCTAGGTACTTTGACTGCCGTATTACTCGCACTGGGATTTCCCCCTTTCCCCTTTCCATTTCTACTGATGCTTGGATTCATTCCACTGCTAGTCGTGGTAACTCGGGGAGAGAAAGAGTCGACACCAGGAAAAATAGATTACATGGTGATCTATCACACTATGCTGTTATGGAATATCCTAAGTACCTATTGGGTGTCTAATAGTGCCTCCTATCTGGCTGGAATATTTGCCAACACGATTAACGCCTTCCTCATGACCTTGCCGATCCTGACATTCCTCTATGTGATAAGGAGATTGGGAATGAAGATTGGATTGGCAGCATTTGTAAGCTGTTGGCTTACTTTTGAATTCTTACATATGCGATGGGATCTATATTGGCCTTGGTTGACGCTGGGCAATGGACTTTCTTCGGTACCTGCAGGTATTCAGTGGTATAGTTTTACCGGTGTATTTGGCGGATCGGCTTGGATTCTGCTCATCAATTACCTCCTATTCGAAATATACCGGCAGGGTAAATGGAAAGTGCCTTCCGCCTATATGAGGGTGGGCTTTTGGTTGTTGGTACCCACTGTAGGGTCGTTAGTAATGTACATGACTTACGAGGAAACCGGCGACCAAATTGAAGTAGTAGCAGTACAACCCAATATGGAGCCTCACTATCAAAAGTTTTCAATGCCACAGGTTGCGATAGCTCAGGAAATGGTATCCCTGGCAAATGAAGAGATAACCTCATCGACTGATTATGTTGTTTTTCCGGAAACAAGCTTAGGACCAATCAATATGGATCATATCGAGGCGGAGAGAGCTATGGGGCCACTATTACAGCTGGCGAATGAATGGCCGGAACTACATGTGATTACTGGCCTGGCCGGATACAGAAATCTGACAGATCCTGCCACTTTTGATCTGCCCTCTACGCGATCATATCAACTGCAAAGTGGTGACATGCTGTATCGAGAAGCGTATAATTGTGCAATACAGTACGAAGAAGGTGGCGAAATCCAGGAGTATTATAAAGCTCTCTTTGTCCCGGGTGCAGAGTTCTTTCCATTTAGAAAAATGCTTTTTTTTCTAAAACCGGTTATTGATCAATTAGGAGGAACTATTGAAGGATATCGGGTACGATCAAAATTTGAGCTCTTCAAGAGTGATAAGGCCCAGATAGCACCTGCCATATGTTATGAATCGATTTTTGGAGAGTATATGACCAGATTTTGTCAAAAAGGTGCAAATACGATATTTATAATGACTAATGACGGATGGTGGGACAATACAGCAGGTCATCGCCAGCATACTGCCTATGCAAAGCTTAGGGCGATTGAGTGTCGCCGAGATGTAGTTCGATCGGCAAACATGGGTAATTGTACTTTTATAAATCAGAAAGGAGACATCCTGGAAATCACTAAATACGGAGAAGCTGGAGCCATCAAAAATCAAGTACATCTCAACAATGAACTGACATTTTATGCCAGATGGGGGGATGTCATCGGCAGAATCAGTCTCTTCCTCACGATTCTCCTGATTATTCGGGGATTTATACTCAAGATAGTAGATTAAGAGGGTGCCTCATCTACCTACGGCCAAATGACCAGTCATTTTTCCTAATTTGCCGAAAGTAAAAGTTTTCTTCATGAGAAATGAATTTACGGCATTTGCCATCCTCTCCATAATTTTAGTGATAGGAATAGGAACTTATGTCTGGCCTCCCATGTGGTGGGCCTTAATAATATTAGGTCCTATTATAATCCTGGGATTTTATGACATGTTTCAGACCAAGCATGCCATCATGCGTAACTTTCCAATCCTCGGGAGAGGTAGGTTTATAATGGAAGAACTGCGGCCTAAAATGTATCAGTATTTTATAGAGTCCGATACCTCAGGCAGACCAATCAGCAGAATTCATAGAAGCATAGTATATCAAAGAGCTAAGCAAGTGCTGGACACGGTACCCTATGGTACCCAGCTCGATATATATGATCAGGGTTATGAATGGTTGAACCACAGCATTGGCGCATTGAATTCACATGATGTAAATCAAAATCCCAGAGTGCTGATTGGTGGAAGTGAGTGCACGAAACCCTATAATGCAAGCCTGCTCAATGTGTCGGCTATGAGCTTTGGGTCATTGAGCAAGAATGCAATTCTAGCCCTAAATGGAGGGGCGAAGATCGGTGGATTTGCACATAATACGGGAGAAGGAGGAGTCAGTCCATATCACTTGGAACATGGAGGAGACCTAATCTACCAGTTCGGTACGGGATATTTTGGTTGTAGAGATTATCATGGAAATTTTAACCCCTCTGCTTTTGCCTCGCTTGTTGAAGATGATCGAATTAAAATGATCGAAGTGAAGCTCTCCCAAGGGGCGAAGCCCGGACATGGTGGTATCTTGCCGGCAAAGAAAAACACCAAGGAGATTGCGAAAATAAGGGGTGTAAAAGCGGGCGAGGATATAATGTCCCCACCGTATCATACTGCATTCAGCACACCGGTTGAGTTTCTCCAGTTTCTTCAGGAGCTGCGATCGCTTAGCTATGGAAAGCCGATAGGTTTTAAGCTCTGCGTGGGGTGGAGGAGTGAAGTATTTGCCTTGTGTAAGGCAATGATCCAAACAGAGATTTATCCCGATTTTATTACCGTGGATGGTGGTGAAGGTGGAACTGGCGCAGCACCATTAGAGTTTAGTAATTCGGTGGGTATGCCCTATCGCGATGCGCTGGCGTTCGTGGATGATGCTTTGACGGGTTTTGGTATAAGAGAACGTATTAAGCTTATCGCATCGGGAAAAATAATTACGGGTTTTGATATTGCCCGAGCATTGTCTTTGGGGGCTGATCTTTGCTATAGTGCTCGGGCTATGATGTTGGCCCTTGGATGTATTCAGGCGCTGGAATGCAATAAAAACACTTGTCCAACCGGGGTGGCAACACAGGATAAGGAATTGGTAAGTGGCCTGAAGGTTAGTGACAAGAAAGTGAGAGTAGCCAACTATCATAGGGAGACAGTTAAGGGTTTTATCGAATTATTAGCGGCTGCCGGCTTTGAATCTCCCGATGAAATCAATCGCTACTTGGTTCGTCGTCGGATTAGTGAAACCCAGGTACTTACATACTCAGACATCTATCCCTATATTGGTCACGGTTGCCTTCTCTATGAAGATTCGATTCCTGTTCACTATGATAAGCCGATGGCATTGGCAGATCCTAATTCCTTTCGACCTCGATTTATTGAAGCAAATTAGACTATGAAGCAGCTTATCCTATCTCTACTACCACTCATGCTCCTGGCGTGTCAGGATGAAGGGCCCCGTGCAGATCTTTTGATTGTAAATGGGACGATCGAAACCATGTCGGACACTATTGGCAATGTCAGTGTCATAGCTGTCAAAAATGATAAGATTGTTGATCTGGGAAATGATGCTCTGATCGAAAAATGGCAGGGTGATGAGACGGAAGTAATCGATGCGAATGGATCTTTTGTTATGCCAGGATTTATAGAAGGTCATGGCCATTTCTCAGGATTGGGAAACAGCTTGCAGATATTGGATTTTTTGGATGCTAAGTCATGGCAGGACATCATTGATCTTGTACAGTCCAGAGTGGAGCGGCAAGAGCCTGGCACATGGATCCTGGGCAGTGGTTGGCATCAGGAGAAGTGGACTGAATCTCCGGATGAACACGTACATGGATATCCACTACATCAAACACTGAGTGAAATAAGTCCTGAGAATCCGGTACTGCTTTATCATGCCAGCGGACATGCCCTTTATGCAAATAAAGCAGCAATGGATGTTGCCAGGATCAATCGTGAAACACCGGATCCTTCGGGAGGTGAGATTGTGAGAGATGTACGGGGAGAGGCGATCGGTGTATTTGAGGAGAATGCCCAAGGACTCATAAGGCGAGCCTACCAGGCATACGAATCAACACTGGCTGACTCTATTAAGACCAACCAATGGTATGAAGGAATCAAGTTGGCTTCAGACCTTTGTATATCGAAAGGAATAACTTCTTTTCAGGACGCAGGATCGAGTTTCGAAGAAATTGAAAGATTTAAACAGCTGGCCACGGATCAGAAACTGGATTTACGATTGTGGGTGATGATCCTTCAGGGTTCGGAAGTGTTAGAAGACCATCTGGACGAATTTCCCCTCATTGGTTTGGGAAACAACTATCTCACGGTTCGGGCTATTAAGGCAGCCATCGATGGAGCACTCGGCTCATTTGGAGCCTGGTTGCTGGATTCCTACAGTGACAAGCCTGATTTTGTAGGTCAAAATACTACCTCAATTGAAGAGGTGAGTGCGATTGCAGATCTATCTTATAAGCACGGCCTTCAGATGTGTGTGCACGCCATCGGGGATCGTGCAAATCGGGAGGTTCTGGACATCTATCAGCAGTACTATAATCAGGGTCAGGATAATTTACGATGGAGAATTGAACACGCACAACACATGCATCCATCTGATATTAGTAGAATGGCTGAAATGGGTGTTGTTGCGGCCATGCAGGCTATTCACTGTACTTCAGATGCGCCATTCGTCGAAAAGCGATTGGGTTTGGAGCGTTCCCGGGATGGTGCCTATGCGTGGAGATCCATATTGGATGCAGGTGGTGTCATAGCGAATGGGACGGATGCTCCAGTAGAAAAGGTGGATCCGCTACCTTCATTATATGCATCGGTGACCCGTCAGCGGGTTGACAATGGGATGGTATTCTTTCCGGAACAATCTATGACTCGAGGTGAGGCCCTTAGGTCCTATACGATTGATGCAGCCTATGCTGCCTTTGAAGAGGATGTCAAAGGCTCATTAGAGATTGGTAAATTGGCGGATATAGTGATCATGGATACCAATCTAAGAACTTGCCAGCCAGAGGATATTCTCAACGCTGAAGTCCTGTATACTGTCATTGGTGGTCAGGTGAAATATGAGAAAAAATAAGGGATCACAAATATTTTTGTGACCCCTTCGAGAAAGCGTATTTCCTTTATTTCTTATTGGTTGCCCAGAATCAGTGGGAGTCCTGAGTCTCCACTACCGACGATGACAATTTTTGAATTGGGAGATTGTGCCAGCTCAAGTGTGGCATCAATTCCTTTATCTTGAAGAATTCGATCTGTCAAACTGGAACTTACAATCTTGTTAGCCTCTGCTTTCGCATTAGCCTCAATGATGAGACGCTCTGCTTCCTGCTTTTCTCGCGTCAATCTAAATTCATACTCCAAGGACAGCTGTTCCTCCTTCAGCTTACGCTCTATGGCTTCCTGTAAGGTTACCGGGAGCTCTACTTCGCGAATCAGGATAGCATCCAGGTGAATATACTTTTCGGAAACTGATTTTAAGGTTTCGTCAAAAATTTCGTCCTGAATTGCCTCTCGCTGTGTTGAATAGAGTTCTTCAGGTAGATACTTTCCAATCACCTCCCGGGTTGCGGAACGAACCTGCGGTATTAGAATTCTATTGAGGTAATCGGGTCCAATCTCATCGTGTAGATAACCAATTTTCTCGGCCACAGGACTGTACAGATAAGACAACTCGATGGCAATGTTCAAACCATTCTTTGATAAGACCTCCATTTTGTCAAATCCCTCACGGATTCGCACATCATACACATACATCTTGTTCCAAGGCATTACCACATGGAATCCCTGGTTATACTGCGTTTCTTTATCAAGGCCACCTCCAAATCTCTTAAAGAGTATTCCTTTTTCACCCGGATTGATTGTGAGAAATGCTGAATTGGAGAGGGTAAGTATCACCATCAACAGGAGAAACCCCAGTACAGCGTATTTTGTGATTTTCGATTGATTCATTATTCTTTATTTAGTTAAGACTGCTTATTGTATCAATGGATAAAAGGGTGTCAGAGTTTAGAATATACTGATAATAAGATAAAACATTAAAGATAGTAGATCAAGCACTAATTAATTCCGATAATAATCGGTTGGCCGTCTGGGCAATGCTTTCTACATCTTGATCGTGCATGCATTTAAAATGTTTCTTGGGGCAGGACTTGTGTCCAATTTTCGAGCAAGGCCTGCAGCGCAGACTTACTTCAAAGGCGTGGTGGGGTATCTGAGCATCGCTAGGATAGTAAGGATACATGCCAAATTCAGGGATGGTATTTCCCCAAATGGAAATGATAGGTTTCTGAAAGGCTGCCGCAATGTGCATAAGACCTGTATCATGGGTGATCACCAATTGCGCCTGCCTAACCAATAAGGCACTTTCCTGCAAGGTGCAATTACCAGCTTCATTTGCTACATGCGATAAACCGTTGGCTACATACTGTCCCACTTCCCCGTCCTCAGGACCACCCAATAGGATCACTTTTGATTTGATGCGAGCGCATATTTCCTTGATTTTTTCACGGGGTAATCTTTTAGTGGCGTGGGCACCTCCAATGGAAAAAGCTGTATAAATATCTTTCTCACCGATTGGGACCTCGATATCGTCCGTGTAGAAGTCTAGACCCATGCCGTCATTAGCCACTCCCAAGGACTTCACTGCCTCAAAGTATCTGTCTACTATATGGCAATCCGGTAGAATGTTCCACTTTAGATTTACGACCAACCATTTCTGCAGATTAATCTTTGAAAATGTATAGTACTTAGCATCCAGCATGCTCCGGACCTGAAAACTCCGAAGGTTTTTATGTAAATCAATAACATAGTCAAATTTGGCAGCCATCAGGTTGGCTTCTACTTCCTTGACAGTCGATTGAATACTGTGTACCTGACCTACATATGGATTGCTTCCAACAATAGATGCATAAGATTTCTTTGTCAGAAAGTGAACTTCAGCCTTTAGTTGTTGAGAAAGACAACGAACAATAGGTGTCGTTAGTACAATGTCACCAATTGAGCTGAACCTTATGACAAGGATCTTCATATCAGATCATGGGTTTAAAAACTTCCAGCGGTAAGGTATCGCTTTGTGAGGTCATTTCATTATTCCAGCTTTAGGATGGGAAAGCTTACCTCCTCACCTGAGACCTCAACTGTCATCATGTAGGAGCCCGAAGGTAAAGGGCGGATATCCAATTGACATTCCCGGTCGACACCATGAAACTCCCTTGACAGATGAATCGTGCCATCGACTCCCACTATCTTACAGGTGAGATGGTCGGTTGGTTTGAGCCAATCCGCTTTCACAAATATGCTGGAAGAAGATGGATTAGGATACACAGACAGTGCTCTTGTTTCGCCATCGAGCTCCAGCGTAGGAGTTGATAAATCTCGACTACCATTGCTAAACCATTCACCCCATCGGGAAAAATCCCTGAAAATCGAGGGATCACCCACACCGGATATCTTGGTGTCATCAATGCCGATCCTGGCGATCACTGTATTCGAACCAAACAAACCACTGGCCTCTGTATCAAATAGGATCTGGTCGTCTGCATTGGAAAAGCTAGGATAACCGGGGCGAGTATTCTCATATATCAATCCCAGGTCACCCGTTTCAATATTCACACCGGCAATCAAGTAGGTCGTTTCACCCTGTTCATCGTCCTGAAGTAGATCGAACGAAATAATGTAGGGAGAGTTTTTGGCAAAGGTTGGATTACCCACACTCACATTTTCTCCCAAACCTGAAAACAACTTGGTGATAAATCCATCCCCATAGTTATCCATATTATTGTCCCAGACTTTGATGAAGCCAATATCCCAATACGTAATGGCGGCATCCGAAGAAAGCTTGTCAATTTTATTGAAGGCGTCGTATATTAAGAATTCTCCGGTATGATCCCATTCCAGAGCATCCGAAAACTGCACATCCCCGGTGCTGATATCCTGTCCATTTGCCGTAGTGGGATTAGAAAGCTCATAGATGAAAAAGGATCCCTTAAGTAGATCAAAAACATAGATGGAGTCATTTCGCTCCTTAGTCGTGGCTGCCAGCTTGAGACCATCCCGCGAAATGGCCACGTTGTGCCAGATAGGATTATTTTCACTGATCGGACCAGGTAGGACATCACCTGTAGTCCAGTCGATATCAATAGATCGTATCCTTCTGTTACCATCAATGTAGACGATCAGTGTTCCATCATCTGTGACTGAAAGTGGACTCACTACGCCTGAGGTGATAATGGGAGTGGTGGTGAGTGTATTACCCTGGTTGTCTACCAGGTTTACCGCAGATAGGTCCTCATCAACGGCAAGTATGAAATCTAACCCCGGATTGGGTTCCAGATCTTCCGTATAGTCTCCGCCACTTTCACCAATGATACCCACTTCATCAAAAGCCGCTCGTGCGGCATCAGCTACCTGTTCATTGTACAATGTTCTACTTGCATCCACCACTGCGATCCTCAGATCAATAAATTCACTTGATCGTGTCAAATAATTGACCAGAACTGTGAAGTAGACTCTCTCAGCCACTTCTCTACCTACCTGAGAGGCAAATAGAAAGAATGCGCGATTGGGAATTCCACTATTGATGTGAATGCCTCCATTATCATCGGTACCTATGTATCGGCCATCGTAGTGGTCTGGTTGCCACCCATTGCTATTAGAGCTGAGTTGCTGCGTAGGGTCCGCCATGGATCGTAATGCACCACTTTGGAAGACATTAGGATTTACAACATCTTCTCCAATGAGCCAATCTTCACGATCGACCAATACCGCAAAGACGTCTGCGAAAGACTCATTCATTGCCCCGGATTCACCATAAAGTGTTAGATTGGCGGTGTTTTCAACTATTGCATGTGATAATTCATGTGCCGCTACGTCTAACCCTTTTGCAAGAGGTGCGTTAAATCCTACATTACCATTTCCATAGAATATGGCCTTTCCGCTCCAAAAAGCATTGTCCATGTTCCGATCATCCTCATCCACAACATTTACAAAAGAGATGACATTACCTCCTCTTCCATCAATCGAAATGAAATCAAACTTATCTTTGAAATATTCATAGACAGTTGCAGCATTAGCATGTGCCGAAATAGCGATTGGATTGTCCCAGATGTTCGATGTTGAAATTACATCACGATATCGAAACTGATCAGTTCCCGGAAAAGTGTTGTTGGCATCATGGGTCACAATGACACCCAGAGGTCGATCCGGCATGACGGACCGATTGTCAAACATATCGGGTCGTGACCCATCAATTAGAAACTGAATTCCCTGTACATCCCAGGTCTCTATCTGCCGGATTTCACCATGCAAATCAATGCCGGATCCCTGGCTTGGACCATCAAAAGTCCCCTCGTGGTCATGCATCTTGCAGATACTATCATAGCTTTTCACAATTCTACCATCGATGGCACTCACAAAATATTCGACACGGGTGGATAAGTTTGGATGGCTCTGGATGTACCAGACCGGCTCCAGCCCTTTATCCGTTTCGTACAAAACTAGCTTTCGTTGATCCTCCTCCAGGATATGCTGGTACTCCTGCCTTTTTTGATCAGATATCTGATAGATGCCAAGTTTTTTTAAATCACCGGTCACGAGGGAACTTGCATCTTCTATGCTCAATACCGGCTGAGGATGAGAGCTATGATTAATGCCCTTAAGAACACCTGTCAAGGAGTAATTGGAGCCTTTCTCATGTATGGTGACTTCACTACCCCACACAGGAATACCACTAACCTGATGTTGTAAATGAGTATGGAGAATGCCCTCTCGTACTTCTTCTTTGGTGACTTCCAATTCCAGATCCCCTTTGATCCCATAGGTTTTGAGTGCTTCACGAGTGAAACTTGATCGCAGCTTTGACTTGCTGACAGTCCTTGATTTGTTGGAAGCCAGTACTTCTCCCTTCAACCATAACGATGATTCTTTGGTGGTTAAAAGATTCTGAACAGAGATGTAGTTGCCGGACTCTGTTTTTGACAGTTGAATGGTGGATGGCTTGAGAGTTTGAGACTGTAGTCGAGTAGTTCGAATCTTTGCCGAGTTTTGGTTCAGATGTATCCCAGAAATTTTAAAATTGGAAATATCTGCTCGAGGCTTTTCAAAATCCTTGAGGGAGTTTTGAGCAATAGTGCTTCCCAGGGAGAAGACTAACAAGAGAACTAAATTATTCCTTAGCATCATTAGCTTGATTTATAATACTATAAAGCAAATCGTGGATCTGAATGCATACGGGGTGAACTTCCTTCAGTGATTTTCCACCCCACACGATCCGGTTGGATTCACCTTCGTGGTGGATTGTAAGAAACTTATAGGTATTTCCAGGATTTTGATACCGATAGTCAATGAGGTCGAATTGATGGCAGCTGTGCATGGCTTGCTCAATAGTTACTTTTTTTATGGGCTTCACTAATGTTAGACTGCTGTCCAATCCCACTTGTCTATACACTTTGCCATTATCAATTATATGGTACTGCGTCTCGATTCCGGCAAACCCACCTCCATGTCCAATAGTAATGAAGTCTCGTTCAGTTTGTAATGGATTGAACTGTGATACGCTGCAGGCAGAGAGACCCAGGAAGAGGATTAGGAGGCTCTTATGTAACATCGATGTAATATTACAAAAAAGATGCATGAGTAACCATTTGTCTTTCTGCACCAGAGTCCACTGTGTAATCTCAGATATCTATCCACTCGAGATCAACCGATGCATTATAGATCTTCAATACGGAGATCATATCTGAAGCAGTGGCCATGGTTTCCTTAAGGCTGGCTGTGACAGCCTGCATTACATCGTCAAAGGATCCCGTGATCTGTGTACTTATGTTATTCGTGCGAATATCCAGGTTATCATATGTGTTCAGGTGTTTTATGAAGTTAAGGATATCATTTCCAAAGTCTTTGTGTAATGGATATAGGCTGATTTCAACAGTTATTGACATGATGTGAATAAGTTTTTGTGTTAGAGAGCACCTAAAATTTGGTATTCTCCGTTAATAGACAATATATTTGTTAAAAGTTTAATTGGTAATTTTTTATATATGTATCTTTAAGCTGTGAACCTTTTTATAAGAAAAAAGGTTAATCTTTAAACTCTTGAAACATATACTCTTAAGAATAGAGCTAATATAAAGAAGTAGTTTTCTTATTTTGAGACCTTAGTCGAATAGCCCGGATTTGAAATGTCAAATCACGGGCTTTTTTTATGATCCAACGGAATTATCTGAAGATGTGTATTCAATGCTCAAGAGCTGCCTGACGTAGCCTTTGAAGAAAAGGTGAGGCAAAAATGAAGTCCTTAAGTAGCTCGTTTTCACTTTCTAACACTTCAGATTTGTTGCCAGACCAGGCGAGTTTTCCCTGATAAAGGAGATTGATTCGATCTCCAATCTCCATCACAGAATTCATGTCGTGGGTATTGATAATCGTAGTGATATTATTTTCTTCCGTGATGCTTTCGATCAAGTTATCAATCAAAATTGATGTCTTGGGATCTAACCCTGAGTTAGGTTCGTCACAGAAGAGATATTTAGGTTTCAGTACGATGGAGCGTGCAATGCCTACTCGTTTTTGCATTCCTCCACTAAGTTCTGAAGGAAACTTATCATTGCTATCCTTTAGGTTGACCCGTTCCAGACAATAGTTTACCCGGTCTAATTTCTCCTTGCGAGTCTTGTTGGTAAACATGTCCAGAGGAAATCGAATATTCTCTTCCACTGTCATAGAGTCAAAAAGCGCTGATCCCTGGAATAGCATGCCTACTTTCATGCGGACTTCTCTGATTTCTTGCTTCCCTAGCGTCAGAAAATTGACATCATCATACCAAACTTCTCCTTTCGTCGGAGTGAGCAGCCCCGCCAAAATCTTTAGAAGTACGGTTTTGCCTGCACCACTTCTACCTATGATCAAATTGCATTTCCCAGCCTCGAAGTCAATGGAAATATCCTTTAACACCTCCTGGGTATCGAAGGCCTTGAAGATGTTCTTTGCCTGGATCATTGAGTCATTATTATTGCAATGATGTAATCTGCCAACAAAATCAGAATATCACTGACTACCACTGCATTGGTGCTCGCTTGTCCCAGCTCTACAGCCCCTCCTTTGACAAAATATCCCTGGTAACAGGACACCGTCGTGAGAATGAATGCAAATACAAATGCTTTGACAAACATCATAGTGACGTTATACGGTACGAAGAATGAGCGTAATCCTTTCACATAGTCAGCTTGAGTGACAAGATCTGTAGGCACACTGGCTACATAACCTCCCATCATAGCCAAAAACGAGGCAGCAGCAACTAAGAGAGGAATCATGACCAGGGCAGCTAAAAGCTTGGGTGTTATAAGATAGGCTGCTGTATTTACACCCATGATCTCCATGGCATCGATATGCTCTTTCTGGCGCATGCCTCCAATCTCGGCAGCAATATTTGAACCCACCTTCCCAGCGAGTACCAGGCAGGTGATGGTTGGTGCCAATTCAATGATAGTAAGGTCCCTCACGACATATCCTATATAGTAGCTTGGCACCAATGTGCCATCGAGTTGATACGCAAATTGGACCGCCGATACGGCACCTATAAATATGGATATCAGCATGACAATAATTAATGACCCAACTCCAATGTCATGCATTTGACGTAGAGTCTCCTTCCAGTACATGCTGACCTTTTCGGGCCTGGTCAACGCTGACCGCATCATGATAAGGTATTGTCCAAAATGATAGAGAAGTCCTGAAATCATATCTTCATAAAACCGGTTGCGCTAAAATAAGTTTATTTTTAGGTCGCCCTTATTTGACGAGTGAAACTGAGACTAATTCATTGGAAAATCGTACCAAACTCCTTTTCAAAGGGGTTATCGTAGATGCCTTCTTTAATTCCCTTAAATAATGATGATGGAAAAATATGCAGTGATTACGGGTGGAACCAAAGGAATTGGACATGCCATCTGTGTTAGATTAGCTTCAGAGGGATTCAATATTGCAACCTGTTCTCGAAGCTCCGAAGACCTAGAAGTCCTGCGTAAGGAACTCGAACCCTATAACATCAAGGTGATTACCAGGGTGGCAGATCTGGGCCAGAAGAAGGAGGTATGGTCTTTTGCTCAATTAATTCAAAACCAGTGGCCGCATGTTGATATACTCGTAAATAATGCCGGAATTTTTCAACCCGGTGAGATCTTAAAGGAACCTGAAGGTCAGATGGAAGAAATGGTGCAGGTCAATCTATATAGTGCCTATTATCTGACAAGATACCTGGCCAAGTATTTCAGATCCGGATCTCATATTTTTAATATGTGCTCGGTAGCAAGCCTCATTGCATATCCAAATGGTGGGTCCTATACGATTTCTAAATTTGCTTTATTGGGTTTTTCAAAAGCCATTCGCGAAGAATTGAAAAGGACAGGTATACGCGTTACCGCTTTACTTCCCGGGGCTACCTGGTCTGACTCCTGGAAGGGGGTAGATCTACCTGAAGAAAGATTGATGGATCCTCAGGACATTGCTGGCACTCTCTGGGCTGCATACTCACTCTCATCTGCAGCAGTAGTTGAAGAGGTCGTGATTAGACCTCAATTGGGAGATCTCTAATGTGAACAATGATGGCATTTAAGAACCTAAATCATACAAGAAAAAGTCAGGATCAGACCCGGAGTGATGCACAATCATTCAGAAGACTGTTGGAGCAGAGAAGATCAGTTCGGGAATTCTCCTCCGATCCCGTGCCAACAGAAGTGATCGAGGATTTAATTATGACAGCATCAGCAGCACCGTCAGGTGCAAACAAACAACCGTGGTCCTTTTGTGCTGTGCGAGATCCAGCGACGAAACGCGGAATACGTATTGCAGCTGAAAAGGAAGAAAAGCTCAACTATGGAGGTCGTATGTCAGACGAATGGCTCAGGGATCTTGAGCCCTTCGGGACCACCTGGGAGAAGCCCTTTTTGGAGTCTGCACCCTGGCTCATCGTAGTATTCAAACAGACATATGAGCAACTTCCAGGACAGATACGAAGAAAAAACTACTACGTGAATGAATCAGTGGGAATCGCTGCAGGATTCTTGATCGCCGCCATTCATCATGCAGGTCTATGTACTCTGACACATACGCCGAGTCCTATGAATTTCCTGGAAAAGGTGCTGAATCGCCCAAAGAATGAACGTGCTTTTCTTTTACTACCTGTAGGATATCCTGCCAGTACGGCCAAGGTGCCAGATATCACCAAGAAATCGGTACCTCAGGTTATTACATATTTCTGAAGGGATTACTCTGAGTTTGGATGGAGTGATGCTTCGATAGGAGGCACATTTTCCATTGAACTATTACCTTCATAGAGTACACTGCCTGCCACTTTGCCTTTGGAGTGTATATTGATCCCTCTCCACTCTTTTCCACATGCGTTGTGTAATCTAGCATCACGAAGAATGAGTTTACCTCCGGGCATTACGTTTATTTCGCTATCGGGGGGCATCGAAACACGACAATAAATCGTCAGTGATCCCGAGGGTCCGATCGTGAGATTCCCGTTCAGATCACGGGCACCCGTCCATACAATACTATCCTCAATCATGATATTTTGCTTAGGATCAAGCGAGCACCATTTGTTTACAAGCATATTTCGCACCCGTCCTGATTCACGGCTCATGGCCCGATTGATCATTCCGATCTGACAAGGTGACCAGGCATGCTGATGAGCATTATAATCCATTAGGTTATTTGATGCCATGGTATCGCAGGGAGGATCATCGGTTGTATTCCAGCAATTGGGATTCTTGGGGGTATCATCACAACCATCATTAGTGTTCCAGGTATGCCGAAGTCCCAGAACATGACCGATTTCATGATTGACCAGCCCCTTGAATGACTGGGCCGGTTTTCGTGTTTCAAAAATGCCGGAGAGCTTTACTCCGCTGCCCAGTGCGATACCCGCGGAAGTAACATCGTATGTTTCGGACAGAATGCTATCCGGATGATGTGGCATGATAAATAGATTTATAATTGAATCTAAACCTATACCATAGGTTCTTATCACATCCCGGCTATAGTTATTTCGATTTTTACCTCTGCTCACAAATGAAAATAAGTCGTCATCGTAGTGAAAGTACACCGCGCTATCTTTCTCAAAACCTGGAGAAGACGTCAGAACATAGCGATATTGCACAGGATATACTGGCGTCAAATTACCAGCTGGTAAGGACATTTTCCTGTTTTGTTCCAGATTTTTGGTGGCTTCCTCGATCAGTTCACGTGCATACTTCCTTCCCCGAGCGCCATTGTAATTTTTACTGCTGTCAGCAGAGTTCATGAAATGGACATTCACTCTCAGATATCGCATGGGTCTATGGTCAAGGTGATGAGTATCTGGAAGATAACTCTCAATATCTGAGCACAAACTGCTGCCACCTCGGGAAACTTCTGCAGTGTGCGAAGTAACTTCAAGCTGATTTACATCGGTGATCTGCAGGACTGACTGTTGAATGCAACCTCCAGCAAAGAAGACTATCGGAATGGTAAAAAATATTAGATGTTTAATCCTCCGCATATACTGATGACTTGTCCGGTGATGTAGCCAGATTTGTCCGAAGCCAGAAATGCGGTCAGATCTGCGATCTCCTCGGTAGTACCCATTCTATTTAACGGGATGTTGCTGAGAAAAGATTCCTTTACCTTTTCATCTAGTACCTCAGTCATCTCTGTTTCAATATATCCGGGCGCTATAGCATTACAGCGAATACTTCGGGATCCGACTTCTTTTGCCAGTGATTTGGTAAATCCAATGATACCAGCCTTCGAGGCTGCATAATTAGCCTGACCTGCATTGCCAAATACACCCACAACCGAACTCATGTTGATGATGGAACCACTTCTGTTTTTAAGCATGGGTCGAAGTGCATGCTTACTCAGGTTAAATACCGACTTGAGATTAGCCTGAATGACTTCATCCCATTGTTCTTCACTCATCCTCAGCATCAAATTGTCTCGAGTGATTCCGGCATTATTAACCAGTACATCAAGTCTTCCAGCTTCTTCCACCACTTTTTTTATGGCCGCTTCAGCTGACGCAAAAACGGAAGCGTCCGATTGAAAAGCGATCGCCTTTCCTGGAAGGTCACTAAGTGATGTAATAAGTTGCTCCGCCCGGTCTGATGAACTCATATAAGTGAAAAAAACGGTAGCTCCTTCTTCCACAAATTTCGAAACGATGCCAGCGCCAATACCTCTACTTCCACCAGTGATAAGGCATACTTTATCCTTTAGTATTGTCATGATTTAGTCTTTCATTTTACTTTGAAGAAGTTGAAATTGCAAAAAAAAGTGCACTAAGCTGAATATGGACTGTTCCTCTTGGCATCAAATTTGAAAATGAGTGCCCAGTGAGTGCTGGGTAATGATTAGCAATGTTCCCAAAAACTACTAATCATGCCTCTATGGTGTCGAGTAAAGAGTAATTGCTCGACACTTTTTTATTTGAGACTAGATAATTCCATTCCATCCACTTTTCAGGGTATTGTCACTATATTATTTGGCTGGTCAATAATCCAAAAGGCTAAAAAATTGTTTTGATTGCAAATGAACTGCCTATGACTTCTATAGCCACATCCGAATATTCGCCCGTTGTACAGAGTTTCATACCTCTTCTTTATGTAGCCTGGGCAGATGGAATGCTGAGTCCCAGCGAGGTTTCTATCATTAAAAAGGAAATTGAATCCCTTCCTGAAATTTCAAATGAGGATAAGGCCCTCTTGCTGGACTGGGCAGACCCATCCGAGTGGCCCGACGATCAAACCTTCAAGGAATGGATGGCATTGCTGAAAGATATATCTATTGATACAGACTATGCTACCATAGATTCCATTGTCGAGCTTGGACTTGTTATGGCAGAAAGAGCAGGAGGAAAGGACCATCCCCGATACATGAAAGAGGAGACTCGTACAGCCCTCAGAAAGCTGGAAAAAACGCTACACATACCAGGGCTGGCCAAGTTTAGAGCTATTCACCCACCTGTTGGACCAAAGGAGTCTAAGCATCTCTTTGATCCAGCCAAATTGCAGTCATTGCAGGATGGCGATAACGCTGAGATCATCAATCGATTGAAGGCATTACTGGCAGATCCCCTATTTCAGATTTCACCTCTTAGGACTAAAGAGGCATATCGCGACCGGGTACTGGACTGGCTCACTAAGCTGGCAGCACAGGGATATGGCGCTTTGGGATATCCGGAGGAATACGGAGGTGAAGATGACATCATCAAATATGCAGCTGTATTCGAAACACTGGCATACTTTGATCTAAGTCTCGCTGTCAAATTTGGTGTACAGTTCGGTTTATTTGGAGGAAGTGTGCATCAACTCGGTACTAAGAGACATCATGATTTGTACTTGAAAGATGCAGGTACTGCTAAACTCTTGGGATGCTTTGCAATGACGGAGACGGGCCATGGATCAAATGTGAGGGATCTTGAAACAACAGCAACCTACAAACCTGAGACAGATACAATCATTATAAATTCACCCAGTCAAGCGGCAGGAAAAGAGTATATCGGAAATGCACTCCATTGTGAGATAGCTTCCGTTTTTGCTCAATTGATTGTAGATGGTGAAAGCCAGGGTGTACATGCCATATTAGTGCCGATAAGGAATGAGAATGGCAACCTACTTCCCGGCAGGAGAGTTGAGGACAATGGCTACAAGATGGGTTTGAATGGTGTAGATAATGGGAAAATTTGGTTTGAACATGTCGAGGTACCTCGCACGAACCTTCTGGATCGATTCGGAACGATAACTCCGGAGGGTACGTACCAAAGCCAGATTGCAAAACCTTCCAAACGGTTCTTCACCATGCTTGGCACCTTGGTGGCAGGAAGAATTTGTGTAGCAAAAGGTGCATTGAGTGCAGCAAAGCTGAGCTTACACATAGCTACAAAGTATGCTCTGACACGTCGACAATTTGGACCTGACGATCAGCAAGAACAACTGATCATGGATTATCCATCTCACCAGAAGAGGCTTATACCGAGAATCGCCCGATCTTATGCTACTCATTTCATGCTGGACGAATTAGTGAAGATGTATGCTGAGAGAGATGAATCAACGATGCGTGAAATAGAAACACTGGCTGCAGGTGTAAAGGCTTATGCTACCTGGTTTGCCACCGACACGATTCAGACTTGTAGAGAAGCCTGTGGAGGCAAAGGATATCTGTGGGAAAATCGATTTGCCGATCTAAAGGCTGATTCGGACATCTTTACCACGTTCGAAGGTGATAATACAGTGTTAATGCAATTGGTATCAAAAGGGTTGCTATCCAGCTTTAAGCAAGAGTTTAGTGATTCAGGATTCATGGGATCAATCAGATATTTGGCAAATCAGGTGAGTGATTCGTTTCTTACTATCAATCCTGTCTATAAGCGGAAAACAGATGCGGATCACCTACTGGATCACAGATTTCACTTACATGCTTTTCAATATCGAGAGCGTCGGATACTTTTCGCATTGGGAAGTCGGATGCGAGAAATGTTTAAAAAGCGGATAACACCTTATGATGTTTTTATCAGGACACAAAATCACATGATATCTCTGGCAAAAGCATTCATTGAGCGGAGAATTCTTGAACACTTTATTAAGACCCTGGATACCATCGAAGACCCTGATGTTAAAGAATTCATGGAGCGAGTTTATCAGCTTTTTGCACTCGATACGATTGAGAACAACAAGGGTTGGTATCTCGAACATGACTACGTGGAAGGAGTCAAAACCAAAGCCATACGCAGACAGGTGGAAAGACTATGCAGTGAACTTCGCCCGCACGTGTCTCTTTTAGTAGAGGGATATGGGATTCCAAAAAGTATGGTCAGCGCACCAATAGCGATTTGAGAAATGATACTTTGTGCTAAGGTCCCTCGCTAGCAACTATGATAAGACCATCGTCTGGTAGATAAATGTTCAATTTCGGTTCGTCGTAAACGACTACGCTATCACCCTTACCTAGTGTCACTTCATCCTTGTTGGAAGACAAAATGCATTTTCCGCGGACCACTAGAATGATTCTGGGCAGATCAGCTTTCAGGGAAGTTGTGCCAGCCCTGGTGATAGTCACCAATTGAAAGTCAGGAGCGGCTGTGTCATACTTATTAATCGAATCAACGGGAATGGGTTTTTTGATCTCAGGCTCTCCCATCTCAAAGGAGATTATTTGAAGAAGTTGTGCGGTATCAATATGTTTGGGTGTCAACCCACCTCTTACCACATTGTCACTAGCAGCCATACATTCTACATTCTGACCTTCCATATAAGCATGCAACACGCCGGGAGACTGATAACTACCCTCACCTGGTTTTAGATTTATCAAATTCATCAGATATAGAGACAAGATGCCCCGATCACAGATGCCCTTCCGATTAAAGGTCAGAAAGGCCCTGGCTGCCCAAAAATCAATATTATCCTTTGATAGCTGATTTGATTCGTATAGTGGTTTTATCCGTTTTCCTAATGGTTTGAGCAATTGGTTGATCTCATCCTGAGGAGCCGTCATGATATATGTATACAAAGATTGGAGACCACCCTGATCCAGATAAGAAACCAAAGTTTTTAGTTCATCTCTGTTATTGAGGGTCTCCCTTATTTTGCTCTCAAGTTTAAAACCCTGTACCAACCAGAAATCAGAGAGTGCGACCATTAGTTCTGGTTTGTGATTATCGTCTCTGAATACTCTATTGAAAGCCTTCCGATCGATGCCTTCTTTCTCTTCTTTTTCATATCCTGCTTCGGCGGTTGCCTTGTCTGGATGTAGCTGGATGGATAGCATATCACGTACATCAAGTACTTTGAGGAGAAAAGGCAATGCATTTTGGATATCACTCGACATCGTCTGTTGAGAAATCAATCGGCTTAATCGGTCAACAGGACCATCTATCACTTTTGCATCTCCATCGGGATGAGTCCCAATCCAATATTCTGCGAATGGTTCCTTTGCTTTATTCTCTTTGTCAAAAAGGTTGGGCAGGTAATCATACCCACCCCATGCGTAGTGCTTGATGGTTCCCTCTAGTCGTAGTATCATTAATAGGATTTGTACTCTTTAAAAATTTCTACCAGCTGATTGGTAGAAGGATCATGTTTCTCAGGCTTTGATGTCCCAGTGAGCTCGGGTTCCAGCGCTTTGGCGAGAGCTTTTCCGAGTTCTACTCCAAATTGATCAAAGCTAAAGATATTCCATAGGTAACCCCGGACGAAGATCTTATGTTCATACGCAGCAATCAACATCCCCAGGGAGTAGGGTGTCAATTTTTTCATTAAAATCATATTGGTAGGATGATTACCAGTGAATATTTTGAAGGGCGTAAGTCGATCAATAGCATCTTGAGACATATTTGTTGATGCAAGCTCGTTTCTTACAGTTTGTTCGTCTTTGCCACACATCAATGCTTCGCACTGGGCGATGGCATTGGCAACTAATAAATCGTGGTGATGAAACAACTTGTGGTGAGGATTTATAGGTAGAATGAAATCAGCCGGGATCAATCTTGTCCCTTGGTGCAAGAGCTGAAAAAATGAATGTTGACTATTTGTGCCAGCACCTCCCCAAAGAATGGTACCTGTATCATATTCTACTCTTTTACCGTCCCGGCTCACCATTTTTCCGTTACTCTCCATGGCTGCTTGCTGTAGATAGGAGGGTAAGTATTGCAAATTCTGATCATAAGGCAAAATAGCCTCAGTCTCAGATCCGAAGAAATTGGTGTACCAAATCCCTATGAGTGCCAGTATTACCGGTAGGTTTTTTTCCAAAGGTGTTTCGAGGAAATGCATATCCATGGCATGCATTCCTTCATGCATATTTGTGAAGTTCTCAGCACCCACTGCTACCATAATACTGAGTCCAACAGCGGAGGCAAGAGAGTATCTGCCACCAACCCAGTCCCAGAACTCAAAGACATTGGTTGGATCAATACCAAATTCAACTACTCCGGGGATATTTGTGGAAACTGCTACAAAATGCTTTGCGATATCTGTTTCGGTCGCATTTTGTAAAAACCATGATCTTGCACTATGGGCGTTTGTCATGGTCTCAATAGTGGTAAAGGTTTTGGAGGCGATAATAAATAGTGTGGTCTCAGGATCAAGTCTTGCTAAAGTTTGGCTGATATGAGCGCCGTCTACATTTGAGACAAAATGCACTTGCCGATCAGACCTGTGGTAAGGAGTCAGAGCTTCTGCCACCATAACAGGACCCAGATCACTCCCGCCAATTCCGATATTTACGACATCGGTGATATATTTTCCCGTGTACCCCTTCCAGGCTTTGTTATCGAGCCGAGTTGTGAAGGCTTTCATTTTGTCCAGCACTTGATGCACCTCCTCCACGACATTTTCACCATTGACCGACATAGTCATATTTCTGGGGGCTCTAAGGGCCATGTGCATCACAGCACGATTTTCAGTCTCATTGATCAGCTCTCCTTTAAAGAGTTTTTTAATCCCATCTTCTAGATCGAGATCTTTTGCCAACTCAATTAGCAAGTGGAGCGTCTCCCGTGTCAGTCGGTTCTTTGAAAAATCCAGAAAAATCTCATCCAAATCAAGAGAGAGTTTCGCTGCACGCTGTGCATCTTCTTTAAAAAGATCCAGCATATGTACATCCTTCAGACTTTCAAAGTGTGATTGTAGTTCCTGCCATTTTGGACTTTCGGTCGGGTTTTTTCTTGGCAATGCCATGGCTTTCAGTTTTTATTTGAGAGGTTAAATTTAGCAGAACAATTATAACTTGCTCTTGACGATATCTAAATTCTACATCAATGTCAAGCCATCATGAGGTAGGAGAAAGGGGTGAGTCACTTGCCGTGGATTACCTAATCAAAATGGGCTACCGGATTCTGGAGCGGAATTGGAGATTTGCTAGAGCTGAAATTGATATCATCGCGATGGATGGAGAGATTTTGACATTTGTCGAGGTAAAAACTCGCTCATCTACAACCTTTGGAAGGCCGGAATCTTTTGTGAATCCGACGAAGGAGCAGTTAATTACTGACGCAGCCCTTGCCTATATGGATCAGGTAGACCATGATTGGGAGGTGCGATTTGATATCATTGCAGTATTGCTTGTACCCTATAGGAAACCTAAAATCAAGCACCTTCGGGATGCATTCTTCCGTGGCTTTTGAAATAGGCGGGGAGATGGGCCCTAAATATTTTGTTCTGTCAGGAGTCACTATTGTCTTTTCCGTAGAAAGTATTATCTTTGCGCCCCAGTTTTAAGCTAATTGATATGAAAAAGGACATTCATCCCGATAATTACAGGTTGGTAGTATTTAAAGATTTTTCTTGTGACGAAGCATTTCTTACAAAGAGTTGTGCACCAACCCGAGATACTATTACCTGGGAAGATGGTAAGGAGTATCCCTTGGTGAAGTTGGAGATTTCAAGTAAATCGCACCCATTCTTCACTGGAAAAATGAAGTTCGTAGACACTGCAGGACGGATTGACAAGTTCAATAGAAAGTTTGCGAAATTTAGTAAGAAAGAGACCGAGTAAGGCTAGAACTTAACAAATTATATATCTATCCAGAAGCCTCGTGATCTTTCATGAGGCTTTTTTTATATCATGAACCACATAATTTTATTCGACAGCGAAGTGCGCACTTCACTCTTACCGCTTACCTTTACCCGGCCGGTGAGTGAACTGCGAGTGGGTATCCTTACAGCATCAGATCGATGGAGACATCTCTATCCCAATGCTTCCGTGAGTTATATTACGGAGGATTACCTGAGTACCATGTATCCCTTAAATATTCAAAATGATAATCTCCTCATCAATGGGTCGTTGATTGCGGACGAATCTATTAAGCTCTTGCTTGACGGTTTGGCGCTGAATGAGGCTATAATGGTAGATGGAGAGTTAATAGGTGCCAGACTTCCTCGCGATCAGTTTGACCGATTGTTGAACAACCATGAAATGGATGACCTCGTAGGTTATGAATTGACATATGACGAAGTGAGGACCATCCGAAATCTCTGGCAATTGCCAGCAATCATGGCCGAGCAAATTAAGCGTGACTGTGAGTTGATAGGATTTGAAAAGAAGTCATTTAACCGGGAGGACAATCATGGGAATTTTCCTGTATATCGACATCCTTCAGCCAGAGTAGAAACTGTTTTTTTGAATTCTGATAAAGGACCGATTATTATTGATAAGAATGCCCATCTAATGCACGGTGCCGCCATACGCGGACCAGTGTATATAGGGGAATCGAGTGTGGTGAAGATGCATGCTAATATCTATGGAGGGTCTTCTATCGGGCCTCGTTCCACCGTGGCAGGGGAATTGAAAAACACCCTCATTCAAGGCTATTCAAATAAGGGCCATGAGGGTTATATAGGTGATTCTGTCATTGGGTCCTGGTGTAATTTAGGCGCACTAACTACTAATTCGAATTTGAGGAACACATTTACGCCCGTGAAGGTATATGACTATGCTCGAAAAAATGTTGTGAGAACCGAGGCACTAAAATGTGGGTTTTTTATGGGTGATTATGCCCGTACAGCTATTCATACTACGATAGGTGCCGGTACAGTTATCGGTGTTTCGTCGCATGTTTTTGGGCAGGGTTTTCCCAAACCAAGCGTACCTTCTTTTGCCTGGGGCGATGACAAAGTCTATGAAATTAATAAGGCACTTGAGGCTGCCAGTTCATTATGGTCTTTCAAGGGAATGATTCTTGACTCTGAGCACAGACAGATGTTGAGATCTATATTTGATGTCACCTCAGTCGACAGATCGAACTGATGAGTGCCCATGGTAAGGTCCAATGGTGGCAAAAGTTACTCAGCTATGTCGTTGATGTGCCTCTGGAGACAATGCAAAGTGATGATCATGATACGTTGCAGATCAGCTTGGTGAGAAATAGATTTCAATTATCTACAGAGAAGTCTATTTATTCTTTCGATGACCTCTATCTGAATTTTCTCCGGGCCTTCAGAAAAATTGAATTACCTCCCGACGGATCAAATGTTCTTTTGCTTGGTCTGGGATTGGGAAGTGTTCCCTTCATGTTGGAATCCGTGTTCGATAAAAACTATCAAATCACAGCGGTAGAATTAGATGAAACGGTCATTGAATTAGCCTCGAAATATACCCTTCCCAGATTGAAAAATAAGGTGATGGTAGTGCATGCGGATGCTGCCGTATTCCTACAATCGGATGCAAACCAATATGACCTCGTTATTGTGGACGTCTTTATAGAAGATGTGATCCCAGACTTTTTTGAGCAAGAGAAGGGATTAGAGCGTATCCAGCATCGATTGCATCCAGATGGTATGCTCCTTTACAACCGTCTCTATCGGACAAAAAAAGATAAAGAACTAACAGAGAGGTTTTACAACGAAGTCTTTTTGAAGGTCTTTAAAGAGGGATCA
Organism: Saprospiraceae bacterium; assembly: GCA_050298535.1. Lineage (GTDB taxonomy): Bacteria > Bacteroidota > Bacteroidia > Chitinophagales > Saprospiraceae > JABDMH01. The sequence goes on from JBNKUI010000087.1 coordinate 874,185, forward strand.
AGAATTGATGTAGATGGGAACTGGATCCTAAAGAATTGAGCAAAAAAAAAACCACAGTATCCCTTTTGATACTGCGGCTTTTACGAACACACTCAAAACTATTTTTCGATATCAAATATAAGGGAATAAGATCTATAAAGTAAAATCCTAATGCAAAAAACTTGATATTTTAACATTTTCGGCTTCAAATACTTTTGCTTCAGATACTTTGCTTGTCAAATTTCCACCGTACAAACGCCTCCATGGCTTCATAGTTTGCCAATCCAAGCTTATGATAGGCCTGGGCTGTTTCTTTATTTCGATCTTCAGCGCGCTTCCAGAACTCTCTCTCATCGTTTCCTGGGAAGGGAGGTCTGTCCTTCTGTGATTGATGCATGAAAATAGCCTTGCGTTTTATGGCCAGTTCAGTAGGACTTAATGGTACCGCCATTTCGATTTGATCAATGTTCCATTCATGCCATGCTCCTCGATAAAGCCACAACCAGCAGTCTTTATGCCAGGGTTGACCTTTTGCTTTATCCATTGCTCTCAGGATAGCATCGAGACAAACCCGATGGGTACCATGAGGATCAGCCAAATCACCAGCCGCATAAATCTGGTGGGGTTTGACTTTTTCTAGTAAATCATATATGACAGAAATATCCTTTTTGCTGATCGGTCCTTTCGTTGCCAGGCCAGTTTCGTAGAATGGCATATCTAAAAAATGTATATGCTCATCTTCAATGCCACAAACTCGTGCACCAGCTCTTGCCTCTCCCCTTCGGATCAGCCCTTTAATCGTTCGAATTTCCTGAAGATCTTTTTGACCTGCCTGTTTCTTCTCCAAATGTTTGATGATCTTCTTAAATAGCTGTTTTGATTGGTCGGGCTCTATATCGACATGAGGCGAAAATTCGCGGAGAAATTCCGCAAATCGCAATGCGTCATGGTCATGCACAGCAATATTTCCTGAAGTCTGATAAGCAACGTGCACTTCATGGCCTTGTTCGACGAGTCTGATGAAAGTGCCACCCATCGATATGACATCATCGTCAGGGTGCGGACTAAATATGATGACCCTTTTACGTGCAGGAAGTGCTCTCTCGGGTCGTTGCGAATCGTCAGCATTTGGTTTTCCGCCAGGCCATCCCGTGATTGTATGCTGGAGCCGATTAAAGACTTTGATATTGAGATTGTAGGCACTATCATGTTCTACTATCAGATCACTCAAGCCATGTTCGTTATAGTCCTCATCTGTCAACTTTAATATAGGTTTTCCAATCTTTTGAGATAACCATATGGTTGCTCTGGCTATCAGGTTGTCTGTCCAGTTGCAGAGCCCCACCTGCCACGGCGTCTTCACTTTAGTGAGTGAGGCAGCTGCCTGTTGATCTAAAATAAAACGAACATGTTCATGCTTCTGCAGGAAGGTAGCGGGACAAGTAGCACTGATATCGCCTTCTACCGCTCTGTGTACGATATCGGCTTTGTGCATGCCAAAAGCTAATAGATAAATCTGCTTGGCTTTAAATATGCTGGCGATCCCCATCGTGATAGCCCTGTATGGAACCTTATCAAATTCGAAGAAATCTTTTATGGCATCGCGCCGTGTGATATTGTCAAGTTTTACCAATCGAGTTACTGAGCTTTCCCAAGAACCGGGTTCATTAAATCCAATATGTCCCGTACGACCTATCCCTAATACTTGAATATCAATACCTCCCGCAGCTTCGATTTGTTCTTCATACTCTGTACAGTAGGCACCAATTTGCTCCATGGGAATAGTACCGTCTGGTATGTGGATATTCTTTGGGTCTATATCAATATGATCAAATAGCTGCTCATGCATAAACCGGACATAACTCCTGGCATCTTTGGGTTGCATGGGGTAGTACTCATCCAGATTGAAAGTAATCACATTAGAGAAACTTAATTCCTCCTCTCGGTGTATACGTACCAGCTCCCGATACAACTGAATAGGTGTAGAACCAGTAGCCAGCCCCAACACAATCGTCTCACCTTCCTGCTGCTTCTGACGTACAGCAAGGGCAATAGATCGGGCGACATGTTTGGATGCCTCCTTCGAGTTTTGCCATATTCTGACCGGTGTCTTTTCTGTTGATCGAAGTTGATATTTTAGCGGTTCCATCAAGAAGTTGTTTGTGCCGCCAAAATAAAGGTTTATTTCCGAGCAAAACGATATACACCATTGGATTTTCTTGAGGCCCATGTAGACTATAGCTTTTTTTTAGATACCCCCTTTGTGACAGAACTATTAACTTTGCGACCACAAACAAATTGAGACGATGTTCACAATTAATATATATCTGCGATTTGCTCTGATAGCTTTATCCTTTATTGGAGGGACGATTCTCGCAATAGCCTATGGATTCTGGTATTCTTTTCCCTTTTTCTTGGCCGGATTGATATTATTGGTAGGTTACATTCTTTTAGGTACGGTACAATCTGCAGCGATGTTAATGCAAAAGGCAGATTTTCTAGGTGCCGAAAAGCGACTGAACCTGACATTTCTCCCCAAATGGTTATACAGTGCCAACAGGGCATATTTCTACATGATCAAGGGTACGACGGCCATGCAATTCAAAAGACTAGATGAGGCAGAGACGCTCCTGACTAAAGCTCAGGATACAGGTTTGCCATCTGACAATGAGCGGGCGATGGTGCTGATGCAACTCGCTAATATTGCCGTGTCAAAAAACAACTTCCAGGGTGCTAAATCGCTTTTGCGTCAGGCTAAGCAATATAAGGTCACGGAAGCTGAACTTAAAGAACAAATGCTTGAGTTTGAAAAAGCCCTCAAAAACCAGGGTGCCATGAATAAGATGCGTCACAGACATCGGGGATCGGTGATGCAACCAGGGGGCAAAAGACGACGTCCCAGGGGTAGGTAACTACGATTGAGAACAAAGCCAGGTTGCCAGCGCCAGTATCTGCATCCATTCGTTCCTTACAATTCATCATTCGACGCATTATGCCGTAGCACAAGACCAGAAGAAGCCTGATGAAGAATCCAAAGTGCTTTATCCAACCACTCTTTTAAGCCGAAGATTGCGAAGAATCTAGAGATCATATATTTAGTTTCTTCCAACTGATCAAAGTATTAATGTCGCCCATCCGACGACAAGTCCTGAGGCTTGATTTTCGTGATAATTTTGTGATACTTCTTGTCTACATTGACTACAATGAAGTCAATACTAGCCATAGAAGATGATCCTTCATTGCTGGATTTGCTAAAAATGCATTTGAAGGATATAGACGGTTATCTTGACACTGCACAAGATGGCGTCCTGGGTCTGGACAAGGTTCTAAATCAATCTTATGATCTCATCATCTTGGACGTAATGTTGCCAAAACTGGATGGATTTGAGATTTGTAAAAAGGCCCGTGCACAAAATATCAACACTCCTATCTTAATGTTGACTGCTAAATCCGAGGAGATTGACAAGATCTTGGGGTTGGAAATAGGCGCTGACGATTATGTCGTGAAGCCATTCAGTATTCGAGAACTAGTAGCACGGGTCAAAGCATTACTACGACGAGCATCCAGACTCGAGAGTGAAAGCGGGAGTGCTACTCAATCTATGGATCGTGGAGAGATGAAAATTGAACTGGAAAAAAGGAAGGTGACCATCAATGGAGATCGAATAGAACTATCTCCTAAAGAATTTGAATTACTGGCATTCATGGCACAGAGTCCCGGTGTAAGTTATTCTCGTACCAGGTTACTTAACACAATTTGGGGCTATGACTTTGAGGGATTTGCCCATACCGTCAATTCACATATAAACCGACTAAGAACTAAAATAGAAGCTGATGTATCTAATCCGCAATACATTTTGACGACATGGGGAGTTGGTTATCGTTTCAATGAAGATTTATGAACCAGAGCATGAGTAACCGTCTATTCTGGAAGTTATCCACTGCATTTCTGTTGATCATTATTGGTATTGGAAGTGTGTACATCTATCTGACGGCCTATACATCAAGGACCTACTTTGAAGAGGCAAACCAGCGCCTCAATAGTAATATAGCAGTTCAGACTGTGAAAGAAGTAAAGCCATTGGTAAATGGCCAGGTGGACACGAATGCTATTCAGGAAATCATGCATTCGATGATGGTTATCAATCCGAGTGTGGAAGTTTATCTGCTGGACACTCTGGGCAATATCATCACCTATGTTGCTCCTTATAAGAAGGTGAAACTTGAAAAGGTGTCTCTTGAACCTGTGCAAGCATTTATCAACAGTGAAAATGAGCAAATCATCAAGGGTGATGATCCAAGAAATCCCGATCAATATAAAGTTTTTAGTGCCGCTCCTATTGTGGAAGATGAGACAACCGTAGGATATGTGTATGTGATACTGGCTAGCGAGGAGCAGGAATCCGTCCTGACCACATTATTTGATAGCTACGTGCTTAAGCTTGGCTTTAAGACCTTTCTACTCTCCCTGTTGATTGCTCTGTTACTAGGCATCCTCGCTTTCTTATATCTCACCCGGAGTCTACGTAGAATATCTCATGTACTCCGCAGATTTAAGGAAGGAGATCTAACAGCAAGAGTAGCTGATTCGGGTGACTTTGAAGAATTGGGTGAGACATTTAATGAGATGGCTGATCAAATCGTAGATAATATAAATCAATTGAAGTCAGTAGAGGAATTAAGACGTGAACTCATTGCCAATATTTCTCACGACCTGAGAACCCCTTTATCCATAATCAGTGGCTATGTGGAAACGTTGGTCATGAAGGATGATCTCAGTAAGGAAGAGCGCAACAAACTTTTGTCCGTAGTACACGATGCCAGTGGTAATCTGGCGGGTCTCATTGATCAATTGTTTGAATATTCAAAGCTGGAAGCACGTGAGGTGGTTGCTGAAAAAGAACCTTTTCAACTCTCCGATTTGATGTTGGATATTATCATGAAGTTTGAATTGATCGCAAAGGAAAAGAATATCTCAATCGATTTAGTAGCTCCAAAGCAGGTGCCACTGGTGTTTGCCGATATCGGGCTGGTAGAGCGGGCAATATCCAATATAGTAGACAATGCATTAAAATACGGGAACCCCCAGGGGCATGTGCAAATTCAACTGGTACCGACTGATTCGTCGGTATCTGTCAGTATTTCTGATGATGGTCCGGGCATTCCTCAGCAAGAGCAGTCATATATCTTTGAGCGATACCGGAGATTTGACCGGACAAAGGATGTAAGAAAAGGTGCTGGCTTGGGTTTAGCGATTGTCAAAAAGATATTGGAGATCCACGATCAAAGTATCAAAGTGCTTTCGGAGTCCGGAAAGGGTGCCTGTTTTTCATTTACACTTCCAGCTTACCAAGTCTGAAATTTTGCCATTAATTGCTATCGAACCTTATTATGTCTAGTTTGTTTCTCTAAATGAAATATCTAGACATGGAAAAAAAATACCAAAGAGAAGATTTGGAAGTTATTTGGAAGCCCGAGCTTTGTATTCATTCGGGCATTTGCGCCCGGGGTCTTCCCAAAGTGTTTGACCCTAATCGTCGGCCCTGGATAGATCTTTCAAATGCTGAGATAGATCAAATCAAGTTACAAGTCGAAGAATGTCCTTCAGGGGCCCTGTCTTACGTGAGCATTTCGGGATCAGAGGGTGAAGAAATCGATTCCTCCGATACAGTCAATCAAGTACGTGTTTTTGAAAATGGACCCTTAGCGATCAAGGGACCCTGCGCTATAACTACAAGCGATGGAGACGTGGTTGAGTTTGAGAAAGATGCCTTTCTCTGTAGATGTGGAGCATCATCGAAAAAGCCCTTCTGCGACGGGAGCCATAAAAAAGTTGATTTCAGAGGATAGTAGAAAAACCATTATGACGGATAATTCCAGGTGGATAAAGGTGTACAGCAGTGTAGATTCGATGCAGATCAGTATCATTAAGGGTATACTGGATGAGCATGGTTTTGATCCCGTGGTGATGAATCGGCAGGATAGTGCGTATGTGGTGATAGGTGATATCGATTTATTAGTCCCGGATCATCAGGCCTCTGAAGCGTTAGTGATTATTAAGAGTTTAGAATTAGAAATGACGGAAGATGACATTTGAAAAGGCCACATTTGGAGCGGGATGCTTCTGGTGTGTAGAAGCTGTATTTCAAAGGCTCAGGGGAGTGGAGAAAGTGGTAAGTGGATATATGGGAGGACATACCGAAAATCCGGATTACCGATCTATATGTTCTGGGGCCACAGGTCACGCAGAAGTAACCCAAATCACCTTTGATCCCCAAATAATCTCTTTCGAGACCTTGCTTGAGGTATTATGGACAACACATGATCCCACCACTCTAAATCGACAGGGACACGATCGGGGTACTCAATACCGATCAGCTATCTTCTATCATTCAAAGGAGCAGGCTGAAAAGGCCACCCGATCTAAAGAAGAGGTGGCACCTAGATATTGGGATGATCCCATTGTGACCGAAATCACGGAGGCCTCTCAGTTTTATCCAGCTGAGGCTTATCACCAGAATTATTACAATAATAACCCTCGTCAGGGTTATTGCAGGGTAGTCATCAATCCCAAACTATCCAAATTGAGACAAAAACATCTTTCACTTTTAAAGCCTGAGGCATGAAAACGACAGATTTGAATGAGGCTGAAGATCGCGTCATTAATCACAAAGGTACAGAACGTCCTTTCACCGGTGTACTGACTGAATATGAGGCAGAAGGATTATATGTGTGTAAAAAGTGTGGTACTCCATTATACACTTCTGAGCATAAGTTCCTTTCTCATTGCGGTTGGCCAAGCTTTGATGATGAGATAGAGGGTGCAGTGCAGAGGATACCTGATGCAGATGGAAGACGGACAGAAATCGTCTGTACTAATTGCCAGGCTCACCTAGGGCATGTCTTTAAAGGCGAATATTTGACACCCAAAAATCTGAGGCATTGCGTGAATAGCCTGTCGCTAAATTTCGTGCCGATCGAAAAAGTGAAAGACCCGAATGCCGATGTTAAAATCATTCGTGGATAGTTCTTTGCATTAGACCTGCTCACAGATGTATTCGATTCATTCTTGAATTGCGTACTTTGCGATTCCAAGTCAGATGATCCATGTTTGAAGCCCATTTACAAAGTATCCATAGATATATAGAGAAGATCGGTTTTGAGGAAGAACCTGTAAATCTACGAGCACCCATTCATTATATCCTCCAGCTGGGTGGTAAACGGATTCGTCCACTACTTACTCTATTATCGTATCAACTTTTCAAGTCAGACTTCGATCGCGTGTTACCGCAGGCTACAGCCATTGAGCTCTTCCATAATTTCACACTGATGCACGATGATATTATGGATGATGCCCCATTGAGGAGAGGCAAGTCTACAGTCCATGCAAAATATGATATCAATACTGCCATTTTATCAGGTGACGCTATGTTGATCATGGCGTATGAACACCTGATTAGAAATTTGACAGCGGGTAAGGCAGTTAAATGCCAGAAGGTTTTTTCAAACGTCGCATTACAGATCTGTGAGGGACAGCAATATGATATGGACTTTGAGAAGAGAGATGCCGTATCCATTGAAGAGTATATAAAGATGATTCGGTTGAAAACAGCTGTTCTGCTGGGTGCCTCTATGTCGATTGGAGGTATTGTCGGTGGGGCCTCTAAAGCTGCAACGCATCACTTGTACGAGTGCGGTGTAAATCTGGGACTGGCCTTTCAAATCAAGGATGATTATCTGGATGTATTCGGTGACTCGAACAAGACCGGCAAGCAAAAGGGTGGAGATATCATTCAGGGGAAAAAGACTATCCTTTATCTCAAAGCCCTTGAAATAGGAGGTCCTCGGGTCCAGGATCAGCTGACTCACCTTTGGAAAAGTAATCATGACAGGACGGCTGATGTACCGGGAGTCATCCAATTATATCAAAGTTTGGATGTAGGAGGACACTGCGGAACGCTACAAGCTGCTTTCTTTTCAAAGGGCATGGATCATCTGAATAAAATTCGTGTAGAGGATGACTTGAAGGTACCTCTCAGGACTTTGTTTGAACAACTTCTGGTTAGAGAGTCCTAAGCGGTCGTTTCCCTTTCGAATATGATCTTCCCATTCCACCATTCCTTTTCGATAGTAGCGCCGACTTTTTCATAAAATTTAATAGCAGGTTCATTCCAGTCAAGGACTTGCCATTTTACAAGTCGACATTCAAGTTCTTCGGCGCGTCGTAAGAAAGCCTGAAATAGCAAGCTGCCGATGCCACCCTGTCTCACCTCTTGCTTAACGATAAAGTCCTCCAGGTAGAGCATTCGGCCCTTCCAGGTTGACCAGGTCAGATAGAATATAGCGGCACCCATAATAGCCCCTTCATCATTAGTGGCAACAATGGATTCAAAGTCTTTATTTGCAAATCCCCTTTCATAGTCCTCTAGGGTGGCCCAGACTTCATCAGGAGCTTTTTCATAATGTGCTAATTCGCGTACTAATTGAATAAGATCGGGAAGATCGGATAAAGTTGCCTTTCTGGTATTAATCTGCATTTCTTTAAAAGTCTTTTGTTGCCTTAAATTTCACTTTCCGCAAGGCCCCAAACAGGCATGGGAGATAATCCAAAATTAATGAATCATGTGTTTGAAATACAGGAAATTAAATCTATCTTTGCCCTCGCTTTTGAGGAAAGGGGTCTTGAATAGAGAAGAAAACCGCTGAAAAAGCTTGTATTTACTTGTAAAAATAGAGATATGCCTACAATCAATCAATTAGTAAGAAAAGGTAGGAAAAGAATAATAACAAAGAGTAAAACGAGGGCTTTGGAAGGGAGTCCCCAGAAAAGGGGAGTGTGCACTCGTGTGTATACAACCACACCAAAGAAGCCAAATTCAGCGCTTCGGAAAGTTGCCAAAGTGCGATTGACGAATGGAGTGGAGGTGATTGCCTACATTCCTGGAGAAGGGCATAACCTGCAGGAGCACTCTATTGTGTTACTCCGTGGTGGAAGGGTGAAGGATCTCCCTGGTGTACGATATACTATCGTAAGGGGTGCACTGGATACAGCAGGAGTGACTGACCGTCTGCAGAGTAGATCAAAATATGGTACTAAGCGTCCCAAATCTTAATGTTGGAATTTTTTAAGTTATGAGAAAACGCAAACCAAAGGTTAGAATACTTGCACCGGATCCAAGATTTGGTGATATCATGGTGACTCGATTCGTAAATAACCTCATGTTGAGGGGTAAGAAGAGTGCAGCATTCAAGATTTTCTATGATGCAATGGATATCATTAAGGAGCGTACAGGTGAAGATCCACATGAGATTTGGAAAAATGCTTTGACAAATGCGACTCCTCAGGTAGAGGTGCGCAGTCGACGTATCGGAGGTGCAACTTTTCAGATTCCTACCGAGATACCGGGTAATCGAAAGATGTCTATTGGCATGAAGTGGTTAATCCGATTTGCAAGAGGACGAAACGGAAAAGGGATGGCAGAAAAATTAGCCGCAGAGCTGATAGCTGCCAGCAAAAATGAAGGTGCAGCTGTAAAGAGAAAGGAAGATACTCATAGAATGGCCGAAGCCAATAGAGCTTTTGCACATTTCAGAACCTAGTATAAAAAACTCAGATAAGGTTTATACAAATGTCAGATTTAAAATTCACACGAAACATTGGTATTGCGGCGCACATTGATGCTGGTAAAACCACTACTACGGAGCGGATTCTATACTATACAGGTATCAGCCACAAGATCGGGGAGGTGCATGATGGCGCGGCTACGATGGATTGGATGGAGCAAGAGCAAGAAAGAGGAATTACTATTACTTCGGCTGCCACTAAAACCACCTGGCACTGGAAAGATCAACCATATACTATAAATATAATTGACACACCGGGTCACGTTGACTTTACCGTCGAAGTAGAGCGATCACTCAGAGTACTAGACGGTGTGGTAGCATTATTCTGTGCGGTTTCTGGTGTTGAACCTCAATCTGAAACAGTTTGGAGACAAGCTGACCGATATAAAGTACCAAGAATTGGATTTGTAAACAAGATGGACCGATCTGGTGCCGACTTCTTTGAAGTGGTTAGCCAGGTGAGAGAAATGTTAGGTGCCAATCCGGTACCGTTACAAGTGCCGATTGGTGCCGAAGAGAGTTTTGAAGGGGTGGTTGATTTGATCACCAATGAAGCACGAATTTGGAATACCAATGATATGGGTATGACCTATGAGGTTATTGATATCCCCGAAGATTTGGTAGATACAGTAGCAGAATATCGCGAGAAGTTGTTGGAAGCAGTTGCTGAATACGATGAAGGAATTCTGGAAAAATTCTTTGAAGATCCAGATTCGATTACAGCTGACGAAATTAGAAGGGCGATCCGTGCTGCAGTTATTGATATGAAGATCATTCCAATGATGTGCGGTTCCGCTTTCAAGAATAAAGGAGTACAGGCGGTATTGGATGCTGTATGTAGTTATATGCCTTCTCCATTGGATGTCGAAGCGGTAGAAGGAATTGATCCTAAGGACGATTCTGCTATTGTAAGAAGACCAGACCCGGATGAACCATTTGCTGCATTAGCTTTTAAGATTGCGACGGATCCCTATGTAGGTCGACTTGCATTCTTTAGAGTGTATTCAGGAACGTTAGATGCTGGTTCGTATGTGATGAACACTCGATCTGGAAAGCGTGAGCGAATATCTCGATTGTATCAGATGCACTCCAATAAGCAAAATCCGGTAGATCGGGTACAGGCTGGAGACATTGCTGCTGCAGTTGGTTTCAAAGATATCAAGACAGGTGACACACTTTGTGATGTGGATAAGCAGATCATACTTGAGAGTATGACCTTTCCTGAGCCTGTGATTGGTCTTGCAGTAGAACCTAAGACACAGAAGGATTTGGAAAAGCTCAGTATGGCTCTAGCCAAACTGGCAGAGGAAGATCCTACTTTCAGAGTTCGATACGATGAAGAAACTAATCAGACCGTGATTAGTGGAATGGGTGAGCTTCACCTGGAAATCATTATCGATCGATTGAGAAGAGAATTTAAAGTAGAATGTAATCAGGGGGCACCTCAGGTAAACTATAAGGAAGCCCTGCAGAATACAGTCTCACATAGAGAGAGACTGAAGAAGCAAACGGGTGGATCCGGTCTCTTTGCAGATATGGAGTTTGAATTAGGGCCAGCGGATGAAGAATTCCTGGAGTCTGATGAATTTAAGAGTGGCCGTGTCAGATTACAGTTTGAAAATAGTGTTGTAGGGGGAAGCATTCCCAGAGAATACATGGCTTCGATCCAGAAGGGATTTAATGAAATGATGGATAACGGGGTATTAGCCGGTTATGGCATCGATAGCATGAAAGTGAGGGTGTATGATGGATCAACACACACCGTGGATTCTAAGCCGATAGCCTTTGAGCTTTGTGCGAAAGAAGGATTTAAAGTGGCTGCACCCAAGGCCAATCCTGTATTGCTAGAACCTATGATGAAACTTGAGGTTACTTCACCTGATGAATATACCGGTGCTGTAATCGGAGATTTGAATAGAAGAAGAGGATTAGTGAAGGGCCAGGATATGAAGAACAATGCAGTGATTATCAAAGCTGATGTTCCATTGTCCGAGATGTTTGGATATGTCACACAGTTACGTACCATTACATCGGGTCGTGCCTCATCATCCATGGAGTTTTCTCACTATTCTCCCGTGCCAGCTGGACTGGCTAAGGAGATTATCGAGACAGCTCGTGGCGAAGTGAATGTGTAATATTTTAAGAAAGAGAAGATATAATTATTAGGTATGAATCAAAAGATCAGAATCAAACTTCGTTCTTATGACCACAATTTGGTGGATAAGTCAACGGAGAAGATTGTGAAGACAGTACGCAGCAGTGGCGCTGTAGTAGCTGGACCGATTCCGCTGCCCACCGAGAGAAAAGTGTTTACCGTTCTGCGGTCTCCGCACGTCAACAAAAAATCTCGGGAGCAGTTCCAGTTGCGTACTCACAAAAGGTTAATTGAGATTTATACACCGACTCAAAAGACTGTGGATGCGCTGTCCCGCCTTGAACTCCCGAGTGGTGTAGATATTCAGGTAAAGTTGACCTAATTATTTGAGGGATTTTCCTTCAACATCGGCTGCAAGCGGCAGCATGATGTGATGGATAAGTGTCGCTCATTTGATTTATCACTTAAAATCTTATAAAAGTGAACGGATTAATCGGTAGAAAAATTGGTATGACCAGTGTCTTCGATAGCGCTGGTAGAAATGTGGCTTGTACCGTGGTCGAAGCCGGCCCCTGTGTGGTAACTCAGGTGAAGGATGAGGATCAGGATGGTTACACTGCCTTCCAACTAGGATTTGGAGAAGCGAAAGCCAAAAGAACTTCCCAGGCACTGATTGGGCATTTCGATAAAGCAAATACTACTCCTAAGCGTAATCTGGTGGAATTTCGAGACTTCGGTCTTGAGAAAGCGCTGGGTGAAACAGTCACCCTTGACGAGGTTTTTCAAGAAGGAGATGTGGTGAGTGTAGTGGGAACCACGAAAGGAAAGGGGTTTCAGGGAGTTGTAAAGCGCCATGGATTTAGAGGTGTTAATGATGCAACACATGGTCAGCACAACCGTCAGAGAGCTCCTGGATCGATTGGTGCGGCGTCATACCCAGCAAAGGTTTTCAAAGGCATGCGTATGGCAGGTCAGACTGGTAATAAGCGAGTGAAAACCCGCAATCTTCGAGTATTGAAATTATTTCCTGAGAAGAATCTGATGCTTATTAAAGGAGCAGTGCCTGGTCACAAGGGTTCTATCGTAATCATCGAAAAATAGTACGAACAATGAAACTGGACGTATTAAATATAGAGGGGCAATCCACAGGCAGGTCTGTCGACCTGGCACCTGAGGTCTTTGGTGTAGAACCTAATGAGCATGCAGTTTACCTCGCTGTAAAGCAATACAATGCTAACCAACGTCAAGGTACTCATAGTGCAAAAGAGCGTAATGCTGTAACCGGTTCTACTAAGAAGTTGAAAAAGCAAAAAGGTACAGGTACTGCGAGGGCTGGTGATATCAAAAATCCCATCTTCCGCGGAGGGGGACGCATTTTCGGTCCTCGGCCGAGAAACTATGGTTTCAAGCTTAATAAGAAGTTGAAGCAATTGGCAAGGAAGTCAGCTTTGTCTTCTAAAGCTGGAAGCGGTCAGATCGTTGTTCTTGAGGATTTTACTCTGGAGCAACCTAAGACCAGTGAATTTGTAAGCGTACTTAATAATTTGAAGCTAGAAACAGGAAAGATCCTATTAGTGACATCTGATTATGATCGGACACTAGTCCTTTCAGGTAGAAACATACCTGGTACAAAGGTGATGCAAGCAAAGGACATCAGTACTTACGATGTGTTGGATGCAGGTAAGGTAGTCTTGTCAGAGAGTGCTGTGGAATCAATTACTGAAATGCTGTCGAAATAAAGATTTGAATCATGGCAAAGACTATTCTAATACGACCCATTATTTCTGAGAAAGCAGAGGCATTGTCCGAAGCACATCAGCAGTATACGTTTGTCGTGGACAAACAAGCCAACAAGATTGAGATCCGAAAGGCTGTGGAGCAGATGTATAACGTAGCAGTCGATTCTGTAAATACGATGATCATGCCTGGAAAGGCAAAGCAAAGATATACCCGGGCTGGAGTTCAGTCTGGTCGAGTAGGTGCCTATAAGAAAGCCATTGTCACCTTGGCTCAAGGCGAAGAAATAGATTTTTTCGGTGACATTTAAGAGATTAAAAACTTCAGAAGATGCCAGTTAAGAAGTTTAAGCCAATGACACCCGGTACACGTTTTCGTGTGGGTAATATTTTCTCAGAAGTTACTACTGATAAGCCTGAGAAGAGTCTTTTGGCACCCTTGAGAAGGACCGGTGGTCGGAACAATGCGGGAAAAATGACAGTCCGAAACATCGGAGGTGGTCATAAGCGTCGATATCGGATCATTGACTTTAAGCGTGATAAGGAAGGAATTCCTGCCACGGTTAAAACGATCGAGTATGATCCCAATCGTTCTGCGTATATCGCATTAGTAGTATATGCTGATGGGGAAAAGAGGTATATCATAGCGCCCAACAAATTGACAGTGGGTGCTACGGTTAGCTCTGGTAGAGGTGCGAGTCCAGACATTGGAAATGCACTATATCTGGATGAGATTCCATTAGGTACACCCATCCATGCTATCGAACTAAATCCCGGTCGTGGAGCCAGCTTGGCAAGGAGTGCTGGTACATCTGGATTGCTGGTGGGACGTGAGGGAAAGTACTGTGTAGTAAAGCTGCCATCAGGTGAGGTACGTAGAATCCTTTCAACCTGTAAGGCTACCATAGGCACTACATCTAACCCTGATCATGGGTTGCAGGTTTTCGGTAAGGCAGGTCGTAAGCGTTGGGTCGGACGTAGACCAAGAGTACGAGGTGTCGCCATGAACCCTGTAGATCACCCAATGGGAGGAGGTGAAGGTAAATCATCAGGAGGTCATCCAAGGTCCAGAACCGGTGTAATGGCCAAAGGTGAGAAGACGAGAAACACCAAGAAGCCTTCATCTAAGCTGATAATTTCTAAGCGAAAATCTAGTAAATCTAAATAGAGATGGCCAGATCAGTAAAAAAAGGACCTTACGTGTATCATAAACTCCTCAAAAAGGTGGAGAAAGCGAAGGAAAGCAATAAGAAAAGTGTCATCAAGACGTGGTCGCGGTCTTCAATGGTGATTCCCGATATGGTGGGAGAGACGATCGCAGTACACAACGGTAAGACCTTTGTGCCAGTATTTATCACTGAAAATATGGTAGGTCACAAATTGGGTGAGTTTTCACCGACAAGGAATTTCCGTGGACACGCTGGAAATAGAAAGAAATAAAGGATAAAAATTTAAAATCGATAGCTAATTATGGAAGCTGTTGCTAAACTTAGAAACTGTCCGATGTCTGCACGCAAAATGCGTCTGGTAGCTGATATCATTCGTGGAAAGGACGTGGAGGATGCATTGAATGTATTGCGCTTTACCAAAAAAGAGGCAGCCGGCTGGTTAGAAAAAGTGTTACTGTCGGCCATCTCCAACTGGGAGTACAAGCAAAATATGGCAGTAAATGCGGATGATCATGATCTGGTGGTAAAAACCGTATTGGTAGATGAGGCCGGTATGCTCAAACGCTTTAGACCAGCACCGCACGGACGTGCTCACCGGATCAGGAAAAGATCTAATCATGTGACACTGGTGGTGGAGAACAGAATTCCAGTCGATGCTGATTACGAAATATTTGACGAAGAAGAATAAGCAAAATTATGGGTCAGAAAACAAATCCGATAGGCAACCGACTAGGGATCATCAAGGGATGGGACTCAAATTGGTTTGGTGGCAAAAACTTTGCTGACAAAGTAGTAGAAGATGAGCGTATTCGCCAGTATCTTCAGGCCAGGGTTTCTAAGGGCGGTATAGCCCGTATCGTGATCGAGCGCACCCTGAAGAGAATTACTGTCACCGTGCATACCAGTCGTCCTGGTATCATTATCGGAAAGGGAGGATCTGAGGTGGATCGTATCAAAGAAGAGTTGAAAAAACTTACAGGCAAAGATGTCCAGATCAATATCGTGGAAATCCGTAAACCTGAACTTGATGCGGCAATCGTTGGTGAATCTATTGCTAAGCAATTAGAGGCACGGATCAACTATCGTCGTGCCATCAAAATGTCGATTCAAAGCACTATGCGTGCCGGTGCCGAAGGTATCAAAGTGCGTATCAGTGGTCGATTGAACGGTGCAGAGATGGCTCGGTCAGAAGAATATAAGGATGGTAGAATTCCTTTGCATACTTTCCGTGCTGATATTGACTATGCATTAGTGGAGGCTCAGACGGTGTATGGGAAAATCGGTGTGAAAGTGTGGATCTGTCGCGGTGAAGTACTCGGTAAGAGGGATCTGTCACCTAATGTGGGAGTAAATAAACGAGAAAGAGGTCGAGGAGGTTCACGAGGCGGCGGTGGCGGCGGTAATCGTCGCAGTGGCGGCGGCGGAAGAAATAACCGTAATCGCTAGAATAATTTTTTGAAAGATCGTACCTTTGCGTCGCTTTTTTGGAAACGGTCTTTTTGATCCAGAAAAAAGTAAAATTTTAAGCCATGTTACAGCCAAAAAGGACAAAATATAGAAAACAGCAGAAAGGAAGAAACCGAGGACTTGCTCATAGGGGTAGTACTGTTGCCTTCGGTGATTTTGGCTTAAAAGCATTGGATGCCGGCTTTATTACAAATCGGCAGATAGAAGCTGCAAGGATCGCTATGACGCGATTCATGAAGAGAGAGGGTAACGTTTGGATTCGAATTTTTCCGGACAAACCCATTACCTCGAAGCCACAGGAAGTTCGGATGGGTAAAGGTAAAGGTGCATTAAGTCACTATGTGGCAGTGGTCAAACCAGGTCGAATCATGTTTGAAATCGACGGTGTGGATGAAGAAACCGGACGGGAAGCCCTGCGATTAGCAGCACAGAAACTTCCAGTACTGACAAAATTTGTGGTCAGAAGGGACTATTAAGAAAAGATTGTTTTTAACCATTTTAAATCGCCAAGGCTATGCCTAGCAAAAAGACGTTGGAATTAAAGGAGTTTACCGTGGAAGATCTACGGAGTGAACTTGCAGAGACTGAGACGCAATATCAGAAGATGAAATTTGATCATGCTACGAAGGGTTTAGATAATCCGTTGGCATTGAGAGAAGTGCGTCGCGATATTGCCAGACTCAACACCGAGATCAGATCTCGTGAGCTGGAGTCTATGGGTGCAGAGGCCATAGCCGGACGATCTAAAATAAGAGCTAGAAGAGCAAAGCGTAAGTAATCATGAGCGAAAGAAATCTTAGAAAGACTCGAATTGGAGTGGTAGCCAGTAATAAAATGGAAAAGTCTATCACTGTCGTTGTGGAAAGACGACTAGCTCACCCGATTTATGGTAAGTACGTGAAAAGAACCAAGAAATTCATGGCTCATGATGAGAAGAATGAATGTCAGATTGGTGACACCGTACGGATTGGTGAGACCAGACCCTACAGTAAGAATAAGCGCTGGAGATTATTAGAGATTCTGGAGAAAGCAAAGTAACTGAAAGGAATTTAGAACTATTATAATAAGGAGCAGTCATGATACAACAAGAATCACGCCTTAAGGTAGCAGACAACAGCGGAGCAAAAGAAGTGCTTTGTATCCGTGTTCTAGGCGGATCCAAGCGTAGGTATGCCTCAATAGGTGACAAGATCGTAGTATCAGTCAAAGAAGCAACTCCTGGAGGTATCAAGAAGGGAACCGTTTCTAAAGCTGTAGTGGTACGAACCAAGAAGGAGATTAGAAGAAAAGACGGCTCCTACATCCGTTTTGATGACAATGCGGTTGTTTTGCTGAATCCAGCAGATGAACCAAGAGGTACACGGATTTTTGGACCGGTAGCTCGTGAGTTGAGAGAGCGTGATTACATGCGTATTATTTCACTGGCACCTGAGGTACTTTAAATTGAACGTCATGGCAAAGAGAAGTCCATTTAAATTAAAGATTAAGAAAGGCGATAAAGTTCGTGTTATTGCTGGTGATTATATTGGCACTGAGGGTGAGGTCCTACAGGTGATACCTGGCAAAAATAGGGCTGTGGTGGAGAATGTGAATATTGCCAAAAAACATGCGAAACCGACTAATGAAAGTGCCGGTGGCATTCAGGAAATCAGTAATCCCATTCATATTTCCAATCTCATGTTGATTGACCCCAAGAGTGGTGAAGCAACTCGGGTGGGAAGAAGGATGGAGGATGATAAACTAGTGCGATTTGCTAAGTCAACTGGAGAAACTATTAAGTGATGGGATATCAACCTAGATTAAAGGAGCACTACCAGAAGAATGTTGTACCTGCATTGCAGGAGCAGTTTAAGTATGGTTCAATCATGGAGGTTCCAAAGATTGAGAAGATTTGTATTAACCAGGGTGTCGGAATGGCCACACAGGATAAAAAACTGGTGGACAACGCATTGTCAGAAATGTCAATGATTGCGGGTCAAAAAGCCGTGCCTACGATAGCCAAAAAGTCGGTCTCAAACTTCAAGCTTCGTGAGAAGATGACGATTGGAGCACGTGTGACTCTACGTCGTGATCAGATGTATGAATTTATGGATAGGTTGATCACCGTTGCATTACCACGGGTACGTGACTTTAGAGGTATCAATGATAAGAGCTTTGATGGCCGTGGTAATTACTCGATGGGTATCACGGAGCAAATAATATTCCCTGAAATAGATCTGGATAAAGTGAATAAGATCACAGGTTTAGATATTACGTTTGTGACTTCCGCTAAGACAGATGCAGAAGCCATGGCTTTACTGAAAGGAATGGGGATGCCTTTCAAAAATCAGAATAATTAAAAAGAAAGAGATCTTATGGCTAAGAAATCGATCATAGCAAGAGGAAAGAAGCGAGAGAAAATGGTGGCCAAATATGCAGAGTTGAGAAAGAAACTCAAGGAGGAAGGCCGTTGGGAAGAGTTGGACAAATTACCAAAGAATTCATCTCCCGTGCGTCTGCACAACAGATGTCGACTGACGGGAAGACCTAAGGGGTATATGAGACAATTCGGTATTTGTCGCGTCGCTTTCCGAAAAATGGCCCTGGATGGTAAAATCCCTGGTGTGACTAAAGCCAGCTGGTAATTATAATTTGAGAGAAGAAGATTATGGCAACAACAGATCCAATAGCAGACTTTTTGACGCGTATTCGCAATGCAATGATGGCTGGACATCACATTGTTGAAATACCCAGTTCTAATCTCAAAAAGAGAATTACTGAAATACTCTACGAGCAAGGATATATCTTGAAGTATAAATTTGATGACGAGGGTGTACAGGGAAATATCAAAATTGCCTTGAAATATAAGAAGAATTCAAGAGATCCTGTGATTCGTAAAATGGGAAGAATCAGTAAGCCAGGTCTGCGAAAATTCTCCAAATGTGACGATTTACCCAGAATCATCAATGGCCTAGGTATTGCCATTGTGTCGACCTCCAAAGGAGTGATGACCGACAAAGAAGCACGAAAGCATAATGTAGGAGGCGAAGTCCTTTGCTACGTATATTAATAAGTAATAATTTATTTGACGATGTCTAGAATAGGAAAATCTGAAATATCATTGCCAAGCGGAGTACAAATCTCCGTAAGTAAGGGTAATCTGGTATCCGTGAAAGGACCTAAGGGTGAGTTGCAGGAGCAATTAGATCCCGATCTGACAATCAATGAAAATGATGGAGTGGTATCCATCGAGCGTCCTACCGAGCAAAAGCGTCACAAAGCTATGCATGGATTGTACAATTCATTGGTTCGCAATATGGTCACCGGAGTTTCTGAGGGATACGTCAAAGAACTGGAACTGGTAGGTGTTGGATACAGAGCCCAAAATGCAGGCAATCTGCTTGAGTTGGCACTGGGGTACTCACACCCGATCATGTTTTATATACCTGATGAGCTGAAAGTAGAGGCGATCATGGAAAAAGGTAAAAATCCCACCATTCGTCTGGAAGGTATCGATAAGCAATTGATTGGCCAGGTGGCCGCTAAGATTCGCTCATTTAGAAAACCTGAGCCCTACAAAGGAAAAGGTATTCGATTTGTTGGTGAAGAGATTAGAAGAAAAGCTGGTAAGACAGCTGCTAAATAGATTCAAAGAGTCATGGCAAGCATAAAAGTAGATAGAAGAAATAGAATCAGACAGCGCATTCGAAACAAGATTGCGGGAACAGCTGATACGCCACGTCTATCGGTATTTCGTTCGAATAAAGGTATTTATTGCCAGGTAATCAATGATCTGACCGGCGAAACTCTGGCGCAGGCAAACTCCCAAGAGACGGGATTTGATAATTCAGGTACTAAAAGTGAGCAGGCTAAACGCGTGGGTTTGATGATCGCTGAGCGGTGTAAAGCAAAGCAAATAGAAAATATAGTATTTGACCGCGGTGGTTACCTATATCACGGCCGGGTTAAGTCATTAGCAGAGGGTGCACGTGAAGGTGGGCTTTCATTTTAAGAATAAAGTATTATGGCAAAAGAGAAAACACAAAGGGTAAAACCAGCAGATACTGAGCTTAAGGAAAAGCTTGTAAGTCTAAATCGTGTTGCGAAAGTGACGAAAGGGGGACGTACTTTTAGTTTTGCTGCCATTATGGTGGTAGGAGACGGAGAAGGTACAGTCGGACATGGACTTGGAAAGGCGAGAGATGTATCTGAGTGTATTGCCAAAGCGGTGGATGATGCTAAGAAGAATCTAATAAAGGTTCCAATCCACAAGGGAACGATTCCTCATGAGCAGAAAGGAAAATATGGTGCTGGAAAAGTACTCATCAAGCCGGCCGCAGATGGTACGGGTGTGATTGCAGGTGGTGCTATGAGAGCTGTATTGGAGAGTGCCGGAGTACACAACGTACTAGCAAAGTCTCAGGGATCTTCCAACCCGCACAACGTGGTGAAGGCTACAATCGATGCACTTTCGAAATTGCGCAGCCCTCAGCAGATCGCAAGGGAGAGAGGTATCTCTATGGAAAAACTCTTTGAAGGATAATCGATAAAATGCTCGAAATGGAAAGAGTAAGAATAACACAGGTGAAAAGTGTCATAGATCAGACTAAGCGTCAGAAGGCTACTATGCAGGCTTTGGGATTGAGGAAAATTTCCCAAAGTATCGAGCATGATCTATCTCCGCAGATTGCAGGGATGATCAAGAAAGTAGAACATCTGGTGCGTGTCGAAAATGTTTAAATACTAAGTGCGTTTCTAATATAATATCGTGATGGAACTACATAATCTAAGACCAGCGGAAGGAGCTGTAAAACGCAAAAAGCGAATAGCCAGAGGCCAGGGAA
Source organism: Saprospiraceae bacterium (assembly GCA_050298535.1). GTDB lineage: Bacteria > Bacteroidota > Bacteroidia > Chitinophagales > Saprospiraceae > JABDMH01. The sequence goes on from JBNKUI010000087.1 coordinate 895,078, forward strand.
GTGGTCGTGGAGGAACTTCTACACGTGGACACAAAGGGGCAAAATCACGCTCTGGATACAAACGAAAGAGAAATTTTGAGGGAGGTCAGATGCCACTCCAAATGCGACTTCCTAAGCGAGGTTTTAACAGTCCCAATCGAGTAGAATATAAAGTTATCAACATTGACGAATTACAGTCATTTGCTGATAAGTATAATGTTTCTGATATTACCCCTGAAGTTCTGAAATCGAAAGGGTACATCAGTAAGACTGATACAGTGAAGATTTTGGGACGTGGAGAACTTACAGGCGCACTGAACGTTAAAGTACATGCGTTTTCAGAGTCTGCCAAGGCATCGATTGAGTCTAAAGGAGGTACTACTGAAGTAATCTAATAAGGAATGAAGAAGTTTATCAGCACCATTCAGAATATTTGGAAAATTAAAGAACTACGTAATCGTATCCTCTTTACGATGGCTATGATTGCTATTTTCCGTTTCGGCTCTTTTGTCGTACTTCCTGGTGTTGATCCTTCAAAGTTGGCTACTGATCCTAATCAGGGAGCTACGGACCTTTTGGGGCTCATCAACATGTTTGCCGGAGGGGCATTCAATCGGGCGGCGATATTCGCACTGGGAATTATGCCCTATATCACAGCCTCGATCATTATCCAACTTCTAGGTTTTGCAGTCCCTTATTTCCAGCGATTGCAGCAAAAAGAGGGGGAATCCGGCCGAAAGAAAATCACACAGATCACCAGAATGCTGACCTTGGCCATCACCTTGGTACAGGGAGGCACCTATTTGACATATATACGAAGTCAGGGTGCGGTAGATCCCAATGTGCCAGCTGGTGTATTTTGGATAGCTAATATTATTATCCTTTCTACAGGTACCATTTTTGCCATGTGGCTGGGTGAGAGAATTACAGACCGGGGAATCGGTAATGGTATTTCGATACTTATCATGATCGGTATCATTGCAACATTACCTGGATCATTTGTCTTTGAATTTACTTCGCAGCTTAGTAGTGGTGGTTTGATCATCTTCGTACTAGAACTGGCAGCTTTGTTCTTTGTGACGGCAGCTACGGTCCTAGTCATACAGGGAATAAGGAGGATACCTCTGCAGTTTGCCAAACGGATGATTGGGAGGGGTGCCGCCAATATGCCGGTTTCTGGTGCCAGAGATTATATTCCTGTAAAGGTAGCAGCCGCCGGTGTAATGCCAATTATCTTTGCTCAGGCGATTATGTTTCTACCTGCGACAGTTGCGGGTTTTATGGGGGGTCAATCTGGAGATGCATTGGCAGCTAACAATTGGGTAAGGGCACTTTCTGATCCATTTGCTGTTCCCTACAACATCATATATTTTATACTGGTGGTAGCATTCACCTTTGTTTATACAGCATTATTGGTGAATCCACAGCAGTACTCTGATTACCTCAAACGTCAGAATGCTTTCATTCCAGGGGTGAAACCTGGTAAACCAACAGCTGATTTTATCGATTCTGTGACTACAAGAGTTACATTACCTGGCTCATTGTTTTTGGGTCTGATCGCGGTTTTACCTGCTATCGTCTATCTGCTCTTCAATGTCAATCAAGGTTTCGCATTATTCTTTGGTGGAACTTCATTATTGATTTTGGTGGGAGTTGTACTGGATACACTCCAGCAAATCGAAAGTCATCTATTGATGCGAAAGTATGACGGTCTGGTTAAATCAGGTAAATTGAAAGGTCGAAGTTCAATGCAGACGATAGGATCGGATCTGTAAGAGGTCCCTTCTGAACCATTTGTTGTGAAAAATAATTAAGTAGGTGAGTCCCTTCTCGAGTAGTTGGGACTTTCTGATTATATGATACACTATAAAAGTCAAGAGGAGATTGAAAAGATAAGACGGAGTTGTCTTATTGTGTGTGATGCACTTACTCGTGTGGCGGAAATTCTGAAGCCGGGTGTTACCGGTCTGGAGATTGACGCGGCAGCTGAGGAGGTAATCAGAGATCATGGCGCGGTACCTGGATTCAAAGGGTATAATGGATTTCCCGCAACTCTCTGTGTATCTCGAAATGAGTGTGTAGTACACGGCATTCCCGATGATCAGGCATTTGAAGATGGAGAAATCGTATCTGTAGACTGCGGGGCACTGATCGATGGTTTCTATGGAGACTCAGCCTTCACCTTTGCCATCGGTGATGTTGATGAGGCCACAATGAAATTGTTGGTTGCTACCCGAACCAGTCTCTATCTGGCAATTGAGAAAGCGGTGGAAGGGAATCGTCTGGGAGATATCGGTCATGTAGTGCAGCAGTATTGTGAGAAAGAATTAGGTTTTGGCATAGTGCGAGAATTGGTAGGTCATGGTATTGGAGAGAATTTGCACGAAAGCCCCGAAGTGCCCAACTATGGAAAGCGAGGGATGGGATCAAAGTTGAAGTCAGGACTTGTGATAGCTATTGAGCCAATGGTCAATTTGGGTAAGAGACAGATCATGCAATCGAAGGATGGGTGGACTATTATCACAAAGGATCGGTTGCCATCTGCACATTATGAGCATACAGTTGCCGTAGGGAAAACGGCTCCTGATGTTTTGTCAGATCACACCCAGCTAGAGGAGACCGTGAAAAATAATAAAGATCTTAAGGAAATTTCAATAAAAAATTAGATATTTGCACTCCGAAATTTTGGTATGGCGAAACAAGAGTTAATAAAACAGGATGGAATTATCGAAGAAGCACTCTCAAATGCAATGTTTAGAGTGCGCTTAGAGAATGACCATCAAATAGTTGCCACGATTTCAGGTAAGATGCGGATGCATTACATTAGAATTCTTCCAGGTGATAAGGTTTCCGTGGAGATGTCGCCCTATGATCTGACACGTGGTAGAATCATTTATCGATATAAGTAATAACATTATGAAGGTTAGAGCTTCGATCAAGAAAAGATCATCAGATTGTAAAATCGTAAGACGTAAAGGTAAACTCTACGTCATTAATAAAAAGAACCCTAAGTTCAAGCAACGACAGGGATAAACCGCAAGAAATATGGCACGAATTGCAGGTGTAGATTTACCAAGATCAAAACGAGGAGTAATTGGATTGACATACATCTTTGGCATTGGACGCTCGAAGGCTGCTGAGATACTCGAAAAGGCAGGCATTGAGCAGAGTACGAAGGTGGAAAATTGGACAGACGAAAATGTGCGGTCCATTAGTAGTATCATCCAGGATGAGTATAAGGTTGAGGGTGAGTTGAGATCTGAAGTGCAAATGAACATCAAGAGATTGATGGACATTGCTTGTTATAGAGGATTGAGACATCGTAGAGGTCTTCCTGTTAGAGGACAGAGAACGCAGACAAATGCCCGTACCAGGAAAGGTCGGCGTAAGACTGTCGCAAATAAGAAAAAGGCAACTAAATAATATCTATCTAATACCGCTAGGGTCGAGATATGGCTAAAGTAAAGAAGAAAAGAAAAGTAAAAGTTGAGGCAGAAGGTCTTGTATATATTCAGGCAAGCTTCAACAATATAATCATTTCACTTACCAATAAGCAAGGACAGGTGATCTCCTGGGCGTCTGCCGGTAAAGCAGGGTTCAGAGGTTCTAAGAAGAACACTCCTTATGCAGCTCAGATTGCTGCTTCTGATGCAGCAAAAGTTGCTTTTGACGCCGGAATGCGTACTGCAGAGGTTTTTGTGAAAGGTCCAGGTTCTGGTAGAGAAGCCGCGATCCGGGCAATAGATGCCTCAGGTATTAAAGTGAGACGTATTCAGGACGTTACTCCTATTCCTCACAATGGTTGCAGACCTCCTAAGAGAAGAAGGGTCTAGTCTAACATCTAAATTTTAAGAGACAACAATGGCAAGATATACAGGTCCACGAACTAAGAAATCTAGGGCTTTCGGTCAACCAATCTATGGATTCGATAAGAATTTAGAAAGACGAAAGTTTCCTCCAGGTGAACATGGTAATAAGCGAAGAAGACGTCAGCGTTCTGACTATGCTCTTCAGTTGATGGAGAAGCAGAAAGCTAAATACACCTATGGTGTGTTGGAGCGTCAGTTTCGAAATCTTTTTGACAAAGCCAGTCGAAAAGGTGGTGTGACCGGTGAGGTACTTCTGCAATTGCTTGAGTCTAGATTGGACAACACTGTATTCCGACTTGGTTTGGCACCTACCAGAGCTGCTGCTCGTCAATTGGTGACTCACAAACATATACTTGTGAATGGTGTGATCACTAATATTCCTTCTTGTCTGTTACGCTCAGGAGACGTTATCTCTGTAAGAAATAAATCACAGGGTCTGGAGGTGATCAGAGACTGTGTAGCCACCAAATCCGATGTTCGTAAGTTCCCATGGTTAGAGTTTACTTCTGATAAGCTGCAAGGTCAGTTTCTGGAGTACCCTACTAGAGAACAGATACCAGAAAACATCAATGAGCAGTTGATTGTCGAACTTTATTCTAAGTAAGACTGTCTGGCAGGCATTTTCAATTTCTTCTTTCTCCTAATTAGCTGAAATAATATGAGCATATTAAGTTTTCAAAAGCCCAACAAAATACTTCTGCAAAAGGCCGATGATTTTGAAGGCACGTTTGAGTTTAAGCCACTTGAGCCAGGATTTGGTCAGACAATTGGAAATTCGCTGAGAAGAATCTTGCTCTCATCTTTGGAAGGTCATGCTGTTTCTGCCGTTAGAATTGCAGGAATTGATCATGAGTTTTCCACGATCAAAGGAGTGCTCGAAGATGTTGTTGATATCATCTTAAATATAAAGCAGATCAGACTCAAGCCTGCCATTACAGATAGTGATGGAGAATTAGGTGAAGAGAAAATCTATATCACTCTCAGGGGTAAGGAAGTCTTTACTGCTGGAGATATAGAGGAGCATACGAACATCTTCAAAGTGATGAATCCGGATTTACATATTTGTCATATGGATTCTTCTGTGAACCTCGAGATGGAGTTGACAGTGACTAAAGGTCGTGGATATGTGCCTGCTGATGAAAACCTTCCCAAGGATGCACCCATAGGTGTGATCCCAGTGGATGCTATCTACACACCGATAAAGAATGTTTCTTACCATGTTGAGAACACTCGGGTGGGTCAACAGACCGATTATGAGAAACTAACCATCAGTGTAAAAACCGATGGAACCATTCATCCGGAAGAGGCGATCAAAGAAGCTTCCAGAATTATGATTCAGCATTTGATTCTGATCACAGACGAGAATATCACGTTCGAAGATGCTGCACGAAGCGAGGATACAGTGGTGGATGAGCATATTCTTCATATGCGTAAGTTGCTGAAGACGTCTCTGGAGGATCTCGATCTGTCAGTTCGGGCATACAACTGTCTGAAAGCAGCTAAGATCAACTCACTTGGAGAGCTTGTTCAGTACGAGATGCACGAGCTGTTGAAGTTTAGAAATTTTGGTAAGAAATCTCTAGTTGAGATTGAAGAATTGCTAGCCAACAAAGGATTGACCTTTGGAATGGACTTAGCGCCATACAAGCTCGACGAAGACTAGAAAATAAATTTAATGCGATTTACCGGCGTTGATGAAAATTCCGCGGGTGTTGCGAGGATCTATTAATTATTAATCATGAGACATAGCAAAAGCTTTAATCATCTCAAGCGAAAGAAAGGACATAGAAGAGCATTGCTTTCTAATATGGCCAATTCATTGATTGAGCACAAGAGAATCAACACCACGCTGGCCAAAGCAAAAGCACTTCGCCAGTATGTGGAACCTATCCTTACAAAGGCTAAGCAGAATACGACACACTCAAGACGTGTAGCATTTGCCTACCTGCAAAACAAGGAATCTATTAAAGAATTATTTGGACCTATTGCTACAGCTATTGCCAGCCGACCAGGTGGTTACACCAGAGTCATTCGCACGGGCTTCAGACAAAGCGATGGTGCAGAAATGGCTATGATCGAATTGGTTGATTTTAATACGATTTATACAAATACAAAGCCTGCTTCTGGAGGAAGACGACGAAGACGAAGAAGAGGAGGAGGGAAAGGTAAAGCTGAGGGTGTCGCAGCCACAACAGGAGTTGCAAATTCTGAAGAAGAATAGCACTTGTCAAAATATTTATAAGTGGGTTATCCAGCATCAAGTGGATGACCCATTTTTTTATCCCAACATTATTTGTTAGCTAAGTTAACCGCATACGAGCAGGTCCACCTCTTTTCTAATTCCGTATTAGTTCTATATTTGCAGGAATATGAGTGTCATGCAGGAAAACTTAAGACAAGAAGCCATTTTACTACTCGAAGATGGCACAATTTTCAAAGGATTTGCAGCAGGAAAAATTGGGACAACCACCGGGGAAATCTGTTTCAACACAGGGATGACCGGGTACCAGGAAATTTTTACCGATCCCTCATATTTCGGCCAAATTCTGGTGGCTACTAATGCACACATTGGCAACTATGGAACCAAGGATACGGATACGGAGTCTAAGGATATCAAGATCTCTGGTTTCATCTGTAAGAACTTCACAAACGAGTATTCAAGAAATCTTGCCGATCAGTCGATCCAGGAGTATTTTGAGAAAGAGGGCCTTGTGGCGATCTCTGATGTGGATACCCGGGCGATTGTCCGTCACATCCGTGATAAGGGTGCTATGAATGCCATCATATCCAGTGAGGACTTAGATATCGAGTCACTAAAGGCCAAACTGAAGGAAGTCCCCTCAATGGAGGGCCTGGAACTGGCGAGCAAGGTGAGTACGGAGGAGCCATACGATTATGGTGATCCAACCGCTGAATTTAAGGTAGCAGTATATGATTTCGGTGTTAAGGAAAGCATTTTGAAATGCCTTTCAGACCGAGGATGCTTTCTGAAAGTATTTCCAGCTAAAACTGATTACCAGGAGATCGAAGCTTGGGAGCCCGATGGATATTTTTTCTCGAATGGACCCGGAGATCCAGCTGCTATGGACTATGCAGTAGCCAATGCAAAGGCCATATTGAAGCTATCTAAGCCTGTCTTCGGTATTTGTCTGGGTCATCAGGTATTAGCTCTGGCACATGATATTCCGACACATAAGATGCATCATGGTCACCGAGGCATCAATCATCCAGTGAAGAATTTGCAGACTGGACTGTGTGAAATCACCAGTCAGAATCATGGTTTTGCTGTGACCAGCATGGAAATACCTGCTGACCATCTAAACATTGAGGTGACACATATCAACCTTAATGATCAAAGCGTGGAAGGTATTCGTCAGAAAGATGGAATGGCTTTCTCAGTCCAGTACCATCCGGAGGCCAGCCCAGGGCCACACGATTCTCGATACCTGTTCGACCAATTCATTAAACTAATTTCAACCTATAAAACAGAAAATATTCTACAATGAGTAGTATAATCGATATTAAAGCCCGGGAGATCCTGGACTCCCGTGGTAACCCGACTGTGGAAGTAGAGGTTCTAACTGAAATGGGAGCTATCGGCAGAGCTGCCGTTCCCTCAGGTGCTTCTACTGGTAAGTATGAGGCAGTGGAATTGAGAGACAAGGATGAAGATCGATTTCTTGGAAAAGGAGTGAGCAAGGCTTGCCGAAATGTGGAAGATCATATCATGGAAGCACTGGTAGGTGTTGACGTGCAGGATCAGGTATATCTGGATCAGATTATGATCGAACTCGATGGTACGGAAAACAAAAGTAAGCTTGGCGCAAATGCCATTCTCGGTGTAAGCCTGGCCGCAGCAAAGGCTGGCGCCCTGGAATGTAATCTACCCCTATATAGATATGTGGGAGGAGTAAACGCTCATGTCTTGCCTGTGCCCATGATGAATATCCTGAATGGAGGATCACATGCAGACAACAGTATCGATTTTCAAGAATTTATGGTGATGCCTGTTGGTGCGGATCGGTTTTCCGAAGGACTGCGAAAAGGTGTTGAAATTTTCCATCACCTGAAGAAGGTGCTGAGCAAAATGGGACATTCTACCAATGTGGGAGATGAGGGTGGATTCGCACCGAATCTTTCTTCTAATAAGGAGGCCATAGAAACCGTGCTGATGGCAATTGAATCGGCAGGACTGCGTCCTGGTGAAGATGTGATGATCGCCATGGATGCTGCTGCTTCTGAGTTTTATAATGAAGAAGAAAAAGTATATCACTTTCACCAATCCACAGGTGACAAGCTGACCAGTGATGAAATGGTCTCTTACTGGAAAGATTGGGTGAATAAATACCCCATACTATCGATTGAGGATGGATTGCACGAAGATGATTGGGCAGGCTGGCAAAACTTGACGGCTCAGATTGGAGATAAAGTTCAGTTGGTGGGTGATGATTTGTTCGTCACTAACACGAAGCGACTACAAAAAGGTATTGATACCAATGCCGCAAACTCCATACTTATTAAGGTGAACCAGATTGGATCGCTTTCTGAAACCATTGACGCAGTTTCTTTAGCAACCCGAAATGGAATGACCTCAGTGATGAGTCATAGATCTGGCGAAACAGAAGATACAACAATCGCTGATCTGGCGGTAGCATTAAATACAGGGCAGATCAAAACAGGCTCGGCTTCAAGATCGGACCGAGTCGCAAAATACAATCAATTACTAAGAATTGAAGAAGAACTAGGAGATACCGCTGTCTATCCTGGAAAAGCATTATTAGGATCATAGTATAAAAAATTGTTATATTTAAGTCCTAATATGTCAATATGAAAGCTACGAAGAGGACAAAGTATCGAACCATTCCATATAGGGTTTCGCGGTTGATCTTCAACAAGTACTTTGTAGCATTTTCCTTCTTCACCATCTGGTTATTGTTTTTTGATAAGAATGCTATGGTCACTCAATGGCAACTCAGCCAGACGATTGATCAACTTGAAGATCAAAGAGCTTTTTTGATTAAGGATCTGGAGTCCACAAAGTTGCTTCAGGCCGATATCGCTAAAAATAAGGAGAAGTACGCCCGGGAAAAGTACTTCATGAAGAAGCCCGGAGAACGCGTTTTTATTATTGATTAATTAGAATTCATGTCTGTACTAGTAAATAAAGACTCCAAGATTATTGTGCAGGGATTTACCGGAAAGGAAGGTACATTCCATGCCACGCAAATGATTGAATACGGCACCAATGTGGTGGGAGGGGTCACCCCGGGTAAGGGTGGCCAGGTTCATTTAGACAAGCCCGTATTTAATACTGTAGCTGATGCTGTACAAAGTGCAGGTGCTGATACCTCGGTCATTTTTGTGCCCCCTGCCTTTGCGGCCGATGCGATCATGGAAGCTGCGGATGCCGGTATCAAGGTGATTATCTGCATCACTGAGGGAATTCCAGTACAAGATATGGTCAAGACCAAAGCATATCTGGAAGATAGGGATGTTGTGTTGGTGGGACCTAACTGCCCCGGTGTCATTACACCAGGTGAAGCTAAGGTGGGTATAATGCCTGGTTTCATTCACAAGAAAGGTACCATCGGAATTGTGTCTCGATCTGGGACACTAACCTACGAGGCCGTAGACCAGGTGACTCGAGCAGGGTTGGGTCAGTCGACTTGTATAGGGATCGGAGGTGATCCCATAGTAGGTACGACTACTAAGGAAGCTGTAGAGCTACTCATGAATGATCCGGAGACAGAGGCCATTGTGATGATAGGCGAGATTGGCGGTGGTATGGAAGCCGAAGCAGCTTACTACATTAAAGAACATGGTACAAAGCCTGTCGTCGGATTTATTGCAGGTAAGACAGCACCCAAAGGTCGTAAGATGGGACACGCAGGAGCCATCATTGGAGGAGCTGATGATACAGCTGCTGCCAAGATGCGTATCATGGCCGAGTGTGGTATTAAGGTCGTAGAATCACCGGCTGAGATCGGAGCCTCCATCGTCGAAGTGTTGGGTAAATAATATGTACCTACGGTCTCAGACCGACTTCACATTTATAAGTTTGATTCAAATCGATGTCTGAAAGGATATTCAGACTCAATGTTCTTTAATAGTGGAAGCTCGAAATAGAACTTCGTCCCTACGTGTTCCTCGGTTTCGAAGTATATCTTACCACCAAACGACTCTATGATATTTTTTGAAATGGCTAGTCCCAGACCTGTGCCGGATGTCTTGGTCGTAAAGTTTGGATAGAAGACCTTCTCACGCATATCCTTGCTGATGCCTTTACCATTATCTACTACTTGAATGACAGCCCAATCTCCACGAGTGTCGAGTTTGATGTCAATAATGCCTCGACGGCTGGCTGGAATTGCTTGGATGGCATTCTTGATCAGATTATTTAATACCCGGAGCAAATGGCTCTTATCAGCGTTTACATAGATTTCATCAATGGGTACGTACAGATTGAAGTCCATATCATCTCGTTTTTTGAAGAGATCATGCACAGATGCAACCAGATCATTTAAAATGATACGCTCATATTGTGGCTTGGGCATTTTTGCAAACGTGGAAAACTCGGCAGCAATACGGGAGAGGTTATCAATCTGTTCAATCAATGTGATACCCACTCGCTGCACTAATTGCCTGGACTCGATGGGGTCTGCCTTTTGCATCGCATGCTGTAGGTGCTGAATACTTAGTCTCATAGGAGTCAGTGGGTTCTTGATCTCATGAGCTACTTGCTTGGCCATTTCTCGCCAGGCTACTTCACGCTCAGTTAAAGCGAGGAGATCGGCACTCTCATCGAGTTTTACGATCATCTGGTTGTATTCCTGAATTAGTAGTCCTAGTTCGTCCTTGGCCTTCCAAACAATGGGTTCGTTTGACTTTCCAAGCTTAAACTCCTTTAGCTTTTGTCCCAGTACCGTCATGGGTCGTGTGATACTATTGGCTACTGCCAATGCAAATGCTCCGGCAATCAACAGGAGAAATACATAGACATTTAACAAAGTGCCCATGAAGTCTTTCACCTCATTACCTTCAATTTTTTCATGGGGATAGATAGGCAATCCGACATAGCCAATCAGCTTATCAAATGAAGATTTGATGGATATGTAGGCTGAAAAATACTGAGGTAAAGCTTCTGACTGGACTGTATGAATAAATATCGGTTCATCAAATTTCTTAAGTGAGATCAGTGGTTCTATACTAATTCTGTCACTTAAATATCCACGGTTTTGTGCCTTTTCATCAGATGCCTGTACCAATATGCCATCACTGTCATAGACCTGAATGTGGGAGTTGTATTTGATAGCCAGGCTTTGAATGAATTGCTTGAGACTAGTATTGAGCGTGCTCGTATTGTCATTTATGACGGAGGTCTGAATTTCATACTGAAGAGATGAAGCAGTTTGCTTTAAGATGTCAATTTTCTTTTTCTCAGCCGTATCCTGAAAATAAAAAACAGTCACTATCCCAATGATGATAAATGACAAGACAATCAATGCCAATACCGAAACTTGGATCCTATTTCGCAAGGAAATTTGACTCGAGAATCTGAGATTTAGTTCGGGTGGCAGATATTCATAGATAGAGTTGATCCCAACCAGAAAAAGAATGATAAATACAACAATCACAAAGAGGTAGGAAAATAATGAGACTGGCTTAATCAGACCGGTCAGTCTTCGGCCGACAATTATTGTGTAAGTCCCATTGTTATATAGTAGTTCAGATCGGCCCACTGGATAGTAAATGGCAGTACGTCCAGCCACTGGAGGGAGTTGATCCAATACCATCTGGTATTCTGGTGAGCTCCTCTCGATGCATTGACGACCCTTGTAAATGGCATAGTCATAGTCTTCCAACAACTCAATTCCTTTGTAGGGAGAGATGGGCAAAATACTGGTGAGTGGTCTATCGTAGCTGATTTTCTTTTTCTCAAGTACGACAAACAGAGAACCCTCACTCTGGGTCTCAATGGGGAAGCTGTATCGGTCAAGCGTATTATTGTCCTGATAATAGTTCAGTTCTCTGTAATTGAATGGCTGGCCCTGACTTTGGATGGGTCGGATTCTGGAGAATGAAAGATTATAATATGTAGTCAGATAATCTGACTCTTGCTCGATAATATTTCTAATAGACCTTCGTAGTGTAGAATCATTGCTTATCGCATTTAGTTCTTCCACACTTTGAATTATGCCAAGCATCTCATCTAATGCAACAGAGTCTACCTGTTCAGTGAGGTGTTTTGCCACATGTAGTCGGACCTCTGTCGTCTTATCATTGTTAAACTTAAAGAGCATGATGGAGGAAAATCCAGCCAAAACTACCAGCCAGAGCACAATCCATGTGAAATTGGGAGTATTAACTTCCAGGAATAAGTCCAAAAGCAGAATAAATATGGTCGCTACCAATACAAATTGAAAGATGGGAATCGATGGACTTAGCAAGTACAAGATAGGTAATGTCAGTAGTAGCGTAGGACCTCCTGCAAGTAGTTTCTCAGGAATAGATAGATTGAGCTCTGTGACTATAGACATCAGCTTTACAGACCATAGAAACTGGACAAAAAGCAATAATATAACACCTATAAGAGCGGCAATACTCAGTATATCCAGATTGAAGACACTATCGAAATCGAAATCGATCGAGGTAGACTGAATAATATCACCGCAAAATTTTGTGAGCAAGACTGTACCCAGAAATATAAGGAAGTACTGTGCCGCAGCAATGAGAACACGTTGCTGCTGTGACAAATTATTGCGGAATTTGGATGGTATATAATTTATCGTGTAGATGGACACCCAAAGGAAGATCACAATGTTTACCAATATATTTCCCAAGCTATTCTTAAATCCGGGACTCATCAGTGCCGCATCAAAGATGGGAATAGACTCAAAATGCTGGGAGAAATCAAATACAAGTGTGATCAGACGCAGTACGACAGCGGTAAAAGCTATAAAGGCTATACTTGCCCAGGCTCCGAGCTTTTCTCGCACAAAATGTGAGATATGCATGACCGCTATACCCAGTGCCAGAAAGGCAAGGATGTATAAGACTACCAATATCAAAACTTGTGTCCTGGATAGTATAGGGTTATTATCATCCTGAATGTAAAGCAATTGATCTCCAGCAGGAGACATTATAGCCAGACCTTCTTTGTCAGATAGTGTAAGTGAGGGGGGAATATGTTTAGAAATGTGGCCAAAAGGATTGTCTACCAACCTCTTATAGATTGGAACATATGCAACAAATCGAAGATCTTGCTTACCAATTATGACTTTCCTGTTGTAAAATAGATAAGTACCCAGATCGTCATTAATGAGGGAACCACTGCGTGTCAGGATATCTGAAGCAGGTATCTTTGCCTTATCGTTTGACCAGTACAATAATCTGTTTCGATGATTGAATATGAAAAATGTGTACGCATTTTCAGATAAATCGAGTGCATGACTCATAGAAGTCACATCCAGGTCATCTTCAGGGAATAGGCTTGTCAGAGACAGAATCAGGCCTGAATCCGCAACAATTTGATTTATTTCTTCTTCAGTATGCTGGAGATATTCTTCAATTTTGTCTTTAGCCGTGGGGGCTGTGCCGCTTTGAAAAAAACGATAGTGGGTATATCCTGCTATCAGCCACAGGACAGCTGCCATGACCCAAAGTAAAAACGTATGTTTGATCTCGTTGATAGTAGGAGGATTGAAGGTCTTACAAATACGTATTAAACAAATTTATAATTTATAATTAGTTTATTATGCGTTTGTAAGAAATATTTTATAAGATCTGATCGTGGGGAGTTCCATCGCGCTGGAGATTTTGTCTCCGGTGAGGAAAATCCGGACAACGTAGAGCGCCGTACCATCTAACGGATGGGTTCCTGCAAATGTGCAGGAAACAGAAAGTGTCACAGAAACGATACCGCCCCACCCTGGTGGGGTAAGGGTGAAATCGTGTGGTAAGAGCACACGCTATTTCATGGCAACATGATATGGGGACAAACCTTGCGGGTTGAAATGCCATGTACATTCCGATTTGCCAAAACGGCAAGTTGAGCTGCTCGCTCAATTATCTTCGGATATTCGGGAGGGGTAGGCAGATTGAGCCAGTCTGTGAAGACTGGCCTAGATAAATGATGGAAATCCCGAGATATCGGGAGACAGAATCCGGTTTATATCCTCACGATCTTTTAATTAAAAAAGGCCTTGTAAAATGTTTACAGGGCCTTTTTACTAGTTCTTTATGATTGTGTCATTATTAGTTGGCAGGTACGTCTTCATTTGCCAGTGCTCCAAAGTCAAAGAGTAGGGAAAACCTTAGAGTCTTATCTAGTGGATTACTATTAGCTGTAGTATTTGAAGTACTGATGAGATAGGACATATTGATCCCAAATACATTGTATTTGAGTCCAAGTCCTGCTGTAATATACTGTCGATTTCCCTTCAGAGGATTTTCATAGAAGTATCCGGCTCTCAATGCAAATTGATTATCATACCAGTACTCTAGACCAAGCGAGTAGGATATCTCCTTTAGCTCTTCACTAAATCCTTCAGGAGCATCAGACCATGATCCTAGGACTCCACTGAAGAAGGATTTATCCCGGTAATCATTAATTCCATTTTGATTCTCATCTACGAACTCATGCTGCGGAGTAGGTACCATTAACTTATTTATGTCAGCCGTGACTGTTAATTGGTTGTAATCATCAAATTTGAAATCCCACGCGGCTCCCAGTCCAAAATTTACGGGTAGAAAATCGTTTGTTTCTTTCGTATACGTAATTTTTGAACCCAAATTGGTAAGTGCTAGGCCAAGATTCAACGTACTTCCTTCTAAAGGTACTTTGTAATAAAAAGAGATGTCGGCAGCTCCTGCCACACCTGGATTGATTTCAATACCACCTACTTCCTGACCGGCAGCGAGATTGGAGTAGATAAACTTACCATTGATACCCACACTAAAGTTTTCACCCAACTTTCGAGCCCATCCTGCGGCGAGTTCAAACTCATTGGGACGCCCAAATCCAGTGGGTTCACCGTTTTCATTGGTAAACTGAATATCACCCAGGCTAAAATATCGTAAGCTGAAGCCCAAGGTTTGAAGTTCATCGATTCTCTTAAATCCTGACAAATATGCCAGATAAACATCCTGAAGACCCAGAGATCGTAGCCAGGGTGAATACGTGGCAGATAGGGCAAAGTCCTGATCGACAAAGGCCAGTTTAGATGAGTTAATATGCATGCTGTTTGCATCTGGCGATATAGCCACACCGGCATCTCCCATGGCCCCAGATCGTGCATCCGGTGTTATTCTCAGGAAAGGTACGGCAGTTGGAATAGCATTGGCACATTCACCTCCATCAAGGGCAGTATACATTCCACTACCGATCGGATTTTCGATGCATTGTGCAGCAACCTGTGTCTGCCAACCTATACATGCCAATAAGAAAAGTGTAAAAAACGGTGTCCGTCGCATTATCTCGTTTCTGTTAAAAAAAATAAAATGGCTGCAAATATAACGCAATGCCTATTTTTTAATTGCTTGCATGAAAGATTAACGCCAATCCCTCTTATTGTCTTGTTTTTCAGGCGTTAAAAGTTAGAGGAATACGGCCTAAATGAGGGGTGTTTTTCGTATGGCAAATCTTAATACTATGTTAAGAAACTAGCGTAAAATCACTAATTTTTCAAGATCACTGCTGTTCTTTAATATCCGACCACTGCTGTCCTGCGTACTGACAGACACGCGATAGATATATATTCCGTTGGCCAGAGGATCACCAAACTCATCCCGGCCGTCCCATTTTACATCCCGGGACAGGTTTCCACTGGCTTTAATGGTCTCCTGTCGGGTTCGCACAACCCGACCCGAAGGAGTGAGGATTTCAATCCGTATATCAAGTTCTTGTCCCTGAAAGGGATGCTCAAACTGGAAACAAGTTTCGCTGGAGAATGGATTGGGATAGTTCAATACATGGCGAAGTGCTGCTTCCTCATCATCCACCACTAAAAACTCAGTTAAGGCCTCGCTACTATTGTTGGCAATATCCCAGGCTTTGACTTCAATGGTATGTGTGCCGGGTTCTAATTCATTCAATGGGTAGCTGACCATACCCCGGGTGTAATCATCTTGTTCTGATTCATAGAAGTCATTGAGCTGAATTGTATTTTGAAAATTCCTGTCCAGTACGGCTGTCAGATCATGGCCAATACTATTGCCGATTACATTAATACCATTTTCATCTGATAATTTAAGTAGTAGCACGGGGTCACTATCCGTAATCCCACCAAATACAAAGTTTTCATCATCCATAAAAATCTGAATGTCAGGACCCTCTTCATCGGTGATCCCATTCTTATCAGTACCCCCTACTACAACCTGATCGAAGGAACCTGCCACATCCACTAGTGTGCCATCTTCAGCGTAGTAGCTGATCTTTCCAAATCCAAAGCTATAGTTTATGTCCTTCGGCACTACAAAACTGAATTTGAACTTCCCATTCGTTACACTGGCCAGTCCTTTAAAAATGACACTTTTTTGTAGCTCGAAGGTGCGTTCAGAGCTTCTATCGTCTTGCCCCAGGGTTTTCAAAGTGACAGACTTGTCAAGAATGGTGGGATATAGCTTACCATTAAACCCGGGGATGAGATTACCATTCAAATCGACGATTTCTCCTTCAATTTCCACTTTGCTCAAGGCTTTCAGTGTATCTAGCCTGGCTTCTGCTATGGGTTTACCATTGATGGACACCGTGCTGGCTTTGTACTGTGGTATTGCAAGTTTCATGGCAGGATCCCCTAGTAACGTAAATCTTCTTGTATTGTCGTTAGTGGTATCCTGCCCTGTGTTCTTGGAGTTAATAAAGCTTTCTCCTATCGTAGGAATCCGTCCGTCAATGGGTGCGAATAAGTGATTAAAGACATTTCGGGTCAGACGCTCATTATCCCGCGCATAGACCGACCTTACCGTCGTGAAGAGTCCCACTGATCCACCATCCGGATTCGTAAGGGTAAATTCACCTGCCGTGATATCAGATGGATCATCATATCCTGCAAACGAGCAGGTGGCAGTAATGAGTAGAGGCAGCCGTTCCAAATTTTCCCATTTGTCAATGTCTTCATCCTGTAGCACACGTTCCTGTGCCCAACCTCTGGATCCTCCGTGTCCGATATAGTTGACTACCAACTGTCCCTGAAAAAGATGCTGATTGAGTGCATTTTTGGCATTGAAGTTAAATATACCACCGGGCGTATTTTCTTCTTCATAGGCATCGAGATATACTTTATTTACATTGAAAAATGGATATTCTGATCGGATTTTCTCAGCGATTCCATCTGCCTCTCGAAAGTGCCGGTCGCTGTCTCCATCATCAGCTACAAACAGCACATTGGTACGCCAGTCTCCCAGATATTTGGTACTGGTTTCGTAGTTAATCACTTTATTGGCTACTAGAATGGCTTCATCAGCTGTACGTACCGGAAAACGTCCCACGGCGATGTCCAGGGCACCTCGTAGGTTTTCCCCGCCTTCATTATCACTCAATAAAGCGAAGTAGTCATCACTGGGATAAGAGCCAATGGGATCTAATGAAAAATCCGTCTCATATACCGGAATGAAAGACTCATCAGATAGATCTGTCAGGATGTGTCGATAGTCAAATGATCCATCACCGATCAGTAGCAGATATTTAAATTTTGCAGAGCGCTGGTGTTGCAGTCGCGCAAAATCCCGAATGGCGGTCGGATCTACTTTGCCCGACGAAAATTCATTGAAAACCTCATCAATAGAAGCCAACCCCACAGTAAACCCATTATGGCTTACACGGTGTGTGTTTATACGGGCAGCGGCTTCCTCAAAATCAGGATGGTAAATCACCAGGTAGTCTATATTCGATATTCCATGTAGATTCTGATTGGGAATTTTTCCAATAGACTGAGGTGTAAAAGCAGTACCCTCGTTAAATAGCTGAAATCGGGAGTCAGAGCCGCCCTGATTTGTGATGAATTCCATCCGATCTCCCACTAATGAGTAGGGAATTTCTTCAATAAGCAAAGGATTGGATATATCCCAAACCATTAGATCGTCTGCTCCGTTTTCGATGATATATTCCGTGCTTTCTGAAGCCTGTGATGTCAAATCAGTAAATCCGAATTGTGCACCGTCGAAGGAAAGTTCTTTCCGAAACTGAAAAGTGATATAGTCCAACCATCCCACGTTGTTATTCCCCTGACTTGGGTAAGAAATACTGATTTGCGGGCTGGTATTATTCAAGGTAAATTCTTCCGAAATTGTGCCAATCTTTGCATACCTATCTTCAATATCCGACACATTGGATCGTGAGATGGATCGGTCGAAAGAATTTGCTCCAATATTCAAGGTGACAGATGAAGTTTGTCCTGATCTGGCCACAAAAGACATGCGCACTTTTGCCATCTCATTAAGTATCGCACCACTGAAATCAAAAATGTTGCTATAATCTCTTGATCGCTGGACCTTGAATTGATCCCCATACCATTGCCGTCCAGAGCCCTGAAGATTAGCGTCTCCTGCTAAATGGAGTAAGTTATACAGGTCATTTTCGTAGTGCAGTCGCTCGTCAAAAGCTGTGGAGGTTCGGTCTGCTACGTCGATCTGGTTTTGCGTGCCAATCCGGATCTTGTCCTGATCTCCGATTCTCAGGAAATAGAAGTTTTGTGTCTCATAAGGGTTTTTACGATACTCATACATTTCGGCGTTTTGATCGTAGGTCCAGTCATCAGCAGACTCACAGTAAATGAGGATATAGTCTCCCTGGTCGAAGGTCCCATCTTCCTCACCTATGATACGTATGGGAATAGGAGCCAGATCATCGATTCTTTCTGCACTATTTTCCTGAGGGAGCGTTCCACCACCATGCCCATAGATATTGATACGGTTTGGATCAATAATCGTTGGATTTATACTCAAGTCTTCAAGGAAATCGTAGTCAAGCTTATACACACCGTCCTGACTTACGGCAAACTTATAGATATCACCATCAGCTAACACGGAGCGTGGAGTCTGCCCAAGAATACAGGCAAATGAAATGAGGGAAAGCAAAGTTGTCAGTGTAGTTCTTAATACCATTCCTTCCTTTTAAACGATCGCCAACCTGGGGTTCTTATACATAGTGTACAAATAAGATCCTGCAAAGTTCTTGTTCTTAAACGAGAATTGAAACTGGGTATTGCTGCTATTTATCTGGCTATTGACGTGGTGATATTAAATAATTGTCAACGGCCACCGACTCCAGTCTGGGATTCCAAATGTAGATCTTCAAAAGCGCTGACTCCGGTAGGTCCTTCTCCTTAATAGGAATACTCCATTCTACTTTCTGCCAGGTATTTTCTGTGTCGGGCAGAGCGTTGAAATAATGGACGATTTCCGAACCATTATCAACAATGCTAAATGCGAGCTTGGCGCTTGAGGTTTTTTCAGTCTTGATATCCACGGCGATGTCGACCGAGGTAGCGGTTTGGAAAGTCCTGTCCCATGAATGTTCAAAGGTGGAGCTGTATTTGAAATCTGAGTTGTTTTCAAAACGATTTCCGGAATCTTCTAATTCCAATGCCTTCTCGAGGATCGTCCAGTGCGATGACTGTAGGTCGAAGCCATTGAAAAAATATGGCGTGACAGACCTTGTTGCACAACGGTACGCAGAGTATCCTCCGTCCAGCTTTATGGTATCAACATCATAGTTAGCCGTCAGAAAGTCCGTAAATACGTGCGAAGAGGGAGTAGGTATCGACCGTGTATAAAAGACAAAGGTCCTGGTCTCTAATGTACTAAGACATTCTCTAAAAGCACTAAGATCGGCCCGATCCAGGAAACGATTCATCAAAATCGCATCTTTTTCTTCCAGATTGCTTACGGTTAAGTCATCAATGGCGTTAACAACATGGACATCAGCATCTTCCAGTAGTGTGAGCTCCGTTCGGGGAGGATTTCTCAGTAAATAGATAGCAGTCAGTAGTGATGGTACAACAACCACAGCTATACGCACTGCCTTATGCATGTCAGCCCATTCCAGGACAATAATTGCAAAGATGATGAGTAAAAAAGCTCCAAATGAAATCACTAAAGCATGGTACAAATGTCCAGGTTCAAACCTAAGGCTTACCTTATGATTTCCCTCAGGGATCCAAAATCCCAAAAGGCTTCCATCCACCCATACTTTCTCTAGAGCTTTATCCTCAATGTTACCCGCCCATTTCTCATGGTAAACCTGATTGTACACCAGAATTTTTGGTACCGGAGCAGACGTCTTGAGGATCACATGATTCGGGCTATATTCTTCGACAGTTATATTATTTTCCTTATTGGTCACCTCTGGGATACTGGTGAAATGATGGGTCGTGTCATTGGTCGCAATCAGTTGTGAAAGGTAAAGAAGAGGTTGCGACAAACTCTTATGGTAGTATTCGCCTTGCTCCAGCTGTTCGTGTAAGTGGTACTGATAGGGACTATAGGCATCATCGCCCGTTCTCTTATAGTAGGTATTGGTGTTCCGATAGACCGGGATATGATAAAGTCCTTTGTCAATATTCGACCCAACTGGATCAGTCAGTGAAGGGATTGGATATCCCTGAGTTGCAGCATGCATAGTAGATTGCACTTCGGGAAGTTTTTGTTCGGAAAACACGGAAACAGTACCATTCAATTGAGTGCTGATAGACAGATCCAGAAATGTAATGAGGAGTAATGCAGTAATCACTTGAGTTTGTGAAATTCTCCTGAATAAGCCGTAAGCGATCCACAATATCAAAGCATGAAAATGTGATTGAGCCACAAAAGCCTGCAAGGGTGTTTTGACCGATAATTCTCCGAAATTAAATTGGGGAAAGAAGAGCCATGAAGTCAATGCAAATCCAGTGCAGACTATAGCTAGGGCCAGGGAAATTTTGGGGAGATACTTAGTAACATCCTGGGTCCATTTTTCAATATAACTAGTTGCCAGGAGTAGCAGTGACAGGACAGTGAAGTATCGAAATAGACTTGGAAATCTGAATTGATCAAAGGGTGGAAGTGCATTCAACCACATCCTAAAGGGTAGCTCAGCCGCTAAGGTAAGTGATATCGAAATCACAGCCCCCAGCCAGAGATAGCTGTAAAAGTGACTGCGAATGTTTTTCAATGACAATAGAGCAACCATCAGAGGAAAGATCCCAATGTAGAGATTCATCATGGACTGATCCCCCTGCCAGTATTCATACCCTCCTTTCACTGTACCATAAGGTAGAATGAAGCTGATCAAATGCTTCAACCTAAGAGTACCCAGAAGAGTATCTGATGCATCGACAGCTTCGCTTCGCGTGATATGGGATTGAAGTTCGAGATAGCAAATGAGTACAAGGCAACAAAGCAGAAAGCATAGAGCTGCCCATTTGGCGAGTCGGATGAAGCTATCCGTATTAAATTTCTTGATATACACATGTCGGATAGACAAGCCAGCAAGTATAAATGTGGTGACCACTACAAAGGGTACGTACCCTCCTGTAGCCAGCATGAAGAAACTAACCGCAGCGTATAACCCAAACAGCCAGCGAGAAGTGCGGAGAAATCTAACATAATAGGCAAAAACATGAGGCATCCATGCACCTGCCACGATCCAACCCAAATGCTGGGCATTACCAACAAAAAATCCGGACAGTGGAAAGCAAAGTGCACCCCAAAGTGCACTTTGGTGCTGGATACCAAAAGCGCGTGCCAGGTGAAAAAATCCAGTGGAAGCGATAAAAATGTGGATAAGGTACTCCAGATTTAGCGCTACGGCATCATAGGGTCTGATCCAACCCAATAGCAATCCTATAGGATACCATGTCTCTGGCATCGAACCATGTACGAACCCAAGGCGCTGAAATGGATTCCACCAGGGCAACATACCATTGCGAAGCACATCAGAGGTAAAGTATCGCCAGGAAAGGGTAAGATCTATGGCATCCCATTTGAGAGTATATTGAAACGTGGTGATTTGCCAGAAAGCAATGAGTATAAATATGAAAACAAGGGCAAATTGTCGTTTAGTAGAAAGATTTGAGAAAGCACTATAGAAACCTGAAGCGTTCAAATGTTTAGTCCCCGTTTTTGCGAATATATTAATTAAGTTTAGATCGATTCTCCAAAAGACATACTTATAACTGGTCTCCGAATGCTACTCAAATTGCGAACGCTCTGGCTTTTTCTCGGCATGTTCATGTTCGTGTGGTCTATCCGGGCGCAGGATCCTGTGTTCAGCCAGTATTATGCATCACCTCTGCAATTAAACCCAGCATTTACCGGTATCAGTGAGGGGGGGAAAGTCGTCCTTAATTATCGTAATCAATGGCCACGAATCAATCAGGCTTATGTGACCTATGCCGCATCGTTTGACCAGTTTTTTTCCTACATCAATAGTGGTTTTGGCCTTTCGGTGCTTTCTGACAATGCTGGCAGAGGGCTCTATCGGACCACGGATGTAAGTGCATATTATTCTTACAGGGCGCGGTTTAATCAGCGATTTCAAATGCGTTTGGGTATTGAAGCTGGTTACTTTCAATCCCGTGTCGATTGGGATAGATTGGTTTTTTTGGATCAGTTGGATCCCGAGTACGGAGCCATCAGTCCGGGTGGTATACCTTATCCAAGTGAGGAAGTTCCACCAGAGCAGGGTACCTCTGTATCATCAATTGATATCTCAGCAGGCATTCTTTTTTTCAATGATAAATTCTATGGTGGTATAAGCCTGAAACATCTCAATACGCCCAGACTGTCCTTCTTGGATATAAATCCAGAGATTCTGGCCGGTTTGCCAATGAGTATTTCACTCCATGGTGGTGCCGAATTGGATGTATTAAGTCTAGGTCGAGGAAGACGTGTTTTTGTGGCTCCTGGCTTCCAATTTATCAATCAGGGCAGCCAAAGGCAGCTGAATATTGGCACGATTTTTAGGTATGATAAGGTCGGAACCGGTGTTTGGTATAGACATGCAAACACAAATCCCGATGCTTTGATATTTATATTGGAGGGTAGACAAGATTTTTTCAAAGTCAGCTACTCCTATGATTTTAACCTCTCGTCATTGTCAGGATCGGGTGGAGCCCATGAGATCAGTTTGATTTTCAATTTTGACTACGGTAGGGAAGAATCGCGATATAACGACTGTTTCAACCTTTTTAGATAATACTATAGAGCGAACTGTCGTTAAACGAACGTGAATAATTTACTTTAATATATTTGATTCGCAATTTCAAATAAGAACGATGGGAAAATACAGTAGAATCATTTTTTTCATGGCACTGGTAGGCATGGTGGGTATTGGATGTAAAAAATCCGAGCGATCATCTACCACAGGATGGAAGTATAATGATCAAAAGTGGGGTGGCTTCCAAAAAAATGATTACAAAGGTCAAATTACAGCACCTAACCTTGTGTTAGTGGAGGGTGGTACATTCACAATGGGTCTTACAGCAGAAGACGTAACCTATGAATGGAATAATGTACCTCGTAGGGTCACCGTACCTTCCTTCTATATGGATGAGACTGAAATTGCCAATATTGATTATCGGCACTTTGTTTTTTGGACAAACAACACATTCGGGGAAAGCTATCCTCAGCGATATCGGGAAGTACTTCCTGATACCCTTGTTTGGCGAGAAGAGCTAGCATATAACGAGCCTTTGGTAGAAACCTACTTTCGGCATCCTTCATTTGATGATTATCCAGTAGTAGGTGTAAGCTGGGATCAAGCCAATGAATATTGTAAGTGGAGAAGTGATCGTGTCAACGAAATGCTGATGATCGAAAAGGGTGTCCTAAATCCAAATCCTGAGCAAAAGGATGCAGATAACTTTAATACAAAGGCTTATTTGGCAGGTCAATATGAGGGGAATGTGAAAAAGAATCTCAAGGATGAAATGACTGGAGGAGAGCGAAAGGTACGTATGGAGGATGGAATCTTTGTTCCTAGTTATCGACTTCCAACTGAAGCAGAGTGGGAATATGCCGCACTGGGACTTATTGGAAAAAGGGTGGCTAAGCAGGATGAATTGATTTCTGAGCGAAGAATTTTCCCATGGGATAACAATACAGCTCGATATAAGCGTAGAGATCGCAACCAAGGTAAGATGCTTGCCAACTTCAAGCGTGGTCGAGGTGATTACATGGGTCTGGCTGGAAAACTGAATGATAATTCTCCATACCCTGCACCTGTACGGTCGTACTGGCCTAATGATTACGGTATCTACAATATGGCAGGTAATGTGAATGAGTGGGTGGCTGATGTATATCGACCGACGACTAGTACCACACTTCGTGATCCGGATCAACACGATCTAAATCCATTCAGGGGTAATAAATTTTACGAAGTAGTGATGGATGACGAAGGCAAAATAGCTGAAAAAGATAGCCTGGGTCGAATTCGAACTGAGCTTGTAGATTCTGCAGATGCGGCAAACCGCGAGAACTATCACAGACCAGAACTACTTAACTACAGGGATGGTGATGAAGATAGTGGTGCAGAGTATGATTATGGTAATACCACTTTGATTAATGAACATTCAAGGGTGATCAAAGGGGGTTCTTGGGCAGATCGATTATTCTGGCTGGCACCTGGTGCTAGAAGATTTAAAGATGAAGCTAAGTCTGATAAGACTATCGGATTTAGGTGCGCCATGGATCGACTGGGATCTCCTGTGGGTAATGATGATAAGGGAGGTAATTACTTTAAGGGAACTAAGGCCAAGAAGAGTAAGCGAAAGTATAAGTAACAATAGATCATCTAAATATTTGAGTCCTATCACATTTGTGGTAGGACTTTTTTATTTTCCGAGGTGCTTTCGATCAGCGATATACACACAAGTTTTCTCCGATGTAAGGGAGTCTCCACGGATTCCAGGAAGGTTTCTCCATCGTCTTTTTTTGTAGCGATCCGGGGTGAAAAATTTGATGGTAATGACTACGTCCATCAGGCCCTGTCTCAGGGTGCAAAGTATTGTCTGGTTGATCGAGAAACCCTAAAAGATCTCCCTGGATGCCTTTATGTGCCTAATACCTTGGTGGCTTTGCAACGTTTAGCTGCCTATCATCGCAGTCGCTTTGATATTCCTGTCTTGGCTTTGACTGGGTCAAACGGGAAAACAACAACAAAGGAACTGATCAACATAGTATTGAGTGCCAAATATCGAGTACTCTGTACCAATGGCAATTTTAATAATCATCTTGGCGTTCCCCTGACCATTCTAAGAATCACAGATGACCATGAATTAGCGGTTATTGAGATGGGGGCAAATCATGGTGGTGAGATTAACTGGCTTTGTCAAATAGCGCAACCCACGATAGGTATTATAACTAATATTGGAAATGCTCATCTTGAGGGATTTGGCAGTCTGCAGGGGATTCGTGATGGCAAGCACGAACTATATCGATATTTGGACACACACAGTGGGTTGATTTTCGCAAATGGTGAGGAGCTCTCCATGTCTGATTTTAAAACGTATGGATATCGGAATGCAGTGTCTTTTAACCGAGATAAGATTACCGGCACTTTACGGCACATCAATTTCGTGAAAGATAACAAATGGTGTACCCTGGACTTAGTAACGAAGGAGGGAGACGTCTTACGTACACACACTAATCTTTACGGTGAATATAACTTGCAGAACATCTTTGCTGCAGCATGTATCGGATCGTGGTTTGGGGTTGACCCCGAAAAAATTTGTGAAAATCTCGTGACCTATCAATCATCAAACAACCGGACTCAGCTTATAGAGCAAAATGGAAATGTATACTATTTAGATGCTTACAATGCTAATCCCACGAGCGTCACCAACGCATTAAATTTTTTCATGTCCATCGAGGGTGAAAATAAAATGATTGTTCTGGGAGATATGCTTGAGCTAGGAGCAGAAGAGGATGAGTACCATCGTACTATTATTGACTCCCTCGATACATCGAAGGTCTCCAAAGTTTTACTCGCTGGACCTATTTATAATAGAGTTTGCCATCAACGCACGATCGATGACAATGTACTTACTTTCGACAGTAGCGACAGCCTCATCTCCTGGCTGAAGAAAAATCCATTTAAGAATGCGCAAATTCTGGTCAAAGGTTCCAGAGGCATGCGTTTGGAGAAAATACTCACTCAGGCGATCTGAGGATTCAGTACATCTTCGGAGTTTTCGTGCCTTTGCAAAGCTTTTTCAAGCCTATCAGTTAACATTTGTTCGTTGACTGCCGTGGAATAGTCCTGATAATCACATGCAATCAGGGGGTTTTCCTGAGCGAGTTTTTTCTTGGGATAAGGTGATTTTAGCCACCATTTTTGATGTAGGTCATCTTTGTAGAAGACCAATGTTTCGCTATAGATATTGCCCTCCACTACGTAGGTGAGCATATTATTGACTTTCGGAGGGTATTCCACACCAGACATATCAAGACCATACAAGAAGTACCATGCCAATGTGCTAATGACATCAAGCGAAATGTCAGCTGTAGAGTCCGAACAATTGAAAATTGAAAAGACCTTATTTTGTTCACTTCTACCGGCATAGTGAGCCAGTTGACACAGCTCTTCGACCGTAAATCCAACTGAGGAAACATGTGTAGCTGATTGAACTTCACTACTCTTTAGTACCTGAAGATCAATACCTAGTAGGTCAGACATTCGTATTTCTGGTTCGCACATTCCAATGTTTTTTCTGATCTCTCCCAATCGATAGAAGCTAAAGAATGATTGTTGATTTGCCGTCAGAAAATCGAGATCAGTATATTGGGCCTGGCTACCGATCACAGAAAGATGTTGTAGCCAGGGTACCCGTAGATCTAACATCGCCTGATCCATACTACTTCCATGTCCTATCTCTTTTTGGCAAAGACTTACATTGAAGGGCTTTTCCAGAAACTGAAAAGCATCAAATACATTCTTAATGGCCTTTTGTTGCTGACTTATAATGAGGGTGGTTTTATGGATGCCCTTTTCAATAAAAGGTATAATATCAGAGCCATGCTTTTCATCCAGCTGATTAAGACCCCCTAGTTGAATTTTCTTGAAAGGGAGTTGCATAGAGAGTAGATGAGAAGCGAGTTTAGTACTCCAATTCTCATCGCCACAAAAAATAATTTCAACAATGTTGATTACGTTTTCGGACGAGGATTTGTCATCGTGAATACTTGATAAAAACTTTGCATCTGAGGCTAAATTGAGGGCTTGTTGATCAAGAGATTTTATATTGGAAATCATATTGTTAGATATTGTGTAAATCTTTGATACTTACGAAAATAGCAAACTCAATTAAACCATATTTAAAAAAGGATAATATAATTTGTGTGCTAGAGAAAAAACGATATTTTTGTTAGAAGGGAGAGTAAGTATCTTTTACAAAACCTAAACCTTAAGTTATCCATGACAAGAAAAGCATCTTTATTTTTCATCTTTGCTTTTTCTGCAATGGTGTTCCAGGTTTCTTTTGGTCAAAGCGATGGCGCGCTAACACCCGGCATTGATGATGAGAAGACAGCGGATCCCGAGCAGAATCGAAAATGGCGAGAAGGTCAGTATCCGTATTCTGCTAAACCCAAAAGTATGTGGGAGTTGGGTATTCATGCGGGTCACGCCTTCATCTCAGGTGATGTAGAATCCCCCTTTCCAGGTGGTATCGGTTTAGGTCTCCATCTCCGCAAAGCAATTAACTATACCCTTTCATTCAGATTCGATGGTTGGTACTCATCCCAGAAGGGACTTGATGCAAGACCCCTGAATCCCGCTACACTACGCGTTGAAAGAACTTATCAACAAGCGGGTAATCGGACAGCACTCGAAGGTTATGTGAATAACGGAGCTGTTGTCCATCGAAATTATAAGACATCGATTTTAGGTGGTAGCATTGAGGCTGTCCTGAATATTGGTAATCTCTTGTTCCACCAGGATAGAAATGTTTGGAACGCATATGCTGTCGTGGGACTGGGTTTAAGTATTCCAACCGTAAAGGTAAATCTATTGGATGGTAGCTCTCTCTATAATTTTGAATCGGTGAGTTCAGGGCTTGATCTTACGACCAAGGGTGACAGAAAAGAAGCTAGAAATCGGTTGAAAGATCTCCTGGATAGTGATTATGAAACTGAGGGTGGAGTCGAGAATGATATTATCTCTCTTGGTGATGAGAGAAGTGTCCTTCCACATGTAAATTTTGGTCTGGGATTATCCCGAAAGCTTAGCAATCGGGTGAATGTAGGCCTGGAATATCAGATCGTTTTATCCGACAATGATTTATATGATGGATTTGAGTACAGGTCCCAGTTTGACCAGTCCAATAACCTGGACATTCCTCATTATTTGAGTGCCCGACTCGGTATCAACCTTGGCAACTTCAATGAGAAGACAGAACCTCTCTATTGGCTTAACCCATTAAGTGGTGCAATGAGCGATCTTGCCGAAGTGAAGGCCAGACCTATTCTGGATCTTACGGATACCGATGGTGATGGTGTGATTGATATGCTGGATCAGGAGATAAATAGTCCTGATGGGGCACCTGTCGATACACGGGGTATTGTGCTTGATAGTGATAATGACGGGGTGGCAGACTATCTCGATGCTGAGCCATATTCAGCCGCAGGATATGATGTAGATGCAAATGGCGTGGCTCAGATACCGGATCCCGGCTACTTGAACGAAGATGATGTTAATCAGATCATCAACCAGAAACTGAGCAATATCAGGACCAACTGGTTCCTTCCTATGATCCATTTTGATCTTGATAAATACTATGTAAAGCCTGAGTTTTACGGCGAACTACATAATATAGCTACCGTCATGCAACAGCATCCCAACATCAATGTAGTAGTACGGGGCTATGCCGATGGAAGAAATCCCGAAGATTATAATAATGTCCTCTCTTATCGAAGAGCAGAGGCTGCAATGAATTTCCTGATGGAAAAATATGATCTGCCAAGGCAGAGATTCTTGTTGCAATATAGTGGTGAGCAATCGCCACTAGTACCAGATCTTCCTGAATCACATAATATTTCTAAGCAGGAGGAAATGCAACAATATCTTAATCGTCGTGTGGAATTCATTATTGCTAGCGCTGATGACCAGGAAATGGAGCAGCCCGAAGGGCCCGATGCGGGTTCTGGAACACCTGGATCAAGTCGACCTGGTGCAAAATACAGTGGAAATCGAAATTCCGGATATTAGTGCGTATCTACTCGGACAAAAGAATATAATAGAAGAGGCCAACTTTTTATAAGATGGCCTCTTTTTCATTTAACTTCGACGGAGCCTATGATCAGTTTCCATTTCCCGTTTTTTGTTTCTTGGCAAAGGGTGAGGCAAAAAAAAAGCCCGATAGATACTATCAGGCTTATCTTCTCTTATTAATTCGGATACAAGATTGGAGATTTAGCGATCTCCTTAAAGTCCAGATTCCTACAGCAACATTCTCACGGGATTCTCCAGAAATTCACGTAGGGTCTGAAGAAACTGTGCTGCAGTTGCACCATCTACTACTCTATGATCAGCTGACAATGTGAGTTTCATCATGTTTCCTATCTGTATGGTTCCATCTTTCACCACAGGTTTCTCTACAATGGATCCAACAGCAAGTATACAGGCATCCGGAGGATTGATGATCGCTGTAAACTCGTCCACTGCAAACATTCCCAGATTGGAAATAGTGAATGTGTTGCCTTGCATCTCGTTGGGTTGAAGTTTCTTTTCTCTTGCTTTACCTGCGAGCTCCTTTACTTCACCATTGATCTGAGCAAGTGACTTCTGATCGGCATGGTTGATTACAGGTACTAGCAAGCCATCAGGAACTGCCACAGCTACGCCAATGTTGATATTGCCGTTGGTGCGGATTTTATCGCCTAACCACGAGCTGTTTACAGCTGGATGATGTCTGAGTGCCATAGCTGTAGCTTTCAGCACCAGATCATTGAAAGATATTTTTGGTGGGGCAGTAGTATTCAGTTGCTTGCGCGTAGCAATGGCCTGCGACATATCAATTTCTACAGTGACGTAGAAATGAGGTGCAGAAAACTTGCTTTCGCTGAGTCTTCTGGCAATGACTTTACGCATTTGTGAAACGGGAACCTCTTTGTCCTCTCCACTGATCAATGTCGGAGTATATACAGGATCGGCAGGTGCTTCCGCAGTAGCACCACTCTCCATGTAGGATACTATATCCTTTTTGACAATTCTACCTTGTTCTCCGGATCCACTGCCCATACTCCCAAGATCGATGCCGGCATCTTCTGCCATCTTACGTGCCAGAGGAGAGGCTTTTATTCGGTCGGAACTATCATCTACAGGCTCAGAAACAGGAGCGGCAGATTCGGCAGGCGCCGATTCTGATGCAGGAGCTGCACTTTCTTCCTCTTTACCATTAGAAGACGAACTGGTTGATGAGTCATTAGCATTCCCTGCAGCCTCAAGCGCTTCCTTGTAATCTTCACCTTCCTCTCCTATCACTGCCAGCACCCCATTTACGGGAACAGGACCTTCGGGAACACCGATGTGCAGCAAAACACCCTCTTGGTAACTTTCAAGCTCCATGGTTGCTTTGTCTGTTTCTACCTCTGCAAGGACATCTCCGGGTTCTATGGTGTCTCCAACTTTTTTAAGCCATTCCACAATTACACCTTCTTCCATGGTGTCACTTAAGCGGGGCATTCGAATTACTTCAGCCATTATTATTTATCTACTATATTAAGAAGCACTAAATTAAAAAAGAATCAATTATGAATATCTTGATTCGTATCTATTATAAAGTTGGGGAACAACAATTGTTTATTTTTGGATCATGAAGGTTCAATCAAAATTCCTTGAACAACTGGTTAATTCCTTTTCTGCACTTCCGGGCATTGGAAAGAAAAGTGCGCTCAGGATTGCATTGCATTTGATTGATGGACAAACTCAAAAGATCGAACGGTTTCAAGAAGCCTTCGCCTCCGTGTCAAAGATCTGTCGATGTAAGCAATGCCACAATTTGTCCGATGATGAGATTTGCAGTATTTGCCAGGATAAACGCCGGAATAAAGAATTGGTCTGTGTGGTAGAAAACATACAAGATATTATGGCCATTGAAGAAACCGGTCAGTTCAATGGTGTATACCATGTCCTCGGAGGAGTAATATCACCGATCGAGGGGGTCGGGCCAGAACATTTACGTATCGACAGCCTTTTGAGTCGAATAGAAAATCAAGGAGTGAGAGAGATTATCATGGCCATTAGTCCAACCATAGATGGTGAGACGACAATCTACTATATTTCAAAAAAGCTTGAGGGAACTTCTGTCAATGTCAGCCAAATTGCCAGGGGTGTGGCATTTGGGGGAGAGTTACAATATACCGATGAAATCACCCTGGGACGATCCATTCTTGCCAGAATCCCATATGAAGTAGATGGAAAATAGAAACCCGCTACGTAGATCCTTATGAAGCTGTCCATCATTATTGTCAATTATAATGTAAAGTACTTTCTCCTTCAGCTTCTAGAGTCCCTTGAACGTAGTAAGACAACTTTTAATAGGGAAATTATTGTAGTTGACAATGCATCTACAGATGGATCGATGCAGCTGTTATCAGATCGGTTTCCCCATATTATTAGTATTAATAATACCAGGAATGTGGGCTTTAGCAAGGCCAATAATCAGGGAATTGGAGTAGCAAGAGGAAAGTATGTCCTCCTACTGAATCCCGATACAATTGTTCAGGAGGATACTCTGGAAAGTACAGTACAGTTTATGGAAGATCATCCGGAAGCAGGAGCATTAGGATGTAGGATGATTGATGGTGCAGGAAACTACTTGCCAGAGTCAAAACGAAGCCTTCCAACTCCTGTCGTAGCCTTTTACAAGGCATTTGGGTTTGCATCATTATTTCCATCTTCCAGAAAATTTAATGCTTACTACTTAGGTCATCTTGCAGAAGATGAAATACATGAAGTGGAGGTACTAACGGGAGCCTTCATGTTGATACCGCGTGCAGTGTTAGACGAAGTAGGTTTTTTGGATGAGCAATTCTTCATGTATGGGGAGGATATTGATTTGTCCTATCGGATCCATACGGCTGGCTATCGGATCTTTTATTATCCCAAGACAAGTATCATTCATTTCAAAGGTGAAAGTACCAAAAAGGACAGCCTGGCCTATATTCGGAATTTCTACAGGGCGATGATTGTGTTTGCCAGGAAACACTATTCTGGCAGAAAGGCATCCCTGCTGGGTCTTACCCTGAACCTGGCCATTTATTTTAGAGCCGTTCTTTCACTCCTCCGAAGAGTTTTTAGGCAGTTTGGCTTAATGATCTTTGAATGGGGATTGATCATAGGTGCGTTGATATTGTTTTCGACCTGGTGGGCGAGATTCTATTTTCATGATCCAACATATTACGATGGTTCTTTTATCCGATCCAATATCATATTGTATGCAACTATTTGGATCATGAGCTTTTCATGGTTTGGAGCCTATGAAAAACCTTTTAATTGGTCTCGACAGTGGAAGGGGCTTGTAACAGGCTGGCTGATTATCGCCACTATTTATGGGTTGCTGGGACCCCTGCTGCGACCATCAAGAGTCTTGATCGTGGCGAGTGGGCCGATCGTAGCCTTTTTGGTGACATGGGTGAGATTATTCTACCACCGATATAATTTGGGGCATTGGCCTTTTGGTAAAGGATCCAAGGGTAGATATATCATTGTGGGAGATCCAGAAGAAGCACTACGGATATCTTCACTCGTTCATCAGAATAGACCTGAACTGACACTGGTAGGTCGTGTAGTTTCACACTTGGAAGTATCTGATCGGGTGGGTACAAATCTGGGAGCACTTCAACATCTTGACCAGATTGTCAGATTTCATCAGGTGGACGAAATCATTTTCTCCTCGAGAAGCGTGCGATCCAGTGATATTATGCAATGGATGACTAAACTAGGTGCTCGATATCGCTTTAAAATTGCTCCAGATCAATCACAAAGCATCATCGGAAGTATGTCAAAAAACCTACCTGGTGAGTTATATACCTATGATATTGCGTATAATCTCGATGCAAAGTATCTCAAGAGAAATAAGCGTTTACTTGATTTCTTTATAGCATCTGTCTTTCTTCTCTTATCACCCATATTGATTTGGTTTGTAGATAGTAAGTCTGGCTTTCTTAAGAATGTAATGCATGTCTTGAAGGGAGAAAGCACGTGGATCGGTTATTTGACATCCAATAAAGATCATGATTTTCCAACGTTGAGGCCTGGTATCATTGGTACACATCAAAGCGGAGAACTGATAGACTCAGAGATAGCCCATAATGCAGATTTTCTCTATGCCAGAGACTATAATCTCTGGAAGGATGTAACTTTGATTTTAGCAAATGTAAAGAGATTAGGATGTCAGAAGAACTGAAGAATAAGGTGAAAGATATTGCTCGTGAGATTCATCAGGAGGTCATCTCGGTGAGACGTCACCTGCATCAATATCCCGAACTGTCATTTGAAGAAAAGGAGACAGCTGCCTATATCTGTGATCTGTTGGATCAATTTGGTATTGCCTATGAAAAGAATGTAGGGGGTAACGGTATTGTGGCATTGATTTCAGGAGAATTGCCAGGCGATAAAGTGACAGCTTTGCGAGGTGATATCGATGCATTACCCATTCAAGAAGCCAATGATATTCCCTATAAATCAACTAAAGAGGGTATAATGCATGCATGCGGACACGATGTGCACACATCATCTCTACTGGGTAGTTGTATGATATTGCAACAATTGAGACCGCACTTTGGAGGGACCGTAAAGGCCATTTTCCAGCCCGCAGAAGAAAAACTTCCGGGAGGTGCTTCTCTCATGATTAAAGAGGGTGTCCTGAATAAACCCGAACCCTCCAGTATTTTTGGTCAGCATGTACATCCACCTCTAAGGGTGGGAAAAGTGGGCGTTCGTCCAGGAATGTATATGGCTTCAGCAGATGAGCTCTACCTCACCGTTGTGGGTAAGGGAGGACATGCTGCACTTCCTCATGATGGTGTTGATCCTATCGTTCTAACTTCTCATATCATCCTGGCTCTGCAACAAATAGTGAGCAGACATGGAGATCCTACCATTCCGACAGTACTTACGTTTGGCAAAATTAACTCTGTAGGAGGGGCCACAAATGTTATTCCATCAGAAGTGAAGCTAGAGGGGACTTTCCGAACAATGAATGAAGAATGGAGATCCAAAGCACACCAACTGATAGAACAGATAGTTTCTTCAGTTGCCAGTGCGCACGGTGGAGCTGCTCGATTGGAAATACGAAAGGGGTATCCATTCCTTATGAACGATCCAGAACTGACGGATCGATTTCGACTGTATGCCGAATCTTATCTTGGAAAGGAAAATGTGGTTGAACTACCCATACGAATGACAGCTGAAGACTTTTCTTATTTCACACAAGAAATGGATGCTTGCTTTTATCGGTTAGGAACGGGCAATCCCGAGAAAGGAATTACCTCACCTATCCATACTTCCACATTTAACATAGACGAGGATTGCCTAGAGATTAGCTCAGGGTTGATGGCTTACTGTGCCCTCGCTGAGCTTCAGCTCGATAAATAGCCTGTTCCTAATCAAATTTTTTTTCCACCACTCTCTATTGTTATCTATTGATAGTCAGAATCGAAATTATACTAAGTCATCGTCCTTAGCTTCAGCTGAGTATATCATAAGAAGTAAATGATCGGGATGGCTTTAGTTACATCACAGGGCTGCGTTAATGCAGTGTATCCTGTGTTTTTCTTCATCATATTAAGACCTCCCTGCTAAAGCTGACCGATAAATCGGCATTGTAGAGCGTTTTTTTAAAACATATTAAGAAAAATCATCATTTGGCAAGCTTTTTGCAATTGTAAAAATATCATTTACAAGGTTTTATGCATGCTAGCTTAATTATATGTTGTAATGCCCTTGAAATGATTGCAAAAGTGTCAGTATTTCATTTACTTTACACATGCAAATAAATCATAATTTGTAATTACTTAATAAACAATAGGTTTTATGGCTAAGATCTTGATAGTTGACGATGAGGCTTCGATACGACGAACGTTAAGAGACATCCTTGAATATGAGAAATACCAGGTCGAGGAGTGTAAAGATGGCATGGAATGCCTTGTCAAACTAAAGAAGGAAAAGTACGATGTTGTGATTATGGACATCAAGATGCCGAAGATGGACGGTATCGAAGCCCTAGAGAGAATTCAAATGATTGCAGGTGATACCCCTGTGATTATGATTAGCGGGCATGCCAATATCGATTCTGCTGTGGATGCGGTTAAGAAAGGTGCATTTGACTTTATTTCAAAGCCCCCAGATCTCAACAGAATGCTGATTACCATTAGAAATGCTATGGACAAATCCTCGCTTGTCACTGAAAAGAAAGTCCTGCAACGTCGAATGGCCAAATCTAAAACACAGGAAATCATCGGCGAGTCGGAGCCTATTCAGATTATTAAGCAGACTATCGATCGAGTAGCACCTACCGAAGCTCGGGTCTTAATTACAGGTAGAAATGGTACGGGTAAGGAATTGGTGGCGAGATGGATTCATGAAAAAAGCAATCGATCTGAAAATCCAATCATAGAAGTAAACTGTGCAGCGATTCCCTCAGAACTGATCGAAAGTGAATTATTTGGTCATGAGAAAGGGGCATTTACTTCAGCTGTAAAACAGAGGATAGGAAAGTTTGAGCAGGCAAATGGTGGAACGTTATTCCTCGATGAGATTGGTGATATGAGCCTGTCAGCACAAGCAAAAGTTTTACGGGCACTACAGGAAAATCGGATCACTCGAGTGGGTGGCGAAAAATCTATCGCAGTAAATGTGCGTGTAATTGCTGCAACCAATAAGGATCTCCGCAAGGAAATCCGGGCTGGTAAATTTAGAGAAGACCTTTACCATAGGTTAGCAGTGATCATCATACAGGTGCCAACACTTAATGAACGAAAAGAAGATATTCCTCTGCTGGTAGATCATTTCAATGGTCATATTTGTCAGGAATATGGCATCAGTAAAAAGAAGTTTCATAAGGATGCATTGAACACATTGCAGGAAGTAGATTGGAGTGGTAACATCCGCGAATTAAGGAATGTAGTGGAGCGACTGATCATCTTGAGTAGTGATACAGTGGCTAAGGCAGATGTATTAAATTATGTAGTACCCAGTAGCAGAAGTAAAGGAAACCTACCCTTTCCCAATATTTTCGAAAAATTTGAAAATGCCGATGAATTAAATGATTTCATTAATGAGGCATACATGAAGTATAAATCAGAAGCACGGGTCTGATAGATATTCTGGTAGCCTTGAAAAAGTTCAGCTCCAGGATATAAGAATATTTATCCCGATCATTCATAGAAGAATGTACTTCCCGATCAAAAAGGAGGTCGTTCTTCTTTTTTTTTTAAAGCAAATATTATGTCAGCAAAACATACTCAGAAACAGTGGACCCGAATTAAGGGAGAAAATTCGTGGACCATGTTTAAAGTGATTGCCGAGCTTGTCGAAGGATTTGAGAGATTGAATGAGATTGGCCCTTGTATCAGCATTTTTGGTTCAGCAAGGACCAAACCAAATCAGAAATATTACCAAATAGCAGTACAGTTGGCAAAACGTTTGTCGGATCTTGGATTTGGTATTATCACAGGTGGAGGTCCAGGTATTATGGAGGCTGCCAATAAAGGCGCATCGGAAGCTGGGGGTGTTTCGGTAGGAGTAAATATTGACTTGCCTATGGAGCAAGGGCACAATCCATTTATTGACACCGATAAGATTTTAAATCATCGCTATTTTTTTGTTAGGAAGGTGATGTTTGTGAAGTATGCTCAGGCATTTGTGGTGATGCCCGGTGGATTTGGTACGCTAGATGAATTATTTGAAACACTTACATTGATTCAGACCAATAAAATAATTAAAGTACCAATTGTCCTTTTTGGAACCGATTTTTGGGGCGGCCTGTATCAATGGATCGAGAATGTTATGCTAGGAGAGCATAAAAATATTAGCCCTAAGGACCTTAACTTGTTTCTGATGACGGATGATATAGATGAAGCTGTGCAACATGTAACCCAGTTTTATGATGAAACCAAGCATGGACTGGAGCCAAATTATCGCCTTTAGTTTATAAAAATCCAGCTGAGTCCCAATCGGAGTGTCAAATCGTTTTGAGGATACCTACTTGTCTGATAGTAAACATCATTGCGAAGAGGTGATATGATATTTTCTAAGATGACAAAAGCTCTAAAATATCTCACTCGCATCGACACATGAAAATCCAATGAGGGATATAGTGGAATATCAAACTTGTCGTCGAGTTTAAACTGACCGACTACCGGTGAGTAAGTGATACCTTCATATGAGTCGTTGATTCGAAGTTCAAAACCGGTTTTTAGATTTAATACCTGGTTGAAAAGAGGACCAAAAAAGTATAAACTATGATGTGTGTACCAGCTTGGTGTCCGAAAAACTTCATTGTTACCAGTAGCCTGCAACACAATTTTATTTTCATTATATATCTTACCAATTTTAAATTGCTTGTAGATTTTTAGGTAAGAAAGTGTAGTCACTGCTGATTCTTGGATGGGTATCGTATTTTCGTTAAAGTATATCAGGTTGCTTCCCAGAATTTGACCTCCTGTCACATACAAGTGAAATTGGTCCAGCAAATATGTGGCTTTAATATGGTTTGTAAAGATACTTTTGAAGTCATTCTTCCAAATATTAGTCTGACTTAACCATACTGCATTTTCAATGAGGGAAGGTGGCCTTTGATTTATCGTAATACTTCCTCGTAGGACACCTGCCTTTTCCAGATCGAGGTTAATATTGCCCTTGACCAGGTAGCTGGCATTATCCTTATTGATATTCAATTCCGCGCGTGTATCAAAATCTAGCCTGTCTCCCACATTCCATCGTAACCTACCATGTGCAAGCCATTCTGTGAGATTTTCATTTAAGGGCTCCTGATTTATTCGATTTATCCGATTTCTTAGTCCTAACGTGATGTTTTTGGCAGCATTATTTTGATTAAAGTTGAGATTGAACTCATTGATTAGCCTTCGATTTTCTACATAGTGTCTAATTCCCCTTTCGTCCGTCAGCAACTCACCATAGTATCCCGTATCAATTGTTGAAGATTGGTCGGCAAATTTATAACTTCGATTTTCAGCTCGAAATATATATTCGGCTTGGATGCCTTCACTTGATGCCGTGGTGTCTTTTCCTGCTAATCTATATTGAGTAATTAGCTGGTATATTTTTTCGGAATCTCTGATGTCTGCAGTTTCCAAACTTATAGGTATCGATACCCGTTCTCCCGAAAACTCACCAGTAAAAGAGGTATCAGTAGATATCCCTCCATTAGTATTTTGATCGTATATATTGCTAAAGTGAGTACCAGATATCTTCAGTTTGCCATTTTCACTTTCATATTTGAACCCTATTCCCAGATTAGTATTTCTTCCGACCTGACGTTGGTATAGTCCCAGGTTATTGTATCGATTGTAGTCGATCGACAGTTGGATACCGTCCTTAAAGTTTCGGGCAAACTTTGCTTTAAATACGCCATCCTCTTGGGATTGACCTTGTGTGTAGAATACGGTGGTTAGCGCTTTCTTTAGTTTGTAAAATCGAAAGGAATGATTATCCATTCGGTAAGGCTCAAAATGATGTAGTCCCAATTGAAAACCGGTAGCCTCATAGGGTATGGGTATCATGGGTCTGATTGGGGACCCAGGATATCCAAGATTGAAGTAGTCATTTTTCAATAATGCCGTCGGCTTGTATTCATGAAAATACTGTACAAAAGTGTCCTGAAAAACTTCTAGCTTTTCAGGGATATCGAGAAAATAGTATTGGACATCCAGTGTATCATCCACATCAGCACCCTCTCCAAATTCCGGGGAGTCAGGATTCACATTATTTCGGTCTGGCGCAGAAAAACCACCACTTCTTTGAGCATGAACATGCATCGTAATGGCCATACCAACCAAAGCCATCAACCACCGGATCTTAATACAGTTTTTCATGTACATCATAAAGGTACGAACCTGCTACTGAAAGCACTCACCCACAGATTTTCAAGATACTTGTCGTTTTAGAGTGCCGAGGTTTCTCAGGATAACGCACCTGATTGCTCTTTTGGTTAAAAATCCGGAAGTTTAAGATTCTAATAATGCTGGATTCATTCCCATAGATGAAAATCCTCCATCA
Organism: Saprospiraceae bacterium; assembly: GCA_050298535.1. Classification (GTDB taxonomy): domain Bacteria; phylum Bacteroidota; class Bacteroidia; order Chitinophagales; family Saprospiraceae; genus JABDMH01. The sequence goes on from JBNKUI010000087.1 coordinate 934,144, forward strand.
TGATAAAGATTTTGCATGGTGACCATCCGGGTCAAATCAGAAAACATGGCAACGCAAAAATCTGCACACTGATCAGCCGATGCATTTCCGAGTGGCGACATTTTTTCAGCATATTCAAAAAACTCAGAAAATCCTTTGATGCCTGATCCAGCCTTTGTGATTGTGGGGCTCTGGGATATGGTGTTCACTCGTACATGCTTGTGAGTGCCAAAATGGTATCCAAAGCTTCGTGCAAATGATTCGAGGAGTGACTTGGCATCCGCCATTTCTCCATAATCTGGGAAAACACGTTGGGCAGCAATGTAAGTCAGAGCGAGGATAGATCCCCAATCTGCCATGGCTTCCTTTTTAAAAGCTACCTGCATCATCCTGTGAAATGAAATAGCTGAGATGTCGAGGGTTTTTTGCATCCAATCATAGTTTGTGTCAGTGTAAGCCTTCTTTTTTCGCACATTTACTGACATACCAATGCTGTGAAGTACAAAGTCAATTTTGCCCCCCAAAACAGTAACACTCTCATCGAAGAGGTTTTCCAAATCTTCAGTACTCGTGGCATCAGCAGCTATGACAGGGGCATCCAGCTTCTCTCCCAGAGTTTGAATGACACCCATACGAAGTGCTACCGGAGCATTCGTTAAAGTAATTTGAGCACCGTGTTCTACACAACGTTCTGCCACTTTCCAAGCGATGGATTGATCATCCAAAGCGCCAAAAATGATACCTTTTTTACCTTCCAGGAGATTTGCAGTCATCGTAATCAAGTATTGAATTTAACTAGTTTGTACTTCGTAATCTAAATCTTGTACATATCCGCATCAAAGATAATTAACCTATGCAATGCGAGTATTTCAAATACCCATTAGTTCCTTAGCACTTTGAATTGCAGCTTCACTGGGTGGAGAAGAACTGAGCATAGTGGCGATTTCCACCATTCGATCGGCTTCTTCCAGCTTCTTGACCTTAGCTTTTGTACTATCACCGTCGATCGTTTTATATACTGTGAAATGTGATTCGGCTTTTGCAGCTACCTGAGGTGAGTGGGTGATGGATATGATTTGGTGTTCCTCAGCTAGTTTTTCGAGCATATTTCCCATTTGCAGCGCCACGTCACCTGAAACTCCACTGTCAATCTCGTCAAAGATCAAAGTGGGCATATGCATGGTCTTGGCCACGAGTGACTTGGTGATTAGCGATAGCCGTGAAATTTCTCCTCCTGAAGCCACTGACTTAATGGTCGAAAAACTGCTTCCCTTATTTGGTGCAAAAAGAAATTCAACCTGATCCATCCCGTTAGCTTGAAGCGCATCTAATGCCTCGAAAGAAATTTTAAAAGTTGCATGCTCCATTTTGAGCCTTGCTAGCAATTGGTTGACATCTTTTTCAAAGGCAGGAAGAACTTGCTTTCTGCGTTTACTGAGATTTTGGGCGAGCTCTTTAAGTGCCTTACCTGTCTTTTCGATTTCTTTTTCAGTAGAAATTATTGCTTCTTGCAGGTGATCATAGTCCTGTACCTGTTTGCTCATTTTATTCTGCAGTGCTACCAAAGCATCAACATCATCCACCTGGTGCTTATAAAGCAGCTGATTGATTTTATCCATGCGTGTCTTCATCATCGCTACTCTTCCGGGATCATATTCTGTGTCTTCTGCCATGGATGAAGCTTCTCGAGCAATATCTTCTAACTCCAAAATGGAAGACTCCAGTCGTTCATATATAGCTTTTACACCTTCATGATAGTCCACCAAAGGGGCAAGGTGCTGGCAAAGCGACTGAAGTATTGATTCCACTGAATGATCATTAGCTTCAATAGCGGCAGATACTTCACTAAGGGTTGTCACGATCTCTTCACTGTGCTCCAGAAAAGAAAGCTCTTGCTCGAGTTTCCTGTCTTCTTCGATTTGAATATCTATTTCATCGAATTCGTTAAGCTGAAACTCCAGATAGTCTCGCTGCTTGAGAGATTCCTGGAGTTGTGAAACGAGAGATTCCCTATGTGATTTTAACTTCCTGTAAGACTTGAATTGAGTCCGATAGGCTTCAACAGTTCCTTCATTTTCTGCCAAGGCATCAACCATCTGTAGTTGATGACTTGGGTCGTTAATACCTAAATTGTCAAATTGTTGGTGCAAGTCTACCAGATATGCAGCTAGCGACTGAAGCTGCTTGAGGCTCGCCGGGGTGTCATTAATGAATGCTCTGGATTTGCCGGAGGGTAAGATTTCTCTCCTGATGATCACTTGCTGGTCGTAGTCCAGGTCTTCTTTTTCGAAAAATGAGGCCAGATCATAGCTTCCAATATCAAATTCGCTTTCGACAACGCATTTCTTAGCGGCATCAAAAAGTGTTTTCGTATCTGCGCGTTTACCCAGGATCAGACCCAAAGCACCCAGAAGTACCGATTTACCCGATCCTGTCTCACCCGTGATGATGTTGAGCCCACCAGAGAATGTCATACTGAGAGATTCGATAATCGCATAGTTCTTTATGTCAAGTCGTACTATCATGCAAAGGTTCTATTTGTTCGACCAGTTTTAATAGTGCCTCTTCGTTAGGCTGATCCGGTACTAATACCTGCCTAATACCCAACTCATTAATAGTTGTGGCTGTTGTCTTTCCAATAGCGATAACTTTCTGCGTCTCCAGTTTCTGATGATATTTAAAATAGGTTTTTGCGTTCAATGGACTGGTGAAAATCAAAATGTCACAGGGTTTTATCATAATTCCCTCTTTGGGTTTATTGTCATACACTACCAGGTCGATAGCTTCAATGGTTTGACCCAGCGATTTTTGCATTGACTTTCTTGACGTTTTTGCTCGGGGAAAAATAACGCTTTCTCCCTTAGCAAGGAGCAGAAATGCCGGAGCTGTCTGGTCAGCATATCCCGTCCCAATGAAGTGTACGGAAACCTCAAATTCCATTAAAGCGTGAGCTGTTTTGGGACCGAAAGCCGCAATTTTTCTTCCGACTATATCATGTTTACTTGTTTGGTCAAAGAAGTGAAAAACTCCTTTTTGGCTATAAAAGAAAATCCAGTCCGAAAGGGGCAATTCTCCAAAGTGAATCGTTTCGAACTGAAGTAGCGAACAATCCACAATGTTCCAGCGGGATCTTAGGGTGTTAAACGGACTATCGGAGTGCAGTTCTCTCGATATAAAGATGGAGTCTGATTTACCCATTTGCTGATTAGAATAGATCATTTAATTCGCCCATACTCAGCAGCTTGTTAAAGCATCTCGAGATTGCCATAATATCTTTTTGGGCATTTCCAGCACCCTCATATCCCACATTGTAAAGCCTTCCATGCAATTCATTCAATGAAGGCCATTTGTAGCCGCCATCTCGACCCTTGATCTTACAGAAGTATGTGCTTTCCCGCATCAAGCAAAATCTTTCTGCCTGATTAAACTTATGGTCCATATTACATCGCCAGAACTCAGCCAGTACTACATTCTCATTGTACTGCAGATTGAAAGCAAAGATGTACATAGCCTGGTCTACTGCCTTGGAAAAGTGCTCCAGAGCCACTTTAACATCCACCCCCTTATCCCTCAAATCGTCCTCTGTAAGTCCCGCTTTCCTTAAGGCTTCAGGCGCTACTTCCATCCCTGTTGGGTTAATGATGTAGTCTCCTTCTTCGGTGAGTACCCCCTTCTTATCATATAGCAACCATGATATATGTATGAGTTTCGGCCAACTAAATGTGTCAGTATAGTGGGCTTTCCAATTCTTTGGTTTTCCGTTTGTCGATACATCGAATAACAAAAACATGTAATCTCCTTTTTATTTCAATAGATTGGCGACGATTGCTTCCGCCAGACCGTCAGTGGTATTGTACGATAAAAATGTATGCTGCAAAGGTTCTTCAAGAGATTCTGCATACGCAGACCACACGTGATAATATCCCATCAAATCCCTTTCGCAGTAAGCTCCCAGGGGTAGATGACATCCTCCTTCCAGTAGTTTTAGTATGGTTCGTTCTACATTGGTAGATCTGGCTACCTCAGGATGATGAATCTTTTGTACAGCATCGCGTACCCATATATTGTCCCTATTAATTTGATACGCCAATACTCCCTGGGCAGGGGCCGGTATGAATTCACGAGGATGCAGTTTCACTACTTCAAACTCGGTCAGGTCTATTTGCAGGCGTTCGAGACCAGCTGCCGCTAAGATAATAGCATCGGAGTGGCCCTCACTCAGCTTTTTGAGTCGTGTAGGCACATTACCTCGCAGATCCTTTGTTTGCAGGTCGGGCCGTAAGTGTTTTAATAAGGCCTTTCTTCGATTAGAGGAGGTTCCCACTTGGGCATCCTCCTTAAGTTTTAAGATCTTACTGCTTTCCCGTTTATCCTTTTGTATGATTAACCAATCTGCCGGATTGGCCCGCTCCGATACACCGGCTATCATCAACCTTTCATCCATGGCAGTGGGTAGGTCCTTCATCGAATGAACCGCAAGATCTATCGTATTGTTTAGGAGGGCGTCTTCCAGTTCCTTGGTAAAAAAGCCTTTACCTTCTATTTTGTCGAACGAAAGATGTTGAATTGCATCACCTTTTGTCTTAATGATTTCAATTTCAACTTCATATCCCTCGCTGAGAAGTGAATCTTTTACAAAATTTGCCTGCCAAAGGGCGAGCTTACTTCCTCGGGTGCCAATTGTGATCCTTTTGCTCAATGCCTTTCACTATTTTCGCACAAGATATATGAAATTCATTTTTTCAACCGTTCAGTATAACGCTACATAAGCTATTTTCTATGAAGATCACTGCAAGAGAACTAGCTGGTTTCCTAAAAGGAGAACTGGTGGGTGATCCCGGTATTGAGGTGGACCGTCCTTCTCGTATTGAAGAAGGCGAGCCTGGTACCCTTACTTTCCTGGCTAATCCCAAATATGAGCAATTTGCCTATACCACAAATGCTTCTATATTGCTGGTGAGTAAGGAATTTAAGCCCAGGAAGGAAGTGAAGCCTGTTCTGATAAGAGTGGATAATGTCTACGCCGCGATGGCCGCATTAGTGGCACAATTTGATCCCAATAAGTCTCAGGTAGAAGGTATTTCTTCTCAGGCGGTGATTCATGATTCTGCAGAAATTGGCGAGAATGTATCTATCGGAGATTTTGTAGTGGTTGGGCCAAATGTAAATATTGGTGACAATACAGAGATATTTCCATTTGTTCATCTTGCTTCGGATGTCAGAATAGGAAAAGACTGTTCACTTCGTTCTGGAGTGAAGGTAATGCAGGATTGTGTAATAGGAGATGGAGTAATGATTCACTCTAACACCGTGATTGGAAGTGATGGTTTTGGATTTGCCAAGGAGAAGGGTCGATTTGAAAAAATCAGACAAGTAGGAAATGTAATTATCGAAGATGATGTCGAGATAGGTGCGAATGTAACTATTGATAGAGCCTCCATTGGATCCACTATCATCAGACAGGGAGCCAAATTAGACAACCTGATCCAAATCGCTCATAATGTTGAAGTTGGACCACATACAGCTATTGCCGCTCAGGCTGGTATTGCCGGTAGCACCAAGATTGGAAAGGATGTCTTGATCGGAGGCCAAGTGGGAATAATCGGTCATCTAAGTATTGGTGATGGTACGCAGATTCAGGCACAAAGTGGTGTGACAGGAAACACGGAAAAAAACGCAAGACTTTATGGTTCTCCAGCACTGGACTATGTTCAATTTTTAAGATCCTACGCCAGCTTCAGGAGCCTTGACAATATGCGGATGAAGATGAAGAAGATGGAAGATACCATTAAGGATCTCCAAAAGAAGTTGGACGACTTAGCATCCGGTTAAAAACCTTTATATTGTGCCCAATTTTTAGAATAGCAATTTGAGTAGTACAAAGCAAAGGACCATTCATAAGCCCGTTTCCATTGAGGGAATAGGTCTTCACAACGGAGAGCATGTAACAATGATCTTCCATCCTGCTGAACCAAATCATGGCGTAAGGTTTAGAAGAATCGATTTGCCAGAGGCACCTGTATTACATGCTGATGTTAGCAAAGTGATCTCCACTAACAGAGGCACAACCATTCGCGAGCGAAATGCTCAGGTGAGTACGGTGGAGCATGTTCTTTCTGCGCTCGTCGGTCTGGGGATTGATAATGTGATGATAGAAATTAATGGTCCGGAGGTGGCCATCATCGATGGAAGCTCACAGCCCTTTGTGGATGTACTGGATAGTGCGGGTATTGAAGAGCAGGACGCTGACCGTGAGTATTTTGTCGTGGAAGAACCCATATCATACAAAGATGAAGTGACAGGCACAGAAATCGTAGCACTTCCCAATGATGAGTTTGAGGTCACTGCCATGATTGATTTCAATTCTCCAGTCCTTGGCAAGCAATATGCTTCTTTGCACAATCTGGACCGTTATCGACAGGATATTTGCTCTGCAAGGACATTTGTTTTCCTTAGGGAATTGGAGCACCTCTACAGTCAAAATCTAATAAAGGGGGGAGATCTCGAAAATGCGGTAGTTATAGTAGACCGCCTCATGAATCAAAATGAGCTGGATGAATTGGCAAAAAAGCTTAACAAACCCAGTGTTAAAGTAGAAAAGGAAGGTGTTCTTAATAATACCGATCTGAGATACCCCAACGAACCTGCAAGGCATAAATTACTGGATCTTATTGGCGACCTGTCTCTCTTGGGAAGACCAATTAAAGGTAAGATTGTTGCCACAAAACCCGGACATGCCTCCAACGTGGCTTTTGCCAGGATTTTAAAGGAGAAATATAAGGTTCAACGCAAGCTGAAGGGCAAGCCTAAGTACGATCCAGATGAACCAGCTATATTGGATGTGGAAGGTGTTAAGTCAATGCTTCCTCACAGATTTCCATTCTTACTAGTGGAAAAAATAATTCACCTAAGTGATTCGGTGGTGGTTGGTGTCAAGAATGTGTCTTATCAGGAACATGTCTTCCAGGGGCACTTCCCGGGGAATCCTGTTTTTCCTGGAGTGCTGATTATTGAAGCACTTGCCCAGACAGGAGGTATCCTTGCACTGTCAAATGTTGAAAATCCCAGTGATTGGGATACATTGTTTCTTAAGATTGAAAACACAAAGTTTAAGCATCGAGTAATACCCGGTGATACACTAATTCTAAAAATGGAACTTTTGTCGCCCATTAGACGCGGGATTGTTCATATGCAGGGTACCGCATACGTGGGCAACAAGATTGTGGCTGAAGGTGAGTTGACGGCTCAAATATTAAATAGGACCAAACTATGATTGTTAGAGAAAATGTTTTAATCCATCCTGGAGCTAGAATTGGGGAGAATGTTCACATTGAGCCTTTCGTCACAATCGCTGAGAATGTTGTCATTGGTGATAATTGTTGGATTGGTCCCCATGTTACGATCCTAAATGGCGTTCGTATCGGTAATAATTGCCGAATCTTTCCCGGATCTGTGATCGGTGGTATTCCACAGGATCTGAAGTTTGAAGGAGAAGATAGTATCGTATGGATAGGGGACAATGTCACCATTCGTGAATATTGCACCCTCAATAGGGGTACAAGGGCCAATTATCGCACAGAAATTCATGAGAACTGCCTGCTCATGGCGTACGTGCATGTGGCACATGATTGCATAATCAGACGCAATTGTATTTTGGCTAATAATGTGAATCTGGCAGGTCACATTGAAATCGGTGAATACGCTACTCTTGGTGGTCTTACCGCAGTGCACCAATTTGTAAAAATTGGAGAGCATGCTTTTGTGGGTGGTGGCTCCTTAGTGCGAAAAGACATACCGCCTTATGTGAAAGCTGCTCGAGAACCCCTCTCGTATGCCGGAATCAATTCGATTGGTTTAAGACGACGTGGATTTACTTCCGAGCAGATAAATCATATTCAGGACATTTACAGGATCATTTTTGTGCGTGGCTACAATACACGGCAGGCTCTAAAAATCATTGAAACTACAATACGAGTTACCAAGGAAAGGGATCGTATAGTGGAATTCATTGGTGGCGCAGATCGTGGCATCATGAAGGGATTTAAGAAGCTCAATGGCTAACGATGACCTTCTAATAACTTTGTCCGGAGTTGGTAAAAAATATCGACGATGGGTATTCAAACATATTGATTTCCAGTTTTCCAGTCACTCTTCCTACGGAATTGCAGGAAGAAATGGTACCGGTAAATCTACATTGATGCGTATCATTAGTGGATTTCTAACGCCAAGTCGGGGTACTGTAGCCTATCAAAAGAAAACGCTTCCCATTGATATGGATAAATTTGGTACGCATGTGAGTTACGTCGCACCTTATATATCAATCATTGAAGAGCTTACTGTGGAAGAGCACATTGCATTTCATTTCAAGTTTCAGCAGGTCCATCATCTTCTGGAAAAGAATGTGCTGGAATTAGTTAAGTTGAAGGAACATCATAAAACCCTAGTGTCTGACCTCTCTTCAGGGATGATGCAACGACTCAAATTAGGACTTGCTTTATTCTCCTCCACACCCGTACTTCTTCTGGACGAACCTACCAGCTACCTTGATCGGGAAAACCGGGTATGGTTCCACACGATGATAAACGAATATAGAGACAACCGCCTGGTTATCATTGCATCAAACGACCCTGAGGATCTGGAATTGTGTGAGCAAATTATTGATGTAGAATCGTTTCAATAGAGGACTATAATTGGTCGCGGAGTTCTAGTAAGCCTGCTTTGACCTTATGCAGGGATTTTAACATCTTCTGGCGACGAGCCATATTAGCTTTATTAGTGCGAATCTCTTTCTTGGCACCATCTAAGGTAAAGCCCTTTTCCTTGACGAGATGGTAGATAGTTTCTAACTGTTCTATATTCTGTTTGGTGAAGCGCCTGTCACCTTTGCTATTCTTGTGAGGTTTCAAAATACTGAATTCAGATTCCCAGTATCGTATCAGTGATTTTGAAACGTCAAACATCTCAGCTACCTCCCCAATGGAATAGTACAGCTTTGTGAGTTCGGATGTTTTTCTATCCATGGGATTCATATTAAACCCTAAATTATAAGAAAAATATCAATATGAATGGAAAATTCAGAATACTTTTTCGACCCTGATGGCTATATCATTTAGAAAATTCATATCATATGAAACAATTTTATATATAGTGATAATCTATCCTTCCAAAATCTGAGCTAGGTAGGTTTACCAAAACGGATGGTCACCAAACTCACTAGCGTAAATGCAAAACTGTGAAAAAGAGGTTGTGTACTATTCTGAATTTAACGGAACAGTTCCCTAGAAAAGCAAAAAATTCAACAGTATAGCTATTACTACGAAAAAACTCATCAAAATCGGATAGGTGATGACTAATAATATAAATTTTAATATCGTTTTGGTCCAGCTTTGCATGTAGAACCGCTTCATGGCCAGAATGATATATATCATAAAAAACAGAAGTAACCAGGTAATCAAACTTTCGAAAGCTGGCACCCAGAAATTAATAGTCGCCAGAATAATTATTCCTATCAAGAAAGCTGAATGAATATCGAGCGAAAAAACTAGATGCTCAACGTAATATCGATTTCTTCTAATGTATAATAACTTAAGAATTAGTGCAATAAATGGAATAAATGCCATTATAATCCAGGGGATGTTGCTCACTACATAGCTGACCAACGACTTTGGACTTTGAACTAATTTGAGCTCCTGGTGGAGTACTAGTCGATTGATAAAGCCTTCGACATGATATTTATCCAGAAGAATCTCAGGAGTCAGGTTATTAAAATCCCGAATGGAAACCTTCAGTGGTCTTTTTTCCCACAAGAGTATTAGGTTTTCGTTTAATGAAATAGAATCCGATTGCACGTCAATCTGAATTCGTAAATCGTGTTGAATACTATCTCTTATGGTCTCAAATTGTGGTCCAGGTAATCGATCTTCCAGAATTAAACTGAGAGAATCGAGTACCGCGAGCTGATCCTTTTTACCCGTATACCATGCTACATCCACATCAGAAACCTCCTCAAGGTCAATTCCTGAATACCTAAGTGCCGCAAGTGCCAAAATGATAAGTAGTAAAAATAGGCGAAAGGGGTTAACGTGCAGTTTTCTCTTTCCAGCAAAATACTCAATCGATAGTCTACCTGGAGTAAGAAACGCCTTCAAAGAGGTAGGTAGTCGTCCATCCAGATTTAACTGTTCGGTAAAGAACTCTCTGAAAATCTGATAGAGTGGAACCTTACCATCGTGAGCAGGTTGACCACAATGTGGACAATACCTCGACGAGTCATCAAGCCTGGTGGAACAGTTTAAACAATGAGCTAAGGACATGAGACCTATTTACCAACAAGACGAAGGTAATACTAAAAGAGATGCAGGCTAACACTGATACTAATACTCTAATGGAGGAGGATGTGATCTAATCAAATGATTTATTGGCCTCCAAAGCCATGTGCACCATCTCTTCATATTCCTCTGGCGTCAAACCATCCATACAATAATGAATAGGATTGATTGCTTTTCCTTTGAATCGAATTTCGTAATGAAGGTGCGGTGCGGTGGATGTACCCGTATTACCGATAGTCCCAATCTGTTGACCTTTCTTCACCTGCTGGCCGACTCGTACCTCCATATCTTGCATGTGCGCATATAATGAAGTATAGCCATACCCATGGTCAATCAGAATGTTGTTTCCATAGCCACTTTTGTCCTTTCGCACCCGGGTGACTTTCCCGTCGCCTGTGGCCTGGATAGGAGTACCCTTTGGTGCAGTAAAATCTAATCCTTCATGCATCTTCGGTATCTTATGCACAGGGTGTAATCGCATGCCAAACCCAGAGAGATATTTAATTTTTCGCTTAAGCTGATCTGATCTCACCGGTTTGATGGATGGAATAGCATTTAGGTAAGCTTCTTTTTCACCTGCCACAAATTCGAGAGAGTCCAATGACCTGGACTGTAGTGTCAATTGCCTGGCCAGTTGATCCGCTTTTTGCAAGGTACCTACCAGGAGATCTCCTGAATTCTTGTAGTTGGTGAGTTCCGCATAGGGCGTGTGACCCCCGACTCCTGCATTCCATATATCCTGATCGATGGGTTCAATACCAAAAATCATTCTATGTACATTCGCATCCCGGTCCTGAATGTTACCCAGGACTTTCGACATCATCTCTACCTGTTCGTTGATGGCTAGATACTTGATTTTCATCTGATCCATTTCCCTCACAAGAGATTGTTCGCGAAGAGAAGGGAAGTAATTCGTTAAAGCGATATTCAGACCAAAGGCAACCACACACACGAGGGCACTGAAACCCAGAACGTTCCAGACGCGTTTTCCAAGAGGTTTCCGATACTTCTCAAAGGTGAGTGTCTTTGGATTGTAGACAAACTTTTCCTTTTTCATCAACTGAGGCTTTATTAGTTGAATTAACTACTTTTGTCAACTTAGTTTTGGATCGTTCTTGATGGGACAGTGCAAAGGTATCAACCAGCCATCAAGTTACCAAATTTTATTAGATATCAATGCTTTAACGGGCGTCCTCATTGTTAAAACTACACATGGATTCAAAGAAAATTAGACAGCAATTCTTCGATTTTTTTCACTCAAAAGATCACAAGATTGTCCCTTCGGCACCTATCGTAAACAAAAATGATCCAACACTCATGTTTACAAATGCAGGGATGAATCAGTTTAAGGATTACTTTCTGGGAAATCAGACACCACCACATACACGTCTGGCCGATACGCAGAAATGTCTCAGAGTATCTGGAAAGCACAATGATCTCGAGGAGGTTGGGGTGGATAGTTACCATCATACTATGTTTGAAATGCTGGGTAACTGGTCTTTTGGTGATTATTTTAAAAAAGAAGCCATAGCCTGGGCATGGGAGCTACTTACGGCTGAATATGGATTAGATAAAGAACGCCTCTATGTCACTGTATTTGGAGGTGATGAAGGTGAGGATCTCGATGTCGATAATGAAGCTGTTGCCTTTTGGAAAGAGTGGGTGCCGGAAGAACGCATATTATTCTTTGGTAAAAAGGACAATTTCTGGGAAATGGGAGACACGGGTCCATGTGGACCTTGCTCAGAAATACATATTGACCTAAGATCGGATGATGAGCGGGCAGCCACATCGGCGGCAGGGCTAGTGAACAAGGACGACCCTCGAGTCATTGAAATTTGGAATCTCGTATTTATCCAGTACAACCGAAAACAAGATGGTAGCCTGGAACTCCTTCCTGCAAAACATGTCGACACAGGAATGGGTTTTGAAAGACTCTGTATGAGTCTGCAAGGAAAGACCTCCAACTATGATACGGATCTCTTCACTCCATTTATCTCTTTCATAGAAAAAGAAACGGGATTCTCATATGGCAGTTCATATGCCAGTGATGCAAAATCCGACATGGCAATGCGTGTGATAGCGGATCATGTTCGTGCCGTGTGTTTCACTGTGGCGGATGGCGCTATGCCCAGCAACACAGGAGCAGGATATGTGATACGCCGAATTTTGAGAAGAGCGGTACGCTATTATTATTCATTTCTTGATCGTAAGACACCATTACTACACCTGCTGGTGCCATTAGTGGCTGATCTCTTTGAAGAAACATTTCCAGAGGTAAAGCAACAGTTGGCCTTCCTTACTAAAGTAATTCTCGAAGAGGAACGATCATTTCTTCGCACATTGGAAGCAGGCTTGAAGCGACTTGAAGGTCTGGACACTAAGGATGCTAAAGTGAGTGGACAGGATGCTTTTGAATTGTATGATACGTTTGGATTTCCTATCGACCTAACCAGACTCATAGCGGCTGAGAATGGTTGGACCGTAGACGAGAATGGTTTTGAAAAAGCACTTCAAGCACAGCGAGATCGCTCCAAGGCTGATGCAAAGAAAGAGGTCGGTGACTGGACCATTGTGATGCCGGATGAAGAGAGCGTCTTTGTCGGTTATGATACGTTGTCTTTATCTAATGTCCATGTAATCAAATATCGTACGGTCAAAGTGAAAGAGAAAGACCAATTGCAACTAGTGTTGGATCGTACTCCTTTCTATGGTGAATCTGGAGGACAAGTGGGAGATACCGGACTCCTTTTACAAGGTGATTTGCAGATCAAAGTTCTCGATACTGTGAAGGAAAATGATCTGATCATTCACCTCGTGGATAAGTGGCCATCAGCATTTGATAAGCCGTTACAGGCTAAGGTGAATGAGAATAGACGGCACCTGACGGAGAATAACCACACTGCAACACATCTTTTACATGCAGCCCTGAGAAGGATACTTGGCGAGCATGTGACACAAAAGGGATCACTAGTCAATGATAAATACCTCCGATTTGACTTCTCACATTTTCAAAAAATGACAGATGAAGAGATTAGAGCTGTTGAAGGAATAGTGAATGACAGAATACGTCAAAATATTCAGCGAAAAGAAGATCGTGGAATTCCCATAAGCGAGGCCAAAGAATCGGGTGCAACCATGCTTTTTGGTGAAAAATATGGTGACGAAGTACGCATGATTACCTTTGATCCTCATTATTCCATTGAACTGTGTGGAGGGTGTCACGTGCCAGCTACCGGAAATATTGGCCTGTTTAAGATTGTGAGCGAGAGTGCTATCGCCGCCGGAGTCAGAAGGATTGAAGCTGTGACCGCTCAAGGTGCTGAGGCCTATCTGCGTGGTGAATTGGATGAATTAGAGGCTGTGAGAAAACAATTCAAAAATGCCTCCAAAGTAGTGGATCAAATCGCTGCACTCCAGGAAGAAAATAAAGCCCTGCAGAAAAAAATTGAGAAACTTCAGTTAGCCGAAGTAGCTAAGATTAGGAAGCAATTGAAGGATCAAATCAAAGAGGTGAATGGCATTCAGTTTCTTGCTGCAGTGGTAGAAAACCAAGATGGCAAATCTCTCAAGACGTTGATTTTTCAATTGGAAAATGAGCTTGAAAATGCCTTCCTGGTATTGGGTACGGTATCTAATGGAAAACCACAACTAATGGTTGCTATAAGTAAAGACCTATCTACTGAGTCGGATCTTCACGCAGGAAACATCGTAAGAGAACTGGCTAAAGAAATTCAAGGGGGTGGGGGCGGCCAACCGTTCTTCGCTAGTGCCGGAGGTAAGAATCCGGACGGGCTGAAAAATGCGATTGAAAAAGCAGCATCATACTTATAAAAGATTGATTACCCAGGAGGGAAACATAGAATCATACGACGGACTCAGTCTGTCGACCCGGTACTGGATACCTGAACATTCAAAGGCCTCGAGTCTTCTCATTATAGTGCACGGCATCGGTGAGCACATTGCCCGTTACCAACACCTGGCGGAGATGCTGACCCAACAGGGCGTTGTAATAGCAGGGTATGACATGAGGGGACATGGTCTGTCCGAGGGGCCACGAGCCTATGTGCATCAATGGTCTGATTATATTTCCGATCTCAAGGTATTTGTTGATGATACTTTGAAACACTGGCAAAATTTACCCGTGTTTTACCTGGGACATAGCCTGGGCGGATTGATTCTTGTCGATTTTCTGATAAAGCATAGCCACGTGTTGACCGGTGTGATTTTATCATCTCCCGCACTAAAGGTTTCCGAAGACTTGTCTCCGATGCTACAAAAACTCGCACCTGTCTTATCAGCGCTAGTTCCTAAATTAAAGACGGTGCCACTTGATACACAGCACATTTCCCGGGATCAGACCGTAGTGCAACGATATGAAAATGATCCCTTAATATACCACGATGGAGTAAGAGCGCGCACAGGTGGAGAGGTACTAAAAGCCACCAACCGACTACAGTCTCGCATTCCTCGATTTAATTATCCGGTCTTACTCATGCATGGTACCGCTGATAAATTGACAGATCCTGAAGGTTCCAGAGTATTTTACGATACGATATCTTCTGAGGATAAGTCCCTGGATCTAATGGAGGGGTGGTATCACGAGTTGCTGAACGAGCCTGGTAAGGATCAGATCCTGGAGAGGATTTCATCCTGGATGTCAGATCGTGGGTCTTAGCGTCCAGCTTGACCAGGGTCCTGCTTCTACGGGCCGCAATCGATTCACTTTTAGCATTTGAAGAAACTGATCTCTGCGGATTAATTCTGCACCAAGCGATCTGAGATGTGGAGTGTCCTGTTGACAATCGATCACTTCGTATCCAAGCCGAGCCAACTGTTGGGTGAGTAGTATTAAGCCATATTTGGACGCGTTAGAAACTCTTGAAAACATCGATTCTCCAAAGAATACTTTCCCCAGGCTGAGGCCATAGAGACCTCCAACCAATTTGCCTTCCTGCCAGATTTCTACTGAATGAGCGATCCCTAAATGATGCAGGTAGCAGTATGCCTGCAGCATTTTATCCGTGATCCATGTACCTTCCTGACCCTTTCGATTGATATGTTGGCAAAAGGATATTGCTTCCTCAAAACTGTGATCAACGGTGACCCGAAAAGGTTGCTTTCGGAGTAGTGATCGCATGCTTTTGGAGATTTTTAAGTGATCCGGGAACAATACACATCTTGGATCCGGGCACCACCATAAAATGTCATAGCCTTCCGAATACCAGGGAAAAATTCCAAAGTGATAGGCTAATAAGAGTCTTTGGGGAGAAAGATCTCCTCCTATGGCCAAAAGACCTTCTTTAGAGGCTGATGACGGGTGAGGAAAGTACAAACCGGGACCCCTTCGTGCCATGATTCCCTTTGTACCTAGTTAGACATCTCTTCGATTACAGCGGATAGTCCCCGTTCTACGAGGGCGTCCTTTTTAGGTTTTAAGGCACGAAATGTATCCGTTTTCACGATGGCCTTGCCCTTGAAGTGTATCAGTAGGGACAACTGTTCTGCTTGCTCAAAACTATGTTGCAGTATGTCTATGAAGCATTCAATGACCCAGTCAAAGGTATTCACATCGTCATTGTATACTACGAGTTGGGCAGCATTGCCAATGTCCTCCTCTGTATCATCTACTACTAAGGGTTCTGTGTCTTCAGAATAGGGTTTTACCATATATTTTATGTTCTTATGCATGGGTTTTAGATGCTAATACAGCGGCTATCTTCTGTAAATCTGGCATCTCTCCCGGATTTTCCATGACTTCTCGATGTACCAGCGTTCCCACAGGGTCTATTATAAATACGGCACGCTTTGATACTCCTTTCATTTCGTATCCAAATTCTTCATGAAGTGCATCATAGGCCCTGCTAACCTCTTTATTGAAATCAGAAAGCAAGGGGAATCCAATGTTGTGGACTTTTCGAAACTCCGCTAAAGTATATAACGAATCCACGGATATTCCGAATACATGAGCATTTAGATTTTTGTACCCATTGTATTCATCCTGCACACATTTTAATTCCTCTGTACAAACCCTGCTGAAGGCCAGCGGAAAAAATAGGAGCACGACATGAGATCCACGAAAAGAATCCAGGCTCACTTGGCTTTTATCGTGTGCTCTTAATGTAAAAATGGGCGCTTTTTCTCCTAACTTTAGTTCCATATACACACATCTTGTACAAGGCACAAAAATAAGTTTTTCTATTCAAATTGATTTAAGTACACGTGCTAACCTGGTCTAGAAATGTGGCATTCAAAGTATCTCAGTGAGTTTTCAGCAGCCACTTTCTCATACTGACTCTTTTTACCTGTATTTTGCGTTATGCAATCGTTTTGGACACGTCACAGAGCAACTATCCAACTTCACAGTGCTGTTCTATTGTTCGGCTTTGCTGCCATTCTCGGAGACTTGATTTCGCTCCAGGCTATTCCACTGGTCTGGTGGAGATTAGGTATCACTTGTCTGAGTTTGCTCTTTTTGGTGCCTGTCAGAAAATACATAGAGCGGACCAGGACTGAAGACTTACTCCGTTGGATGGGGATTGGCATTATCGTCACGATACATTGGATTACCTTTTTTGCTTCGATCAAGTTAGCAAATGCTTCGGTTGCTTTGGTGTGCCTGGCCACCACTACGTTTTTTACGGCTGTGTTTGAACCTCTATTACTAAAATCAAAATGGCACTGGTACGAATCAATGATTGGAATATTGATGGTGCCAGGGATGTGGTTAGTAGTGCGTGCCGTGGATCAGGTCATGATCGAGGGTGTATTGTATGGAATTATCTCTGCTATGCTTCTTGCCCTCTTTGGAGTGATGAATAAGTCGGCAGTTGAAAAGTCAAGTCCCATGTTTATAACATTGGTAGAGTTATTTACTGGATTTGTAATATTGGGAATATATATCTTTTTATTTCGCAGTGGCTCTGCTGTCATGCCTAAAGGTTGGGATTGGTTATTTCTGTTGCTTTTAGCCCTGGGCTGTACCACGATTGGCTATGTTCTGGTGCTATATGCTTTAAGAAAACTCAGTGCCTTCTCATCGATGATGGCATTCAACCTGGAACCCATCTATGGAATTCTCCTGGCCGCGATATTACTGGATGACAGTCGTGAGCTCGACATGAACTTCTACGTCGGAGCCGCTATAATTGTTGGTTGTATATTTGTTTATCCATTGTTGCTAAGAAGGCTGGGTAAAAGATGAATAGAAAAAGTGACTTGAGAAATGGTCTTGATGGTATAAGGAAATATGCTGAAGCACATTCGTCGTTCCCTCCAGATTATCTGGTGTCATTGGAGAGAGCAACTCATTTGCGCACCCTGGCTCCCCAGATGATTTCAGGACATTTGCAGGGCAGGCTTTTAAGTATGATCAGTTATATGATTAAGCCTGATGCCATCCTGGAGATTGGAACCTTTACAGGATATGCTACTTTGTGCCTGGCAGAAGGATTGATCCCCGAGGGAAAAATCCATACGATTGAAATTAACGAGGAGTTAGTACGCGGGTTTGCACCTTTTTTGAATAATTCTCCGCATCGATCTAAAATTGTTCAGCACGCAGGTGACGCATTAAAGATTATCCCAGGTCTTGAGCCGATTTTCGATCTGGTTTTTATTGATGCATCGAAGACTGACTATCAGGAGTTTTTTGATTTATCCCTCGACAAAACAGTAAAGGGTGGGTTTATTTTGGTAGATAATGTTCTTTGGAGTGGTAAGGTATGTAATGAGCCAATGGATGCTGATACAAGATCCATAGATCACTTTAATAAAATGGTACTTGAGGATGAAAGGGTAGAGAATATGATTCTTCCAATAAGAGATGGACTGATGCTATGTCGAAAAAAATAGGATCTGATAAAAACGTATATCGAAAAGTTTGTAGTGAACATGATTTACCTGTGTTTTTTCAGGATTGGTGGCTAGATGCTGCCTGCATTGAGGGTGAGTGGAAGGTCCTATACTATTTGGAGGATCCCAATGTCGTGGCTGTATATACCTATTTCGAAAAAAGAAAGGGTCCCTTTCAATATGTTTCTATGCCATGGTTGACACGTTTTATGGGGCCATTATTTTTGAAAGATTTCTCAGAGCGAAAAAAACAAAGAATACTCCAGCAGCTTATTGATCATTTACCCGCATATGATGGGTTTGAACAAGCGCTATTTTACGAGATTCAAAATTGGCTGCCTTTTAAATGGTCGGGATATGAGCAGACAGTAGCATACTCCTATGTACTTAATGATCTCAGCAACTTAGATCAAGTTCGGGCAGGAATGGATGTTGATTATCGAAACAATAAGTTGCGCAAAGCTGAATCGAGATTTACAATCAAGGTGAATTCGCATATCAGTGATCTATGGGACTTATTTCAAGCACCTTTTATGAGGCAAAAAATTAAGATGCCTCTTAGTCGATCATTCTTCATGTCGATGGTCGAGCTTTCCTTAGAAAGAGGTCAGGGAGCAGTCTTGAGTGCGGTAGATGTCAATGGAGTCCCACATGGCTGTTGCTTTATTGTTTGGGATCACGACACCGCCTACCTTTTAATGACTGGAGAGAATCCTGCCCAGGAAAGATCGGAAGCAGTTGTATATGTAGTCTGGAAGGCTATTGAGTATGCGAGTAACTTGAAGGCATGCAATCGATTCGACTTTTTGGGTGGCATGCAGCAGCGCCTGGAGCGGACTCGTAGGCAATTTGGTGCGTCGCAAAACGCCTACTTCCTGATTTCCAAGAAGAAATTAATCTTTAAAATTTTACAGAAGATTCGATCTAATTGATTTTCTATACAACTTAGAATTGTGTGACCATTCCAAAATGGACGCGTCCATTTCTAAAATTAAGAGGTTCATTCCGGTCTTTTCCAACCGCATATGAAATAGAAAATATACCGATTTTCGTCGCGAGATTTAAACCCAGACCAAAGCCATAAGGTCTGTCTGAAATTCTATTTGAGGTTGTATGTTGATCATAGTAGCCAAAGTCGAAAAAGGTGAAAATGTTTGAATTTCGATCTATGAGAAGGCGATATTCCAGTGTAGTAATATTATAGAAATTGGCAAAAATTACTTCCTCATTGAATCCTCTTAGGGTTTTTGTTCCTCCGATACGATACAGTTCATTTTGGAATAAGGATTCCCCACTCTTGATCCAACCTGTCTTATTAGATAGTAGTAGCGTGCTACTTTGAAATAGCGGCAGAAATATGTTTACGTTCGCATTGGTTCGAAATTGGAAGCTTCGAAGGTCTAGTGCGTCGTAAAGTGTATTGAAATCAAAGTCTTCATTTGTGGGATCCTTTAGTGAGGTAATAGTGAGATTTTTAGTAACCTTTTTAGTGCCAATACTAGCTCTGATATCTAGTGAGTGGCCCTTTCGAGGGTTCGGGCGGTAGTCTAGATTCTCATGATGAAACTCAGATCCGAACAAATTGCGTCGAACATCAATGTTTTGCGGTAGTTTTTTTGTTTGAATGATGGTGCTCGTATCCACATTTAGAAGATTGGTACCATCGCTTTCAGTAAAAAAGGAAAGATAATTATGTCCGGAAATTAAATATTGTAAACCCAGATGATATCCCAGATCAATGTAGGTCGAGTCTCTTTTGTAAAGGTCGAAGTGTGCATCTAGACCGAAAGGCCAGTCAAAAATGAAAGGGTAATTAAAGTCGATTTCTAGTTCCTGTACTCCTGGCTGAAGATTTTCAAAATTCAGATGGATTCGTTCACCCGCTGCAAATTGATTGTACATGTCAACATTGATATTGCCGGTCAGTTGAAATCTCCGGTTAGGATCTGGACTGGGAAGTAATCCCAGTAGTATATCAAATTGATTCGCGTTTTTCTTATTCAGGTGCAAATGAACACGCGCACTATTTCCCAGGAAGTCAACGGTGGGAGATTGATAGGCATCAACATATGGGAGACTCGACAATTGTTCGGGAGCCGAAAGTACTTTTTCCTTACTGAATAATTCACCGGTCTGCATGTCGAGAAAATGAGATAGGTACCGATGTTTTAATGTTAAATCCCCCTTTATGTCAATCGACTCTATATAAATTGTGTCGTTCAATTCTACCTGCAATTTGGCTTTAATGACTTCATTATGTACCTCAATGTCTTCCAGGTGTGCAGAGGCAAAGGGGTAACCGTTGTTTTCGGCATATGTAAGGATGAAATCAAAAAGAGCAGCGATCTCCTGATAATTAAACTGCCGATTTTCCTGGATGTTTAACCCCGGAAGACCTTTTAGTGGGGGAGGAATATCCGAAAGATCTAAATATCCCAGTGAATATTTCGGCCCAATATGTAGAAAGATTTGTACAATATTTTCATCAGCTTCCACGCTGTCAATTGATGCCTCCAGATGTCCTGCATGATGCAGCATACTTACAATCGATCGCAGAGTGTCAGGCAATTCTTTTTGAGCCAATGAATCAGGCAGGATATAAGTATCAGAAATCGCCATTTCTTCGGCGTTAGTGCGCCATTGCACAGACAATACCTGGTTGTATCCATTTGTCAGACTTGCTACGATTACCAGTAAACTGATGAATACCCTTTGCAGTATGTGGCTTTTGATGGACACTGGTTTATCTTTGACTCTTCAAAGATGAGACAATTTTACATTGCTGAATCTAACTAATGTCAGGACTATATCTACATATACCATTTTGTAAGCAGGCTTGCACTTATTGCAATTTTCACTTCTCTACAACAGGAGATAAAGCATCGATGTTGCATGCAATGCGCCATGAAATTAAGCTACAGCATACATTTTTAAAGGAACCATTACAGTCAATTTACCTGGGCGGCGGCACACCTAGTATTTTATCCGCAAGTGAATTGAGCCAACTCTTTGACACCATCCACGCTTACTTCTCTATCGCTCCAGATGCAGAAATTACCATGGAGGCTAATCCTGATGACTTACTTCCTGAAAAATTGCGGGAGCTTCAACAATTGTCTATAAATCGATTCAGTATTGGTGTGCAGTCTTTTCATGATAATGACCTTCGATTCATGAATCGGGCACATTCCAGCCGTCAGGCACTGGACTCTATCAAACTGGCGCAAGACTATGGGTTCTCTAACATGAGCATTGATCTTATCTACGGAGTCCCCGGACTAACAAATGAAGCCTGGCATCATAATTTAGAACAGACCAGAGGATTGGAGATTCCCCATCTATCCTGCTATGCACTAACCGTCGAACCCAAAACAAGATTAGCCTACCAGGTGAGAAAAGAGAAGATCACCATGCCAGGAGATGATCTCGTCGAGGAGCAGTTCAAATATTTGCTACGTTTTGCTCGTGCTTCAGGTTATGATCACTACGAGATTTCAAATTTCTGTCAGGAAGGATACATGGCCGTACATAATACGAGCTACTGGAGACAACGAGATTATCTGGGGATAGGTCCTTCTGCTCATTCTTTTGATGGTGCTTCAAGGTATTGGAACGTTGCCAACAATAGTGCATATGTCAAATCACTGACAGAGGATATTCTACCACGAGAAGAAGAAGTATTGGACCTGCGGGACCACTATAATGAGTATATACTAACCGGATTAAGGACAAAGTGGGGGTGTCAGGAAAATAAGATAAAACATCAGTTTCATCCGTATTATGAAGTGTTCACACAAGGTATGGCATCCTATTTATCCAAAGGGTGGGTTGTTGCAGTAAACGGCTGCTATCTTCTGACTGATCAGGGAAAGTTATTTGCTGATCGAATTACGTCTGATCTCTTTGCAGTATGAGTCACTCCTGATCCAGAAAGGATTCGAGTTTGTCTAATAGTTCGATGGCGGCCCCTGGTATCGCTGTCCCAGGCCCAAAGATGGCAAGTACTCCTGCCTCCCTCAATGCTTTGTGATCTGACTCAGGAATAATCCCACCAAGGATTACTTGAATATCGCCACGTCCAATTTCTTCCAATTTAGCTAATGTCTCGGGCAGAAGGCTGTTGTGCGCTCCAGCCATGGATGAAATACCCAATACATGCACGTCATTTTCTGCCGCTTGAATCGCCGCCTCTGCAGGTGTCTGAAACAGAGGACCTACATCCACATCAAACCCCAAATCAGCGAATCCTGAGGCAATGGCTCGTGCTCCACGATCATGACCATCCTGACCAAGTTTGGCGATCATGATACGAGGTCTCCTACCATACTTCTTGTAAAACAAGTTCGTTTTTTTTCTTGCTGCTTCAAATGCTGTCGAGTTCTTCATAGATGCCCCGTAGACACCTGAAATTAAGGTATTTCTACTCACATATCGCTCAAAAACCGATTCCATGGCTGAAGATATCTCACCGAGAGTAGCCCTAACCCTGGCAGCCTCGATGGCGTGTTCAAGAAGATTCATGCGAGTACTTCCTGCAGCGCGGGAGACTTTCTCCAACGCCTTTGCCACGGCTTGTTCATCTCTGCTCTCCTTCACTGCCTGTAACCTTTGCAACTGCCGCTGCATGACTTCCTGATTATCTACTTGCAAAAGCGGAATTTTAACTTTCTGTTTGGTCTTATGGAGGCTTACGCCCACCTTTTTTTCCTCTTCTTTATCCAGGGCGGCTTGCCGCTGAGCCGCGGCTGCTTCAATTCTCCGTTTGGGTACACCTTGTTCTATCGCGTTTGTCATTCCTCCTAACGATTCGACTTCTTCGATGTGCTTTTTTGACTGATCGTACAGTGACTTCGTTAGTTTTTCAATGAGTAGATTTCCCCCCATGGGGTCAATGACATGCGTCAGACCGCATTTTTTTTGAAGAAAGAGTTGTGTCTCCCGTGCAATCTTTGCTGAGTGGTCAGTGGGTAGTGCAAGTGCTTCGTCCATAGCATTTGTGTGCAGGGATTGTGTGCCACCAAGTATGGCTGCCATCGCTTCGATCGTGGTCCGTGCTATATTGTTTACCGGAGCTTGCGCAGTAAGACTCCAGCCTGAAGTCTGCGAGTGCGTTCTTAACCATGAAGATTTTGGATGCCTGGGATTGAAAGTGCTAAGAGCTTCGGCCCATAATACCCTGGCGGCTCTCATTTTAGCAACTTCAGTGAAATGATCCATCCCAATACCCCAAAAAAATGAGATTCTTGGCGCAAAATCATCGATGTCCAGGCCTGCTTTCAATCCTGTCCTAATATATTCCAGTCCATCGGCCAAGGTATAGGCTATCTCAAGATCTGCAGTGGCCCCTGCTTCATGCATATGATAACCACTGACGCTGATGGAATTAAATTTTGGCAACTCCTTGGAAAGAAACTGAAAAAGATCGCCCACTATCCGCATCGAAGGTTTGGGTGGATAGATAAAGGTGTTGCGCACCATAAATTCCTTCAAAATGTCATTTTGAATGGTTCCGCGAAGTTTTTTAGGGTCTATGCCGAACTCTTCTGCCGCCACAATGTAAAAGGCCATGATTGGAACAACGGCTCCGTTCATAGTCATTGAGACAGATATCTGATCCAGTGGAATATCAGAAAACAAGATTTTCATGTCTTCCACTGTGTCGATGGCTACGCCTGCTTTCCCTACATCACCCAGCACCCTGGGGTGATCAGAGTCATAACCTCTGTGTGTTGCCAGGTCAAAGGCAACCGAGAGTCCTTTTTGTCCCCCGGCAAGATTCCGTTTGTAGAAGGCATTACTTTCTTCTGCAGTTGAAAATCCTGCGTATTGACGGATGGTCCATGCCCGGGTGGTATACATAGTTGCATAAGGTCCACGCAGATAAGGATAGACTCCGGGATAGGGAGGAATGGCCTTGTCATAGACAGTCTCGTGATTAATGGGCGAATACCCATATTTACTCAAGTCCAATGGATCAAACGACATATTCCCAAGATACTTGATTTTTAACTTGCTGGGATGTAGATGATGCAGTGAACTTAGACCTGTTGAGCCTCATAATGGAGAATGGTTGCCTGCTCAGGATGTAAATATTTCTGTGCGGCAGTGAGCATTTCACTCTGTCCAATGGCCTGATAGATATCCAGTTCCTTATTGATCAGATCTGGATCATCTATGTAAGCATAGTAGCTAAGATTGATGGCCTTGTTTAGGGTGCTCATTTCAGAGAAAACCATGGTTGATTCTAAAGTGTTTTTGAGCTTTTCCATAGCTCTCTCATCTACTCCCTGTATGTAAAGCGAATACAAAAGGTCCCAGATTCTCTTGGTGGCATCATCCAATGATATGCCGGGAGCAAGTCGTCCTTCGATCACAAAAAGACCAGTGTCGATAGTACCAGTGATGTAGGCATCAACATTGGAAAGGATCTGGAGTTCTTTTACAAGTCTTCTGTACAGCAGAGAGGAGCGCCCCATAGCCAGGAGGTCCGAAAACAGATCCAGGGCATAATAATCAGGATGTGTCCGATCAGGCATCGGGAAGGCAATGTGAAAAGCTGAAACTGGTACCTTGGCTGGAAGGTGAATTATGGAAGGTGTGTAATCATCTAAGGAAAATTCAAACTTTGAAATGGATCCAGGAGTCCCATTCATTTGGCCGAAGGTCATACCCAATAGGTCTTCGGCCAGATGTGGATCAAAGTTTCCAGAAAGGGTAATAGCGCTGTGCTTTATGTGATAATAGTGCTGTTTAAATTGGAGGATATCTTCCAGGGTAATGTTTGCAATTTCTTCGGCACTGATTCCTATAGTTGGCCACCGATAGGGATGCTTCTTATAGATGGCTGGTAATAGATGATGCCAGCTGTCACCATACGGTATGTTTAGGCAGGTTTCATATAACTCTTCAGTCACTACCTGTTGTTGGATCTCAAAAGCTTCCCGGCTGATATGCAGATTGGCAAGCCGATCTGCATCAACCCAGATGAGCGTATCTAAGTTGGACGCCGGTCCGTAGGAATAGTAATTTGCGTAGTCATTGTTAGTGAAAGCATTGTTTTCACCACCTGCCAACTGTAAAGGACGGTCATAATCCGGTACGAGGGGAGTACCACTAAACATAAGATGCTCCAAGAGGTGCGCCAGACCAGACTTATACTCAGGATCAAATTTTGACCCTGCTGGAAATAGCACATTGAAGGCAACTAAAGGGGTATCGGTATCCCGATGAAGGATCACCTTTGTGCCATTGTCCAGTGTAATAGTATCAAATCCGATCATGACTCTTCAAAGGATGTAAATGTAAGATTGTTTTGCAATCAAATTGACTAGCCAAAACAGAGAGGTGCTATTCTTTGTTTAACCCATATCTGGTTAGATACCTTTTCTGTATTTTTGCCCCGCATATTGGAAACGGGCCAGGAATATACGAAGGCATATTAACGTTATCGATATGTTTAGGATTTATCGTTCTTCAAAATTTTGAAAAAATAATATGAGTACTACAACAGAAAAATTGGCTTATAAAGTAAAAGATATTTCACTGGCAGACTGGGGAAGACGTGAAATCGAGCTGGCTGAGGCTGAGATGCCAGGATTAATGTCTTTGAGAAAGGAATATGGAGCTTCCAAACCCTTGAAAGGAGCCCGAATTGCAGGTTGCCTGCACATGACGATCCAAACTGCCGTACTCATTGAAACTCTACAGGAATTGGGTGCCGACGTGACCTGGTCATCTTGTAATATATTCTCTACTCAGGATCATGCCGCAGCTGCCATTGCAGCGGCAGGAGTACCTGTGTACGCGTGGAAGGGAATGAATGAAAAAGAATTTGACTGGTGTATCGAGCAGACACTTTTTGCTTTTAAAGACGGAAAGCCACTCAATATGATCTTAGATGATGGTGGTGATCTTACCAATATGGTTCTGGATCGTTATCCCGAGCTAGTAAAAGATATTAAGGGGCTGAGTGAGGAAACCACTACCGGTGTACATCGCCTTTATGAGAGAATGAAGAATGGTACACTGCCTATGCCGGCCATCAATGTTAACGACTCAGTGACCAAGTCAAAATTTGACAATAAATATGGTTGTAAAGAATCCTGCGTTGATGCTATCAGAAGGGCTACAGATGTTATGATGGCGGGTAAGGTAGCCGTAGTGGCCGGATATGGTGATGTTGGAAAGGGATCAGCTGCCTCTTTAAGAGGTGCGGGCTGTCGAGTCATTGTGACTGAAATCGATCCCATTTGTGCCTTGCAGGCTGCTATGGATGGTTTTGAAGTGAAAAAGATGGCAGATGCAGCAGGAGAAGCTAATATCGTAGTGACAGCTACTGGTTGTAAGGATGTACTGACAGCAGAGCACTTCAAGGCGATGAAGGACAAAACGATCGTTTGTAATATTGGCCACTTTG
Organism: Saprospiraceae bacterium; assembly: GCA_050298535.1. Taxonomy (GTDB): domain Bacteria; phylum Bacteroidota; class Bacteroidia; order Chitinophagales; family Saprospiraceae; genus JABDMH01. The sequence goes on from JBNKUI010000087.1 coordinate 960,721, forward strand.
ACAATGAGATTGATGTCGCTTGGTTAAATACGCACCATGGTGATTCAAAAGTGGAGATAAAAGCACAGGTGGATAAATATACCATTGATGGTAAAGACATTATTCTACTGGCTGAAGGACGACTGGTGAACCTTGGATGTGCTACTGGTCATCCATCTTTCGTCATGTCAAATTCTTTTACAAATCAAGTCTTGGCTCAATTGGAATTGTGGAACAATGGTGATCAATACGAAAACCAAGTTTATACCCTACCAAAACACCTGGATGAAGAAGTTGCCAGATTGCATTTGGCGAAAATTGGTGTTGAACTGGATGAACTCTCTAAAGATCAGGCAGATTATCTGGGGATACAGCAAGAAGGTCCCTATAAGCCTGATTACTACCGCTACTAGTCGGACAGGCTTTTTGGGAAGAAAGTAGAAGTAGGACGCCATGTTTCAGTCGTTCACCGCATGTGAATGATACAGAGGTGAACTTTTTGTTAGTAGAATGCATATATATGATCAAGGACTTGTTTCTTGATTAGTGACTCATGAAATGATGGTTTACTTCTTAATAGGGATCTATTTTTGGCTGTTGCCGGCTCCGGAATTACTCCATGATATCCATATGAGTAAGACGGAGGTTTACTACAATCAAGAGAACCAATCTCTTGAGGTGAGCATGCACCTTTTCATAGATGATTTAGAGGATGCCATTACCAGTTATGGTGTCGACCCTCTTTATTTAGAAACTGCCAAAGAGGCTGATAGCTCCAATACTTTTATTAAAGAATACGTCGAACGTTTCTTTAAAATAAAGGTCGATGGTAAGGATATAGCCTTTGATTTCATTGGGAAAGAAGCCGACTACGATCTAATTGCAGTCTGGTGTTACTTTGAGGGGAAGGGTGTGGATATCAACTCGGAAGTGGAAGTGGAGAACAGGTTATTATTGGATTTATATCAAGATCAGAAAAACGTGGTGACTTTTATTGCCAATAAGTTAAGGCGATTTTATCTATTGGATTCTGAGTTGGATTCTGTCAAGATCTCACTGTAGCATGTTAAGGAAGCTATTTATATTACCGATACGATTTTATCAAGTGGCCATTTCTCCACTATTGGGAAAGAATTGCCGATTTGAACCCACTTGTTCTCAATATGCTCTGGAAGCGATTGAAGAGTGGGGCGCTTTGAAGGGCACCTGGCTGGGCATGAAGCGCATATCGCGATGTCATCCCTGGGGAAGTCATGGGTACGATCCGGTGCCTAAAAAGGCAGAAAAAAGAGAAGTAGTATCTTCCGAAGATTAATCTGTTTTGCTTACGGTAACTGACCTTTGCCGTAGGCTATAAAATCTGGGTTCAGTAGGTTCTCTTTGTTGTATTGTAAAGGCTGTCCTGTTGCAAATTCAATTAATTGACCACCTGCTTCCTGCAAAATGATATGAGCTGCAGCAGTATCCCACTCCATTGTCGGTGCTATTCTGGGATAGATGTCAGCATTACCCTCGGCTATTTCTAGAAATTTTAAAGATGATCCTCTTGATTTGAGATTCGGTTCCTTAAACTTGTCAATGTACTCTTTTGTAGGGCCACTGAGGTGCGATCGTGAGCAGATGATGTCCAGATTTTCGTCTGAGCTATCAAACGATCGACATTCAATCTTTTTCCAATCACTATCAGATAGCTTAAAGGCACCATATTGATAGCACCCGAAGTATGTAAGTTCGGATACTGGAATATGGATGATGCCGAGTACAGGTGCATTGTGTCGTAGTAGTGCGATATTTATAGTGAATTCACCATTCCGCTTTATGAATTCCTTGGTTCCATCCAGAGGGTCCACCATCCAGCAGTATGTATAATCTTTCCTCACTTCGTAAGGAATTTGCTTATTCTCCTCAGAAATGATTGGGAAGTTACCCGGTAGCTTCCGGAGTCCATCACATATGATGTCATTAGCGGCTTTATCAGCCGCTGTCAAAGGGGACTTGTCTGACTTTTGCTCGACATTGAACAGCTGAGGATCGTTATATATGGAGAGAATAGCTTCACTGGCATCCCTCACAATGCTTGTCAGTGTATCTCGGAAAGCGTTTAAATCCAAATTACTATCAGTTTAAGATGACCAAATATTTACCTTTGAACAAAGGTATAAATATCCACAAATGGCAAAAGTTTTAGTGACTGGTGGAGCAGGATACATTGGCAGTCATACGCTCGTAGACCTTATAAATCATGGTCACTCTGTCGTAAGTATTGACAATTATCTAAATAGTGATGCATCTGTCTACCAGTCAGTTGAGAAAATTACGAATTCAGAAATTGAATATGAAGACGTTGATTTGAAATCAATGCCAGATTTGAGAAAAGTATTCGAAAAGCACGCATTTGATGCTGTCATTCACTTTGCTGCGTTAAAGAGCGTAGGAGAATCGGTGGAAAAACCATTATCCTACTACGAGAACAATATTGGAGGCATGGTCAATCTCCTCAAATGCCTGGTTGAGCATGGAGTGGAAAACTTTATCTTTTCGAGTTCTTGTTCTGTCTACGGAAATGCCGAAGAGTTACCAGTTGTAGAAAGTACTCCGATCGGCAGTGCAGAGTCTCCATACGCCCGCACAAAACAGATCGGCGAGCAAATAATCGCCGATGTGGCAATTGCCCACCCCAGGATGCGTTTTTGTGTGTTACGATATTTTAATCCTGCAGGTGCACACCCCTCTATACTCATAGGAGAATCTGCCAGAAATAGAGCAAATAATTTGGTCCCTGTCATCACTGAGACAGCTATTGGAAAGCGAGACACATTGCATGTCTTTGGTGATAATTATGATACACGCGATGGTACCTGTATAAGGGATTATATCCACGTGATGGATCTGGCACATGCTCATACACTGTCGGTCGAGTATTTGATACGAGAAAAACCCGAAAATATCGCCACTTTCAATCTGGGATCGGGGACGGGCTCAACCGTACTTGAGGTTGTTAAAGCTTTTGAGCAAGTGGCAGATCAAAAATTGAATTTCAACATAGCAGATCGTCGTCCAGGTGATGTAGAGGCTGTATATGCTGATTACTCCCTGGCAAAAAAACTACTGGGTTGGTCACCAAAGATGAATCTCGAAGATATCATGCGGACAGCCTGGGCATGGGAAAAACGGAGATCACAATCACAAAACTAGTAAATCACGATTTTATAGATATATACACAGCTCTAATATATTTATATACATATATAAATATTCTGTTATATTAGTGTGCGTTTTGACTTTGGTTGATAACTTAAACACACAGAACTGTTAATATCGTGATTAAAAAGACCTCAACCCTCAGGGGTGCAATAAGAAGACTTGCACTGATCTCGTCAATAATTCTAGTAGCATCGGCAGTTATATCTGCACAACCTGGTGTATCCATTACTCGAATTACATCTCCATATTTTGATGTTGACCATAATCAAGCAGTACTTAATTCAGCTTATATGGGAGTTGAGATATGTAACACATCTGGCAGCACACTCACTGACCTTACCGCTTCCATTGCTGGATTTACAAAAACAGATATGGAACCTGCTGGAGAGGTTTTTACACTGGGTGGTGGACAAGATCCTGAACAGGTGGTGGGAGATGGCGGTACACTCCTGCCGAACCAATGTGACACGCTCTTCTGGTATATTACGTATCCAGTACCTAGTGGACCCTCTGATGAGAATAATAGCTCAGACGTAAACTTTGAGGTATCAGATTTGACGGGGACCACCATGCATAGTGAGCCGATGGAGACTCGAGATGTTCAAAGTACGAGCTCTGGTGGTCTCGTTGTCAGTACCACACTTAGTCCAGGCAATTATGTAGGGCAGATTCTTACATTATGTGTGATTTATGACTTTGGAAATATCCCTGACGGGACAGCCATTAATGTACAACCTTCAGGTATTAGCTCTTTCAATGCGGCATGTTATCAACTTATTGGTGCAGAGGTCCTTTCGCAAACAAATTTAATTGGTGTGTCTGCAGGAGAGCACAATCGATTGTATTGGCCATCGGTCGATGATGTTGCGAATGGATCAAGCAGTGGAATGGAAATCTGCTATTTTTTTCGTGTTGAATGCGTGGCTCCACCTACTACCGCGGCTCCTTATGCAACACATCAGAGTGGTGGTCCTTATAAGTATCATACAGGATTTAATACACCAGACCAAATAGCTGTATTTCCAGAGGCTTTTAATCCGGTCACTATTAAAAAAAGTGTGTCTCCTGATAGCTTGAGCACACTTCCGTCTCAAGTGACATATCGAGTAGTGATAGAAAATTCAAGTCCAGTAGATATTATTATTGACCGAATTGATGATACGCTTCCATCTGTACTTGCCTTCAATTCTATTGATATGTCAAGCGATATCACAATAAGCAATTCTTCCCAATCTCCTGTCGCAACTGATACCGGTCCAATATCCTGGATTGGAGGCATTCCAACCATTTATCCTTCAAGTTCCTATGAAATTGCTCCTAATGATTCGATTGAATTAATTTATGTGGTCGATGTGCCTGCTGGAACACCTGATGGAGACCATTCTAATAAAGTAACGGCAATAGTTGGCAACACGAAAACAGATCCAGCTGTGGCAACATTCAATGTTTGTTCAGTACAAATAACAAATGTATCCAGTACAGACCCAACCACATGTATTTCTGATGACGGCACTATCTCGATTACTGCAGTGGGCAACCCTCCACTGGAATATAGTATTGATGGTGGAATGACTTGGCAAGCAAGTAATATGTTCACTGGATTGGGATCGGGATCATATCCAATCAGTGTTCGAAATGTAAGCTGTTCACAAGAGTCAAGTGATGTTGTTCTTGAAGAGCCTGTATCAGATCTGAGTATTGTCAGTGCCAGTGTCACCACATCTATTCCATGTGCAGGAGGTACTGGAACCGTGACCATAATTGGTTCCGGGACTGCTTTACCACTTAGCTATACATTTAATGGAGAGACAAACAATACAGGAATATTTGTTGGGGTCAGTGAAGGTGCTGATCAAATGTATACCATAGCAGATGCTAACGGATGTGAGGTGACAGGAATGATCACAGTGAACGAGCCTTCGGCGATTAGCTTAACAAGTGCAATGGTAACCACGCCCATTGCATGTAATGGAGGCACAGCAACGGTCACCATTGTAGGTACTGGCGGTACAGGAACATTAAGCTACACGTTCAATGGGCAGACCAACACGACGGGCATATTCACGGGGGTGAGTGCGGGCATGGATCAAATGTATAGCATCACGGATGCGAATATGTGTGGACCGTTGACAGGAATGCTCACAGTGAACGAGCCTTCGGTGATTAGTTTAACAAGTGCAATGGTAACCACGCCGATTGCATGTAGTGGAGGTACAGCAACGGTAACCATTATCGCTACTGGCGGTACGGGAACATTAAGCTACACGTTCAATGGGGAAACCAACACGACGGGCATATTCACAGGGGTGAGTGCGGGCATGGATCAAATGTATAGCATCACGGATGCGAATATGTGTGGACCGTTGACAGGAATGATCACGGTGACGGAGCCATCGGCGATTAGCTTAACAAGTGCAATGGTAACCACACCGATTGCATGTAATGGAGGCACAGCAACGGTAACCATTATCGCTACTGGCGGTACGGAAACATTTAGCTACACCTTCAATGGGCAGACCAATACGACAGGCATATTCACGGGAGTAACTGCTGGCGTTGATCAGATGTATAGCATCACGGATGCGAATATGTGTGGACCGTTGACAGGGATGATCACAGTAACGGAACCGCCGGCATTGACCTTTACGAGTGCGACGGTGACCAGTGCGATCATGTGTAATGGAGGAACAGGAGAAGTGACAATAGTAGCGAGTGGAGGGACAGCCCCTATTAGCTACACGTTCAATGGGGAGACCAACGCGACGGGCGTATTCACGGGGGTGAGTGCGGGCGTTGATCAGATGTATAGCATCACGGATGCGAATATGTGTGGACCGTTGACAGGAATGATCACGGTGACGGAGCCACCATCGATTAGCTTAACAAGTGCAATGGTAACCACGCCGATTTCATGTAATGGCGGTACAGCAACGGTAACCATTGTAGCTACTGGCGGTACGGGAACATTAAGCTACACGTTCAATGGGGAGACCAACGCGACGGGCGTATTCACGGGGGTGAGTGCGGGAGTTGATCAGATGTATAGCATCACGGATGCGAATATGTGTGGACCGTTGACAGGAGTGATCACGGTGACGGAGCCACCATCGATTAGCTTAACAAGTGCAATGGTAACCACGCCGACTGCATGTAATGGAGGTACAGCAACGGTAACCATTGTAGCTACTGGCGGTACGGGAACATTAAGCTACACGTTCTATGGGGAGACCAACACGTCGGGCGTCTTAACGGGG